>NZ_QRGC01000021.1 GCF_003448965.1 Oceanicella sp. SM1341
GCTGCCGCCCGCCCCGCCGCCCGCGCCCGGGCCGGCGGAGACCCGGGTGATCGAGCGCGTGGTGCGCGAGGTGCCGGTGCCCGAGCCGGCAGCGCGGGCGCCGCGCGGGCCGCTCACCGCCGAGGCGGTGTCGAAGATCGGCAAGCTGCCGGAGCGCCGCCGCGCCCATACGCTCTTCGGGCAGAGGAGGCGCTGAGATGGCCACGCTCGACCTCTCGCTCGTCACCCTCACGCTGCGCAACCTGCTGCATGCCAACGTGCGCCGGCTGCTGGGCGGCGTGCCGCCCGACATGCTGCAGGTCACCACCATGCCGCCCGAGCAGGTGGAGGCCGGCACGCCGACGCTGAACCTCCACCTCTATGCCGTCCGTGAGGACCCGCATTTCCGCAACGCCGTGGGCCTGGCCGGTGCCGTGCCGCCCATCGCCGGCCAGCCGATGGCCCTGCGCCTCTACTACATCCTCACCCCGCACATGACCGTGTCCGAGCAGTTCGACGCCGAGACCCAGCAGCGGGTGATGGGCATGGCGCTCAAGACCTTCCACGACCACCCGGTGATCTCCGACACGCTGGCAGTGGCGCCGAACCCGGTGGAGGGCCCGCTCACGGTGATGGAGCCCGCGCTCGCCGGCGACGGCAACCGCATCGAGGTGTCGCTGCGCCCGATGGAGCCGGAGGAGGCGGTGAATTTCTGGGCCGCGGAGGACCAGCGCACCGCCCGGCTTTCGGCCTTCTACGAGGTGCGCACGGTGCTGATGGAGCCCGAGCAGCCGGCCTCGGCGCGCGGCACGGTGTTCGACGTGGGGATCTACGCCCGGGTATCGGCGGCGGCGCGCATCACCGGCTCGCGCGCGGTGCTGCCCTTCGAGATGCCGGCGCAGACCGGCTTCGGCGCCCGCGAGATCGCGGTCACCCCCGCCCGCGCCACCCTGCGCGCGCCGGCCACGCCCGGCCGCCCCCGGGTGCGGGTGAGCGGGCACAACCTCACCTCGGGCGATGCGCGGGCGGTGCGCATCCGCGCCTTCTCCTGGGACGCGGCGGAGGTGATCGACCCCGCGCTCAACCCCGACTGGGCCCTGGCGCTGGAGACCAACGAGATCAGCTTCGTCCCCCAGGCCGAGCTGAGGGTGGATGACGGCGCCGGCGGCGTTGCGGTGCGCGCCATCCGCCCCGGCGGCCACGAGATCGGCCTCGATGTCACCAGCTGGCGCGGGCAGGGCACCGCCCGGCTGGAGGCGCGCAGCGATGCCGGCACCGCCGTGATCGGCCTCGCGCCGCACATCACCGGCTTTTCCGGGCCGGACGGCAACGGCCGGCTGCGCCTCAACGTCGACCCGGTGGTCGACCTGCTCGCGCCGGGCACCTCCGTCACCCTCTCGGTCTCGGGGGAGATCTACGCCGCGGTGCCCGCGCTGCCCGCGCCGCCGGCCGACCGCGGGCTGTTCCGGCTCACCGCCGCCTCCCTGCGCTTCGGCCCGCTGTTCGACGCCGCGCAGCCCGGCGCCCACCCGGTGCGCCTCTCGGTGAACGGCGTGGAAGCGCAACCCTTCTGGGTGGAGGTCTGAATGCCCGACGGAACCCGCCAGCCGAGCCCCGAGACCGACGCCATCCGCATCACGCGCGACGTGGCCGCCCGGCTCGAGCGCTTCGCCGAGGCCGGGCCCGGCGCCGCCCTGCCGCCGCTCGACCTGCCCGATGGCCCGCGCGCCGTGCTCTGCGGGCTCTTCGGGCTGACCCCGGCGGAGCGCGCGCTGCTCGACCTGTGCGTGGCGGTCACGCTGGAGCCGGCGCTGGAGGAGCGGGTGTCCGGGCTGCAGGGCCGCCCCTGGCGCCCGCAGCCCACCGAGGCGCTGGCGCGCGCGCTTTACGGCCTGGCCCCCGGCGCGATCTGTCGCCCGGCCGGGGCGCTGGCGCGCTGGCAGCTGGTGCAGCCGCTGCCCGATCCCGCCGGCGCCGCGCCCGCCTTCCGCGCCGACGCGGCGGTGGCAGACTGGATGGACGGCCGCGCCGCACTCGACGACGGGCTCGTCGGCCTGTGCCGCCTGCCGGCGGAGCAGGGCCCGGTGCCGGACTGGCCGGTGGCCGAGACCGCCGCCGCCCTGCGCGCGCTCGCGGGGCAGGGCGGGCCGGTGCGACTGGTGCTCGTGGGGCCCCGGGGCAGCGGGCGGGCGGAATTCGCCGCCGCGGTCACCGCCGCCTTCGGCCACGGCGCGCTGGAAGTGGAGGGCGCGGGCCTGGCACCCGACCTGTGGCTGCGCGTGCAGCGTTTCGCCCTGCTCACCGGCCGGGTGCCGGTGTGGCGCGGGGTGCCGCCGGCCTGGCCCATGCTGCCCGAGGCCGCGCCGCTGCAATGCCTGCTGCTGGAGGACCGTGCCGCCGCCCCGCGAGATGGCGCGCTGGTGCTCGAGCGGCGCCAGCCCGCCCTCACCGCGGGCGCGCGGGCCGGCATCTGGCGCGCGCTCACCGGGCAGGCGCTGCCGATGGCGCTCGCCCGCGCGCCGCTGGCCGAGCTGCGCGGCATGGCGCCGCTCGCCGCCGTGCCGGGCGCGGTGGAGGGAGCGCTGCGCGAGCGCGCGCATCTCGAGCTCGCCGGGGCGGGCCGCGTGCTCAGCCCCCGGGTGGGGTGGGAGGACCTCGTGGTGTCCGACAGCCTTGCCGCCGCCCTGCGCGGCTTCACCGCCGAGGCGCGCCGGCAGGCCGCGCTGATGGCCGACCCGGACTTCCGGAGGCTGTTTGCGCGTGACGCCTCGCCCTCGGCTCTCTTCACCGGCCCGCCGGGCGTGGGCAAGACCATGGCGGCGGAATGCGTGGCGCGCGAGCTGGGCCTGCCGCTGCTGGTGGTCGATGTCTCGCGCACGCTGAGCAAGTACATCGGCGAGACCGCGAAGAACCTCAGCCGCATCTTCGACGAGGCCCGGCGCTTCGGCTGCCTGCTGTTCTTCGACGAGGCCGACGCCTGGTTCTCCCGCCGCACCGAGCTGAAGGACGCGCAGGACCGCCACGCCAACGCCGACACCGGCCACCTGCTGCAGCTGGTGGAGGCCTACGAGGGCTGCGTGATCCTCGGCACCAACCGGCGCGGGCATATCGACGAGGCCTTCCTGCGCCGCATCCGCCACGTGATCGAGTTTCCCCGCCCCGAGCGGGCTGAGCGGCTGCGCCTGTGGCAGGGGCTGGCGGAGCGGCTGTTCACGCCCGCCGAGCGCGCGGGGGCGGCGGAGGCGCTCGCCACCTGCGCCGAGCGCTTCCCCCTCACGCCCGCGCAGATCAAGGCGGCCCTGCTCACCGCGCGCTACGCGGCCGCGCCCGGCACGCCGCTCGATGCGAGCCTCCTGCTCGGCGCGGTGGCGCGCGAGCTGCGCAAGGAGGGGCGCGGCCTGCCGCCCGATCTCGCCACGCTGGCCGATGCCCGCATGCCCGTGACGCACAGGGAGAGACCCGATGTCGCCTGACGGATACCCCCGCTCGCCCCGGCTTTTCCCCGGCGCCTTCGTGCAGCTGCTGGAGGATATCGTGGGGCTGGTGCCCAACATCGTCGCCTTCCAGTACAACCCCGAGACGGTCACCCGCAGCCTGCAGCCCTGGAACCCGTTCGAGGTCGACCAGGCCGACCGCGGCGCCCAGGCCCCCACCGTGCAGCCCTATGCCCCGGAGGAGACCTTCAGCTTCACGCTCGACTACCACGCCGCCGACGGGATGGAGGCCGGCAACCCGCTTGCCACCGGCTTCGGCGTGCTGCCGCAGATCTCGGCCCTGCGCAAGCTCACCCAGCCCAGCGAGGGCCTGCTGGGCGATCTCGTGGCCTCCGCGAAGGCGCTCGCGGGAAACCCCGGCGCCGCCGCCACCCGGCCCACGGTGCCCATCACCCTGCTGATCCTCGGGCCGGGGCTGATCACCCCGGTGCGCCTCACCTCCATCTCGGTGGAGCAGAAACAGTTCAACCCGCTGCTCTACCCCATCCACGCCACCGTGGCGCTGGAGATGACCGTGCTCACCCCGGATGTCTTCAAGTGCCGCCACACCGTGGCGAATGACGCCGCCATCGCCTGCTACAACTTCACCCGCACGCAGGAGGACGCGCTGGCGCTGGCCAATATCGCCAACTCGGTGCTCGGCCTCGCCGGCCCCCTGCCGCTTTAGGAGCGCGCCATGTCCGTGTTCGACCCCGACAGCCGCTACGTCCGCTTCGCGAAGGTGGTCCCTGCGCGCGACAGGCGGGGCCGCGAGGTGCAGGCCCTCACCCCGGCCGAGATCCCCGCGCGCCCCGAGCTCGGCGAGCACCTGCGCCGCGAGGGCCAGCGGCTCGACCATCTCGCGGCGCATTACCTCGACCAGCCTGCCGGCTACTGGTGGCTGGTGCACCACAACGGCGTCCTCTCGGCCGACGTGCTGGCCGAGGCGCCGGTGATCCGCATCCCGGTGAAGGGCTGAGCCATGGGCTTCGGCGCCATCATCACCACGGGAGACGACAACCTCCCCCTGCCGGACAGCCTCGCGCAATGGCTCGCGGAGGTGCGGGTGGAGGAGGAGCTCTCGCGCCCCACCAAGTTCGCCCTGCGCTTCGAGGATGACCTGTGCGGCGACCGCCCGGCGGTGGAGGGCCGCCCCGAGATCGCGGCCAACGCCATGGTCTCGGTGCTGGTGCCCGACGGCAACGCGCTCGCCTGCCTGGTGCGCGGCCGCATCACCCGGGTGGAGAGCACGGCGCGGGTGGGGGGCGTGGGCTCCTCGCTCACCGCGCACGGCGAGTCGCGCAAGGTGGAGATGGACCGCGAGACCGTGCAGGCCACCTGGGAGGGGCAGGAGGCGCAGATCGTCACCTCCATCCTGCAGGGCTACGGCTTCGAGCCGAAAGTGGCCGATGTCACCACCCGCACCTACACCGCCGCCGAGCAGCTCAACCAGCGCGGCACCGACCTCGCGCTGCTCGACAAGATCGCCGGCGAGAACGGGGTGGAATTCTGGCTGAGCTACAAGGTGAGCCCGCCGCCGCCCCTGCCGCCGGGTGCCGGCTACGGCATCGAGGAGACGGCGCATTTCCGCATCTCGCCCGAGGTGCCCTCCGACACGCCCTTCGACATCGGCGAATTCTCCCTCACCCCGCTCGACGCCGACGCGCCCTCGCTGCGGGTGAGCGTGCCGGGGGATGACTGCCCGAACGTGAACCTGTTCCGCGCCCGGGTGGAGAGCGAGCGGCCGAACCGCGCGGTGGGTGCGGCCATCGACGCCGCGAGCGGCGAGACCGGCCGCACCGACACCAGTGCCGACCCCGCCACCGTGGCCGAGGGCCGCACGCTCGACGCGCTCGACGGCGTGACCCGCACCATCGTCACCTCCGGGCCGGGCGATGACGCCGACCAGTCGCGCCGCGACGCGGCCGCGCTGCGCGAGGCGTCGTGGTTCGTGGAGGCCACCGTCTCCACCTCGGCGCAACTGCTGAAGGGGCGGGTGATCCGCACCCACCAGGTGGTGAACGCGCGCGGCGCCGGCCCGCGCTTCTCCATCCCCTACCAGGCGAAGACCGTCACCCATGTCATCACCGCCGCCGACCACATGATGGACATGACCCTGCGCTCCAACGTGATCGGCGAGGAGGCCTGACATGCCGCGCGACGAGGATCTCTACGCAGCCCTGCAGGACCGGTTCTTCGGCAAGTACCGCGGCGAGGTAGTGAACAACACCGACCCCGAGAAACGCGGCCGGCTCGAGGTGCTGGTGCCCAACGTGATGGGCCCGCAGGCGGTCTGGGCGCTGCCCTGCGTGCCCTATGCGGGCCCGGGCGAGGGCTTCTTCGCCCTCCCCCCCGCGGGCGCCAAGCTCTGGGTGGAGTTCGAGGGCGGCGACACGAACTTCCCCGTCTGGACCGGCTGTTTCTGGGGCTCGGGCGAGATCGACGCGCCGGACGCGGGGCCGGCCGTGAAGTTCCTGCGCACCCCCGCCGCCACGGTGCGCATCGACGATGCCGCCGGCACCGTGACGGTGGAGACCACCGATGGCGCCCGCCTCACGCTTGGCGCCGGCGAGATCCGGCTCGAGGCGCCGCAGGTGACGCTGGAGGCGAACGGTGCGCGGCTGGTGCTCACCCCCGCCGGGCTCGACGTGATGAACGGCGCCTTCGCGGTGAACTGAGGAGAGGAGGACCACGGATGGCAAACCCGGTCGACAGCCTTCCCGGCGGCGTCTCCGACGCGCTCGGCATCCCGGCGAGCTCGAAGATCCCCGGAAACAGCCGCGTGCGCTCCGACACCGGCTTCCTCGGCGTGCTGACGGACGTGCCGGTGTTCGGCGCCCCCACCGCCACCGGGCAATGGATCGTCGGCGCCGCGCGCTGCCGGGCAGGGGGCATCCCCCTCGTCACCCAGGCCTCGGCGGGCATCGGCATCGCGGCCACCGCGCCGCTGCCGCCCTCCACCGGGCCGATCCGGGTGCAGATCCCCTCTGCGCGGGTGAGGGCGCTATGAGCGGCTTCCGGGTGCAGAACGCCATGCGCTTTCCCTTCGCGGTCCACGTGGCGGGCGGGCGCATCCGCGAGGAGGCGGATTACGAGGAATACATCCGCCAGCTCATCCGCCAGGTGCTGCTCACCAACCCCGGCGAGCGGGTGAACCGGCCGCAGTTCGGCTGCGAGCTGCGCCGGCTGCTCTTCGCCCCGCTCAACCCCGCGGCGGCCACCTACGTGCGCACGCTGGTGTTCCAGGCGCTCACCCGCTGGCTGTCGCAGTTCATCCGCCCCGAGCGCATCGAGGTGCGGGTGAACGAGAGCCGCCTCGACGTGGAGGTGGAATACACCGTGATCGCCCGGGGCGAGCGGCGCTTCCTCAACGTGGAGCTGAGCCTGTGATGCCCGACCGTCGCGCCCTCCTGTGTCAGCAGCCAGCGCCCCCGGCCCTCACCGGCATCGACTTCGTGCAGGTGCTCGACCACACGGTGCAGACCGTGCTGCGGGTGTTCTTCATCATCGACCCCGACCGGCTGGAGACCCCCGGCACCGGCCTGCCGGCCATCCCCGAGGCGGCCGCCTTCGGCCCGGCCGATCTCTCCGCCCTCTCCCTCGCCTCCACCGCCGGCGGCGCGGAGGTGGAGATCCTGCGCGCCGACTGGCTGAGCGTCACGGTCGACGGCCTCGCCCGCACCGTGCTGGAGATCGAGGTGGAGGCGCCGGGCGATTTCACCCTCTACCGCGTGGCCCTCGACCACCCGGGTGTCGACCGCTTCTTCGCCGCCGCCACCTTCAGCTTCAAGCAGGCCTGCCCCACCGGGCTCGACTGCAAGGGCTGCTGCCACTGCAGCCCGGAGGCGCTGCGCGACGTGGCGGTGGACTATCTCGCGCGGGACTGGTCGAGCCTGCGCCGCGCGCTGCTCGATTTCGCCGCCGCCGAGTTCCCCGAGTGGGAGCACCGGGTGGAAGCCGACCAGGCGATGATGCTGCTCGAGATCCTCGCCGCCCTCGGCGACGAGTTCGCCTACCTGCAGGACGCCTATGCCCTCGAGGCCACGCTTGCCACCGCGAGCCAGACCCAGAGCGTGCTCGACCTCGCACGCCTGGTCGACTACGCGCCGGACCGGGGGGCTGCCGCCACCACCCCGCTCCTCCTCACCCTCGGCCCCGGGGCGGAGCGCTGGTCCGAGCCGGGCGACCCGCGCCAGGCCATCGCCCCCGATCTCGCCTTCGCCGCGCGCGAGGATGTGGGCGCCATCCCCTTCCGCCTCGCCGAGCGGGTGTTCCTGCACCCGGCGTGGAACGCGGCCCCGCTCTACCAGCCCGACAGCGGCACGCCCTGCCTGCCCGCCGGTGCCACCGAAGCCTGGCTGAGCATCGCGCCGCCCGTGGCGGGCCAGCTCCCCCCCGAGGTGGTCTTCGCCGATCCCGCCGACATCTGGCTCGGCCGCCGCGCGGTGCTGCGCTCCGGCCTCGGCCGGCCGGAGGAGCCGGACCGCGCCCATGCCCTCACCATCACCGAGGTCGAGGGCTGGACCGACCCGCTCGACCCCGCGTCCGCCCCGCTCACCCGCATCGCCTGGGCCGAGCCCTTGCCCTTCCAGGTGCCGGTGGCCTTCGCCGCCGTGTATCTCAACGCGGTGGAGGCCGAGGCGGGCGAGACGGTGGAGGAGACCTTCCGCATCGGCCCGGACAGCGCGCTCGCACAGCGCTTCGCCGGGGCCGACGCGGGCCAGATGCGCGCCCTCACCGCTCTGCCACGCGCCACCGAGCGGCAGGGCGCCTGCTCGGGCGGGCAGCGCGGCCGGGTGCTGCGCTACGGGCTGCTGGAAAGCCCGGTCGCCGGCCTCTCTTGGCGCGGGCAGGCGCCGGTGCTCACCCTGCTGGAGATCACCCCCGATCTCTCGCTGCCGCAGGTGGTGGATTTCGCGCCCGACCCCGCCTCCGAGCTCTGGGACTTCACGCCCCGCATCACCGACGCCGACGCCGAGGACCGCGCCTTCACGGTGGAGGCCGGGCTCTGGCGCGAGGTGCTGCGCTTCCGCCGCCCGGCGGGCGACGTGGTGCACCGCGACTACGCGGGCGACGCCGGCTTCTCCCTGCGCTTCGGCGACCGCGATTTCGGCATTGCCCCGGCGGACGGCACGGTGTTCCGCGCGATATACCTCTCGGCCCCCGGCCTCGCGGCGAACCTGCCGGCCGACACCATCACCCGCACCGCCCGGCCCGGCGGCGACGGCACGCCCACGCTGCCGGGCGTGACGGCGGTCACGAACCCGTTCCCGGTCACCTCCGCCCGCGCGCCCGAGAGCGTGGAGAGCATCCGCGCCAACGCCCCCGAGGCCTGGCGCGCC
The DNA here is from genome assembly GCF_003448965.1 of Oceanicella sp. SM1341. Taxonomy (GTDB): domain Bacteria; phylum Pseudomonadota; class Alphaproteobacteria; order Rhodobacterales; family Rhodobacteraceae; genus Paroceanicella. The sequence goes on from NZ_QRGC01000021.1 coordinate 8,795, forward strand.
GTGCTGCTGCGCGCCGTGCGCCCGGAGGATTACCGCGAGATCCTCGGCCGCAGGCCCGACCTGCAGGCCGCCCGCGCCACCCCGCGCTTCACCGGCAGCTGGACCACGGATTTCGTCTCGGTCGACCCCGTGGGCGCACAAACCCTCTCGCCCGCCCTGCGCGCGAGCGTGGAGGCGGAGATCGACTGCATCCGCCAGGCCGGCCGGCAGGTGTGCCTGCGCGACGCGCACTACCTGGCGCTGGACATCCGCATCGAGGTCTGCGCCGCGCCCGAGGCCTCCAACAGCCGGCTGGTGCGGCGCATCACCCGCGCGCTCGCTGATTTCCGCGACGCATCCGCCTTCTTCCACCCCGACCGGCTCAGCTTCGGTGACGATCTCCTGCGCTCGCGCCTCATCGCCCGGGTGCATGCGGTGGAGGGGGTGCGGGCGGTGGAATCGGTGCAGGTCCGCCGCCGCGGCCTGCATGGGTTCCGCGAGCTCGAGGCGGTGCTTCCCGTGGCCCCCCACCAGATCCTGCAACTCTCGAACGACCCCGCCCACCCGGAGCGCGGCCATCTCGAGGTCAGCGTACACGGAGGCGGATGATGCCCACCTGTCCCTGCGACGCCCACCCGCCCGACACCTGCCCGGAGATCCCCGCCGGGCTCACCGACCTGCCGCTGCCCGCCACGGGCTTCCCCGAGTTCCGCCGCGCCATGCTCGAGGACATCGCCGGGCGCCCCGCGCTCTCGGGCTGGTCGGCGGAGGCGGAGCAGGATCTGGGCGTGATGCTGCTGGAGATGTGGGCCTATGTGCTCGACATCACCCGCTTCTACGACGCGCGCATCACCGGGGAATTCTACCTGCCCACCGCGCAGCGCCGGCTGAGCGCGGAGCGGCTGGTGCGCCTGCTGGGCTACCAACCGCGCCCGGCGCTGAGCGCGCGGGTGTGGCTGGCGGCCGAGGCGGGGGGCACGGGCGCGCTGCCGCTGCCGGTGGGCACCGCCTTCCGCTCCGAGGCCTTCGGCGACGAGCCGCCGCAGGTGTTCTCGCTCACCGAGGCGCAGGAGATCCGCCCCGAGCGCAACGGCTGGGCCCTGCGCCCGGTGCCGGGCAGCAGCTTTCCCGGCCGGCTGCTGGCCGGGGCGGGGGATGCCGGCCTGCCGAAAAGCGGCGTGGTGGCCTTTCGCGTGGGGAGCGAGGCGGTGCATGCGGGCCGCATCGTCGGCACCCGCACCCTCACCGGCCCCGACGGCGCGCGCTACCGCGAGACCGAGCTGGAGGAGGGCACAGGCCCGCTCGCCGGCCGGGCCGTGGCCGACATCCGCCAGCGCCTGATGGGGCTTGAGGCCGGGCCCACCGCCTTCGGCGACGGTGTCTCGGGCGGCGCACTGGTGCTCGACGGGCTCTACCCGCAGCTGCGCCCCGGCCAGATCGCGGTTCTGGAAACGGGCGGCACGCTCTACCCGTTCATCATCCCCGATGCCGGCGTCTCCACCAAGGCGGTGGTGGTGGGCCGCACGCCGGCGCTGAGCGAGCCGGAGGTGCCCGCGCAGGACATCACCGCGCCTGCGAGCACCGTGGCGCTCCCCTCCGGCTTCGCGCCCGTGCCCGGCGCCACTGCGCGCTGGCGGCTGCATTTCAACCCGCTGCGGGCCGGCCGGCCGGCCGCACCTGCGCGCACGCAGCTCTCCCAGCCCGATCTCGGCGCCGGCATGGCGCTGGAGATGCCGGCCCGCCCGGGGGGGCAGGCGCTCTCCGGCCCCTTCGTGCTGCAGGGCGAGGCGCCGCGCGGCGTGCTCGTCTCCGGCCAGGTCACCACCGACCCGGTGACCGGCGAGGCGCGCTTCTCCCCCGGCACCGGCATCGCCGCCTTCCCCGACGCCCTGCGCGCGCCCTTCCGGCTGCGCGGCAACCTCGTGCGCGCCGTGCGCGGCGAGCGGGTGGCGGGCGAGGTGATCGGCTCGGCCGACGCGGGTGCTGCTCTCAACCGCTTCCGGCTGAAGAGGAAACCGCTCTCCTGGGTGGAAGACGGCAGCGCCCCCGGCGGCATCCGCCCGCTGCTCGAGGTGCGGGTGAACGGCGTGCTCTGGGCCCGCGTGCCCACGCTCTACGCCGCCGGCCCGGCCGACCGGGTGTACATGCTGGAGACGGAGGAGGACGGCGCCACCCATGTGCGCTTCGGCGACGGCCGGCGCGGCGCCGTGCCCGAGACCGGGCAGGGCAATGTCACCGCCACCTACCAGCACGGCGCGGGGGCCGCGAAGCCCCCCCCCGGCAGCATCCGCCAGATCGTGAAGCCGCCCAGGGGGCTCGAGCGGGTCGTGAACCCGCTCCCCGCCGAGGGCGGGCGCGACGCGGAGACGGCCGAGGAGCTGAAGCGCAACGCCCCCGCGGCCGCGCTCACCCTCGGCCGGGCGGTCTCGGTGCAGGATTTCGCCGCACTGGCGCGCAGCTTCGCGGGGGTGGTGAACCTCTCCGCCGGCTGGGCCTGGGACCCGCGCCGCCAGCGCGCCCTCGTCTCCATCCGGGTGATCGGCGACGCGGAGGACGGCTCGGGGGTCGACACCGTGGCCCTCGAGCGCTGGCTCGCCGGGCAGGCCGCGCCCGATACCCCGGTGCGCGTGCAGCCGGCGGTGGCCGATGCGCATGCCCTCGCCCTCAGCCTCGCCGTGCGCCCCGATCACGAGGCGGCGACCGTGCGCGCCGCGGTGCGCGATGCGCTCTTCGACATGCTCTCGCCCGCGCGGGTGGAGGTGGGCGGCGTGCTCTACCGCTCGCGCCTGATCGCCGCCGCACAGGGCGTGCCGGGGGTGGAGGCGGTGACCGCGCTGCGCCTCGACGGTGCCGAGCTCGCCTGGGCGCTGCGCGTGCAGGCCGGGCATTACCCGCGGTTCCACAGCGTGACGGTGAGCTGAGATGACCCTCCACACCCTCCCCGACACCACCCCCGCCGACGACGGTTTCGAGGCCTTCTACGCCGAGAAGATCTGGGCGCTTGTCCCCGGCCTCTACCGCGACGAGGACGCCCGCAGCCGCACCCCCGGGGCCCTGCGCGCGCTGGTGGAGGTGCTGGCGGGCCAGGCGGCGGCCGAGCGGCGCAGCATCGAGCGGCTGCGGGCCGACGCGCAGGTGACCGATTGCGATGACTGGGCGCTGCCCTACATCGGCGCGCTGCTCGCCACCCGCCTCGTCTCCGAGCTCAACGGCGCGGGGCGGCGCAACGACGTGCTCAACACCATCCGCTACCGCAGGTTGGGCGGCACGCTGCGCCTGCTGCCGCTGCTCGCCGACGACATCGCCGGCTGGGACGCCGCCGCCTCCGAGGGCTGGAAGCGCCTGTTCCGCCTGCCGCACGGGCTCGACTGCCCGGCGCCCGAGGGGCCCAGCACCGGCAGCCCGCAGCACGGGCTTCCCCGCATCGGCCGCGGTCGCCCGGCCGAGCTTGCCGGCACGGCGTGGGACGAGTTTGCCCGTTTCCCCGATGTCCGCCGCCTGCGCGGCGAAAAGGGGCGCTACGGCATCGCCAAGGTGAACCTGCACATCTACCGCCAGTTCGCCTTCCGGGTGCTGCGCGGCACGCCGCACCGGCTCGACGACCGGCACTACACCGCCGACCCCTCGGGCCGCGACATCGCCCTGTTCCGCCCCGGCCGCCCGCTCACCGGGGGTTGCCGGCAGGGGGCGGAATGGGAGCTGCGCGGGCCGATCTCCTGCGGGCTCATCAACGAGGCAGGTTACCGCCCGGGCCCGGAGGCCGCCGCCGCCTCCATCGGCGCGGGCCTGCTCGCGGTGGCGGGCGAGACCTTCCACGGCGCCGCGGCGCTGGTGGCGCGGGCCGAGCACATCAACGGCGCGCCCCTCACCGCCGCCGAGGGCCGGGGGCTGCTCGAACACGCGCTGCTCGAGGCCTCCGCCCGCGCCCAGCTCCTGCCCGACGCGCTGGCGCTTGCCATCGGCACCGACCCCGAGGACACCCTGCCGAGGCCGGACCTGATGGGCGGCGACCTCTCGGCCTGGGAGAGCCTCGACCCCGCGCCCTGGCCCTGGGTGCGCGCCGTGGTCGACCCCGCCCGCGGCCGCATCTGGCTTGCCGAGGCGCCGGGCGCGGAGGCGGCGCTGCACCTCACGCGCCATCACTACGGCCTGTTCGCCCCGCTCGGCGCCGGCACGCATGAGCGCGGCGCGGGCCTCGCGCGCGAGGGCCTCACGCCCTTGCCCGACCCCGCGCCTGCCGACAATGACCCCGGCCCGGTGCCCGGCCTGCGCCTGCCCGGCGCGCCCGGGCCCGGCGCGCCGGCGGGGCAGGGGGCGTACCAGGTGAACGACAGCCGCACGCATGTGCACCTCGCCGCCCCCGGCCTCACCCTCACCGGCGATCTCACGCTGCAGGCGGCCAACGGCGAGCGGCCCTACCTGCGCCTGCCGCTGGAGCCGGGCACGAGCCGCTGGGAGATCGAGGGACAGGGCGGCGCCCTCACCCTCGACGGCCTCTGGCTGGGTCTCTTCCCCGACGGCCACGGGCCCGTGGCCGACCCCGCGCCGCCCGTGGGCTGCGCGCTCGTGCTCTCGGGCAGCTTCGACACCGTCACCCTGCGCCACATGACGCTCGACCCCGGCGGCGCGCGCGCCCGCATCGCCCCGGGCCTCACCGAGGTCATCCCCGCCGTCACCCTGCTGGTGGAAGGCGCGGTGGGGCGGCTGGTGATCGAAAGCAGCATCCTCGGGCCGCTGGAGGAGAGCCTGCTCGCGGGCTCGCCCTGTGCGGCGAGGGAGATCTGCATCTCCGACAGCGTGCTGGTGGGGGGCGCGGACGGCGTGGCGATCCGCACCCGCTACGCCGCCCTGAGTCTCGCGCGCAGCACGGTGCTCGGCGCGGTCTCGGCGGCGCGGCTGATGGTGGAGGACAGCATCGTGCAGGGCACGCTCGGCGCACAGGACGCGCAGGGCAGCTGCGTGCGCTACTCCGCCGCCGTGGAGACCGCCACCGCCGGCATCCCCAACGCCTACCGCTGCCTGGCCTTCCCGGGTGCGATGCCCGACCACCTGTTCGTCTCGCGCCGCTTCGGCGACGCGGGCTTCGCCCAGCTCTCCGCCACCGCGCCCGAGGCCCTGCGCCGCGGCGCGGAGAGCACCTCCGAGATGGGCGTGTTCCACGATGCCATCGACGCGGTGAAACGCGACGACCTGATCCGCAAGCTCGCCGAATTCAGCCCGGTGAGCGTGATCCCCCAGCTCATTTTCGAGACGTAAAGGAGAGCGGCCATGCTGTCCCTCGACCTGTCCAGAGACTCGTTCCAGCGCCCGAAGAACTTCACCGGCATGCGCTGGCAACAGGGACGCATCCCGCTCGACTCGGAGATGAACGAGGGTGCCGACATCGCCGCCGAGGAGCTGCGCCGCGCCATCCGCGACGTGATCTGCGCCTCCGGCACCCCCGATGACGGCTTCCGCGTCTCCGCCCCGCGGGTGACGGACGGCGCCATCGACTTCGACATCGCCCGCGGCACCTACTACATCGGCGGCCTGCGCTACGACATGCTGGCGCCCGCGCGCTTCCTCGCCCAGCCGGACTGGCTGCAGCTGCCCCTCGACCTCGCGCCGCTGCCCGCCCCGCCGCAGGGCGGCACGCGGAGCGATTTCGTCTATCTCGAGGGCTGGGAGCAGGATGTCTCGGCCACGGAGGACGCGGAGCTCTTCGAGCGCGCCCTCGGCTCGGGCGCCGATGGCGCGGGCCGGCGCAGGCGGCTTGCCCGCGTGCATCTCGTGCCCGGCAGTGCCGACACCTGCGCACAGGCGCTGGCGGATGTGCGCGGCGCGCTGCAGACCGACCCGGTGACCGGCGCGCTTGTCTCCGGCGCGGGGCTCACGGTGGGGTTCACCGACGAGGGTCTGGAGGAAAACCTCTGCGCGCCGCAGACCCAGGGCGGCTACCTCGGTGCCGAGAACGAGAGCTTCCGCGTGCAGCTCACCGCGCCGGACCGCTTCATCTGGGGGCGGGACAATGCAGCCCCCCTCTACCGCGTGCAGCTCGCGCCCGTCGACCCGCCGGCCGACGCCCCGCCGGGCACCCCGGCGCAGACCCGGGTCACCTTCCTCACCCGCCCGCGCGACGCGGTGAGCCAGCCGCTCGCCGGCCAGGCGGTGGAGCTGATGCGCTGGACCACGCGCCTGCCCGACGGCGAGAAACTGGCCGAGCCCATCGGCACCCTCGCCACCGTCGCCACCGACTATTCGCCCGAGGAGGGCACGCTGCTCATCGACCACGTGCTCGACCCCGGCTGGACCGACTGGTTCACCGGCGCGGGCGCGGGCAGCGAAAACCCGCTCGATGACCCGGACATGGCGACGTATTTCTACCTCCGCGTCTGGAGCGGCGGCTCGGGCGAGGCCGGCGCGCCGGACCATCTCATCACGCCGGGGCCCATCGCCCTCGGCACCACCGGGCTGGAGGTGAGCTTCGCCCCCGCCCTCGCCCCCGGCAGCTTCGGCGTGGCGGGGGAGTTCTGGGTGGTCGCCGCCCGGCCGAACGCGCCGGACGTGGTGACGCCCTGGCGTCTGCTGGAGCCGGGCGCGGAAACCCCGCCGCCCGCACCCCCCATGGGCCCGCTGCGCCACCTCGCCGCCCTCGGCATCATCAGCTGGACCGCGGTGGCGGGCGGGGCCGTGCAGGCCACCGTTTCCGACTGCCGCGAGCGCTTCCGCAAGCTGTGCATGCAGCCCACCTGCTGCGAGGTGACCGTGGGCGACGGCATGCGCAGCCACGGCGACGTGAACTCCATCGCCGAGGCGCTGGCCCGCCTGCCGGCCTCGGGCGGCAAGATCTGCCTGCTGCGCGGCCGGCACACCGCGAGCGTGGAGATCACGGGGCGCAGCGACATCCGCATCTCCGGCTGCGGGCCCGAGACCCTGTGGCTGGCCGACGAGAGCCAGGACGACTTCCCCGCCGCCCTGCGCCTCACCGGCTGCGCGCGCATCACCCTGAGCGATTTCGAGATGGAGGCCGAGGCGGGCGACGCGGTGCTGATCGGCGCGCGCGAGGGCGAGAGCGCGGAGGAGGCGCGCTGCACCGACGTGACCTTGCGCAACCTCGCCCTGCGCGGCCGCGACGCCTCGGTGCTCTGGCTCAACGGCTGCGACGGGCTCACGCTCGAGCACTGCCGCATCACCCAGCGCGAGCTCACCGCCGCGCGCACGGAAGACACCGCGGCGGGCACCGACCCCGCGGTCTTCGCCCTGGGCGACGGGCTCACGGTGGAGCGCTGCGAGGTGACGGTGGACCTCGCCATCCCGGCCGAGCGCCGGCCGCTGGGCGGCATCACCATCGGCGGCACCTCCACCCACGTGGCCTTGCGCGAAAACCGCATCACCGGCGGCAAGGGCCACGGCATCACGCTCGGCCATATCGAATGGGTGGCGCAGGACGGCGGCTTCACCGGGGTCTGGACCTTCGGCGGCGGCTTCACCGTCACCCCCGCGGGCTGCCTCGTGCCGGGCTGGTACCCGATCCCGCCGCGCCTCACCATCGACATCCCCGAGCGGCTCGACCCGGTCTCGGGCGGCGAGATCCGCGACATCGACATTGCCGGAAACCTCATCGCCGACATGGGGCTGAGCGGCATCTCGGTGGCGCATTTCTTCGACCTCGAGACGGCGCCCGACTTCATCACCGTCGCGCGCGCCCGCATCCGCGACAACGAGATCACCCGCTGCCTGCGCACCGACCTCGACACGCCGCCGCTGGCGCTGCGCTACTTCATGGGCCACGGCGGCATCGCGCTCGCGGCCTGCGAGCTGATCGAGATCGCGGGCAACCGCATCCATGCCAACGCGACAGACCTGGCCGCGCCGAACTGCGGCATCTTCCTGCTGCTGGCCTCGGGCGCGGTGATCCGCGACAACCGCATCCACGACAACGGCGCGCGGGCCGCCCGCGGCACGGTGCTCGACCCCGGGCGGCGCGGCGGGGTGAACATCGGCTGGTGCGTCACCTACGCGGGCGAGGACACCGACGCGGACGCCGCCGCCGCCCCGCCGCGCATGGCCGCCCTCGAGATGTCGGGCAATTTCGTCGACAGCGGCCACGGCCCGGCGCTGAAGCTCGTCGCCCTCGGCCCGGTGCGGGTGTGCGACAACCGGCTGGTGGGGGCGGGCACCTCGGCGCCCGAGCTCGCGCTGCTGGGCTTCCGCCTCAGCCTCGACGCCTCGATGAGCGGGCTTCTCGGCGTGATCGCGGCTCTCATCGCGCTCGACCCCGTGGTGCGGCGCGACTTCGCGGAGGACAGCCTCGCCCTCACCGAGCTCTTCATCGCCGCCCTCGGCGGCAACGCGGTGTCGATCTTCAACCTCGCCTTCCTCGAGGAACTCACCGGCGGCCTCGACGACGGCCCGCAGGAGCAGAGCCCCCTCGCGGTGGGCGGCGAGACCATGTTCGACGCAAACCAGGTGAGCTTCCGCCCGCACGGGCTGGAGGCGGCGAGCAGCGTCTCCTCCGTGCTGGTGGCGAGCCTCGACGACGTGTCGGTGTCCAACAACCAGCTCGAATGCGAGACCGGCTTCGACATGGTGCTGACCAACGCCTTCGCCCTCGGCGCCTCGGTGCGCATGCTGGGCAACCGGCTGCAGGAGCAGCTCGGCCGCACCCTGTTCTCCGGCTACACCCACGGCCTGCTGCTCAACACCACCGCGATGAACCAGGGCACGCATTGCTTTGCCATCACCACGCTCGGCACCCCGAGCACGCTCAACCGGGTGGCGGCGGCCAACCTCTCGCTCATCGACCAGTTCGCGCTCGGCGACAACCGCTTCTGCCCGCTGCTGCTCGACTATCTCGACGATATCGGCGGCGGCGACGGGCAGGGCGACATCACCATCACCAACGATTTCGTCTCCATCCCCGGCGGCGGGCACACGGCCTATCCCGGCCGGTCGAGCTGGGGGCGGATGAGCTACACCACGACCATGCGGCGCGCCTGAGCGGCCGGGGAGGACATGATGCGCAAGGGCAGCTACCACATCTTCACCGAAACCGAGACCATCGCCGCCGCGGGCCTGCGCGAGGTGGGCGTGCAGGCGCGGGTGGCGGCACTTGGCGGCGCGCTCGCCCTCGGCCGGGCGCGCACCGCCCAGCTCACGCGCGAGCGCGACCGGGCCCTGCGCCGCGGCAAGGCGGCGCGCGCGGCGGAGCTGGGCGGGCTGCTCCTCGCCCATGAGCGCCAGCTCGGCGAGATCGGCTCCGAGCGCGAGCGCGAGGGCATGGTGCCCGCGCCGGTGAGCCCGAACGAGGCGATGCTGCGCGGCCGGGTGACCGAAGCCAAGCGCGGCGTGAAGGGCATCCTGCTCACCCTCCACCGCGGCGACGGTGCGGAGGTGGCCCGCGCGCAATCCGACACGCGCGGCGGCTTCGAGCTGCCCCATGCCCCGCTCGACGCGATCCTGCTGCGGGTCACGAGCCCCTCGGGCGCGCATCTGCTCGACCGCAAGGACATTCCCGCCCCGGGCCCGGGCGAGGCCTGCTACGTGGAGATCCGCCTCGACGGCATCGTGCCCATGCCGCCGCCGCCCAAGGGCCCGGGGCCCGACAGCCGGCCCGGCCATGTCAGCGTGCCGAAGCTCACCGGCGCCACCGAGGCCGAGGCCCGCGCCCTGCTCAAGCAGGCCGGGCTCACCGGCACGCGCAGCGGCGAGGCGCCCGCGCTGCGCATGGCCGGCCGCGTGCTGGAGCAGACCCCCCCGGCGGGCAGCCTCGTGACCCCCGGCAGCAGCGTGGCCTGGGTGGTCGGAGCCGCCGCGGGCGCCAGTTTCCCCGACCTGCGCGGCCAGGCGTTGCGCAGCGCGGTGAAGCAGGTGGAGGAGATGGGCCTCACCGTGCGGGAGGTGGAGATGGTCTCCGACCCGCAGCGCGCCGGCCGTGTGGTGGGCCAGTTCCCCGAGCCCGACAGCCCGGTGGGCGACAAGGACCGCGTGCTGCTGCGCGTGGCCGCGGGCGAGGACAAGGCCGATCTCTCCACCCTCTCCTTCCTCTTCGCCGCCGACCCCCGCGCGCCCGACACCGGCCTGAGCGAGGCCACCTTCCGCCGCCGCCTCACCGATGGTGGCATCGGCAGCGTGAAGGAGCTGAACGCACTGTCACGCGCGAAGCCGGACACGGTGGGCAAGAGCCTCAAGCTCGGCGGGGACAGCGAGGCGCGGCTGGTGCAGCGCATCGTGGCCGACCTGATGGCCCGCTTCCCGAAGCAGGGCTGACGCCCATGGCCCGCACCGCGCCGCCCCAGGCCCCCCCGCAGCCGGCGCGCGCCGCCCCCGCGTCGCGCCGGGCGGCACCCCTGCTGCAGGCCCGGCTCGCCATCGGCCCCGCGCATGATCGCCACGAGGCCGAGGCGGACCGTATCGCGGACCGCATCCTCGCTTCCGGCGAGACCGCGCCGCGCGGCGCGCCCCCGGTCATCACCCCCGTTCCGGCCCCCCGCGCGCAACGCGCGCCCATTCCCTCTCCGCCGCCCTCGACAGCGGTGAGCACCCGCAAGATCCCCGAGGCGGAGGAGGAGAAGGAGGCGCCGGAGACGAAGCTGCAGCGCCGCGCCGATGGCCCCGCCGTGGCCTCCGCCGCCGCCGAAGGCGCCATCGCCCGCATGCGCGCCGGCGGCGGCGCGGCCCTGCCTTCGGCGCTGCGCGATTCGATGGAAGCCGGGCTGGGCCGGCCGCTCTCTGCCGTGCGGGTGCATGACACGCCCACGGCGCACGGGGCGGCGAAGGCGGTGGGGGCGCAGGCCTTCACGGTGGGAAACCACGTGTTCTTCGGCGCCGGCCGCTACCGGCCCGAAACCCGCGGCGGCCGCCACCTGCTGGCGCATGAGCTGGTGCACACCCAGCAGCAGAAGGGCCTCGGCACCGCGGCGCAAACCATGCCGCTGCAGCGCGCGACCGAGGGCGAGGAGGAGGAGGCCGAGGTGGCCGACCCCGGCACCAGCTTCGCCCGCCCCGGCAATGCCGGCGCGCGCATCGAGCTTGACGCGGCGCGCGAGAGCGGCCGCATCTCGCTGCCCCTGCTGAAGGTTCCGCGGGTGGGGCGCGCCTTCAAGGGCACGGCCGACAACAGCCTCGCCCCCGGCGTCGCGGACCCCGATTTCAACCCGCTCCCGGGCAGCGCGCCCTTCATCTGGCGCGGCAAGAACCCCCGCGGCTCGACCACCGCGCGGCAATCCTTCCTGCGCGCTGCCTTCCTGCAGGTGGCCGAGCAGGAGGTGGAACCGGCGCTGCAGGGCCATTTCGGCGCGGTGGAGGGCTGGGAGAACGCCGCCGACGTGACCGCGGGCGAGGATGGCCCGCGCCGCTACTACCTGCGCCGCAAGCGCGGCCGCACCCGCGACGCGGCCTCGCTCATCGTCGGCACCGAGGCCGAGCTTGCCGACCACGAGCTGATCAAGCTCCCCGACTACGACAGCGCGGGCAATTACCACGCCTTCGACGTGGACCACATCCTGCCGCTGCTGCTCGGCGGGCTCGACGGCTGGGAGAATTTCTGGGTGTTCGACCGCTCGGCCAACCGCTCGGAGGGCTCGAAGCTCAACAGCTACATGGAGCGCGAGATCAACGGCGTGCTGGACGCGGCGCGCGAGCGCAACTTCTTCACCGGCCCGAACGCAGGTCTCGCCACCAGTTACTCCGCCATCAAGGACATGCGCGCGCCCTGGGACGTGGAGTTCCGCGCCCTCGGCGCCCTCAGCGTGAGCGGCGACCCCGGCGTGTACTGGACCCGCGCCCAGATCACCGCCGGCGCGCACCTGTCGCTGCTCAAGGCGCTCACCATGGACGAGGTGATCGCCGAAGGCCTCGTTGTGCGCACCGACGAGGCCGGCCGCCCGGTGCGCCCCAAGGTCGTGAGCGTGTTCGCCAAGCCCGGCGGCGGTTTCCGCCAGCGCTTCAAGGTGACCGCCCAGGGGGTGGAGCCGGAGGGGGGCGGGCGCGCGGGCTTCCGCGGCTTCGGCTTCCAGGGCGCGACGGTAACCGACAGTGACCCGCTGGAGCCGCCCTATATCCGCAGGCTGGAGGGCGAGGTGTTCCGCCTGCGCGACGGCGCGCCGCTCAACCCCACGCCGGCCACGGGCGAAAACGGCATCCCGGTGCTGGCGGCAGACGGCCTCGGCTTCTCCGGCTACATCGACCAGGCCGCGCTTGACGCCCGCATCCGCGCCGTGCCGAAGGAGGCGACGGGCATGAGCCCGGTCACATTCCTGCAAACCGGCATCAGTGCCGAGGGCGAGATCTTCGCCGACGGCATCATCACCGCCACCAGGCTGCTGTTCCCCGGGCTCGAAGTGCCGTTCTTCATCCGCGGCACCGATATCTTCGTGGAATTCCCCATCCCCAGCGACCGGCTGAACCTCGGCCCCGTCACGGTCACCGAGGCCGCGCTGCAGATCGGGGTGGGGGACGCGGGCTTCTTCCTCGAAGGCAGTGCCGGCGTGGAGGTGGCCGCCCTCGGCTCCGGCCAGCTCACCGCCCGGGTGCAGCGCGGCACCACCATCCTCGCGGGGGATTTCGACTTCGACCTCGATTTCCTCGACCCCGCGAAGGCGAGCTTCGCTTACGACTTCGGCGCCGACACGCTCACCCTCGGGCTCGAGGCCGGGGTAAAGGAGGGGGCGCTGCCCGGCGTCGCCTCGGGGCGGGTGAGTGCCACCTTCTCGCGTGAGGGCATATCGGTGAGCGGCAGCCTGCTGCTCGGCGGCGCGCTCTCGGGCACCGAGGTGAGCGTGAGCTATGCGCCCGAGACCGGGATCGCGCTGGGGGCCGAGAACATCCCCCTGCCGGTGGCGGCGGTGCCGGGCGTCACCTCGGCCACCGCCTCGCTCTTCGCCCGGCAGGACCCCGGCACGGGGGAGTGGAGCTTCGGCGGCGGCGGCGAGGCGGTGATCGGCATCGCCGGGGTGTCCGGCCGGGTGGGCGTGCTGGTCGACGGCGCGCGGGTCACCATCACCGGCGGTCCGCTCACGGTGGAGAAGGGCCCGGCCAGCGGCACCCTCTCCTTCACCGCCACCAATGCGCCGCTCGACGAGGAGGGCAACCCGGTGGAGGGCGCGGCGCTCGACACTTTCACCGTCTGGGGCGCGGGCCGGGCCGAGATCACCTTCGGCGAGGTGCTGCACGGCGCGGCCGCCATCACGCTGGGGCCGGATGCGAGCCTGCGCATCGAGGGCAGCATCGGCCTGCCGCCCAGCTTCGAGGTGTTCCCCGAGCGGCGCTTCGAGAAGGATCTCCTGCATGTCGAGACACCGGATTTCCCGATCTGGGGCGTGTCGCTCGGCGGCGTGGGCTTCGGCATCTTCGCCTTCGCCGACGCCGACCTGGGCTTCAACGCCTTCATCGGCCCCGGCCAGCTCGTCGACACCGAGGTGACCGCCGCGATGGACCTCGACGCGCCGGAAGACGCGACGGTGACCGGCTCGGCCCGCTTCCTGGTGCCGGCCGGCGCCGGGCTCACGCTCGACATCGGCGGTGGGTTGCGGGCCCGCGCCGCGGTGGCCTACGTGCAGGGGCGGGTGGGGCTCGACGGCGAGCTCGGCATCGACGCCGAGGCCTCCGCGGGCGTGGATGTCGCCTGGTCGCGGCAGGCCGGGCTCACGGTCGCGGCGGATGTGGAGGCGAAGGCGCGGCCGAAGTTCCGCGTGGGCGTGAATGCCAGTGTCACCGCGGGGGTGGATCTCTGGGTGACCGACATCTCGAAGACATGGGGGCCATGGCGGCGCACGCTGGGCGAGTTCGGCCCCGAGATGGAGATGGGCATCAAGGTGCCCGTGGGCTGGAGCGAGACCGGCGGCACCGATTTCTCGCTCGAGGACATCGAGATCACCCGGCCGGACATCTCGGCGCGCGACATGCTCAAATCCGCCTTCGAGGAGCTGGTCTGAGGGGTTCAGAACGGCAGGGGCGCGGCCTCCTTCACCTCGCGGATCACGAAGAAGGTGCGGATCTGGCGCACGCCGGGCAGGGCGATGAGCTGCTGGCCGTGCAGGCGGTTGAAATCCTTCATGCCGCTCACCCGGATCTTGAGCAGGTAGTCGAAGTCTCCCGCCACCAGGTTGCACTCCAGCACCGCCTTCATGCGCATGGCCGCGGCCTCGAAGGCGGCGAAGCTCTCGGGCGTGGAATGGTCGAGCACCGCGCCCACCATCACCAGCGCGCCGAGGCCCACCGGCTCGGGGTCGATGCGGGCATGCACGCCGCTCACCACCCCGCTCTCGAACAGCCGCTGGGTGCGGCGGTGGCAGGTGGCCGGGCTCACGTTCACCCGCTGCGCCAGCTCGGCATTGCTGAGCCGGCCATCCCCCTGCAGGGCGCGCAGGATGGCGAGATCGATTCGGTCCAGATCATGCGTGGAAGGATCTTCCATCATATACCCCGGTAGGTGATGACTCCGCGCATTGAGACGGCATTATGCCGGGAATGCAAGCAGCGTGGCGCTGAAATCAGGAAGCACCTTCCATGCGGGGCTTGCTAGGCTCATGGCCGGACGCAAACCAGGAGACCCCGCCATGTCGCTGCTCGAGAAATTCGACCGCTACCCCCTCACCTTCGGCCCGACGCCCATCGAGCACCTGCCGCGCCTCTCCGAGGCGCTCGGCGGCAAGGTGGAATTCTACGCCAAGCGCGAGGATTGCAACTCCGGCCTCGCCATGGGCGGCAACAAGCTGCGCAAGCTCGAGTACATCGTGCCCGACGCGCTGAAGGAAGGCGCCGACACGCTGGTGTCGATCGGCGGCGTGCAGTCGAACCACACCCGCATGGTGGCCGCCACCGCTGCGAAGCTGGGCATGAAATGCGTGGTGGTGCAGGAGAAATGGGTGCCGCATTACGACGCGGTCTACGACCGTGTCGGCAACATCCTGATGACCCGGCTGATGGGCGCGGATTCGCGGCTGGTCGAGGACGGGTTCGACATCGGCATCCGCCAGAGCTGGGAAAACGCCATACAATCGGTGAAGGACGCGGGCGGCAAGCCCTATGCCATCCCCGCCGGCGCCTCGGTGCACAAGTACGGCGCGCTCGGCTACATCGGCTTTGCCGAGGAAGTGGCCCAGCAGGAGGCCGAGCTGGGCTTCAAGTTCGACTACATCGTGGTCTGCGTGGTCACCGGCTCGACCCAGGGCGGCATGATCGTGGGCTTCGCCGCGCAGGACCGCGCCGACCGGGTGATCGGCATCGACGCCTCCGGCACCCCTGAGCAGACCCGGGCGCAGGTGCGCTCCATCGTCGACAACACCGCCGAGCTGGTGGGCCTCGGCCGCGCCGTGCGCGAGGACGAGATCGTGATCAACGAGGATTACGCCTATCCCGCCTACGGCGTACCCTCGGAGGAGACGAACGAGGCCATCCGCCTCGCCGCGCGCACCGAGGCGATGATCACCGACCCGGTCTACGAGGGCAAGTCGATGCAGGGCATGATCGACCTCACCCGCAAAGGCTTCTTCCCCGAGGGCTCGAAGGTGCTCTACGCTCACCTCGGCGGCGCGCCGGCCCTCAACGGCTACAGCTACTACTACAAGGAGGGCTGAGCGCCCGCCGCCTGACCCCCCGCGCCGCCCGGACCACCCCGGGCGGCGCGCAAGAAAGCACCGCACCCCGGGGAGACCGCAGAATGCCGATCGATATCGTGCCC
This sequence comes from Oceanicella sp. SM1341, assembly GCF_003448965.1. Classification (GTDB taxonomy): domain Bacteria; phylum Pseudomonadota; class Alphaproteobacteria; order Rhodobacterales; family Rhodobacteraceae; genus Paroceanicella. The sequence continues at coordinate 24,435 of NZ_QRGC01000021.1, forward strand.
ACCGATGCCGCGCATCTGAAGACCGTCGAGCAGCGCCTGCTCTGGCTGTCGCACTGGATGATCCACAACGCGAACCATGTCCGCCCCAAGGTGGACGGGATCAAGACGGGCGGGCACCAGGCGAGCTCGGCCTCGATGGTGTCCATCATCACGGCACTCTACTTCTCGGCCCTGCGGCCGGAGGACCGGGTGGCGGTGAAGCCGCATGCCTCGCCGGTGTTCCACGCCATGCAGTACCTGATGGGCAACCTGCCGCGCGAGAAGATGGAGGCCTTCCGCGGTTTCGGCGGCGTGCAGAGCTACCCCTCGCGCACCAAGGACGTGGACGACGTGGATTTCTCCACCGGCTCCGTCGGGCTCGGGGTGGCGATGACCTCCTTCGCTTCGCTGGTGCAGGATTACGTGGCCGCCAAGCGCTGGGGCGGGGTGGAGCGGCTCGGCCGCATGGTGGCGCTGGTGGGCGATGCCGAGCTCGATGAGGGCAACATCTACGAGACTCTGCAGGAGGGCTGGAAGAACGACCTGCGCAACACCTGGTGGGTGATCGACTACAACCGCCAGTCGCTCGACGGGATCGTGCGCGAGGGGCTGTTCGGCCGGGTGGTGAAGATCTTCGAGGCCTTCGGCTGGGACGTGGTGCGGGTGAAATACGGCGCCCTGCAGCGCGCGGCCTTCGTGGAGCCCGGCGGCGAGAAGCTGCGCGACTGGATCGACGGCTGCTCCAACCAGGAATACTCCGCCCTCACCTACATGGGCGGCGCGAAATGGCGCGAGCGGCTGATGGAGGACCTCGGTGACCAGGGCGACGTGAGCGCGCTCATCGACCGCCGCTCGGACGCCGAGCTGGCGGCCCTGATGGAGAACCTCGGCGGCAATTGCGTGGAGACGCTGGCCAATGTGTTCGCCGCTGTCGACCATGACCGGCCGACCTGTTTCCTCGCCTACACCATCAAGGGCTGGGGCACGCCCATCGCCGGCCACAAGGACAACCACGGCGGGCTGATGACCAAGGCGCAGTTCGCCGAGTGGCAGGCCCACATGGGCGTGGCGCAGGGCGAGGAGTGGGAGCCGATGGCCGCGGTGCGCGACCCCGAGGGGCTGCGCGGCTTCCTCGGCCGGGTGCCGTTCTTCGCCGGCGGCCCGCGGCGGCTGACGGATGCGCGCCTGCCCGTGCCGGAGCTGAAGGCGCCCGCCGGGGCGAGCCTCTCCACGCAAGCCGCCTTCGGCAAGATCCTCGATGCGCTGGCGCGCGGCGACAGCCCGCTTGCCGAGCGCATCCTCACCACCTCGCCCGACGTGACCGGCACCACCGGCCTCGGGCCCTGGGTGAACCGCCGGCGGCTCTTCGCGCGCGAGGCTCTGGCCGATGCCTTCGTGAGCCATGCCATCCCCTCCACCGCGAAATGGGAGTTCGACCCCGAGGGCCAGCATCTCGAGCTCGGCATCGCGGAGATGAACCTCTTCCTGCTGCTCGCCGCCGCGGGCCTGTCGCACAGCCTGTTCGGCAAGCGGCTGCTGCCGGTGGGCACGGTGTATGACCCGTTCGTGGCCCGCGGGCTCGATGCGCTCAACTACGCCTGCTACCAGGACGCGCGGTTCATGATCGTGGGCACGCCCTCGGGCATCACGCTCGCGCCGGAGGGCGGGGCGCATCAGTCGATCGGCACGCCGCTGATCGGCATGAGCCAGGACGGGCTCGCCGCCTTCGAACCCGCCTTCGCCGACGAGCTCGCCGTGATCATGGCCTGGGCCTTCGACTACATGCAGCGCGACGGCGAGGGCGACCCCGACGAGCGCACCTGGCTGCGCGACGAGACCGGCGGCTCGGTCTACCTGCGCCTCACCACCAAGCCGCTGGAGCAGCCGGGCCGGCGGGTGGACGACGCCTTCCGCCAGGGCGCCATCGACGGCGGCTACTGGCTGCGCCGGCCGGGGCCGAACTGCTCGGTGGTGATCGCCTATCAGGGCGCCGTGGCCGACGAGGCCATCGCCGCCGCCGGGATGATCGGCGAGGTGCGGCGCGACATCGGCGTGCTCGCCGTCACCTCCGCCGACCGCCTCAACGCCGGCTGGACCGCCGCACAGCGCGCCCGGGCCCGCGGCAACGCGGCCGCGCGCGCCCATGTCGAGACGCTGCTCGAGCCGCTGCCGCGCGAGTGCACCCTCGTGACGGTGATCGACGGCCACCCCGGCACGCTCTCCTGGCTCGGCGCCGTGGCCGGGCACCGCACGGTGCCGCACGGGGTGGAGCATTTCGGCCAGACCGGCACGATCGGCGACCTCTACCGACACTACGGCCTCGACCGCTACTCCCTTGCCAATGCGGTGAGCGCCCTCACCGATGGCAAGCGCGCCGCCGCCTGGGCGGCAACCCCCATCGGCTGAGCACACCGGGGGGCGAAACGCCCGCCTCGCCGAGGGGGCTTGCGCCCCCGCAGCTCGGCGGGCGTGGCGAAGGCCCTGAAGGGCCTCCGCCGGCGCGGGGTGTTGGCCGGCGGCGTCGTGGTAAGAAGGGGTCCCGGCTCAGCCTTCCTGCCCGGGCGACCAGCCCGGGCCGCGCCCGACCCTCCCCCCGGGAGGGCGCGCTGGCGATGTCGGTAATGGTTCAGCCGTCGCCCGGGGCTTTCGGGATAAAACGCCCATGCCGGGCGGTGCTGCGCCCACCCAGGGTCGGGCGCGTCCCTCGGTGCTCGGTTCGGAGCGATGAGGGGCTTGCGCACGGTATGACGGCCCCGCAGGTATCCGAAGCCCGAAGCCCGAAGCCCGAAGCCCGAAGCCTGAAGCCCGAAGCCGTGAGTGGCGCGAGGCGCAGCGGAGACCCGGGCGCAAGCCCTCCCCCGGACACGTTCGCCAGGGCTTCACGGAGGTCCGCCACCCGCCCGTCTCTCTGGCGATGAACGCCGCCATCCCGGCCCGCTTGCCCGCCTTCCCCACCGGTGACGCACCCGGCGGAGGGCCACCGGCCCTTCGCCACGCCTGCCGAGCTGCGGGGGCGTGAGCCCCCTCGGCGAGGCAGGCGTTCCCCCCGAGGATCACTCGAAGCTCAGGAACCCCTCCGCTTCGGCGATCGCGGGTGCAGCGCGCAGGGCGGCGAGGTCGGGGGCGCGCGGCGCGAGATCGGGGATCCCGGCGATCACCGCCTCGAGCTCGGCCGCCACCGCGAGCACGCCGATATCGTCGTGCCGCCGGCCGATCACCTGCAGGCCGAAGGGCATGCCCTTCGCGTCCGTCCCGCAGGGGATGGTGATCGAGGGGTGGCCGGCCAGTGTCGAGGCATAGGCCATCGCGAGCCAGTGGTAGTAGCTCGAGGTCGGCACGCCGTCGATCTCGGTGGGGTAGAGCTCGCGCCAGGGCCGGGGGCTGATGGTGACGGTGGGGGTCACGAGATAGTCGGTCGTCTCGAAGAAGCGCTGCCAGGCGCGGTAGAAATCGCCCTGCATGTGCAGCGCCTGGGCCACGTCCTCGGCCGAATAGCCGCGCCCTTCGGCGACATTGTCGGTGACATTGGGGCCCACGAGGTCCGGCTGGGTGTCGACCATCTTCGCATGCTTGCCGAGGAACTGCACCGCGCGGAGCACGGCGAAGATGCGGTCGGCGCCCGTGCAGTCCGGGCTCGCCTCGTCGATGCCGGCGAAGGCGGGGGCGAGCAGGCCGAGCGCCTTGCGGAATTGCGCGCGCACCAGCGCCTCGGTGGGGGCGAAGCCGAAATCCTCGGTGGCGGCGATGCGCAGCGAGGAGAGGTCGCGGCGCGGCAGGGCGGCGAAGCCCGCGGGGTCCCAGGGCGTGCGGCCCCCGGTGAGGATGGTGAACGGGTCGTCGCGGTCCGGCCGGGCGAGCACGGAGAGCATCAGCCCCGCGTCGGCCACCGAGCGGGCCATCGGCCCGGAGGTGGGCAGCGGGATCAGCGCCGTGCCGCGGGTGTTGCCGGGCACCACGCCGGGGCTGGGCCGGTAACCCACCACGCCGCAATAGGCGGCCGGGTTGCGCAGGCTGCCGCCGGTGTCCGAGCCGGTGGCGAGGGGCGCGTAGCCGCAGGCCAGCGCCACCGCCGAGCCGCCGGAGGAGCCCGCACAGGTGCGCGTGAGGTCGTAGGGGTTGGGTGTCACGCCATAGACCCGGTTGCGGGTGTTGGCGCCGGCACTCCATTCGGGGTTGTTGGTCTTGCCCAGCGGCAGGCCGCCCGCGGCGCGCATGGCCGCCACGATGGCATCGTCCTTCGCCGCGATGTTGTCGCGGAAGATCTCCGAGCCGAAGGTGGTGGGCAGGCCGGTGACGTCGATCATGTCCTTCACGCCGAAGGGCAATCCGTGCAGCGCCCCGAGCGGCGCGCCGGACATCACCGCCGCCTCCGCCGCCCGGGCCCCGGCGCGCACCGCCTCGAAATCATGCGCGACGAGCGCGTTCACCGCGTGGTCCAGCGCCTCGACACGGGCGATGCAGGCCTCGGCCAGCTCCACCGGCGAGAGCGCCTTGCGGGCGATGAGGCGGCGGGCGTCGAGGGCGCCGAGGTCGGCGGGATCGGTCGGGAGGGTCATCTGTCAGGTCCTGTGGAGGTCGAAGTCGGAACCGAGCGCGCGCCCGGTGTCGAGAAACCGGGTGAACTGCGCCGCGGGCACGAAGCTGCCGCCGGTGGCCCAGACGACATGCACCGCCCGCGCGGCGAGCGCCCCGGGCAGGTGCCGGGCACGGAAGGCAGCACCCTGCGGGCTGCGGGCGGTGAAATGGGCCCCGGCGAAGCCGGCGGTGGCCGAGGGCTCGAGCTGCAGCCCCGCGGCGTCATGCGCGAGCGCGAGGTAGCGCATCAGGTCATCGTCGCCCACGGTGAACACGCCGGCGAGCCGCTGCTCCATGCGCTTGGCCACGAGGGCCGACATGGTGGCCACGGCCATGCCGTCGGCCTCGGTGCGGTTGCTGAGCCCGAGGTCGTAGACCGACACCGGCTGCCCCACGCCATGCGCCATCTGCACCAGCGCCGAGGGCGCCTGCACCGGCTCGGCGAAGAAGGCGTGCACATGTGCCCCGAACATGCCGCGCGCGCCCTGCGCCACGCCGCCGGGCGCGCCGCCGATGCCGCAGGGCAGGTAGAGGAGCAGCGGGCGCTCGGGGCCGATGGGCAGGCCGAGCGCGTCGAGCTGGCCGGCGAGCTCGGCCGCCGCGGCGCTGTAGCCGCGGAACAGCAGCTCCGAATCCTCGTCGTCGACGAAGGCCGACAGCGGGTCGGCCTGCGAGGCGGCGCGGGCAGCCGCCACGGCGGAGGTATAGTCCGCCTCGTGCTGCACCACCTCGACACCGAGGGCGCGCAGGCGCTCGACCTTCCAGGGCTTCGCGTCGGCCGACATGTGCACCACGGCGCGGTAGCCCAGGGCGCGCGCGGCGATGCCCACGCTGAGCCCGAGATTGCCGGTGGAGCCCACGGCGATGCTGCGCTCCGCGAAGAAGGCCCGCGCGGGGGCGGAGGCGAGGGCGGCCACGTCGGCGCCCGGTGCCAGCAGCCCGGCGGCGCGGGCCTGGGCGATGGCGGTCATCACCACCTCGAAGACGCCGCCGCGCGCCTTCACCGAGCCTGCCACCGGCAGGGCATGGTCGGCCTTGAGGAACAGCGGCCCGGCCGCGTGGCCGAGCGCGCCGCGCAGGGGGGCGAGGTCGACGAGGGGCGAGCCGATCACCCCCGCCTCGCCGACCTCGGGGAAGAGCCGGGCGAGCAGGGGGGCGATGCGCGCCCAGTCGGCCACGGCCTGCGCCAGGGCGGCGGCGGCCTCGGGGTCGTCGGCCGGGGTGTAGGCGGGGTTGGTCCAGAGCGTCGGCCGGCCGGCGCGCACGGGGTCGAAGAGCGGGTCGGTGAGGGCAGTCATCCGGTGATCCCCTTGCGCAGCATGTTGCCGGCGAGCAGCAGCAGGGTGACGGCGAAGACCACCCGGAGCTGCGCCGGCGTGAGCCGGTGGGCGAGGCGCACGCCCAGCGGCACGGTGAGCATGGTGGTGAGCACGATCAGCACCACCGCCGGCAGGTTCACGTAGCCGTAGGTGAAGGGCGGCTTGCCCGCCACATGCCAGCCGGTGAGCAGGAAGGTGGCGAAGGCCGGCACCGAGATCAGCAGCCCGAAGCCCGGCGAGGTGGCCACGGCCCGGTGCGGCGCCACCCCGTAGGCGGTGAGCAGCGGCACGGTGAAGGAGCCGCCGCCGATGCCCATGAGCGCGGAGAGAAAGCCGATGGTCGCCCCGTAGACCCCGCTCAGCGCCCGGCCGGGCAGGGTGTCGGACAGGCGCCAGTGCCGCCGCCCGAAGGCCATGTAGAGCCCCAGGCTCACCCCGATGCAGCCGAAGACGAGCTGCAGCTCGCGCGAGCGCAGGGCGGCGGCGGCGAACACCCCGGCCACCGCGCCGAGCGCGATGAACGGCCCCCAGCCGCGGATCAGCTCCACGCTCACCGCGCCGCGCCGGTGATGGGCCATCACCGAGCGCAGCGAGGTGAAGATGATCGTGCCGGTGGAGGTGGCGACGCAGATCTGCATCAGCTGGTCCGGGTGGTAGCCCAGCGTGGTGAAGACGTGGAAGAAGGCGGGGACGAGGATGATCCCCCCGCCCACGCCCAGCAGCCCGGAGATGATGCCCGCCAGCCCGCCCGAGACCGCGACGAGCACCAGCAGGCTCAGGGTGTCCTGCATGGCTCAGGCCCCGGCGGAGGGGAGGTTCTCGCCCGCCGCGATGTCGGCGAAGAGCCCGGTCATGCCCATCAGCGCCTGGCGGGCCAGCGGCTTGAGGATGTGCTCGTCGGGCGCGTGCTGCGAGCAGCCGGCATAGGAATGCGGCACCCAGATGGTGGGCAGGGCCAGCACCTCGGCGAAACAGTCGTTGGGCAGCGAGCCGCCGAGATTGGGCAGCAGGTGCGGCGCAAGCCCGGTGGTGCGCTCGAGCGAGGCCGAGGTGAAGCGCACCCAGGGGTGGTCGGGGTCGAGCCGGGTGGCGGGGAAGCTGCCGCGGTTCGCGGGGATGATCTTTACCGCCTCGAAGCCGTGCGCGTCGAGGTGGCGGCGCAGGGCGGGGAGGATGTCGTCCACCTCGGTGCCGACCACGAAGCGCAGCTGGCAGGTGGCGCGGGCCCAGCCGGCGATGGCGTTCACCGGGGCTTCCGGCACGCCGGATTTCATCGCCAGCACCGCGAAGCTGTTCCAGCCGAACACGCGCTCGGCGGGGGAGAGGCTCTCCTCGCCCCAGTCGGCGTCGAGCGGAATGCCCGCCTCCACCGGCGGCAGCACCGAGAGCACCTCGCGGATGCGCGGGGTGAGGCTGTCGGGCCGCCACTCGGGCACGCGGATCTGGCCGCGGGCGTCGGTGATCGAGGCCAGCGCGTGGGCGAGGATGATCGAGGGGTCGGCCAGCAGCCCGCCGAAATTGCCCGAATGGTGCGCGCCCTCGCGCAGGGCGACCTCGAGGGTGAACATCATGCCGCCGCGCGAGCCGGTGAAGATCGTCGGCCGGTCGGGCGAGAGGCGCGGGCCGTCGGAGGCGATGAGCACGTCGGCGGCGAGCAGATCGCGGTTCGCCTCGCAGAAGGCCTTGAGCCCGGGGGAGCCGGATTCCTCGCCCATCTCGATCAGCACCTTGGCGTTGAAGCCCAAGCGCCCGTTCGCCTCGATCAGCGCCGCCCAGGCGCGCAGGTTGATGAGGTGCTGGCTCTTGTTGTCGGCCGAGCCGCGGCCGTAGAGCCGCTCGCCCTCCTCGATGAGCTCGAAGGGGGTGAGGCCTTCGCGCCACTGGTCGGTCTGGGCGCGGATCACGTCGCCGTGGCCGTAGCTCAGCACCGTGGGGAGCGCGGGGTCCTCGATGCGCTCGGCGGTGAGGATGGGGCCGGCGCCGGCGGGGTTCTCGTGCAGCTGCGTGGTGAAGCCCATGCCGGTGAGCATCGGGATCATCGCCTCGGTGAGATAGGCCATCAGGTGGGGGGCGCCATGGGGCTCCTGGCTCTCGGTCGGGAAGGCGACCAGCCGGGCGAGGTCGGCCTGGAAACCGCCATTGTCGAAATACTGCGCGCTGACCTTCAGCGCCGCGTCACGTGTGCTCATCTCTGCCTCGTGGGTCTTTCGGGGGTGGCCCGGCGCGCGGGCGCGCGGGGGGCCGGAAGGAGGGCGCGCCCGGGGAGCCGGGCGCGCGGGGAAGGGGTGTCAGGCCCGCGCGGGCGGGCCTGCCTCGCTCAGCCGGGGGAGGGCTCCGCTCACACCATGCTCCGGGCGGTGAGGGCGGGGTCGGCGGCGGGGGGCAGCTTCGAGATGTCGGGCACCTCCCAGGCCTGGCCCGGCTGGGCCGCCAGCAGCTTGCGGGTGTAGGGGTGGGAGGGGGCGCCGAACACCGCGTCGACCGAGCCACGCTCCACGACTTCGCCCTGCTGCATCACGATGAGATTGTCGCAGACCTGGGCGGCCACGCGCAGGTCATGGGTGATGAACAGCACGGTGAGGCCCATGCGGTCGCGGATCTCGTTGAGGAGCTTCAGCACTTCCTTCTGCACCGACACGTCGAGGGCGGAGACCGCCTCGTCGGCGATGAGCACCTTGGGGCCCACCATCAGCGCGCGGGCGATGCAGATGCGCTGGCGCTGGCCGCCGGAGAACTGGTTGGGGTAGCGGTTGAGCGCGTCGGGCTCCATGCGCACGATGCGCATCAGCTCGCGCGCCCGCTCCATCGCCTTGCCCCGGTTCTCGCCGAAGTTCACCGGCCCCTCGACGAGCTGGTCGCCGATGGTGCGGCGCGGGTTGAGCGAGCCGTAGGGGTCCTGGAAGACGATCTGGATGTCCTTGCGGAAGCGGTGCAGCGCGCGGCGCGAGTAGCCGGCGATGTTGTCCGCCCCCACCCAGACCGCGCCGTCGTCGGGGTCTTCGAGGCGGATGAGGCATTTCACCAGGGTGGACTTGCCCGAGCCGCTCTCGCCCACGATGCCGAGGGTCTCGCCGCGGCGCACGGAGAAGGTCACGTCGCGGCAGGCGGCCACGGTGCGGGCGGGGCGGAACATGGTGCCCTTCACGTGGTAGGTCTTGTTGAGCCCGGCCACGCGCAGCACCTCCGGCCGGCCCTCCAGGCTGTCGCGCTCGGCGCGGGTGCGGCGGGGCACGGCGTCGATCAGCAGGCGGGTATAGGGGTGCTGCGGGCGGTTGAGCACCTCCTCCGCCGTGCCCTGTTCCACGATCACGCCGCGCTGCATCACCACCACGCGGTCGGCGATCTCGGCCACCACGTCGAAATCATGGGTCACGAACATGATGCCGGCGGAGTGCTTCTCGCGCAGCTCCTTGAGCAGGTGCAGGATCTGCGCCTGGGTCGAGAGGTCGAGCGCGGTGGTGGGCTCGTCGGCGATCAGCAGCGCGGGGTCGAGGGCGAGCGCCATGGCGATCACGATGCGCTGGCGCTGCCCGCCCGAGAGCTGGTGCGGGTAGGAGGCGTAGATGCGCTCCGGCTCGGGCAGGTGCACCTCCTCGAGCAGGCGGATGGTGCGCGCCCGCCGCTCGGCGCGGGGCAGGGCGGTGTGCTGCTCGAACATCTCCTCGATCTGGTCGCCCACCGTGTAGCACGGGTTGAGCGCCGACATCGGCTCTTGGAAGATCATCGCCATGCGCGCGCCGCGCAGGGCGGCATGCTCGCCGGGCGAGATCTTCAGCAGGTCGCGCCCCTCGAAGACCACTTCGCCCGCCGAGGGGGTGAGGGCCTTGGGCAGCAGCCCCATGGTGGTGAAGGCGGTGATCGACTTGCCCGAGCCGCTCTCGCCCACGATGCAGACAATCTCGTTGGGCCGGATCTCGAGGCTCAGCCCCTCCACGGCATGGGCGCGGTCCGCCCGCTCGGGCAGGTCCACGGTCAGGCCGCGGATCGACAGGATCGGTTCGCTCATCAGTTGCGGCCCTCCGGGGCGGTCACGTCGCGCACGCCGTCGCCGAGCATGTTGATCGACAGCACGAGGAAGAACAGGGCGATGCCGGGAATGGTGATCAGCCAGGGCTCGAACAGCAGCATGTTCTTGCCCTCCGAGATCATCAGCCCCCAGGACGGGGTGGGCGGCTGCACGCCGAGCCCGAGGAAGGAGAGTGCGGCCTCCAGGATGATCGCATGCGCCATCTCCAGCGTGAAGATCACGATGAGGTGGTTCATCACGTTGGGCAGGATGTCCTTCCACAGCACCCGGGGCAGGGAGGCGCCCAGCACCTCGGCGGCGGCCACGTACTCGAGCTTGCGCACCTGCATGGTGGCGGCGCGCAGCACCACGGCGAACCGGTCCCACAGCAGCAGGCCGAGCACGGTCACCACCACGTTGAGCGAGCCGCCGAAGAGCGCCACCACCGCCAGCGCCACCAGCACCACCGGCATGGCGAGGCGCACGTTGATCAGGAAGGTCACCACCAGGTCGACCCTGCCGCCGAAATAGCCGGCGAGGATGCCCAGCACCGAGCCGATGACGGCCGAGATGATGGCCGCGAACAGGCCGATCATCAGCGAGATGCGCGCCCCGTAGGCGAGGCGGGCCCAGTAGTCGCGCCCCAGCGCGTCGGTGCCCAGCCAGTGCTCCTCGGTGCCGCCGAGGAACACGGGCGGCTTCATGCGGGCGAGCAGGCTCTGCTCGTAGGGGCTCCAGCTGGTGAGCAGCGGCGCGAAGACCGCGATCAGCACGATGATCAGCATCACCGTCCCGCCGAAGAGCAGGCCGCGGTGGCGCAGCGCGCGGCGCAGCATCACCTGGCGGGGGGTGAGGGCGGCAGCCCGGGCGGCGGAAGGCGCGGGGGCCATGGTCGTGTCGGTCATAATGCGCTCCCTCAGCCCACGCGCAGGCGCGGGTCCATCCACGCGTTCAGCACGTCGGCAAAGAAGGTGAAGAAGATGTAGAACATCGAGAAGACCAGGATCAGCGCCTGCATCACCGGCAGGTCGTTGCGCCCGATCGATTCCCAGGCGAGGTAGCCGGCGCCGTGCAGGGCGAAGATGGACTCCACCACGATGGAGCCGCCGAGCATGAAGCCCATCTGCACCGCGGCGAGCGAGATCACCGGGATGATCGCGTTGCGCAGCGCGTGCTTGAACAGCACCTTGCGGCTGCTCAGCCCCTTGGCGCGGGCGGTGCGGATGTAATCGGCCGAGAGCACCTCCAGCATGCCCGCGCGGGTGAGGCGCATGATGGCGGGGGTGGCGTAATAGCCCAGCACCACGGTGGGCAGGATGAAATGCTGCCAGCTCGACGAGCCGGAGGCCGGCACCAGCCGCAGGTTGATCGAGAAGACCACGATCAGGATGAGCCCGAACCAGAAGGAGGGGATGGCCTGGCCCACCACGGAGATGAACAGCGCCGCGCGGTCGATCAGCGAATTGGGGCGCACCGCGGCCGCGACACCCATCGGGATGGCAAGCAGCAGCGCGAAACTGATGGCAAGCACGCCCAGCAGCATGGTGACGCCGAGCCGGTCGGTCACGATGTCGGTCACCGGCAGGTCGAAATACCACGAGCGGCCGAGATCGCCCGAGAGCGCGCCGAACAGCCAGTCGCCGTATTGCACCAGCAGCGGGCGGTCGAAGCCGTAGCGGGCGGTGATCGCGTCCACGTCGGCCTGGGAGGCGTTCTCGCCGGCGATGGCCGTGGCGGGGTCGCCCGCCATGTAGAGCAGCCCGAAGCTGATCGCCGACACGGTGAAGGCGACGCAGACCGCCAGCGCCAGCCGTTTGAGAATGAAGAGAAGCATGTGCTGCGTCCTGCTTGCCAGCAATATCCGGAGGGCCCGGGCCGGGGTGTTCCGGCCCGGGCGGATGCGGTTACTTCCAGTCGAAGGCGTAGAAGCGGACGATCTCGTCATCCGTGGGGGTGTAGGCCACGTCGGGGCCGAGCACGTAGTTCACGTTGTAGGTGAACAGCGGCACCCAGTAGGCTTCCTCGACGATCTTGGTGAGGGCCTCCTTGTAGAGGGCCTTGCGCTTCTCGCGGTCGGTGGTCGAATCCGCCTGGGCCAGCCACTCGACGATCTCGGGGTCCTGCGCGTCGTCCCGGTCGGTGCCGGTGAAGAACTCGCCGGTGCTCGCGGAGGCGTCGGCCACCGAGTTCGAGCCCCAGGTGAGGAAGGAGAGCGGCACCTCGCCCTTGATGCGCTTCTCGCGCAGGGCGGAGTACTGCATGAACACCAGGTTGGTCTTGATGCCCACGGCGTCGAGATAGCCCATCATCGCCTCGGCATAGGGCCGGTCGCGGTAGGCGTAGAAGTCGATGGTGAAGCCGTCGGGATAGCCGGCCTCGGCGAGCAGGGCCTTGGCCTTCTCCGGGTCGTAGTCGTAGGTGGGCAGGTCCTGGGCGCAGGCGAACTGCACCGGGGCGCAGGCGCTGTCGATCACCTTGGAGGAGCCCTTCACCAGCGCGTCGAGGATCGTCTGGCGGTCGATGGCGTGGTAGATCGCCTGGCGCACCTTGGCATTGGTCATCGGGCCGTCGGGGTCGGCGCGGCCGGCGGCGTCCATGGTCACGTAGCCGATGCGCATGGCGGGCGCGTTCACCACCTCGTAATCGCCCATGGAGGCGAGCTGCTCGGCCTGGTCGGCCGGCACGTTCCAGATGAAGTCCAGCGTGCCGTTGAAGAACTCGGCGATCTGGGTGTTCACGTCCGGAATGGTGCGGATGTCGACCTTGGAGATGGCCGAATGGCCCTTCGGCCCGTCGAAGTAATCCTCGTTGCGCTCCAGCACGTAGTGCTTGCCGGGCTCGAGCTCGGTGATCTTCATCGGGCCGGTGCCGACCGGCTTCAGCCCCATGCCGGAGGGGCCCACCTCGGCGTAATACTCGTTGGGATACATCGCCAGCGGGCCGGCGAGATATTCCTCGGCCGCCGGGAAGGGCGCCTTGAGGATGATGCGCACCGTGTAGTCGTCCACCTTCTCGGCATGGTCCATCCAGCCCACGGTGGCGGTGTTCTTCACGCCGTTTTCCGGGTTGGTGACGAAATCGACGGTGTAGACCACGTCATCGGCGTTGAACGGTTCGCCGTTGTGGAAGGTCACGCCCTCGCGCAGCTTGAACTCGATGGTGGTGTCGTCGACCCAGGTCCACTCGGTGGCCAGGTTGCCCTCGTACTCGCCGGTTTCCGGGTTGCGGTAGAGCAGGCCGTCCCACGTGGCGTGGTCCAGCAGCAGGCCCTCGCGCGCGGTGTTGAAGTAGACGTCGGCGGTCTCGAGCTCCTTGCTGAAGGCAAGGTTGAGCGTGTCGCTGGCCTTGTCGGCCAGGGCCCCGGTTGCACCCGCCATCGTCAGCGCAGTGCCGAGGAGCACGGTTTTCATTCGCATGTCTGGTTACCCCACTGTTGCAGTCACTTGGTTGTCGCGAAGATTGCATTCTGATTTTTATTTTTGTACACAATTCGTATCCGATTGTATCTTGTCAACGCAGAAAGCCCCATGGACAGCAAATCTCGCGTGGCAGATCGCATCCGCTCAGAAATTGAGCAGCGAATTGCGATGGGTGACTATCTCGACGGCGAAAAGCTGAACGAAGTGGCGTTGGCGGACCAGTTCCAGGTGTCACGCACGCCGCTGCGCGAGGCGCTTCAGGGGCTGCGGGCGACTGGGCTGGTCGAGCTGATCCCGAACCGCGGCGCCTTCGTGCGCCGGCCCTCGATGACCCGGCTGGTGGAGATGTTCGAGATGATGGGGCAGCTGGAGGCCTGGTGCGTGTCGCTGGCCACCCGGCGCATCACCGGGGCGCAGCGCATCTACCTGCGCCAGGCGGCGCGGGATTGCGAGGCGGCGCTGGCCGAGGGCCGGCACGACGCCTATTACGCCGCCAACAACCGCCTGCACCGCACCATCTACGAGGCTTCGGGCAACGAGTTCCTCGCCGAGGAAACCCAGCGGCTGCTCGAGCGGCTGCATCCGTTCCGCCGCAGGCAGCTCGACGTGACCGGCCGCCTGCAGCAGTCGATGCGCGAGCATTCCGCCATTCTCGACGCGATGGATCTCGGAGACGCCGACCGTGCCGCCGAGCTCATGCGCGGTCACATCAACACGCTCGGCGATACCTATTACCAGTATATCAACCTGGTCGAGGACCGGCGTTCCTCCGGCACCTGACGCGGCCCCCCGCGCGGCTCCGCTGCTGCAGGCTGCGTGTCCCCGCGCCTGTATGCGCTGTCATCCGGCCGGCCCGGCCCTGCCGGCGGCCGCGCGGGGCAAGAGTGAATCAGTCCGCCCAGGGGCGCGCGCGCTCGCGCGGCGCTGCAACCTGAAAGTTCAGATGCGCGTCCCTTCCCCATATACTTGTATAAATGCAACCGATACGCGTAAAACATGCATGCAATCGGCTTTGCGAAATTTTAAATGAATATAAAATTAAATTGTTTTGTTGCGATCATCGGCGATATCGGGGTCAGATCAGGCATGACCTGAAGCAATTTTATCATTTATTCAGATTTAAGAGGTTGAGATGATCTCGATTTCCTTCGTCGATCTGTCCGATACCCTTGTGTCCGGCGTCATGGGGTCCGGGTTCGAAACCGGAGCCCCGGAGCGGCTGCGCATCGTTGCGGATCTGGACAGCCTGGGCGCGGTGCAGAGCTTCTCCGTGCAGCTCACCACGGCGGAGGGCGCCGCGATCACCAGCATCGAGGTTCCGGCGGGACCGGTGGTCTACATCGACGGGCTCGGCTTCGACGGCCTGGCAGACGGGGGATACGCGCTCACGGTGCAGGCGCTCGATGGAAGCGCAACCATCCTGGGGGAGACGAGCGGCAGCTTCAGCATGGGCCCCGTGGACGACACGGCGGCGCCCCTGCGCATCGAGGCGGAGGACGCCGCACTGGGCGCTGCGGAGGACGCGAGCACCGGCACCGAGGCGCCGGTGATCGTGAGCAACGACCCCGCGGAGAACGAGGGCAGCGCCGGCACCCAGGCCCAGCTCGACAATGCCAGCGGCGAGGCCTTCGTCGACTTCTCCGGCCTGCCCTCGGGCACCAACAACTTCAACCTCGGCGGCGGCGAATGGGTGGAGTGGACCGTCACCGTGGCCGAGGCGGGGGAGTATGACATCGCCATCGGCTATGCCTTCAACAGCAGCGGCGCGACCAACAGGCCGATGCGGCTCGACGTGAACGGCACCCTCTTCGACCGGGTGTTCGACCTGCGCAGCACCGGCGACAACGCCACCTACGGCGAGGCCGGCACGAGGGTGAGCCTGCAGCCGGGCGAGAACACCATCCGCCTCACCTCCAACGGCTTCAGCGGCCCGAACATCGACTATCTCGAGCTCCGCCCGGCCGACCCGGCGGTGTTCTCCGTGCAGGCCGAGGCGCTGAGCCTCACCGGCAGCAATGTCGCCGTCTCCGCCGAGACGCTGGCCGACGGCTCGGACACCTTCCGCCCGGGGGCGGAGGGCGGCTCCTACCTCGACTGGGGCACCACGGCGGGCACGGCCGGCTTCGGCTTCGACGCCCCCGCGGCCGGGGTCTACGAGGTGCGGGTGACCTATGCGCAGGGCGGCACCGCGAACCGCCCGCTGCAGCTTCTCGGCGAGGGGGGCGCGCCGCTCGCCGGCTTCACCTTCGCGCCCACCAACGGCACCGACCAGGTGCTGCGCGGCCTGCCGGACGATCTCGACGACCTGCCGGAGGGGGTGGTGGTGTCCAATACCGCCGGGCTCGCCGCGGGCTGGGAGGGCTGGAGCACCGAATCGCAGACCATCACCCTCGGTGCCGCCGGGGCGACGAACCTCGTGCTGTCGGGCAGCGGCGGGCCGAACATCGACAAGATCGAGGTCATCCTGGTCGCGGCCGCCCCGACCGCGGTGGGGCTGCAGAACGACTCGGTGCTGGAGAACGCCGCCGGCGTCGATGTCGGCCGTATCCTGGTGAGCGGCGATGACGGGCCGTTCACCTTCGCTGTGGACGACCCGCGCTTCGAGGTGGTCGACGGAGTGCTGAAGCTGGTCGACGGCGTGAGCCTCGACCACGAGGCGGAGGGGCTGCTCACCCTCGGCCTCACCGCCACGAATGCCGCCGGCAGCGTGACCGGCTCGGTGCAGCTCGTCGTGGGAGACGTGAACGACGCGCCCGTCCTTGCCGGCAGCATCGCCGATCTCGACGTGCCGGCCAGCGGCGGCACCATCGTGCTCGAGGGCCTCACCGCAACCGATCAGGACGGCGACGCGACGACGCTGGAGGCGGCCGGAAGCCTGCCGCCCGGCATCAGCTTCGACGGCAGCGCCCTTACCGTGGCGCCGGGCACGACGCAGGGCGTCTACACGATCGGGCTCGTCGCCTCTGACGTCGCGCTGTCCTCCGGGCCCGTGTCCTTCCAGCTCACGGTGGGCACCCCGGGCGAGACCGGCTTCGAGACCGTGTTCGTGCAGGGCGAGGACATGGCCATCCTGCCGGGCGGCGACACCAGCCTGGTGCGCACCCGCCTGCAGAACCAGGAGCGGGCGGGGCTCAACGACACCACCCTCCAGGCCGGCACGGCGCTGGAGTTCGACGTCTACGGCCTGCGGCACGACTATACCGGCGAGGGCTATTTCGACATCAACGGCCTCGCGGGCGAGAAGGCCGCCTTCACCTTCGAGGGCCCGGCAGGCACCTATGACGTCACCCTGCGGCTGGCGAACGGCTCCAGCGCCGAGCGCCCGCTCGCCCTGGCAACCACCGAGGGCCAGACCGCCGCCCAGGGCACCAACACCGGCACCTTCTACGAGTGGGAAACCCGCACCTTCACCATCACCGTGACCGGTGAGGGCCCGCATGAGGTGGTGATCGTGCAGACCGATGACGCCGGCGCGCCCAACATCGACGCCATCGCCATCTCCGCCCCCGGCGCGGAGGTGACCTTCCCCGACCCCACGCCGCTCTACCGCGACCCCACCGCGCTAGACGGTGACGCGACCACCGACGAGGACACCGCCGTGGCCGTCGACATCGCGGCCCTGATCGCGGACGCCGACCAGCCGGGCGCGCCGGTGGTGACCGGTGCCACCTCGCCCGACGGCACGGTGAGCATCGAGGGCACCGTGCTCACCTTCACGCCTGCGCCGGACTTCTTCGGCGAGGCCACCATCACCTACACCGTGGAGGACCGCGAGGGCGCCACCGCCACCGCCGGGGTCACGGTCACGGTGGCGGGGGTGAACGATGCGCCGGAGCTCTCCGGCAGCATCGCGCCCGCCACCGTGGGGGCTGAGGGCGGCGCGATCGCCCTCGAGGCACTGGTGCTCAGCGACGTGGACGGCGACCCCCTCACCCTCGTGCTGGGCGGCGCGGTGCCCGAGGGGGTCACCCTCGAGGGCAGCACGCTGAACGTGGCGGAGGGCGTGGCGCCGGAGGTCTACGAGATCCCGGTGCTCGCCGATGACGGCGCGCTCACCTCAGCGCCGGTGGTGATCTCCCTCACCGTGGAGGGGCCGGCCCCGGCCGCGCTCGGCCTCGCGCCGGTGGCGGTCACCGAGAACGTGGCGGGCGCCGTGGTGGCCGACATCACCGTGACCGGCACCGACAGCACCCCCGCCGCGGGCGACATCGTGCTGAGCGGCGCGGACGCGGCGCTGTTCCGTGTCATCGGCACCCCCGGCGCGCTGCAGCTCGCCCTCGCCGAAGGTGTCGCGCTCGACTACGAGGCCGCGAGCCAGCCGGAGGTGACGGTGAGCTTCGGCGATCTCTCCGCCGGCTTCACCGCCGCCCCCGCGAACGACCCCTCGGACGATGCGCCGGTGCCGGTGCTGTTCCCGGCCTCGGCCATCTCTTCCTACGGCGGGCAGGACCGGCCGGGCGATGGCGGCGCCGGCGCCCAGCCCTCGGAGGACGAGACGAGCCTCACCCTCTCGGGCAACCTGTGGAAGCGGGTGGAGCTCTCCGCCCCCTACGAGGTCACCGCCCAGACCAGCCTCACCCTGATCCTCACCCCCGGCGCCATCCCGGCGGAGGTGACCGGCATCGGCATCGACCCCAGCACCGACCCGTTCGACGGCAGCGGCGTGTTCTGGGAGCTCGCCGGCACCCAGGCCCCGCTCTACGGCGGCTTCACCAACCTGCGCGGCACCGCCGCGGTGGAGGATCTCGGCGACGGCCGGCTCGCGGTCACCATCGACCTCTCCGGCCAGGCGGGCCAGACCCTCACCTCGCTGGTGTTCTTCTCCGACGATGACCAGGCCTCCAACGGCCTCGGCGCGCCCGTCTTCTCGAACGTGCAGTTCGTGGAGGGCGACGGCGGCGGCGAGCCCGGAAACCACGCCCCCCGCGTGGTGGGCGGCGGCGTGGCCGACCTCGTGGTGAACGAGGACGGCGCCATCGAGGTCGACCTGCCCTTCGTCGATGATGACGGCGACGCGCTCACCTTCGGCTTCACCATCACCGATGGCGGCGGGGCGGACGTGACCGCGAGCTTCACCGGCCTGAGCCTCGAGGACGGCGTGCTCTCCGGCTCGGTCGACGGCGTGGCGCCGGGCGCCTATTCCGTCACCCTCACCGCGAGCGACGGCAGTGCCGCGGCGCAGGATGTCTTCACCCTCACGGTGGATGACGTGAACGAGGCGCCGGTGGCGGGCGATGCCGCCTTCGAGCCGCTCTCCGGCGCGGTGGGCAGCGCCATCGCCCCCATCGCGCTCGCCGATTTCACCGGCGTCTTCTCCGACCCCGACGGCGACGCGCTCACCTTCACCGTGGAGGGGCTGCCCGCCGGGCTCACCCTCAACTCGGAAGGGGTGATCTCCGGCACGCCGACGGAAACCGGGTCCGGCAGCTTCACCATCGTCGCGACCGACCCCGGCGGCCTCAGTGCCAGCCTCGAGATCGACCTCGTGATCGACGCGCCGGGCATCGGCGAGGTGGTGGTCGTGGAGGCGGAGGACTTCACCGGCCTGGGCAGCGCCACCAACTTCACCTCCACCGGCCAGGCCGGCGCGTCGAACAGCGCCATCCTGCGGGCGGTAAACTCCTCCGGCCCCAGCCTGATCACCACCAACCTCACCGCCAACGGGCTGGTGGAGGGCTGGTACACCGTGGCGATGACCTTCTACGACGAGACCGACGGCAACGCCTCCTTCTCGCTCTCGGTCGGCGACACGGTGCTGGCCGACGGGCTGAACTTCGATGACATCGGCACCTTCGACACTTCCGGGCCCCGCGGCACCGGCGGCCAGGCCGGCAACCTCAAGACCGTGGTCTACGAGCAGGCGGTCTACGTCTCCGCCGGCACCATCCTCACCTATTCCGGCCAGGCGGACGGCGAGATCCTGCGCACCGACAAGTTCACCTTCACCCGGGTGGACGAGCCCAACAGCGCCCCGGTGGACATCGTGCTGGGCACCGACAGCGTGGCGGAAAACGCCGCCGGCACGGTGATCGGCACGCTCTCGGCCACCGACGCGGAGGGCGATTCCATAACATTCTCGGTGGACGCCGCCTCGGATTTCGAGGTTGTCGACGGCGCGCTGAAGCTCAAGGACGGCATCGCGCTCGACTTCGAGGCCGGCGCCACGGTGGACGTGGCGGTGACCGCGACCGATGCGAACGGCGCCTCCACCACCGAGACCCTCACCCTCACCGTGACCGACGTGGACGAGGCCCCGGAGCCGGTCACCATCGACAGCGACACGGTGACGGAAAACGACGCGGGCGCGGTGATCGGCACCCTCTCGGCGGCCGACCCCGAGGGCGGCGCGGTCACCTTCTCGGTCGACCCGGCCTCCGATTTCGAGATCGTGGACGGCGCACTGAAGCTCAAGGACGGCGTGTCGCTCAACTTCGAGGAGGCGGGCACGGCCGAGGTGACCGTGACCGCCACCGATGCGGGCGGGCTTTCGACCGACACCACGCTCATCCTCACCGTGGCGGATGCGGATGACGCGCCGGAGCTGGCGGAGGGCGCCGAGCTTGCCGATCTCGCGGTGGCGAGCGGGGCAGGGGCCACGGTGGCGCTCGACGGGCTCGGCGCCACCGACGAGGATGGCGACGCCGTCAGCTACGCCGTGCGCGCGGCCGGCGAGGGCACGCTGCCCGCGGGCTTCGCGGTGGTGGGCGACGAGCTGATCGTGCCCACGGACGCGCCGGAGGGCGTCTATGCCCTCGAGGTCTATGCCGAGGCGGGCGGCCTCGCCTCCGCCCCGGTGAGCTTCACGGTGACCGTGGGCGAGGTGGCGCCCTTCGTGCCCTTCATGGTGCAGGCCGAGACCGGCGCCATCACCCTCGCCCAGACGGCGGACGCGAACTCCACCCAGGTGCGCGACCCCTCCAACCCCGAGACCGGCTCCGTGGCCCTGCGGCCCGATTTCACCGGCACCGGCTATCTCGATTTCGGCAATGACGCCGGCGACACGGTCACCCTCACCATCGATGTGCCGGTGGCGGGCAGCTACGACCTGAGCGTGCGCTACGCCTCCAATTCCGACCGCCCGCTCGACCTCTCGGTGAACGGCGGCGCCACCGTGCTGATGCCGTTCCTGAGCACCGACCCCGACGGCACCGGCACCGAGGAGGGTTTCGACCACTGGGAATACTCCACCCAGACCGTCACCCTCCAGGCGGGCAGCAACACCGTCTCCTTCGCCATTCCCGCCGGGCTCACCTCGGGCCCGAACCTCGACCGCATCGAGATCACCGAGGCCGGCACCGGCCCGATGGACCTCTCGGCCGACGAGGACGGCGACCTGTTCCTCGACGGGGTGAGCGGCACGCTGAACGAGACCCAGGCCGCCTCGATGAACTTCAACATCGCCGGTGTCGACGATGACATCGTCAAGATCGAGATCAGCTTCGACAACGGCACCACCCGCACCGACATCACCGGCATCCCCGACGCGGACGGCGATTTCGTCTTCGACGGCTCCACCCTGCCCGAGGGCCCGGTGACCGCGTCGATCTTCGTGACCGATGCCGCCGGCAACGAGGCGGTGGCCACCCGCAGCTTCACCATCGGCGGCGACGGCATCCCCGACCGGCCGGAGGACGCGGAGGTCTTCACCCCGGTGGTGAAGATCAACTTCGAGGCCCCCGCCGCCTCCGCCCCCGCGGGCTACGAGACCCCGGAGGGCTATCTCTCCGACACCGGCCAGGCCTACGGGCTGCAGTCCAACGGCTTCACCTATGGCTGGGTGGACGTGGAGGACGGCGCGGTGACCGGCACGCCGCTCGCCCAGCCGGAGAATTCGGCCCGCTACAAGGGCGATGTCGCCGAGGCGAGCGACCTGCAGAAGACCTACCTGCATTTCGAATACCCCGGCGCCCCGGCGGCAACCAACGAGCGCGCCTGGGAAATGGCGGTGGAGAACGGCGTCTACCAGCTCACCGTGGCCATCGGCGACACGGCGGGGCAGTACGACTCGACCTACCGCATCAACGTGGAGGGCCAGCAGTTCGGCCCCGTGTTCGAGCCGGTGAACCTCGACGGGGTGAAGCTCACGGGCGGCGCCTATGATGCCTCCTATGACGGCGAGGGCTTCCGCTCGAACCTCTACACCGGCATCGTGGAGGTGACGGACGGGCGGCTGACCATCGACTCGATCGGCGGCGAGAACACCGAGATCCAGTGGCTCGACCTCGACCTCGTGCCCGACCTCACGCCGGACGACGACCGCAGCGCCGACCTCGACTACTCGAAATTCGTCGATGCCGTGGCCGCCTCGCTGGAGGATGGCCAGGTCTCGATCGAGATCGGCGATGACGGGGCGGTGCCCATCGACATCGACCCCACCTCCGACATCGTGGTGGGCGTGCAGCTCCAGGCCATCGACCACCGCGGCCCCAACGTGACCTTCACCGACCAGGTGAAGCTGGTCGAGACCCTCACCGGGGTCGAGGTGGCGATCAACGTGCAGGTGACCGGCGGGGCGGATTCGCTCACCATCCGCCCGCTGCAGGACCTGAAGGAAAACACCTCCTACACCCTGCAGATCAAGGACGTGCTCGACCTCGGCGACCTCACCGACAGCAGCCAGCCCCTGCGCCAGTTCCAGGATTACTCCACCACCTTCGTCACCGGCGAGGCGCCGGAAGTGGTGCCGCGCGAGGTGGCCTTCACCGACGAGATCCAGCTCGACGGCTTCGGCGAGGGCGGTGTGGCGCTCACCTCCATCGAGTTCGGGCCGGACGGGCATCTCTACGCCGTCTCCATCGGCGGCGAGCTGAAGCGCTGGGACGTGAACGAGGACGGCTCGCTCGACCTCGCCTCGGCCGAGACGCTGAACCTCGGCTATTTCCAGGACACCGGCCGCAGCATCATCGGCCTCGTCTTCGACCCCGAAGACCCTAATGTCATCTGGGTGACCGATAACGCCCCGGTGCCGGTGGACGGCAAGGCCGACCAGACCCCGGACTTCTCCGGCCGCATCTCGAAGATCACCCTCGGCGAGGACGGCGCCTTCGAGGGCGCCTCGGCCGAGACCTACCTGCACGGCCTGCCGCGCTCGGGCGGTGACCATGTCACCAACAGCCTCGAGTTCCGGGCAAACCCCGATGCCGGGCTGGAGGGGGAGCCCGCCTACCTGCTCTACCTCACGCAGGGCTCCAACACCGCCGCCGGCCGGCCGGACAACGCCTGGGGCTTCCGCCCCGAGCGCCTGCTCAACGCCGCCGTGCTGGAGGTGGACCCGCGCCGCGAGCCCCCCGAGGGCGGCTTCGACGTGCAGACCGAGCCCTACGACCCGGACGTGAACGCCCCCACCTACCGCACCGGCGATCCGTTCAACACCGACGGCACCTTCGCGGGCTACTACAATCCCTTCGCGGAGGACGCCGTGCTCTCGATCTACGGCGAGGGCATCCGCAACGGCTACGACCTCGTCTGGCACTCGAACGGCTTCCTCTACGTGCCCACAAACGGCACCGCGGCGGGCGGCAACACGCTCGACGACCCGAACACCGCCATCAACGAGGAGACCACCAACGCGCCCAAGCAGTACGACTTCCTGTTCCAGGTGCAGGAGGGCGGCTACTACGGCCACCCCAACCCGCTGCTCGGCCACTACGTGCTCAACGGCGGCAACCCCACCGCGGGCGTGGACCCCAACGAGGCCAACACCGGCTCGGGCGGCAGCCAGTCCTACCCCGTGGGCGTGATGCCGGACCCGGACTACGACGTGGAGGGCGCCTATTCGCTGGACTTCAACAAGTCGCCCAACGGGGTCACCGAGTACACCTCGAATGTCTTCGGCGGCAGCCTGCAGGGCGCCATCCTCTTCGCCCAGTTCTCGCAGGGCGACAACGTGCGGGTGATCAAGGTCGACCCCGTGACCGGGCGGGTGACCGGCGACGACGTGCTGCGCCGCCCCGGCGGCGAGGTGATCGACGATTACATCGACCCGCTCGACATCGTGGAAAACCCCGAGACCGGGCAGCTCTACCTCGTCACCCTCAACCGCGGCACCGGGGCGAGCCAGATCATCCTGCTCACCCCCGCACCGGGCGATGACATCTCCGACCCCACGGCCGACGAGGGCGGCGACCTCACCCTCACCGTGCTCGACGCGAGCGTGCCGGGCGCGGTGATCTTCGCCGTCACCGGGCTCGACGAGGACATCGAGGAGATCGAGATCGCCTTCAACGGCGGCGCGGCCACCGCCGTCACGCTCAACGCCCAGGGCCAGTTCACCTTCGACCTCACCGGGCAGGAGGGGCCGGTCACCGCCGTGCTCACCGTGCGCGACGAGGTGCCCAACACCGCCAGCGCGGCCGACAGCTTCACCGTGGGCGAGAGCGAGGGCATCTGGATCGATGCCATCGAGTTCACCGTGCTGAGCAATCTCACCGGCACCGAGGCCACCCTCGTCCGCCGGCTCGACGACCCCGCCACCCACGAGACCGGCACCGGCTACGACGCCAATCTCGACGGCATGAACGACGGCTATGACGGGCTGAGCTACCTCGACCCCAACGGCGGCGCCGAGGACAAGGCCTCCTTCGAGGTGACGGTGGAGGCGCCGGGCACCTACACCTTCACCTTCCGCATGGCCTCCACCACCGAGCGCCCGCTCGCCATCCGCACCGGCGACCAGTCGGTGGCGATCACCGGCACCAACACCGGCAGCTTCGACGTGTGGGAGGATTTCTCCATCGTGCTCACGCTCGAGCAGGGCACGAACACGATCATCATCGAGCAGACCGGCGCCGCGGCGCCCAACATCGACAGCGTGTTCATCACCCCGCTCGACGTGACCGACCCTGACGTGACCGCCGACGAGGACGGTGACCTCGCCCTCGCGCTGGTCGATGACACCGACCCCGCGGCGATGGTCTTCGAAATCACCGGCGACGACGATGACCTCACCTCCTTCGAGGTGAGCGTCAACGGCGGAGACCCGGAGACCGTGACGCCGGATGCGAACGGCCAGTTCACCCTCGATCTCAGCGGCCTGTTCGGCGCCGTCACCGTCGCCCTCGTGGTGACCGACGGGGTGGGCAACATCGCCGACGCCTCCGCCGACATCACCATCGCCGGCGTGCCCAACGACGGCACGGAGGACGTGGACGGCGTCAGCTTCGTGAAATACGAGGCGGAGAACGCGGCCCTCGGCGGCAACCCCGCCATCGTGCTCGACACCGAGGACGACCGCGGCCAGAGCGGCGGCGGCTTCGTCGACGCCACCACGCCGGATGACGACACCATCACCTGGACCATCGAGGTGCCGGAGGACGGCGAATACCAGATCGACATCCTCTATGCCCTCGGCGCCGGCAAGGAGGCGCGCCCGATGGTGCTCAGCCTCGACGGCGCGGAGGTGGAAACGCTGGCCTTCCCGGCCAATTCCAACGCCGCCGAGGACATCTGGGGGCCGGAGACCGCCACCCTCACCCTCACCGCCGGCGTGCACACGCTCTCCGTGGTCGCCCCCGGCGGCAACGGTGCCAACATCGACTACCTGCGCATCACCGAGGCGCCGCTGGGCGGCGAGGTGGATGACACGGCCGACGAGGGCGGCGACCTCGCCGTGACTCTGCTCGACGCGAGCGACCTCTCGGCCGTCGCCTTCGCCCTTGCCGGGGTGGATGACGACATCGTCTCCATCGTGGTGAGCCTCGACGGCGGCACCACGCCGCTGCCGGTCACCTTCACCGAGGCCGGCTTCACCGCCGATCTCAGCGGCCTCACCGGCGCGCAGACCGTCACCATCACGGTGAACGACGATGATGCCAACACCGCCGCGGTCGACACCGGGATCTTCCTCGGCGGCGACGTGCCCGATGACGGCACCGAGGACGTGGGCGGCATCATCTTCGTGAAATACGAGGCGGAGAACGCGGCCCTCGGCGGCAACCCCGACATCGTGCTCGACACCGAGGACGACCGGGGCCAGAGCGGCGGCGGCTTCGTCGACGCCACCACCCCCGGCGACGACACCATCACCTGGACCGTGCTGGTGGAGGAGAGCGGCAGCTACCAGGTCGACATCCTCTATGCCCTCGGTGCCGGCAAGGCCGCGCGGCCGATGGCGCTGAGCCTCGACGGCACGGAGGTGGAGACGCTGGAGTTCCCGGCCAATTCCAACACCGCCGAGGACATCTGGGGGCCGGAGACGGTGACACTGGAGCTCACCGCCGGCGTCCACACCCTCTCGGTGCTCGCCCCGGGCGGCAACGGGCCCAACATCGACTACCTGCGCATCACGCAATCCCCGATCACCGGCGATTTCACCGCCGACGAGGGCGGCGACCTCGCGGTCACGCTGGTCGACTCGAGCGATCTCGCGGCGGTGGAATTCGGGCTCGCGGGGGTGGATGACGACATCATCTCCATCACCGTGAGCCTCGACGGCGGCACCACGCCGCTGCCGGTCACCTTCACCGAAACCGGCTTCGTCGCCGATCTCACCGGCATCACCGGCCCGCAGACCGTCACCATCACGGTGAACGACGACAATGCCAACACCGCCTCGATCTCCGAGCCCTTCACCTTCACCTCCGTTCCGAATGACGGAACGGAGCAGGTGGACGGCGTCACCTACGTGATCTACGAGGCGGAGAACGCGGCCCTCGGCGGCAACCCCGACATCGTGCTCGCCTCCGAGGACGACCGGGGCCAGAGCGGCGGCGGCTTCGTCGACGCCACCACGCCGGACGACGACACCATCACCTGGACCATCGAGGTGCCGGAGGACGGCGACTACCAGGTCGACATCCTCTATGCCCTCGGCCTCGGCAAGGCACCGCGCCCGATGGCGCTGAGCCTCGACGGCACGGTGGTGGAGACGCTCGATTTCCCGCCCAACTCCAACTCGGCGGAGAACATCTGGGGGCCGGAGAGCACCACCCTCACCCTCACCGCGGGCGTGCACACGCTCTCCGTGCTCGCCCCGGGCGGCAATGGTGCAAACATCGACTACCTGCGCATCACCCAGGCGCCGATCGAGGAATACGACGCCACCTATGCCGACGTGGGCACCGACGGGCGCATCGAGCTGGAGGCGACCGACGGCTCCACCCGCACGCTGGGCGAGAGCACGGCGGAGTTCTACTTCACCGTGTCCGAGGACGGGCTCTATGCCCTCGACCTCGCCGCGAATGCCGGCGCGCCGGATGGCGGCGGGCTCACCATCCTCCTCTCCGCCGATGGCGGGCCCAACGAGGAGGTGGACCAGTCCGCCTTCCCGGGCCTCGCGGACACCGGCGAGGTGACCACCTACACCCCCCTGCAGGCCGGCGTGGAATACCGCGTGACGGTGATCTCGGATGCGCCGGGCGCCAGCGCGCTCGACTATCTCGATGTCCGCGCCGTGGCGGGGGCGGAGAATGCCGAGGTGGAGGTGCAGAGCCTCGACCCCGCCTTCTTCGACGACCGCCTGCACTTCTCCTACATCGAGAACCCGGCGGAGGCCGACGGCTCGGGCAATGACCGCGAGTTCAAGAGCTCGGGCCAGGTGCAGATCTCCAACACCGGCACCGAGCCGCTGGAGATCCTCGACGCCGACGTGACCGGGCCCTTCTCCCTCGCCGACCCCTCGGTGTTCGACGGGCTGGTGCTGGGCGCGGGCGAGAGCATCACCGTGACGGTGAATTTCGACCGCTCCCTCTACACGCCCCCCACCGGCTCCAACGGCCAGATCGACGCCACCTCCACGGTGTTCGAGGGCGGGCTCACCCTGCGCACCAACGATGCCGACAGCCCGATCGCCACGGTCGATCTCGCCGGCTTCTGGCAGCGCATCCCCGAGGGCGGCAACGAGCCCAACGTGAACGAGGTGTGGAAGATCTTCGGCTTCGGCAACTTCATCGAGGGGCTGAGCTACACCGGCGGCGGCGAGAACTCGACGCTCTCGACCTTCGACGTCTTCGCCCAGACCGACGAGACCGAGGTGCTCTCGCCCTACTGGGCGCTGGCAGACGGGGTGACGGAGGCACGCATCACCCATATCGCCGCCTTCCACGGGCCGGGCGGCGCCTCCCTTGCCATCCACAACCCCGGTGACGGCAACCAGCAGGTGGGTCTCGGCAGCCATTTCGGCGACGACAACCAGACCATCCTGCCCAATGCCGGCAACAACACCGCCTTCCAGACCCGCACCATCACCTCCGGCACCATCCCGGACGGCTGGCTGGGCGAGGAGGTGTTCGGCATCAAGGTGGCCGGCCTCTCGACCGACCCGCGCCTCAACCCCACGGGCGACGTGATCGTGCCCGGCGCGCAGCAGGGCCACACGGTGAAGGTGTTCCAGGCACTGGACACGGAGGGGGTCGCGATCCCCGACACCTACCTGATCATCATGGACTACACGGGCATCAACTACGACTACAACGACAACATGTTCGTGATGGAGGGCGTGAAGCCGATGGGCTTCGGCGACAGCATCGTGGTTTCCGGCCTCGATGACGCCGCGGCCGACGACCGGCTGGTGTTCACCAACATCGACAACCCGGCCAACGGCAGCCAGCTGTTCCGCAACGAGGCGGTGATCACCCTCACCAACGAGGGCTTCGTGACCACCACCGTCACCGGGGTGACCATCGGCGGGCCGAACGCGGATGATTTCGAGGTGGTGGGGGCGCTGCCCACCCTCGCCCCGGGCGCGAGCGCCCAGATCACCGTGCGCTTCATCGGCTCCGACCCGGTGGACGACAATGCCGCGGTGCTGCTGCGCGGCAACCTCACCATCGAGACCGACGGGCTGATCCAGCCCGGGGTGATCGAGCTCGCGGGCCTCGCGCAGAACCAGTCGGAGAACGGCGAGGAGCCCAACGTGGCCCAGATCGTCGAGGCCTTCGGCTACGGCACCGACATGGCCCTCGGCCAGCTCGCCAACGGCGGGCAGGTGGAGACGGTGGGCGACGAGGTGCTGCTGCCCTATCTCGAGCGGCTCGATGACAGCCGGCCGGTGGAGGTGATCCAGCTCGCCGCCTTCCTCAACCAGGGCAACGTGGCGCGGCTGAGCATGCATGACCTCGACTCGGCCTCGCTCACCGAGCTCTTCGCCGCCGACGACCAGCAGGGCCAGACCATCCTGCCCGACGGGCTGGTCTCGGGCCCCGGCAACACCGGCACGGTGGCGCGCGCCAGCTTCAACCCCACCGAGCCCTTCGGGCTGAAGGTGACGGTGGACGGAAGGCCCACCTACCTCTCCTGGACCGACCCGGAGATCAACCGCATCGACCCCGACATCGGCCACCTGGTGAACGACAGCCAGGGCCACCTCATCCGCTACTTCGAGGCGAAGGACGCGGACGGCAACGTGATCGAGGGCACCTACATCGCCATCCAGGATTATCCCGGGGCGGGCAACTACGACTACAACGACCACATGTACATCATCCGCAACGTGCAGGGGCATGCCCTCACGGCCGATGAGGATGCCAATGCCGACGGCATCAACGACGCGCTCCAGACCGACGCGGACGGCGACGGCACCGTGGCCTTCTTCGACCCCGGCGACACGCCCTCCGAGTTCGGCGACTACGTGGTGGGCTTCAACGTCGGCGGCCCTGCGGTGGCCAGCCAGCAGGGGCTCGACGGTGTCGCCCTGCGCGGCGACGGCGACCCGCTGATCTCCTACTCCGGAGACGGCGCCACCCGCACCCCGGGCACCGACAATGCCTCCAACCCCAACGGGGCAAACGCGCTGCCCGGCGCCTTCCAGACCTACCGCGACGGCACCAACTGGACCGCCACCGTCTCGGGCCTGCTCGACGGCGAGTACATCGTGGTGCTCCACACCCAGGAGACCTACTTCAACGCCTCCGGCCAGCGCCAGTTCGACATGCTGATCAACGGCGAACTGGTGGCCGACAACCTCGACCCCTTCGCGGTGGCGGGCGGCGACACGGCCGTCTCCATCACCGCCACGGTGCAGGTGACCGGCGGCAGCTTCACCATCACGATGGACTCGATCGGCCCCGACGGCACCAACAACGCCGCCCTCAACGCCATCACCATCTTCCAATCCGCGGCCAACCCCGGCGGCGGGCTCGATGACGGCAACGAGGCCCCGGTGGCCGGCACCATCGCCGACCAGGGCGCGACCGAGGGCGATGCCTTCACCCTCGACATCTCCTCCGCCTTCTCGGATGCGGACGGCGATGCGCTCAGCTTCACCGCCTCCGGCCTGCCGGCCGGGCTCACCCTCTCTGCCGCCGGCGTGCTGAGCGGCACCGCCACGGCAGACGGGGTGTTCGAGATCACCGTCACCGCCTCGGACGGGCAGGAGAGCGCCAGCACCTCCTTCACCCTCACCGTGGCGCCCGATGAGCCGGGCGAGCAGACCCCCTTCCCGGGCCCCGACGCCCCGGAGGTGGACGGCGCCCCGCTCACCGTGCTCGCGATGAACTACGACACCGGCGGCCAGGGCGTGGCCTACAACGACACGCCCGGCCTGCAGGGCGGCAGCGCAGGCCCCCGCACCGGCTCGGACGTGGAGCTCACCTCCGCCAACGACGTGGGCTGGATCGAGAGCGGCGAGTGGCTGGAATACACCATCGACATCGCCGCCGGCGGGCTCTTCGACCTCGACCTGCTGCTGTCGACCACGGGCGGCGGGCGCTCGGCCACGGTGGCCTTCTACCGTGCCGGCGAGGACACGCCCTACGCCTCCACCGGCCCGGTGGCGAACCCGAGCTCGGGCAGCTACACCACCTTCGTCGACCGCTCGGCCGAGGGCATCGGGCTGGAGGCCGGCGAGCAGGTGATGCGCGTCACCTTCTCCGGCGGCAGCCAGGATTTCCGCTCCTTCACCCTCACCCCGGTGGGTGAGCCCAACCAGGCCCCGGTGGCAGGCGTGATCGCGGGCCAGGAGGCGGAGGAGGACGAAGCCTTCAGCTTCAACGCCGCCACCGCCTTCTCCGACGCGGACGGCGACACCCTCACCTTCACCGCCTCCGGCCTGCCGGACGGGCTGTCGATCTCCGCCGCCGGCCTGATCACCGGCACGCCTGCCGACCCGGGTGACTTCGCCATCACCGTCACCGCCTCCGACGGCATCGCCAGTGCCAGCACCTCTTTCACGCTCAGCGTGGCGGCGGGCGAGGTGGATGACGG
The DNA here is from genome assembly GCF_003448965.1 of Oceanicella sp. SM1341. Taxonomy (GTDB): domain Bacteria; phylum Pseudomonadota; class Alphaproteobacteria; order Rhodobacterales; family Rhodobacteraceae; genus Paroceanicella. The sequence goes on from NZ_QRGC01000021.1 coordinate 54,872, forward strand.
CCAGTCGCCCTTCCCGGGCCCCGATGCGCCCGACCTCGCCGGCGCGCCGCTCACCATCCTCGCGGTCAACTACGACGACGGCGGCCAGGGCGTGGCCTACAACGACCAGGCCGGCCTGCAGGGCGGCACCACCGGCGGGCGCACCGGCTCGGACGTGGAGATCACCACGCTCGGCGACGTGGGCTACATCCAGACCGGCGAGTGGCTGGAATACACGGTGGACGTGGCCTCGGCCGGACTCTTCGACCTCGACCTGCTGATGTCCACCGTGGGCAACAACCGCTCGGTGACCGTCGCGGTCTACCGCCCGGGCGAGGACACGCCCTATGCCTCCACCGGCCCGATCGCGAACGCGAACACCGGCGCCTACACCACCTTCCTCACCCGCTCGGCGGAGGGGCTGGCGCTGGAGGCGGGCGAGCAGGTGCTGCGCGTCACCTTCTCCGGCGGCAGCCAGGACTTCCGCTCCTTCACCCTCACGCCCGTGGGTGAGCCCAACCAGGCGCCGGTGGCCGGCGTGATCGCCGGCCAGGACGCGGAGGAGGACGAAGCCTTCGCCTTCAACGCCGCCACCGCCTTCTCCGACCCCGATGGCGACGCCCTCACCTTCACCGCCTCCGGCCTGCCGGACGGGCTGTCGATCTCGGCCGCCGGCCTCATCACCGGCATGCCCACCGAGAGCGGCGACTTCACGGTGACCGTGACCGCCTCCGACGGATCGCTGCAGGCGCAGTCGGCCTTCACCCTCTCGGTGGCCGAGCCCGAGCCGGAGCCGGACCTGCAGGCGCCCTTCCCGGGGCCGGCGGCGCCGGGCTTCTCCGGCGGGGTGCTCACGGTCGATGCCACCAACTTCGACAGCGGCGGCCAGGGCATTTCCTGGAACGACGCGACCGCCGGCAACCCCGGCAACGGCGGGGTGCGGGCGAACACCGATGTCGACCTCGTCGGCGCCCAGGCCGACATCGGCTACACGCAGGCCGGCGAGTGGGTGGAATACACCATCGACGCGCCGGAGGCCGGCACCTACACCCTGTCGCTCAGCGCCAAGACCCCGATCGGCGGCAACACCGTGACGGTGTCGACCGACACGGGCACGGTGCTTGCCACCGTCTCGCTGCCCGATGCGAACGGGGCGGGGAACACCTCCTTCTCCGGCACCGAGTTTGCCGATACGGCGCCGGTCGAGCTCACCCTCGCCGAGGGCGTGCAGACCCTGCGCTTCACCTTCGGCGGCACCCCTGCCTCCAACGGCTACCTGCTCGACATGCGCAGCTTCACGCTGGAGCAGGCCGAGCCGGAGCCGGAGGACGTGATCGGCCTCTCCGGCACGGTGAGCGTCGCGCAGACCGGGCCGGACCAGTGGTTCTCCGTCAGCTTCTCGCAGGCGCTCGACGCGCCCTCGGTGGTGATGGGCCCGCTCACCTCGAATGACGGTGACCCGGCGACGGTGCGGGTGCGCAACGTCAGCGACACCGGCTTCGAGTTCCAGATCGACGAGTGGGACTACCAGGACGGCGTGCACGGGCTGGAGACGGTGAGCTGGATGGCGGTGGAGCAGGGCGTGCACCAGCTCGCCAACGGCGCGGTGATCGAGGCGGGGTCGACGACCGGCCAGACCTCCTACCAGACCGTGACCTTCCAGGCCGATTTCGCCGGTGCGCCGGTGGTGGCCGGGCAGGCGGCCTCGGCCAACGGCTCCGGGGCGCTGGTGAGCCGGGTGACCGGCGTGAACGCCGACCGCTTCCGCTTCACCTTCCAGGAGGAGGAGGCGGCCGACGGCGCGCATGTCGGCGAGCGCTTCGACTGGATCGCCATCTCCACGGGCGATTTCGGCGACATGGCCGCCGGTCGGGCCGAGGGCGCGGTCACTCACCTGGGCGGTGACATCGACTTCCCGGCCGGGTTCGGCGCGGAGGTGGACACGATGGCCTGGCTGCAGACCGTCGCGGGCACCGACACCGCGAACCTGCGCGCCACGGCGCGCGGGCCGGAGGGCCTGTCGCTCTACGTGGCCGAGGAAACCTCTGCCGATGCCGAGGTCTGGCACCGGGCCGAGGCCGTGGGCTGGGTGGTGCTGGAGGATGATTTCATCTTCGTCTGACCCTCCCCGCCAGCACGAGGAAGCGGTCGGCCCCGTGCCGGCCGCTTCCGCTTTTCCGCTCCGCGCGCCGGGGCCGGGCAGGGCGGAGCGCGGCCCGCGGCGCCCGTCGAGGGACGAGCCCTGGCCCGCCCCCCGCGCGGAGGGCCAAAGCCGCGCCGGCCCCTGGGTCCGCCTGCGCCCCGGTACCCCTGCGGCCGCGGGCGTGCCCGGGCGCGCCGCCCGCGCGCCAGGCCGCATGCCCCCATCCCGCCCTTGGCGGCCCGGCCCGGGGCCTGTATCAAGGCGCCCCTGCCACCCGGAGGAGCTTGCCTTGGACGCTGTCGCAGACCGCATCACCCGAAACATCGCCGCCGAGATCGGCGCGAAGCCCGGCCAGGTGGCCGCCACCGTGGCGCTGCTCGACGGCGGCGCCACCGTGCCCTTCGTCGCCCGCTACCGCAAGGAAGCCACCGGCGGGCTCGACGACACCCAGCTGCGCACCCTCGCAGACCGGCTCTCCTACCTGCGCGAGATGGAGGCGCGGCGCGCCACCATCCTCCAGTCGATCACCGAGCAGGGCAAGCTCACCGACGCGCTGGCCCGCGCCATCGCCACCGCCGAGACCAAGGCCGGGCTCGAGGACATCTACCTCCCCTTCCGCCCCAAGCGCCGCACCAAGGCGATGATCGCGCGGGAGAACGGGCTCGAGCCGCTGCTGCGCGCCATCCTCGCGCAGCGCGGCGCCGACCCGCAGGCGCTCGCCGCGGGCTACCTCGGCGAGGCGGTGCCGGGCGTGAAGGAGGCGCTGGAGGGCGCGCGGCAGATCCTCATCGAGGAACTGAGCGAGAACGCCGCCCTGCTGGGCCGGCTGCGCGAGTTCATGCGCGCCGAGGCCGAGATCACCGCCCGCGTCACCCCCGGCAAGGAGGAGGCGGGCGCCAAGTTCTCCGACTATTTCGACCACCGCGAGAAATGGTCCGGCATCCCCTCGCACCGCGCGCTCGCCATCCTGCGCGCCGCGAAGGAGGAGGTGGTGACCGTGGCCATCGCGCCCGAGCCGGAGGCCGGCGTGGCCCGGGCCGAGGGGATCGTGGCCTCCGAGATCGGCATCACCGGCACCGGCCCGGGCGACACCTGGCTGCGCGAGGCCGCCGCCTGGACCTGGCGGGTGAAGCTCTCGCTGTCGATGTATCTCGACCTGATGACCGAGCTGCGCCGCCGCGCGCATGAGGAGGCGATCGAGGTTTTCGCCCGCAACCTGAAGGACCTGCTGCTCGCCGCCCCCGCCGGCGCGCGCCCCACGCTGGGCCTCGACCCCGGCATCCGCACCGGGGTGAAGGCCGCGGTGGTCGACGCCACCGGCAAGCTGGTCGAGACCGCCACCCTCTACCCGTTCCAGCCGAAGAACGACCTGCGCGGCGCGGAGGAGACGCTGAAGCTGCTCATCCGCCGCCACGGCATCGAGCTCGTGGCCATCGGCAACGGCACCGCCAGCCGCGAGACCGAGCGGCTGGTGGCCGAGGTGCTGAAGGCGCTGCCCGAGGGCGCCGCGCGGCCCACGAAGGTGATCGTTTCCGAGGCCGGCGCCTCGGTCTACTCCGCCTCCGAGCTCGCGGCGAAGGAGTTTCCGGACGTGGATGTCTCGCTGCGCGGCGCGGTCTCCATCGCCCGCCGCCTGCAGGACCCGCTGGCCGAGCTGGTGAAGATCGAGCCCCAGTCCATCGGCGTCGGGCAATACCAGCACGACGTCGACCAGCGCCGCCTCACCAAGGCGCTCGACGCCGTGGTGGAGGACGCGGTGAACGCCGTGGGTGTGGACCTCAACATGGCCTCCGCGCCCCTGCTGGCGCGGGTGGCGGGGCTCGGCCCCTCGCTCGCGCAGGCCATCGTTTCGCACCGCGACGCGCAGGGCGCCTTCGCCACCCGCAAGGCGCTGATGAAGGTGGCCGGCCTCGGGCCGAAGGCCTTCGAGCAGAGTGCCGGTTTCCTGCGCATCCGCGACGGGGCGGAGCCGCTCGACGCCTCCTCCGTCCACCCCGAGGCCTACGGCCTCGCGCGGCGCATCGTGGCCGCCTGCGGGCGCGACATCCGCCAGATCATGGGCCATGCCGGCGCGCTGAAGGGCCTGCAGCCCGAGCGTTTCGCCGACGAGACCTTCGGCCTGCCCACGGTGCGCGACATCCTCTCCGAGCTGGAGAAGCCGGGGCGTGACCCGCGCCCCGAGTTCCGCACCGCGAGCTTCGCCGACGGGATCGAGACCATGGCCGACCTGCGCCCGGGCATGCTGCTCGAGGGCACGGTGACCAATGTCGCCGCCTTCGGCGCCTTCGTCGACATCGGCGTGCACCAGGACGGGCTCGTCCACATCAGCCAGCTCGCCGACAGGTTCGTGAAGGACCCCCACGAGGTGGTGAAGGCCGGTGACGTGGTGAAGGTGCGCGTGACCGAGGTCGACCCCGCCCGCAAGCGCATCGGCCTGAGCATGCGCAAGGAGGCGGCCGAGCCCCGCGCCCCCGGTGGCCGCCCCGCGCAGGGCCGCCCGGCCCCCGGGGGCGGCCGCCCGCCGCGCGGCAACGGCCCGAAGCCCGGATCCGGCCCCGGATCGGGCTCCGACGGCATGGGCGCGCTCGGTGCCGCGCTCTCGAAGGCGATGAAGCGCAAGGACTGACCGGGAGAGCACCCGGCGCGCGCGTTCCGCGCGGCCGGGTGCGGTCAGCCCCTGCGGTTGTCGTTCGGCCGCACGGTTTCGCGGATGCGCAGGGGTTCCTGCCCGTTCGGCAAGGGCCGGGGGCGACAAGCGGCGGAGATGGCGAGTCCCACCGTGGGCGCCCCGGGAATGCCCGGGCGCCGGGAGAGCGTCGCCGGGGCGTGCAAGGGGGCGTTCGGCGCGCTATACCCCGGGAAGCAGACCCGAGCCGGAGAGGAGCAGTCGCCCGTGCCCAGCGGCCCAGAGCATCCCGACCCCGCGGCGCGTCCGGCGGAGGCGCCTGCGCGCCGGGGGCGTCCGCGCTCGGTGGCCACGCAGCGCGCGATCCTGCGCACCGCCTACCGAATGATGGCCGGGGAGGGGCTGGCCGCCACCAGCATCGAGGCGGTGGCCCGGCGCGGCCGGGTGTCGAAGATGACCATCTACAAGTGGTGGCCCTCGCGCGAGGAGCTGCTGATCGACGCCTTCCTCGGGGAGGCGGCGGAGCTGCTGGAACTGCCCGGCGAGGGCGCGCCGCTCGCCACGCTGGAGAGCCATGCCGCCCGCTACGCCGAGGCGCTGGCCGGCGAGTTCGGCCGCGTGCAGCTCGCGGTGGTGGCCGATTGCGTGGCGCGCAGGGGCTCGGCGGAGCTGTTCTCCGAGCGCTACCTCGGGCCGCGCCGCGCGGCGATCTCGGCGGTGATCGCGGCCGGGCAGGCGGCGGGCGAGGTGACCGCGCAGCGCCCCGCCGAGGAGCTCTACGACCAGATCTACGGCACGCTCTTCTACCAGCATGCCTTCGGCTTCCGTCGCCCTGAGCCCGAGCGGGCCCGCACCCTCGTGCGCGCCGTGCTCTGCCCCGGGGAGGCGAAGGGGAAGTAGCGGGCAGGGCCCCCCGCTCCGGCACCGCGCGGCAACCGGGCAGGGGCCCCGACGCGCCCCCCCAACCGCGGGCAGGGCATGGGCACCATAACTGTCACCGTCTTGCGCAGCCGGCTCGGGCCTTCCGCCCGGGCGACCAGCCCGGGCCGCGCCCGACCCTCTCCATGGGAGGGCGCGATGGCGATGTTACCGGCCGTTCAGCCCGCGTCCGGGCTTTCGGGATAAACCGCTGACCACAGGCGGAGCGGCGCCCACCCGGGGTCGGGCGCGGCCCTTCGTGCCTGGCAGAGGTCGGGTTGAGTGTCGGGGAAGGGTCCGGTGCGCCCCGCTCTGGCGCCGCCGGGACAACCGGGCATGAGCCCCCGCTCATCGCTGCCGCAGGCACGGCAGGGGCATCACGGCCATCACCGTCTTGCGCACCCGGCTCAGCCCTCTCGCCCGGGCGACCAGCCCGGGCCGCGCCCGACCCTCCCCCCGGGAGGGCGCGATGGCGATGTCTCCAGCCGCACAACCCCGGTCCGGGGCTTTCACGATAAACCGCTGACCACAGGCGTGGCTCGCGCCCACCCAGGGTCGGGCGCGGCCCTTCGTGCCTGGCGGAGAGCGGGAGTGGCGCTGCGTGCGCGCTCCCGGCCGCCGCGCCCGCTCAGGCCCGGCCGCCGCGCGCGGCGCGGAACCAGGCCCAGGTCTGGCGGGTCACGGCGCGGTAGCCCCGGCCGGGGTGGCGGATGCGCCCCGAGATCACCGTGTTGAGCGCTGGCAGGGCGTGGAAGGGCACCGAGGGGTAGGCGTGGTGCTCCACGTGATAGGGCATATTCCAGGCAAACCAGCGCACGAGTGCCGCCGTGTAGGTGGTGCGGGTGTTCTCGTAGGCGCTGCGCGTGTGCTCGCAGCCGGTGTGCTCGGCATAGAGATAGGGGCGCAGGAAGAGCTGCCCCAGCACCAGCGGCACCGCCCACACCCAAAGCAGCAGGCCCGAGCCGAACGCCACCGACCCCGCGATCAGCGCGAGATACCCCGCCATGTAGAGCCGCACCTCGGCCACCACCCGGCCGCGCTTCTTCTCCGGCACCCAGGGCGCGCGCACCCGCCCCGTGAGCGCGTGGCGCAGGTGCAGGCGGATGCGGTTCACCAGCTGCACGATGCCGGTGTAGGCGATGGCGAGCCGGGTGTCGGAGCGCGGGATGCTGGCGGAGACCAGCTCGGGGTCGCGCTCGGGGTCCTGGGTGTAGCGGTGATGGTCCCAGTGGAAGAGCTGGTAGTACTCGTAGGGAAACACGATCAGGAAGCCCGAGAGATGCCCGAGGGCGAGGTTCGCCCGGCGCGAGGTGAACACCGTGCGATGCGCCGCCTCGTGCAGCGCCATGAACAGGAAGGCGATGAAGAAGCCCTGCAGCAGCATCAGCGGCAGGGCGAGGAGCAGGCCGTAGCGCCCCGACACCCACCAGATCAGCGCGCCGGTGGCGAGGATGGCGCCGAAATGGGAGGCGGCGCGGACGAGGCCGGGGCCGGGGCGGCGCTCCGAGAAGGCGCGCACTTCGGCCGCACTGAGGGGGGCACTGAGTGCGGGATCGGGGCGGGTCATCGGCGGGCGCTCCTTCGGTCAGCCGCGCAGGAAGGCGGAGACGGTGTCGTTGAGGAAGGCCCGGTCCGCCGGAATGCGGATCGGGTTGCCGGCGCGGTGGCCGTGCAGCGAGGGGATCGGGCGCAGCGATACGGAGGCGGCCCCGGTGAGGAGCGGCACCTCGTCCTCGCTGTCGCGGCGCTGGAAATAGGCGTCGGTCTCGCCCGGCATCAGCAGCACATGGGCGCGGATGGCGGCCATGGCGGCGGCGAAGTCTCCTCCCCAGCGGGGCGAGGCGCTGATGTCGCCGCGCTGCCAGGTGGCGAGCTGGGCGAGCAGGTCGTTCGCGTCGCGGTGGGCGAAGGCCGTATCCCAGGAGCGGGAGAGATAGTCCTCGAGCGAGGTGAAGCCGCCCTCGCGCCACAGCTCGTTCCGGTAGAAGCCGTGCGACATCGCCCAGCCGGCATAGACCCGGCCCATGGCGCGCAGGCCGGCGGCGGGCCGGGCGGTGAAGCGGGTGCCGTCGAAGGCGGGGTCGGTGGTGAGCGCCGCGCGCACGCTTTCCAGGAACACCGCGTTGTAGGGCGCGCAGCGCGCGCTGCCGCAGACCACGGCGATGCGCTCGACCATCCCGGGGTAGAGGCTCGCCCAGTGATAGGCCTGCATGCCGCCCATCGACCAGCCGTAGACGAGGGCGAGCCGCTCCAGCCCCAGCTCCTCGGTGAGCAGCCGGTGCTGCACCGCCACCGCGTCATGGTAGCTCACGAACGGGTAGGCCCCCGCGAAGCGCGCCCCGGCGTTCGACGGCGAGGCGGAGAGCCCGTTGCCGAACAGGTCCGCGATCACGATGAAATACCGCTCGGGGTCGAGCGCGCCGCCGGGCTGCACCAGCCACGCGATGTCGCTGTGCTGCGCGCCGAAGGAGGTGGGGTAGAGGATGGCATTGTCGCGCGCGGCGTTGAGCGTGCCGTAGGTCTGGTAGGCCAGCACCATGTCCGGGTAGACGGTGCCGCAGCCCAGGGTAACGTCGCCGGCGCGGAACAGGCGGGGGGCGGTCATGCGACGAGCTCCGTGTAGAGGGCGGTGATCTCGGCCTCGCCCAGGGGGCGGGGGTTTGTGGGGCGGGAATGGTCGGCGAGGGCGCCGACGGTGAGCCCGGGGATCATCTCCGCCCGCACCCCCATCTCGCGCAGCGAGCAGGGCAGGCCGAGCCGGGCGTTCAGCCCCTCCAGCGCGTCGGCGAGCGTGGTGCCGGCGGGCAGGGCCAGCGCCTCCTCCAGCGCCTCCAGCCGCGCCTGCGCCGCGGGGCGGTTGAAGCGCAGCACCGCGGGCATCACCGCGGCGTTGCAGCTGCCGTGATGCAGCGAGAGCCCGGGCAGCGCGCCCAGCGGGTGGCTCAGCGCATGCACCGCGCCGAGGCCCTTCTGGAAGCCCAGGCCGCCCTCGATGGAGACCATCATCATCCCGGCGCGGGCGTCGATGTCGTCGGGGGCCGCGACGGCGCGGGGCAGGGCGGCCCAGCCGCGGCGCAGCCCGTCGAGCACGATGGCATCCACCGGCGGGTTCCAGCGCGGCGAGAGCCAGGCCTCGATGCAATGGCTCAGCGCGTCCACCCCGGTGGCGGCGGTAAGGCCGGGCGGCAGGCCGAGGGTGAGCCCGGGGTCGCAGAGGGCCACCACCGGCAGCAGGTGCGGCGAGGCGATGACGAGCTTCTCCCCGGTCTCGAGCGTGATCAGCGCGCCGCGCCCCACCTCCGAGCCGGTGCCCGCCGTGGTGGGCAGCACGATCACCGGCAGGCAGGGCCCGATGCGCGCGGCACCGCCGCGGATGGCGGCGTAATCGCCCAGCGGGCCCGGGTGGGTGGCGCTCAGCGCCACCGCCTTGGCGAAGTCGATCGGCGAGCCGCCGCCGAGCGCCACGATGCCGTCGCAGCCCGCCTCGAGGCAGAGGGCGCGCGCCTGCGCCACCGCCGCCTCCGTGGGGTTGGCCGGCACGGCGAGGAACTCCGCCGCAGGCGCCGGCATCAGCCCGCGCAGCCGCGCGACGAGCCCGGCGGCCACGAGCCCTTCGTCGCTCACCAGCAGCGGCCGGCGGATGCCGGCGGCGGTGAGCTCTTCGCCCAGGGTTTCGGCCGCCCCGGGCCCGAAGACCACGCGGTTGAGGAAATGGAACTGCGAGACGGTCATCGGAGCCTCCGGCGACGGGGCGCCCGGCGGGGCGCTCCTATTTACTGTACGGATGGTACACTAAAAATGACGCCACGCCAGCCTTTTCACGCGGGCGTGTTCAGGAACCTCCGGAAGCATGATTCAAATCAAGTTCCTTTCCCCACCGGCTGGTTAACCTTTGCTCCGGACGCCCCGAACACCCCGGCCCGGCCGGCGGACGGCAGGCCCGCGCGACAGGTGGCGGGGCGTCGGCGGTTCCTTCCCGGGGGGAAGGGCCGCCGGGCGGGAGCTCCCGGATCGCATCCGGGCGCGCCCCGCTCCGGCGATACGGCGGGTGCCGGGCCCGTCGCCGCCTTGCGGATGCTGAACGTGAAAGGAACCCGTCGTGGGCTACGCAACTACCTACCCCTTCACGGGCGAGGTCCTGAAGACCTTCCCCGATGCCACCGACGCCGAGGTGCAGGCCGCCATCGCCGCGGCGCATGAGAGCTTCCTCGCCTGGCGCGAGACCGGCTTTGCCACCCGCGCCGCGGTGATGCAGAAGGCCGCCGACATCCTGCGCGCCGAGGCCGATGCCTTCGCCCGCCGCCTCACCACCGAGATGGGCAAGCTGCTCGCCGAGGCGCATGCCGAGGTGGAGCTCTCCGCCCGCATCTTCGAGTATTACGCGAAACACGCCGAGCGCCTGCTGGCCCCCGAGCCGCTGCCGGTCGATGACCCCGCCGAGGGCGAGGCGGTGCTGGTGCACGAGCCGCTGGGCGTGCTGCTGTGCATCGAGCCCTGGAACTTCCCCTATTACCAGATCGCCCGGATCATCGCGCCGCAGCTCTCGGCCGGCAACACGATGCTGCTCAAGCACGCCTCCAACGTGCCGCAGAGCGCCGCTGCCTTCGACGACCTGATGCGCCGCGCCGGCCTGCCCGAGGGCGCCTTCCGCAACCTCTACGCCACGCGCGAGCAGATCCGGATGATCCTGGAGGACCCCCGGGTGCAGGGCGTGGCCCTCACCGGCTCGGAGGGGGCGGGCGCCGAGGTGGCGGCCATCGCCGGCCGGGCGCTGAAGAAATCCACCATGGAGCTCGGCGGCGCCGATGCCTTCGTGGTGCTCGCCGATGCCGACCTGGAGAAGACGGTGAAATGGGCGGTGTTCGGCCGCCACTGGAACGGCGGGCAGGTCTGTGTCTCCTCCAAGCGGATGATCGTGGTGGACGAGGTGTTCGACGCCTTCCTCGAGCGCTACACCGAAGGCGTGGCCGCGCTGAAGGCGGGGGATCCGTTCGACCCCGACACCACGCTCGCGCCGCTCTCCTCGCAGGGGGCCGCGGACGAGGTGAAGCAGAAGATCGCCGCCGCCGTGGCCGCCGGTGCCACCGCGACCGAGGTCGGCGCCCCGGTGCCCAACCGCGGCGCCTTCGTGCAGCCCACCATCCTCACCGATGTGGGCGAGGACAACCCGGCCTACTACCAGGAGTTCTTCGGGCCCGTCTCGATGCTGTTCCGCGCGAAGGACGAGGCCGACGCGGTGCGCATCGCCAACGACTCGCCCTTCGGTCTCGGCGGCTCGGTCTTCACCTCCGACCCCGCCCACGGCCGCGAGGTGGCGGCGCGGATCTCCACCGGCATGGTGTTCGTGAACCATCCCACCATGGTGAAGGCCGACCTGCCCTTCGGCGGCATCCGCCGCTCGGGCTACGGGCGCGAGCTGCTGGGCCTCGGGCTCAAGGAATTCGTGAACCACAAGCTCATCGACGTCGTCGACATCGACGCGCCGTTCTGAGCCGGCCCTGCCGCGCGCCGGGGAGGGGCCCCGGCGCGCGGCCCCGGCAGAGAGACAGGAACAGGAGAGATCCGATGGAAAAGACCATGAAGGCGGCAGTTGTCCGCGACTTCGGCAAGCCGCTGGTGATCGAGGAGGCGAAGGTGCCGCAGGTGGGCCCCGGCACCATCCTTGTGAAGATGGCCGCCACCGGCGTGTGCCACACCGACCTGCACGCAGCCGAAGGCGACTGGCCGGTGAAGCCGAAGCCGCCCTTCATCCCCGGCCACGAGGGCGTGGGCCACGTGGTGGCCGTGGGCCAGGGTGTCACCCATGTGCGCGAGGGCGACCGGGTGGGCGTGCCCTGGCTCTACACCGCCTGCGGGCATTGCAAGCACTGCCTGGGCGGCTGGGAGACGCTGTGCGAGCAGCAGCAGAACACCGGCTACTCGGTGAACGGCAGCTTCGCCGAATACGTGCTGGCCGACCCGAACTACGTCGGCCATCTGCCCGACAACGTGGGCTTCACCGATATCGCCCCCATCCTCTGCGCCGGTGTCACGGTCTACAAGGGCCTGAAGGTGACGGACACGAAGCCGGGGGACTGGGTGGTGATCTCGGGCGTCGGCGGCCTGGGCCATCTCGCGGTGCAATACGCGAAGGCGATGGGGCTGAACGTGATCGCGGTCGACATCGACGACGGCAAGCTCGCCCTCGCCGAGCGGCTGGGCGCGAGCCTTTCGGTGAACGCGCTGAAGGCCGACCCCGCCGCCTTCGTGAAGAAGGAGATCGGCGGCGCGCAGGGCGTGCTGGTGACGGCCGTCTCGCCCAAGGCCTTCGAGCAGGCGCTCGGCATGGTGGGGCGCGGCGGCACGGTGTCGCTCAACGGGTTGCCGCCGGGTGACTTCCCGCTGCCGATCTTCGACACGGTGCTCAACGGCGTGACGGTGCGCGGCTCGATCGTGGGCACCCGGCTCGACCTGCAGGAGGCGCTGGACTTCGCCGGCGCCGGCAAGGTGAAGGCCACCGTGCGCACCGACCGGCTGGAGAACATCAACGACATCTTCGCGAAGATGCACCACGGCGACATCGAGGGCCGGGTGGTGATCGACTACGCCGCCTGAGCCGGAACCCGAGCCTCAGCGCACGCGCCCGGCCGTCTCCCCGACGGCCGGGCGCTCCGTTTCCCGGCCTGCAGGCGCCAGCCCTTGCTCCGGCGGATGAGGAACGCCGCTGCCATCCGGGCCCCCATGCCCCGGCCCGGACGCGCGAAGAGCTCCTTCCGGCCCGGGACAGCCGGGGCGACGGCCCATGTCCGCGCGTCCGCCGGCCCTCCCCGTTGCGCCCGGCACGGGCCCCTCGCCCTCGGGGGCATCGAGCCCCCTTCGGCCGAGGGCCGGCGCTGCCGGCCGGCGCCCGGCCCCGCGCGGATCCTTGAGGACACGCCGGGGGTCACACGCCCCGGCGGTTGCCCCAGATCAGCACGTGGAGCTGGGGCAGGATGCGCGGTGCGAACCAGCCGGCGCCGGCGGTGCGCTCGACCAGCCAGAGCATGCGGTCGGCGAGGGACTGGGGGTCGACCGGCGTTTCGGGGTCGGTTTCCGGGTTCCCGGGCTGCAGGAACAGGGGCAGCCCGGGGTGGCGGGCGGCGGCCTCGCGCGCCCAGGCGAGGTCGGCCTCGTCGAAGATCACGATCTTCATCACCGTGCGGGCCCCCCCCGCGCCGGCCGCGACACAGGCGGCGAAGGCCTCCCAGTCCACTCGTTCACCGCTGGAGGGCGGTTTCGGCGAGAGCACCAGCGTGTCGAGCGCGCCGAACCAGGGCCGGGCCACCGAGCCCTGCGTTTCGCAGGCGAAACGGTAGCCCTCCGCCCGGCCGAGCCCGATGAGCGGCCCGAAATCCTGGAGCGCCGGGTTGCCGCCCGAGAGCGAGACGGTGAGCGGGCGGCCGCCGGAGAGGCGCTTCACCTCGGCCCAGACCGCCGCGCTCTCCATCCGCGCCCATGTGTAGCGATGGACGCTGTCGACCGCGTGCAGGCTGTCGCACCAGCTGCAGCGGTAGTCGCAGCCGCCGGCGCGCACGAAGACCGTGGCCTCGCCGATCAGCACGCCCTCGCCCTGGATCGTGGGGCCGAAGATCTCGGCGATGCGCAGGGGCGCGGCCGGGCCCTCGTGCCGGCTCACGGCCGGTACTCGGCCCAGGTCTTGGGCGTCTCGGAGACCCTCACCGCGGTGGTCTCGGGCCAGCGGGCGGCGCACCAGTCGTAGAGGTGGCGCGAGAGGTTCTCGGCGGTGGAGGGCACATTCAGCACGTCGTTGAGATGGCGGTGGTCGAAGCGCTCGTCGAGATAGGTCTTGAGCGGGGCGAGGTCGTGGTAGTCGCGCACGAAACCGTCGGCGTTGAGCTCTCGGGCGGCGAGCTCGACGACCACGATGTAGTTGTGCCCGTGCAGCCGGGCGCACTGGTGGTCGTCGGGCAGGTGGGCGAGCCGGTGGGAGGCGGAGAAGTGGAACTCCTTCGAGACGCGGTACATCAGCGTCCCTCCCGCGCGGCCACGGCCTCGGCCCAGTAGTCCGGGTCGTCGTAGGCGGTGGGGTCCGCGACGCCGGCGAGGTGGAAGGCCTCGCGACGCTCCACGCAGGTGCCGCAACGCCCGCAATGCCGCGCGCCGCCCTTGTAGCACGACCAGGTCTCGGCGAAGGGGGTGCCGGCGCGGGCGCCCTCGGTGACGATATCGGCCTTGGTGCGGTGCACGAAGGGCGTGTGCAGGGCGATCTCGGCGTAGCCGTCGAGCGCGGCGGCCTGCATGCGGGCGAAGGCCTCGGTGAAGGCGGGCCGGCAGTCGGGGTAGATGAAATGGTCGCCGCCATGCACGGCGGTGGCGACCGCGTCATCCCCCGCCGCCGCCGCCACGCCGAAGGCGATGGCGAGCATGATGGCGTTGCGGTTGGGCACCACGGTTATGCGCATCGTCTCCTCGGCGTAATGGCCGTCGGGCACGTCGATGTCATCGGTGAGGGCGGAGCCGGTGAGCGCCGCGCCGATGCCGCGCATGTCGATCACCGCATGCGGCACCGAGAGCCGCCGGGCAGCGGCGGCGGCGAAATCGAGCTCCTTGGCATGGCGCTGGCCGTAGTTGAACGAGATGAGCCGGGAAAGCCGGCCCGCGGCCGCCTCGACATGGGCGAGCGATACGGAATCGAGTCCGCCAGAGCAGACGACAGCAGTCTTCATGATGTGAACCCTTGTTTTGATGACCGGGTAGGCTGCGACCGGTTGCGCGGCCAGATATCCCCGATCCGCGCCACATGCAAGCCGCGCGGGGCAGGGAGGAGGGGGCCATTGACACGCCGCCCGCCCCGGCGCTGAAGCCCCGACAGGTCTCCGGCACCTGCCGCCTGCGGACGAAAGTCACGGTGAAGCCCGGAACGCGCGCCCCCCCATCCTCACCCCGGACGCATTTCGGCGGTGGGCAATGCAGGCCCCCCGACCGCAGCCGGACTGCGCTCCGGAGGAGTGAACGGTGACCTGTGGACGTCTCGCGGACACCATTCGCCACAATCCCCCGCCGCCCTTGCCGATGTCCGGCAGGGGCACGCTTCCGGGCCGATCCGGCGGGCCGGCCGCCCGGGTGCCGGCATGAGCGGGCTCACCACCGCCGCGGCGAAGGCCCTGCGCCGCCCTCGCGGCGCAGGGCACCGCCGTCTTGCATGCGCAGGCGCTCGAGCTTCTCGCCCGCCCGCACGGCGCGCGGGACTGGAACACCCTGCACGCCCGGCTCGCGGACGCCCGGACGGGTGGCGCCGAAAGTGCCGCACAGGCCGTTGCGCCGGGCCCCTTCCGGCTGGACCAGCGGGTGCGGGGGCTCTACCTCGGCCAGCCGTTTTGCGGCGAGATCGTGGCGCTGGCGGCCACGGGCGAGAGCGCCTTCCGGCTGGAGCTGGCGCTCGACAGCCCGGTCGACACGGTGCGCTGCGCGCGCTTCCCGAACCTGCGCCGGCGCATCCGCGCCACGGTGGGGGCGGATGGCCGCTCGCCCCGGCGCACCGGGGACGGCGCGCCGCAGCTCATCCTCGAGCGCGCACGAGCGGGGGGGCGGTGCCCCCCTTAGCCGAGGTCGCCGCGCAGCAGCACGATCTCGCGCTTCGCCGATTTCAGCGCCCAGGCCTTCGCCTCGGCGTATTCGGGGTCGTCGTAGCAGGCGCGGGCCTGCTCGTAGCTGGGGAATTCCACCACGATGAACCGCGTGGTGCCCAGCCGCTCCAGCAGCGCGGCCTCCACCTCGGCTGGGTTCACCCGCACGCCGTAGCGCTGCGCGATCGGCGCCCAGAGGCTGCCGTACATCTTCTGTGCCTCCGTGTCGGTCACCTCGCCGCCGAGCACAAGCCAGTAGCCCTTCATCCCGCTCTCTCCTCGCAGTGCCGGCCTGATCCGGCGGCCGCAGCCTAGGGCGACGGCGCGGGAAAGGACAGCCCCCGCCGCCGCGCATTCCCGCTCGACCGGGCGGCGCGCTTGCGGCAGGCTGGCCCGGCAGCCGCCCGGAAAGGACCCCCCGATGAAGGACACGCCCGAGACACAAGCCCCATGGCCCCCCGCGCCCTGGACCGCCGGCGCCGCCTTTCTCGACGGCCGCTACATGCCGGTGGGGGAGGCCCGCATCCCGGTGACCGACTGGGGCTATCGCCGCTCCGACGTGACCTATGACGTGGTGGGGGTGTGGGAGGGCGCCTTCTTCCGGCTCGACGATCACATCGCCCGTTTCCGCCGCTCGATGGAGGCGCTGCACCTGCGCCCGCCCGAGACCGACGACGAGATCCGCGCCATCCTGCACCGGGTGGTCGCACTCTCCGGCCTGCGCCACGCCTATGTGGCGATGGACTGCCTGCGCGGCGCGCCGCCCCCGGGCGCCCTGCGCCACCCGGCCTTAGGGCGCGCCTATCTCTCCTGCTACGCCGTGCCCTGGGTGTCGGTGGCAAGCGAGGAGATGCTCGCCCGCGGCATGCACCTGATGATCCCGCAGGTGCGCCGCATCCCGCCCGAGAGCTTCGACCCGAGGGTGAAGAACTTCCACTGGGGTGATCTCACCGCGGGCATGTTCGAGGCGCAGGCGGCGGGTGCGGATTTCGCCATCCTGCTCGACGGGCAGGGCAACGTGACCGAGGGGGCCGGCTTCAACGTGTTCTGCATCACCGACGGCGTGGTCGCCACGCCGGCGCGCGGCGCGCTGGAGGGGGTGACCCGCGCCTCGGTGATGGAGCTCTGCGCCGAGGCCGGGCTGGCCTGCGAGGTGCGCGACATCCCGGCGGAGGAGTTCCGCGCCGCCGACGAGATCTTCGCCTGCACCACCGCGGGCGGCATCATGCCGGCAAGCCGCATCGACGGCCGGATCCTCCGCAATGACCGCCCCGGCCCGATCTCCGAGCGCCTGCGCGCCCGCTTCTGGGAGAAACGCGCCGAGGGCTGGCACGCGACGCCGGTGAACTACGCGCTGGCGGAAGAGCCGGCGGGCTGAGGCCCCGGCTGCCCGCCGCTGCGCCCGCGCAAACGCGTCCCCGGCCTCCCGCACCTCGGGTTGGCCGGGGATGCCCGCATCCCGGACAACCCGCCCCGGCGCAGCCGCGCAGACCTGCGCCCCCACCACCGCGCAAACCCGCCGCCCGGCGGCCGGGCAAGCCCGCCCCTCGACACAGCCACGGCCCCCCGCGGCGGCCCTGTGAGGGAAATCCTGTATGTACAGCCGGCCCGGGGCGGCGCTATGCCTGCGCTTCCAGCCCCCGATACGGAGACCACGCGATGGAGAGCGCCCCCTGCATCAGCTTCGATGACGTGAAGGAGGCCGCCGCCCGCCTGAAGGGCCACGCGCTGCGCACGCCGCTGCTGCGCTCGGCGGCGCTCGATGCGCTGGCGGGCGGGCCGGTGCTGCTGAAGGTCGAGGCGCTGCAGCACACCGGCTCGTTCAAGTTTCGCGGTGCGTTCAACCGGCTGTCGCGCATCGCCGAGGGCGACAGGCCGCGCGGTGTCGTCGCCTGGTCCTCGGGCAACCACGCGCAGGGCGTGGCGGCGGCGGCGGCGCGGCTGGGCATGCCCGCCACCATCGTGATGCCGGCCGACGCGCCGCGCATCAAGGTGGAGAACACCCGCGCCCTCGGCGCCGAGGTGGTGTTCTACGACCGCGAGACGGAATCGCGCGAGGACATCGCCACCGCCCTTGCCGAGGCCCGCGGCGCCGTGCTGGTGCCGTCGTTCGACGACCCCCACGTGATCGCCGGCCAGGGCACCGCCGGCATCGAGATCGTCGAGCAGGCGGGCGCGCAGGGCCTCGCCCTCGGCCGGGTGCTGGTGTGCTGCGGCGGCGGCGGGCTCACGGCGGGCATCGCCACGGCGGTGCACGCGCTCTCGCCCGGCACGGCGGTCTACTCGGTGGAGCCCGAGAGCTTCGATGACACCGCGCGCTCGCTCGCCAGCGGCCGGCCCGAGGCCGTGGTCCCCGGCGCGCGCTCGATCTGCGACGCGCTGCTGGCGCCGATGCCCGGTGCGCTCACCTTCCCCATCAACCGCCGCCTGCTCGCCGGCGGCCTGAGCGTGAGCGACGAGGAGGTGCGCGCCGCCATGCGCTTTGCCTTCGGCACGCTGAAACTGGTGGTGGAGCCCGGCGGCGCGGTGGCCCTCGCCGCCCTGCTGCAGGGCCGCGCCCCGGCGGCGCAGGGCGCCACGGCGGTGGTGATCTCGGGCGGGAATGTCGACCCCGGCGCCTATGCGGCCGTGCTGGCGGGCTGAGGCTCAGCCGCCCTCGCAGGCGCCGCGCGGCAGGGCCTCGGCGGCGGCGAAGATGTCGCGCAATTGCGCCCGGCCGGCGAGCACGTCGGCCAGCGAGTAGCCGTCGAGCACGGCGTAGAAGGCCTGCAGCGCCTCGCGCAGCATGCGCGGCAGGCTGCAGGCCGGCGCGATCAGGCAGGTCGAGCAATCCACCAGCCCGGGGCCCTGCTCGGTGTGGCGGATGAGCGCCCCGATGGAGATCTCCTCCGCCGGGCGGCCCAGCCGCAGCCCGCCGTTGCGGCCGCGCACGGTCTGCACGAAGCCGGCCTGGCCCAGGTCCTGCACGATCTTCATCAGGTGGTTGCGCGAGATGCCATAGGCCTGCGCGATCTCCGCGATCGACGACAGCTTCCCCTCCTCCTGCACCGCGACATGCACCAGCACGCGCACCGCGTAATCGGTGTAGCGGCTCAGCTGCATGGCGCGGCTCCGGTGTGGGTGCGGGCAGGGCAGGGCATCGGCGCGGGGTCCTCGGGGGCTGTGGCCCGGCCCTTTTAGCATGCCGGGGCGGGACGGAAACAGCGGGTGCGACAAAGAGGCATTTGCAGTGCATCTTATATGTTCTTAATACATGCATTGTAAATGCATGTAAAGGAGATGCACCATGACCGGTGACGCCCTTCCCGAGGACGCCGCGATCCGCCCGCTGATCGAGGCCTTCTACGCCCGTGTCCGTGCCGACCCCGAGCTGGGGCCGGTCTTCGCCGCCGCCGTGACCGACTGGGACGACCACCACGGCCGCCTCGCCGATTTCTGGTCTTCGGTGATGCTCACCAGCGGCCGCTACAAGGGAAACCCGCTGGCGCTGCACATGCGCCACGCCGCCGCCATGACCCCGGCGCGCTTCGAGCGCTGGCTCGCCCTCTGGGCCGAAGTGACGGCGGAGCGCATGCCCGCCCCTGTCGCCGCCGCGATGCAGGAGCGCGCCGCGCGCATCGCCGCGAGCCTGCAGGCCGGCATCGGCCGCCTGCGCCCCGGCCCGCCGGTGTTCCGCTATTCCGCCCCGGCCCCCGAGGCCGGCTCCGCAGCCTGATCCCCACCTCGTCCGCACACACAGGAGACACCCCATGCCCCGGACCCTGAGCCCCGAGACCATCGCGCTGGTGAAAGCCACCGTGCCCGCCATCGCCGCCCATGGCAGCGACATCACCCGCACGATGTACGCGAAGCTCTTCGAGGACGCGCATATCCGCGCCCTGTTCAACCACTCCAACCAGGAGAGCGGCGCGCAGGTGAACGCGCTGGCCGCCGCCATCCTCGCCTATGCCCGGCACATCGAAACCCCGCAGGCCCTGGGGCCGGTGGTGGAGCGCATCGCCCACAAGCACATCGGCTATTCCATCCTGCCCGAGCATTACCCCTACGTGGCCCGCGCGCTCATCCGCGCCATCGAGGAGGTGCTGGGCGCGGCCGCCACGCCGGAGATCCTCGCCGCCTGGGGCGAGGCCTACTGGTTTCTCGCCGAGGTGCTGATGGAGCGCGAGGAGGTGCTGCGCGCCGAGCTGCTGGCCCTCGAGGGCGGCTGGACCGGCTGGCGCCGCTTCGAGGTGGCCGAGCGCCGGCCCGAGAGCGAGGTCATCACCTCCTTCGTGCTGCGCCCGGCCGACGGCGGCCCGGTGGTGCGCCACCGCCCCGGCCAGTACCTCACCCTGCGCTTCGACATGCCCGAGCAGCAGGGCGCGAAGCGCAACTACTCGATCTCCTCCGCCCCCTCGGACAGCACCTACCGCATCTCGGTGAAGCGCGAGGCCGCGGGCCAGGGCGGCTCCCGCCACCTGCACGACCGGGTGGAGGTGGGCGACGTGCTCGACATCGCACCGCCCGCGGGGGATTTCTTCCTGCCCGAGCGCCCGGAGCGCCCGGTGATCCTGCTTTCCGGCGGCGTGGGCGTGACCCCGATGATCGCGATGGCCGAGACCATTGCCGAAGCGCATCCCGGGCTGGAGACGCATTTCGTGCACGGCGCGCTCAACAGCGCGGTGCACGCGATGGCCGGCCATGTGCGCGGCCTCGCCGCCCGCCACGGCCGCATCCGCGCCACCACCTTCTACAGCGCGCCGCTCCCGCAGGACGTGCTGGGCGCGAGCCATGACGCCGAGGGCTTCATCTCGGTCGACTGGCTGGCGGCGAACACCCCGCTGGGGGAGGCGGATGTCTTCCTCTGCGGGCCGAAGCCCTTCCTGCGCGGGCTGATCACCGGGCTGCAGGCGGCGGGCGTGGCGCCCGCGCGCATCCATCACGAGCTCTTCGGCCCCACCGACGAGGCCGTGGCCGCCTGAGCCCGTCCCCGACCCCGCGCGCCCTCCCGCGCGCGGGGCCTTCGACCGGCGGCCGGCCCGCCCATACCAATGGATAGGCTTGTCCCCCCTGTCAGCCGCGTGCAGGCTTCCCATGTCTGTTGCAGTGCAGCACCCCTGACGGAGGAGACCCCCGCATGCGCCTGCCCCTGATCGACCCGAGCAAGCTCACCGAGGCCCAGAAGCCGCTCTACGCGGACATGAAGGAGGGCATCGGCCAGAAGTTCAACGCCTTCGAGACCATCCACGAGAGCGGTGCCCTGATGGGGCCGTGGAACCCCTGGCTTCACGAGCCGCGCATCGGCGGCGCGATCTGGGAGCTGACCAAGGCGATGTCGATGGAGGCCACGCTGCCCGACAACGCGAGGCAGATCGCCATCCTCGTCACCGGTGCGCATTTCAACGCGGGCTACGAGATCTATGCCCATGCGGCCGTGGCGATAAAGGAAGGCATGAGCGCGGAGCGTCTCTCCACCCTCTCCGCCGGCGTGAAGCCCACCGGGCTGGAGGCCGAGGAAGAGGTGGCCTATGACGTGGCCCACGCCCTCGTGACCGGCGGCACCCTGCCGCGCCCCACCTACGACATGGCGGTGAAGAGCTTCGGCCAGCACGGCGCGAACGAGCTGATCTACCTCGTGGGCCTCTACTGCCTCGTGTCGGTGACGCTGAACGGCTTCAACGTGCCGGTGCCCGAATGCGACTGAGGGGCGAAGGCGCAACCTGACGCCCCGGCCCGCCCCGCGCCGTATGGCACGGGCGGGCCGTGCCTTTCTTCATGCCGCGTGCCGGATAGGTCCGGGCGCACCCGGAGGGGTTGTGATCACGAAGCGATTGCGGCGCCGGTTCGGCTAAGCGGCATGCAGCGCGCCCTGTTTGTGATCACGAACTGTCATTGCGGCGGTTCCCGGTGCCTGGGATGAAGGGAACCACGCCGGCCGGCCGCGCTGCGCAACGAGTACCAAAACGTTGAGACGTGCATCGGTTTCGGGTGTTGTTCCCCACGGTGTCGTGCACGCTGTGATCACATCAGAGCCTCAGCAGTTTCGTTGAAGCCAAGGCGGATCACCAATCGGATGCTTCCGCGCCGTGATCACAGCCGTGGTTGAGGCAGATGTGCCGCGTCAGGGTGTGAGCCGGTCTCCGCGTGGTGGCAATGCATCGTGATCACATCGGTGAAACGCCTGATAGCCACCGGTTCGTGTGACGATCGGGTCCGCCCACCAGCTCCCACACCGATGTGATCACAAACCCCACGCACATCCGCGTCATGCACCACCGCGCGTCGGCTCAAGGCAGCCTTGCCCTTCGGGACTGTGATCACACGCCGGGCGGGGCGTTCACAGGCCGAGTGCGGTCGTCGTGTGGTGGGCGATCATCCGTTCCTCGTCCGTCGGGATCACGTAGGCGGCCACGGCGCTGCCGTCGGCGCTGATGAGGGGGCCGCCGGCGAGGTTTGCCGTGGTGTCGGGCGCAAGGCCCAGCCAGCGGCAGCCGTCCATGATCCGGGCGCGGATCTCGGGGGCGTGCTCGCCGATGCCGGCGGTGAAGACGATGGCGTCGACCCCGCCGAGGGCCGCGGCGAGCGAGCCTGCCATGCGTGCCGCCCGGTAGCAGAACAGCGCCACCGCCTCGGCCGCCTCGGGCGCGGGGCTGGCGAGCACGTCGCGCATGTCGTGGCTCACGCCCGAGACGCCGAGCAGGCCGGAGCGGTTTGACAGCAGATCGTCCACCTCCGCCACGCTCATGCCGCGGTCGCGCATCAGGTGGAGGAGCACGCCGGGGTCGATCTCGCCGCTGCGCTTGCCCATCATCAGCCCGTCGAGCGCGGTGAACCCCATGCTGGTGGCCACGCTGGCGCCATTCTCGAAGGCGCACATGCTCGCCCCATGGCCGAGATGGGCGGCGATGATGCGCCCCTGCGCCCGCGCGCCCATGTACTGCGGCAGCACCGAGGCGATGTACTCGTAGGACAGGCCGTGGAAGCCGTAGCGCAGCACGCCTTCGTCCGACAGCGCGCGGGGGATGGCGAAGAGCTGCGCCAGCCGTGGCTGGCTGCGGTGGAAGGCAGTGTCGAAACAGGCCACCTGCGGCACGTGCGGCAGGGCGGCGGCCAGCGCGTCGACACCCGAGAGGTTGTGCGGCTGGTGGGCGGGGGCGAGGGGGCTGAGGGCCGCGAGCTTCGCGTGCACCTCCGGTGTCACGATCACGGGGGCGGAGAACTCGGCCCCGCCATGAACCACCCGGTGCCCGCCGGCGATGATTTCTATGCCGTCGAAGCGCTGCATGAGGGCGGCCACCAGCCAGTGCATGGCGCCGGCGTGGCTGTCGCCGTGGCCCTCGGGCACCGGGGCCACGGGGTCATGCCCGAAGCGGTACATCGCGCCCGCGCCGATGCGCTCGATCAGCCCGCTCACCAGCGCCTGCGTGTCGGCCGGCCCCTCGGCCGAGAACAGCGCGAACTTGATCGAGGAGGAGCCGGCGTTGAGGACGAGGACCGCGTCGCTCATTCCGCCGCCCTCCGGTGATGGTGCACGAAGAGCTGGGCGAGAGCGGCGGAGGCGAGGCGCGCCAGCGCCCCGTCGGCCCGGCTGGTGAGCATGATCGGCACCCGCGCGCCCAGCACCAGCCCGGCGGATTCGGCGCCGGCGAGATACATGAGCTGCTTGGCGATCATGTTGCCGGCTTCCAGATCGGGCGCCACCAGGATGTCGGCATCCCCCGCCACGGGCGAGGTGATGTGCTTGGCCTCGGCCGCCGCCTTCGAGATGGCGTTGTCGAAGGCGAGCGGGCCGTCGAGCAGCCCGCCGGTGATCTGGCCGCGGTCGGCCATCTTGCACAACGCCGCGGCATCGAGAGTGGAGGCGATCTTGGGGTAGATGGTTTCGACCGCCGAGAGGATCGCCACCTTGGGCAGTTCGATGCCGAGGGCATGGGCGAGGTCGATGGCGTTGGCCACGATGTCGCGCTTGGTGTCGAGGTCGGGGTAGATGTTGATCGCGGCGTCGGTGATGAAGAGCGGCTTGGGGTAGGTGGGCACGTCGAGGGCGAAGACATGGCTCATCCGCCGCTCGGTGCGCAGGCCCCGGGTGCGGTCGACCACGGCGGACATGATCTCGTCGGTGTGCAGCGCGCCCTTCATCAGCGCCTGGGCCCGGCCCTCGCGCACCAGCGCCACGGAGGCACTGGCGGCGGCATGGCTGTGCGGCGCGTCGAGGATCTCGAGCCCGGAGATGTCGACCCCCGCAGCCTCGGCCGCCGCACGGATCTTGCCCTCCGGCCCCACGAGGATGGGCTCGATCAGCCCCTTCTCGCGCGCGTCCACCGCGCCTTCGAGCGAATTCGCGTCGCAGGGGTGGGTGACGGCGGTGGGAATGGGCGAGAGCTCGGCCGTGGCGGCGATGAGCCGGTCGTAGCGCGCGCCGCGCTCGTGCAGGTGCACCTCGGGCAGGGTGGTGCGCGGGCGGCGCACCTTCTCGGTGGGGGCGATCACCTCCGCCTCGCCGCGGATGGCGAGGGAGCCGTCGGCGAGTACCCCCTCGCAATCGAGGATCACCCGCTTCTTCGCGTCGTTCTTCTCGCGCACGGTCACCCGCACGGTCACCGTGTCGCCGAGGCCGATGGGCTTGCGGAAGCTCAGCGACTGGTTGAGGTAGATGGCGCCGGGGCCGGGCAGCTCGGTGCCCAGCACCGCCGAGATCAGCGCGCCGCCCCACATGCCGTGCGCGATCACCTTGTGGAACATGTCGTCGCGCGCGTAGTCGGCGTCGACATGGGCGGGGTTCACGTCGCCCGACATCACGGCGAAGAGCTCGATGTCGCGCGGCCCGAGGGTGCGGGTGATCTCGGCGCTGTCGCCCACCGACATCTCCTCGTAGGTCTTGTTCTCGATGTATTGCACGGGTTTTCCCTCAGGACATCACGTGGTAGCCGCCGTCGATGTAGGCGATGTTGCCGATCACCGAGCGCGAGTAGTCGGAGACGAGATAGGCGGCCATCTCGCCCACCTCCTCGATGGTCACCAGCCGGCGGATGGGCGCGCGGGAGCGGGCTTCGTCGATCAGCTCGTCGAAATGCCCGATGCCGGAGGCGGCGCGGGTCTGCAGGGGGCCGGGGGAGATGGCGTTCACCCGGATGCCCTGCGGGCCCAGCTCGGCGGCCATGTAGCGCGTGACGCTCTCCAGCGCCGCCTTCACCGGGCCCATGAGGTTGTAGTTGTCCACCACCTTCTCGGCGCCGTAATAGCTCACCGTGAGCAGGCTGCCGCCCTCCTTCATCAGCGGCTCGGCGAGGCGGGCCATGCGGATGAAGGAATGCACCGAGATGTCCATCGCCATGGCAAACCCCTCGCGCGAGCTGTCGACCACCCGGCCGTGCAGGTCTTCCTTCGGGGCGTAGGCGATGGAGTGGAGCAGGAAGTCGAGCTTGCCCCATTTCTCGGTGATCTCGGCAAAAACCGCCTCGAGCTGGCCGTCGATCTCCACGTCGAGCGGCAGCAGGAGCGCGGCCTCCACCTCCTCGGCCACCGGCGCGACGAAGCGCTTCGCCTTCTCCGAGAGATAGGTAACCGCGAGCTCGGCCCCCGCGGCGTGGAACTGCTTCGCACAGCCCGCGGCGATGGACTGGTCATTCGCGATGCCGATCACGAGGCCCTTCTTGCCCTCGAGAATGGTGTTGGTGAAGGACATGCGCTCACTCCATCAGGACATAGGTGCCGGGCGCGGGGCCGAGCGGGGCATAGCCCTTGTCGGGTGCGCCTGTCGGCGGGGGAGAGACCGGCGCGCCGGAGCGCGCGCCGAGCCAGGCGGCCCATTCCGGCCACCAGGAGCCCTGTTTCAGCTCCGCCGCCCCGGCCCATTCCTCGGCGTCCATGAACGGATCGTCGCGCAGGGTGGTGTGCACCCGGTAATGGCGGCGCGGGTGGCCCGGCTCGGAGACCACGCCGGCATTGTGCCCGCCCTTGGTGAGCACGAAGGTCACGTCGGTCTCGGTGAGCCGGTGCACCTTGTAGGCGGATTTCCACGGCGCCACGTGGTCGGTCTCGGTGCCCACGGCGAAGATAGGCGCGTCGATGTCGGTGAGCGACACAGGCCGGCCCTCGACGTCGAACTTGCCGTTGGCGAGGTCGTTGTTCAGGAACAGCCGGCGCAGGTACTGCGAGTGCATGCGGTAGGGCATGCGGGTGGAATCGGCGTTCCAGGCCATGAGGTCGTTGAGCTCCGGGCGCTCGCCCATCATGTAGACCTTGAGGTTGCGCGACCAGATCAGGTCGTTCGAGCGCAGGATCTGGAAGGCGCCGGCCATCTGGCTGCTGTCGAGGAAGCCGCGCTCCCACATCATGTCCTCGAGGAAGGCGACCTCGCTCTCGTTGATGAACAGCATCAGCTCGCCCGCCTCCGAGAAGTCGGATTGTGCCGCGAAGAGCGTGATGGAGGCGAGGCGGTCGTCCCCGTCCCGCGCCATGGCCGAGGCTGCGATGGTGAGCAGCGTGCCGCCGAGGCAATAGCCCACGGAATGCAGCTTCCCGGCCCCGGTGATGGTGAGGGCGGCGTCGAAGGCCGCCATCGGCCCCAGGGTGCGGTACTCCTCCATGCCCAGCTCGCGGTCGCCCGCGTCGGGGTTCTTCCAGGAGATCATGAACACCGTGTAGCCCTGGCCGGTGAGGTAGCGCACCATCGAGTTCTCCGGCGAGAGGTCGAGGATGTAGTACTTCATGATCCAGGCCGGGCAGATCACCACCGGCTCGGGGCGCACGGTGTCGGTGGTGGGCTCGTACTGGATGAGCTCGATCAGCCGGTTGCGGTAGACCACCTTGCCGGGGGTGACGGCGAGCTTCTCGCCCACGCGCCAGTCTTCGCGGCCGGGAGCGGGCTTGCCGGTGAGCTCGGTGTCGAGGTCCTCGAGGAAGTTCACCATGCCGCGCACCAGGTTCTGGCCGCCTTCCGCGCGGGTGCGGGCCAGCACCTCGGGGTTGGTGAGCAGGAAGTTCGCCGGGGAGAACACGTCGAGCATCTGGCGGGCGGCGAACTCGATGGCGTTCTCGTTGGCCTTCGAGACGCCGCGCACCCCGGTGGTGGCATTGTGCCACCACTGCTGGGTGAGCAGGAAACCCTGGAAGAGGAAGTTGAACGGCGGCTGCTGCCAGGCCTCGTCGCGGAAGCGGCGGTCCTGGGGCAGGGGGGTGATGCAGGGCTCCTCGCCGCCGGTGCCGCCGCCCACCATGCAGCGGGTGACGTATTCGCGGAAGCGCGCGTGCTTGCGCAGTACCTTGACCACCAGCTCGCTCTGCTTGCCGGGCGATGCGGCGAGGTGGATCGCCCAGTCGGCGTAATGCTCGATCATCGCGGCGGGCGAGAGGCCGCTGGTGGTGCGGGCGAGGGCGGCGCGGGTGGCATGGTCGATCAGCCGCGCCCATTCGGACATCGGGTCGACCGGGTGGTTGGTCTGCGGCTCGGGCAGCGGCGCCATCGGGGCGGTCGGCACGGCGGGCACGGGCACCGCTTCGGCCGGCGGTTCGGCGGGCGCGGGGCCGGTGGAACGGGGGGCGGGGCCGGCGCGCCGCTCGGGGCTGCGGGCGGTCCGTCGCGCCGGGGCGGGCGACGGTTTCGGGTCTTGGGCAGGCATGGTTTCCCCTCGCCGTTGAGAGTGCAGGATCTCGGGACCGGAAAGTGTGAAAACGCGACGTTGCGGGCATACTGCACCGCACAACCCTTTCATGCAAACCCTTTAACCAATTCTCGCCGGGCGGGAATGTCGCGGTGGCGGGCCATCGGCCACGGCAGCTAAACAACAGCTATTACAAGGCGGTAATTGTTTCGCCCTCGCGCGGCGCAGCGTCGCGGCCCGGGCCGGGCGCTTGCCCCGGCGCCCGGAGCTGTGACAGGCTGCCGCCACAGAGGCCGGCGCCCGAGTCCCCCTTCATGGCCCCGCGCGGCTGGTCTCCCGAACCCCGGGGGAGGGAGCAGATGCCGAGCAACAGATGGGTGGCGATCGTCGTGGTTCTCGCGGTGGCGCTCGGCGCGGGGGCCTACTGGTATTTCGGCCGCGAGCCGGGCCTGCCGCCGGGCTTCGCCTCCGCCAACGGGCGCATCGAGGCCGAGCGGGTGACCGTGGCCACCAAGTTCGCCGGCCGCCTCGCCGAGGTGCTGGTGCACGAGGGCGACACGGTGGAGCAGGGGGAGGTGATCGCCCGGCTCGACGCCTCGCAGATCGAGGCGCAGCTGCGCGAGGCGAAGGCGGGCGTGACCCAGGCCGAGCAGAGCCTCGCCGAGGCCCGCGCCGTGCTGCGCCAGCGCGAGGCCGAGCTCTCCTTCGCCGAGCAGGAACTTTCCCGCGCCGCGAGCCTGGGTGACCGGGGTGTGGCCAGCCGCCAGACCCGCGAGCTGCGCCAGTCCGAGCGCGACACGGCCGCGGCGGCGGTGCTCTCGGCCCGGGCCGGCATCGCGCGCACCGAGGCGGGGATCGAGGCCGCCCGCGCCACGGTGGACCGGCTGCAGGCCGACCTCTCCGAATACGTGCTGCGCGCGCCCCGCGCCGGCCGGGTGCAGTACCGGCTGGCCGAGCCGGGCGAGATCCTCGCCGCGGGCGGCGGCATCGTGACCATCCTCGACCTCGCGCAGGTCTACATGACCGTCTACCTGCCCACCTCCGCCGCCGGCATGCTGCGCTACGGGGCGGAGGCGCGCATCGTCTTCGACGCGGCGCCGCAATACGTGGTGCCGGCCAATGTCACCTTCGTGGCGAGCGAGGCGCAGTTCACCCCGAAATACGTCGAGACCGAGAGCGAGCGCGAGAAGCTGATGTTCCGGGTGAAGGTGACCATCCCGCCCGAGCTGCTGGCCGCACACTCCCGCATCGTGAAGGCCGGGGTGCCGGGCGTGTCCTACGTGCGCCTCGACCCCGGTGCCGAGTGGCCGCAGGATCTCGCGGTGGCCCTGCCCGATGCCGAATGACGAGCGCCCCGAGGCCGGCGCGGTGGCCGTCCGCATCGAGGGGGTCAGCCACCGTTACGGGCGCAAGGCGGCGCTGAGCGGGGTGAGCCTCAGCCTCGGCGCCGGGCGCATGGTGGGGCTGATCGGGCCGGACGGGGTGGGGAAGTCGACCCTGCTGGGGCTCGTCGCCGGGGTGCGGCGCATCCGGGAGGGCCGGGTGGAGGTGCTGGGCGGCGACCTCGGCGATGCCGCCACCCGCGCGCGGCTGAGCCAGCGCATCGCCTACATGCCCCAGGGGCTGGGGCGAAACCTCTACCCCACGCTCTCGGTGCGCGAGAACATCGACTTCCACGCCCGGCTCTTCGGCCAGGCCGAGGCGGAGCGCGCGGCGCGCATCGCCGACCTGCTGCGCGCCACCGGGCTCGACCCCTTCCCCGACCGCCCGGCCGGCAAGCTCTCCGGCGGCATGAAGCAGAAGCTCTCGCTGTGCTGCGCCCTCGTGCATGACCCCGACCTGCTGATCCTCGACGAGCCCACCACCGGGGTGGACCCGCTGTCGCGCCGGCAGTTCTGGGAGCTGATCGCCCGCATCCGCGCCCGCCGGCCGGGCATGAGCGTGATCACCGCCACCGCCTACATGTCGGAGGCCGAGGGCTTCGAGGACCTCGTGGCGATGGACGCGGGCCGGGTGCTCGCCACCGGCACGCCGCAGGAGCTGCGCGCCCGCACCGGCCGCGACACGCTGGAGGAGGCCTTCGTCGCCCTCCTGCCCGAGGAGAGCCGCGCCGGCCACCACGCCGTCACCCTGCCACCGCGCGAGCGCGCCGAGGGCCCGCCCGCCATCGAGGCCGAGGGGCTGAGCATGCGCTTCGGCACCTTCACTGCGGTGGATGACGTGAGCTTCCGCATCGAGCGCGGCGAGATCTTCGGCTTTCTCGGCTCGAACGGCTGCGGCAAGACCACCACGATGAAGATGCTCACCGGGCTGCTCGCGCCCAGTGAAGGCACGGCGAAGCTCTTCGGGCGGGAGGTGAACAGCGGTGACATCGCGGTGCGCCGGCGGGTGGGCTACATGTCGCAGTCCTTCTCGCTCTACGCCGAGCTCACCCTGCGCCAGAACCTCGCGCTGCACGCCGATCTCTTCGGCATCCGCGGGGCGGAAAAGGCCGCGCGCATCGAGGAACTGCTGGAGGAGTTCGACCTCGCCGACGTCGCCTCCGCCCGGCCCGAGAGCCTTCCCTTGGGCGTGCGCCAGCGCCTGCAGCTCGCCGTCGCGGTGCTGCACCGGCCGGAGATCCTGATCCTCGACGAGCCGACAAGCGGGGTCGACCCCGTGGCGCGTGACGGGTTCTGGCAGCTGCTCATCGACATGTCGCGGCGCGACGGCGTGACCATCTTCATCTCCACCCATTTCATGAACGAGGCCGGGCGCTGCGACCGCATCTCGCTCATGCATGCCGGCCGGGTGCTGGCGGTGGGCGCGCCGGAGGAGCTGCGCCGCGAGGGCGGCCACGACAGCCTGGAGGAGACCTTCGTCGCCTGCCTCGAGGAGGCCACCGCCGGCGGCCCGGCCGAGGCCGCGCCGGAGGTGCCGGTCTCCGACGCGCCGGCGGAAGAGGCGCGCCGGCCCCTCTTCTCGCCCCGCCGGGTCTGGGCCTTCGCGCGGCGCGAGGGCACGGAGCTGATGCGCGACCCCATCCGCCTCGCCTTCGCGCTGCTCGGGCCGCTGGTGCTGATGCTCGCGATGGGCTTCGGCATTTCCTTCGACGTGGAAAACCTCTCCTACGCCGCCCTCGACCAGGACCGCTCGGAGGAGAGCCGCGCCCTGCTGCGCCAGTTCGAGAGCTCGCGCTACTTCTCCGAGAAAGCCCCGGTGGACAGTTTCGCCGAGCTCACCGGGCGCATGGTGGCGGGCGACATCGGCTTCGCCCTCGTCATCCCGCCCGACTACGGCCGCGACCTGGTCGCCGGCCGCGCGCCGGAGGTGGCGGCCTGGCTCGACGGCTCGATGTCCAACCGCGCCGAGACCGCACGCGGCTACATCCAGGGCGCCTTCTCCGCCTATCTCACCGAGCTCGGCACCACCCGCAGCGGCGCGGCCCCGCAGCTCTCGCAGGTCGATGTCGTGCCGCGCTTTCGCTACAATCAGGCGTTCCTCTCGGTCTATGCCATCCCGCCCGGCGTGCTGATGCTGCTGCTCATCATGATCCCCACCATGATGACCGCGCTCTCGGTGGTGCGCGAGAAGGAGCTGGGCTCGATCGCCAACCTCTACTCCGCCCCGGCGCGCAAGATCGAGTTCCTGCTCGGCAAGCAGTTGCCCTACGTGGCCGTGGCGCTCCTGAGCTTCCTGTCGCTCGTCGGGCTGATGCGGGTGGCCTTCGGGCTGGGGATCACCGGCAGCTTCGCAGCCCTCGCGCTCGGCGCGCTGCTCTACACGGTGGCGGCCACGGGCTTCGGCCTCGTGGTGTCGACCTTCGTGCGTTCGCAGATCGCGGCGGTGTTCGCCTCCGCGATCATCGTGATGATCCCCACGGTGAACTTCTCGGGCATGATGTACCCGGTCTCCACCCTCGAGGGCTCGGCGCGGGTGGTGGGGCAGGCGTTTCCGCCGCTCTATTTCCAGAAGATCTCCGCCGGCGTGTTCAACAAGGGCCTCGGCCTCGCCGACCTGTGGAGCAACCATCTCGCCCTCGCGGGCTTCTGCGCCGCCTTCTGGCTGCTCGCCACCCTGCTGCTGAGCAAGCAGGAGGCCTGAGCGATGCGCGCGCTCACCAACATCTTCCGGCTCGGGGTGAAGGAGCTCTACTCGGTGATGCGCGACCCGGTGCTGGTGGGGCTCATCCTCTACACCTTCACCATCGCCATCTACTCGGTGGCCAACAACGTGAAGACCGAGGTGAGCAACGCCTCCGTCGCCGTGGTGGACGAGGACCGTTCGGTGCTCTCCGAGCGCATTCGCGGCGCCATACTGCCGCCCTATTTCAAGCCGCCGGAGCTGATCTCCTGGGCCGAGGTGGACGCGGCGATGGACCGGGGCCTCTATTCCTTCGTGCTGGTGATCCCCGCCGATTTCCAGCGCGACCTGATGCGCGGCGAGGTGCCCTCCGTGCAGCTCGACATCGACGCGACCGCGATGACCCTGGCCGGCAACGGTGCGGCCTACCTGCAGAGCATCGTGCAGGAGGAGGCGGCGAAATACCTCGCGCGCGCCGAGCCGGAGAGCGCCTCACCGGTGAGCCTCGAGATCCGGGCGATGTTCAACCCCAACCTCGAGTCGAGCTGGTTCATGGCGGTGATGCAGATCGTGAACAACGTGACCATCCTTGCCATCATCCTCTCCGGGGCGGCGGTGATCCGCGAGCGCGAGCGCGGCACCATCGAGCATCTGCTGGTGATGCCGGTCACCCCCACCGAGATCATGCTGGCGAAGATCTGGGCGAACGGGCTGGTGATCGTGGCGGCCGCCGTGGTCTCGCTGCATCTCGTGGTGCAGGGTTTCCTCGGCATCCCGGTGGCGGGCTCCACCGCGCTCTTCGCGCTGGGGACGGCGGCCTATCTCTTCTCGATGACGGCGCTCGGCATAGCGCTCTCCACCGTGGCGCGCTCGATGCCGCAGTTTGGGCTGCTGTCGATCCCGGTCTTCGTGGTGCTCAACATGCTCTCGGGCGGCACCACGCCGCTGGAGAGCATGCCCGAGCGGCTGCAGCAGGTGATGCAGGTCTCGCCCGCCACGCATTTCACCACCTTCTCGCAGGCGGTGCTCTACCGGGGCGCGGGGCTCGACGTGGTCTGGCCCAGCCTCGCGGCCATCGTCGGCATCGGCGCGGTGTTCCTCGCCGTGGCGCTGCTGCGCTTCCGCCAGACGATGTCGGCGCGCTGACATCGGTCCGGGCCGCGGCGCCTCACCCCCGATGAAGCCGCACAACCGAGGGCCGGCGCCCGTCCGCGGGTGGGCGCCGCCACGCCTGTACCGCGCGTTTCATGGTGACGTTTCTGCGGGGCTCGCTCGTAGGCGCCTGTGTCGACGAAGCGCCCGCCCGGGGGGCGGACGGGCGCTGGCCCGGCGGCACTGCGTGCCTTGTTCCGGGCCGGGGCATCGTCCGGTCGGTGAGGCGAAAGCGCGGCGCAGATCGTCCCCCTTGGGCCGGGCCGCGCTCTGGCCGTTACGGCGCGTGTCTTTTCCCGGCATCCTTCGCAACAAAGGGCCGGTGCCCGTCCGCGGGTGGGCGTCGCCACGCCTGTGCTGCGCGTTTCATGGTGACGTTGCTGCCGAGCTCGCCCGTAGGCGCCTGTGTCGACGAAGCGCCCGCCCGGGGGGCGGACGGGCGCTGGCCCGGCGGCACTGCGTGCCTTGTTCCGGGCCGGGTGCCCTGCTCGGCGCCCCGAAATTCTCAGCGGGTGATGCTGCCCCAGAGATCGTATTCGGAGGCCTCGTCGACCGTCACGGTCACCATGTCGCCGGGCTTCAGCGCCTCGAACCCCTCGTCGATGAAGAGGTTGCCGTCGATCTCCGGCGCGTCGGCCTTCGTGCGGCACACCGCGCCGTCACCGTCGACCGAATCGACGATCACCTGCTGCACGCTGCCCACCTTGGCCTCGAGCTTCTCCGCCGAGATCCGCTGCGCCACTTCCATGAAGCGCTCGAAACGCTCCTGTTTCACCTCCTCGGGCACATGGTCGGGCAGGGCGTTGGAGCGCGCGCCGTCCACGTTCTCGTATTTGAACGCGCCCACGCGGTCGAGCCGGGCCTCCTCCATCCAGTCGAGCAGGTGCTGAAACTCCGCCTCCGTCTCGCCGGGGAAGCCGACGATGAAGGTCGAGCGCAGGGTGATGTCGGGGCAGATTTCGCGCCAGCCCGCGATGGTCTCGAGCGTCTTCGCCTGGTTGGCGGGGCGGGCCATGCGCTTCAGCGTGTCCGGGTGGGAGTGCTGGAAGGGGATGTCGAGGTAGGGCAGCACCAGCCCCTCGGCCATGAGCGGGATCAGCTCGCGCACATGCGGGTAGGGGTAGACGTAGTGCAGCCGCACCCAGGCGCCGAGGCCGCCCAGCTCGCGCGCGAGGTCGGTGATGTGCGAGCGCACCTCGCCGCCTTTCCAGGGGTTCAGGTCATGCTTGCGGTCGAGCCCGTAGGCCGAGGTGTCCTGCGAGATCACCAGCAGCTCGCGCACGCCCTTCTCCACCAGCTTCTCCGCCTCGCGCAGCACCGCGTGGGCGGGGCGGGAGGCGAGCTTGCCGCGCATGTCGGGGATGATGCAGAACCGGCACTTGTGGTTGCAGCCCTCGGAAATCTTGAGGTAGCTGTAATGCCGCGGCGTGAGCGAGACCGAGCTCGCCGGCAGCAGGTCGATGAACGGGTTCGGATCGGCCGGCACGGCGGCATGCACCGCGTCGAGCACCTGCTCGTACTGGTGCGGGCCGGTGACGGCGAGCACGCTGGGGTGCGTGCCGCGGATATACTCCTCCTCCGCGCCGAGACAGCCGGTCACGATCACCCGACCGTTGGAGGTGAGCGCCTCGCCGATCGCCTCCAGGCTCTCGGCCTTCGCACTGTCGAGGAAGCCGCAGGTGTTCACGATCACCGCGTCGGCACCGGCGTAATCCGGCGAGATCGCATAGCCCTCGGCGCGCAGCCGGGTGAGGATGCGCTCGCTGTCCACCAGCGCCTTCGGGCAGCCGAGGCTCACCATGCCGACACGCGGCTGGCCGGGGCGGGCGGTGCCGTCGAGAAGCGGGGCTGGAGCGCGGTCGGGGCGCAGATCTGGCGGATTGGTGCTCATCCGCGCGATATAGGCGAAACCGGGGGGATAGGGAAGCGTGCAGGCAGGCTTGCCGGGCGCCCCGGCGCAGGCGAGAAAGGCAGGCGCCATCCGCGCCCGTCCCCGTTCAGAGGTATCCCATGCCGGCCCTGCTTCCCTGGCTCCTGCCGCCCCTGCTCCTGTGCCTGTCCAATGTCTTCATGACCTTCGCCTGGTACGGACACCTGAAATACCGCGCCGCCCCCCTCGCGGTGGTGGTGCTGGTGAGCTGGGGCATCGCCTTCTTCGAATACTGCCTCGCGGTGCCGGCAAACCGCATCGGCCACCAGGTGTATTCCGCCGCCACCCTGAAGGTGATGCAGGAGATCATCACCCTCACGGTCTTCGCCGGCTTCTCGGTGCTCTGGCTGCGCGAATCGCTGTCGCTGAGCCAGCTCGCCGGCTTCGGGCTGATGGCGGCCGGCGCGGCGCTGGTGATCCTGAAGCCCTGAGGCTTCAGGCCCGGGCCACGCAGGCGCGAATTGCCTTCGCCACCGCCCCCGGCGCCTCCCAGTGCAGCGCATGCGCGGCCCCCGCCACGGCCTCGGTGTGAAAGCCGAGCCCGGCGAAGCCTTCCAGCACCTGCGGCGGGGCGATGACATCCTCCGCCCCGGTCATCGCCAGCGCCGGGCAGGCGAGGGGGGTGAGCGCCGCGGGCTCCGCGAACTCCGGCAGCACCGCCGCCTGGGCGCGAAACGCCTCCGCCGGCTGGAGCTGCGCATAGCCCACCGCACGCGCCGCCGCTGCGGCCACCGCGCCGGGCTTCGCGTGAAACCCCTCCGAGAACAGGAACTGGAACAGCAGCGCGAACCACGGCTCCGACGAAGGCTCGAGCCGCGCCAGCGCCTCGAACAGCGCCAGCGCCCGCGGCCGCACGCCCCGCGCGCAGGAAAGCGCGGTGAGCGAGAGCACCCGCTCCGGTGCCGCCGCCGCGAGGTCGAGCGCCAGCATGCCGCCCAGCGAATGCCCGGCCACATGCACCCGTTCCAGCCCGAGCGCGTCGAGCAGGCCGAGCACGTCTTGCAGCATCGCGGCGCGCGAGATCGGGCAGGGCAGGGGCCGGGTGCGCCCGGCGCAGCGGTTGTCGGGCAGGATCAGCTCGAACCCGCCGAGATGCGGCAGCAGCGGCGCCCAGCTCGCCGTGTCGCTCGCCATGCCCGCGAGCAGCAGCAGCGGCGGGCCCTCGCCTTGACGCTCGTAATGCTGCTGGATACCGTTTTGCGTCAGCTCGGGCATGGGGGCGTTCCTTTTCGTGCGCGGGGGGACCTGCCGAAATCACCACGCGGCCCCGCCGGCCGCAAGGGGGCGCATGGCCCCGGGCCGGAGAGCGCCATGATCGCCGATTGTCTCGGAAACCCGGTGAGTTGCAGGGGCGCTGCCCTCGACGCGGTGAATGATTTCACCGACGGGTTCCTGCGCTATCACCCCAAGGCCACCAACGTGCTCGGCGTGATCGAGGGGCTCGACGACTGCCTGCCGCATGTCTTTGCCGGCTACCTGTGGATGTTCCTCCAGCGCCCCGAGGCGCCGGAGCGCGCCCGCCCGCATGCGCTGGCCGCCGCCGCCGCCGCGCCGCGCGCCCATGCCCGCGAGCGCGCGCATCTCGGCGTGCTGCAGGCGTGGATGGCGGGGGACTGGCCGGAGATGATCCGCCGCGCCGAGGCGATCACCGCCGAGTGGCCGCATGACCTCGTGGCGCTGAAACTGGTGCAGACGCAATATCTCAACCTCGGCGATTCGCCCGGCATCCTGCGCTCGGCCCTGCGGCTGCTGCCGGCGAACGCGGGCAACGCGCATGTCCACGGCATGGCCGCCTTCGGCTTCGAGCAGTGCCACCTGCTCGACGAGGCCCGGGCTGCCGCCGAGGCGGCCCTTGCGCGTGACGAGACCGAGCCCTGGGCGCATCACGCCCTCGCCCATGTGCACCTCACCCGCGGCGAGATCGACGCCGGGCGGCGCTTCATGGCCGGGGTGAGCGGGCATTGGGAGGGGCTGAACTCCTTCATGTACACGCACAACTGGTGGCACACGGCGCTGTTCGACATCTCGGCCGGCGACGGCGCGGCGGCGCTCGCCATCCATGACGCGCATTGCTGGGGCATCGCGCCCGACTACAGCCAGGACCAGGTGGGGGCGGTGTCGCTGCTCGCCCGGCTCGACTTCGCCGGCATCGACACGGGCGGGCGCTGGCAGGCGCTGCGCCCCTGGCTCGAGACCCGCGGCGCGGATGTGGAGAGCGCGTTTCTCACCCTCCAATACCTCTACGGGCTCGGCCGCGCCGGCTCGCCGGTGGCCGACGATCTGATGGAGGCGGTGCGCAGGCGCGCGGCCGGGGCCCCGCCCTGGGCGGCGGAGATGTGGCGCGAGACGGCACTGCCCGCCTGCGAGGGCGTGCTCGCCGCGGCCCGCGGCGCACATGCCGAGGCGATCCGCCTTCTCGGCCCGGCGCTCCCCACGCTGTGGAAAGTCGGCGGCAGCCACGCGCAGCGCGATCTCTTCGAGCAGATCTTCCTCGACAGCCTGATGCGCGAGAGCGCCTGGGTGAGCGCCCAGCAACTGCTCGAGGCGCGGCGGGCCTTCGACCCCTCGGGCGTGCCGCTCAACCGCATGCTGGCCGAGGTCTACGGCCGCCTCGCCCTCCCCGACCAGCAGGCCGCCGCCGCCGCCCGGGCCCTGCGCGTGGCCTGACGGCCGGGGGGGGCAGTCGCCCCCTCGCGGCCCCCCCCCGCAATCCGGTCACAGCTCAGGCGGAGCGTCGCGCCGCGAGCAGGCTGCTGCACCCTCTCCGCTCAGCGCAGAGGGCCGCGCCCGACCCTGGGTGGGCGCGGCTCGGCCTGTGGTCAGCGATTTATCTCAAAAGCCCCGGACGAGGGTTGAACCACGACCGACATCGCCATCGCGCCCTCCCGGGGGGAGGGTCGGGCGCGGCCCGGGCTGGTCGCCCGGGCGGAAGGGCCGGGCGGGGAGCGTCCGATCTCATCGCCTGCCGGGCTGCTCCCGGTTGTGGCCATTGACAAGGACGCCACGTCGTAGGGGTGTCGCCTGGCGCTGCAGCCGCGCCGCAGGCGCGGCCCGGCCCAAACCGCAGGAGACGCGCCCGCGAGGGCGGGTCGACGCAGGGCGGGAGGGCTCCGTCTCCGCTCGCAAGGGGCCTGTCGGCCGGGGGCGCTCCCGCGAGGCGCCCACCTGTCGGTGTCCGCCTCTTTGGGCCGGGCCGGGTGCTGCGCACCCGGCGCCCGCGCCTTTGCCAGGGTGTGTTCCGATGGATGGAACGGCTCAGTACCCCGTGTAGCTCTTCTCCTCGACGATGTCGGAGCCGAGGGCGAGGTTGATCTCGCGTTTCAGCGCCGCGCGCCGGTCGTTCGTGCGGTAGACCGCGCGGGCGAGGGAGATGAAACCGGGGCCGAAATCGCCCCGGCGCTCGCAGTCGCGGATCGCGTCCTCGATGTCCCAGAGCTCGGCGTTCACCCCCGCGAGCGCCTCCGTGAGCCGGGTGATCCCGCCGCCCGGGGGCACGTGGGCAGCGAGGGTGTCCTCGAGCAGGGCAAGCTCGCGGCACACGTTCTCCCGTGCCTCGCCCGCGCCGATGCGCGCGGCCTTCAGGCGCAGGATGGTGATCTTGTCGATCAGCTCGCCCGGCGCGACAGGGGTGAGGATGGTCTTCATGTCCGCACCGCCCCCCGCGCGGCAGCGAGGGCCGTGAGGTCGGCCGTCACGGTGTCGAACACGCTGTCCCAGTCGTCGAGCACCGGCTGGCGGACGAGGCGCATCGAGGGATACCAGGGCGTGGAGGCGCCCTCGGGCCCGTAGAGCCAGTAGGCCGAGTGGTGCAGCAGGTTCCACACCGGCCGGCCGAGCGAGCCTGCGAGATGCACCACGGCGCTGTCCATCGACACCACGAGATCGAGCTCGCTCACCAGGCCCGCGGTGTCGGCGAAATCGCGGTCATGGCCGCCGGCGTCGATCACGAGCGAGGCGAGGGGCGAGGCGCGGAACGCGTCGAGCAGCGGGCCCTTGTAGAGGCTGAACAGGCTCACGCCCGGCACCTGCGCGAGCCGGAAGAATCGCTCCTGCGCGAAGGAGCGCTTGTGGTTGGCCCGGTAGGTGAGCGAGCCCGACCAGAGCACCCCCACCGTGAGCCGCCCGCGATGCGGGGCGAGCAGGCGGCGGGCGCGGGCGCGCGCATCCGCCGGCACGGTGAGGGCGGCGGGCGGCGGAATGCTGCCGGGGGTGAGGCCGGTGCGGTGCGGCAGGCTCATCATCGGCACCCAGAAATCCGCCTCCGGCCGGCGGGTGCCGGTGACGGCCACCGCGTCGCAGCCCGGAATGCCCTCGAGCAGGCGCTGCAGGGCGGGCTTGACCACCAGGATGATGCGCGCCGCCCCCAGCCGCCGCAGGGCCGGCAGGAAACGGGCCATCAGCATCGTGTCGCCGAAGCCCTGCTCGGGAAACACCAGCAGCGTGCGCCCGGTGAGCGGCTCGCCGCGCCACTCGGGAATGCCGGGGGCGTTCTTCTCGATCTCGCCGGTCTCCCAGCGGGCCTCGAAATCGGCGAAGCCCCCGGCGTAGTCGCCCAGGGCCAGCCTGGCCATGGCGCGCTGCAGGCGCAGCTCGGCATGCTCCGGCGCCCGGGCGAGCCCCGCGTCGCACACCGCGATCGCTTCCTCGAAGCGGTTCATCGTGCGCAGCGAGGTGGCGACATGCTGGAGCGTGCCGGGGGCGTTCCCGCTCAGCCGCGCCACCTCGCGGCGGCAGGCCAGCGCCTCCTCGTGCAGGCCCTCGTCGAAGAGCGCGTTGCCGAGGTTGTTCACGATGTCGCTGCGGCCGGGCTCCAGCTCATGGGCGCGGCGCTGGCAGGCGAGGGCGGCGGTGAACTCGCGCCGGGCGCGGTGCAGGGCGCCGAGATTGCTCCACATCGAGGCGTCGTCCGGCGCGCGGGCCAGGATGGCGCGGTACTTCGGCAGTGCCACCTCGAGCTGTCCGGCCCGATGCGCGGCCACTGCCTCGTCGCGCAGCGCGCCAAGCGGGGTCCGGCCGGTGGGCAGCAGCTCTGTCGTCACGCGCGGTGCTCGCTTTCCTCGGGGGCGAAGGGGTGGCGCAAAGCCTATGCCAAGCCGCCGCGCCGGTAAACCGCGCCGCGCTGCCGCGCCCGCATGTTGCGGCGCTTTCCATTCCAACGGCCCTTCTGTAGAACCTGTGGGCCCGACGCGACACACACGCCACGCCGAGACAGGATGCAGCCATGACTCATGCCGCCGAGCCCGCAGTCGACCCGTCCGACGACGCCTACGGCCTGGATGCGGCGGTGGTGGACGCGATCCTCGCGGCGGCGGAAGTGGGCGCGCGCGAGCGGCTCGTCGCCCTGCTCGAGCCGCTGCACGACGCCGATATCGCCGACCTTCTCGAGCAGATCGACCAGCCGAGCCGCGAGAAGCTGATCACCCTCTGGGGCGCGGACATCGCGCCCTTCGCCATCACCGAGCTGCGCACCGGCGTGCGCGACCTCGTGGTGCCGCTGCTGAGCGCCGAGCAACTTGCCCGGGTGGCCCAGGAGCTCGAGACCGATGACATGGTCTACCTCGTCGAGGACCTCGACGAGCCCGACCAGGAGAAGGTGCTCGAGGCGCTGGACGATGCCGACCGCCTCGCGGTCGAGCGCTCGCTCACCTACCCCGAATACTCCGCCGGCCGCCTCATGCAGCGCGAGCTGGTCTCCGCCCCCGAGCACTGGACCGTGGGCGAGATCATCGACTTCATGCGCGCCTCCGACGACCTGCCGGACGATTTCTACGACGTGATCATCGTCGACCCGCGCCACCGCCCCGTCGGCATGGTCGCCCTCTCCAAGATCATGGCCAACCGGCGCGAGACCCGGCTCGACACGCTGATGAACGAGGATTTCCGCACCATCCCCGCCGACCAGGCGCAGGAGGACGTGGCCTATGCCTTCAACCAGTACCACCTGATCACCGGCCCGGTGACCGACGCCGAGGGCCGGCTGGTGGGTGTCATCACCATCGACGACGCGATGGAGGTGCTCGAGGACGAGGCCGAGGAGGACATGAAGCTGCTCGCCGGCGTGGGCGACGAGGAGATCTCCGACCGGGTGTGGGAAACCGCCCGGGCCCGCTTCCCCTGGCTCGCGGTGAACATCTGCACCGCCCTCATCGCCTCGGCGGTGATCGCGCTCTTCTCCTCGACCATCGAGGCGATCGTGGCGCTCGCCGTGCTCATGCCCATCGTCACCTCCATGGGCGGCAACGCCGGCACCCAGTCGCTCACCGTGGCGGTGCGCGGCCTCGCCACGCGTGACATCACCGCGAAGAACATGTGGCGCGTGGTGCGCCGCGAGGTGATCGTGGGGCTGATGAACGGCGCGGTCTTCGGCCTGCTCATCGGCGCGGTGGGGCTGATCTGGTTCGGCACGCCCATGCTCGGCGCGGTGCTGTGGATCGCGATGCTGATCAACCTGCTGGTGGCAGGCCTGGTGGGCATCCTCATCCCCATCGGGCTCGACAAGGCGGGGGCCGACCCCGCGCTCGCCTCCGGCGTGTTCGTGACCATGAGCACCGACGTGATCGGCTTCCTCGCCTTCCTCGGCCTCGCCTCGGTGATGCTGCTCTGAGGGGCGGGGGCGGCACCAAGGTGCAGGCCCGCGGCTTTTGGCCTTGAACTCCCCGGGGCGCGGGGCTTGAGTGGGCGCAGGCCGCCCGAGGAGACAGCATGACCGCCATTCCACAGTCCATCGACGCCACCGAAGCCCTGCTGGCCTCCACCGGCTACGTCTCCAGCCGCGCGCTCGCCACGGTGGTGTTCCTGTCGCTCAGGCTCGGCCGGCCGCTGTTCCTCGAGGGCGAGGCCGGCGTGGGCAAGACCGAGATCGCCAAGGCGCTCTCCGCCGCCCTCGGGCGAAGGCTCATCCGCCTGCAGTGCTACGAGGGGCTCGACGCGGGCTCGGCGGTCTACGAGTGGAACTTCCCCGCCCAGATGGTGGCGATCCGCACCGCCGAGGCCGCCGGCCAGGCCGACCGCGCGGCGCTCAACGCCGAGCTCTTCTCCGAGGACTTCCTCATCCGCCGCCCGCTGCTGGAGGCGATGAGCCCGCAGGCCGGCGGCGCCCCGGTGCTGCTGATCGACGAGCTCGACCGCACCGACGAGCCCTTCGAGGCCTTCCTGCTCGAGGCACTCTCCGACTTCCAGGTCACCATCCCCGAGCTCGGCACCGTGAAGGCACCCGAGCCGCCCATCGTGATCCTCACCTCCAACCGCACGCGCGAGGTGCATGACGCGCTCAAGCGCCGCTGCCTCTACCACTGGGTGGACTACCCGGATTTCGAGCGCGAGCTGGAAATCCTCACCGCCCGCGCGCCGGAAGCCGCCGAAACCCTCTCGCGCGAGGTGGTCGCCTTCGTGCAGAAGCTGCGCACCGAGGATCTGTTCAAGAAGCCCGGCGTGGCCGAGACCATCGACTGGGCGAAATGCCTCGTGGCGCTCGATGCCATCCAGCTCTCGCCGCAGGTGATCGCCGACACGCTCGGCGCCATCCTGAAATACCAGGACGATATCGCGAAGCTGCAGGGCTCGGAGGCCAAGCGCATCCTCGACGACGCCCGCGCCTCCCTCCAGCCGGTCTGAGGCCGGCGATGACCGCGCCCTTCCAGCGGCTGCTCAGGGCCGAGAGTGCGGCCGTGGCCCTCGGCCTCGCCGTGCTGCTCGCGGTGCAGGGGCCGGCCTGGTGGCTGGTGGTGGCGGTGCTGGCCGCACCCGACCTCGCGCTGCTGGCCTATCTCGCCGGGCCGCGGGCGGGCGCACTCGTCTACAATGCCGCGCATTCCTATGCCGGGCCCGCGCTGCTCGCGGCGGCGGCGGGGCTCGCGGGGTGGGAGGCCGGGCTCGCCGCGGCCGGCACCTGGGCGCTGCATGCGGCCATCGACCGCGCGCTCGGCTTCGGGCTGAAGAGCCGGGAGGGCTTCGCCGTCACCCATCTCGGGCGCATCGGGAGGAGCTGAGCATGGCCGAATACGCCGACCTGCCGGTCAACCCCGAGGGGCGCCTCGCCCTCAACATCATGCATTTCGCCCGCGCCCTGCGCCGCGCCGGCCTGCCGGTGGGCACCGGCCGGGTGGTGGACGCGGTGCGCGCGGTGGAGGCGGCGGGCTTCACCGAGAAGGAGGATTTCTACTGGACCCTGCACGCCTGTTTCGTGTCCCGCCCCGAGCACCGGGCGATCTTCTCCCAGGTCTTCCGCCTCTACTGGCGCGACCCGCAGTTCCTCGAGCACATGATGTCGATGATACTGCCCGCCATCCGCGGCGTGCAGGAGGAGCACAAGGCCGCCTCCGCCGAGCGCCGCGCCGCCGAGGCCCTGCTGGCCGAGGCCGACACGCCGCCGCCGCCCCCGCCGGAGGAAGAGGGCGACGAGCTGGTGGAGTTCGACGCCACCCTCACCTTCTCGGCCGACGAGAAGCTGCGCGCCCAGGATTTCGAGCAGATGTCCTCCGCCGAGCAGGAGCAGGCGAAACGCGCCATCGCCCGGCTCGAGCTGCCGGTGCAGCCCATCGCCTCGCGCCGCACCCGCGCCGCCCCGCGCGGCCATGTGCCGGACTGGCGCGGCACCATGCGCGGCGCGATGCGCACCGGCGGCGACATCCGCCGCCTCGCCCTGCGCGAGCGGCGCGAGCGCTGGCCGAACCTCGTGGCGCTCTGCGACATCTCGGGCTCGATGTCCTCCTACTCGCGCATGCTGCTGCATTTCCTCCACGCGGCGGCGAATGCGAAGGGCGCGGGCTGGGCGAAGGTGCATGCCTTCACCCTCGGCACCCGCCTCACCAACATCACCCGCCACCTCCACACCCGCGACGCCGACGCGGCGCTGGCCGCCGCGGGGCGCGAGGCGCGGGACTGGGAGGGCGGCACCCGCCTCGGCGCCACGCTCGAGGAGTTCAACCGCACCTGGTCGCGCCGCGTGCTGGGGCAGGGCGCCGTGGTGCTGCTGATCACCGACGGGCTCGACCGCGAGGACCCCGCCCTGCTCGGCCGCGCGGCGGAGCGGCTGTCGCTCTCCTCGCGCCGGCTGATCTGGCTCAACCCGCTGCTGCGCTGGGACGGGTTCGCGCCCAGGGCCGGCGGCATCCGCGCCTTGCTGCCGCATGTTGATGTGTTCCGTGCCGCACACAATATCAATTCCCTGGAGGAGCTCTCCGCCGCCCTCACCCGCGCCGGCGACACCGGGGAGAAGACCCGCCTGATGCGGCTGCTCGATGCCTGAGCGGCCCCCGAGCAAGGAGACCCGCGATGACCGCAGATCATGACAGCATGCCCGAGATCGCCCTCGACTGGGTGCGCGCGGGCAAAGGTGTGGCGCTGGCCACGGTGATCGAAACCTGGGGCTCGGCCCCGCGCCCGGTGGGCTCGCAGCTCGTCATTTCCGGCGAGGCCGAGATCATGGGCTCGGTCTCCGGCGGCTGCGTGGAGGGCGCGGTGGTGGCCGAGGCGCTCGACGCGCTGGAGGACGGCACCCCCCGCGTGCTCACCTACGGCGTGTCGGACGACGACGCCTTCGCCGTGGGCCTCGCCTGCGGCGGCACCATCCGGGTGATGGTGGAGCCGGTGGGTGTGGGCCAGGGCTTCCCCGTCGAAATGCTCGAGGCGCTGGTCGCCGCCCGCGCCGCCCGCCGCGCCACGGTCTGCGCGGTGAACACGGAGACCTGGGAGCGCCGGCTGATCGGCGCCGGGCCGGATGCGCTCATCGCCGAGGCCGATGCCGCCCGCCACGCCGACCGTTCGGGCTTCGCCGGCGCGTGGTTCCTCGGCGTGCACAACCCGCCGCTGCGCATGGTGGTGGTGGGGGCGGTGCACATCGCCCAGCCGCTGCTGCAGATGGCGCGCGTCGCGGGCTATGACGCCACCCTCGTCGACCCGCGCGAGGCCTTCGCCGCCGACGCCCGCTTCCCCGGCGAGACCATCCTGCGGGACTGGCCCGACGAGGCCCTGCGCGGGCTCGGGGTCGACGCCCGCACCGCCGTCGTCACCCTCACGCATGACCCCAAGCTCGACGACCCCGCCATCCGCGTGGCGCTGGCCTCCGAGTGCTTCTACCTCGGCTGCCTCGGCTCCACCCGCACCCACGCAAAGCGGCTCGACCGGCTGGGGGCGGAGGGGGTCTCGGCCGAGGCGCTGGCCCGCATCCACGCCCCGGTGGGCGCCGATA
Organism: Oceanicella sp. SM1341; assembly: GCF_003448965.1. GTDB lineage: Bacteria > Pseudomonadota > Alphaproteobacteria > Rhodobacterales > Rhodobacteraceae > Paroceanicella. The sequence continues at coordinate 99,058 of NZ_QRGC01000021.1, forward strand.
TCGGCGCGAAATCACCGGCCGAGATCGCGGTGTCGATCCTCGCCCAGATCACCGAGCGCCTGCGCCGCCCGGCCACCCGGCCCGGCGTGGCGGCGAGCGCGGCATGATCTTCGGCCGGCTGGCGCTGGAGGAGGCGGAAGGCGCCGTCCTCGCCCATTCGCTGATGGTGGCGGGCAAGCGGCTGCGCAAGGGCCGGGTGTTCTCTGCCGCCGACATCGACGCCCTGCGCGCCGAGGGGCTGACGAGCGTCATCGCCGCCCGCCTCGCGCCCGAGGACATGTCGGAGGATGCCGCCGCCGCCCGCGTGGCCGAGGCGCTGGTGCCGGGGGCCGCCGCCCTCGGCCTCACCGTGCAGGCGCCCTTCACCGGCCGGGTGAACCTGCATGCCGCACAGCCCGGGCTCTTCGAGGTCGATGCCGATGCCGTGGCGCGGTTCAACGCGGTGGACGAGGCGGTCACCCTCGCCACCCTCGCGGAGCACGCGCGGGTGGAGGCGCGCGACATGGTCGCGACCGTGAAGATCCTGCCCTACGCCGTGCCCGCCGCCACGGTGGAAGCCGCCATCGCCGCCGCCCGCCCGCAGGGCCCGCTGATGCGGGTGGAGGCCCCGCGCCTCACCCGCGCGGCCCTGTGCAGCACCCGCATCCCCGGCATGAAAGACAGCGTGATCGCCAAGGGCGTGGAGGCGGTGCGCACCCGGCTCGCCGGGCTCGGCGCCGAGCTGGTGCACGAGGAAGTGGTGCCGCACGAAACCGGCGCGCTCGCCGCGGCGCTCACGCGCGCGGCCGATGCAGGCGCCGAGCTGCTGCTGGTGCTCGGCGGCTCGGCCACGCAGGACCGCGAGGACGTGGGCCCCGCCGCCCTTGCCGCCTGCGGCGGCGTGCTGGAGCGCTTCGGCATGCCGGTCGACCCCGGCAACCTGCTGTTCCTCGGCCGGCTGGCCGACTCCCGCCCGGTGATCGGCCTGCCCGGCTGCGTGCGCACGCTCGCGCTCAACGGCGCGGACTGGGTGCTGGAACGGGTGATCTGCGGCGTGCCGGTGGGCGATGCCGAGATCGCCGCCATGGGCGTGGGGGGGCTGCTGAAGGAGATCCCCTCGCGGCCCCAGCCCCGCGGCGGCAGCACCGCCCGCGGCCGCCCGGTGGTGGAGGTTCTGCTGCTCGCCGCCGGCAGCGCGCGGCGCATGCGCGGGCGTGACAAGCTGCTGGAGGAGCTCCCCGACGGCCCGCTGCTGCGCCATTCCGCGAAGGCCTGCGCGAAGGCACAGGTGCGCCGCGTGCACGTGGTGCTCGACCGGCTCGACGGCCCGCGCGCCGCGGCGCTGGAGGGGGTGGAGGGGCTCGGCCTCGTCGCCAACCCGCAGGCGGCCGAGGGCATGGCCGCCTCCATCCGCGCCGGCATGCGCGAGCTCGCCGGCGACGTGGACGCGGTGATCATCGCCCTCGCCGACATGCCCGAGGTGGGGCCCGCCCATCTCGACCGGCTGGTGGCGGCCTTCGACCCGATGGAGGGCCGCGAGATCTGCCGCGCCGTCACCGCCTCCGGGCAGCCGGGCCAGCCGGTGCTCTTCGGCCGGCGCTTCTTCGAGAGCCTCGCCGGGCTGACGGGCGATCGTGGCGCCCGCGGCATCCTGCGCGATGCGGCCGGCTTTCTCACCGATGTGCCCACCCCGGGCGAGGCGGCGGTCATCGACCTCGATTCGCCCGAGGCCTGGGAGAACTGGCGCCGCCTGCAGGCCGAGCAGGCCGGGGCCTGACCGCCGGGCGGGCGGTTGCGCCGCGCGTCCGGGGCGCGGCCCGCCGCGCCGGCTGCGCCTACTTGTGGGGGATCTTCAGCACCTGGGTCTCGCCGGAGCGCAGCAGGTGCACGGCATCCTCGCTGATCGCCGCCACCTTCCAGCCCTCGAAGGAATCGCCGCGCGTGACGCGGACATACTTGCCGGTGGGCAGGCGCAGCAGGGCGCGGCGGCTGTGCTCGGTGCCGTAGATGCCGATCAGGTTCAGGGCGTCGCGGTCGAACAGGCCGCTGTCGGTGGCGGCGGCGGAGGTAGAGATGTTCACGGGGGTCTTCACCACGGCTACTGCGGTTGTGGGTACGGCGCCGGCGGGCTGGCGCACGGCCTTGGCGGCGATGCGGGCCGGGCGCTCGGGCGGCTGGGGCGTGCGGCCCACGGCGTAGCGGCTGGCCGAGGAGATCTCCGGCGCCGGGGCCTGGGCGCGCACCGAGCCGGGGCGCGGCTTGGGCTCGTCCGCCTCCTTCGGCGAGAGGGCCGAGGCCGGCTGCGTGGTCGCGGCGGCCCGCGGTGCGGGTGCGCTGCTGCCAGGCCGGGCCTGCGGCTGGGCGGACTGGCGGACGTTCGCCTCCCTCCGGAGCCCGGTC
>NZ_QRGC01000022.1 GCF_003448965.1 Oceanicella sp. SM1341
AGCCAGCGCCGCGCGCGTGGCCGCGGGGCGTGGCGCGGGCCGGCTGTTCCTCGCCGTGGGGCGCGACCAGCTCGCCCCCTTCCGCGCCGCGCTGCCCCGGGCGGCGCTGTTTCCCCGCGTGCTGGGCGAGGGGCCGCGCCCGGTGCTGCAGTCCGGTGCCGTGCTCGAGGCGCCGGGCCCCTTCACCGAGGCGGGGGAGGCGGCGCTCTTCGCCCGGCTGCGCATCGACCTCGTGGTGGCGCGCAACGCGGGCGGCGCCGGGGGCTGGCCGAAACTGGCCGCGGCCCGGGCGCTCGGGCTGCCCGCGCTCCTGCTCGCGCGGCCCGCGCCACCCGAGGGGGTGAGCGTCGTCGAGACGGCGGAGGCCGCGCTGGGGTGGATTTCGGGGCGGCTCGGGCTGGAAATTTCGCCGCGTCTGGCATAGATCGGGCGCTTCACTGAAGGGGGAGACGGCCCGTGGCTGCCGCTGAATTCGAAGAGATCGTCGAGACGTTCGAGTTTCTGGAGGACTGGGAAGACCGGTACCGCCACGTGATCGACCTCGGCCGCGAGATGGACCCGTTGCCCGAGGAGCTGCACACCGAGGGCGCGAAGGTGCACGGCTGCGCGAGCCAGGTCTGGATGATCCCGCGCGTGCAGGGCGAGGGCCCGGAGGCGGTGATTTCCTTCGACGGCGATTCGGACGCGCTGATCGTGCGCGGGCTCATTGCCGTGCTGCGCACCCGGGTGAACGGCGAGACGGCGGACACGCTGAGCACGCTCGACATCACCGGCGAGCTCGCGCGGCTGGGGCTCGACAAGCACCTCTCCGCGCAGCGCTCGAACGGGCTGCGGGCCATGGTTGCCCGGGTGCGCGAAATCGCCGAGAGTACCGCGAGAGGGTAAGCGCGCGGGCGCCGCGCGCGAAGCCCCGGCACGCGGGGAGGCGGAGGTCACCCGGGCCCGCAGGCGGGCCGGACAGGACGAGGGACATCGAGATGTCGAACCTGCTGGGCGAGCTGCTCGCCACCCGCGACTGGCTGATGGCCGATGGCGCCACGGGCACCAACCTGTTCAACGCCGGGCTGCCCACCGGCGAGGCGCCGGAGCTGTGGAACTTCGACGCGCCCGACCGGATCCGCGATCTTTACCGCGGCTCGGTGGAGGCGGGCTCCGACATCATCCTCACCAACTCCTTCGGCGGCACGGCGAACCGGCTGAAGCTGCACGGGCTCGAGGCGCGGGTGCAGGAGGTGAACGCCCGCGCGGCGGAGCTCGCACGCGAGGTGGTGGACGGGGCCGGGCGGCCGGTGGTGGTCGCGGGCTCGATGGGCCCCACGGGCGAGCTGCTGGAGCCGCTCGGGCCGCTCAGCTTCGAGGCTGCCGTGGCTGCCTTCGAGGCGCAGGCGCGCGGGCTGCTCGCTGGCGGGGTCGACGTGCTCTGGGCCGAGACCATGTCCTCGGAGGAGGAGATGCGCGCCGCCGCACAGGCGGCCGCGAACCTCGGCGCGCCCTTCTGCGGCACGATGAGCTTCGACACCGCAGGCCGCACGATGATGGGCATCACCCCGCCCGCGCTCGCCGGGCTCGCAGCCGGGCTGCCGGCGCTGCCGCTGGCCTTCGGGGCGAATTGCGGCGTGGGCGCCTCCGACCTGCTGCGCACCGTGCTCGGGATCACGGCCGCCGCGCCGGGGGCCGTCGTGGTCGCCAAGGGCAATGCCGGCATCCCGCGCTACGTCGACGGCCACATCCACTACGACGGCACGCCGGAGCTGATGGCCGATTACGCCGTGCTGGCGCGGGACTGCGGCGCGCGCATCATCGGCGGGTGCTGCGGCACCACGCCGGCGCATCTCGCCGCGATGCGCGCGGCGCTGGAGAGCACGCCTCCGGGCCCGCGCCCCACGCTGGAGACGATCTCGGAGCGGCTCGGCGGCTTCTCCTCGGCCACCGACGGCGCTTCGGAGGCCGCACCCGCGCGCGAGCGCCGGCGCCGCCGGGCCTGAGCCGGGGGGCGGCCGCGCGTCGCTCCGGGGCCGGGCGGCGTCGCCTTTGACATGTCGGGCACGCAGGCCGCGTGTCACGCTTGCGGGCAGATCCTCCCCCGAGCCGGAGCGCGCGACATGGCCGACGACGACGATCTCATCCTCAGCGACCTCCCCGACGACGAGCTCGTGCCGCAGATGCACGACGATCTCTACGACGGGATGAAGGACGAGATCGAGGAGGCCGTGCACATCCTGCTCGACCGCGGCTGGGCGCCCTACGACATTCTCACCAAGGCGCTGGTGGAGGGGATGCGCATCGTCGGCATCGACTTCCGCGACGGCATCCTCTTCGTGCCCGAGGTGCTGCTGGCGGCCAACGCGATGAAGGGCGGCATGGCCATCCTCAAGCCGCTGCTGATCGAGACCGGCGCGCCGCGCCTCGGCAAGATGGTGATCGGCACCGTGAAGGGCGACATCCACGACATCGGCAAGAACCTCGTCTCGATGATGATGGAGGGCGCGGGCTTCGAGGTGGTCGACCTCGGCATCAACAACGCGGCTGACAGCTACCTCGACGCGCTCACCCGCGAGGAGGCCGACATCCTGGGCATGTCTGCGCTGCTCACCACCACCATGCCCTACATGAAGGTGGTGATCGACGCGCTGAAGGAGCAGGGCCGGCGCGACGATTACATCGTTCTGGTGGGCGGCGCACCGCTCAACGAGGAGTTCGGCCGCGCCATCGGTGCCGATGCCTATTGCCGCGACGCCGCCGTGGCGGTGGAGACGGCGAAGGAGTTCATGGCCCGCAAGCACAACCGGCTCGCCGCCGGCTGAGATGGAGCCCGACGACACCCGGCTGACGGAGGAGGGGCTGGCCGGCCCCGAGGCCGCGGCCGGGCCCGGCCGGGTGCTGCTCATCGCCTGCGGGGCGCTGGCGCGCGAGATCCTCGCGCTCACCGCCGTGCCCGGGCGCGGGCATCTCGACCTGCACTGCCTGCCGGCGTCGCTGCACAACCGCCCCCAGCGCATCCCCGAAGCGGTGCGGGCCCGCATCCGCAGCGCCCGGGGCGCGGGCTATTCCGGCATCTTCGTGGTCTACGCCGATTGCGGCACCGGCGGGCTGCTCGACCGCGTCTGCGCCGAGGAGGGGGTGGAGCGCATCGCCGGCCCGCATTGCTACGCCTTCTACGACGGCACCGCCGCCTTCGCCGCCCGCGCCGAGGCCGAGCTCGGCGCCTTCTACCTCACCGATTTCCTCGCCCGGCAGTTCGACGCGCTGGTGTGGCGCGGCCTCGGCCTCGACCGCCACCCCGAGCTGCGCGACCTCTATTTCGGAAATTACGACCGGGTGATCTACCTCGCCCAGACCGAGGACGCGGCCCTCACCGCCCGCGCCCGCGCCGGCGCCGCCCGCCTCGGCCTCGCCTTCGAGCGCCGCTTCACCGGCTACGGCGAGCTGGCCGACACGCTCGACGCGGTGGCCAAGGGGTAACGCGGCCGCTGCCCGGCCCGCCCGCCCGCTGCACCGGTCCTCCGTCCGAACAGCCCGGCCCCCGAACGCGCAGGCCCCGTCTCCGTCGCCCGGTCACCCCACGACCGCCGTCCCGGGCTTGACCCGGGACCTCGATGGGGGCTCACAGCGCTCGCAGCAGTTTCCGCGATTGGCCGGCCGTCGGGTGGGCCGCGCCGTAGATGCTGGTCAGGGCTGATCAGGGCATGGACCATGAAACTGTCGCGATTCTGGCCGCGACGGCACCGGTGCCAGGCACGCCAGAGGTCACCGTGCGAAGTCTCGATCGGGAGCCTCGTGCGTCGAGCCGCCCGCCGGAGGCCATTCATGTGCCGGGGGCAGGCGGCAGCTGACCGATGCACATCGCGCGGTCCCGCGCCATGCGAGCGCTGTTCGGCTGTGAGGGGCCTTCCGGCGGCTCCCCCTCGCACGGGGGAGCCCCAGCGGATGGACCTTGAAAAGCCCTTCGGATACCGATCCGCGCGCCCGCACAGGCGCGACACCAGTCCGGCCGTCACGCAGTGACCGCAGTGACTTCAGGCGCCGGCGCAGCCGTCGGAGACGGTGCGGGCGCCGATCTCGTCCATTGCCGCGAGGGTGGCTTCGAGGGCGAGCATGATCGAGGCGTGGCGGTTCTTGTAGTCGCGTGCCGGCAGCAGCACCTCGTAGCCGTCGAAGGGGGCCGCGGGCACCGGGCCGTTCTGCTTGAGCATGGCGCGCAGCTCGTCGCGCGCGGTCTCGATCTCCTCGCGCGTGCGGCCGATCACCACCTCGCCCAGCACCGCGGCGGAGGCCTGGCCGAGGGCGCAGGCCTTCACGTCCTGCCCGAAGGCGGAGATCCGCCCGTCTTCCAGCGACACGTCGACGGTGACCGTGGATCCGCAGAGCGGCGAGCGCTTCATCACGCTGGCCTGCGGCTCCGCCAGGCGGCTGCGGTGCGGGATATCCGCCGCAAGGCCCAGGATACGCTGGGAGTACAGCTTGATGAGGTCTTCTTCACCGCTCATTGGCTTCACCTTTCCTTCGGGCCCGTGCTGCCATACATAGGCGCGGCCGACCGAAACGAAAAGCCCGTGGAGCCCCGTGCCGATGACCGTCTTCGATCCCGCCAGCCTGAAGTACACGTCCGACGGTCTTATCCCCGCCATCGCCCAGTCCGAGGCCGGGGAGGTGCTGATGATGGCCTGGATGAACGCGGCCAGCATCGCCGAGACGCTGGAGACCGGGCAAGTCACCTATTGGTCGCGCTCGCGGGGCGCGCTGTGGCGCAAGGGCGAGACCTCGGGCCACCGCCAGCGGCTGGTGGAGCTGCGCGTGGACTGCGACCGCGACTGCCTGCTGCTCGTCGTCGACCAGACCGGGCCGGCTTGCCACACCAACCGCCGCTCCTGCTTCTACACCGCCGTGCGGGCGGGCGAGGAAGTGGAGATCATGGCGCCGATGGCGGAGTGAGCGGGGCGAGCCCCACCATGCGGCGGATGTCTTCCGGAGTGGCGCCCTCGGCGCGGTAAAGGCGGATGGCGCGGGCGTCGTCGCGCTTGGCGAGGCGCTTTCCCTCTGCGTCGCGGATCAGCCGGTGGTGGCGGTAGCGCGGCACGGTGAGGCCGAGCAGGGCCTGCAGCAATACGTGGATCCGCGTCGCCTCGAAGAGATCGCGCCCGCGGGTGACATGGGTCACGCCCTGGGCCGCGTCGTCGAGCACCACCGAGAGATGGTAGGACGTGCCCATGCCGCGGCGCGCCAGCACGATGTCGCCGCAGGTGGCGCGCAGTGCGTCGGGCGTGACAGGGATGTGGCCGCTCTCGCCCTCCGGGCCGGCGCCGAGTTCGGTGAAGCCCAGCGTGTCGGCCCGGGGGCCGAGGGCGCGCAGGGCGGCCTCCATGTCGAGCCGCAGGGCCATGTCCCCGGGCGGCTCGGTGCGCTCGGCCGGGCCGGGCCAGCGGCCGCGGCAGGTGCCGGGGTAGACGAGCCCGTCGGGCCCGCGCGGCGGCTCTGCGCCCTCCTGCGGCGCGCTGGCGGCGGCCTCGATGTCGCGCCGGGTGCAGGAACAGGCGAAGAGCAGCCCGCGGCGCCACAGGCCGAGCAGTGCGTCGCGGTAGGCCGGCAGCCGGTCGGACTGGCGCAGAACGGGCTCTTCCCAGGCAAGGCCCAGCCAGGCGAGATCCTCAAAGATTGCCGCTTCCCATTCGGGGCGCGCGCGGGCGCGGTCGATGTCCTCGATGCGCAGCAGGAAGCGGCCGCCGGCGGCGCGGGCGGCATCATGGCCGGTGAGCGCCGAGAAGGCGTGGCCGAGATGCAGCGGGCCGGTGGGCGAGGGCGCGAAGCGCTCGACGGTGGTCTCAGCGGCGGCGCAGCACATAGACGGTGGATTTCATCCCGATGCCGGGCAGCTGGTCGCCCTGCTCCTTGAACAGGAAATCGGCGTAGCCGGTGTCGATCTGCTCGCGCAGCCGCCCCTCGAAGCCGCCATGGGCGATGGCGTAGTCGGACAGGGTGAACACGAAGCAGCCCCCCGCCGGCAGGCCGGCCATGATCGCGTCGATGGCGGTGCCGGGCATGTGGCCGGGGAAGAAGGTGCCGATGGCCGCGGCATTGGCATAGGTGCCCGGCTCCCAGGGCAGCGGCTCGCCGATGTCGCCGAGCATCAGGTTTCGGTAGAGGCCGGTGGCGGCGGCGCGGTCGAGCATCGCCTGCGAGATGTCGATGCCGTCGATGGTGGTGAAGCCCTCGGCCTTCAGTGCCGCGGCCGAGAGGCCGGTGCCGCAACCGATGTCGATCAGCGGGGCGGACTTGTCCTCGGCGAACTGCGCCAGCGCGGCCGCGCAGCGCTCGGGGCCGCAATAGCCGAAGCCTTGCATCTCCGCGTCATAGACCTCGGCCCAGCGGGTCCAGAGGTCTTCTGTGGCGGCGGGGCCCTCGGTCTCGCGGGCGAGTTGCCAGAATGTCTGCTCGGTCATGTCTTTGGTCTCCCTCGGGGTCAGTCTAGCCGAGGGAGACGGCGGGGCCTAGTCAGAATGCGGAAATCCAGTGATTCCAATCGCTTTTGGCGCGTTCCGTATAGGCGCGGGCGCGATCCTTCTTGCCACGGCGGCCTTTCGGCCCTTCGCCGAGCGGCGGGAACAGGCCGAAGTTCACGTTCATCGGCTGGAAGGTCGCGGCCTCGGCGCCGCCGGTGATGTGGTTGAGCAGCGCGCCGATGGCGGTGGTGGCGGGGGGCAGCTCCGGCTCACGGCCAAGCTGCTCGGCGGCCGCGAGCCGGCCGGCGAGCAGGCCCATGGCGGCGCTCTCGACGTAGCCCTCCACGCCGGTCACCTGGCCCGCGAAGCGCAGCGACGGCCGGGCCTTGAGGCGCATGCGCCCGTCGAGCAGCCGGGGCGAGTTCAGGAACGTGTTGCGGTGGATGCCGCCGAGCCGGGCGAACTTCGCGTTCTCCAGCCCCGGGATCATCGAGAAAACAGAGGTTTGCGCGCCATACTTCATCTTCGTCTGGAAGCCGACGATGTTGTAGAGCGTGCCGAGCGCGTTGTCGCGGCGCAGCTGCACGATGGCGTGGGGCTTCACGCTCGGGTCATGCGGGTTGGTGAGGCCAACGGGCTTCAGCGGGCCCCAGCGCAGGGTGTCGCGGCCGCGCTCGGCCATGACCTCGATGGGCAGGCAGCCCTCGAAATAGGGCGTGTCGCGCTCCCAGTCGTGGAACTCGGTCTTCTCGGCGGCGAGCAGCGCGTCGATGAAGGCGTCGTATTGCGCGCGGTCCATCGGGCAGTTGAGATAGGCGGTGCGGTCTTCCTCGGTCTCGCCCTTGTCATAGCGCGACTGGAACCAGGCCTTGGAGAGGTCGACGCTGTCGGCGTAGACGATGGGGGCGATGGCGTCGAAGAAGGCGAGGCTGTCCTCGCCGGTGAGGGCGAGCACGGCCTCGGCCAGTGCGGGCGAGGTGAGCGGGCCGGTGGCCACGATCACGCTCGACCAGTCCTCGGGCGGCAGGCCGGCGATCTCGCCGCGCTCGATGGTGACGAGCGGGTGCTCGGAGAGCCTGCGCGTGACCGCGTCGGAGAAGGCGTGGCGGTCGACTGCCAGCGCGCCGCCGGCGGGCAGGGAATGGGCGTCGCCCATCTCCATGATCAGCCCGCCGGCCTGGCGCATCTCCCAGTGCAGGAGGCCCACGGCATTGCTCTCGTCATCGTCGGAGCGGAAGGAGTTGGAACAGACCAGCTCGGCGAGGCCTTCGGTCTGGTGCGCGAAGGTGGCGACATGCGGGCGCATCTCGTGGAGAACCACGGGCACGCCGAGCGAGACGGCCTGCCAGGCGGCCTCGGACCCGGCCATGCCGCCGCCGATGATGTGAATGGGATCTGTCATGGCCGCAGCTTTTAGCGCCGCGCGGGGCGGCTGACCAGAGCCGGATTTTCACCGGCGCGACCGCAGCGATGCGGACGGCGCGTGCCGCGCCGGTTCTCCTCGAGCGCGCCACGCCCCCTTGCGGGGGCCCGGCTCGCGGTGGGTGCGGGGGGGCTGGTGGTGTCTGCTGCGCGGCGCGCGTGCGCGGATCTGCGTCGGAGGCGGGAAAGCGGCGGGTCGTGCGCGGCCGGCACGCAGGAGCCTTCCGGGGCAGCGGGGACCTGCCGGGGCGCTCAGGCGGAGGCGGGGCCGATCAGGTCCCAGCGGTTGCCGCAGAGGTCGCGGAAGACGGCGACCATGCCGTAGGGCTCGGCGCGCGGGCTGCCTTCGAACTCCACGCCCTCGGCGCACATGCGGGCATGGGTGGCGGGGAAATCCTCGGTCTGCAGGAAGAAGGCGACACGGCCGCCGGCCTGGGTGCCGATGGCCGCGGCCTCGCGCGAGGTGGCGGCGCGGGCGATCAGCAGGGCGCTGCCGCCGCCGGGAGGGGCAAGGCGCACCCAGCGCTTGCCCCCGCCCATGTCCGTGTCCTCCAGCACCGTGAAGCCGAGCGCGCGGCGAAACCAGGCGATGGCCGGGTCGTACTCGGCCACCACCAGGGTCACGGTGAGGAGGGCGGCGCTCACACCACCGGCTCGCCGTCCTCGCCCTCGTCGCCGGCCTCGGCGATCCAGGCGACGGAGACGACCTGCTCCCCCGGCGCGGTGTTGAACACCCGCACCCCGCCCGCCGAGCGCGAGCGGAAGGAGATGTTGTCCACCGGGCAGCGGATCAGCTGGCCGGTGTTGGTGACCAGCATGATCTGGTCATCCATCGACACCGGGAAGGAGGCGATCAGCGGGCCGCCGCGCATGGCCTTGTCCATGGCGGTGACCCCCTGGCCGCCGCGGCCGCGCACCGGGTAGTCATGGCTCGACGAGAGCTTGCCCGAGCCCTTCTCGGTGAGGGTGAGCAGCAGCTCCTCGGCCGCCGACATCTCGGCGTAGCGCTCGGGCGTGATGCTGCCCGCGACACCATCCTCGTTGTCGGTCTCGGCGTCTTCCTCGGAAATGCCGGCCACGGCGCGGCGCATCTTCAGGTAGGCCTGCCGCTCCTCGGAGGAGGCGTCGAAATGGCGGATGACGGCGGCGGAGACCACGCGGTCGCCCTTCGCCAGCTTCACGCCGCGCACGCCGGTGGAATCGCGGCCCTTGAACACGCGCACCTCGGTGGTCTGGAAGCGGATCGCCTTGCCGAAGGCGGTCATCAGCATGATGTCGTCCTCCTCCGAGCAGATGCGCGCGTTCACCAGGCTCACGCCCTCGGGGAGGCGCATGGCGATCTTGCCGTTGCGCATCACGTTGGTGAAGTCGGAGAGCTGGTTGCGCCGCACGTCGCCCTCGGAGGTGGCGAAGACGATCTGCAGGTCGGCCCAGTCCGCCTCGTCACGGTCGACCGGCATGATCGCGGCGATGCCGGTGCCGGGCTGGATGGGCAGGATGTTCACGATCGCCTTGCCGCGCGAGGCCCGGCTGCCGCGGGGCAGGCGCCAGGTCTTGAGCTTGTAGACCATGCCGTCGGTGGTGAAGAACAGGAGCGGCGTGTGGGTGTTGGCCACGAAGAGCGTGGTGACGAAATCCTCGTCCTTCATGCTCATGCCCTGCGTGCCCTTGCCGCCGCGCTTCTGGGCCCGGTACTCGTCGAGCGGGGTGCGGCGGATGTAGCCGCCATGGGTCACGGTCACCACCATGTCCTCGCGCTCGATGAGGTCCTCGTCCTCCATCTCGCCGTCGAACTCCACGATCTGGGAGCGGCGGGGGGTGGCGAACTTCTCCTTCACCTCGATGAGCTCGTTGGAGATGATCTCCATGATGCGCTCGCGCGAGCGCAGGATGTCGAGGTAATCGGTGATCTTGGCCGCGAGCTCCTGCAGCTCGTCGGTCACTTCCTTCACGCCGAGGGCGGTGAGGCGCTGCAGGCGCAGGTCGAGGATGGCCCGCGCCTGGGTGTCGGACAGGAAGTAGGTGCCGTCCTCGTTCATCTTGTGGGTGGGGTCGTCGATCAGCGCGATGTAGCCGGCGATCTGCTCGGCCGGCCAGCGCCGCTCCATCAGGCGGGAGCGCGCGGTCGCGGGGTCGGGCGAGGAGCGGATGGTCTGCACCACCTCGTCGACATTCTCCACCGCCACGGCGAGGCCGCAGAGCACATGCGCGCGCTCACGCGCCTTGCGCAGGTCGAAGGCGGTGCGGCGGGCGACCACTTCCTCGCGGAACTGGATGAAGGAGGAGAGGAAGCGCCTGAGCTCGAGCTGCTCGGGCCGGCCGCCGTTCAGCGCCAGCATGTTGCAGCCGAAGGAGGTCTGCAGCGGGGTGAAGCGGTAGAGCTGGTTGAGCACGACGTCGGGCGTCGCGTCGCGCTTGAGCTCGATCACCACGCGCACGCCGAAACGGTCGCTCTCGTCCTGCACATGGGCGATGCCCTCGATGCGCTTGTCGCGGGCGAGCTCGGCGATCTTCTCGATCATCACCGCCTTGTTCACCTGGTAGGGGATCTCCTCGACCACGATGGCGTAGCGGTCCTTGCGGATCTCCTCGATCTTGGTCTTCGCGCGCATGATGACCGAGCCGCGGCCCTCGGTGTAGGCCTTCTTCGCCCCGGTGCGGCCGAGGATGAGCGCGCCGGTGGGAAAGTCGGGCGCGGGCACGTAGTCCATCAGCTCGAGCGAGGTGAGGTCGGGGCGCTCCATCAGCGCGAGCGTGGCGTCGATCACCTCGCCGAGGTTGTGGGGCGGGATGTTGGTCGCCATGCCCACCGCGATGCCGCCGGCGCCGTTCACCAGTAGGTTGGGGAAGCGCGCGGGCAGGACGGAGGGCTCGCGGTCCTGGTTGTCGTAGTTGGGCTGGAAGTCGACCGTTTCCTTCTCGATATCGGCGAGCAGGAAGGCGGCGGGCTTGTCCATCCGCACCTCGGTGTAGCGCATCGCCGCCGGGGCGTCGCCGTCCATCGAGCCGAAGTTGCCCTGGCCGTCGAGCAGCGGCAGGCGCATCGAGAAGTCCTGCGCCATGCGCACGAGGGCGTCGTAGATCGCGCTGTCGCCGTGGGGGTGGTACTTACCCATCACGTCGCCCACCGGGCGGGCCGACTTGCGGTAGCCCTTCTCGTGCGTGTTGCCGGTTTCGTGCATCGCGTAGAGGATGCGCCGGTGCACGGGCTTCAGCCCGTCGCGCACATCGGGGATGGCGCGGCTCACGATCACGCTCATCGCGTAGTCGAGATAGCTGCGCTTCATCTCCTGCTCGACGGAGATCACCGGGCCGGAATGGTCCGGGCGCGGGGGCAGGTCGTCTTCCGGGGTGTCGATGTCGTCAGCCAAGGGTCTGCTCTTCTCTCTATATCTTGTGGACGGAGTATAGCGGACCCGCCGCATGAACCGCAATGACGGGGGGCGGCGATCTCCACGCTTTCGTAACGGAATTCGCCCAGATTCGGGACAGGTACGGCAGCGACGGCGGCAGCAGGCGGAACAGGGGACAGCGGCATGGCACCGGGCATCCGGACAGTGGCAGACATCGCGGGCCGGGCGGCCGCCGCGGGCAGGGCGCGCGCATGAGGCTGAGGCTGATCCGGGGCGGGGCCGCGCCCCTCGTGCCCGGGGCCGAGCTGCGCGCCCCGGTCTGGCGCCGTTTCGACCTCGAGAGCGTCGGCGAGGCGGGCGAGCTGATCAGCGGCTTCCTGCAGCGCCACCCGGATTTCTACCCCGGCCGGCTGCTCGGCCACCTGATGCACGTGCCCGGCCCGCGCCCCTCGGAGGAGGACATCGCCGGGCTCGCCGCGATGAGTGCTGCGCTCAGCCGCCACCAGGAACTGGTGCTGCGGCTCGACTTCGGGCCCGCCCGGGGCGCCTCGGCGCAGGAACTGTCGCGGCTGCTGCTGGCGACGGGGGTGGAGCTTGCCGATGTCTTCGCCGCCGTCTGCATGCTGCGGGACGATCTCTCGCGTCTCGTGGCGGCCGGGGAGGAGGGCGCGCCCGGCGGGCGCCTCCTCCTGCAGGGAATGGGCACGGTGCTGATGCTCGACCTGAGCCAGGTCGCCGACGCCTACCTTGCCGAAGCCGCCGGCCGCAATGAAAGAGCGGCCCGCAGGCCGCTCTCCTGATCCCGCCTCAGAACGGGATCTCGTCGTCGAGGTTGCCGCCGCCGGAGGGGCCGGAATCGTAGCCTCCGCCGTAATCGCCGCCGCGGTCGTAGCCGCCGCCGCCCTGGCCACCGCCGTAGCCGCCACCACCGCCGCCGCCACCGCTGCCGCCTTCGCCACGGCCGTCGAGCAGGGTGAGCTCACCCCGGTAGGGGCGCAGCACCACCTCGGTGGAATAGCGGTCGGCGCCGGACTGGTCCTGCCATTTCCGCGTCTCGAGCTGGCCCTCGATGTACACTTTCGAACCCTTGCGCAGGTACTGCTCGGCAATGCGCGCCAGCGGCTCGGAGAAGATGGCCACCGAGTGCCACTCCGTGCGCTCGCGCCGCTCGCCCGAGGATTTGTCGCGCCATGTCTCGGACGTGGCGATGCGCAGGTTGACCACCTTGCCGCCGTTCTGGAAGCTGCGCACTTCCGGGTCGCGGCCGAGGTTGCCGACGATGATGACCTTGTTGACGCTGCCTGCCATGATCTCCTCCGGCGTATCCGATTCCTGTCACGCCGAGCTTAGACCACATCCGCGGGAAGGGGGCCACACCCGCGGCGGATTTCGGCGCGGATAAATCCGATACCGCGCCCGGGGCGTACGGAGGAAGCAGAACCGAGGCGTATTGCGCCCTGTTCATGTTTTGTTTACAAGATGCGAGACTCGCATTCGCGCCCGCAGGAACTAGATAGGGCGCTTGGGCTATATCGGGGGACCGGACGACATGGCGGAGCTGAAGCAGATTTCCATTCGCGGCGCGCGCGAGCACAATCTGAAATCCGTCGACGTGGACATCCCGCGCGACCAGCTGGTGGTGATCACCGGGCTCTCGGGCTCCGGCAAGTCCTCGCTCGCCTTCGACACCATCTACGCCGAGGCGGAGAGGCGCTACGTGGAGAGCCTCTCCTCCTATGTCCGCCAGTTCCTCGACATGATGCAGAAGCCGGACGTGGACCATATGTCCGGCCTCTCGCCCGCGATCTCCATCGAGCAGAAGACCACCTCGAAGAACCCGCGCTCCACCGTCGGCACGGTGACCGACATCTACGATTACATGCGCGTGCTCTTCGCGCGCGCCGGCACGCCCTATTCGCCCGCCACCGGCCTGCCCATCGAGGCGCAGGAGGTCTCGGAGATGGTCGACCGCATCATGGCGATGGAGGAGGGCACCCGGGCCTACCTGCTCGCGCCCATCGTGCGTGATCGCAAGGGCGAATACCGCAAGGAATTCGCGGAGTTGCGCAAGCAGGGCTACCAGCGCGTGAAGGTGAACGGCGCCTTCCACGAGCTCGACGCCCCGCCCGTGCTCGACAAGAAGTTCCGCCACAACATCGACGTGGTGGTCGACCGCATCGTGGTGCGCGAGGGGCTGGAGACGCGGCTCGCCGACAGCCTGCGCACCGCGCTCGACCTCGCCGACGGCATCGCCGTGCTCGAGACCGCCGTGCCCGAGGGCCAGGAGCCGGAGCGCACGATCTTCTCGGAAAACTTCGCCTGCCCGGTGTCGGGCTTCACCATTCCGGAGATCGAGCCGCGGCTGTTCTCGTTCAACGCGCCCTTCGGGGCCTGCCCCGCCTGCGACGGGCTGGGGGTGGAGCTGTTCTTCGACGCCCGCCTCGTGGTGCCCGACGAGGGGCTGAGCCTGGCGAAGGGCGCGCTCGCACCCTGGTCGAAGTCCAAGAGCCCCTACATCACCCAGACCATCGACGCGATCGCCAAGCACATGGGGTTCAAGAAAACGACCCCCTGGCGCGACCTGCCGGACAACGTGAAGCAGCTCTTCCTCTACGGCTCGGGCAAGGAGGAGATCCCGTTCCGCTATGACGAGGGCGGGCGGGTCTACACCGTCACCCGGCCGTTCGAGGGCGTGATCCCCAACATGGAGCGGCGCTACCGCGAGACCGACAGCGCCTGGGTGCGCGAGGAATTCGAGCGCTACCAGAACAACCGCCCCTGCGGCGTCTGCCACGGCTACCGCCTGCGCCCCGAGGCGCTGGCGGTGAAGATCGCCGGCCAGCACGTGGGCGAGGTGGTGCAGCTCTCGATCCGCGAGGCGCTGGCCTGGGCCGAGGGCGCGCCCGAGCACCTGAGCAAGCAGAAGAACGAGATCGCCCGCGCCATTCTCAAGGAAATCCGCGAACGCCTTGGTTTCCTTGTGAATGTCGGGCTCGACTATCTCACCATGGCGCGCAATTCGGGCACGCTTTCGGGCGGCGAAAGCCAGCGCATCCGCCTCGCGAGCCAGATCGGCTCGGGCCTCACCGGCGTGCTCTACGTGCTCGACGAGCCCTCCATCGGCCTGCACCAGCGCGACAATGACCGGCTGCTCACCACGCTCAAGAACCTGCGCGACCAAGGCAATTCGGTGATCGTGGTCGAGCATGACGAGGAGGCGATCCGCGAGGCCGATTACGTGCTCGACATCGGCCCCGGCGCCGGCGTGCACGGCGGGCAGATCATCGCGCGCGGCACCCCGCAGGAGATCGCGGCGAACCCCGAGTCGGTCACCGGCCAATACCTCACCGGCACGCGCTCCATCCCCGTGCCGGGCGACCGGCGGCGCGGAAACGGCAAGAAGCTCAAGGTGATCGGCGCCACCGGCAACAACCTCAAGAACGTGACGGCGGAGATCCCGCTCGGCACGTTCTGCTGCATCACCGGCGTCTCGGGCGGCGGCAAGTCGACCCTGACCATCGAGACGCTCTACAAGACCGCCTCCATGCGGCTCAACGGCGCGCGCCAGACACCGGCGCCCTGCGAGGAGATCCGCGGGCTCGAGCATCTCGACAAGGTGATCGACATCGACCAGTCGCCCATCGGGCGCACGCCGCGCTCCAACCCCGCCACCTACACCGGCGCCTTCACCCCGATCCGCGACTGGTTCGCCGGCCTGCCGGAGGCGAAGGCGCGGGGCTACAAGTCGGGCCGCTTCTCGTTCAACGTGAAGGGCGGGCGCTGCGAGGCCTGCCAGGGCGACGGTGTCATCAAGATCGAGATGCACTTCCTGCCCGACGTCTACGTGACCTGCGAAACCTGCAAGGGCGCGCGCTACAACCGCGAGACGCTGGAGGTGAAGTACAAGGGCAAGAGCATCTCTGAAGTCCTTGACATGACTGTGGAAGACGGCGTGGATTTCTTCGCCTCCATCCCCTCCATCCGCGAGAAGATGGAGACGCTGGTGCGCGTGGGCCTGGGCTATATCAAGATCGGCCAGCAGGCGACCACGCTCTCGGGCGGCGAGGCGCAGCGGGTGAAGCTGTCGAAGGAGCTGTCGAAACGCGCCACCGGCCGCACGCTCTACATCCTCGACGAGCCGACCACCGGCCTGCATTTCGAGGATGTGAAGAAGCTGCTCGAGGTGCTGCACGAGCTGGTGGACCAGGGCAACTCCGTGCTGGTGATCGAGCACAATCTCGACGTGATCAAGACCGCGGACTGGATCGTGGACATCGGCCCGGAGGGCGGCGACGGCGGCGGCACCATCGTGGCGGCCGGCACGCCGGAGGACGTGGCCCGCGTGGCGGAGAGCCACACCGGCCGCTACCTCGTGCCGATGCTCAAGGGCAGGCGCGTCGCCGCCGAGTGACGCAGGCGCCCGGACATGAAAAGGACCCCCGCCGGCAGCCCGGCGGGGGTCCTTTCGTTTCGCGGGGAAGGGAGGCTCAGAGCCCGCCCACGGCCTGCACGGCGGCGAGCACCTTGAACGTGGCATCGGCCACGCGCAGGATCTCGTTGTCCACCCGCACGTAGCGCTCGCCGCGCGCCGGCGGGCGCAGGCCGTAGCGGTCATAGTCGCGGATGATCACGTAATCGACGCCGTCGGGGATCGGGTAGCCGACGCGGTAGCGCGGCTCGTGGCGACGGTCGTCGTTGCGGTAGTATTTCTTGGCCTGGCCGGGAGGCATGCAGCCCTTGTCTGCAAGGCCCGGGGGGCATCCGCCCGGAGGGCCCGCGAGGGCCATGGGCGCGCTGGCTCCGCCGAGGACGGCGGCACTGACGAGGAGTGCGGCTACGCGTTTCATGGGGTCTCCTTTACACTTTCCGGACATGGGCCGGGACACATCCCGACCGTTGAACGCAGCAGCGGCGGCGTGGGTTGCATGCAATCGGGCCGCCCGCGCGGCACAGCGGCAGGCCTGCCACAGGATGGCGCCACCGACCTGCCCGCAGTGTTACACGACCAATGGCCGGTTGACCGTCGCGAAAAACCTGCGTCATTCTGTCTGCAAAACAACACGCAGGAGGTTACGAACATGATCGTTCAGCAGATTCTCGGCCAGAAGCCCGTCGACGGCATCGCCTATGTCTCCCCGGAATCGGGAGTGGGCGAGGCGGTCAAGCTGCTCTCGGCGCGGCGCATAGGTGCTGTGGTGGTCTCCCGCGACGGCAGGAAGGTCGACGGCATCCTCTCCGAGCGCGACATCGTGCGCGAGCTCGGCTCCTCCGGTGCCGGGGTGCTCGAGAAGCGCGTGGAGGAGATGATGACCCGCCAGGTCCGCGGCTGCGCGCTCTCCGACACGGCCGAAGAGGTGCTGGAGGCGATGACCGCCGGGCGCTTCCGCCACATGCCGGTGATGGAGGAGGGCGCGATGGTGGGCGTGATCTCCATCGGCGACGTGGTGAAGGCGCGGCTCTCCGAGATCCACATGGAAAAGAGCGCCCTGGAAGACATGATCAAGGGCTACTGATCGGCACTTGATTTCGCTCGCGCAATATTGTTGCGTTCGCCCGAGCATTCGGCGAGGGAGCGAAAGATGCGCATTGGTCTGTATCCGGGGACGTTCGATCCCATGACGCTGGGCCACCAGGACATCATCCGTCGGGCGATGTCGCTGGTGGACAGGCTGGTGATCGGCGTGGCGATCAACCGGGACAAGGGGCCGCTCTTCACGCTGGAGGAGCGGGTGCGCATGGTCGAGCGCGAATGCGCGCCGCTCGCCGAGGAGAGCGGCACGGAAATCGTCGTCCATCCGTTCGAGAACCTGCTGATTCACTGCGCGCGTGACGTGAATGCCACGCTCATCGTGCGCGGGCTGCGGGCTGTTTCCGATTTCGAGTACGAGTTCCAGATGGTGGGCATGAACCGCGCCATGAGCGACGATGTGGAAACGGTGTTCCTCATGGCGGACGCCCATCACCAGGCCATCGCCTCGCGGCTGGTGAAGGAAATCGCCCGTCTGGGCGGAGATATCTCGGCCTTCGTCTCTCCGGACGTGGCGTCGGAGCTGGTGGAACGGCTGAAAAAGCGTTGAGCAACCTGTGGTTGCATTGACCCCGACGCCTGCTGGCGCTATGTGAGCCCGAAAAGCTTTACGCAAACGAAAGGCGGCTTCCGTGCGCAATACCTTCCATGCCCTGGTGGCGGCGGCCTCCGCCTTCGTGCTGCTGACTTCATCACTGCCTTCCACGGCACAGACAACGGAGGCTCCACAAGTGAGCGAACGCGACGCCGAGAATACCCTGATCATCGAGCTCAAGACCGGCAAGGTGGTCATCGAGATGCTGCCCGATGTGGCACCCAAGCACGTGTCGCAGATCAAGGCGCTCGCCCGGTCCGGCCAGTACGACGGCGTGGTCTTCCACCGTGTGATCGACGGCTTCATGGCCCAGACCGGCGACGTGGAGTTCGGCGACAAGACCGACGGCTACAACCCGCGCCGCGCCGGCACCGGCGGCTCGGACCTGCCGGACCTGCCGGCCGAGTTCTCCAACGTGCCCTTCGACCGCGGCACCGTGGGCATGGCCCGCTCGCAGAACCCGAACTCCGGCAACTCGCAGTTCTTCATCATGTTCGCCGACGGCCATTTCCTGAACGGCAACTACACCGTCTGGGGCAAGGTGGTGGACGGCATGGAATTCGTCGACCAGATCGTGCGCGGCGAGCCGCCCGCAGACCCGGACGAGATGATCTCCGTGAAGGTGGCCGCCGACGCCGAGTGAGGCAGGCCGCCCCCGCAGGGGAGTGACGAGAGGGGCGTGCCCGGCCGGGCGCGCCCCTTCTTGCATTTCAGGGCAGGGCGCGGGCGCGCTCCGTCGCCGCGGTGACCAGCGCGAAGAGCACGTGCCCGGCCAGCGCCACCCAGGTGATGCCGGAGAATCCCAGGAAGGCCGGCAGCCCGGCGATGAGATGCGCCATGATGAACAGCGCGAACACCCAGAGCGCCACGCCGTAGGCGAAGGCCGGCACGAGCCAGTGCAGCCCCGGCGCCAGCCGCTGCCAGAGCGGCCGCACGATGAGCATCCAGCCCAGCGGGTAGGCCACCAGCCCGGCGACGTAGTGCAGCAGGTTGGCCCCGGGGTCGTAGGGCGCGCCGAACAGCCGCTCGATCACGCTGTTGGCCAGCGGCACCGGCGCGAGGTTGGCCCCGCCCAGCATCGGGCTGATCGCCTGGCCGTAGAGGTCGAAGGCGACGGTGGAGATCGCGCCGGCCACGAGCATGGTGGTGAGGGTGCGCAGCGGCGGCTCGACCGCCTCGGCGCCCGGGGGCATGGTGTCGTTGTACATTGTTTCCTCCCGCGAGATGTTGGTGGAATGAACCTGTGGTCTTTGCGCGGGCGTGAACAGCCACCTGTAACGAAACGCACCCGCTTGTGTGTCTCTGCGCGGTCGCGCGTGAACGGCTGGAACAATTGGCCGATGGCGGCTTGACGGGGCAGGCGAATCCCGGCAGAGGCGCGCCATGAAACTCGCCGATTTCGACTTCGAGCTCCCCGAGGAGCGTATCGCCCTCAGGCCGGCGCGGCCGCGCAGCTCCGCGCGGCTGCTCGTCGGGCGCGGGCAGGGCATCACCGATTCGACCGTGGCCGACCTGCCGGACTGGCTGCGACCCGGCGACATGCTGGTGTTCAACGACACCCGGGTGATCCCGGCGCGGCTCTTCGGCGAGCGCCACCGCGAGAGCCCGGACGGCCCCGGCCTCGCCCGGGTGGAGGCCACGCTGATCCGCCGCATCGACGGCGCCCGCTGGGAGGCGCTTGCCCGGCCGGCCAAGCGGCTGCGCGAAGGCGACCGGCTGAGCTTCGGCGCCCTCACCGCCACGCTGGAGAGCCGGGGCGAGGCCGGCTCGGTCACGCTGCGTTTCGACCTCACGGGCCCGGCGCTCGATGCGGCCATCGCCGAGGCGGGGCAGATGCCGCTGCCGCCCTACATCGCCGCCCGCCGCCCGGCCGATGCGCAGGACCGCACCGATTACCAGACTGTCTTCGCCGAGCGCGAGGGCGCCGTGGCCGCCCCCACCGCCTCGCTGCATTTCGACGAGGCGCTGCTCGGGCGGCTGGCGGCGCGCGGCGTGCTCAACACCCGGGTCACGCTGCATGTGGGTGCGGGCACCTTCCTGCCGGTGACGGCGGAGGACGTGGCCGGCCACAAGATGCATTCCGAATGGGGCGAGGTCTCGGAGGCCGCCGCCGACGACATCCGCGCCGCGAAGGCCGCGGGCGGGCGCATCATCCCCGTGGGCACCACCGCGATGCGGCTGATCGAGACCGCCGCCGCCCCCGGCGAGATCGGCGCGTGGAGCGGCGATACCGATATCTTCATCACTCCGGGCTATCGCTTCCGCGTGGCCGACGGGCTGATGACCAACTTCCACCTGCCGCGCTCCACGCTGATGATGCTGGTCTCGGCCCTGATGGGCATGGATGAAATCCGTCGCATCTATGGACATGCGATCGCGACGGGTTACAGATTCTACTCTTACGGGGATTCCTCGCTGCTGCTGCCGCGCGGCTGAAGTGCCCCCCGACACGCTGATGCCGGCCCCGCGGGGCCATCGCACCGAAGGAGAACGGACGTGCTGAAGGTCCTGCGAGATCTCTGGCCGCTCTTGGGCGGTCTCATGCTGCTGATGCTGGGCAACGGCATGCAGGGCACGCTGCTGGGCGTGCGCGGCGCGCTCGAGGGCTTCGGCGCGCTCGAGCTCTCCTTCATCATGTCGGCCTATTTCCTGGGCTATCTCTTCTCGGCCCGGCTCACGCCGCGGGTGATCGCGAAGGTGGGGCACGTGCGGGTGTTCGCCGCCTATGCCTCGCTGATCTCGGCCTGTTTCGTGCTCTACGCCGCGATACCGGACCCCATCGCCTGGTTCGTGATGCGCGTCGCGGTGGGCTTCTGCTACTGCGGCGTCTACGTGGTGGTGGAGAGCTGGCTCAACGACAGCACCTCGAACGAAACCCGCGGCCAGGCGCTCTCGGCCTACATCATCGTGCAGATCATCGGCATCATCGCCGCGCAGGTGATCATGAACTTCGGCGAGGCTGAGGGGTATATCCTCTTCGTCGTCATCTCGGTGCTGGTGTCGGTGAGCTTCCTGCCCATCCTGCTCACGGTGAGCCCGGCGCCGGTGTTCCACACCGCGCGGCCGATGTCGCTGCTGCAGCTCTACCGCGCCTCGCCGCTGGGCATCGTGGCGGCCTTCCTGCTGGGCTCGTTCTTCTCCTCGATCTTCGGCATGGGCGCGGTCTACGGCTCGGCCCAGGGGCTGAGCGTGCAGCAGATCACCATCTTCGTGGGCGCGATCTACGCGGGCTCGCTCGTGGTGCAATACCCGCTGGGATGGCTGTCGGACCGGATGGACCGCCGCCAGCTCATCATGTACGCCTGCGGCATCTCCGCCCTCGGGGGGCTCTTCGGCATCTGGGCCGGCTCCTCCTACATCCTCATCCTCGTCGCGGGCGCGGTGATGGGCGGGCTCGGCAGCCCGCTGTGGAGCCTCGTGGTGGCCCACACCAACGATTATCTCGACCATCAGGACATGGCCTCGGCCTCCGGCGGGCTCCTGTTCGTGAACGGTGTCGGCGCGGTGGGCGGCGCCCCGGTGCTGGGCTGGCTGATGGAGACCTTCGGCGCCTGGATGTTCTTTGCCTTCAACGGCGTGCTGATGGCGCTCATCTCGCTCTACGCCCTCTACCGCATGACCCAGCGCGCCGCGACCCCGGTGGAGGAGACCGTGCCCTACGCGCCGGTCCTGCCCACCGCCTCGCCGGTCGCGCATGAGGTGGCGAGCGAGGTGGCCCAGGCCGCGCACGAGGAGGAGGAGAGCGGGCAGGCGGCTTGACAGCCCCGCTCCCGGCGCGCAACCGTTGCCCAAGGCGCCGCGAAAGGCGCCGTCACAAACACGCAAAGGGGGAAACAATGACCGCCGACCCGGCAGAGATCATCGATTTCTGGCTCACGGAAGTGGGGCCGGAGCGCTGGTACAACGCCAGCCAGGATCTCGACCTAGAAATGCGACACCGCTTCGGACAGGACTGGCGCATGGCGCGCGCCGGAGCCTATGACGACTGGATCCTCGCGCCCGGGCCGGCGCTGGCGCTGCTGCTGCTGCTCGACCAGTTCCCGCGCAACATGTTCCGCGGCCAGGCGGAGGCCTTCGCCTCCGATGCCAAGGCGCTGAAGCTGGCGAAACGCGCCCTCGTGCTCGGCCACGACCTGCGCACGCCGGAGCCGGAGCGCCAGTTCTTCTACCTCCCCCTCATGCATTCCGAGTGCCTCACCGACCAGGAGCGCTGCTGCCGGCTGTTTCACCTGCGCATGAGCCGCACGGGCGAGGACAACCTGCTCCACGCAAGGGTGCACCGGGAGATCATCCGGAAGTTCGGCCGCTTCCCCACCCGCAGCGAAAGCCTGGGGCGGCCGCTGTCCGGCGCCGAGGCGAAATGGCTGGAAACGGGCGGCTACCACCGGGTTCTCGAAGACCTGGCGGAGTGAAATACCCTGCCCGGGCAGAGGGTTGGCAGCCCTCCGCCCGAGGCATGGCTGCCATGCGGCCGGGGTTTTGCACTGGCGGCAGAAATATGGTTTAACGCTAAACCATAATCAGGCGAGAGGAAGCATCGCATGGGCAAGCAGAGTTTTGACGTCGTCGTGATCGGCTCCGGTCCCGGTGGATACGTGGCTGCGATCCGGGCGGCACAGCTCG
Organism: Oceanicella sp. SM1341; assembly: GCF_003448965.1. Classification (GTDB taxonomy): domain Bacteria; phylum Pseudomonadota; class Alphaproteobacteria; order Rhodobacterales; family Rhodobacteraceae; genus Paroceanicella. Next base: position 21,958 of record NZ_QRGC01000022.1, read on the forward strand.
GTCTCAAGACCGCCGTGGTGGAGCGCGAGCTGCTGGGCGGCATCTGCCTCAACTGGGGCTGCATCCCCACCAAGGCGCTGCTGCGCTCGGCCGAGGTGTTCCACACCATGCAGCGCGCGAAGGATTACGGGCTCAAGGCCGATGGCATCGGCTTCGACTTCGACGCCGTGATCAAGCGCTCGCGCGGCGTGGCCAAGCAGCTCAACTCCGGCGTCACCCATCTTCTGAAGAAGAACAAGGTGACCGTGGTGATGGGCACCGCCACCATTCCCGCCAAGGGCAAGGTGCTGGTCAGGACCCAGAAGGGCGAGGAGGAGCTCTCCGCCCCGAACATCATCCTCGCCACCGGCGCGCGCGCCCGCGAGCTGCCCGGGCTCGAGGCCGACGGCGACCTGGTCTGGACCTACCGCCACGCCCTGGTGCCGCCGCGCATGCCCAAGAAGCTGCTGGTGATCGGCTCGGGTGCGATCGGCATCGAGTTCGCCAGCTTCTACAACGCGCTCGGCGCCGAGACGACCGTGGTCGAGGTGCTCGACCGCATCCTGCCGGTGGAGGATGCCGAGATCGCCGGCCTCGCCAAGAAGCAGTTCGAGAAGCAGGGCATGAAGATCCGTGAGAAGACCACGGTGAAGAAGCTCGACCGCGCCAAGGGCAAGGTCACCGCCCACATGGAGAAGGACGGCAAGACCGAGACGGAGGAGTTCGACACCGTGATCTCCGCCGTCGGCATCGTGGGCAACACCGAGGATCTCGGGCTCGAGGCGCTCGGCGTGAAGATCGACCGCACCCATGTGGTGACCGACGCGCATTGCCGCACCGGGGTCGACGGGCTCTGGGCCATCGGCGACATCGCAGGCGCCCCCTGGCTGGCCCACAAGGCCAGCCACGAGGGCGTGATGGTGGCCGAGCTGATCAAGGGGCTGCATGCCCACCCGGTGAAGCCCGAGAGCATCGCCGGCTGCACCTATTGCCAGCCGCAGGTGGCCTCCGTCGGCCTCACCGAGGAGAAGGCCAAGGCGGCGGGCTACGAGGTGAAGGTGGGCCGCATGCCCTTCATCGGCAACGGCAAGGCCATCGCGCTGGGTGAGCCGGAGGGGCTGGTGAAGACCGTGTTCGACGCGAAGACCGGCGAACTGCTGGGCGCCCACATGGTCGGCGCCGAGGTGACCGAGCTCATCCAGGGCTACGTGGTGGGCAAGACGCTCGAGACCACCGAGGCCGAGCTGATGGAGACCGTCTTCCCGCATCCCACCCTGTCGGAGATGATGCACGAAGCGGTGCTCGACGCCTACGGCAAGCGCATCCACTTCTGAAGTGACACGCCCCGCCACCCGCGGGGCGTTTTCCTTTCCGGGGGGGGGACATGATCCGGCTCGACGCGCTCGACCATCTGGTGCTCACCGTGGCGGACATCCCGCGCAGCATCGCCTTCTACCGCGACGTGCTCGGCATGCGCGAGGAGAGCTTCGGCGCGGGGCGCAAGGCGCTGCTCTTCGGCGCGCAGAAGATCAACCTGCACGAGGCCGGGCGCGAGTTCGAGCCCAAGGCGGCGCGGCCGGGGCCCGGCACGGCGGACCTGTGTTTCCTCACCTCCGTCCCGCTGGGCGAGGTGGCGGCCGGGCTTGCGCGGCATGGCGTGGTGGTGGAGGAGGGGCCGGTGGCGCGCACCGGGGCGCGCGGGCCCATTCTCTCGCTCTACATCCGGGATCCGGACGGCAATCTCATCGAGATCGCGAACCCTGCCGGGTGAGGGGCCCGGCAGGGCTGCGAAGGGTCTTCAGCGCAGGGTCTCGAGGGCGGCGCTGTTGCCGCGCCAGTCCTGGGTCTTTCCGTCGTGATGTGCCGCGATCCCGAAGGCCGCGGGCAGGGCAATCAGGGCGACGAGGACCGCCACGGCGATTGCAGTGGCGGAGAGGCGCAGGCCGGGGCGCGCGGTGTGCGCGGGGCTCGACATCGTGAGATGCATGGCTCTTTCTCCTGGTGGCGATCGCCCGGCCGCCTTCGGCCGGGCCCGATCGGGATACCAGCGATATGGCATCGCGCGTGCCATTGTTGAAATGAATGTTTGATGCGCCGCGCATCACTTTCCGTGATGCATCTCCCGTGCCGCTTCCGCCCGCAGGGCGCGGGCTTCCGAGAGAACCGCGGCGGCGCCGCCGTCCGCGTCGAGCCTCCGCCAGCCGGGCACGTTCTCGTCTGCGGGCTGGCGGCGCATCACCTGCGTATCGGCGTCCGAGGCATCCGCGGTGCGGGCCTCGAGGCGCCGGCTCAGCGTGTCCGTGTCGGCGTAGAGCCAGAAGCCGGTGAAGGGCAGGGCCCGTGCGCGGGCGAGTGCCTCGGCCCGGGCGCGCAGGGCGGGGTCGAGGAAGGCCGCGTCGAGCAGCACGCTCGCACCCGCGCGCAGGGCCCGGTCCGCATCGGCGAAGAGCCTGCGGTAGGTGGCGGCGCCGGCCTCGGGCGTGTAGCCCTCCGGGCCCAGCCGGTCCTCCGGCGCGCGGCCGGTCAGCCGCTTGCGGATCTCGTCGGAGCGCAGGATGACCGCGCCGTGCATGCCCCGCGCGAGCCCGGCTGCGAGGGTGGACTTGCCGGTGCCCGAGCGCCCGCCCACCGCGATCACCTCCGCGCGCGGCGTCGGCGCGCAGGCGGCGATTGCGAGGCCGAGATATTCGCCGGCCCGCGCCTCGGTCTCGTCGGAGGGCGGCGACATCAGCGCCACCAGGGCGCGCACCGCCGCCCGCACAGAGACCAGCGGCGCCATCAGGTCGAGCGCGGCATAGTCGCGCGTGGCGGCAAGGTAGCGCGACATCAGCAGCGGCACGAAGGCGGCCTCGCCCCGGTGCAGCAGGTCCATCACCGTGAAGGCGATGTCGTAGAGGATGTCGATGTCGCTGAAGCCGGGGTGGAACTCGATACCGTCGAACAGCCGGATGCGGCCCTCGAAGAGGCAGATGTTGCCCAGGTGGAGGTCGCCGTGGCAGGCCCGCACGCAGCCGCGGCGGGCGCGGGCATCGAGCCGGGCGCAGAGCGCCGGGCCGCGCGGCGCGATCAGGTCCTTCCAGCGCGCCACGGCCGCGGCCGCGGGCCGGCCTTCGGAGGCGGCTTCCAGCCGCGCGGTGAGGTCCGAGAGCGTGGTGGCGAAGCGCTCCGGCATTTCGGCGAAGGGGATGCGGCGGGCCGAGAGGTGCAGCGCCGATATCTCGTCGGCGAGCGCGCGCACATGTGCCTCGGTGAGGGCGCCGCGCGCCGCGACCCGGTCGAGCAGGTCGTCCTGGGGAAAGCGGCGCATGTGCACCAGGTGCTCCACCGGCACGCCCTCGCCGCCGATGCGCAGCCCCTCGGGCCCCTCGGTCACCGGCACGAGATCGAGGTAAAGCTCGGGCGCGGTGCGCCGGTTGAGCTCCAGTTCCGCCGCACAGCTCTCCCGCCGCTTTCCGGCGGTCGAGAAATCGGCAAATCCCACGCGCACCGCCTTCTTCATCTTCCATGCCGAGTCGCCGGCGAGGAAGATGTGCGAGAGATGGGTCTCGATATGCTCCGCCTGCGCGCCGCCATGCGCGTCCGGGGAGGAGAGGAAGGCGATCACGCGGTCCTGTGCGGCGCGGTCTCTCGCCTCGGGCTCGGCCGGGGGCATGTGGGGTCTTCCTCGGGCAGTGTGCAGTCGGTCGGGCAAGGCAGGCGGGGAGGGCGCCGGGGCGCGCTCCCCTCGGGCATGCCGGTTCAGGCGGCCTCGGACGCCCGGGCGGGCGCGGCCACCGGAGCCGCGGGCAGCGGGGTGATCTCGGGCACCGCCCTGGCGGTGTCCTGCAGGGTCTCGAGGCAGATCTGCGCGAGAGAGGAGAACTCCTCGCCATACTGCTTCACCGCCGTCTCCATGAAGGCGGTGGACAGGGTGAGCATCTCCTGCGGCGTGCGGCAGCTCGCGGCCTCCACCGCCGCCTTGCGGTCTTCCTCCAGCCGCTGGCGCAGGAAATCGGCGTATTCGGTGCCGAAGCGTGCCGCCCGGGCCATGGCCTGGGACTGGATGTCCAGCGTGGCCTTCAGCGCGCGCTGCTGCGCCTCGATGAAAGGGGCGACGGAGAAATGCTGTTCCATCGAATAGGCGTCTGCGGGGGTCGGTTTCGTCGTGGGCATCGGGTGTTCCTCCGTGGGCAAATCGGGAACTTGCAGGCGGCAGTGTCTCACGCGCGGCGCCCCCGGGAATTGACCTAGGTCAAACCGGCGGGCTGTCAGCGCCGCCGTCGTGATGATTCCCCGGGTGCCGCCCGCACGGCGCAGGCGCCTGCCTGCAGTTTGCGCAGAATCCCGGATCGAAACGGAATTTGCTGAAAATACAGGCGGAATGTGGACGGAATGCGCCTTGAATTCCCGTGGTATACCGACAGAATGCACGCAGCACACGGCACCGCCGTGCCACCGACAGCTGCGAGGAGGCCCCGCCATGACCCGTACAGCAACCACCCTCCCGGCCTCGCAGGGCGCGGCCTGGCGGCTGCGCCTCGGCGAGACGCTCACCATCGTCAACACCCACGGCAGCCAGGTGATCGACACCTGGGCGCTCAATGCCGATGACCTCTCCGAGCATTCGGCGATGGAGCACACCCGCTCGAAGAACAGCCATGTCTACCTCGAGGAGGGCCTCGCGGTGATGAGCTCGAAGCGCCGCCCCATGGTGACCCTCGTCGCCGACACCACGCCGGGCCGGCACGACACGCTGCTCTGCCCCTGCTCTGCGGAGATCTACGCCGAGCTCGGCCAGCCGGCCGGCCACCGCTCCTGCACCGGCAATTTCCACGAGGCGATCGGCGCCCTCGGCCTGTCGCTGCCCTTCACCCCCGCCTCGCTCAACCTGTTCATGCAGGTGGGCGTGGAGGCGGATGGCGCCGTGCGCCGCGAGCCCCCGGTCTCGAAACCCGGCGACAGCGTGACCCTGCGCGCCGAGATGGACGTGATCCTCGTGCTCTCCGCCTGCCCGCAGGACGTGACGCCGATCAACGGCGAGGGCTGCACCCCGCGCGACGTGGAGATCATCCTCGGGGAGGCCGCGGCGTGAGCGCCCCGCTGCTGAAGATCCGCGGCCTGCGCAAGTCCTTCGGCGAGACCGAGGTGCTCAAGGGCATCGATCTCGAGGTGGGGCAGGGCGAGGTGGTGTCGATCATCGGGGCCAGCGGCTCGGGCAAGAGCACCTTCCTGCGCTGCATCAACGTGATGGAGATGCCCGACGAGGGGTTCCTCGACTTCGCGGACGTGCATTTCGACTACCGCGAGGGCGCCCGCGCCCGGCCGACCGACGCGCAGCTGCGCGCCCTGCGCGCCCGTATCGGCATGGTGTTCCAGAGCTACAACCTCTGGCCCCACATGACCGTGCTGCAGAACATCACCGAGGCGCCGGTGCGCCTGCGCGGCGTGCCCCGCCGCGAGGCCGAGGAGGAGGCGCGCGCGCTGCTCGCGCGCATCGGGTTGCTGGAGAAGCAGGACGCCTATCCCTCGAAACTCTCGGGCGGGCAGCAGCAGCGCGTCGCCATCGTGCGCGCGCTCGCCATGAAGCCCGAGGTGATGCTCTTCGACGAGGTGACCTCCGCGCTCGACCCCGAGCTGGTGGGCGAGGTGCTCACCCTCATGGCCCAGCTCGCCCGCGAGGGCATGACCATGCTGCTCGTCACCCACGAGATCGACTTCGCCCGCGAGGTCTCCTCCCGGGTGCTGTTCTTCGACAATGGCGTGATCGCGGAGGACGGCCCGCCCGACGCCGTGCTGCGCACGCCCCGTTCCGAGCGCCTGCGCGGCTTCCTCGCCCGCATGCTGCACCGCGACGCCATCGACACCGCCCACGGGGAGACGCCCGCATGACCTTCACCTGGAGCGATCTCGCCAACTACGGCCCGGGCTTCCTCAACGCCGCCGGCATCGTCTTCGGCATCACCATCTGCGCCATCCTGGTGAGCTGGGCCACCGGCCTCGCCGTGGCGCTCGGCAACCGCTCGGAGCTGCGCGCGGTGCGCGGCCTCGCCGCCTTCTACGTGTGGTTCATCCGCGGCACGCCCACGCTGATCCAGATCTTCCTGATCTACTTCGGCCTGCCGCAGTTCGGCCTGCGCATCTCGCCCTTCACCGCCGGCTTCATCGCCCTGGGGCTGAACTCGGGCGCCTACGTGGCCGAGATCATCCGCTCCGGCCTCTCCGCCATCCCCAAGGGGCAGACGGAATCGGCCCTCGCCCTCGGCTTCTCCCGGCGCGAGACCATGCAGCGCATCATCTTGCCGCAGGTCTGCCGCATCATCGTGCCGCCGATCACCAACGAGGCGATCACCACGCTCAAGAACACCTCGCTGCTCTCCACCATCACCGTGGTCGAGCTCACCCTCTACGCGCAGACCATCATCGCGCGCACCTACCGCCCCTTCGAATTCTACATCTCGGCCGCCATCGTCTACCTGGTGCTCACCACCGTGCTGTCGCATCTCGCGACCCGGGTGGAGAAGCGCTACGCGGCGATGAGCTGAGAGCCTGCCCGAGGACACCAGCCATGACCACGCTTCCCAAGGATTCCCTCGAAAGCCCGCGCTTCTGCGGTGTGCCGAGCTTCATGCGCCTGCCCATGCCCGCCACGGCGGAGGGGCTCGACGCCGCGATCATCGGCCTGCCGTCGGACTCCGGCGCCCCCTTCCGCACCGGCGCGCGCTTCGGCCCGAACGCGGTGCGCGCCATGTCGATCATGCTGCGCCCGATCAACCCCTACCGCGGCAACATCAACGTGTTCGAGGCCATGCGCGTGGCCGACCTGGGCGATGCCCCGGTGGTGCCGGGCTACGAGATCGACAGCCTGGAGTGGATGGAGCAGGCGGTGCGCAAGGTGGTCGACGCGGGGGCTGCCCCCTGCGGCATCGGCGGCGACCATTCGGTGACGCTCGCCGAGCTGCGCGCCGTGGCCTCGAAGCACGGGCCGCTGGGCCTTGTGCAGTTCGACAGCCACACCGACACCTGGGACAAGTACTTCGCCGGCAAGCGCTATTCCGCCGGCACCCCCTTCCTGCGCGGCGTGGAGGAGGGCATCATCGACCCCTCCCGCTCGATCCAGATCGGCATGCGCGGCTCGCTGTTCCGCGAGACCGACGTGAGCCAGTCGCTCGACCTCGGCTACGAGGTGCTCACCACCGACGACGTGTTCGACCTCGGCTTCGAGGCGGTGGCCGAGCGCATCCGCACCCGAACCGCGGGCGGCTCGAGCTTCCTCACCTTCGACATGGATTTCGTCGACCCCGCCGCGGCGCCGGCGGTGGAGACGCCCGAGGCCGGCGGCCCGAACGCCCGCGAGACCCTGCGCCTGCTGCGCGCCATCCACGGTGTGAACCTGGTGGGCTGCGACGTGGTCGAGATCTCGCCGATGTATGACGGCCCCGGCCAGATCACCGCGCTGCTCGGCGCCACCGTGATGGCCGAGCTGCTCGCCCTGATGGCCGAAGGCCGCAGCGCCGGACGCTGAGAAACCACTTCAACAGAGAGGCACAAGACAATGAAATTCCGTTCCATTCTCGCGGCAGCCGCCGCTTTCGCCACGCTGGCCACCGTCTCCGCCCAGGGCGCGGACGATCTCGGCCTGCTCGAGCCGGGCAAGCTGATGGTGGCGACCGAGGGCACCTATCCGCCGTTCTCCATGCGTGAGGCGAACGGCGATCTCGACGGGCTCGAGGTGCGGGTGATGAAGGAGGTCGCGAAGCGGCTGGGCCTCGAATACACCCCCGTGGTCACCAAGTGGGATTCGCTGCTGGTGGGGCTGATGTCCGACCAGTTCGACGTGATCTCGGCGGCGATGGACATCACCGCCGAGCGGCAGGAGCGGGTGACCTTCTCCGACGGCTGGCTCGAGTCCGGCGGGCGCATCGTCACCGCCGAGGGCTCGGACATCACCGGCCTGGCCGACCTGAAGGGCCGCACCGTGGGCGCGCTGGTGGCCTCGAACTGGACCACGATCGGCGAGGAAGCCGGCGCCGAGGTGAAGACCTACAAGGCCGAGTCCGACGCCATGCAGGACCTGGTGAACGGCAACCTCGACGCGGTGATCACCGATTCCATCGCCGCCGCCTTCGCGATCAAGGAAGGCGGCATGCCGCTTACCATGACCGAGGATTACGTGAGCACGGTGCAGAAGGGCTTCGCGATGCAGAAGGGCAAGATCGCCCTGGCCGAGGCCATCAACGGCGCGCTGGCGGACATGATCGCCGACGGCACCTATGCCGAGCTGACCACCGGCCTCGTGGGCTACGCGCCGGCCCCGGCCGAGCCGATCCGCACCATCAAGGACTGAGGCTGCCGGCCGGCCCTGCGCCGGCCCGCGCCCGACGCGAAGACCGATGCCGGCCGGCCCGCCCGGCCGGCATCCGGACAGCATGCGCCGCCCCGCAGGGGGACGGCACCACAGGGAGAGATCCGCGATGACCCCGATCCGGGAGCCCGCCACGGGCCTCCTCGGCCTGGCCGCGCCCTCGCGCGCCGACGAGGCCTACGAGCGGCTGCTCGACATGCTGCTGCGCCATGAGCTGACCGCGGAGACCATCCTGCACGAGCGCCGGCTGGCGGAGTTCCTCGAGATGTCGCGCACCCCGGTGAAGGACGCGCTGCTGCGGCTGGAGAGCGAGGGGCTGCTCACCCGCAGCCCGGGCCGCGGCTTTGCGGTGCGCAGCTTCTCGGTGCGCGAGCTGCTGGAGGCGCTGCACGTGCGCTCGGTGCTGGAGGCGGAGGCCGCGCGCATCGCCGCCGAGCGCATCTCGCCGGCCGAGCTCGACCGCGCCGAGGCCGAGATCCGCGCGCTGCTCGCCGCCGAGGCGCCGAGCTCGGAGCAGGACTGGGAGGTCGACAACCGTTTCCACGCCATGATCGCGCTCGCCACCGGCAACGCGGTGCTGGCCGAGACCATCCAGGCGCTGCGCACCCGCACCTACGTGTTCAACAAGAGCCGGATGCCCGAGCGTTTCGCCGTGGGCCACGAGGAGCATCTGGCGATCATCGGTGCGCTGCGCGCGCGCGATGCGCAGGCCGCCCGGGCCCGCGCGCAGGAGCATATCGAGGCGGTGCGCCGCTCGATCATCGCGAAACTTTCCGACATCGGGGGCTGAGGCCGGGGCAGGGCCCCGGCGCGCGGCTCAGGCCTGGCGGGCGCGCAGGGCGCGGCCGAGCACTCCGCCCAGCCGGCGGCCGGGCCGTGCCGCCGGAGCGGCCTGCGACGGCGCGGACTCCGGCTCGGGCGCCGCCGCGATCTCGGGCAGCACCAGGGCGTAATCCTCCGCCCATTCGAAACCGAGCGCGGCGATGCGCCCCGTGCGGCCTTCGAGGGCCTTGGGGGGCATGCGCAGCATCTCGCCGGAGGGATAGCGGAAGTCGCCGACCTCGTCCTCCCAGCGGATGTCGATCACGTCGCCCTTCTTCACCTCGCAGGGCGCGCCGAAGACGGTCTGCATGCGCAGCACCAGCAGCATCGGCCCCGGCACCCCGGGGTTGCGGTGATGCAGCGACAGGCGAAGCTCGCGCTCGCCGATGCGCAGCGTGACGCCGCCGCCCTCCGGCGTGGCGAAGTAGACCAGCGCATCGAGCAGGCCGTCCTCCTTCACGGTGAGGGCGAGAGGGGGCGCCGCGACGGGAAGCTCGATCTGCCCGTCGGAGAGGCGCGTGTCGGCAAAGCCGGTCTCGAAGCTCAGGCGTGTCTCGCCGGTGAGCTGCGAATCGGCAAGCGGACGCTCGGGCACACCCGCGCGCTCCAGCAGCTTCACGCAGAGATTGGCGGTGAAATACATCAGGTTCTTGTTCGCGGCGTCGAGCATGAACGGGCCGGTGAAGAACACTTTCGGCAGGCGCTTGTGATCGAATTTCTCGGTGTAGGCACGCTTGAGCGAGGCCGTGGCCACGCCATAGTAGTCGAACAGCTCGTGCAGGCGCTCGACGTAGGGGTCTTCCTCGATCCTGATGCCCACCGGCTGGGGCACGAGGATGAGCGCTATCAGCACCAGGCGGCGCCGGATGCAGTGGCGGATGAAATGCTCCACCCCGCGCAGCAGCGCCTCGGGGTCATGGCCGCGCGCCACGTGATTGATCTCGTGCAGGGCGTATTCCCACAGCACGACATCGCCCGGCGCCACCTCGGGGTCGGTCTGCAGCTTGTAAAGGGCCGTGAGCGACGTGGTCGCATCGGTGGACAGGTTGTGCACCGGCATGCGCGCCATTTCGGACAATCTGGACACGTATCCCCCCTTCACCAGGGAATTCGTTCCACCCGCCACAACGATCTTCTTCACCTTACTACCTCCCAGCTGCGAAGGCTCCCCCCGGAGTAAGCAGCACCTGCGATTCTTCCACGAAGGTACCGCCATCGCGCGACGATTTGTAAGAGAGGAGCGGTAAATTTTTCCACTCTGGGATGCGTGCGGAATTGTCATGCAACTGCATCGGAGGCTGCGCATCGGAAAGGCAGGAAACACGGCCCCGGCGCCCGGGAAAGCCCCCCGCGCGGCCCGCCCGGGCGGGCAGGGATGTCGCGAATGTGTCGTGACCGCGAAGCATGGAGCTCGAATGGGAGAGATTTGGCTGGGGAACCTGGATTCGAACCAGGACTAACGGAGTCAGAGTCCGTGGGTCTACCGTTAACCTATTCCCCAGCGCTGTGACGCTGCTTGCGGCGACGGGGGTGATCTACGGCAGCGGGCCGGGAGGGTCAAGAGGCGAGAGCGAAAAAAGTGACACGAAGATTGACAGGGCGGGGGGCGGCGCAGGAGCCTCGGGCCACTGCCCTTTCCCCCCCGGCGCGGAGATCCGAGTGACCGACCCCCTGATGCAGCCATACCGCCTGAAGCATCTCACCCTGCGCAACCGGCTGATGTCGACCGCGCATGAGCCCGCCTACTCGGAAGACGGCATGCCCAAGGCCCGCTACCGGGCCTATCACGCCGAGAAGGCGAAGGGCGGCATCGCGCTCACCGTGGCCTGCGGCTCGGCCGTGGTGTCGGAAGACAGCCCCGAGGCCTTCGGAAACCTGCACGCCTGGAAGGACGAGATCACCCCCTGGGTGGCCGAGATGGCCGACGCGGTGCATGAGCATGGTGCGGCGATCATGATGCAGATCACCCACCTGGGCCGGCGCACCGGCTGGAACAAGGGCGGCTGGCTGCCGGTGCTCGCGCCCTCGCCGGTGCGAGAGCCCGCCCACCGCGCCTTCCCCAAGGAGATGGAGGACTGGGACATCGAGCGGGTGATCGCCGACTATGCCGACGCGGCGGAGCGCCTGCAGGCTGCCGGGCTCGACGGGCTGGAGTTCGAGGCCTACGGCCATCTCATCGACCAGTTCTGGTCTCCCGCCACCAACATGCGCGAGGATGAGTGGGGCGGAGCGCTGGAAAACCGGCTCGCCTTCGGCAAGGCCGTGGTGGGGGCGGTGCGCAGGCGCGTGGGGCCGGAGTTCATCCTCGGCATGCGGCTTGCGGCGGATGAAGACTGGGAGCGCGGCTTCGACCGCCCCACCGGCGAGGCCATCGCACGCTCGATGATCGCCACCGGCGACATCGATTTCCTCAACCTCATCCGCGGCCATATCGACACAGACGTGGCGCTGGAGGGCGTGATCCCGGTGCATGGCTCGCGCGCGAACCCGCATCTCGACTTCTGCGGCGAGATCCGGGCGGCCACGCGCTTCCCGGTGTTCCATGCCGCGCGCATCGCCGATGTCGCCACCGCCCGCCACGCGGTGGCGGAGGGCAAGCTCGACATGGTCGGCATGACCCGCGCCCATATCGCCGAGCCGCACATCACCGCGAAGGTGCTCGCCGGGCAGGAGCACCGTATCCGCCCCTGCGTGGGCGCCACCTACTGCCTCGACCGCATCTACGAGGGCGGCGAGGCGCTGTGCATCCACAACGCTTCCACCGGCCGCGAGGAGAGCCTGCCCCACGAGGTGGCCCCGGCCGGGGCCCCGCGCACCGCCGTGGTGGTGGGCGCGGGCCCGGGCGGGCTGGAGGCGGCGCGCGTGCTCGCCCTGCGCGGCCACGCGGTGACCGTGCTCGAGGCGGCGGACGGCCCCGGCGGCCAGGTGGCGCTGCTCGCGCGCCTTGCCCGCCGGCGCGAGATGATCGGCATCATCGACTGGCGCATGGCCGAGTGCGAGGCGCTCGGCGTCACGTTCCGCTTCAACACCTATGCCGAGGCGGAGGACGTGACGGCCCTCTCCCCCGACATCGTGGTGGTGGCCACCGGCGGCATGCCGAACACCGAGGTCATCGAGGGCGTGGCGCTGCCCGGCGCGCAGCACGTGGTCTCGGGCTGGGACATCCTCTCCGGCGCGGTGAAGCCCGCCGCCGAGGTGCTGCTTTTCGACGACCATGCCGGCCACCCCGGCCTCACCGCGGCGGAGGCGGTCTGCGCCGCGGGCTCGGCGCTGGAGATCGTGAGCCCCGAGCGCTTCTTCGCGGTCGACGTGGGCGGGCTGAACCACGCCGCCTACGCCCGCGCGCTCGACCGGGCAGGGGCCCGCATCACCATCTCGAAGCGCCTGCGCGGCGTGGAGCGGCAGGGCAACCGCCTCATCGCCACCCTGGGCTCCGACTTCTCCGACAGGGTGGAGACCCGCGAGGTCGACCAGGTGATCGTGGAGCACGGCACCCTGCCGCTCGACGAGCTCTACCACGCCCTGCGCCCGCTCAGCCGCAACCTCGGCGCGGTGGACGTGAAGGCGCTGCTCGCCCACCGCCCCCAGGACGTGGCGCGCAACGAGCAGGGCGCCTTCACCCTCTGGCGCATCGGCGACGCGGTGGCCGCGCGCAACATCCACGCCGCCGTGCTCGACGCCTTCCGCCTCTGCCGGCTCGCCTGAGATCTTGCCTTGGCGCCCCCGCTGTGGCATTGGGGGCGCCATGAGACCGCACCAGATCACCATTGGTATCTGTATTACCCGCTGACATATGTCTGCGGCGCGCGCTCGCTGTTTCCCATCGAAACCTCGACATGCAGGCCCGCCGCGCCCCCTACGCGAGCCCGAGGCCATGACCGAGATCCAGCTCTACAACACCGCCAGCCGCCGCAAGGAAGCCTTCGCGCCGATCGATCCGGACAACGTGCGGATGTATGTCTGCGGCCCCACGGTCTACGACCGCGCGCATATCGGCAACGCCCGGCCGGTGGTGGTGTTCGACACGCTGTTCCGGCTGCTGCGCCACATGCCCGAGTTCGCCAAGGTCACCTACGTGCGCAACTTCACCGACGTGGATGACAAGATCAACGCGAAGTCCGCCGCCACCGGCCGCCCGATCCGCGACATCACCGACGAGACCATTCAGTGGTATCTCGACGACATGGGGGCGCTGGGGGCGCTGGAGCCCACGCACATGCCCCGCTGCACCGATTACATCGGCGAGATGGTGGCGATGTCGGAGCGGCTGATCGACAAGGGCTTCGCCTATGCCGCCGAGGGCCATGTGCTGTTCGACGTCTCGTCCGACCCGAATTACGGCAGCCTCTCGCACCGCTCGCTCGACGAGATGATGGAGGGCGCCCGGGTGGAGGTGGCGCCCTACAAGCGCGGCGCGATGGATTTCGTGCTCTGGAAGCCCTCGTCGGAGGACGAGCCCGGCTGGGACAGCCCCTGGGGCCGCGGCCGCCCGGGCTGGCACATCGAGTGCTCGGCCATGGCCGAAGCGCTGCTGGGCGAGACCTTCGACATCCACGGCGGCGGCATCGACCTCTCCTTCCCCCACCACGAGAACGAGCGCGCCCAGTCCTGCTGCGCCCATGGCACCGAGCGCATGGCGCAGGTCTGGATGCACAACGGCTTCCTGATGGTGGAAGGCGAGAAGATGTCGAAATCGCTCGGCAATTTCTTCACCGTGCGTGATCTGCTCGACCAGGGGTATCCGGGCGAGGTGATCCGCTTCGTGCTGCTCTCCACCCATTACCGCAAGCCGATGGACTGGACCGCAAAGGCCGCCGAAGAGGCGGAGAAGACCCTGCGCAAGTGGCGCGCGCTCACCGATGGCGTGGCGCCGGGCGAAGCGGATGGGGACGTGGTCGCCGCCCTCGCGGACGATCTCAACACCCCGCGTGCCATCGCCGCCCTGCATGCGCTCGCCGGCAAGGGTGACGCCGCCGCACTCGCCGCCTCCGCCGCCCTGCTGGGCTTCCTTGGGGAGGGCATGGGGGATTGGGCAGCAGCTCCCGCGGCCGCGGCCGATGTCTCCGCGCGCATCGAGGCCCTGCTGGCCGAACGCCTCGCTGCCCGCAAGGCGAAGGATTTCGCCCGCGCCGATGCCATCCGCGACGCTTTCGCCGCCGCCGGCGTTATCGTGAAGGACACCGCGCAGGGCGCGGAATGGGAGCTCGCCCCGGGGTTCGACGCGAGCAGGCTGGAGCAATTGGGATGACCCGCGAGCGCCTCTACCTCTTTGACACCACCCTGCGTGACGGGCAGCAGACGCACGGGGTCGATTTCCGCACCGCCGACAAGCAGCGCCTCGCCGCAGCGCTCGACGGGCTGGGGATCGACTACGTGGAGGGCGGCTGGCCGGGGGCGAACCCGACCGACAGCGAGTTCTTCGCCCAGGCCCCCGCGCTCGGCCATGCCACGCTCACCGCCTTCGGGATGACCAAGCGCGCCGGGCGCTCGGCGGAGAACGACGACGTGCTCGCCGCCGTCACCAATGCCGGCACCCCGGCGGTCTGCCTCGTGGGCAAGACGCATGACTTCCATGTCACCACCGCGCTGGGGGTGAGCCTGGAGGAGAACCTCGCCAACATCCGCGAGAGTGTCGCCCATCTCGTGGCGCTGGGGCGCGAGGCAATGTTCGACGCCGAGCATTTCTTCGACGGCTACAAGGCAAACCCCGGCTACGCGCTCGAATGCCTCGCCGCCGCGCGCGACGCGGGCGCGCGCTGGGTGGTGCTGTGCGACACGAACGGCGGCACCCTGCCGGCGGAGATCGGCGCCATCACCCGCGCGGTCATCGCCGCCGGCATACCGGGGGATCGGCTCGGCATCCACACCCATAACGACACGGAAAACGCCGTGGCGGGGGCGCTTGCGGCGGTCGACGCCGGGGCGCGGCAGGTGCAGGGCACGCTCAACGGGCTGGGCGAGCGCTGCGGCAACGCCAACCTCACCAGCCTCATCCCCACGCTCTTGCTCAAGGAGCCCTACGCCAGCCGCTTTGACACCGGTGTGACCCGCGAGGGGCTGGGCCGGCTGCGCGCCGCCTCGCGCCTGCTCGACGAGATCCTGAACCGGGTGCCGAACCGGCATGCGCCCTACGTCGGCGCCTCGGCCTTCGCGCACAAGGCGGGGCTGCATGCCTCCGCCATCCTCAAGGACCCCACGACCTACGAGCACGTGGCGCCCGAGGTGGTGGGCAACGAGCGCATCATCCCGATGTCGAACCAGGCCGGGCAGTCGAACCTGCGCCGCCGCCTCGCCGAGGCCGGCATCGCGGTGGAGAAGGGCGACCCGGCGCTCGCCCGCATCCTCGAGACCGTGAAGGCGCGCGAGGAGGCGGGCTTTGCCTATGACAGCGCCCGCGCCTCCTTCGAGCTGCTGGCGCGCGCCACGCTCGGCCGCCTGCCGCGCTTCTTCGACGTGGAGCGCTACCGCGTGGTGATCGAGCGCCGGCGCAACGCGCAGGGCGAGATGGTCACCCTGTCGGAGGCCGTGGTGGTGGTGCATGTGGAGGGGGAGAAGGTGATGTCGGTCTCCGATTCGCTCGACCCCGTGACGGCGGAGGACCAGGGCCCGGTGAACGCGCTCTCCGCCGCGCTCACCAAGGACCTCGGCCGCTACCAGGCCTATCTCGCCGACATGCATCTCGTCGACTTCAAGGTGCGCATCATCAACTCGGGCACCGAGGCCATCACCCGCGTGCTGCTCGACAGCGAGGACGGCCGCGGCCAGCGCTGGTCGACCGTGGGCGTCTCGGCCAACATCGTCGACGCCTCCTTCCAGGCCGTCACCGACGCGGTGCTCTGGAAGCTGATCCGCGACGGCGCGCCGAAGGCGGGGGAGTGACATGGGCATCACGCCGGAGGCGGGTCAGCCGATGAACATCACGCCACGGGTCGGCTCCGGCCCGGCCGGCACGCTGGAGGCGGGAGGACGGACATGAGCATCACGCCGGAGGCGGGTCAGCCGATGAACATCACGCCACGGGTCGGCTCCGGCCCGGCCGGCACGCCACGGGCAGGGGACTGACATGAGCATCGAGCATTGCCGCGCCATGGTGCATGACGGCGACCCGGACCGCTTCCTCTCCGCGATGAGCGCCCCGCCGGAGGGGCAGGACGCGCTGATGGTGCTCTATGCCTTCAACCTCGAGGTGGCCCGCGCGCCCTGGGTGGCCTCCGAGCCGCTGATCGGGCAGATGCGCCTGCAGTTCTGGGTGGATACCATCGCCGAGATCCACGAGGGCAAGCCGCCGCGCCGTCACCCGGTGGCGGAGGAACTGGCGCTGCTCACCCGGCACCGTGCCCTGCCGCGCGCGCCCTTCGATGCGCTGATCGCCGCCCGGATGGCGGACCTGCAGCCGGAGCCGCCGGCGAGCCGCGAGGCCTTCCACGCCTATGTCGATGCCACCTCCGCCGGGCTGATGCAGCTCGCCTGCCGCAGCCTGGGCACGGAGGCCGACGCGGTGGCCGCCGACATCGGCCGCGCCACCGGCGTGGCGAACCTGCTGCGCGCGCTGCCCGAGCTTGCGGTGCGCGGGCACATGCCGCTGCCCGGCCTCACGCTGGGCGACCGCGTGGCGCTCTCGGAGGGACGCACCACGCCGGCGCTGGCCGAAGCGGTGCGCGACATCGCCGCCGAGGCGCGCGAAACCCTGCGCCGCGGCCGCCACGCCGCGCGCCGCCTGCCGCGCTCGGCCCTGCCGGCGCTGCGCGCGGGCTGGCGGGCCGGCCCGCTGCTCTCCGCCGCCTCGCGCCCCGGGCTCGACGTGCTGCGCGACCTCGGGCCCGAAAGCGAATTCCGCCGCCGCGGCGCGCTCCTGTGGCGCACCGTGCTCGGCCGCGCCTGAAGGAGGGGCCCATGGTCCGCATCTATGTCGACGCCGATGCCTGCCCGGTGAAGGAGGAGGCCAAGCGCGTCGCCACCCGGCACGGGCTGGAGGTGTATCTCGTCTCCAACGGCGGCATCCGCCCGGACCCGAACCCGCTGGTGCACCTGGTCGTGGTCTCCGCCGGGCCCGACGAGGCCGACAAGTGGATCGCAGAGGCCATCGCGCCGCGCGACATCTGCATCACCAGCGACATCCCGCTCGCCGCGCGCTGCGTGGAGGCGGGGGGCACGGTGCTCAAGCCCGACGGCTCGCCGCTGACCGCCCGCAACGTGGGCGAGGCGCTCGCGATGCGCGACCTGATGAGCGACCTGCGCTCGGCCGACCCCTTCCGCCAGGGCGGCGGGCGGCCGTTCTCGAAGCAGGATCGTTCGCGCTTTCTCGATGCGCTGGAGCGGCAGGTTCAGGCGGCGAAGCGCGGCTGAGGCTCAGCGCCTGCGGTCGGCGCTCATCACCAGCGCCATCGCGAGCAGCGACAGGCCTGCGGTGAGCGAGAGCGCGGTCTCGAAGCCCGCGAGGTCGACCAGCCAGCCCAGCAGCAGCGCGCCGAGCGCCGAGCCGCCGATGCCCACCAGCGACCACAGGCTCATCACCCGGCCGCGGTAGCGGTCCGGCAGGCCCATCTGGATCGACACCTGCATGCTGATGCCCACCATCGTGCCGGTGGCGCCGAGCAGGGCGGCGATGGCAAGCGCGGTCTCCCAGCTCTCGCCCTGGCCGAGCAGCAGCACCAGCACCAGCCCCGCGCCACAGGCGAGGATGCCCGAGCGCGGCACCTCCGGGCTGCGCGCCCGGGTGGAGCTCCACATCTGGAACACCGCGGCGCCGAGCGCGCCGAGGCCCGAGGCGGCGGTGATCTGCCCCAGCCCCGCGGCCCCGCGGCCGAACACGCCGTCGGCGATGGCCGGCAGGATCTCCAGCACCCCGCGGCCGATCAGCGAGTAGATCAGCGTGAGCAGGATGGCGAGGCGGATGGTGCGGCTGGAGAAGGCGTGGCGCGCGCCGCCGGCCAGCGCGGCGAGCACCTTGGGCTCCGCCCCGGGCAGGGGGGCGCGCGGCTCGGGGCGCAACACGCAGAGCGTGGCGATGAGCGGCAGGTAGCACAGGAAATCCACCGTGAGCGCGAGCAGCGGCCCGCCGGTCTCGATCAGCCAGCCGCCGATGGCGGGGCCGAGGATGCGCGCCATGTTGAAGGCGAGCGAGCCGAGGGCGACCGTGTTGGGGATGTGCTCGCGCGCCACCAGCGTGGGGCTCAGCGCCATGCGCACCGGGTTGTAGGCCGAGAGCACGATGCCGAGTGCGAGCGAGAACACCACCAGCAGCGCCGCGCTCAGCATGCCGGCCTGGTAGACCAGCAGGATCGCCCCGGTGAGCGTGGCGATGGCGAGCTGGATGGCGAGGGCGGCGCGCCGCAGGTCCACCCTGTCGGCCCAGACGCCGAAGAACGGCCCCGTCACCATCGCCGGCCCGAAGAGCAGGAAGGCCACCAGCCCCACGAAGGCCGAGCTGCCCGAGAGGTCCCAGGCCAGCCAGCCGAGGATGATGCGCTGGATCCACGATCCGTGCAGCGAGAAGATCGTCGCCATCATGTAGTGGCGGTATTGCGTATGGCGCAGTGCAACAAACATCGGCGGGCGCGGGGTGCTCCTCTCTCGCGGCAGCGGGCTTGCCCGCCGGCGCGCCCGGGACATGCGGAATCACGGGAGGTGGCTTGGTATCAGGGCCCCTACTATAGCAGGAGGGTATCCGCGCGGTAGATGGATATCGGGGAGCCTGACATGCAGGTCCTGCATGGCGACACGGCGCTTTGGTGCATTGCACCATGAGGGCTCCGGGCTTAATTCACTCCTCGAAAGAAAGGGGCCCACCGGGGCCCGAACCGAGGAGAAAGACCATGGCACACGTAGCCTTCGATACCGCCACCCATGGCGACGCCGGCTTCGCCGGTTGGGTCGCCGAGCGCCGCGCCGCCTTCGCGAAATGGCGCCTGTTCCGCAAGACCCTCTCGGAGCTTGCCAGCCTGCCCGACGGCCTCCTGGCCGACCTCGGCCTGAGCCGCGCCGGCATCCGCGCCGCCGCCTACTCGGCCGTCTACGGCGCCTGAGCCGGAGGAGTACCGGACGGCCCCGGGAGCATTGCGCCCCGGCCCGAACCGGCCTTCCCCGATGGCCCGCCAGCCGCTGGCGGGCCCGGATACCCCCGGCCGAAGCGGCCGAGGCACGCGCTCAGGGCCCGGCCCAGGCGGTGGGGCGCCCGAGACGAAGACCCGGCCTCAGACCCGCTCCAGCGGGTGATGCGGCAAGGGCGGCAGGACGGAGACGATGGCGTCTCCGGTGCGGATCGCCCCTCCCTCCAGCACCACGGACATCACGCCCGCGCGGCGCACCAGCCCCTCGGGCCGGCGCTCGAGCACCCGCGCCAGCAGGCCGGGCCGGAACTTCTCGATCTGCGAGCAGGGGTTGCGCAGCCCGGTGAGGGCCAGCAGCACCTCGCCCACGCGCAGCAGCGTGCCGCAGGGCAGGGCGTGCAGGTCGACCCCCTCGGTGAGCACGTTCTCGCCGAGCAGGCCGGGGCCGAGGTCGAACCCCTCCGCGTTCAGCCCGTCGAGGATCTCTCCGGGCAGCAGGTGCACCTGGCGCAGGTTTGGCTGGCTGGGGTCCTGGCGCACGCGGGAGCGGTGCTTCACCGTGGCGCCGCAATGCGCATCCCCCTCCACGCCGAGCCCGGCGAGCACGCGGATCTCGCCCGTGCCCTCCTTGGAAAACCGGTGCCTGCCGTCGCGCGACAGCGCCCTCACGCGGGCGCTCACGCGAGGCGGCCCTGCAGGAAGCCGAGTGCCTTCGTCAGCCCGTCCGGCGCGATGCCGTGGCCGGTGCCGGGAGAGACATGGGTCTCCACGCTCACGCCGGCCGCGGTCAGCCCCGCTTCCGCCTCGGCCATCGAGGCGAAGGGCACCACGGGGTCCTGCTCGCCGTGGATGAGCAGCACCGGCGGGCGGGTGACGATCTCGGCGCCGAGCCGCTCGGGCGCCAGCAGCCGGCCGGAGAAGCCGCAGATGCCGGCCAGCGCGGCGCGCCGGCGCAGGCCCACGTGCAGGCTCATCATCGTGCCCTGGCTGAAGCCCAGCAGCACGGTGTTGGCGGCGGAAATGCCGGTCTCGGCCTCCGCCTCGTCGAGCCAGGCGTCGAGCAGGCGGGTGGAGGCGGCGAAGCTCTCCAGGCTCGCCTGCTCGGAGGAGCCGTCCATGCGCGGGATGGGAAACCACTGGTAGCCCATGGGGTTGTTCACGCAGCGCTCCGGCGCGTTGGGCGCGAGGAACCGGGTGTTGGGCAGGTGGGGGGCCAGCACATCGGCGAGGCCGATGAGGTCGTTGCCGTCCGCGCCGTAGCCGTGCAGCAGGATGAGAAGGCTGCGCGCCTCCCCGGAATGGGCCTGTCTCTCCGGGCCGGTGAGCGTCATGTGCGCACTCCCTCGCGTTGCTTTGCCACCCGGTAATAGGCCCAGAGCGCGCGTGCCGCAACAGCGCGCCACGGGCTCCAGGGGGCGGCCATCTCGCGCAGGGCGCGCTCGGAGGGGCGGTCGGGCAGGGCGAAGGCGAGGCGCGCGGCCTCCTGCAGCGCGAGGTCGCCGGCGGCGAAGACATCCGCCCGCCCGAGGCTGAACATCGCGTAGACCTCCGCCGTCCAGCGCCCGATGCCCTTGAGCGAGACGAGGGCGGCGACCACCTCCTCGTCGGTCATCCCGCGCAGGGTGTCGAAGGAGAAGCCGCTCTCCGCCAGTGCCCGGATGTAGCGCAGCTTGGGGCGGGAGAGGCCGCAGCCCAGCAGGGCCGCGTCGTCGAGCGCCGCCACCCCTTCGAGCGTGTGGGCGCCCGCCGCCTCCATGCGTGCCCAGATGCCGGCGGCGGCGGCGGTGGAGATCTGCTGGCCCACGATGGCGTTGAGCAGCGCCTCGAACCCGTCGGCCCGGCGGCGCAGGGGCAGGGCGCCGGTGGCGGCGAGAATCGGGACGAAGCGCGGGTCGTGCCGCGCCAGCCACGCCGCGCCCTCGGCCACATCCGCATCCGTCTCGATGATCCTGCCTGTCATGGGGGATGAGTGCCCGGGCGGGCGTCACCCGTCAAGCGCATGCATGCTGATTGATTTGACGCCGGCGCGCGGTAGAAATGCGCATGACCTCCACGACCCTCTCCCCCGAATCCGACTCGCAGGCCCGGCGCAATGTCCGTGTCCTGGTGGCCGCCCAGGCCATTCTCGGCGCCCAGATGCCGGTGAACTTCGTGCTCGGAGGGTTGCTGGGCAAGGTGCTCGCACCCTCCGCCTGCCTCGCCACGCTGCCGATATCGGTCATCGTGCTGGGCTCGATGATCTCGGCGCCGCTGCTGGCGAATTTCATGCAGGTGCATGGACGCAAGGCGGGCTTCATGCTCGGCGCCCTCGGCGGGGCCGCGGGCGCGGTGCTGGTGGTGCTGGCGATCTTCGAGCGCTCCTTCGCGCTGATGCTGGCGGGCTCGGCCCTCACCGGCATCTACATGTCGGCGCAGGGCTTCTACCGCTTCGCCGCCACCGACACCGCCTCCGACAGCTACCGCCCGCGCGCCGTGTCCTGGGTGATGGCGGGCGGGCTGCTCTCGGCCATCATCGGGCCGCAGATCGTCAACCTCTTCACCGATGCGGCCGACATTCCCTTCCTCGGCGCCTATCTCGCGGTGATCGTGCTCAACCTCGCGGGCATGACGCTGTTCCTCGGGCTCGACATCCCGAAGCCGCCGGCGCCGAAGCCCGGCGACGCGCGCGGCCGCACCCGCGCCGAGCTGCTGGCCGACCCGCGCATCCTGGTCGCGATGATCTGCGCCATGGTGAGCTACGCGCTGATGAACCTGGTGATGACCTCGACGCCGCTTGCCGTGGTCGGCTGCGGCTTTGCCACCGAGGACGCCTCGCACGTGGTCTCGGCGCATGTGCTGGCGATGTTCGCGCCGTCGTTCTTCACCGGCCGGCTGATCAACCGCTTCGGCGCGCCGCGCATCATCGCCGCCGGGCTCGCCATTCTCTTCGCCGCCGGGGTGGTGGCGCTCTCGGGCGTCGAGCTCACGCATTTCTTCGGCGCGCTCATCCTGCTCGGGCTCGGCTGGAACTTCGGCTACATCGGCGCCACCGCGCTGCTCACCGCCTCGCATTCCCCGGCCGAGCGGGCCCGGGTGCAGGGCATGAACGACTTCGCCGTCTTCGGCATGGTCACCGTCGCCTCGCTCGCCTCGGGCTTCCTGATGAACTGCGCCGGCGCCTCGGCCGTGGCCGGCTGGCACGCGGTGAGCTACGCGATGATCCCGTTCCTGACCCTCGCAGGCGGCGCGCTCGTCTGGTTTGCCCTGAGATTGCGCACCGCGTGAGGCGCGTGCGAAAAAACATGCAAAAGAATTTATTCAGGCTTGAAGTTTCTTCGGGCCGGAGGCAGGCTTCATCCCGAGCCCGCCGAAAGACGAGGCGGGGAACCGGACAACGGGGAGTTCCGAATGAGCCTGAAGATCGCGGTCCTTGGGGGTGGCAACGGGTCCTATGCCGCTGCAGCCGATTTCGCCGAAGCCGGCCATGACGTGCGCTGGTGGCGCCGCAATGGCGCCGATTTCCAGGCGGTGCGTGACAATGACGGGATCGACCTGATCGACCATGCCGGCACCCGCACCGTGCCGGTGAACACCACCGACGATCTCGCCGCGGCCCTGAAGGGCGCCGAGCTCATCGTGGCGCCCACCCCGGCCTTTGCCCAGGAAGACCTCGCCCGCCGCCTCGCGCCGCTGGTCACCGACGGGCAGGTGATCTACCTGCCGCCCGGCACCTTCGGCTCCTGGCTGATGATGAAGATCATGCGCGATGCGGGCTGCACCGCCGATGTCTCGGTGGCCGAGACCGGCACGCTGCCCTGGCTGTGCCGCAAGCAGGGCGAGGCGGCGGTGCGCATCACCACCCGCGCCTCCAGCCTGCCCACCGGCGTGATGCCGGCGAAGAACACCGAGCACGCGATCGGCCTCATCTCCGCCGCCTTCCCGGCCGAGATCGGCGCGCTCGACGACGCGCTCTCCGGCGCGCTGATGAACGCGGGGCCGATCATCCACCCGCCGCTCATCCTGATGAACGCCGGGCCCATCGAGCATTTCGACAGCTGGGACATCCACAACGAGGGCACCCAGCCCGCCATCCGCGCCGTGCACGCGGCGCTCGACGGCGAGCGCATGGCGATCCGCGAGGCGCTCGGCTACAAGGGCCCGCATTTCCCGCTCGACGATCATTACAACACGTCGAACTGGATGTACGGCAACCTCGCGCATGACAAGCTGGTCGACTCGGGCGACTGGCACGAGAAGCTCAACCTGCACGACCATCGCTACATGAGCGAGGATGTGGGCCTCGGCCTCGCCTTCCTCGTCTCGGTGGGCGAATGGGCCGGCGTGCCGTGCCCGGTGGCGGCGGGGCTGCTTGCCATCGCCTCCGCCGCCTCGGGCGATGATTTCCGCGCCGGCCCGCGCACCATGACGGCGCTCGGCCTCGCCGGCGTCCCGGTGGCGGACCTGCAGGCGCAGCTGCGGGACGGCATCGCATGAGGGCGAAGATCGCCTGCATCGGCGCGGGGCGCATGGGGCGGGGCATCGCGCAATGCGTCGCCCATGCCGGCCACGAGGTGACGCTGCTCGACGCGAAGTCGCGTGACGGGGCGGCCTTCGCCGCCTTCGCCGAGGGCGCGCTGGAGGATATCCGCGGCGCGCTCATGGGCATGGTCGCGATCGGTGCCTTCGGGGCCGAGGCGGTGCCGGTGATCCTCGCGCGCGTCTCCGTGCTGCCGCTGGAGCGGGCGGCCGAGGCGCTGGCAGGCGCTGCCTTCGTCTTCGAGGGCGTGCCGGAGGTGAAGGAGCCGAAGGCGGAGGCCTTCGCGCTCTTCGACGCCCATGCCGACGCGGGCGCGGTGCTGGCCTCGACCACCTCGACCATGCTCTCCACCGAGCTCGCCGCGCTCACGGCGCGGCCGGAAGCCTTCCTCAACGCGCATTTCCTCAACCCCGCCTTCCTGGTGCCGCTGGTGGAGGTCTCGCCGTCCGAGCGCACGTCGGCCGAGGCGCTGGCGGCGCTGAAGGGCTTCCTCGAGGCGATCGGCAAGGTGCCGGTCGTGTGCAAGGCCTCGCCGGGCTACATCGTGCCGCGCATCCAGGCGCTGGCGATGAACGAGGCGGCGCGGCTGGTCGAGGAGGGCGTGGCCTCGGCCGAGGACGTGGACCGGGCGGTGAAATACGGCTTCGGCTTCCGCTTCGCGGTGCTCGGCCTGCTCGAGTTCATCGACTGGGGCGGCGGCGACATCCTCTACTATGCCTCGCGCTACATGTCGCAGGCGATGGAGGACCCGCGCTTCGAGGCACCCGCTATCGTGAAGCGCAACATGGAGGAAGGCCGCATCGGCATGAAGACCGGATCGGGCTTTCTCGACTACGAGGGCAGGGATCTCGACGCCTACCGGCAGGCCCGGATGGCAGATTTCCTGAAGATGCTCGAAGGGGCGGGCATGGTCCGGCCCCCCGTGCTCGACTGACGACCAGAGAACCCCGGGCACACCGGGGCGACCCAAGCAACAGGCCCGTTCGCGGGTGTTCAGCAAGGAGTGTTACGATGACCAGACTGAACCGGTTCCTGCGCAGTGCCGCCATTGCCGGCGTGCTCTCCGGCCTCGCCTTCGGCGCTGCCGCACAGGAAGTCACCCTGCGCGCCATTTCCGCCTTTCCCAAGCCGCTCTACTTCTCGCAGAGCTTCCAGAAGTTCGTCGACCTGGTGAACGAGAAGGGCGAGGGCGTGGTGCAGATCGACTTCATCGGCGGCCCGGAGATGTTCCCGCCCATGCAGCAGGTCGATGCCGTGCGCCGCGGCGTGGTCGACATGCAGTACGGGCCCGCCACCTATTACCTCGGCAAGATGCCCGAGGCCGACGCCTGGGTGGGCATGACCGTGACCGCCTCCGAGGCGCGCGAGAACGGCGGCTTCGCGGTGATGCAGAAGGCCTTCTCCGAGAAGCTGAACGTGCAGCTGCTCGCCCATGCCGACACCGGCTTCAACTTCCACATCTACACGCTCCGCGCGCCCGAGCAGGCGGCCGACGGCAGCCTCGACCTCGACGGGTTCAAGATCCGCTCGCAGCCGATCTACAAGGAATTCTTCGAGGGCATGGGCATCATCCCGGTCTCCGTGCCGGTGCCCGATGTCTACACCGGCCTCGAGCGCGGCACCTTCGACGGCTCCGGCTGGCCGATCCTGGGCATCAAGGACCTCTCCTGGGACAAGTTCCTGCGCACCCGCATCGACCCGGGCTTCTTCAACTCCGACCTCGCCGTGGTGATGAACCCGGCCAAGTGGGAGGGCCTCTCTGACGAGGCGAAGCAGATCCTCAACGAGGCCGCGGCCGAGTACGAGGCCTCCTCCACCGCCGCCGTCGAGAGCACGATCGAGGCCACCGACGCGCAGGTGCGCGAGGAGGGCATGGAGGTGATCACGCTCGAGGGCGAGGCGCGCACCAAGTTCCTCGACGCCGCCTATGACAGCGCCTGGGCGCGGATGAAGGCCTCCGGCACGCCCTACTACGAAGAGCTGCGCAAGAGCTACTACACGCGCTGAGGCGGGCGCCGCGCGGCGGCCGGGGCGCCTCGGCGCCGCTGCCGCGGGGCGCACCCGCGCCATGCCCGGCCCGGGCGGGGGATGACCCCCGCGGGCCGGCCGGGCGCGGCCTTCCCGGGGGGATGCGCGCATCCCCCCGCCGCGCGGCGGGCTGCTGCCGCGCGCGATCTTCCGGGACATTCCGACGGAACGGGCCATGAAAGCACTGCAGATCTATGACCGGGTCATCCTCGCCCTGGCGGTGGCGGCGGGGGCGAGCCTCGCCTTCGCCACGCTCGCCATCGTGGTGGACGTGACCCTGCGCAACACCGGCTTCCGGCCCTTCCAGTTCACCTCGGCGGTGGTGGAATACATCATGCTCTTCGTCACCGTGGCCGCCGCGCCCTGGCTCGCGCATATCGGCGCGCATGTGGCGATCAACGCGCTGGTGTCGCGGCTGCCGGGCGGGCTGCGCAGCGTGCTCGGGCGGCTGGTGATCGCGGCCTGCGTGGCCGTGCTGGCGCTGCTCGCCTGGCGGGCCGGCGCGCTCACGGCGCAGGAATGGGCCTTCGGCTCGGTCGACATCCGCTCCATCGCCATTCCGGGCTGGCTGGCCTACGCGCTGCTCTGCGCGGGCTTTGCCTTCATGGCGCTGGAATTCCTGGTGAAGTTGCTGCGCGGCGAGACGGAAGCCGGCGGCGACGGCGCGCATTGAGGGGGGCGGGGCTATGATGGAATGGTATTACGCCTTCGGGCTGATGATCGGCGCCATCCTGGTGATGATGGCGATCGGCATGCCGGTGGCGGTGGCCTTCTTCGCGGTGAACATCGCGGGGTGCTACCTGTTCATGGGGGGGATGATCGGCATCGACCAGTTCATCTCCAACGCCACCGCCTCGGTGACGAGCTTCGCGCTGGTGCCGATCCCGCTCTTTGTGATCATGGGCGAGCTGTTCTTCCACACCGGCCTCGCGATCCGGGTGTTCGACGCGCTCGACAAGTGCCTGGGCAACGTGCGCGGCCGGCTCTCCTACCTCACGGTGGCGGGCGGCACGCTGTTTGCCACGCTCTCGGGCTCCTCGATGGCCAACACCGCCATGCTGGGCACCTCGCTCGCGCCCGAGATGACCAAGCGCGGCTACAAGCCCCACATGATCATGGGGCCGATCCTGGCCACCGGCGGGCTCGCGATGATCATCCCGCCCTCCACGCTGGCGGTGCTGCTCGGCTCGCTGGCGCGCATCGACGTGGGCGCGCTGCTGATCGCGGGCCTGGTGCCCGGCGTGATCCTGGCGGCGATGTACGTGGCGCTCATCCGCACCCAGATCGCGCTCGACCCGGAGGCGACGCCGAACTACGTGCCGGAGAAATCCACCCGGGGCGAGATGTTCCGCGCCCTGCTGGTGGAAGTGGCGCCCATGGGGCTGGTGATCTTCTGCGTGATCGGGCTCATCCTGCTCGGCTGGGCGACGCCCACGGAGAGCGCCGCCTTCGGCGCGCTCTCGGTGATGGTGCTCGCGGCCTGCTACGGGAGGCTGAGCCTGCGGGCGGTGGTGCTGTCGCTGCGCGGGGCGGTGGTGGTGTCGGGGATGATGTTCATGATCATCCTGGGCTCGACCACCTTCTCGCAGCTGCTCGCCTTCTCCGGCGCCTCCTCGGGGCTGATCGGCTGGGCCACGGGCTTCACCGTCTCGCCCTACGTGATGCTGCTCGCCATGGTGCTGGTGCTGATCCTGCTGGGCATGTTCATGGACCAGCTCTCGATCATGATGCTCACCCTGCCGATCTTCATGCCGCTGATCGGCACCATGGGGTTCGACCCGATCTGGTTCGGCGTGGTGATGCTGCTGGCGCTGGAGCTGAGCCTCGCCACGCCGCCCTTCGGCATGCTGCTCTTCGTGATGCTGGGGGTGAGCCCGCCGGGCACGACCATCTCGCAGGTGGCGCGGGCGGCGCTGCCGTTCATCGGCTGCACGCTGCTGCTGATCGTGCTGCTGACGATATTCCCCGGGCTCGCCCTCTGGCTGCC
Source organism: Oceanicella sp. SM1341 (assembly GCF_003448965.1). GTDB lineage: Bacteria > Pseudomonadota > Alphaproteobacteria > Rhodobacterales > Rhodobacteraceae > Paroceanicella. Next base: position 49,680 of record NZ_QRGC01000022.1, read on the forward strand.
CGGCATGATCGGAGGATGAGGACGACATGAAGATCTGGTACCAGTCCTACGTGGACGCGGAGAACGCCGGCGGCTACTGGGACGCGCTGCAGGCCCATCTCGACGCGGTGAAGGACCCCGGCACCGAGGTGGTGATCCACGGCATCACCCCGCATGACAGCTACGCCCACCCGATCGTGGAATTCCGCTGCGCGCGCGAGGTGATCTGCAACGCGGTGCGCGCCGAGCGCGAGGGCTACGACGCCTTCATCATCGGCCATTTCCAGGATGCCGGCCTCTACGAGGCGCGCTCGGTGGTCGACATCCCGGTGCTGGGCATGGGCGAGGCCTCGATGCTGCAGGCCTGCCAGCTCGGCCAGCGCTCCGGCATCGTGACCATCAACCGCCGCTACATCCCCTGGTTCCACCACCAGATCGGCAAGTACGGGCTGCGCGAGCGGGTGACCGGCGTGCACGCGATGGACTTCCAGCCCGGCCAGATCCTCGCCGCCTTCGGCTCGGACGAGCGGCTGGGCGAGGTGGCCGGCCTGTTCGAGGCGCAGGCAAAGCCGCTGGTGCGCGACGGGGTCGACCTGCTGATCCCCGGCGGCGGCATCCCGATGCTGCTGTTCTCCCAGCTCCACGACCACAGGGTGGACGGGGCGCCGGTGATCAACGGCATCCCCATCGTGCTCAAGCAGGCGGAGATGCAGGTGAAGCTCAAGGCGCTCACCGGGCTCGGGGTGAGCCGAACCTCCGACTTCGTGAAGCCGCCCGCCGAGGTGATCGAGGAATTCATGACCCACCCGAAGGGGCTCTGAACACGCGCCGGGGCGGGAGCCCTCCCGCCCTGCGTCGACCCGCGCCCGTGGCCGGGCGCGCGTCTCCTGCGGTTTGGGCCGGGCCGCGCGTGCCGCGCGGCGGATACGAGGGGCGGGCGTGTCGCGCGGCAGGCACGAGGGGCAGGCGTGCCGCGCCGGCGAGACGCCGCGGCGGGATTTCGTTCAGGCTTGAAGCTTCAGGCTTGAAACTTGGCCGGAATGGCGCATTCTGGAGCCCTGCACGAGACGGGAGAGCAACGATGAGCGAAGCCTACAACCCGGAGACCGAGGGCGCCCAGATGTCGTTCCGGGACAGGATGTCCTACGGCGACTACCTGCAGCTCGACCGTATCCTCGGCGCGCAGGCGCCGCTCTCGGCCGCGCATGACGAGCTGCTGTTCATCATCCAGCACCAGACCTCGGAGCTGTGGATGCGGCTCGCGATCCACGAGATCCGGGCGGCGCGGGCCGCGGTGCGAGCGGGCGACGTGCAGCCGGCCTTCAAGATGCTCACCCGGGTGGCGCGCATCTTCGAGCAGCTCAACTCGGCCTGGGACGTGCTGCGCACCATGACGCCCAGCGAATACACCAATTTCCGCGACACGCTGGGCCAGTCCTCGGGCTTCCAGTCGGCGCAGTACCGCGAGATCGAATACCTGGTCGGCAATCGCAACAAGGCGATGCTGCGCCCGCACGAGCACCACGCGGAGGACCACGCCCGTCTCGAGGCGGAGCTGCACGAGCCCAGCCTCTACGACGAGGCGCTGCGCCTGCTCGCGCGCTCCGGCATCCCGGTGCCCGAGGAGGTGCTGGAGCGCGACGTGACGGAGCTGCACGCCGCGCATCCCGGCGTGGTGGACGCCTGGCGCACGGTCTACGCCGACCCGGCGAAACACTGGGAGCTCTACGAGCTGGCCGAGAAGCTGGTGGATTTCGAGGACTACTTCCGCCGCTGGCGCTTCAACCACGTGACCACCGTGGAGCGGGTGATCGGCTTCAAGCGCGGCACCGGCGGCACGGCGGGGGTGACCTACCTGCGCCGGATGCTCGAGGTGGAGCTCTTCCCCGAGCTCTGGCAGGTGCGCACCGCGCTCTGAGCGCCGGGCCGACGCCGCGGAGGCGGAGCGGCCCGGCAGATGAAACGGTCCACGGCCCCCGGCGACCGCCCGCCCGGGGCCGCCCGTGTCACCCCGTGACGGCCGGCTGCGACAGGCGGCGCACGGCGGCGTCGACCCCTGCGGTGGCCGAGGAGACAACGGGCAGGCCCAGCTCCTCCTGCAGTGCTTCGCAGACGGGCAGGGTGCGCAGGCCACCGCAGGAGATGAACAGCGCCTCGGGCGCGGGCCCGGCCGCCGCCGCCTCGCGCACGGCGCGGCGGCCGAGCTCCAGCAGATCGTCCTGCGTCACGTCGAAGACCTTCTTCACATCCTCGATGCCGAGGGCGGCGAGCGCCCCGGTCTCGACCCCGTGCTCGGCGAGGAAGGCGACCAGCCGTTCGTTCACCGTGTCGCCATAGGCGGTGGCAAGGGCGATGCGCCGCGCCCCGGTGGCCGCGATCGCCTCCACGATGCCGGTGCTCATCGTCACCACCGGGCGGCCGCAGGCGGCGGCCACGTCGCGCGTCAGCGCCTCGTTGAAGGCCCGGCCGCGGTAGAAGGTGAGGGAGGTGCCCATCACCGCCAGCACCTCGGCGCCCTCGGCGGCAAGCCCGGCCGCGAGGCCGCCAATGCGCCCGATCACCCCGTCATAGCCCTCGGGCGTGAGGGCTTCGAGCCCCAGCCCGCGGGCGGCGAAGCGCAGGCCGGGATACATGGCCGGCCCCTCGGGAGGCACGGTGTCGGCGGCGGGCGGGACGATCATCCCGATCATCGGTGCTTGTGTCATGGGCAGCAGTTTCCGCAGTTGCACGTGTTTTGGCAACTCACACTCTCCCGGCCCGCGATTTAGTTCAAACATGAAAATTCATGATTGAACTAAACACCGGCCTGTCGCAGAGTTCCGTGGACCAAGGCAGGAGATACCGCGATGGCGAGCGACCTCTCACATTCCCAGGCTCCGCAGGCGGAGACGGTCTTCGACCGCACCCGCAAGCTGTTCCACATGCCCGAGGGGGTGATCTACCTCGACGGCAACTCGCTGGGGCCCATGCCGCTCGCGGCCACCGACGCGCTGCAGCGCGCGGCGAAGGACGAGTGGGCCGGGATGCTCATCCGCGGCTGGAACGATGCGGACTGGATCGGCCTGCCGGAGCGCGTGGCCGCCCGTATCGCACCGCTGATCGGGGCAGACCCCGCCTCGGTGATGGTGGGTGACACGACCTCGGTGAACCTGTTCAAGGTGCTCTCCGCCGCGCTCGCGGCCCGGCCGGGGCGGAAGGTGATCCTGTCGGATTCCGGCAATTTCCCCACCGATCTCTACATCGCCCAGGGGCTCATCGGCGCGCTGGGGCAGGGGCATGAGCTGCGCACCGTCTCCCACGCGGAGATGGAAGCGGCGGTGGACGCGGCGGGCCAGGACCTCGCCGTGCTCATGCTCACCCACACCGACTACCGCACCGGCGAGCTCTACGACATGGCGGCGATGACCGCCCGGGCCCAGGGCCTCGGCGCGCTCACCGTCTGGGACCTCGCGCATTCCGCCGGCGCGCTGCCGGTGGAACTCGACGCCTGCAACGCCGATTTCGCCATCGGCTGCGGCTACAAGTATCTCAACGGCGGCCCCGGCGCGCCGGCCTTCGTCTATATCGCGCCCCGCCTCCAGGAGAGCGTGGCGCCGGCGCTCTCGGGCTGGATGGGCCATGCCGCCCCCTTCGCCTTCGAGCATGACTACCGGCCCTCGGCCGGCGTGGGGCGTATGCGCGTCGGCACGCCGCCGATCCTGGCGCTCTCGGCGCTCGAGGCGGCGCTGGAGGCCTGGGAGGGCGTGTCGATCCACGAGGTGCGGGCGAAATCCATCGCGCTCTGCGAGCTGTTCATCGAACTGGTGGAGGCGCGCTGCCCGGAACTGGAGCTGGTGACCCCGCGCGAGGCGGAGCGGCGCGGCAGCCAGGTGTCGTTCCGCTTCCACGAGGGCTACGCTGCCATGCAGGCGCTCATCGCCCGCGGCGTGATCGGCGATTTCCGCGCGCCCGACGTGATGCGCTTCGGCTTCACCCCGCTCTACATCGGCGAGGCAGAGGTGCGCGGCGCTGTCGACATCCTCGGCGAGATCATGGACAAGCGGCTGTGGGACAACGAGATTTACCGCAAGAAAGCCAAGGTCACCTGAAAGGGCCGGCGCGACAGGAGGGGGACAGGGACATGACAGAGACGAAGAACGCACCGCTGCGCTCACGCATCACGGTCGAGGGGCTCGACCGCACGCCGCACCGCGCCTTCATGCGCGGCATGGGGCTCGACGACGAGGCGATGGCCAAGCCCATCATCGGCGTGGTGACCACTTTCGGCGAGATCACGCCCTGCAACGGCAACCTCGACATCCAGGCCCGCGACGCGAGCCAGGGCATCTCCGAGGGCGGCGGCACGCCGCGCAACTTCACCACCATCTCGGTCTCCGACGGCATCTCGATGAACCACCAGGGTATGAAATGCTCGCTGATGTCGCGCGAGCTGATCGCCGATTCGGTGGAACTGGTGATGCGCGGCCACGCCTATGACGGGCTGGTGGCCTTCGGCGGCTGCGACAAGAACCTGCCGGCGATGATGATGGCCATCGTGCGCATGAACGCGCCGGCGGCCTTCGTCTTCGGCGGTGCTGCGCTGGTGGGCGAGTGGGAGGGGGGCGATGTCTCCATCCTCACCGCCTACGAGGGCGCGGGCAAGGTGATGACCGGCGAGATGACCGAGGAGAGCCTCGCGAAGCTCGAGCGCGTGGCCCTGCCCACCATCGGCTCCTGCCCGGGCCAGTTCACGGCGAACACGATGGCGATGGTCTCCGAGGTGCTGGGCCTCGCGCCCATGGGCTCGGCCATGCTGCCGGCGGTCCACCCCGACCGCCGCGGCCTCGCGCGCCGCGCCGGCCGGCTGGTGGCCGATATCGTGCAGGGCGGCGGGCCGCTGCCGCGCGAGTGCATCACCCGCGCGAGCCTGGAGAACGCCTGCGCCATCGTGGCCGCCACCGGCGGCTCGACCAACGCGGCGCTGCACCTGCCCGCCATCGCCAACGAGGCCGGCATCCGCTTCACGCTGGAAGACGCCGCGGCGGTGTTCGAGCGCACGCCGCTGATCGGCAACCTGCAGCCCGGCGGCAAGTATTTCGCCCAGCACGTCCACCGCATCGGCGGCACCGCCGTGATCGTGAAGGAGCTGATCCGCGGCGGCGTGATCGACGGCTCGACCATCACCGTCACCGGCCGCACGCTGGCCGAGGAAGTGGCCGACGCCCCGGCGCCCGACGGCGATGTGGTGCGCTCCGTCGATAACCCGATCTCGCCCTGGGGCGGGGTGATCGTGCTCAAGGGCAACCTCGCCCCCGACGGCGCGCTCATCAAGGTGGCCGGCCTGCGCGTGCTCACCCACGAGGGCCCGGCCCGGGTGTTCGAGAGCGAGGAGGCCGCGATGAAGGCCATCCGCGCCCGCGCCTACAAGGAGGGCGACGTGATCATCATCCGCAACGAGGGCCCGAAGGGCGGCCCCGGCATGCGCGAGATGCTCGGGCCCACCGCCGTGATCTACGGGCAGGGCATGGGCGAGAAGGTGGCACTGATCACCGACGGTCGCTTCTCCGGCGCCTCGCGCGGCATGTGCATCGGCTACGTGAGCCCGGAGGCCGCGGTGGGCGGCCCGCTGGGCCTCGTGCGCGAGGGCGACCCGATCCGGGTCGATTGCAACGCGCGCACCATGGAGCTGCTGCTGCCCGAGGAAGAGATCGCGGCGCGCAAGGCGGCCTTCACCCCGCTGCCGCGGCCCTACCGGCTCTCGGGGGCCATGCAGAAATACGCCGCCCAGGTGGGCTCGGCCCATCTCGGCGCCGTGACCCATGACGGCGACGCCGAATGGCCGCTCGAGGTGCCCGACGCATGAGGATCGCCTTTCTCGGACTGGGGCTGATGGGTGCCCCGATGGCGCTGAACCTCGTGCAGGCGGGGCACGCGCTCTCGGTGTGGAACCGATCGGCGGGCAAGGCCGCGCCGCTGGCCGAAGCCGGCGCGCGGGTGGCCGACACCCCGGCCGCCGCGGCGGAAGGGGCGGAGCTGCTCTGCCTGTGCATGACCGACGCGAAGGCGGTGGAGGCGGTGGCCTTCGGCGAGGGCGGCCTCGCCGGTGCGGCACGCGGCCTCACGCTGGTGGATTTCTCCTCCGTCGACCCGGAGAAGACCCGCGCACTCGCCGCCCGCTGGGCGGAGGAGACCGGGGGAGAGTGGATCGACGCGCCGGTCTCCGGCGGCGTGCCGGCGGCCGAAGCCGGTACGCTCACCATCATGGCCGGCGGCACGGAGGCCGGCTTTGCCGCGGCACGGCCGGCGCTCGAGGCGGTTTCGGCCCGGGCGACGCTGATGGGCCCGGTGGGCGCGGGGCAGGCGACCAAGCTCGCCAACCAGATCATCGCCGGCTGCACCATGGCCATCGTGGCCGAGGCCGTGGCCTTCGCCGAGGCGAACGGCATCGACGCGACGCGCCTCGCGCCCGCCCTGCAGGGCGGTTTCGCGGATTCGAAGCCCTTCCAGATCTTCGGGCCGCGCATGGCCGCCCGGGTGCACGAGCCGGTCTACGGCACCTCGCGCATGATGCTCAAGGACCTCGACACGGTGCGCGAGGCGGCGAAATCCGCCGGTGCGCTGCTGCCGATGACCTCGACCGCCGCCGAGCTGCTGCGCGCCACCGGCCTGCGCGACGGGCTCGATCGCGACATCTCGGCGCTGATCGAGGTGTTTGCCGGCCCGAAGGCGGGCTGAGGCCCCGGGCGCGCCCGGGGGAGCCGGCCCCCGGGCCGGCCACGAAGGCGCCCCGCGCGGGGCGCACGCCGGGCTGGAAGGCCTGCAACAATACCTGTCCGCGGCCAGCGCGCCGCGGGGTCCCACAAGGAGGTGTCTGACGTTGAGCGGAAACCCTGATCCGGACGATGACGGCCTCGCCCCGGTGCACCTGGGCGCGGAGCCCGGTCTCGGCCCCGTCGCCATCGTGCTGAAACTGTTCGTGGCCCTCGTGGTCCTGTTCCTCGCGGTGCTCACCTGCGTGGACGTGACCGGGCGCTATTTCTTCAACAGCCCCGTGGCGGGCGCCTCCGAGCTCACCCAGTTCGGCATGGGCCTGCTGATCTTCGGCGGCCTGCCGCTGGTCACGGCGCGGCGCGAGCACGTGAGCATCGACCTGCTCGACATCATCGTGGGCGTGAAGGCGCAGACGCTGCAGAGCGTGGTGATGCTGATCACCTCGCTGGCCGGGCTCGGGCTGATGGCCTGGCAGCTCTGGGTGAAGGGCAACGCGCTCGCCCGCTACTCCGACACCTCGATCTTCCTGGGCGTGCCGCTCGCGCCCTTCGCCTGGTTCATGAGCGTGATGGCCGGCCTTGCCGTGATCGCGCTGCTCGTGCAGATCGTGCTGCGCCTCGGAGGCCGCAATGCTTGAGACCCTCTACGGCTTCCTCGTCGTCTTCGGCCTGCTGATGCTCGGCGCGCCCATCGCCTTCGGCATGGCGCTGGTGGGCTTCGGCGGCTTCGCGCTCATCGTGGGGGTGAACCCCTCGCTCGCGATGCTCGGCCAGATCGCCTACGAGACCACGATGAGCGACTCGCTCTCGGTGGTGCCGCTGTTCATCCTGATGGGCAACCTGATCACCCGCGCCGGCCTCTCCCGCGCGCTGTTCGACTTCGCCAACGCCTTCCTCGGCCATCACCGCGGCGGGCTCGCCATGGCGACCGTGGTGGCCTGCGGCGGGTTCGCGGCGGTCTCCGGCTCGTCCATGGCGACCTCGGCGACGATGTCGAAGGTGGCCATCCCCTCCATGCGGCGGTTCAACTACGCGGATTCGCTGGCCGCCGGCTCCATCGCGGCGGGGGGCACGCTCGGCATCCTCATCCCGCCCTCGGTGATCCTGGTGCTCTACGGCACGCTCACCTCCACCGATATCGGCACGCTCTTCGTGGCCGGCGTGCTGCCGGGCATCGTGGGCATGCTGTTCTACATCGGCGCCGTGCAGGTGGCGACGCGGCTGAACCCGGAGAGCGGCCCGCGCGGCGCGCGGGCCGGCTGGCCCGAGCGGCTCACCGCCTTCTCGCGCATCTGGGGCGTGGCGGTGCTGTTCGCGCTGGTGATGGGCGGCATCTATTTCGGCATCTTCACCCCCACCGAGGCTGCCGGCATCGGCGCGGGCGGCGCCTTCCTCTTCGCGCTGCTGCGCGGCGGGCTGACCTTGCGCAAGCTCTACGAGGTGCTGGTGGAGACGGCGATCACCTCCACGATGATGTTCGTGCTGCTGATCGGGGCGATCCTGTTCTCCAACTTCATCAACGTGGCCGGCCTGCCGCGCGAGCTCTCGGCGCTGATCGCCGGCACCGAGGCGCCGCCGCTGGTGATCCTGGTGATCATCCTCGCGATCTACATCGCCCTCGGCTGCGTGCTGGAGAGCCTGTCGATGATGCTGCTCACGGTGCCGATCTTCTTCCCGATCATCCAGCAACTCGGCTTCGATCCGGTGTGGTTCGGCATCATCGTGGTGATCGTGATCGAGATCTCGCTCATCACCCCGCCCATCGGCATGAACGCCTTCGTGCTGCGCGCCACGCTGCCGGACATTCCGATCCAGACCATCTTCCGGGGGCTGGCGCCGTTCATCCTGGCGGATATCCTGCGCCTTGCCCTCCTGGTGCTGGTGCCCTGGGTCACGCTGTTCCTGCCCTCGCTCATGTGAGCGGGGGCCAATTCAAAAAGAAACGTCGACATCCAACAGAAAGGTAACTCCATGTTCACGAGACGCAGTCTCCTGGGCGGGCTCGCGGCCCTGGCCACCCTGACCGCCGGCGTGGCCAACGCCGAGACGGTGCTCCGCTTCTCCAACTGGGTGCCGATGACGCACCCGCTCTCCTCCGACGTGATGGTCCCCTGGGCCAAGGAGGTGGAGGAAGCTACCGACGGGCGGATCAAGATCGAGTTCGTCAGCCCGCTCGGCGCGCCGCCGGCGCATCTCGACATCGCGCTCAACGGCATCGCCGACATCACCTTCATCGTGCATTCCTACACCTCCGACCGCTTCCCGCTGATGGAGCTGGGCGAGCTGCCCTTCGTGGCGCCCGACAGCCGCACCGCCTCTCTCGCCTTCTGGGACACGTACGAGAAGTTCATCGAGGGGGCGCATGAGCACCGCGGCGTGCACCTGCTGGGCGCCTGGGGCCACGGCCCGGCGCATCTCTTCACCGGCTCGAAGGAGATCACCTCGCTCGACGATCTCTCGGGCATGAAGATCCGCGTCGCGGGCGGCATGTCGAAGAACGCCGGCGAGGGGCTGGGCGTGGTGCCGTTCTTCGCGCCTTCCAGCCAGAGCTACGAGGTGATCTCGAAGGGTGTCGCCGACGGCATCCTCTTCCCCACCGAGAGTGTCTACAACTTCAAGATCGGCCCGGCGATCAAGTACGCGCTGAAGGTGCCGGGCGGGCTCTACCGCTCCGTGCAGGGCATCATCATGAACGAGGGCGTCTGGGACGGTCTCTCCGACGAGGACAAGGAAGCGATCAACTCGGTCTCCGGCAAGCACCTCGCCGCGCTCGCCGCCACGATGTGGGACACCCAGGACGCCCTGGGCGAGGAAGAGCTTACCAAGGCCGGAACCAAGTTCACCACCGCCTCCGGCGAGATGCTCGAGGCGATCCACGCGAAACTCGAGCCCTACACCGAGGCCTGGCTCGACGCCGGCAACGGCGACATCGACCGCAAGGCGGCCTACGACTACTTCCTCGAGCGCATCGCCTACTACGAGGAAAACCCGGAAGCGGAAGACTGATCCGTTCCCGCGTTCCGTGATAGACAGGCCCCGGACCCCGCGTCCGGGGTCTTTTGTTCGAAAGCATATGCCACCAGAAGTTCTGCGGAGATGGGAGGCCGGCGTGCCTGAGGACTACTCGGATGGGAATTGCAGGTATCAAGCTCGGGCGCAGCCGTTTCTGGGCGCCATTGCGTTGGCAGTGCGTGATGACCGGGCCGTTATTCCCTTTCTGTTGCTCGGCACACCCTTCTTTGCCGAATATGCGGAGGCGTTACCGCTATGGCAGGAGCAATGGCTGCGAAGAGACCCTGCTAACAGCATGAAATGTCCATTCTGGTCGAACTACTGGTACGAACCCTGCCCAGGGTGCACATGCCGGTCGAACGATTCCGTCTCGATGGAAATTGATGCGATGTTCTTTTTGCGCGCCCCCAGCGGGCGGACGCTCGCAGTTCACGTCGAAATGAAGCGGGACGCTGAAGTATTCAGCTTGGGCCAGGCTGAAGCCTATCGACCGCGAGCGGAGTGCTTTCAAGCAGATCGAAGGCCTCGCAAAGGGCTGCTTCCGCATGAAGATTTTATTACCGTCCTCTTCTGTGGAACCGGCACGGATCTCGCACGGGCTGCGCGGCATTTCGATCGTGTCATCACGCATGGCGAAGCGCATCGCCAAATCGCATCATATCCGATGCGGTAGGCGATGGTCACAGACTGGCTGAACAGCGGCCCCCGGCGTCGGGGCCCGCGCTCAGGCCCGGGCTTCGCCGAGTTTCTCGAGCGGGGGGAAGAGGGCGGCGATCTCGTCTTCGTCGAGCACGGAGAAGATGTCGGCCAGCCAGGCCTCGTGCGCGGTGGCCATGTCGGCAAACTCGGCCTCGCCCCGGGCGGTGAGGCGCACGAGGGCGGCGCGCCGGTCGCCCTCCATCGCCACGCGGATCACCAGGCCGTCGGTCACCAGCCGGTCGACGATGCCGGTCACGTTGCCGTTCGAGACCATCAGCATGCGCGAGAGGTCGCTCATCTTCAGCCCGTCGCGGGCGCGGTAGAGCGCGGCCATCACGTCGAAGCGCGGCAGGGTGGTGTTGTGGTGCAGGCGCAACCGCTCGCGCAGGTCGCCCTCCACCCGGCGGGTGGCGCGCAGCAGCCGCAGCCAGAGGCGCAGGCGGGTCTTGGCCAGGGCGCGTCCGGCGGGGTCCGGGGCGGTCCCGATCCCGAGTTCTTTCGTCTGGGGCAAGCCCGTCCTCCTCGTGTGAATGGTTTTTGTTCTTTGTCTCAGCAGGTTGCGGCCTTCGTGTGTTCCGGCGGGCGCTCTTCGTCCGCCGCGGGCTATCTACCCAGAGTGGACAAGCGGCAGGATTGATTCAACCCTGAATGTTCAGGTCTGAACCACTTCGCGCCCCAGCCAGCCGGGGTCGATTTCCGGCAGGGGGATCGCATCGATGAGCGCACGGGTATAGTCGGAGCGCGGCGCGTCGAAGAGGCGCTCGCAGGGGCCGGCCTCCACGATGCGGCCGTGCTGCAGCACGATCACCTGCGCGCAGAGCCGGCGGATCACCGAGAGGTCGTGGCTGATGAAGGCGATGGTGAGGCCCATCTCCGCCGCCAGCCGCTCCAGCAGGGTGAGCACCTGCGCCTGCGAGGAGACATCGAGGCCGGAGACGATCTCGTCGGCAAGGATGAAGCGCGGCGAGAGCGCGATGGCCCGGGCGATGCCCACCCGCTGGCGCTGGCCGCCGGAGAGCTCGTGCGGGTAGCGCGCGGCAAAGCCCGCCGGCAGGCCCACGCGCTCCAGCGCCGCGGCCACCTCGGCCCGGCTGCCGCCGCGCCCGAAGCGCTTCATCGGCATGGCGACGATGCGCCCCACCGTGTGGCGCGGGTTGAGCGAGGACATCGGGTCCTGGAAGATCATCTGCAGGTCGCGGCGCAGGGGGGCGAGGGCGGGCTCGGGCAGGTGGGTGATGTCCTGCCCGGCGAAGCGGATGCTGCCGCCCGTGGGTTCGAGCAGCCGCACCAGCGCGCGGCCCAGCGTGCTCTTGCCCGAGCCGCTCTCGCCCACGATGCCGGTCACCTTTCCCTCGGGCAGGGTGAAGCTCAGCCCCTTGAGGATCTCGATGCGCGGGGCGGCGCCGATGAGCGGCTTCGCGGTCATGTCCGGCAGGGAGAGGTGGAGGTCGGTCACCTCGAAGAGATCAGCCATTGCGGGCCTCCCGGGCGGCATCCTCGGCCGCAACCTCGGCGCGCAGGCCGGCGAGCACCGCCTCGGGCACCGGCTGCAGCGAGGCGAAGGGGTCGGTGTAGCGCGGCGTCGCGGCCATCAGCGCGCGGGTGTAGGGGTGGGCGGGGGCGCGGAAGAGCGCCTCCGTCGGCCCCGCCTCCACCACCTTGCCGGCGAAGAGCACGCTCACCGACTGGCTCACCTTCGCCACCACGCCGAGGTCATGGGTGACGAAGAGCACCGCGGTGTTGTGGCGGGCCTGCAGCTCGGCGATCAGGCGCAGGATCTGCTTCTGCACCGTCACGTCGAGCGCGGTGGTGGGCTCGTCTGCCACGATGAGCCGCGGCTCGGAGGCGAAGGCGGCGGCGATGAGCACGCGCTGGCGCATGCCGCCCGAGAGCTCGTGCGGGTAGGAGGCCATCACCCGCTCCGGCGCGCGGATGCGCACCTCGTCGAGCAGCTCGCGCGCCCGCGCGTCGGCCCGTGCCCGGATCCAGCCCAGCAGGTGCACCAGCTTGTCGGTGATCTGCGGGCCGATGCGCCGCGAGGGGTTGAGCGCGGTGAGCGGGTCCTGCGGGATGAGCGCGGCCGCGGCCCCCACGGTGCGGCGGCGGAGGCCCGGGCTGAGGGCGCCGAGGTTCTGGCCCTCCAGCAGGATGTCGCCGGAGGTGACCTCGATGCCGCGCGGCAGCACGCCGAGCACCGCCTTCCCGATCATGCTCTTGCCGGCGCCGCTCTCGCCCACCAGGGCGCGCACCTCGCCGGGGGCCACGCTGAGCGAGACGTTGCGCAGCAGGCGGGGCCCGCGGCGGATGGCGGCGTCGAGGCCGAGGATCTCGAGACAGGCGGTCATCGCAGCACCGGGTCGAAACGGTCCTTCAGCCCCTCGCCGAACTGGCTGAAGGAGAGGACGGTGAGGAACAGGGCGACAAGCGGGAACACGAGCACCCACCAGGCGAAGTGGATGGAGGCGCGGCCCTCCGCGATCATCGAGCCCCAGGTGGGGTCGTCGGTGGAGATCGACAGGTTCACGAAGCTCAGGATCGCCTCCACGATCACGGCCACGCCCATCTCGAGCGCGAGCAGGGCGATGACGGAGGGCAGCACGTTGGGCAGCACCTCGGTGAGCAGCGTGCCGATGCGCCCGGCGCCGCCGATGCGGGCGGAGTGCACGTAGTCCATGCGCGCCTGCACCATGGCCTCGGCGCGGATGACCCGGGCGAAGCGGGTCCAGTCGATGATGGCGATGGCGAGGATGACCGAGTGCAGCCCCGCGCCCAGCACCGCCACCAGCAGGATGGCGAAGAGCACCGGCGGGAAGGCCATCCAGACATCGACGAGCCGGGAGACGACACGGTCCGGCCAGCCGCCGAAGTATCCGGCGACGAGGCCAAGCGCCGAGCCGAGCAGGCAGGCCGCACTGGCCGCGATGAGCGCCACGACGAGGGCGATGCGCGCGCCCCAGACGATGCGCGAAAGCACGTCGCGGCCGAGGCTGTCGGTGCCCAGCCAGTAGCCCGGCTCGGCCCCGCCCACCCAGGCGGGCGGCAGGCGCTCGAGCATCAGGTCCTGTGCCAGCGGGTCATGCGGGGCGATCCAGGGGGCGGCGAGGGCGGCGAGGCAGAGCAGCCCGAGCCAGAGGCCCGGCAGCCAGAGCCGCACCCCGGCGCGGCGGCGCTGTGCGCGGGTGTCGGCGCTCATCGGGTGGCCTCCGGGGCGCGGTCAGGGCAGGGTGCCTCGCTCCGAACTTCCGCCCGGCGGCAGGCCGGGCAGCGCCCAACCCTCCCCCCGGGAGGGCGCTGCTGCGACGCCTCCGCAGGCACGCCGGCCGGGGTGGCGCGACGTGCTGCGAGCAGGCCAGGCCGGGGCAGCGCCATCCCAGGGTCGGGCGCTGCCCTTCGCCCCGCGGTTCGGGCGGAGTGAGACGGACTAAGAAAGCGAGAGCGAAGCGACTGCCTCGCGGCACGCCAGCTCTCCGCCAAGCCTGACCAACCGCTCGCGGCTGCAAGCAGGGCAGGGCGCCTCGCTCCGGGCCTCCGCCCGGCGGCACGCCGGGCAGCGCCCGACCCTCCCCCCGGGAGGGCGCTTCTGCAACGCCTCCGCGGGCACGCCGGCCGGGGCGGCCTGATGCGCGGCACGCAGGCCGTGCCGGGGCAGCGCCCACCCAGGATCGGGCGCTGCCCTTCGCCCTGCGGTTCGGGCGGGGTGAAGGGGACTGCGAAAGTGAGAGCGAAGCGATTGCCATGCGGCACGCCAGTTCTCCGCCGAAATCGACCAATCGCTCGCGGCTGCAAGCAAGGCAGGGCGCCTCGCTCCGGGCTTCCGCCCGGCGGCACGCCGGGCAGCGCCCGACCCTCCCCCCGGGAGGGCGCTTCTGCCCCGCCTCCGCAGGCACGCCGGCCGGGGTGGCGCGGAGTATTGCGCGCAGGCCGGGCCGGGGAGGCCTTGCTCTTCGCTCTGCGGCTCGGGGCGGAGGGGAGAGCATCAGCCATGGCGCAGCCTCGGGTTCAGCAGGGAATAGGTGAGGTCCACGGCGAGGTTGACCAGGATGAAGATCACCGCGAAGAGCAGCACGATGCCCTGGATCAGCGGCAGGTCGCGGTTGATCACCGCGTCGATGGCCATGTTGCCCAGCCCCTCGTAGGAGAACAGCCGCTCCACGATCACCGTGCCGCCGATGAGGAAGGTGAACTGCACGCCCACCAGCGTGAGCGTGGGCAGGGCGGCGTTGCGCAGGCCCTCGCGCAGGATCACCCGCAGCTCGGAATAGCCGCGCACCCGGGCGAGGGTGACGTAGTCGAGGTTCAGCACTTCCTTCAGGCTCTGCTTCAGGAGCTGCGCGATGATCGCGGCCAGCGGCAGGGCGAGGGCGAGCGCGGGCATGATCATGTGGCTCAGCAGGTCGGCCGTGAGGTCGAAGCGCAGCCGCAGGATGCTCTCCACGAGGTAGAACTGCGTGGCGAAGGGCAGGTCGAGCCGGGGCGAGACCCGCCCCGAGATCTCCAGCACCGGCCAGAGCACGCCGAAGAGCAGGATGAGCACGAGCCCCCAGAGGAAATCCGGCACCGAGAGCGCGGCGCCATTGGTGAGGTCCACCCCCGCTTCCAGCGGTGTCGCGCGGTGGCGGGCGCCGAAGATGGCGAGGAAGCCGCCCAGCACCAGCGCGATGACGAGCGCCAGCGCGCTCAGCTCCAGCGTGGCCGGCAGCCGGCCCAGCACCAGCCCCGCCACCGGCTGGCGCAGCGAGATGGAGGTGCCGAAGTCCCCTTGCAGCACGCCGCCGAGCCAGATGAGGAACTGCTCGGGCATCGAGCGGTCGAGCCCGTAGAGGGCGCGCAGCCGCTCCACGTCGGCATCCGAGGCGCCGGGGGGCAGCATCATCGCGATCGGGTCGCCCGGGGCGACGCGGATGATCACGAACACCACCACGGCCACGCCGAACAGCGTGATCACCATGGAGGCGAGGCGGGCGAGGAGGGTCTTGAGCAGCATCTGGGCCTTCACGGGCGGAAGCGGCGGGAGGCACCGGGGGGCCTCCCGCCCGGGGCGGGCGCTAGGGGGGCGGCCCCCCGGGAAAGGCCTCAGGCCGGGGTCATCAGCGCCGGCAGCAGCGCGCCTGAGGCATGCGGCACCACCGAGATGCCCGCGTCATGCACGATGGGCTGCACGTACTGCAGCAGCGGGATCACGTAGCATTCCTCGGCGATGTAGCGGCTCACGTCCTTCCAGCCCTGGATGCGCTTCTCCTCGTCCTGCTCGGCCCAGAGCGGGGCGATCTTCGCCACCAGGTCCTCGCTGTCCCAGACGGAATGCGGCGAGGGGCCGAACATGGCAAAGCCCGTCGAGGTGGTGGGGTCGCCCACCGAGTTGCCCCAGTTGTAGAAGGCGGCGGGGGCGAGCTGGTCGGCGGCGCGCAGCTCGTAGTGCTTCGCGATCTCGTAGACCTCGATCTCGGCCTCGATGCCCACCTTGCGCCACATGCCCACGATGGCCTGGATCATCTCGTAATCCTTGGGCTTGAAGCCGCGGGTGGTCTGGATGGTGAAGCGCACCGGGTTGTCGGTGGAATAGCCCGAGGCCGCGAGCAGCTCCTTCGCCTTCTCCGGGTCGTGCTCGAAGGTGATGGAGGGGTCGTAGGCGGCGTATTCCGGTGTCTCCAGCGTGGCGAGCGGCACGCCGTAGCCGCGCAGCAGCCGGTCGATGATGAGCTGCTTGTCGATGGCGTGATGCGCGGCGAGGCGGACGTTCTTGTCCAGCATCACGTCGATGTCGTTGAGGAAGATCATCCCGATGTCGGAGACCGGGTGCGCCTCGCCGGTGAGGCCCTCCTTCTCCACCAGCCGGTCATACTCCTCGTAGGGGATCTCGAGCGTGACGAGGGAATTGCCCGATTCCACCTCCGCCACGCGGCTCGCGGCATCGGTGACGAACTTGATGGTCACGGTCTCGAAGGCCGGTGCGCCGCCCCAGTAGTCGGGGTTTGCCACCAGCCGCAGGTAGGCGTTGCGCTCGAAGCGGTCGACCTTGTAGGGGCCGGTGCCGATGGGGGCGGCCTCGAAGCCCTCCGGGCCCACCTCCTCGTAATAGGCCTTGGGCAGCACGTAGCCGGTGAGGAAGCTCATCCACTTGAAGATCGTCGGGTCATACTCGATCACGTCGCCGGTGATGCGATTGCCCTCGATGGTGAAATTGCCGATCTTCGACCAGACGAACTGCATGGGGCTGCCGGTTTCGGGCTTTGCCGCGCGCTCGAGCGAGAACACCACGTCCTCGGCCGAGAAGGGCGAGCCATCATGCCAGGTGACACCCTCGCGCACCACCATGAAGACCTGCGTCTTGTCCTCGTTCCAGCCCCACTCGGTGAGCAGGCCGGCGTCGAAGGTGAGGTCGGGCTTCTGCAGGATGAACTGGTCGAACACCGACTGGTAGATGCCCTGGATGGTGGGGTTGACCGCCGAGGGGCCGGTGGTGGGGTCCCAGGAGGGCAGGTTCACGTTGTAGGCGATGGTGAGGTCGCCGCTCTCCTGCGCCACGGCCGCCGAGAGGCCGAGCTTGCCGAGCGCCGAGAGCCCCACGCCGAGGCCGATACCGGTTTGCAGAAATGCGCGTCGTGTCTGGGTCATGTGCTGGTTTCCTGTTGGGTCGGTCCGGCCTCTCACGGGGCCTTTGGGGCAGTCTGGCGCGATTCCTTCATGTTTGAAAGATCAAACCTGAAGGGATCGTGGAGGGCTCATTTCCCGGCAATGCGGCTGGCCGCCATGAAGCCGGAGGCAGCCCCGGTGCCGGCGCCGGGCCAGCTCGCGGCACCGATCAGGTGCAGGGCCTTCACCGGGGTGCTCCAGTCGGCGTGGCCGCGCACGGGGCGGTAGAGGAAGTTCTGGTCGAGATGGTGCGAGCCGCAGACCTGGTCTCCCCCCACGAGGTTGGGGTTGCGGGCCTCGAGGTCGGCCGGGCTCTCCACCGTGCGGGCGAGCACATGGGCGCCGAGGCCGGGGGCATATTGCTCCAGCAGCGCCATGGCGCGGTCGGCATAGGCCTCGCGCAGCTCCGCCCAGTCGGTGCCGGTGATCTCGCCGGCGGCGTCGCCGCGGATGTCGGCGGGCAGGGCGCGGACCTGCACCCAGAGCGTGTGCCGCCCCTCCGGCGCGCGCGACGGGTCGACCACCGTGGGCTGGCCGACGACGAGGATCGGCGCGCGCGGCAGCAGGCCGGCCATGGCTTCCGTGTAGACCGAGGCCATGTAATCCAGCGAGGGGGCGATGTGCACGTAGGCGAAGCGCTGCAGCCCGGCGGCGCGCCAGGGCGGCAGGGCGTCGAGCGCGAGATGGATCATCATCGTGCCCGGCCCGTGGCGGAAACGGGCGAGGCCGGCGTCGTAGCGCGCGTCGCCGCTGCCCTGCTTCAGCAGGCGGGCGAGGCCGCGCGGCGCGACGTTCGCCAGCACCGCCTTAGCCGCCCGGGTCACCGTGCCGTCATCGAGCCGCACGCCCACCGCCCGGCCGTTCTCCACGCAGATCTCGGTGACCTCCGTGGCGCAATGGATCTCGCCGCCGCGGGCGCGGATCATGGCGCAGAGCGCGTCGGTGAGCGTGCCGGCGCCGCCCGCGCCGATCACCATGCCGAAGCACTGGTTGGCCATCGCCTCGAGATAGGGGAACACCGCGCCGCCGGCGATGTCGGGCGCGAAGTCGAGATGCATGCCCCAGGCGCCGAGCGTGGCCTGCACCTTCGGGTCACGGAACGTCTCGGTGAGCCAGGCGCGGGGCGAGGCTGCGAGCAGGCGCATCAGGTCGGCGGTGCCGCCCGCGCCATGCGCCCGCCAGGCGCGCCAGGCCTGGCCGGCGAGCGAGCGCGGGGTCATCGGCGCGCCCAGCAACCCGCCCACCGAGGCAGCGCGGGCGGGGAAGGCGGCGACCATCTCGCGCCAGGTATCGGCATCGCGCGAATCGGCGAATCGGCCCAGGGTGGTGTCGAGGTCGGCGCTCACGCCGAAGAAGCTGCCATCGGGGAAGGCGGAGGCGAAGGGATGCGCGGCGGGCGCCAGGGCGAAGCCGTGGGATTTCAATTCATCCGCATATTTCGCATGGAAGGCTGAGCCGGCGAACATCGAGAGGTTCATCGCCGCCACGTCATGCCGGTAGCCGGGCAGGGTGAGCGCCTCGGTTTTCACCGCGCCACCGGGCGTGGCGGCCTTCTCGAACAGGCCCACACGCCAGCCGCTTGCCGCGAGATGCGCCGCCGCTGCCAATGAATTGACCCCCGCGCCCACCAGGATCGCGTCATATTGCATGTTTTCTCACCATCCCTGTCATCGGTGTGAAATATGTTTGCATTTGCATATTTGTCTGTCTAGCCTTTCTTTCGGATCCCCCGCTCGGGCGGGGTGTGTCGCAAGGGATGCCACCGGAAGGGTGGCTGCCGACAGGAAGGATGGACCATGACCAACGCTGTATCTGCTCTCGCCGCCGGTCTGCTCGACGGTTCGGTGGAGGTGATCGACCTCGCCGCCACGCTCGGGCCCTCGACCCCGCTGCTGAAGCTGCCGCCGGAGCTTGCCGTCGACACCCCGCAGATCGAGATCCACCGCATCTCCGAGTATGACAAGGACGGGCCGTTCTGGGCCTGGAACTGGCTCAAGCTCGGCGAGCATTCCGGCACGCATTTCGACGCGCCGCACCACTGGATCACCGGCAAGGACTTCGCCGACGGCTATACCGACACGATCCCGGTGAAGAATTTCGTCGCCCCGGTGAACGTGATCGACTGCTCGGCCGAGGTGGCCGCCAACCCCGACTTCCTGCTCACCGCCGATGGCGTGAAGGCCTGGGAGGCCGAGCACGGCGAGATCGGCGCCGGCGAGTGGGTGGTGATGCGCTCCGACTGGTACAAGCGCAACGGCTCCGAGGAGACCTTCCTCAACACCGACGAGAACGGCCCGCATTCGCCCGGCCCCTCGGTGGATTGCATCGAGTACATCCTCTCCAAGGGCGTGATCGGCTGGGGCAACGAGTGCATCGGCACCGACGCGGGCGCCGCGGGTGGCTTCGAGCCGCCGTTCCCCGCGCACAACCTGCTGCACAAGGCCAACAAGTACGGGCTCGCCAGCCTGTGCAACCTCGACAAGCTGCCGGCGAAGGGCGCGGTGCTCATCGTCACGCCGCTGAAGATCGAGAACGGCACCGGCTCGCCCGTGCGCGCGCTGGCGCTGGTCGCGAAGGGCTGAGGCGAGGCATGCCCGGCAATCCGGATTACATCATCGTCGGCTCCGGCATCAACGCGCTGGTCTGTGCTGCCCTGCTGGGCAAGGCGGGCCGGCGGGTGCTGGTGCTCGAGCGCGAGCGCGAGGGCGAGATCGGCGGCTGCATGAAGACCGCCGAGATCACCGCCCCCGGCTTCGTGCATGACGTGATGGCGACGACCTTCGTGCTGTTCGTGACCTCGCCGGCCTATGCGGCCCTCGGCAAGGACCTCGCGCGGCACGGGCTCGAGTTCGCGGGGACCGACACGCCCACCGGCGTGCTGCGCCCCGACGGATCGTCGCTCACCTTCCGGACCGACCGGGCAGCCAACATCGCCGCCTTCAACGCCGCGGCCGCGGGCGACGGGGACACCCATGGCGCCCAGGTTTCGGCCACGGAGGCGGATGCGGGCCTGCTCTTCGGCCTGCTGGGCGGCGGGCTCTGGACCCGCCAGACCCTCACGTTGCTGGCCCGCGAGGCGCTGAAGCGCGGCCCGCGCGGCCTCGCCGCCGTGCTGGGGGGCGCGATGACGCCGATGCGCTCCTGGCTGGAAAGCTCGTATCGCTCCGAGCTCACCCGCGCGCTCTGGGCGCCCTGGGGGCTGCATGCGGGGCTGGGCCCCGAGGCGGCCTTCTCCGGCCAGATGGGCCGGATCATCGCCTTCGCGCTGGAGGCGGCGGGCGCGCCGATCGTGAAGGGCGGGGCGGCCAATCTCACCGCCGCCTTCCGCCGGCTGATCGAGGAGCAGGGCGGCGAGATCCGCACCGGGGCCGACGTGGCGGAGATCCGCGTCACCACCGGCGCGGGCGGGGTGAACAGCGGCACGGCGCGGGCCCGCGGCGTGATGCTGGCCGGCGGCCGGGAGCTGCGCGCCGAGATCGGCGTCATCGCCTCCGTCACGCCTGACCAGCTCTACGGCCGGCTGCTGCCCGGCGGCGCCGAGCGCGAGCGCGCCGAATACCGCTACGGCAAGGGCAATTTCCAGCTCCATTACGCGCTGAACACCCCGCCGAAATGGCGCACGGAGGGGCTGGGGGGCGTGGCGCTGCTCCACCTCACCCCCGGGCTCGACGGTGTGTCGAAAGCCTCGAACGAGGCCGAGCGCGGGCTCTTGCCGGCGGTGCCCACCATCTGCGTGGGCCAGCCCACCGCGCTCGACCCCTCCCGCGCGCCGGAGGGGCAGGCCACGCTCTGGCTCCAGCTCCCCGAGGCACCGCGCCAGGTGAAGGGCGATGCGGCCGGCGAGATCGACACCCCCGCCGACGGCACCTGGACCGAGGCCCTGCGCGAGGCCTATGCCGACCGCGTGCAGGCGATCCTCGAGAGCCACATCGAGGGCTTCGGGGACAGTGTCATCGCCCGGAAGGCCTATTCCCCGGCCGACCTCGAGGCGATGAACGTCAACCTCGTGGGGGGCGATCCCTACGGCGGGGCCTGCACCATCGACCAGTTCTTCCTCTGGCGGCCGTTCAAGGGCAGCGTCAACCACGAGACCGTGGTGCGCAACCTCTGGCACATCGGCGCCTCCACCCATCCCGGCCCCGGTCTCGGCGGCGGTTCGGGCTACCTGCTCGGACGGAGGCTCGCATGATCGAGGACATCGACGGCCGCACCGAAACCCTCGGCGAGATCGGCCTCAACCATTTCGCGCCCTACCTGATGAACCGCATCATGGGGCGCTACAACGACACGCTGCGCGGCGGGCTGAAGGCCAACGGTCTCACCACGGCGCAGATGCGCGCGCTCGCCACGCTGGTGTCGATCGGGCCGGTGACGATCAACGAGCTCTCGGTGCTCTCGGTCTTCGAACAGTCGACCATGAGCCGGACGCTCGACGCGATGGAGGCGGCGGGTTTCGTGCGCCGCGAGGCCTCCGAGACCGACAGCCGCGTGCGCCTCATCCACGTGACGGACGAGGGGCGGCGCACCTTCGAGAACGCCTGGCCGGCGATGCACGCGGTCTATTCCGCGATGTTCGACGGCGTGGGCGCTGACGAGCGGGCGGCCTTCGTCGCCACGCTGCAGAAGATTTTGCGAAACATCAGGCAACACGAGATCTGACCCGGTCCGCCACACCCCAGGCAGGACGCTCAGGCAGGGAGACCCAGTATGGCAGAGAGATCATTCGCCAAGGAAGTGCAGAAGCTCCGGATGGGCGCCGGAGAGGAATTCTCCGGTGAGGGCATCCTCGCCATCACCAAGGCCCTGCTGGAAAACGGCGTGGGCTATGTGGGCGGCTACCAGGGCGCGCCGATCAGCCACCTGATGGACGTGCTCTCCGACGCGCAGGAGATCCTGGGCGAGCTGGGCGTGCATTTCGAGGCCTCGGCCTCGGAGGCGACGGCCACCGCCATGCTCTCGGCCTCGGTGCATTACCCGGTGCGCGGCGCCGTCACCTACAAGTCGGTGGTGGGCACCAACGTGGCCTCCGACGCGCTGGCCAACCTCGCCTCGGGCGGGGTCACGGGCGGTGCGCTCATCATCTGCGGCGAGGATTACGGCGAAGGCTCCTCCATCATGCAGGAGCGCAGCCACGCCTTCGCGATGAAGAGCCAGGTCTGGCTGCTCGATCCGCGCCCCAACGTGCCCTCCATCGTGAAATGCGTGGGCGACGGGTTCGCGCTCTCCGAGGTCTCCAACACCCCGGTGATGATGCAGGTGCGCATCCGCTGCTGCCACGTGCACGGCTCCTTCATCGCCTCGGACAACCGCAAGCCCGAGTTCTCGGTGCGCGACGCGATGGAGAACCCGCGCCGCGACACCGCGCGCATCGTGCTGCCCCCCGCCTCCTTCCTGCACGAGAAGGAAAAGCTGGAGAGCCGCAAGCCCGCCGCGATCAAATTCCTCAAGGACAACAAGATCAACGAGTTCCTCGGCGGGGCCACCGGCAAGATCGGCATCGTGATGCAGGGCGGCATGTACAACGGCGTGATCCGCGCCCTGCAGCGCATGGGCCTCGCGAACGCCTGGGGCGACACCGACGTGCCGCTCTACGTGATGAACTGCGTCTACCCGGTGGTCGAGGACGAGTTCCTCGAGTTCTGCGAGGGCAAGGACGCGGTGCTGATCGTGGAGGAGGGCCACCCGGACTACCTCGAGCAGAACTTCGCCCATATCCTCTACAAGGCCGGCCGCACCCTGCACCTGGGCGGCAAGGACGTGCTGCCCATGGGCGGCGAATACACCGGCAAGGTGATGCTCGACGGCATCTCCGCCTTCGTGCGCGACCATGCGCCGGAGATGCTCGCCGCCCCCCTGCGCGCGCCCAACCGCGAGGAAGACGCGGGCTCGGTGCCCGATCTCACCGGCAAGATCCCCGGCCGCCCGCCCGGGTTCTGCGTCGGCTGCCCGGAGCGGCCGATCTTCGCCGCCACCAAGCTGGTGGAGGAGGAGATGGGCAAGCACCACATCTCCTCCGACATCGGCTGCCACCTGTTCTCCTCCATGCCGCCCTTCGAGCTGGGCGCGACCACGATGGGCTACGGGCTCGGCCCCGCCTCCGCCTCGGCCTTCCACGCCGACGGTGCGCGGCGCACCATCTCCTTCGTGGGCGACGGCGGCTTCTGGCACAACGGCCTCACCTCCTCCATCGGCAACGCGGTGTTCAACAAGTCCGACGGCGTGATCATCGTGGTCGACAACTTCTACTCCGCCGCCACCGGCGGGCAGGACATCCTCTCCTCCCGCGCCACCAACAAGACCAAGCAGACGCAGAATTCCATCACCTCCGCGGTGAAGGGCATGGGCGTGAAATGGGTGCGCCAGATCGACCACACCTATGACGTGGGCAAGATGCGCGCCACGCTGAAGGAGGCGCTCACCACCGATATGGAGGGGCCCAAGGTGATCGTCGCCTCCTCCGAGTGCATGCTCAACAAGCAGCGCCGGGTGAAGCCGCAGATGAACAAGGCGATCAAGGACGGCGAGCGGGTGATCAAGCCCCGTTTCGGTGTCGACGAGGACGTGTGCACGGGCGATCACGCCTGCATGCGCCTCTCCGGCTGCCCCTCGCTCTCGGTGAAGACCCTCGACGACCCGCTGCGCGACGACCCCGTCGCCAGCATCGACCAGAACTGCGTCGGCTGCGGCAACTGCGGCGAGGTGGCCGATGCGGCCGTGCTCTGCCCCAGCTTCTACCGCGCCGATGTCGTCCACAATCCCAACGAGCGCGACCGGCGCCGCGACCGCTTCCGCAAGCGGGTCATCGGCTGGCTGCAGACCCGCCGCGAGAGCGGCCGGCTCGTGTTCCAGGAGGCCTGATCCATGAACATGCAGGTTGATATCCCCACCGACGCGGAGGCGAACCGCATCCTCAAGCTCGCCTGTCTCGCCGTGGGCGGGCAGGGCGGCGGCGTGCTGACCGACTGGATCGTCGCGGTGGCGGAGGCGAACGGCTATGTCGCCCAGTCCACCTCGGTGGCGGGCGTGGCTCAGCGCACGGGCGCCACGATCTACTACGTGGAGATGACGAAGCACACCGACCGGCTGCCGGTGTTCTCGCTCAGCCCCTCGGAGGGGGACGTGGACATCCTGATCTCGGCCGAGCTGATGGAGGCCGGCCGCTCGGTGATGCGCGGGTTCGTCACGCCCGACCGCACCACGCTCATCGCCTCCGCCCACCGCATCGCCGCGGTGTCGGAGAAGATCGAGCCGGGTGACGGGCGGGCCAACAGCGAGGAGGTGCTCACCGCCTGCTCGCTGGCCGCGAAGCGCCTGGTGGCCTTCGACATGGAGACGATGGCGGTGAAGGCGGGCTCGGTGATCTCCGCCTCGCTGCTCGGCGCGCTCGCGGGCTCGGGCGCGCTGCCCTTCCCGCGCGAGAGCTACGAGGAGATCATCCGCGCCTCCGGCCGCGGCGTGGAGGCGAGCCTGCGCGCCTTCACCGCCGGCTACGAGCGCGCCATGCGCCGCGACGAGAGCGGCGACGTGATCGAGATGGTCGAGGAGCCCGCGCCCGGCGCGCTGCCGGGCATCCGCGGCCCCGAGGGCATGCTGAAGAAATGGCAGGCGCTCGAGGCCCGGGTGCAGGCGCTGCCCGCCCCGGTGCAGGACCTCGCCCTGCGCGGCCTGCGCAAGGTGGTCGATTTCCAGGACCTCGCCTATGGCGCGGAGTACCTCGACCGGCTGGACCGCGCGGTGGCGCTCGACAGCGCGGAGCAGGGCCACGCCCTGTCGCTCGCCGCGGCCAAGCACCTCGCCAACGCCATGTGCTACGACGACATCATCCGCGTGGCCGACCTCAAGACCCGCGCCCACCGCTTTGCCCGGGTGCGCAAGGAGGTGGGTGTGCGCGAGGAGAACGTGCTGCAGCTCACCGAGTATTTCCACCCCCGGGCCGAGGAGTTCTGCGGCACCATGCCGGCTTTCCTCGGCGCTGCCATCGAGAAGCGCCCGAAGCTCTTCGCCTGGCTCGACCGGCGGCTGAACAAGGGCCGGCGCATCCGGACCGACAGCGCGCGCGGCTTTGCCATGCTGTGGATGGTGGGCGGCCTGCGCCCGATGCGCCGCCGCCTGCTGCGCCACAAGGTGGAGCGCGCGCATCTGGAGGAATGGTACGCCCTCGCCCTCGGCACCGTGGCGTCGGACTACGCCCTCGCGGTGGAGATCCTGAACTGCCGCCGGCTGATCAAGGGCTATTCCGACACCCATGTGCGCGGGCATTCGAAATACGCCCGGGTGATCGGCGCGCTCGACATGCTGCGCGGGCGCGAGGACGCCGCCGACTGGCTGCGCCGCCTGCGCGAGGCCGCGCTGAAGGACGAGAAGGGCGTGCAGCTCGACGGCGCGCTCAAGACCGTGGCCTCGTTTGCCTGAAGGCCGGGGCGCCCGGGGCCCCCGGGCGCCTCAGCGCGCGAGGGCGACGAGAAACGCCTTCAGCCGGCGCCGGTCCGCGGCGGGGAAGCGCGAGAGCACCTGCGCCTCGTGCCCGCGCGCGAGGCTGAGCAGCGGCTCTACCCGCGCGCGGCCCTCTGGCGTGAGCGAGACGAGTGCCAGCCGGCGGTCCGAGGGGTCGGAGCGGCGCAGCACCAGGCCCGCGCGCTCCATCACGTTCAGCGTCTTGGTGAGGCGGGGCTGGTCGAACAGGGTCTGGTGGGCGAGCTCGGTCACCTTCAGCCCCTCGCGCGAGGCGAGACAGGCGAGGATGCGCCATTCCGGCACCCGCAGCCCGTGCGCCGCCACAAGGGTGTGAAACTCGGCGCTGGCCCGCGCGCTGGCGGCGGCGAGCAGGTAGAGCAGGTAGTCGTCGGTGAAGCCCGGGCTCAGCGGCGGCTCCTGCTCCGGCGCGGGCAGGGGGGCGGCATCTGCTTCGGGGGCGAGGCGCGCGGCGTCGTTCTGGTCGGCGTCGGTGGTCAAGCGGGTCTCCCTCGTGTCGGGCCTGTCTACACAAGCGCTGGCGCCCTGTCGTGGTTTTTCGAAAGCAGATTGACAGACCAGGATTCCACGTCAAGAATGCATGAAAATTCATGAAAGAAAAGCCAGCAGGAGAGATGCCAGTGACCAGCCTGACCATGACGGTACGCGAGATCCGCGAGGAGACGCCGCGCATCCGCTCCGTGGTGCTCGAGACCGCGGCGGACGCACCGCTGCCGGGGTTCGAGGCCGGGGCGCATCTGCGCGTCTCGCTGCCGGGCGGGGGCGACCGGGCCTATTCGCTGGTCGACCTGCCGCAGTGGCGCGACGGCCGGCACTACGTGCTGGGCGTGCTGCTGGAGGAGAACAGCACCGGCGGTTCCACCCACATGCACGGGCTGAAGGTGGGCGACAGGCTCACCGTCACCGCGCCGCAGAATCACTTCCCCCTCGGCGCGGGACCGGTGCATCTCATCGCGGGGGGCATCGGCATCACGCCCATCCTCTCCATGGCCGCGGCGCTGGAGGCGGCGGGGCGCGACTACGTGCTCGACTATTACGGCCGTTCCGAGGGGCATCTCGCCTTCCTCGCCGAGCTTACCGCGCTCTGCGGGCCGCGCCTTCGCGTGCATTACGACGATGCCGGCGCCGTGCCTCTGGCCGAGACCGTCGCCGCCGCCGCGGCCTCGGGCGCCGAGATCCATGTCTGCGGGCCCAAGGGGATGATCGAGGCGGTGCGGGCTGCGGCCGGCGCGGCCCCGGTGCGCTTCGAGATCTTCACCGCCGAGCCGGCGGCGCAGGAGGGCGACGCGCCCTTCGAGGTGCAGGCCGGCCGCGACGGCCCGGTCATCACCGTGAACCCGGGCCAGAGCATCATCGAGGCCCTGGAGGACGCAGGCATCGATGTCGTCTATGATTGCCAGCGCGGGGACTGCGGCATCTGCCAGGTCGACGTGCTGGAGGGCATCCCGGACCACCGCGATGTCGTGCTCTCCGAGGCCGAGCGCGAGTCCAATTCGGTGATGCAGATCTGCGTGTCGCGGGCGAAGAGCGCGCGGCTGGTCCTCGACCTCTGACAGGGAGACAGAACGTGAGCAAATACGCCAGCAATCCCGACGCCATCCGCGCCCTGGTGCGGCCCGAAGAGGTGCACCGCGACGTCTACACCAGCCCGGAGGTGTTCCGGCTGGAGATGCGCCATCTCTTCGCCAACACCTGGGTCTACGTGGGCCACGCCAGCCAGATCCCGGAGAAGGGCGACTACATCACCACCGAGATCGGCGACCAGCCGGTGCTCGTGGTGCGCCACACCGACATGTCGGTGCATGTGCTCTACAACCGCTGCCCGCACAAGGGGGTGAAGATCGCCTCGGAAGCCTGCGGGAACACGGGGAAATTCTTCCGCTGCCCCTACCACGCCTGGTCGTTCAAGACCAATGGCAACCTGCTCGCCATCCCGCTGAAGAAGGGCTACGAGAACACCGGGCTGGAGAACTCGGAGGCGGTGAAGGGCCTCGCCCCGGTGGCGCATGTGAAGGTCTACCGCGACTTCATCTTCGCCAGGCTCAACGACGCGGGCGAGAGCTTCGAGGAGTTCTTCGGCGAGAGCCTGTCCTCGATCGACAACATGATCGACCGCTCGCCCGAGGGGAAGCTGGTGCTCGAGGGCGCGCCGCTGCGCTACATGCACAACTGCAACTGGAAGATGCTGGTCGAGAACCAGACCGACACCTGCCACCCGATGGTGGCGCATGAGAGCTCGGCCGGCACCGCCGTTTCGGTGTGGGAGAAGGAGCAGGCCAAGGGCGGGCCGAAGCCGATGGCCGTCGAGGTCTACGCGCCCTTCATGGCGCCCTACGAGTTCTTCGAGGGCATGGGCATCCGGGTCTGGCCGCATGGCCACGGGCACACCGGGGTCACCACCTCGATCCACGCCGACTACTCGGCCGTGCCGGGCTACTTCGACCAGATGGTGGAGACCTACGGCGAGGAGCGCGCACGCCAGATCCTCGGCGAGAACCGGCACAACACGGTCTATTTCCCGCACATCATGGTGAAGGGCCCGATCCAGACCCTGCGCCTGTTCAAGCCCATCGCGGCGGACAAGACGCTGGTGGAGAGCTACACCTTCCGCCTGGTCGGCGCGCCGGACATGCTCTTCGAGCGCACGCTGATGTACAACCGGCTGATCAACGCGCCCACCTCCATCGTCGGCCACGACGATCTCGAGGTCTACGAGCGCGCGCAGAAGGGCCTCGCGGCCGACGCGCTGGAATGGGTCAACGTCCAGCGCCTCTACGAGCCGGGCGAGGACCACGAGGAGACCGCCATCGCCAACGGCACCTCCGAGCGCCAGATGCGCAACCAGTTCGCCGCCTGGGTGCATTACATGACCCTCGACATGGAAGAGCCCGCCCGCGTGGAGGCCGCAGAATGACCACCGACACCCTGACCCGCCTCACCCCCGACACGGTGACCGAGGCCGACCTCACCGCCTTCATCTACCGCGAGGCGCGCCTGCTCGACGAGCTGCGGTACGAGGACTGGCTGAAGCTCTACACGGAAGATGCGCATTACTGGATGCCGGCCGAGTGGCAGCAGACCGACCCGCGCCTGCAGGCCTCGCTGATGTACGAGGACATGCTGCTGCTGCGCATCCGCGTGGAGCGGCTGGCCGGCGCGCGCACCTTCTCGCAGAAGCCGAAAAGCCGGGCCCAGCACCTGCTGCAGGCCCCGCAGGTGGACGAGATGAACCCGGGCGCGAACCTGTTCCGCACCTGGACCTCGTTCCACTACGTCGAGACCCGGGGCGACGAGAAGGAATTCTTCGCCGGCTGGGCGAAGCACGAGATCCGGGTGGAGGAGGGGGCGCTGAAGATCGCGCTCAAGCGGGTCGACCTGCTGAACTTCGACGCGCCCTTCGGCAATATCCAGCTCTTCATGTGAGGCCCCGACACATGCGCATCGACGAGACCGTCGCCGTGAGGCTGGCGGAAACCGCAGCCCGCCACCCGAACCGGCCCTTCCTCAACGTCCTGCCCGAGACCGCCGCCGTCTACGGCATCGCGCCGGGCGAGATCACCTATGCCGAGGCGGCCGCGAAGGTGGCCGCGCTCACGCAGGCCTATCTCGACGCGGGCCTCGGCGGCGACGGGCAGGTGGACCGGGTGGGGCTGCTGCTGCTCAACCGCCCGGATTTCGTGTTCCATTTCATCGCGCTCAACGGGGCCGGCATCTCCATGGTGCCGATCAACCCCGACCTGCGCGCGGCCGAGCTGGAATACCTCATCTCTCATTCCGAGATGCGCATGGCCGTGGCGGTGCCCGAGCGGCAGGAGGACCTGGTGCAGGCCGCCGCCGCCATGGACATCACCCTGCCGGTGATCGGGCCGGATGACGTGCTGCCCTCCTTCGGCGCGATGAAGGCCCCGCCCGCGCCGAGCTCCGAGACCGAGGCCGCACTGCTCTACACCTCGGGCACCACCGGCCAGCCCAAGGGCTGCGTGCTGCCCAACGAGTATTTCCTCGTCTGCGGCGAGTGGTACCGCGACGTGGGCGGCCTCTCCGCCGTGCGGGAGGAGCCGGCCGAGCGCATGCTCACCCCCCTGCCGGTGTTCCACATGAACGCGCTCGCCGTGTCGCTGATGGCGATGATCACCGTGGGCGGCTGCCTCACCGTGCTGGACCGGTTCCATCCCCGCACCTGGTGGCAGAGCGTGCGCGACAACCGCTCCACCTGCTTCCACTATCTCGGCGTGATGCCCTACATCCTCATGGGCCTGCCGGAAAACCCGGCCGACGCGGAGCATGGCGCGCGCTTCGGCTTCGGCGCGGGCATCGACCCCACCCTGCACGCGCCGTTCCAGGAGCGTTTCGGCGTGCCGCTCATCGAGGGCTGGGCGATGACCGAGGTCGGTGTCTCCGGCTCGATCACCGATGGCCGGCCGGACCGCGTGCCCGGCCGCGCCTGCATCGGCCGCCCCTGGGACGGGGTGGAGACGAAGGTGATCCGCGAGGACGGCTCGGAGGCCGAGGTCGACGAGCCGGGGGAGCTGCTCATCCGCCGCTCCGGCCCGCGCCCCGGCATGGGCTTCTTCCGCGAGTACCTCAAAAACCCCGAGGCCACGGCCGAGGCCTGGGCCGGCGGCTGGTTCCACACCGGCGACATCGTGCGGCGCGACGCGGAGGGGGATTTCTTCTTCGTCGACCGGCGCAAGAACGTGATCCGCCGCTCGGGCGAGAACATCGCCGCGGTGGAGGTGGAGAGCGCGCTCGTCGCCCATCCCGCCATCCGCTCCGTCGCCGTGGCGGCGGTGCCCGACGCGGTGCGGGGCGACGAGGTGATGGCGCTGATCGTGCCGGCCGAGGGCTAC
The DNA here is from genome assembly GCF_003448965.1 of Oceanicella sp. SM1341. GTDB lineage: Bacteria > Pseudomonadota > Alphaproteobacteria > Rhodobacterales > Rhodobacteraceae > Paroceanicella. Next base: position 80,074 of record NZ_QRGC01000022.1, read on the forward strand.
GAGGGCAGTGCGGAGCTCGCCGAGCAGATCACCCGCTGGTGCCTCACCCGGCTCGCCTATTACAAGGCTCCGGGCTGGACCGCCTTCGCCGATGAGCTGCCTCTCACCGCCACCTCCAAGATCCAGCGCGGGGTGCTGAAAACCCTCGCGGCGGAGCTGGTGGAGAGCGGGCAGGCGCATGACACCCGGGCGCTGAAAAAGCGCGACGCCGCGGCATGAGGGCAAGATCGGTCCGCAGCTACGAGGATGTCGTCATCGCCGTCCCCGTATCGGTGCCTTACGTGCGCTACTCACAGGAGAGCGCGCATTGGTGGATCGCCGCCGCCCTGCGCGGGTTGGTGAAGGGGGCGGGCATCACGCCCGGCGATATCGACGGCTTCACCGTCTCCTCCTTCTCGCTCGCGCCGGACACGGCGGTGGGGCTCACCCAGCATCTCGGCCTCTGCCCGCGCTTTCTCGAGCACATCCCCATGGGCGGCGCCTCGGGCGTGGTGGCGGCCCGGCGCGCGGCGCGGGCGGTGCAGGCGGGCGATGCCGAGATCGTCGCCTGCGTGGCGGGCGACACCAACCATATCGACAGTTTCCGCAGCCTGCTCGGCAGCTTCTCGCGCTTCGCGCTCGAGGCGTCCTACCCCTACGGCGCCGGGGGCCCGAACGCGAGCTTCGCGCTGCTCACCGACGGCTACATGCGCCGCTACGGCGCCACGCGGGAGGATTTCGGCCGCATCTGCGTCGCGCAGCGGGCCAACGCGCTCACCTACCCGCAGGCGATCATGAAGAAGCCGCTGAGCCTCGAAGAGTACATGTCCGCCCGGCCCATCGCCGACCCGGTGCATCTCTTCGACTGCGTGATGCCGGTGGCAGGCGCCGAGGCCTTCCTCGTGATGCACGAGGACACGGCGAAGGAGCGCGGGCTGCCCTATGCCCGCCTCGCAGGCGCCATCGAGCGGCACAATGCCTTCCCCGAAGATCCGCTGCAGATGCGCGGCGGCTGGGAGTTGGACGTGGCTGACCTCTGGTCTGCCGCCGGCTGCCGGCCGGACGCGGTCGACCTCGTGCAGACCTATGACGACTACCCGGTGATCGTGATGATGCAGATCGAGGATCTCGGCCTCTGCGGCAAGGGCGAGGCGGCGGAGTTCCTGCGCGGCCATGACCTCACCAACGCGGGCACGCTGCCGCACAACACCTGCGGCGGCCAGCTCTCGGCCGGGCAGGCCGGGGCCGCCGGCGGTTTCATCGGCTTCGTGGAGGCGCTGCGCCAGGTCACGGGGCAGAACCTTGCCGCGCCGGTGGCAGGCGCGCGCCGCGCCCTCGTCTCGGGCTTCGGCATGGTGAACTACGACCGCGGTGTCTGCACCGCCGCTGCCGTGCTGGAGGCCGCATGAGCGAACACACCCCGCTTGCCCGCCCGCCGCGGAAAGACCCCACCGCCGTCACCCCGCTGGCGCATCGCCCGCCGGGCAGCCCGAGCCGGGCAGGGCTGTTCTTCGCCGCCCATGCCGCGCGCGGCGCATTCGCCCTGCAGGAGTGCGGGGAGTGCGGCACCCGCATCTGGCCGCCGCGCGATGCCTGCCCGAAATGCCTCTCGGCCGACATCCCCTTCACGCCCGCGCCCACCGGCGGCGAGGTGATCGCCGAGACCACCATCCGCGTGACGCACGAGCTCTTCTACCGTGGCCGCGGGCCCTGGCGCGTCGGCACCGTGCAGCTCGACTGCGGCCCGGTGGTGACCGCGAACCTGCACCGCGACGTGACCACCGGCGCGCGGGTGCGGATGATCGCCCGGCTCGACCTCGCCGGCACGCCGCTGATGATGGCCCTTCCCGCGAAGGAGACCCCCCTGATGGACGAGGACCCCGCCCTGCGCGGCCTCACCGCCCACCCGCGCCACCGCCGCGTGCTGGTGACCGACGGGCGCAGCGCCCTCGGCCAGGAGACCGCCCGCGCGCTGCTGAAGGCCGGTGCCGCGAAGGTCTTCCTCGGCGTCGCCGATGCCTGGAAGCCCTTCCCGGGCGCCGAGCGCATCGCGGCCGAGGAGGGCATCGAGATCGTGCCGCTCGACCTCTCCGACACCCGCTCCGTGGTCGATCTCGCCGGCGCCATCGGCGGCAAGACCGACATCATCGTGAACACGGCCGACCATGTGCGCCCCGGCGGCGTGATGGGCCAGAGCGTTGCCCTCGCGCGCGAGAGCTTCGAGACCAATGTCTTCGGCCTGCAGCGCCTCGCGCAGGTCTTCGCCCCCGGCATGCTGGGCCGGGCGAATGACGGGGTGAACAACGCCGTCGCCATTCTCGACGTGACACCGGTGGCGGCACTGTCGAACTGGAATGTCTACGGCATGCACTCCGCCTCCGCCGCCGCCCGCCTCTCGGTGCTGCAGGGCCTGCGCGCCGAGCTGCGCGACGGCGGCATCCGGGTGATGAGCGTGTTCATTGGCCCGGTGGAGGACGACTGGCACCAGGCCGTGCCGCCGCCGAAGCTCGCGCCGAAGGCGGTGGCGGCAGCCGTGGTGAAGGCCCTCGCCGAGGGCATCGAGGAAAGCTTCACCGGCGACGTGGCCCGCGATGTCTTCGCGCGCTGGAGCGCCGATCCCAAGGTGCTGGAGAGGGAGTTGCAGCGATGACCGGCGTTCTCGGAGACCTCGCGCTCGCGCTGGCCAGCGGCGCGGTGGAGGTGGTCGACCTCACCCATGCGCTCACCCCGGATTTCCCGGTCATCGTGCTGCCGCCCGAGTTCGGCCAATGCGCGCCCTTCCGCATCGAGGAGGTGAGCCGCTACGACGCCCGCGGCCCGGCGTGGTACTGGAACAACATCTCGATGTCCGAGCACACCGGCACGCATTTCGACGCCCCCGCCCACTGGGTGACCGGGCGCAACCAGCCCGGCGGCACGGTGGACGCGGTGGCGCCCGACAGGCTCGTCGCCCCGGTCTGCGTGATCGACATGTCCGGCCCCGCGGCCGAGGACCCCGATTTCATCATGACCGCCGCACACGTGGCGGCATGGGAGGCCGAGCACGGCGAGATCCCGGCCGGCGCCTGGGTGCTGATGCGCACCGACTGGGCGAAGAAGGCCGGCACGCCGGCCTACGTGGGGCTCGACGCGACCGGCGCGCATTCCCCCGGCCCCGACGCCTCGGCCATCGAGGCGCTGCTCGCGCGCGACATCATCGGCTTCGGCACCGAGACCGTGGGCACAGACGCAGGGCAGGGCGCGCATCTCTCGCCACCGTACCCGGCGCATTCGCTGCTCCACGGCGCGGGCAAGCTGGGCCTGCAATGCCTCGCCGGGCTCGACCGCCTGCCGCCCGTGGGCGCGATGCTGATCGCGCCGCCGCTCAAGATCGCGGGGGGCTCGGGCAGCCCGCTGCGCGTTCTCGCCCTCATCCCCGGAAAGACAGCATGACCCATACCGTTCTCATCACCGGCACCAGCTCCGGCATCGGCGAGCGCCTGGCCCGGGAGATGCTCGACAAGGGCTGGAAGGTGATCGGCCTCGCCCGCCGCAGGGCGGAGTGGGAGCACGCCGATTTCGACCAGATCTCCGTCGACCTGATGGACCCCGCCGCCGTGGCCGAAGTCGCCGCCGGGCTGAAGGGCCGCGGCGTGAGCCATGTCGTCCACAACGCCGGGCTGATCTATCCCAACCTGGTGGAGGACGCGAAGCCCGAGGAGCTCGCTGCCCTCACCCAGATCCACCTCGCCGCCCCGCTTGTGCTCACCCAGGCGGTGCTGCCGGAGATGCGGGCGGCGAAGTTCGGCCGCATCGTCTTCGTCACCTCCCGCGCCGCGATGGGCGTGCCGACCCGCAGCGCGTATTCGGCCACCAAGGCCGGCGTGCACGGCATGATGCGCACCTGGGCGCTCGAGCTCGGGCCCGACGGCATCACGGTGAACACGGTCGCCCCGGGCCCGATCCTCACCGACAATTTCTGGGGCATCGTCGACAAGGGCTCCGAGCGCGAGAAGCGCATCGGCGAGCAACTCCCGGTCCGCCGGCTCGGCACCACCGAGGACGTGACCCGCGCGGTGCAGTTCTTCGCCGACCCCGCGGCGGGTTTCGTCACCGGCCAGGTGCTGTTCGTCTGCGGCGGCGGCAGCCTCGGCGGGTTGTCGCTCTGAGGGGGGCCGGCAGGGCCTTCGGCCGGGCAGCCCTGAGCGCGCGGCCGAGCGCCGCCGGGGGCTCCGGATCCCGTCTCACCGCGCGCAGCATTGCCGTTCCGTTCCGGATCGCCGACTGATGCGCGCCGGGGCGGGGGCCGGCCTCAGAGCTGTGCTGCGATCCCCGCCGTGTCGATCAGAGACCAGACCTGCGCGATGCGCCCCTCGTGGTAGCGGTAGAATACATGCTCGGCGAAGCGCACCCTCCGGCCGTTCACCGGCAGTCCGAAGAGCATGCCCTTCGGATGGCAGTCGAAGGCGAGGCGGGCGGCCACGTCGACGCCCCCGCTCACCAGCGAGACCAGCTCGAAGCGCAGGTCGGGGATGGCCTCGACATCCCCCTCCAGCATCGCGCGGTAGCCGGCGAGGCCGAGGGGGCGGTCGTTGTGCACCACGTCGCCGGCCACGAAATCGCCCAGCCGCGCCCAGTCCCGCGCATTGAGGCAGTCGATGTAGGCGCGGTAGGCCGGGGCGAGCTCCATCCGCTCAGCCCAGCGAGGGGGCGAGCTTCTCCACCAGGTCGTGCGCGGTGAGATCGGCGCGCAGGGGCGTGACGGTGATGTTGCCCTCGTAGGCCTCGCGCGCGTCGGTGCCGGGGCCGGCGGTGTCGTTCGCCTGGCCGTGGGTGAGCCAGAGATAGGTGCGCCCGTTCGGCGCCACCTGGCGCTGCACGCCGAAGGTGGCGGTGGCGCGGTGGCCCTGGCGCGTGGCGGTGACGCCCTTCACCCCGTCGGCCGGGCAGGGCGGGAAGTTGATGTTGTAGAACACGCCGTAGCGGTGCTCCTCCCAGATATCCGCGTCGAGGATCTGCCGGATCACCCGGGCGCCATGGGCGCGGGCGGCGGCGAACGGGTCGTCCAGCTCGCGGTTGCCGGGACCGAAATACTGCGACAGCGCGATGGCCCGGCGGTCCTGCAGCGCGGCTTCCATCGCCCCGCCGATAGTGCCGGAGTAGAGGGTGTCCTCGGCCACGTTATGGCCGCGGTTCACGCCCGAGAGCACCAGGTCGGGCTGGCACTCGGCCATCACCTCGTAGAGCCCGGCCATCACGCAATCGGCCGGCGAGCCCTCCACGGCATAGCGGCGCGGGCCCAGCGGCTCGAGCCGCATGGGGCGGATGTAGGACACGCAATGCCCGACGCCCGACTGCTCGAAGGCCGGGGCCACGACCCAGACCTCGCCGTCGGGCCCCGCGAGCTCGGCCGCGATGGCTTCCGCCGCCGCGAGCCCGGGGGCCGAGATGCCGTCGTCATTGGTGATGAGAATGCGCATGTGCTGCTCCTGCTTGCCTGCCCCTGATGTCTTAGGGGCCGTGGCGGCGCCCGTCCAGCCCGGCGGGCGGCGGCGGGGCAAAGAGAGACTTTGCAAAGCCGGACCGGTCCTGTAAGCAGCGCCGGAGACCACCTCCCTCCGCGGCCCCGTAGCTCAACTGGATAGAGCAAGGACCTTCTAAGTCCGAGGTTGCAGGTTCGAGCCCTGCCGGGGTCGCCATCCTGAAAATAAGCGCCTGAAATAAATCTGGAAATCTGGAAAGTGCTCCACAAAGTGCGGGGGGTGGGGCACTCGGGGCTGAAATTCACATCATCCGATGTTCACGTTACGTAGGCGCTCCATGGCCGAGACGGCGAGCGCCCAACGGTTCGCGGAGCGCGTATAGATCGCGCTCGTCCGGGGGTTCGTGTGTCCCAGAACGGCCATGATCTCGTGCTCTGAGCATCCCAGTTCCGCCAGCAGGCCGCCCGCCGATTTTCGGACGCCATGAGCGGACCTGCCGCTGAGCCCTGCCTCCTTCGTCCATTGCTGCATCTTGTTGCCCAGGCCGGCGACTGCGTAAGGTCTGCCGAAGCTGGTGACGAGGAAGGGCGTCCGCAGCGCCTTGTCCCGTCCGATGATCGACACGCGGTTCGCTGCCGGTCCGTCGATCGCCGCGGCCAGCGGTGGCAACACCGGGATGTCGACCGGGTGACCGGTCTTGTCCTGGAACCACGAGATAGCCTGCACGCCATTGATCACCCGCAGGTGCTCCCGACCGAGCCGGGCGAGGTCCTGCCGTCTGCAGGCTGTGAAGATGAGCAGCATCATGGCAAGGTGAGCCTGGCTGCCGCTCTTGTGGTGCTCCAGGAACTGCTGCAGCTCTGCAGCAGACCAGGGCGTATAGCCCTTTCCCGACGTCTCCATTTTCGGCACGTCCCGGATCGGGTTCACGTCGGCCATCCCGGCCTCGACGGTCCATGCGTACATGGCCTTGAGCGCTTTCAGCAGGTTGTTCGCGCCGTGCGGCGTCGCCCTGCGGCTGTTCAACATGGCTCGCACGGAGCGCGATGTGATCCCGAACGCATCCCGGTCGCCATGTTCCAGCGCAATGCCCGAGAGGATCGCGGTGCGCTGCTTGAGGGTGGAGGGCGACAGCCTGCCTTCCATCGCTTTCAGGTAGCGCCCGATGAGCCATTCCAGCGAGCCGCGAAGTGTCGTGTCCGCCTCGGGCGCTGGCAACGGCTCCCCTCCGCGGGCTGCATCGTAGGCCCGCATGAATTCAGGGCTGCCTGGCTGGCCGGGGATCGTCACCGTCTTGCCGTGTCGCCGGAAGCGGTAGCGCCACTGGCCGTTCTTGCGACGCTCCCGGAAGAGAAATGGCAGCTCTACGCGCATCTCATTCTCCAATGACATCATCCCAGCCCCTCAGCTTTCCCTTGCGCCGGCTCGATTCGTCCATCCTCTCGGTGATCACCTCCACCACGCCTCCCGGCTTGGTGATGACCCGCGTGACGTCGAGGCCGCACGCCTGTGCGGCCCGGATCGCCCGCGCGATCGCGGCATCGGTCGTCTTCCCTCTGGATGCGGCCTCGGGCATCATCGCTCTTCCTTCTCCGGCCGGCACGTCGGGCAGGGCATGCAGCCGTTGTCCCAGCGCGGGTGCCACGAGACGAAGCCCCGCCCGCGGCAGTGGACGCAGGATCTCCTCGCCCCTTCCACCAGCCGCACCACCTGGTCGGCTGCCGCTTCCTGCGTCTCGTGCCGGCCGTGGTGGATCATCTCGTACACGTGGTGCGCGCCGTCCTTGTCGCGCCGGATGGTGAAGCTGCTGCTCATGCTGCGGTCCTCATCGCGTGCTCGCCCCACTGGTCGGCCATCGCCTCGGCGATGCCGGGGAAGAACCGTGAGCGTTCGCGCCAGCGGTCGGGCCCGGGCGGCATGCGGTGCACCCGCGCCTCGCGGCCGGCGACGATGTCGGTGGGCTGCAGCAGCGGCAGGTTCTTGAGCCACAGGCAGGTGCGCTTGCTCTCGCCATGCCCGTATTGCCACGGCTGCACGCTCTGCGCCGGCGGCGCGTAGTTCGCGATACGCTCCTTGGCGTGCCTGTGCATCACCGGGTTCTCGACCGCGATACGCTCGATGGGAGCATTCCAGAAGGCGGAGAACAGCGCAGCGCCCTCGTCCAGCTCCGCCCACATCTCGGCGCGCGTGCGGCCCGCCGGCGGCTTCGAGAGCCAGCGCACGCCGCTGTTGCACAGCCGGGTGCAGGGCGGGTGCGCGACAATCAGCAGATCCCACCCGGCGTCGAGCAGGTTCCGAGCATCGCCCACGATATGCTTGTTGGAGCGGTCCTCGGCCGGCAGCAGGTCGCAGGACCAGGCGTCATGCCCGCGCTCCGCGAAGGCGCGACGCACGATGCCGGAGAACTCGCAAGCGACGAGCACGCGCATATCCCTCATGCGAGCCCCCAGAGGCAGAGGCGGGCGAGCAGCAGCCAGCCGAGCGCGCCGAGAGCGCCGGCCAGCAGGTACGGGCGCAGGCCGGCGAGCTTGCGCCCGAGCGCCTCGACCGCGAGCCAGAGCAGCAGCGCGCCTACGGCAGCACCGGCGCAGGCGGCGAAGATCCACGGAAGCGCGGTCATCACCGGCCCTCCCTCAGCCCGGCGCGGTGCCGGGCGATCTCCGCGCGCATGCGGGTGATGGTGCGGAGCTCGACCGACAGCCGGTGTTCGGCCTCGAGGGCAACGCGGTCTGCCGTCTCGAAGACAACCTCGGCCGCAACGGTGAAGCCGCCGTGGGCGTGCATCATCCCGTCATGGATCAGCCCGGCCACCCGGGCGGAGGGCTCGCCGATCTTCATCGGGCGGCCCGCCCGGTCGCGCGGCTGGCGGGGACGTAGCGCGCTGAACCATCGGCAGCGGTGACCATGCGCAGGGCCGGTAGAGCCCCTTCGTGTTTGAGGACCAGGAGGGCGAGACTTTTCAGGGATGCTGATCCGGTGCGTTGCAGTGCGAGGATGTCGCGAGCTTCGTCCTGCCTTTGTGAGCCTACGGGCATTCTGGCCTCCCTCATTGAATGGGAGGACAGGGATAATAGACGTTTCGTCCACTGTCTACAGAAAAATGGACGAAACGTCTATTTACAGAACGTATGAAGAACGGCAAGAAGGGACTGAGTCGGCTAAGGTTTGCCGGTGGATAGGCTAGGAGGGTGTTTTGTACGGAGCGCGCGAGTGTGTGGTGATAATTCTGCCGAGGGTGCTGCCCCTGAGTACCTGGCTAACTTATCGCATCCTGTTCGCGAGGCCGTCGATAAGACGCGAGCGCAAATCGAGAGGAGCGTCTGAGAGGTCGCCTCGATAAACAAAATCCATCCCGACTCCGTACAAAACCGCAATGTTCTCAGCTGTGCGCAGAGTCAGTTCCTTCTTCCCGTTCTCGATCTTAGTCAGAGAGCTGCGATCCAGTTCTATACTATCGGCGAACTCCGCCTTAGTGAGGCCCAGAGCCTCCCGAAGAGCTGTCACACGAGGGCCGACTCGTTCGGGACGGCTTTCGTTCGGGATGAGGTGATTGAGAACCTTGCGCATTGAGTCAATCTGCCGGAGATGGACGATTTGTCTATCGACGTAGCGTCCAAGTTGACAAATGGACGTATCGTCCATAATCATGTTGCCCATGACCAGCACTCCCACCGTTCGAGACCTGATTGACAGGTGGCCGTCCCGGCAAGCGCTCGCCGAAGCGGTAGGCGTCAAGATCGGCGCGGTGCATGGTTGGTTCAAACGCACTTCGATTCCGGCACGATACCACTGGGCGTTTCTGTCTGCCTGCGAGAATTGCGGGATACGTGTGTCGGCTCGGGAACTTTGCCGTGCTCACAGCCACGACGAGGTGGCGTGATGGTTCAAGGGACCGAACTACAACGTTCCGTTCGGGCGCATGTCCATCGCACTCGCAGCGGGGGCACCATGCCCACCTCCGCTCGTCTGGCTGAATCGCTCTCTCCCGCACCATACCCCCCCTGTCACCACGTCACCATGGCCGTCCGGCCCGTGTGACGACAGGGAATAGCTCACCGGAGGTTTTGACATGCGCCCACAGCGCCCGAACTCCTACACCGAGATGATCTCCGACGCGCTAGATGTGGCCGGTCGGAAGCTGGCCTGCGCCGAGCTCGGCAAATCGCCGTCCACCCTCAGCCGCTGGACGGACCCCGACACCGAGACCGGCCGACGCATGTCGGTGAAGGACCTCGACCACCTGGCCCGCACCTCGCCGACCGCAGCGGCGGTGCTGTCGCGGCATTTCGCGGCGCTGGCCGGCGGCTTCTTCATGCCCGGGGTGGCCGGGGAGGGGGACATCTCGCAGGCCGCGGGCGCGGTGATGATGCGGGTGGGCGAGACGCAGGTCGCGCTGCTCGAAGCGCTCGGCCCGCGGTCGAGCCTGCGCGGTGATCTCACACGGGAGGAGGCGCAGCACATGCGTCCGCTGGTGGTCGAGGACATCGATGCCTGCGCCGCGCTCCTGGCACTGATCGACGAGCGGCTCAGGCCGCAGGTGATCCGGGGTGGCGCCGCATGAGCGCGCGCCTCCTAATGAGCATCGGCCGGCCGGGGAGCCGGCCGCAGGCGTGCCGGGCGCTTCCCGGCAACCTCCCTGTTGGACTTGGGCGCGGCGCGGGCTTCGGCCCCGCCGCGCCTCTTTTCGTCGGGGAGAGCGCGTGATGGTCGGCATCGCCACCACCAGCTACGACGATTACGAGGCCGAGGTGCTCCTGGTGGCCAAGGGCGCCACCTGCAAGCAGGCGGCGGAGGAGGCGGGGGGCAGTGGCTACCTGTCGTCCTGGCTCATAAAGCGCGGCGTGAGCGTGAAGGCGGTGCGTGCGGTCGGCCCTGACCGGGCCGCGCTGCGCGCGCTGTGCGACCGCGAGCCGGTAAAGCGTCCTTCGGCGCCCCGGGCCCTGCATAAGGTCAAGCCCCGGCCGAAACTCACACCCGAGCAGGATCTCGACAGGCGCTCCAGGAAGGCGCTCGAGCAACTGCGTCGCGGCGCGCTGCCGCTCACCGTCGCGCGGCTGGTCAACCTCGACCTCGCCCGCGTGACCGAGCTGCGCGCCGCCCTGCAGAGAGGCGACTACCGCAATGCATGATCTCCCCCTCTACCCGGTCGCCCCGGGCCTGCGCCTGCGCGGCGATTGGGTGCCGAACCACTTCCGCCGCTTCCTCAACTCCCGCTTCGTGGCCACCGTCGACTACGCGGCCGGCTTCGCTGCGGTGATCCTCTGGTCCGCCGCCTGCGACCAGGACCCGGTCGGCACGCTGCCCGAGGATGACGTAGAGCTCGCGCGCCTTGCGGGTTTCGGCCGCGACATCGCCGCCTGGGAACGGCTGCGCGAGGGCGCGCTCTATGGCTGGCGTCCCTGCGCGGTCGACCAGGACGGCACGCTGATCCGCCGGCTCGCCCACCAGACCGTCACCGAGGTGGTGGTCGAGGCGATGTCGCGGATGGAGAAGTCGCGCCAGAAGTCGGAGGCCGGCGCCGAGCGCGCGCTGCTCTCCCGCCTGCGGGCGCGGATGCGAGAGGCCGGCGCCTCGGCCCGGCTCACCGAGCGCGAGGACTTCGTCACCGCGGTGCTCACGCAGCTGCGCGGCGGCAACCTGCGCTGGAACAGTGCCAACGTCCGGGCGGCGATGGAGGACGTGCAGATGCGCCTCGATCTCGGCGGAGGCGTGGCCGACATGCCGCGTGCCGTGGGGCGGGGAGGCGGCTTTTGAAAACTGTTTCGCGAGTGCTGCGCAACTGTTGCGCGAAACTGTTTCGCACCCACAGGACACGACAGGACAGGAAAATACCCCCCTTACCCCCTGAAACACTTCGCCTGTGGATAACTCCGGATCCTGCAGAGAGAGGCCCGAGCAGATGACCATCGACAGCGAGACGCCCGAACGTCCGACCAGCGGCACAGCCGCAGTACGTGAGCTGGTGATCGATCGGCTCAACGCGGCCGGCTTCCAGCGCCCGACCGGCACCACGGTGGAGGCGCACCGGGCTGAGCTCGAGCGTATCGCTGCCAAGCTCGCGTACTTCGACCGCGCCGATCTCTCCACGCTGGCCGAGGGCCTGATGAGCATGGGCGAGGGTAAGGCGGGTGACCGCTGGCCGCGTGAGGTGCGGGTGCTGAAGCTCGCCCACACGATCAGCGCGCCGCCTCCGGGCTTCGACCGCAAGGTGACCAGCTTCATGGCCTGCGCCGTGGGCCGTCGTGCCCAGGCGGAAGGCTGGGCCGGGCCGTTGCTCTCGGCGCTGAGGAAGCCGGGCCCACCGCCGACCTCGGACTACGCGCTGGAGCAGCTGCGCGCGCAGGCTGCCGAGGAGCGCCGCCGGCTGCAGATCATCGAGGAGCGTCTCGCGGCGGGACAGGTTCTGGCCGAGGACGACGCCAGGTTCCGCAGCTTCTGGGACCGGCGCGAAAAGGTGGCCACGCAGTTGGTGCGCGGCGAGGCGGCGGAGGGCAGGGCGTGAGCGGAAGGTTCGGCAAAGTGTCCAGAAGGCTGCCCTCGGCGCTGGAGTTCGAGCAGAGCGGAACAGTGGTGCGCGCGCGCTGCCACTACTGTCGGAAGAACGACACCATGCAATCCAGCGGCGGCAGGCATCGGGCGCCGCCAGAGGAGGCGCACAAGTTCTTCATCCACCGAGGCTGGACCGGCCTCACCGGTAAGAAGCCGGCATGTCCGGCGTGCGTGTCGAAGTTCAGGGCGATCAAGGCGCGGGAGCGCGAGGAGAAGACGGCAATGAAAGAGGTAGGCAAGACGGCGGGGCCGGTGGTCGACAAGGAGGTGCAGATCCGGACAGAGGCAGGGTGCCAGACGCCGCTCGTGGCGCAGATGGGCCGGGCCGACCGCCGGAAGGTGTTCCGGGCGATCGATGAGGCATACTCGGAGGACGGCGGCGGTTATGTCGGCGGGGAGACGGATCACACCGTGGCGTCGGCCGCCGGCGTGCCGGTGGTCTGGGTGGAGCGCATCCGCGAGGAGGAGTTCGGGCCGGCGGTCAACGAGGACGCGCGGAAGCTCGAGGCCGACCTGGCAGCGATCAGCACGAAGGCGCGTAAGGCGGAAGAGGACGCGCTGGCCGCGGCGGCACTGGCGGAGGAGGCGTCGAAGGAGGCGGTGGCCTGGGGCAAGCGGTTCGCGCGGCTGCGGGATGCGATGGGCCCGAAAGGGGCGCGCGTCTGATGGCGGCTGGTCGCAAGCGCAAGGTGGCGACGACGCTGTCGAAGGTGGAACTCGGCGGGCCCGACCAGGACCTCGGCGCCGGGGTGACCCGGCCGGTGCCGGTGGCGCGGGGCAGCGTCTGCCGGGTGAAGGTCACGCGGGACCCGGTGACCGGCGCCACCCGCATCGAGCCCCGGGACACCGAACAGCGCGAGGTGGGCGCGCGGGCCCGGCTGCGCATGGTCACCGAGCCGGTGCCGGAGGATGCGAACGGCCGCCGCCGCCGTCGCGTTCTCCACCCGGTGGAGGACATGTTCGTGCGCGGCATCCTCGACAAGCAGCAGCGGGCGGCCGGCCTCGCCCTGGCCGATGCCTGGGAGGGCTGCCAGCGCACGCCCACGGTCGACCTCTCGCAGCCCCGGGTGGACAGCTCGCCCCGGCCCGACGATAGGATGATGATCCTGCTGGAAGCGCAGGACCGTTACGCGCGGCTCGCCCGCCAGATCCCGGAGGGTGCCCGGGCGGTGGTCGAGCACGTGTGCTGCGAGGGGCGGTACCTGCGGGATGGATTCCTGCGGCAGCACCGCGACGTGGCCAAGGCGGTGGAGGAGCTGAAGATGGCTCTGTCGGTCGTGGGGGAGAGGATGTGGTGACGGGCTGACAGAGCCCGTCTCCGCGCCATGAAGAAGAGGTCCTTGCCAAAGCGCGGCCATGGTCTCGAAGCAGCCCTTCTTGTCGAAGCCAAGCTTCATGCTGCGCAGTGCACGATTAGGGCTAGCGGGCGGATAGCCGTCGTTTGCTATGCTTCGCATGAAAAACCGCGATGCGCAGAAAGCGGCCACACGGATCAGCTTGGCCTCGCCCTCACCCACCGCCGCGATCGGCCCTGGTCGAGACCGGCGCGCGGCTGGTGCGCCTTGCGCCGGACGATCATTCAAGCAACCTCGGCCGAGCGCCGTCGAGGGCGGACCAGACAGACTGGCGATCAGTAGTCCCAGAACACCGGTGCCCAACGAAAGCGGTCGCCGTCGACGGCCACGCGGCCGACAGAGGGGAACGGTAGATGGGTGGCCACCAGATAATCGCCGCTGGCGGCCAGTTCTTGCAGCAGACGACGCCTGACCCGCGCCGCCTCGCCGGGATCGTGTTCGAAGCCATTGTGCCAATCCGGGTGCTCGAACCCTACGGCGAAGATCGCATCGCCGGCGAACGTCAATCGGTCGCCGCCAGAGGCCACCCGAACGACACTGTGCCCCGGCGTGTGGCCGCCCGTCCGCTCGACGACGACCCCCGGAGCCACCTCGCGCCGTTGGTCGAAGAGCTGCAGCCGGGTCTGGTACTGGGCGAGGAAACGCCTCGCGGCGGCCGAGAGCGCATCGGGAAAGCCCGGCGGCATGTGGACGTGAGAGAAGTCGGGCGCGTCCCAGAACGCCGCCTCGGCCGCGGCGACATGGATCCTGAGGTCGGGACGCAACTTCTCCCGGACGCCATCGACAAGCAGCCCGCCGACATGATCCATGTGCATGTGGGTCAGCACCACGTCGGTCACCGCAGCCAGATCAATGCCTGCGTCGGCCAGTCGCCGCACCATCTGCCCGGCCCTCGGCAGGTTCAGGTCGGGGTCGAGGCCGAGCCCGGCGTCGATCAGGATCGTCTGAGCGCCGCTGCGAACAAGGACCTGGTTCAGCGCCCAGTCGAACTGGTCGCGCGGCAAGAACATCTCGTCGAACCAGGCCGAGCGCGCGCCGACGTCGACATTGTGGCCCAGCATCTCGGTCGGCAGGGGCAGGACGCCATCGCTGACGATCACGACGTCGATCTCGCCGATCTTGACGGCGTAGCGCGAGGGCACGAGCTCGGTTGAACCGGCGGGCACGCCCTTAAAGGCGGTTACGGGCTGCATGATTGGGTTTTCCTTTTCTGTGCCGCAAATGGAGCGGCTTGCGGTGTGGACGGTGGAGCGCGTTACGCGCTGGCAGCTTCTCCGCTGACGGACAGGTCGAGGACCTGCTCCGGCGCAATGGCGAAGAGCGTCTCGCGGTCGGGTGCGGGGGGATAGATCCAGACGGTGTTGATCTCGCGCTTCGTCGCCTTCGCGGTCTCGCCCGTCTGCTCAAGCTGCGGATCCCAGCCACGGGCGAAGATCGCTCCGGAGCTGCCCAGATCGAGGCAGACGACATAAGTCGGCTGCTGATACGGCTCAGTCGGGAGACCGAGAAGGTCAGCCGCGGCGTTGTGGCCGGCGAAGGCGCCGAGCCGGATGGCGAACTGGCAGGTCATCGGCGCGATGTTGCCCAGATCGTCGGCGACCGCCCGGGCCGTGTCGCCGGTCGCGAAGACGCCCGTGACGCCCGGGACACGCAAGTCGGGCTCCACGATGAGCCGGCCGAGCGTATCGCGCGGGGCGGGGATCTGGGCGGTCAGCGCCGAGGCGCGCATCCCGGCGGTCCAGATCACCGTGGCGCTGTCGATCCGCTGCCCGTTCGAGAGCGTCACGCCGCCATCGTCAAGAGCGGTCACGCCCACGTCGAGCATGATCTCGACGCCAGCGTCGGCGATCGCCTTGGCGATCACGGGCCGCGGATTGTCGCCGGTCTGCGGCGCGATCACGGCGCCTCGGTCCACGAGAATGACGCGCACGTTGGCATCAGCGCCTAAGATTGCACGCAGGCGCTCGGGTATCTCGGTTGCGGTTTCGATTCCGGTGAAACCGCCACCGGCCACCACAACGGTGTCGCGGGCCTGCGAGGCCGGTCGCCTTGCCAGAGCGTGAAGATGCCGGTCGAGCTTGACCGCCTCGTCCATCAGATCGACGCCGAAGCCGTGCTCGGAGAGGCCGGGAACGCCGGGGCGGAACCCCGTGCTTCCAGCTGCCAGGATCAGTCGGTCATAGGCGAGCGTTTCATGCCCGCCGTCCGGTCCGACGAAGCTGACCGAACTGGAGCTTGTGTCGATGGTTTCGACCGCGCCCTGGATGTACCGGATGCGAAGCTCGCGGAACAACTCGCCGAGGGGGGCCTTCATCGTTTCGGGTCGTGGCTCGTACAGTCTCGGTCGGATCGCAAGGAAAGGTTCGGGCGCAATCAGCGCGATTTCGACGTCGTCTGCGGAAGCGTGATGAAGGTGGCGGAGGCGCGCGGCGGATATCGCCGCGTAGAGCCCGGCGAACCCGGCGCCGATGATAAGGATGCGTTTCATCGCAGGTGTCTACCTCTTGTTGTGTCCATGCGATGCTGTCTGACATTGATCGGAGATAAATACTTTGCAAAGAGATCCATGAATGCTTGAGAAGATCTTGTTTTCTTGTCCCATATTGCGCAAACCGCACGTGCGAGGCGCCCACAAACGTGCTAACGATAAATCGGCCATCTAGACGGCAACATGCCCCTCAGGCGGCGGAGCGTGCACATTCGCTATCTATTCACAGACTTCGTCCTCGACACCGATCGGCGCGAGCTGACTAGGTTGGGCACAGCCGTGGCAGTCAGCCCCAAGGTGTTCGATCTCCTTCTGCACCTCGTCCAGAACCGGACGCAGGTCGTGAGCAGAGATGAGCTGATCGACGCCGTCTGGAACGGGCGGATCATCTCCGAGTCGACATTGGGCAGCCATATCAACTGGGCGCGAACGGCGATCGGCGACAGCGGCAAGGATCAACGGCTGATCCGGACAGCGGCCCGCCGCGGGTTTCGCTTCATCGGCGAAGTGATGGAAGATCAGCCTGCGGACCCGACAACGAACTTCGATTCGCCGTCTTCGGCGGCGGAAACACCTGAAGACGGATCGTGGACCATTTCGGACAAGCCGTCGGTCGCCGTTCTGCCGCTCTTGAATCTCAGCGGCCAACCAGATCAGGACTACTTCATCGACGGCATCGCCGAAGACATCATTTCGGAGTTGTCGCGCTGCCGCTGGTTGTTCGTGATCGCGAGAAATTCCAGCTTCACCTACAAGGGCCGCTCCGTCGACGCCCGGCAGGTGAGCCGGGACCTCGGCGTGCGCTATGTCCTCGAGGGCAGCGTCCGCAAATCTGCCGAGAGGGTGCGCATCACGGGGCAGCTCATCGACGCGACCACCGGAATGCATGTTTGGGCCGAGCGGTTCGATGGCGTGCTGGAGGACATCTTCGCGCTACAGGACCAGTTTGCTGCGAGCGTGGTCGGCGCGGTTGCGCCGCACCTCGAGCGCGCCGAAATCGAGCGCGCGAGACAGAAACCGACGAACAGCCTGAACGCCTACGATTTCTACCTGCGCGGTCTCGCCCTTGTTCATCGGGGAAGCCGTGAGTCAATCGACGAGGCGTTGGCGCTCTTCTGCAGGAGCATCCGTCTTGACCCGGATTTCGCCTCGGCACACGCCATGGCCGCCTGGTGCTACGTCTGGCGTAAGGTCAACGGCTGGGCGGTCGACCGATCGACCGAGGCGGCCGAGGGCATCGCCCTGGCGCGTCGGGCTGCGGAACTCGGCAGGGACGACGCGGTTGCGCTGACCAGAAGCGGACATGCGCTTGCCCATCTCGCCGGCGACATCGACGTCGGGGTCATGCTGATCGACAGGGCCCTCGAGCTGAACCCCAACCTGGCGTCGGCGTGGTTTCTCGGCGCCTATCTGCGAATGTGGCAGGGCGATCCGGAAGCCGCCATCGCATACTTCAACCGCGCCATGACGCTCAGCCCGATCGATCCAGAACTTTATCGAATGCAGGCAGGGGTTGCGATGGCGCATCTGTTTGCCCGCAGGTTCGACCTCGCCTGCAGTTGGGCCGAGAAGGCTTACGCAAATCTGCCGTCATTCGTGATGACAGTCGGGATTCTGTCTGCGGCCAATGCCCTCGCGGGCCGAATTGAGAAGTCTGAAAAGGCGATGAAGGAGCTCCGGACACTATGTCCCGGGCTTTGTGTTCGCGAAATTTCGGAATGGCTGCCAATCCGTCGACAACAGGATCTTTGCCTGCTTGCGGAAGGTTTATCCAAGGCTGGGCTTCCCTACGACCGATTGGCTGGACTGCCTGGTGGCAGCTAACGCCGTGGGATCATGCATGTGGATGGGCGCGGGAATCCGCGACTGATGCGGCAGGATGTACGCCTTAACCCCGACCGCCGCACCATCGGCAAAGAGCGTCTCGGACAGTAGACGATCGGCCTTATCGGTGTCCTCGAGAAATATGTCCCAAGGTTCGATTTCGCGGCCGTCGAGGTGAAGTCTGACCGCACTCCTTCCCTGATCCTGCGAACGAATGGCAGCTTTCAGGAAGCTCAAGTCTGGTGGTCAATGGCCGCAATGGGGATTCGAACCGGACGGCGTGCACTAAGATGTCGAATGGCGGCTTTGGGCCGAGAGCGTCGGCCCACGCCGGGCCAGATGTTCCTAGATACATGTTCGCTTTTGCGCTTTCCCGCCGGTCATCGAGGCTGTCACGTATCGCCGCGCTTCGCCCTGAAGAGTGTCGGCAGGCCTTCCGCTTCACCTTTCCTTATCCCTGTCGCGCGAGCCTCATGCCAACCGGAGGCCCGCCATGACCAACCCGACCACGCCCGACCACCCCGATCTTCTCGCTCCGCTCGTGGCGTGCTACCGCGAGCTCACCGAGTACAGCTTCCCGACCGTGCTCGCGGTGCGCCCCGATCTCGTCGACCAGATCCGGGACCTGGGCACGCGGCTCTGCATGCGCGGAGGCATGGCGGCGATGGCCGATGCCTCGGTGCATGTCCACCGCGAGACCGGCGATCGCCACGCCACGGGTTATCACTTCAACCGCTTGTGGGATGGCATCGGCCCCTGGCGCGCCTGAACCGCCCTCGTCTTCCTCGCAAAGCTCCCCCCTTGACACCTGAACACGTAATCGGGCAGTTAAATGCACAGTAGAGCAGCCCCGCCCGGAGACCCGGCGCGGGGTTTTTCGTTTCCCCCTCCCGACAGGTTGCCCCGATGCCCACCGGCTTTGACCGGCGCGATCTCGCGTCGCTGCAGCGCAGGCTTGCGGCCCTCGGGCGGGATGCGCCGGAGGTGTCGCGGCTGGCGCTGAACGACATGGCCTTCGCCGTGCACGCCGAGAACAAGAAGCTCATTGCGGAGGCGTTCGAGCAGCCGACACCGTTCACGCTGAACGCCTTCGTGGTGCGCAAGGCGACGGCCGCCTCGCTCTCGGCGGTGGTGGAGCGCAAGCCGGCGCAGCGGGGGCGGCATTACCTGGAGACGCAGGAGACGGGCGGCAAGCGCGGGCAGACCGGCTTCGAGCGGCTGCTCTCGCAGCGGCTGAAGTACAGCGGGATCATCCAGGCGGTGCTGCCGACGAAGCGCCTGCGTCGCAACCGCTACGGCAATGTCTCGCCCGGGGTGGCGCAGCAGATCCTCTCGGCGGTGCAGGCGCAGGGGGATGCCGCGAACAACACCACCGCCGCCTCGGCCAAGCGGGTAGGGGCCCGGCGCGCCGGCTACTTCGTGCCCTCGGAGGAAAGCCGTCTCTCGGCCGGTGTCTTCGAGCGCCGCGGCAAGCGCATCCGCAAGGTGCTCGCGTTCTCCGATCACATGCCGGGCTACACCCCGCGCTTCCCGATGGAGGAGCGCGCCCGCGACGTCGCCGCGGCCGCCGCGCCCGAGGCCTTCGAGCGGGCACTGGCCCGGACCCTGAAGCGCAGCCGCTGAGCCCTCGGGTCCTTCCCGCAGATCCCGGCCTCGGGGGTTATTCGCGCCCCGGTGCTTCGAGGTGTCCCGGGTCGGCCCGGGGTTGATGATGAGGTTGTTGTTGTTGTTGCAGAGCCCCGCCCATGACTGAGCCCTTCGATCTCGACGAGGC
>NZ_QRGC01000023.1 GCF_003448965.1 Oceanicella sp. SM1341
CGATATGCGAAGTTCCTCTCGTCGAAACGAGCCGAACACCCCGCATATCCCTTCTTCTTCCAATCATTTCAAAGAGCGAGACAACAGAACTTCGGTTGCGCTCAAGGCGCTCCGCCCGATTTCCTGCCGCCTGATGTCACCGGCGAGGCGTTTCGTCTTGCCGGTGAGGGGTATCTAGGGGATTCCCCGGGGGGCGTCAACAGCCAAATGACAAAAAGATTTCGCTCTGGTGGCCCGGAAAGCGCCCGCCCCCAGATATGGTAGAAGGCGCCCCGCGAGGCGCCTTCCGACGGGGATTTATCCCCATTTTCCACAGATTTGCAGCGTCTGGGCCCCCTCCCCTGCCCCGCGGAACCGGGCGGGAGGGGGCCCTGCGAGTCGCGCAGGGAGCCCCGCGGCAGACTCAGTGCACGGTGACCGGGTCGTCCTCCGGGTGGGCGGCGATCCGGTCGCCCACGATGAGCCCGTCCGGGCCGACGGTGACCGGGATGCGCGTGCCCTCGCCCGCCTCGCCGGAAAGCAGCAGCTCGGCCAGCGGGTTCTGCAGCTCGCGCTGGATCACGCGCTTCAGGGGGCGCGCGCCGTAGACCGGGTCGTAGCCGCGGTTCGCCAGCCACTGCCGGGCCTCGGGCGTGATGTCGAGCGTCACCTTGCGCTCCTCCAGCCGCTGCGCGAGCTGGGCGAGCTGGATCTCGACGATCCCGTCCATGTGCGCGCGGCTCAGGCGCTCGAAGATCACCTGCTCGTCGAGCCGGTTGAGGAACTCCGGCTTGAAGTGCGCCCGCACCGCCGCCATCACCTCGCGCCGCGCCGCGGCCATGTCACCGCCCTCGGGCAGGGTGGAGAGCGCCTGGGCGCCGAGGTTGGAGGTGAGCACGATCAGCGTGTTGCGGAAATCGACCGTGCGGCCCTGGCTGTCGGTGAGGCGCCCGTCGTCGAGCACCTGCAGCAGCACGTTGAACACGTCCGGATGCGCCTTCTCCACCTCGTCGAACAGCACCACCTGGTAGGGGCGCCGGCGCACGGCCTCGGTGAGCACGCCGCCCTCGTCGTAGCCGACATAGCCCGGAGGGGCGCCGATCAGCCGGCTCACGGCGTGTTTCTCCATGAACTCGGACATGTCGATGCGCACCATGGCCTGGTCGTCGTCGAACAGGAACTCGGCGAGCGCCTTGGTGAGCTCGGTCTTGCCCACGCCCGTGGGGCCGAGAAACAGGAAGCTGCCCAGCGGCCGGTTGGGGTCGTTGAGCCCCGCCCGCGCGCGGCGCACCGCGTTCGACACCGCCGAGACCGCCTCGCGCTGGCCGATGACGCGCTTGCCCAGCGCCTCCTCCATGTGGCGCAGCTTCTCGCGCTCTCCTTCCAGCATGCGGTCGACCGGGATGCCGGTCCAGCGCTCCACCACCTGGGCGATGTGCTCGGGCGTCACCGCCTCCTCGACCATCACGTCGAGCCCGCCGGCAGCGGCCTCGGCCTCCTTCAGCTGCTTCTCCAGCGAGGGGATCACGCCGTAGGAGAGCTCGCCTGCCTTGGCGAGGTCGCCCGCCCGCTTGGCGAGCTCGAGGTCGTTGCGGGCACGGTCGAGCTGCTCCTGCACGTCGCGGGTGCCGGCGAGCTTGTCGCGCTCGGCCTGCCAGCGGGCGGTGAGCTCGGCCGAGTGCTGGCTGAGCTCGGAGAGCTCCTTCTCCAGCCGCTCCAGCCGCTCCTGCGAGGCCGCGTCATGCTCCTTCTTCAGCGCCTCGGCCTCGATCTGCTTCTGCAGGATCTCGCGGTCGAGGGCGTCGAGCTCCTCGGGCTTGCTGTCGACCTCCATGCGCAGCCGGCTCGCGGCCTCGTCCATCAGGTCGATGGCCTTGTCGGGCAGGAAGCGGTCGGCGATGTAGCGGTCCGAGAGGGTGGCGGCGGCCACCAGCGCGCTGTCGGTGATGCGCACGCCGTGGTGCACCTCGTATTTCTCCTTGATGCCGCGCAGGATCGAGATCGCGTCCTGCACCGTGGGCTCGGAGACCATCACCGGCTGGAAGCGACGGGCCAGGGCCGCGTCCTTCTCCACGTGCTTGCGGTATTCCTCGAGCGTGGTCGCACCGATGCAGTGCAACTCGCCGCGGGCAAGTGCGGGCTTGAGCAGGTTCGAGGCGTCCATCGCGCCGTCGGACTTGCCGGCCCCCACGAGCGTGTGCATCTCGTCGATGAAGATGATCACCTCGCCGGCGGCGGCCTCGATCTCCTTTAGCACCGCCTTCAGGCGCTCCTCGAACTCGCCGCGGTATTTCGCGCCGGCGATCAGGCTGCCCATGTCGAGGGCCATCAGGCGCTTGTTCTCCAGGCTCTCGGGCACGTCGCCGTTGACGATGCGCATGGCGAGGCCCTCGGCGATGGCGGTCTTGCCCACGCCGGGTTCACCGATCAGCACCGGGTTGTTCTTCGTGCGCCGGCTCAGCACCTGGATGCAGCGGCGGATCTCCTCGTCGCGGCCGATCACCGGGTCGATCTTGCCCTCGCGCGCGGCGGCGGTGAGGTCGGTGGCGTATTTCTTCAGGGCGTCGAACCCGTCCTCGGCGGTGGCGCTGTCGGCGGTCCGGCCCTTGCGCACGGCGTTGATCGCCTCGTTGAGCTTCTGCGGCGTGGCGCCGGCGGATTTGAGGATGTCCGAGGCGCCCGATTTCACGATGGCAAGTGCTGTGAGCAGGCGCTCCACGGTCACGAAACTGTCGCCCGCCTTGTCGGAGACCTTCTCGGCCTCGGCCAGCACCTGGCCGGTCGCGCTGTCGAGGTACATCTGGCCGCCGCCCGACACCTTGGGCTGCCTGGCGAGTGCGGCGTTCACCCCCTCGAGCGCGCGCGAAGGCTCACCCCCGGCGGAGCGGATGAGGTTTCCGGCCAGCCCCTGGTCGTCATCCAGAAGCGCCTTGAGCAGGTGCTCGGGCAGGAACCTCTGGTGGGATTCGCGCATCGCGATGGTCTGGGCGGCCTGGATGAACCCGCGTGCGCGCTCGGTGAACTTCTCGAAGTTCATGTGCATCTCTCCTTCTCGGCACCGGTTCGCCGGCGCCCGAAAGGCGCACCGGCCACGGTCCATTCACTGTCCGGGCTGCCCGGCATGGCGCAGCCCTTTGATGAGGAGATGGGGCAGGCGAAGCGAGGTTGCAAGTATATGATCGCGCGTGATTAGCAAGAAACGGGCCAGCCTGCGGAAAACCCGGTGCCAATGGCCCCTGCGGTCCGCCCGGGGCCCCGTCAGGGTGGACGCGGGCGCGCCTTTCGCGTATCGGCTTGGGCTGCGCGGCCGGCCCTGTCGCGCGCCCCCGATCCGACCAGCAGCAGCACCCGAGGAGAGTCCGATGACCAGCCCCACCCTTCCGCGCGACCGCCTGATCGTGGCCCTCGACCAGCCGGATGCGCTCTCCGCCCTCGCGCTGGTGGAAAAGCTGGGCGACACGGTGGGCTTCTACAAGATCGGGCTCGGCATGCTCACCGGCGGCGGGCTGGCGCTGGCAAACGAGCTCAAGGAGCGCGGCAAGCGCGTGTTCCTCGACATGAAGCTCTTCGACATCGGCGCCACGGTGGAGAACGCGGTGCGCGGGCTGGCGCAGTTCGACCTCGACTTCCTCACCGTGCACGGCGACCCCCACGTGGTGCGCGCCGCGGTGAAGGGCCGGGGTGACGCGGTGACGCGCATCCTCGCGGTCACCATCCTCACCAGCCTCGACCGCGCCGACCTCGACGCCGCGATGATCGAGGCGGGCGAGATGCAGGCGGTGACGGTGGAGCGCGCGCGCCGCGCCCTCGCCGCCGGGGCCGACGGGGTGATCTGCTCGCCGCAGGAGGCCGCCGCCATCCGCGCCCTGCCCGAGGCGGAGGGCAAGCTCATCGTCACCCCCGGCGTGCGCCCGGCAGGCACCGCGAGCGACGACCAGAAGCGCATCGCCACCCCGGCAGAGGCGGTGACCAGCGGCGCCGACCATATCGTGGTGGGCCGGCCGGTCTGGGCCGCGGAAGACCCCGCCGCCGCGGCCGCCGCCATCGTCGCGAGCCTCTGAGCCCCTTCGGGGCGCGCAACCCCCGGCCCTGCGCCGGGGGCAGACCCTGACACGCGCCGCCCGGCGACGGGGCATGCCCGGCCCCGGGGCCGGGCCGGAGGCGCCAGCAACGGAGGCCGTCCATGGGCCATGTCGTCGAGGTATCCTCCTTCATCGCCTTCACCCTGGGCATGGTGGTGCATTTCATCGGCGACATGCTCACCCGCCGGGTGGGTCTGCTGCGCCGCGTCAGCATTCCCGAGGCGGTGGCCGGCGGGCTGGCGGTGGCGCTCGGCGCCTGGGCGCTGCAGGCGGGCACCGGCACCGAGCTGTCCTTCGATCTCGAGGTGCGCGACGCGCTGCTGGTGGTGTTCTTCACCACCATCGGGCTGAACGCGCGCTTCGCCGACCTGCGCCGCGGCGGTCGGCCGCTGGCGGTGCTGCTGGGGCTCACCCTCGCCTTCATGGTGCTGCAGAACATCGTCGGCCTGCTGGGCGTCACGCTGTTCGGCCTGCCCACCGGGCTCTCGGTGCTGGTCGGCTCGGCGGCGCTGATCGGCGGGCATGGCACGGCCATCGCCTGGGGGCCGGAGATCGCGGCCACCGGCATCGAGGGCGCAGCCGAGATCGGCATCGCCGCCGCCACCTTCGGGCTGGTGCTGGCCGCCCTCATCGGCGGGCCGGTGGCGCAGTTCCTCATCGCGCGCCACGATCTCTCGCCAGAGGTGGAGGATGCGCCGCCCATGGTGGGCCTGCGGCACCACGAGGAGGCCGGCGTCGCCTTCGGCTATGTCGCGCTGCTGCGCTGCCTGCTCACGGTCAACCTCGCCATCCTGCTGGGATACGGGCTCGACGGGCTGATCGCCGCCGCCGGGGTGCGGCTGCCGCTCTTCGTCTCCTGCCTGCTGGTGGGGATCGTGATCGCCAACCTCCAGCCGCTGGCGCTGCCGCGCGCACCAAGGGTGAGCGGCACGCCGATGCTGGCGCTGGTGTCGGAATTCGCGCTGAGCGTGTTCCTGGGCATGTCGCTGATGAGCATGCAGCTCTGGACGCTCGCGGGCCTCGCCGGGCCGCTGGTCGGCATCCTCGCGCTGCAGGTGGCGCTCACGCTGGCGTTCTGCGTCTTCGTGCTGTTCCCGCTGATGGGGCGGGGCTACCGCGCCGCGGTGCTGGGCGCGGGTTTCGCCGGCTTCGCCCTCGGCGCCACGCCCACCGCCATCGCCAACATGACCGCGGTCACCAAGCGGCACGGGCCCTCGCCGGTGGCCTTCATCATCCTGCCGCTGGTCTCGGCCTTCTTCGTCGACCTCGCCAACGCCTTCATCATCCAGGCCTTCCTGGCGCTCTGAGCGGCGGGCAAGCGGCGGGCGGGAGGCGCCGGGTCAGGCCCGGCGCGCCGCGCGCAAGCTCAGGCGGGCTGAGCGGATCCGAGCGCCACGGGCTTCGGCGCCGCGGCGGCCTCGGTCCCGGCCACCACGTCGGCCAGGATGCGGGCGGTGGCGCCGGAGAGGGTCCAGCCGAGGTGGCCGTGGCCGGTGTTGTAGAACACGCCCGGCGCGCGGCCGCGGCCCACCCGGGGCAGCATGTTCGGCATCATCGGGCGCAGGCCGGCCCAGGGCACCACCCGCTCGGTGCGCACGCCGGGGAAGTTGGTCGCCACCCAGTCCACCAGCGGGCGGATGCGGTCGGCGCGGATGTCGCGGTTGTAGCCGTTGTACTCCGCCGTGCCGGCGACGCGGAAGCGCCCGGCGCCGAGGCGCGAGGTGACGATCTTGGCGTCATCGTCGAGCAGGCTCACCCAGGGGGCGGCGGCCTGGCTCGGCTCGTCGAGCTCGACGGTGATGGAGTAGCCCTTCACCGGATAGATGTTCACCCGGTCGCCGAGCTGGGAGGCGAAGCTGCGGCTGTGCACCCCCGCGCAGACCACGATGCCGTCGTAGAAGGCCGGCGCGTCGCCCTGCGCGAACACGCGCACGCCGCCCTGCTCGGCGGCGACCTTCGTCACCTCGCGGCCGTAGTGCACATGGGCGCCTCGGCGCAGGATCGCCTCGGCCAGGCCCACGGTGAGCTTGTGGATGTCGCCGGTCGAATCGCTCTCGGTGAACCAGCCGCCCACGTAGTCACGCCCCAGGGCGGGCTCGATCTCGGTCATCTCCTCGGGCGTCACGCGGCGGCGGCTCAGCCCGCCCTCGGCGTAGAGCTTCGAGACACGGTCGGCGGCGGCGAGGGATTTCGCGCTCTTGTAGACATGCAGGATGCCGCGGGTCTCGTGGTCGAAATCCACGCCCTCGCGCGCGGCCATGTCGAACAGCGCCTCGCGGGCCTGCAGGGCCAGGCGCACGGTCTCGATGGTGTTGGCGCGGTAGTTGGGGATGTGGCCGAGAAACTCGAGCATCCAGGAATACTTGTGCCAGGAGGGCTTCGGGTTCACCAGCAGCGGCGCATCGGCGCGCATCATCCACTTGATGCCCTTGAGCACGGTCGCCCAGCTGTTCCACACCTCGGCGTTGGAGGCCGAGAGCTGGCCGCCGTTGGCGAAGCTGGTCTCCATCGCCGCGTAGCGGTTCCGGTCGTAGACCGTCACCTCGTAGCCCTTGTCCATCAGGGCATGGGCGGTGGTCACGCCGGTGATGCCGGCCCCGAGAACTGCGATGTGTTTCATGTGCGGTCTCCGCATGACAAGGGGTTGCCCGCGGCTCTCGCCGCGCCTGCACCCCCTCCGTCAAAGGCCTGAGAGTTTCACGGGCTGTTCGCACCGCTTGCTCCTTCGGCGGGCCGCGAAGGCCACTCTTCGGAGTTTCATCACCCGGCTCCGGTCCCTTTGCCTGAGAGATTCCGGGGCGGTTGCTCCTTCGGCGGCACGGGGCCGGGCACCCGTCGAGCCGGGCCGCCCTCATCCGTACGCTCTCCCGAAGCCGGGGGTTGTTTCCGATAGGAAACCTAGCGCCGAATCCCCCGCCGGACAAGTGTTTCCCGCAGTGCGGGAGCGCTTTTCACGCAAGCGCGAACTGGCGTTGCGCTTCTGCCACGGCGATGGCGGCGGCGGCCACGACGTTGAGCGAGCGCCCGCCGCCGGGCATGGGGATGAAGAGCCGCGCATCCGCCGCGGCATGCACCTCGTCGGGCAGGCCGGCGCTCTCGCGGCCCATCAGGACCACGTCTCCGGGGCGGAAGGCGAAGCTCCACAGCGGCGCGGCGGCGGCGGTCGTCATCGCCACCAGGCGGCCGCCACGCTGTTCCTGGAAGCGCGACCAAGATGCATGGTGCAGAATTTGTGCATGTTTGGCATAGTCTAGCGAAGAAACGCGCACATCGCGGGTCGAAAACGGAAAACCACAGGGAGCGATCACATCCAGAGCGATGCCGAAACACGCCGCGAGTCGGATCATGCCGCCGAGATTCTGCGGGATGTCGGGCTGATAGCTCGCCAGCCGAAGCGACCGGCAGTTAATCGAAGTGAAATCGGTTTCGCGTTCTCGTAAGTCCATGTCGCCCCGCCAGTTGCAAGCCAGAGGCCCGCGTACACCCGATGACGTTCCGAGCCAAACCCGCCCTCCCCCGCGAC
Source organism: Oceanicella sp. SM1341 (assembly GCF_003448965.1). Lineage (GTDB taxonomy): Bacteria > Pseudomonadota > Alphaproteobacteria > Rhodobacterales > Rhodobacteraceae > Paroceanicella. The sequence goes on from NZ_QRGC01000023.1 coordinate 7,585, forward strand.
ACAGCGTCCCGGACAGGCCCCGTTTTGCCGCGGGGGGTTGCCTGTGCGCGCCCTCTGCGTCGGACTGTCCGATGGACCGGGATCACAGGGCTGTGTAATCGAGGCGGTCGAATCCGGCACCTGCACAGGGCACCAAGCATTCACGATGTCCGATAAAAGGGCATAGACCGAGGGAGAGACCAGTGTCTCAAGAAGAAGAAGCGACTGGCACACGCCGCGATTTTCTCTACGTCACGACGGGCGCTGCCGGTGTTGTTGCGGCGGGCGCGGCCATCTGGCCGCTCGTCAACCAGATGAATCCGAGTGCCGACGTGCAGGCCCTCTCGTCCATCGAGGTCGATGTCTCCGGCGTCGAGCCGGGCACGCAGCTCACGGTGAAATGGCTCGGCAAGCCGGTCTTCGTGCGTCGCCGCACGCCTGAGGAAATCGAGGAGGCCCGCGCCGTCGCGCTGAGCGAGCTCGTCGACCCGATCGCCCGCAACGCGAATCTCCCCGCCGATGCCCCCGCCACCGACGAGGACCGCGCGCTCGACGAGAACGGCGAATGGCTGGTGATGATGGGCGTGTGCACCCACCTCGGCTGCGTGCCGCTGGGCAATGCAGGCGACTTCGACGGCTGGTTCTGCCCCTGCCACGGCTCGCACTACGACACCGCCGGGCGTATCCGGAAAGGTCCGGCACCGCAGAACCTCCCGGTTCCGACGGCGTCGTTCATGTCCGACACGGTCATCAAACTGGGCTGAGGGAGGACATAACAATGGCTGGCATCCCGCACGAGCATTACGAACCGAAGACCGGCATCGAGAAATGGCTGCATTCGCGCCTTCCGGTCGTGAGCCTGCTCTACGACACGCTGATGATCCCCACTCCGAAGAACCTCAACTGGATGTGGATCTGGGGCATCGTCCTCGTCTTCTGCCTGGCGCTGCAGATCATCACCGGCATCGTCCTGGTGATGCACTACACCCCGCATGTCGACCACGCGTTCGACAGCGTCGAGCACATCATGCGTGACGTGAACGGCGGCTGGGCGCTGCGCTACCTGCACGCCAACGGCGCCTCGCTGTTCTTCATCGCCGTGTACCTGCACATCTTCCGCGGCCTCTACTACGGCTCCTACAAGGCGCCGCGCGAGATCACCTGGATCATCGGCATGCTGATCTACCTCGCGATGATGGGCACCGCCTTCATGGGCTACGTGCTGCCCTGGGGCCAGATGTCCTTCTGGGGCGCCACGGTGATCACCGGGCTGTTCGGCGCCGTGCCGGGCGTGGGCCCCGCGATCCAGGAATGGCTGCTGGGCGGGCCCGCCGTGGCGAACGCCACGCTCAACCGCTTCTTCTCGCTGCATTACCTGCTGCCCTTCGTCATCGCCGGGCTGGTGATCGTGCACGTCTGGGCCTTCCACACCACGGGCAACAACAACCCCACCGGGGTCGAGGTGCGCCGCAAGGACATCGCGACCGCGAAGAAGGACACCCTGCCCTTCTGGCCCTATTTCGTGATCAAGGACCTCTTCGCCCTCGTGGTGGTGCTGGTGGTGTTCTTCGCCATCGTGGGCTTCATGCCCAACTACCTCGGCCACCCGGACAACTACATCGAGGCCAACCCGCTGGCGACGCCCGCGCATATCGTGCCGGAATGGTACTTCCTGCCGTTCTACGCCATGCTGCGCGCCATCACCGACGATCTGTGGATCATGTACCTGCTGCCCTTCACCGCGAAGTTCACCGGCGTGCTGGTGATGTTCGGCTCCATCGCCATCATGGCGCTGGTGCCCTGGCTGGACACCAGCCGGGTGCGCTCGGGCCGCTACCGGCCGATGTTCAAGTGGTGGTTCTGGCTGCTGGTGCTCGACTTCTTCGTGCTGATGTGGTGCGGCGGCATGCCGGCGGAGGAGCCCTACTCCACCATTTCGGTGATCGGCACGATCTACTGGTTCGGCTATTTCATCGTGATCCTGCCGCTGCTGGGGATCCTGGAGAAGCCGCTTCCGGTGCCGGCGACCATCGAGGAAGACTTCGATGCGCATTACCCGCCCAAAGCCAATCCGGCCGAATGACGGACGAGCGAGGAAAACGACCATGATCAAGAAACCCCTCCTCTCCCTGCTGGCCGCGGCCGGTCTCGCCCTCGCAGCCCTTCCGGGGGCTGCGGCCGAGGGCGGCGGGCACATCGAGGATGTCGACTTCTCCTTCGAGGGGCCCTTCGGCTCCTTCGACCAGCACCAGCTGCAGCGCGGCCTGCAGGTGTACCAGGAGGTCTGCTCGGCCTGCCACGGCATCCGCCAGGTGTATTTCCGCAACCTCGGAGACCCCGGCGGGCCGGAGCTCGCCGAGGAGCAGGTGCGCGCCTTCACCGCCTTCTACGAGGTGGAGGACGCCGAAACCGGCGAGTTCCGCCCCGCGGCCCTGTCGGACAAGTTCCCGCCCAACACCGGCGCCGGCGCCCCGGACCTGAGCCTGATGGCCAAGGCCCGCGCCGGCTTCCACGGCCCGGCGGGCACCGGCATCAACCAGTTCGTCAACGGCATCGGCGGCCCGGAATACATCCACGCCATCCTCACCGGCTACACCGGCGAGACCATGGAGCAGGCCGGCGTGACCTATTACGAGAACCACGCCTTCCCCTCCGGCTGGATTTCCATGCCGCCGCCGCTGATGGATGACGCCGTCACCTACATCGACGGCCACCCCGCCGACGTGGACCACATGGCGGAGGACGTCTCGGCCTTCCTGATGTGGACGGCGGAGCCGAAGATGATGGCGCGCAAGGATGCCGGCCTCACCGCTGTGGTGTTCCTCGGCATCTTCGCGGTGCTGCTCTACCTCACCAACAAGAAGCTCTGGGCCAAGGTGAAGCGCAAGGACTGACGGCGCCACCTCCCCCGCGAGACAGGAAGGGCGGGCCCGCAGGGGCCCGCCCTTTTTCGTGGCTCAGCCGGCCGCCCCCAGATAGGCGGCGAGCGCGCCTTCCGGCGCATCGAGCATCGGGCCGGTGGGGCGCGGCGGCGCCACCCGGCCCTCGGCCACGAGCGCGGTCTCGGCCGCGATGGCCCGCGCGTCGCCCGGCATGTGGGTGACCATGAGCACGCTCATGCGCTCGCGCTCCGCGATGCCGGCGACGAGGGCGAGCATTTCCGTGCGCAGCGCCGGTCCGAGGGCGGCGAAGGGCTCGTCGAGCAGCAGCACCGGCTTGCGGCGCAGCAGGGCGCGGGCGAGCGCAACGCGCTGGCGCTGCCCGCCCGACAGCTCCGCCGGCCGCCTCTCGCCCGTGCCGGCGAGACCCACCTCGGCGAGGGCGGCGTCCACCTCGGCGCGCTGCGCGCGGTCGAGGCGCAGCCGCGCGTCGAGCCCCAGGCCCACGTTCTGCCACACCCGCAGGTGGGGGAAGAGGTTGTGCTCCTGGAACAGCATGGTCACCGGGCGGTCTGCCGGGGCGCGACCGGTCATGTCCTCGCCCCCGATCAGCACCCTGCCCCGCGCCGGCGCGAGAAAGCCGGCGATGGCCGAGAGCAGGGTCGACTTGCCGGCGCCGGACGGGCCGATCAGCGCCGTCACCGCGCCCTCGCGGAAGCGGCAGTCGGCCTCGAGGCGGAAGTCGCCCTGCTGCAGCACCAGGGTCTCAAGCACGATCAAGCCAGCGTCCTCCGCGGTCGAAGATCCAGAACAGCGCGAGGGAGAGGAGGAGCAGCAGCAGCGCCGTGCCCGCCGCCGCCTCCATCCGGTAGGCGCCCATGAGCCGGTACATGGTGAGCGGCAGGGTTGCGGTCTCGGGGTCGGCGAAGAGCGCGATCACCCCGAGGTCGCCCATGCTGAGGGCCGCGGCGATGCCGCCGGCAAAGCCCGCCGGGCGGCGCAGCGCCGGCCAGACCGCGAGCCGGAAGCGCGAGACCCCCGACATGCCCAGCGAATCGGCCAGCCTGCCGTAATCCTCGCGCGCGCGGCGCATGGCCGGCACCATCACCCGCATGGCGAAGGGCAGGCTCATCACCGCGTTCACCAGCAGGGTGACCGGGATGGCGAGCGCGAACGGGTTCACCAGCGGGTTCAGCACCAGGAACAGCCCGGTGCCGATCACGAAGGGCGAGGCCGCGAGCCCCATGAGCGTGAGCGCTTCCGCCAGCAGGCCGCGGCGCACCGAGGTCACCAGCCCCGCCAGCGCCAGCGCCAGCGCGAGGCTCAGCAGCGCCGAGGGCACCGCCACCGATAGCGACACGCGCAGCGCCGGCCAGACCTGCGCCGGCAGCCCGGCGATGAGCGCCGGCAGCCCGCGCACCACCACCGCGCCGAGCGGCAGCAGCAGGAAGGCTGCGGCGAACAGGATGGCGCCGGCATCGATGGCGCGGGCGAGCGGGCGGGCCGCGTCATGCCGCGCAACCGGGCCGCCGAGGCCCTGGCCGAAGCCCGCCTGCCGCCCCAGCGCCAGCAGCCCCGCCGCGAGCACGAGGCAGATGGCGAATTGCACCAGCCCCAGCAGCGCCGCCCGGCCGAGGTCGAAGTCGAAGCGCAGCGCCTGGTAGATCGCGAGCTCGACGGTGGAGGCCGCCGGCCCGCCGCCGAGTGCGAGCACCACCGCGAAGCTGGTGGAGCAGAGCAGGAAGACGAGCAGGAAGGCGCCGGGCAGCACCTCGCGCAGCATCGGCCCCTCGAGATGGCGGAACACGGCGCCCGGCCCCATGCCGAGCTGGGCCGCGAGCCGCCAGTGCTCGGCCGGGATGGCGCCCCAGCCCTGCAGCAGCATGCGAGTGACCAGCGGCAGGTTGAAGAACACATGCCCCAGCAGCACCCCGCCCAGCCCGTAGACATCGAGCGGGCCGAGCCCGGCGAGCCCCAGCGCGCGGCTCGCGAGCCCCGAGCGCCCCCAGATGGCGATCAGCCCCAGCACGGCCACGATGGTGGGCAGCAGGAAGGGCGCGCCGAGCAGGGTGACCAGCGCCTCGCGCCCCGGGAAGCGCCGCCGCGCCAGCGCCCGCGCCACCGGGATGGCGAGCAGCACGCTGAGGCCGGCCGAGAGCGTGGCCTGGAACAGGGTGAAGCGGATCGCCGCGCGGTCGGCCGGCCCGATGCCGCGCCCGGGCTCGGCCGCCAGCACCAGCGGCAGCAGCGTGCCGAGGCACAGGGCCACCACCAGCGCGAGTGCGACGCCCCCGGCGATCCGGGCGGGAGAGAGGCTCAGTTCCCCAGCCCCGCCTGCCACTCGGCCAGGGCCTCCTCGCGCAGTGCCGGCACCTCATCGGCGGGAACCAGCAGCGATTTCGCCGGCTTCGCCAGCGTCTCGAAGCCCTTCGGCAGGCCGCCGGCCGGGGTCACGGCGGGGTACATCCAGTTGGTGGTCGGCACCGCGTCCTGGAAGGCATCGGTGAGCATGAAGGCGAGGAAGGCGTCGGCGAGCTCGGGCTGATCGCTGTCCTTGAGCCTGCCCGCCACCTCGATCTGCAGGTAGTTGCCCTCGGCAAACACGGCGGCGGCCTTGGTGTCGTCATCCTCGGCGATCAGGTGATAGGCCGGCGAGGTGGTGTAGGAGAGCACCATGTCGGCCTCCCCCTCGAGGAACATGCCGTAGGCCTCGGTCCAGCCGGCGGTCACGGTGACGACATGCGGCTTCAGCCGGGCCCAGGCGGCTTCGGCCTCGTCGCCGTAGACGGATTTCACCCAGAGGAGCAGGCCCAGCCCGGGGGTGGAGCTGCGCGGGTCCTGGATCACCACCTTGAGGTCCTCCGGCGCGTCGAGCAGCTCCTCGAAGCTCGCGGGCGGGGTGTCGAGCTTCGTGCGGTCGTAGACGAAGGCGAACCAGCCCCAGTCGAAGGGCAGGAAGGTGTCGTCGTCCCAGTCCACCGGCAGGTCGAGCGCGGGGCTCACGCCGTGCGGGGCGAAGAGCCCGGTCTCGCGCGCCGCGGCGGTGAGGCTGGTGTCGAGGCCCAGCACCACGTCCGCATCGGTGCGGGCACCCTCGAGCTTGAGGCGGCCCAGCAGGGCGGCGCCGTCGCCGGCGGGCACCAGCTTGAGGTCGCAGCCGCACTGCGCCTCGAAGCGCTCCTCGATGATCGGGCCCGGGCCCCATTCGGAGGTGAAGCTGTCATAGGTGTAGACGGTGAGCACCGGCTTTTCCTGCGCGAGGGCCGGCAGGGCGGTGAGCACGGCGGCGGCAGAGGCGAGAAGCAGTCGGGTCATGTCATCCTCCCAACCGGCGCGGGAGAGGCACGCGTCGGGCGCGGAGCGCCCGTCGACCTTCCCTCCGCCGGTACGATCCGGTTCAGGTTCAACGGGTCCGCTCTGTCCGAGCATCTCAGCCTGCATGAGGCCCCCCGAGGCAGACCGCACCCTATCGCAGCGCGGCCGATTTGCAAGGCCGGGCTGCGTCGCGGCCCGCGCGCGGCAAGGCCCGGTCCCTTGCCAGATTGTAATTCAATCCGGGTCGGTTTTGCTCTAAGGGAGGCGCGAAAACGGAGGCGCGCGCATGTCCTACAACACTTTCGGTCAGCTGTTCCGGGTCACCACCTGGGGGGAGAGCCACGGGCCCGCGCTCGGCGCCACGGTCGACGGCTGCCCGCCGGGCGTGCCGGTCTCGGCGGAGGAGATCCAGCACTGGATGGACCGCCGCAAGCCCGGCCAGAACCGCTACACCACCCAGCGCCAGGAGGCGGACGCGGTGGAGATCCTCTCCGGCGTGTTCGAGGGCCGCACCACCGGTACGCCGATCCAGCTGATGATCCGCAACACCGACCAGCGCTCCAAGGATTACTCGGAGATCGCCGAGAAATTCCGCCCCGGCCATGCCGACATCAGCTACTGGCAGAAATACGGCATCCGCGACTATCGCGGCGGCGGGCGCTCCTCGGCGCGCGAGACCGCGGCGCGGGTGGCGGCGGGGGGCATCGCCCGGGCGGCGCTGAACGTGCTTGCCCCGGGGCTCTCCTTGCGCGGCTGCATGGTGCAGATGGGCCCGCACCGCATCGACCGCGCCCGCTTCGACTGGGCGGAGGTGGAGCGCAACCCGTTCTGGACCCCCGATCCGCAGGCCGCGACCGACTGGGCGACATATCTCGACGGCGTGCGCAAGGCGGGCTCCTCGGTGGGTGCGGTGATCGAGGTGGTGGCGAGCGGCGTGCCCGCGGGCCTGGGCGAGCCGATCTACGGCAAGCTCGACACCGACCTTGCCGCGGCGATGATGTCGATCAACGCCGTGAAGGGCGTGGAGATCGGCGAGGGCATGAACGCCGCCGCCCTCACCGGCGAGGAGAACGCCGACGAGATCCGCATGGGCAACGACGGGCCGGTCTACATGTCGAATCACGCGGGCGGCATCCTCGGCGGCATCTCAACCGGGCAGGAGGTGGTGGTGCGCTTCGCGGTGAAGCCCACCTCCTCCATCCTGCAGACACGGCGGACGATCTCGAAGTCCGGCGGGCAGGAGGAGATCATCACCAAGGGCCGGCACGACCCCTGCGTGGGCATCCGCGCCGTGCCGGTGGGCGAGGCGATGATGGCCTGCGTGCTGCTCGACCACATCCTGCGCGACCGCGGCCAGACGGGGGGCATCCGCGGCCATATCGGCGCCTGATCAGCCCCGGGTGAAGGCCGCCACCAGCTCCACGTGGCCGGTCCAGCGGAACTGGTCGACCACGGTCACCGGGCCGAGGCGGTAGCCGCCGTCGGCGAGGGTGCGGGCGTCGCGCGCGAAGCTCGCCGGGCTGCAGGAAACGGCGGCGATCACCGGCACGGCGCTCGCCGCCAGCGCCTCGCACTGCGCCTTGGCGCCGGCGCGGGGCGGGTCGATCACCACGCCGCCGAAGCGCTTCAGCTCGCCCGCCTCCAGCGGGCGGCGGAACAGGTCGCGCCGCTCGGTGGTGACGCGGTGCAGGCCGGGCGCGCGGCGCCAGCCGGTGTCGAGGGCCGCGAGCAGGCTCGCCTCCCCCTCCACCGCATGCACGTCTGCCCCCGCCGCGAGCGGCAGGGTGAAGGTGCCGCAGCCGCTGAACAGGTCCGCCACCTGGGGGATGCCGCTCAGGATGCGGCTGACGGCCGAGACGAGCGTGGCTTCGCCGGCCCGGGTCGCCTGCAGGAAGGCGCCGGGCGGCGGCACCACGGATGCCGAGCCCATGGCGATCGCGGGCGGCCGGCGCTCGGCCACCACCTCGCCTTCCCAGCTCAGCCGGGCGAGGTCGTGTTCGGCGGCGAGGGCGGCGGCGGCGATGCGCATCGGCCCGTCGAGCGGCTTCACCCCGCGCAGGTCGATGTCGATGCCGGCGTCCGAGAGGGTGAGATGCGCCTTCACCTCGCCCTTGCGCGAGCCGCCGAGCCGGGTGAGCGCCGATACCGCCTCGCGCGCGGCGAAGAGCGCGGGGTCGATCACCCGGCAGTCCTCCACCGGCACCAGGCGGTCGGAGGCGCGGGCGTGGAACCCGAGGGTCACCCCGGTCTTGGTGCGCCGGGCCGAGAGCACGGCGCGGCGGCGCGAGAGCGGCGGCGAGGTCTCCACCCCGGCGATCTCGGCCTCGAGCCCCCGGGCCGCGAGGGCGCGGCGCACGGTCTCGGCCTTCCAGCTCTCCACCGCGCTGTCGGCGAGATGCTGCACCGAGCAGCCGCCGCACAGGCCGAATTGCGGACAGTGCGGGACCACCCGTTCCGGCGCGGGTTCGAGGATCTCGGCGCCGGGCATGCGGCCCTCGATGATCTCGCCGCGCACCCGCTCGCCGGGCAACGCGAAGGGCACCATCACCGGGCCGTCGGGGCCGGCGGCGATGCCGTCACCCAGGTGGCCGAGACTGTCGATGCGCAACTCCTGCATGGTGGGGTCCTCCGCTGCCGGGCGCGCCCGCCGCACCCGGCGCCAGCCCTAGACTGCCGCCGCGGGGGAGAAAAGCCCTCTCTGCGCCCGCCCTGCCCCGGGGTTTCGCGCCACGCCCTGCGGCGCATGGGCGCGCCCCCCGGCACCCGCCCCCGCGCGGGAATCCGCCGCCGTCGGCCTGACCCGCGGGCACCTGCCTGCGCCCGCGCGTCGCACTCTCCGGAACTCACTGCAATTTCAATATCTTGGGCCGCAGTCACGCCGATTTGTCTGCCTTGACAGGTCACCCCCCCGTCCATATGGTCCGCCGCATTGCGGAGAGGGCCTCGGTTTCGGGCAACATGACGCGTGCCTTGCCGAAGGGAGCGTTATGGACGACAAGAGTGACCAGAGGCTTGAAAGGCTCGAAGCCCGCATAAAGGCGGCGCGGAAGGCCCGGACGCCGGCTTCGGACGGGAAGGGAAAGGGTTCCTATTCCGGACTGGAGCTCGCATGGAGAATGGTCATCGACCTCGTTTCCGGGGTCGGTGTGGGATGCGGGATAGGATACGGGATCGACGCCCTCGCGGGCACGCTGCCGGCATTCATGATCCTGTTTACCATCCTGGGCTTCGGGGCCGGTGTGCGCGTGATGATGCGCTCCGCCGCGGAGTATCAGGAAAAGCTTAACGCGTCGGAAACGGCGCAGCCGAATACCGCGCCGGCGACGGCGCAGCCTACCACGGCGCCGGTTCCGGCGCAGGACAACACCGCGCCGGCGACGGCGTCTGAAGATGACAGGGCCTCCGGGGGCCGCTGAAGCGAGAGGGAAGACACCGTGGCAAGCGACGCAAATGAGGGCAGCTTCATCCACCCGATGGACCAGTTCGTCATCAAGCCGCTGTTCGGCGATGGCGAAAGCATCTCCTTCATCACCGTCACGAACTCCACGCTGTGGATGTTCATCGCCGTGGCGGCCATCGCGGCGCTGACGATCCTGGGCACGCGCGGCCGCTCGCTGGTGCCCTCGCGCACCCAGTCGATCGCCGAGCTGCTCTACGGCTTCGTGCGCAACATGGTCGAGGACGTGGCCGGCAAGGGGGCGATGAAGTATTTCCCCTACATCTTCACGCTCTTCGTCTTCATCCTGTTCTGCAACGTGCTCGGCATGATCCCGCTGGCCTTCACCCCCACCTCGCACATCGCGGTGACGGTGACCCTGGCGCTGGCGGTGTTCATCTCGGTCACCGTGATCGGCTTCGTGAAGCACGGCGCCGCCTTCCTCGGCTTCTTCTGGCCCAAGGAAGCGCCGGGCTGGCTGCGCCCGATCCTCTGCGTGATCGAGCTGATTTCCTACTTCGTGCGCCCGGTGAGCCATTCGGTTCGTCTCGGCGCCAACATGATGGCCGGCCACGCGGTCATGAAGGTCTTCGCGGGTCTCACCGCCATGGTCATCGCCGGCGGGCTCGGCCCGGTCGCCATCCTGCCGCTGGGCGCGATGGTGGGCATGACCGCGATCGAGTTCCTCGTCGCCTTCATCCAGGCCTATGTTTTCGCGATCCTCACCTGCGTCTACCTGCACGACGCCCTGCACATGCACTGAGTGATCGCCTGCCCCTTCCAAGAAGAGTTCAGCCAACCTGAGGAGAATGAACATGGAACTCGAAGCTGCTGCCGCCCTCGGCAAGTATCTCGGCGCTGGTATCGCCTGCCTTGCCCTGGCTGGTGCTGGCATCGGTGTCGGTAACGTCGCCGCCTCCTTCCTGAACGGCGCCCTGCGCAACCCGGCCGCCGCCAAGGAACAGACCGCGACCCTCTTCATCGGTCTGGCCTTCGCCGAAGCACTCGGCATCTTCGGCCTCGTGGTCGCGATGCTGCTGCTCTTCGCCGTCTGATAAAGACGCGCCAAACCGGCGACCTTCCTCAGGGGGGTCGCCGGCAAGCCCGCCGCCTGACGACCAGGGCGGGTGACGTTTCTGCCGGGCCGCATGCTGCGGCCGACCCCGTTTCCGGAGACCGCAATGGCCACTGAAACCGCAGAAGAGCTGATCCACGAGGCGGCCGAGCCGCATGCCTCGGGCGGTCTGCCACAGCTCGACTTCTCGAACTGGGACAGCCAGATCTTCTGGCTCGTGGTCGCCCTCGTTCTGCTCTATTTCCTGATGAGCCGCATCGCCCTGCCCCGGATTTCCTCGGTGATAGAGGACCGGGCCGACGCGATTGCCGACGATCTCGATCAGGCCGCCGACCTCAAGCGCCGTGCAGAGGAGGCCGAGGTCTCCTACACCGCCGCGCTGAACGCCGCGCGCGCCGAGGCCCAGACCATTGCCGCGGAGGCCCGTGCCGAGGTCCAGAAGGAGCTCGACGCCGCCATCGCCAAGGCCGATGCCGAGATCGCCGCCCGCACCGCCGAATCCGAGAAGCGCATCGCCGAGATCCGTGACGGCGCGCTCGAGGCCGTCGAAACCGTCGCGACCGACACGGCCCAGGCCATCGTCGCGGCCCTGCTCCCCGCCGCCCAGGACGAGGCCGCCATCTCGGCCGCCGTCAAGCAGCGCGTGAGCTGAGGAGAGCCGAGATGGACCTTATCCTGGACACCAACCTGCTGGTCGCCGTCTCCTTCTTCATCTTCGTGGGCATCCTGCTCTGGGTGAAGGTTCCGGCGAAGGTGGCCGGCATCCTCGACGGCCGCGCGGCCCATATCCGCGCCGAGATCGAGGAAGCCCGCCAGCTTCGCGAGGAAGCCCAGACCCTGCTCGCCTCCTACGAGCGCAAGCAGAAGGAAGTGGAGCGCCTGGCCGAGGACATCGTGACCTCCGCGCGTGAGGAGGCCCGTGCCGCCGCCGCCGAGGGCCGCGAGGAGCTCGAGCGTTCGGTCGCCCGCCGCCTGCGCGCCGCCGAGGACCAGATCGCCACGGCCGAGGCCGAGGCGCTGCGCCAGGTGCGCGACCGGGCGATCTCCGTCGCCGTGGCCGCCGCCGCCGAGGTGATGAAGACCCGCATGCCGGCCGATCAGGCCAATGCCCTGGTCGACGCCTCCATCGCCGAGACGGCCCGGAAGCTGCACTGATACCGACGCGGCCGCGAAGTCGGCCGGGGGACAGCGAGAACCACAGACGAAGCGCCCGGAGGACCCCCCTCCGGGCGCTTCGCGTTCCGGGCTACTGCAGCACGATCTCCACCCGGCGGTTGCGGGCGCGTGCGGCGTCGGTAGCGTTGTTGGTGAGGGGCGAGAGCGGGCCCACGCCCCGGGCCTCCACCCGCCCGGCGGCTATGCCGTGGTCGCGCAGCAGGAGGGTGCGGATCGCCTCGGCCCGGGAGCGGGAGAGCGCGAGATTCGCCTCCAGCCCGCCGGTGGCGTCGGTATGGCCCACGATGACCACCTGAAGGTCCGGGTCGGCCTCCAGCATTCCGGCGAGCGCGGCGATGGCGGGCGCGGAGCCGGGCAACACGCCGGAGTTTCCGGTGGCGAAATCGATGCCCGGCAGCAGGGCGCGTCCGTCGCGGCGCAGTTCCGCGAGCAGGGTGGCGGCGACGGGCGGCGCACCGGGTCCGGCGGCGGCAACGGGCGCAGGCACGGGCGTGCCCTCCCCTTCACCGCCGGGTGTGGTCGCGGGGGCGGGAGGCGGCGTGGTGAGCACGGACGTCACCTGCACGTAGCCGGCGCTGCCTGCCCGCGAGGCGAAGAGCACGACCCGCTCCGGCCCCATTTCCAGCGCCACGTAATGGTAGAGACCGAGGTCCACCTCCATCTCCGGTGCGCCCACCAGCGGCAGGGCGAAGCGGAAGTCGAAGCCGCCACAGGCGAGCGCGGAGCACTCGTAGCGTTCGGTGTAGCCCATGCCGGCGAGCGCGGCGCGCGGGCCCTCCAGCAGCGCCGCCGGTTCCGCCTCGGTGTCATCGAAGCGCCAGACCTCGGTCTCCACCTGGCCCTCCAGCGGTGCGGGCGGGGTGTCTCCGGCGGCGACCGGGGCCTCGGGCACCGGAAAGGCGCCCTCGCGCGGGCCGTCCGACCAGGTGACGACAGCGCCCTCCGGCGCGCTCACCGGCAGGGCGAGGGCGGCGGGCGGGGCGAGGAAGGCGGGCATCAGCAGGGCCGCGGCAGAGCCGCGGAGACGCAGGCGGAGGCTCATCGCGCCTGCCCGTGATACTCGGGATTGGGGCGCATGGCGGTGGCCGAGGCCATGCGGTTGGTCATCGCGAAGAACGAGGCCACGGCGCCGATGTCCCAGATGTCGCGGTCGGTGAAGCCGGCGGCGCGCAGGGCCTCGCGGTCCGGCTCCTCGATGCGGTGGCTTTCCTCGGCCATCTTCACGGCGAAGTCGAGCATCGCGCGCTGGCGGGGGGTGAGCCCCTGCGCCATGCGGTAGTTCGTCACCAGCGCCTCGCCGAGGGCGGGGTCGCCCGAGAGGGCGCGCACCGCCGCACCATGCGCCACGAGGCAGTAGTGGCAGCGGTTCACCCAGGAGACGACCACGGCGATCATCTCGCGCTCCAGCTTGCTCAGCCCGCTCTCGCCCAGCATGAGGTCATTGTAGAGCGTGGTGAAGGCGCGCAGCTTTTCCGGCGCGAAGGCATAGGCGCGCAGCACGTTGGGCACCAGGCCCAGCTTTTCCTCGCAGAGCGCGAAATAGGCCGCCGTATCCTCGGGCAGCGGGTCTGCCGGGGGCAGGTTCAGCGCGGTGGGCAGCTCTTCGGTCATCGGGTCTCTCCCTCTGGCGCCATGCGGTAGTGGTAGCGGGCGCATTCCGTCATTCCCAGGCCTTCGTAGAGGGCGCGGGCGCCGCGGTTGGCCTCGGTCACCGCGAGGGCCAGCACCGGGGCGCCGGCGCGCCGTGCCACGCCCGCTGCCGCCCCCACGAGATTGCGCCCCTGCCCGGCCCGACGCGCCGAGGGGCGCACTTCCAGGGCGTGCAGCATGGCGATGTCGCCGCTCGACGCCACAAAGCCGGCGGCCACGCCCCGGTCTCCGAGCCGGCCCAGCAGATAGGCCCGGCTCTGCCCCGAGCGGGCCATCACCGCGAGGCGGCCGGGGCCGATGCCGCCTTCCTCCCAGATCTCGGCCATCAGGGCCAGCGGCGCGTCGCTCACGATCGCGGCATGGCCCATGGGGTCGGCCGGGGCGAGGGCCCCGGCCGGGGCGGCATAGATCACCGTCCGGTCGACCACGCCGTAGCCACGCGCCTCCAGCGCGGCGTCGAGCGCCGCATCCGCGGCAGAGAGGCGGAACAGACAGGGCTGGCCCATCGCCTGCATCGAGGCCTCGGCGCAGGCGATGGCGGAGGCGGGGTCGGCCAGCGGGCCCAGGGGCGTGGCGGCGGAGACGCGCTTGCCCCCGCCCCCGCCGCGGCGCAGGCGCCAGCTCTGCGTGTCGAGGGTTTCCAGCGGCGCCCATGTGGCGTCCATCGCGGCGAAGAGCCGGGCCGGCGAAGGCAGGTCGGTCATGCTTGTCTCCCGTTCTCCCTTAGGTATAGTCGGCGCCGCTCCCGGTGCAATGAGGCGCCGGCGAGCGCGTTCTCAGGGCGGGGTGAAATTCCCCACCGGCGGTAACGGGGAGACCCGAAGCCCGCGAGCGCCCCGGGCCGGTTTCGGCACGGGGGACAAGCAGATCCGGTGCGATTCCGGAGCCGACGGTCACAGTCCGGATGGAAGAGAGCGGACAGCCCGGGCGGGCCGGCAACGGCGCGTGCGGGGCCTTTCCGTTTGCGCCTTGGGTCACGGTCGGACGAAAGGAAAACGGATATGACCACGACCCCCTCTCCCCTTCGCATCGCCTTCATCCAGGCGCGCTGGCACGCCGATATCGTCGACGAGGCGCGCGCCGGGCTGCTGGCCGAGCTCGACCGGTTGCGCCCCGGCGGCGTGGCCGTGGATGTGTTCGACACGCCGGGCGCCTTCGAGATCCCGCTTCTGGCGCGGCGCATCGCGCGCGGCGGGCGCCATGCCGCGGTGATCGGGGCGGCCTTCGTCGTCGACGGCGGCATCTACCGGCATGATTTCGTGGCCTCCGCGGTGATCGACGGGCTGATGCGCGCGCAGATGGACAGCGACGTGCCGGTGCTCTCGGCCGTGCTCACGCCGCATCATTTCCACAACAGCGCCGAGCATTCCGCCTTCTTCCGCGAGCATTTCCGGGTGAAGGGCGCCGAGGTGGCGCGCGCCGCGCTCGCGGTGCTGGCCGGGGCGGCGGCGCTTGAGGCGCTGAGCCCCAGGCCGGAGCTCGCGGAGGCGTAAGCCCGGTCCGGCCCCGGTGCCGGCAGGCGCACACGAAAAGGGCCGCCCATCCGGGCGGCCCGTCCTGCCGGAAGGGGCGGCGGTTCAGCCCCGCTCGCGCAGCAGGCGCTGTTTCTGGCGGTTCCAGTCGCGCTGCTTCTCGGTGTCGCGCTTGTCGGCCAACTTCTTGCCCTTGGCGACGCCGAGCTGGAGCTTCGCGATGCCCTTCTCGTTGAAGTAAAGCTTGAGGGGGACGAGGGTCATGCCCTCGCGCCCGATCCCCTGCCAGAGCCGGGCGAGCTGGCGCTTGTGCACCAGCAGCTTGCGGCGGCGGCGCTCCTCGTGACCCCAGGTCTGGGCCTGCAGCAGGGCGGGGATGTAGGCGTTGATGAGCCAGAGCTCGCCGCCCTCCACGGTGGCATAGCTCTCGGCGATGTTGGCCCGGCCCTCGCGCAGGCTCTTCACCTCGGAACCCGCGAGCATGATTCCGGCCTCGAGGTCGTCCTCGATGAAATAGTTGTGCCGGGCCTTCCGGTTTTCGGCGGCCACGCGGCTGTTCGGGTCTGATTTCTTCTTCTGCGCCATCGCGCACAGATAGTCGGGAACGCGCCCCGCGGCAAGCGGCCCGCGGGGCGTATTCCGCTCAGATCAGGCCGGCATGCTCCATCGCGGCCCGCACCTGCGCCCTGGTGGCGTCGGTGAGCTCGACCATCGGCAGGCGCAGCTCGGGCGAGCACTTGCCCAGCAGCGAGAGCGCGTATTTCGCGCCGGCCGGGTTCGGCTCGACGAACAGGGCGGCATGCAGCGGCATCAGCTTGTCCTGGTAGGTGAGCGCGCGGGCATAGTCGCCGTCGAGGCAGGCGTTCTGGAACTCGGCCGAGAGCTTCGGCGCCACGTTGGCGGTGACCGTGATGCAGCCCACGCCGCCATGGGCGTTGAAGCCGAGCGCGGTCGCGTCCTCACCGGAGAGCTGGATGAAATCGGTGCCGCAGGTGATGCGCTGCTGGGAGACGCGCTCGATCTTGCCGGTCGCGTCCTTCACGCCGATGATGCGCGGCAGCTTCGCGAGCTCGCCCATGGTCTCGGGGGTCATGTCGACCACCGAGCGGCCGGGGATGTTGTAGATGATGATCGGCAGCTCCACCGCGTCATGCAGCGCGGTGAAATGCGCGATCATGCCGCGCTGGCTGGGCTTGTTGTAATAGGGCGTGACGACGAGGGCGGCATCCGCCCCCACCGACTTCGCGAATTCCATCAGCCCGACGGACTCGGCGGTGTTGTTCGAGCCCGCGCCCGCGATCACCGGGATGCGGCCGGCCGCGGTCTCGACGCAGATCTCGATGACCCGGCGGTGCTCCTCGTGGCTGAGCGTGGGGGTCTCGCCGGTGGTGCCGACGGCGACGAGCCCGTGCGAGCCCTCGGCCACGTGCCACTCCACCAGCTCCTTCAGCGCTTTTTCGTCCACCTTGCCGCCGGAAAACGGGGTGACGAGCGCGGGAATGGAACCTCTGAACATGGCTGACCTCTTGATTGAGCCCGGTTTCACGGGGCACCGGCCTCGGCACCCCCGGAACACCGCCCTTTGGCGGGACGGGGGAACCTACCCGCCTTCGCGTCCGCCCGCAAGACGGCCCATGGCCCCCGCGACGGCGCGCTTCAGACCTGCTAGAGTGCTCCGAAATCCTACAGGCAGGACAGGTTCCATGATTCCACGTCTCCGCATGGCAGCGGCGTTTGCCGCAGCGTATGCCACGCTCCCCGGCTCCGCGGCCCTCGCCGAGGTCGCCCCCTCCGACGGCGCCGTCGCCTCGGCCATCCTCGACGCGGCCCGCACCGACAACTGGCCCCAGGCCGACGGCTATGCCCGCCAGGCGGCCGACCCCGCGGCCCGCGACATCGCCACCTGGCTGCGCCTCGCCTCCGACGACGGGGTGTGGAGCGAGTATGCCGATTTCCTCGCCTCCCACGCCGACTGGCCGCGTCTGGAGGCGGTGCGCGCCAATGCCGAGCGCAAGATGCCGGCCGATCTCTCCACCGCGCAGGTGAAGGCCTTCTTCGCCGGCAGCGCGCCCACCACCGGCACCGGCGCCATCCGCCTCTCCGACGCGCTGATGCGCGAGGGCGACAGGCTTGGCGCGCAGGATGCGATCATCGCCGCCTGGGCGCAGCTCGACCTCACCCCCTCCGAGCGCGCGGCCTATCTCGCGAAATATCCCTCCGTGGTGGCGCAGTGGAGCGATGCGCGGCTCGACCACCTGATCTGGGAAGGCGAGTTCGCCGAGGCCGAGGCCACCTACCCCTATGCCTCGCCCGGCCAGGTGGCGCTGGCGCGCGCCCGCATCGCCCTGCGCGAGGACCGCAACGGGGTGGACGGTTTCATCGCCGCGGTGCCGGCGCAGCTGGTGAACGACTCCGGCCTTGCCTATGACCGGTTCCAGTGGCGCCTGCGCCGCGACCGCTGGGACGATGCGGAAGTGCTGATCCTGCAGCAGTCCACCTCCGCCGTGGCCCTCGGCCGGCCCTCGGCCTGGGCGCCGCGGCGGCTGTCGCTCGCCCACCGGGCCATGCGCCGGGGCGACAACGCCACCGCCTACCGGATCGCGGCCAACCACTACATGAGCACCGGCGGCGATTTCGAGGAGCTGGAGTGGTTTGCCGGCTGGCTCGCCCTGCGCAAGCTGGGCAACCCCCAGGCTGCGCTGGCGCATTTCACCAAGTTCCGCAACCACGTGGACACGCCGATCAGCGTCGGCCGCGCCGGCTACTGGATGGGCCGCGCCGAGGAGGCGCTCGGCAACCGCTCCGCCGCCCGCGCCGCCTACCAGGACGCCGCGCGCTACCAGACCAGCTTCTACGGCCAGCTCGCCGCCGAACGCGCCGGGCTGCCCGCCGATGCCGCCCTCTCCGGCTCCACGCGCGGGGCGGACTGGCGCAACGCCGATTTCATGCGCCGCTCCTCCGGCCGTGCCGCGCTGATGTTCCACTACGCCAACGAGCCCGGCCGGGTGTGGCAGTTCCTCGTGCAGCTCGCCCGCTACGAGACCGACCCGGACGAGCTCGCCGCCATCACCCGGATGGCGCTCGACCTGGGCTACCCGCATGTGGCGGTGCGCGCGGCGAAGGTCGCGGCGGGCAAGGGCGTGGTGCTGATGAACACCTACTACCCGGTGACCGACCTCGCCGCCATGCGCGGGCCGGTGCGCCCGGAGCTGGCACTCGCCATCGCCCGGCAGGAGAGCGAGTTCAACCAGAACGCGGTGAGCCCGGTGGGCGCGCGCGGGCTGATGCAGCTCATGCCCCGCACGGCGCAGAAGGTGTCGCGCGATATCGGCGTGGGCTACTCGGCCGCCCGCCTCACCTCCGACTGGCAGTACAACGCCACGCTGGGCCAGACCTATCTCGCGGAGCTGCTGGCGAAGTTCGGCTCCGTGCCGCTGGCCGCGGCGGGCTACAACGCCGGGCCCTCGCGGGTGGAGAGCTGGATCACCCAGTTCGGCGACCCGCGCCGACCCGGCGTCGACATGATCGACTGGATCGAGACCATCCCCTTCTCCGAGACGCGCAACTACGTGATGCGCGTGGTGGAGGGGCTGCATGTCTACCGCTCGCGCCTTGCCGGACAGGCCGCGCCGCTGCAGATCGCGGCCGATCTCGGCGAGGGGCAGTGAGCGGGCGAAACCGCTTGCAAACCGGGGCGTGTTCCTGTTTCGTGCGCGCATGATGCAGGACACGCCCCCCGTCACTCTCTCCCTCGCCGGCTGCCGGCTGGAGGCCCGCGCCGCCGGCACGCTGTGGTGGCCGGAGCAGCGGCTGCTCTGCGTGGCCGACCTGCACCTCGGCCGGGCGGAGCGCACCGCCCGGCGCGGCGGCGCCCTGCTGCCGCCCTACGAGACGCGCGACACCCTCACCCGGTTCGAGGCCGAGATCGCGGCCTGCGCGCCGCGCACGGTCGTGGCGCTCGGCGACAGTTTCGACGATGACAGCGCCGCCGAGGCGCTGGAGGCGGAGGAACGCGCCCTGCTCGCCCGCCTCACCGCCCGCGCCGAATGGGTGTGGATCAGCGGCAACCACGACCCCGCGGGGCCCGGCGGCACCGCCCTGCCCGAGCTTGCGCTGGGGCCGCTCACCTTCCGCCACATCGCGCAGGCCGGGGCTTCGGGGGAAATCTCCGGACACTGGCACCCGAAGATCCGCCTCAGCCTCGCCGGGCGGGCGCTCAGCCGGCCATGTTTCCTGAGCGATGCGGCACGGCTGATCATGCCGGCCTTCGGCACCTACACCGGCGGGCTCGACTGCCGGCGCCCGCCGCTGGCCGGGCTGATGGCGCCCGGGGCCCGCGCCGTGGTCATCGGCCGGCCGATGCTGTGCATTCCCCTCGCCGCGCAGGCGGCCTGACGGAGGGTCCGAGGATGAACGATCCGAGCTGTTCCGGCGGCTGCCCCTGCGGCGGCGTGCGCTTCGAGGGCAGGCTGGAGAGCACCGCGGTGGTGGCCTGCCACTGCGGCCAGTGCCGGGCCTCCTCCGGGCATTTCTGGGCCAGCGCGGCGCTCTCGGAGGCCCGGATCAGCGGCGAGGCGCTGCGCTGGCACCGCTCCTCGCCGGGCTTTGAGCGCGGCTTCTGCGGCGGCTGCGGCGCCTTCCTGTTCTGGCGGCCGGAGGGCGCGACGCGCCTCGCCGTGTCCGCCGCCGCCGTGCACAGCGGCCCGGCGCTGCGGCTGGAGCGCCACATCTACACCGCCGACAAGGGCAGCTACTACGAGATCACCGACCCCCTGCCCTGTTTCGAGCAGGACGACGCCGCCCCCGGCGCCCGGCCCTGGTACCCCGCGCAGCCGCGCTGAGGCCGGGCGCAGGCATCCCGGCACCGGAGCCGCGGCATGCCCGCTGGCGCGCGGATCACCGTCATTCGGGCCGCGGCCCCGGGGAAACGGGCATCCCCCGCGCATTGCGGGCCGCCGCCCCGCCCTCCGTGCGAGGCGGACCCGCACAGGAAAACGCCGCGCCCGGGCATCCCGGGCGCGGCGCTGTCATCCGGCGGCCTGCTTCCGAGGGCCGCTCAGGGCGCGGGGTTCGGCCAGCGTGCGTGGACGGCGTTCACCGCGGCGTCGAGCTCGTCGGTCCACTCGATCTCCAGGCAGTCGATGATCAGCTCGAGCTGGCGCATGTTCGCCGCCCCGAAGATCGACGAGGCCACGAAGGGCTTGGAGACGCTCCAGCGCAGCGCCATCGCGTTCGGGTCGAGGCCGAAATCGCCGGCCACCTCGAGGTAGCCGCGGATGGCGTGCTCGGTGGAGGGGCCCTCGTAGCGGGTCATCCGCTCGCCCATGAAGCTCTTGCGCGCGCCCTCGGGCACCTGGCCGTCGAGGTACTTGCCGGAGAGGTAGCCCTGCGCCAGCGGCGAGTAGGTGAGCAGGCCCACGTCCTCCATCATCCCCACCTCGGCGAGCCCGTACTCGTAGATGCGGTTGAGCAGCGAATAGGGGTTCTGCACGCTCACCGGGCGGTCGACGCCGAGGGCCTCGGCCACCTGGATGCATTTCATCGTGCCCCAGGGCGTGTCGTTCGACAGGCCCCAGGTGCGGATCTTGCCGGCGGCGATCAGCCGGCCCATGGCGGCCACCGCCTCTTCCAGCGGCACCCAGTCATCGGCGAAGGGCACGAAGCCGTAGCGGTCGTTGGCAAAGCGGGGCGACTGCCGGTCCGGCCAGTGGATCTGGTAGAGGTCGATCACGTCGGTCTGCAGGCGGGCGAGGCTGGCCTCCACGGCCTCCTCGATGTCACGGGCCGAAACGCGGGGCGTGCGGCCCTCGCGGATCCAATGGTTGTCGTCGTTGCGGCCCGCCACCTTGGTGGCGAGCAGGATGCGCTCGCGGGTGCCGCGCTCCTTCATCCATTCGCCGATGAATTCCTCGGAGCGGCCGACATACTCGGCCTTCGGCGGGATCGGGTAGATCTCGGCGGTGTCGAAGAAGTCGCAACCGGCGTCGAGGCAGCGGTCCATCTGGGCCCAGGCGCCGTCGCGGTCGATCTGGGTGTGGAACATCATGGTGCCGAGGCCGAGGACGGAGACCTCGAGCGATGAGCGTCCGAGCGGGCGTTTTTCCATGCGGGGAGTCCTCTGCGAATTGTGCAGCTGCGAATGAGCCCCGGAGTGTACCCGCCACGGCGGCGGGCACAACCCGTGCCCGGGACAGGCTCAGGCCGCGAGGCCTTCCGGCTCGGGCAGGCCATTGGCGCGCGCGCAGGCGGTGAGCGTGTTGGCGAGCAGGCAGGCGATGGTCATCGGCCCCACGCCGCCCGGCACCGGGGTGATGGCGCCGGCCACGGGCGCCACGCTGTCGAAGTCCACGTCGCCCACCAGCCGGGTCTTGCCCTCGCCGGCGTCGATGCGGTTGATGCCCACGTCGATCACCGTGGCGCCGGGCTTCACCCAGTCGGCGGTCACCATGCGCGGGCGGCCCACGGCGGCCACGAGAATGTCGGCCTGCCGGCACAGCGCCTCGATGTCGCGGCTGCGCGAATGCACCACGGTCACGGTGCAGCTCTCGCGCAGCAGCAGGGCCGCCATCGGCTTGCCGACGATGTTGGAGCGCCCGATCACCACCGCGTGCAGGCCCGAGAGGCTGCCCAGCCGGTCGCGCAGCATCATCAGGCAGCCCAGCGGCGTGCAGGGCACCATGGCCTTCTGCCCGGTGGCGAGCAGGCCGGCGTTGGAGATGTGGAACCCGTCCACGTCCTTCGCCGGGTCGATGCTGTTGATCACCTTCTCGGCGTCGACATGGGCCGGCAGCGGCAGCTGCACGAGGATGCCATGCACCTGCGGATCGGCATTGAGCCGGGCCACGGTGTCGAGGATCTCGGCCTCGGAGGCCTCGGCGGAGAGGCGGTGCTCGAAGGAGAGCATGCCGCATTCCACCGTCTGCCTGCCCTTGTTGCGCACGTAGACCTGGCTCGCCGGATCCTCGCCCACCAGCACGACCGCGAGGCCGGGGGTGAGGCCATGCGCCTCCTTCATGGCGGCGACGCCGGCGGCGACACGGCTGCGCAAACCGGCCGCGAAGGCCTTTCCGTCGATGATCTCTGCGGCCATCACATCCTCCTGTCACAGGCAACGGCCCGCGACAGGCGCCGCGGGCCGTGACCGGGTTATAGGGGGGATGGCGGGCTCAGAACAGCCCTTCGATGTTGCCGTCCGCATCGAGGCGGATGCGCTCGGCGGCAGGCTCCCGCGGCAGGCCCGGCATGGTCATGATGTCGCCGCAGATCGCCACCACGAAGCCCGCCCCGGCCGAGAGGCGCACCTCGCGCACCGGGATGGTGAAGCCGGTGGGCGCGCCGCCGCGCGTGGGGTCGGCGGTGAAGGAATAGGGGGTCTTGGCCATGCAGACCGGCAGGTCGCGGTAGCCCGCCTCTTCCCAGGCGCGGAGCTGGGCGCGCACCCGCTCATCGGCCACCACGCCGTCGGCGCGGTAGATCTCGCGGGCCACGGTGTCCATCTTGTCGAACAGGCTCATGTCGTCGGGGTAGATGGGGCTGAAGTTGCGCGCGCTGTGCTCGGCCAGCTCCACCACCTTCTCCGCCATGCCGGCGATGCCGGCCGAGCCCTCGGCCCAGTGCCGGTTCACCACCGCTTCCACGCCGAACTGGCGGCAGAACTGCTGCACGGCCTCCAGCTCGGCCTCGGTGTCGGTGACGAAATGGTTGATGCCCACGATGGCGGGCACGCCGAACTTCTTCACGTTCTCGATGTGGCGGGCGAGGTTGGCGCAGCCGGATTTCACCGCCGCCACGTTCTCGCTGCCCAGATCGGCCTTGGCCACGCCGCCGTTCATCTTCAGCGCCCGCACTGTGGCGACGATCACCACTGCGTCGGGCGCGAGCCCGGCCTTGCGGCACTTGATGTTCATGAATTTCTCGGCGCCGAGGTCGGCACCGAAGCCCGCCTCCGTCACCACGTAGTCGGCGAGGCGCAGGGCGGTCTCGGTGGCGATCACCGAGTTGCAGCCATGCGCGATGTTGGCGAAGGGGCCGCCGTGCACGAAGGCCGGGGTGTTCTCCAGCGTCTGCACGAGGTTGGGCTGCATGGCCTGCTGCAGGAGCACGGTCATCGCGCCATCGGCCTGCAGGTCACGCGCGGTCACCGGGCTGCGGTCGCGCCGATAGCCGATGATGATGTCGCCGAGGCGGCGCTCGAGGTCGGCGAGGTCGGTGGCGAGGCAGAGGATGGCCATCACCTCGGAGGCGACCGTGATGTCGAAGCCGCTTTCGCGCGGCACCCCGTTGGCCGGGCCGCCGAGGCTGGTGACCACGTTGCGCAGGGCGCGGTCGTTCATGTCCAGCACCCTGCGCCAGGTGACGCGGCGGGGGTCGATGTCGAGCGCGTTGCCCCAGTGGATGTGGTTGTCGATCATCGCGGCGAGCAGGTTGTGCGCCGTGGTGATGGCGTGGAAATCGCCGGTGAAATGGAGGTTCATCTCCTCCATCGGCACGACCTGGGCGTAGCCGCCGCCGGCCGCCCCGCCCTTCATGCCGAAGCAGGGGCCGAGCGAGGCCTCGCGGATGCACACCACGGCGTTCTTGCCCACGGCGCGCAGCCCGTCACCCAGGCCCACGGTGGTGGTGGTCTTGCCCTCGCCGGCCGGGGTAGGGTTCACCGCCGTCACAAGGATGAGCTTGCCGCGCGGGCGGTCCTTCAGCCCGGCGATGTAGCCGGCGGAGAGCTTCGCCTTGTCATGGCCGTAGGGGATGAGGTCTTCCCAGGGGATGCCGAGCGTGGCCGCAACCTCGCCGATCGGCAGCTTCTTCGCCTCGCGCGCGATCTCGATATCGGTCCTCTGGGCCATGAACGCTCTCTCCTGCTGGCACGGGGTCTGAAAACGGCGCTTCGGCGGCCGCCGGCGACGCCTGTTTCGCATCGGAAACTTTCTCCCGCAAGCGCATTCTCGCCCCTGCGGCTCAGGCGCGGGTGAGCACGATGAACAGTCGGCTGAAGGGGAAGAGCACCGAGCCGTCGGCCAGCGGCGGGTAGGGCGCGGCGAGCGCTTCGTCCCAGGCGGCGAGGAAGCGGCGGCGCTCGGCGTCGTCGAGCTTCGCGAGGATGGGGAGTGCGGCGGTGGAGCCGGTGAAGTGGCGCACCGGGTGGCCCTCGGCCACCGGGCCGAGGCGCTGCATGTAGCGGGTCTCCCAGATGTCAGGCACGCCGTATCCGGACAGCGCCCCGAAGTAGGTCGCGGCGGGGGCGACGGGCGGCCGCCAGCCCCGCCAGTCGAAGCGGTCGGGGAAGAGCCGGGCGGCGGTTTCGCGCAAGCTGCCGTGCGAGGGCGCCCGCGCCTGGTCGGGCATCTGCACCGCGAAGGTGGCGCCGGGCTGCAGCGCGGCGGGGATGCGGGCCATCACTGCAAGGTGCTCCGGCAGCCATTGCAGGGCAGCGTTGGAGAACACCAGCGCCGGGCGCTCCGGCGCCCAGGCGCCGATATCCGCCTCCAGCGTGCGGTCGTAGGCACCGGTCGCGGCAGCCTTCGCGATCATGTCGGGAGAGAGGTCGAGCCCGGTGAGGGGCCGGTCGGGGAAACGGGCGCGCAGCGCGGGGCCCACCGCCCCTGCCCCGCATCCGAGGTCCACCACCTCGCCCGGCGGCAGGTCTGCCGGCACGCGGGCGAGAAGGTCGAGGGCGGGGCGCAGCCTCAGGTCGGTGAATCGGCCGTATTCTGCCGGGTTCCACGCCTGTCCCTGCGCCCCGCCCATCGACGGATCAGTTCGGCTGGGGTTCCATCCCGCCTTCGCCCGGCTTGGGCCGCGGCTTGCCGGCCTTGGGCATGGAGATCACCCCGGAGATGCCGCCCGGCGGCGGCGGCACCGAATCATCGCCGCGGTTCAGCCGCTCGCCGGCGATGACGCGGGTGATCTCGTCACCCGTCAGCGTCTCGTATTCCAGCAGGCCGCGGGCCAGGCGCTCGAGGTCGCCGTGCTTCTCGGTGAGGATGCGGCGCGCGGTGGCGTAGCCTTCCTCGACGATCTTGCGCACTTCGTGGTCGATCACCTGCTGGGTGTCCGGCGCCGCGTTGGTGCCGTTGCCGGTGGGGCCGAGGTAGCTCTCGCGCTCGTTGGCATAGTCGATGTTGCCGAGCGCCTCGGACATGCCGAACTGGGTCACCATCGCGCGGGCGATGCGGGTGACCTGCTGGATGTCGGACGCGGCACCGGAGGTGACGTTGTCCTCGCCGAAGATCAGCTCCTCGGCCACCTTGCCGCCCATCGCCATCGCGACCTTGGACTTGTACTTGGTCTTGGTGACGGAGAGCTGGTCGCGCTCCGGCAGCGAGAGCACGAGGCCGAGGGCGCGGCCCCGCGGGATGATGGTCGCCTTGTGGATCGGGTCATGCTGGGGGACGTTGAGCCCCACGATGGCATGGCCGGCCTCGTGATATGCGGTGAGCTTCTTCTCGTCCTCGGTCATGGCGAGGGAGCGGCGCTCGGCACCCATCATCACCTTGTCCTTGGCGGATTCGAAATCTTCCATGGTCACGAAGCGCTTGCCGGAGCGCGCGGCGGTGAGGGCGGCCTCGTTCACCAGGTTGGCGAGGTCGGCGCCGGAGAAGCCGGGCGTGCCGCGGGCGATGACCTTGAGGTCGACGTTCGGGGCCAGGGGCGTCTTGCGGGCATGCACCTCGAGGATGCGCGAGCGGCCGTTGATGTCCGGGTTCGGCACCTGGATCTGGCGGTCGAAGCGGCCGGGGCGCAGCAGCGCGGGGTCGAGCACGTCGGGGCGGTTGGTGGCCGCGATGAGGATCACGCCCTCGTTGGCCTCGAAACCGTCCATCTCGACGAGGAGCTGGTTCAGGGTCTGCTCGCGCTCGTCGTTGCCGCCGCCGTAGCCGGCGCCGCGGTGGCGGCCGACGGCGTCGATCTCATCGATGAACACGATGCAGGGGGCGTTCTTCTTCGCCTGCTCGAACATGTCGCGCACGCGGCTCGCGCCGACACCGACGAACATTTCCACGAAGTCGGAGCCCGAGATGGTGAAGAAGGGCACACCTGCCTCGCCCGCGATGGCGCGGGCGAGCAGCGTCTTGCCGGTGCCCGGGGGGCCGACGAGCAGCGCGCCCTTCGGGATCTTGCCGCCGAGGCGGGAGAATTTCTGCGGGTCGCGCAGGAACTCGACGATCTCCTCGAGCTCCTCCTTCGCCTCGTCGATGCCCGCGACATCGTCGAAGGTGACGCGGCCGGAGCGCTCGGTGAGCAGCTTGGCCTTGGACTTGCCGAAGCCCATGGCGCCGCGCCCGCCGCCCTGCATGCGGTTGAGGAAGAAGATCCACACCCCGATCAGGAGCAGCATCGGCAGCCAGAAGGACAGGGTCGACATGAGGTTCGAGCGCTCCTGCGGCACAACGGTGATGTCCACCCCGTGCTGGCGGAGCTGCTCGACCACGTCGGAGGAGCGGGGCTGCACGACCTCGTACTGGGTGCCGTCGTTATCTCGCGCTCGAATCGTCTCGCCGTCAATCTGAACCGAGGCGACCTTCGACTGGTCCACCCTGTTCAGGAAGTCGGAATAGGATACCTCGTTGGCACGCGTGCCGGGGCCGCCCGAATTGAATACATTGAATAGTGCGACCAGCAGCAGGATCACAATCGCCCAGAAGGCGAGGTTCTTCGCGTTGCCCAAGGCGTCCTCCAGAAGAACGGGTTTCCGCCGGTCCCCGCAGGGCCGGCGCGTTCGTGCCTAACATAATCTCTGCACGGGCAGATTCAACGACACGTTAACAGCCTGCGGCGTCTTGCGTCCCTGATGTACCATTCGGCCGTCCAGCCGGCCCCGATGCGCGCGTCGGCATATCCGCAGGCCGGTGCCGCGACCACCTCGCCAGTGTGCCTCAGGGCCGGGGTTGCGTGCAACACTTCCGCGGCAGGGCCGCCGGGGGCGCGGCCGACCTGTGCCAGCCCTTCGGGCCCGAGGGCGCCGAGGGTGAGGCCGGGGGCGGGCGCGGCCGCGCAGCTCACCCGCCAGCGGCCGTCCCAGAGCTGTTCGCACCGCGCCGGTACCGGGGGCGGACAGGCGCCCGGCTCGCGGCGCAGCAGGAGCATGGCGCCACGCCTGCGCCAGAGGCAGCCGTGCAGGCTGCCTGCGGGGGCATCGCCCTCCAGCATCGCCTGCGCCGCACGCTCCAGCGCCGCGCGCCGGGGCGGGTGCACCTGGCCGGAGGTGGCGGTGAGGAGATCGGCGAGGAGTTGCCGCGACACGGCGCGGGGTGCCGCGCGCAGCGGCGCGGGGGCGAGCCGGGCCTCGCCCTCCGGGCTCCAGGAAACGGCTTCGCGGGCAAGGGCTTGGCCGGCAGCATCCAGGGCCTCGCGCGCCTCGGCCATGCGCGCCGCGGTGGCGGTGAGGCGGGGCACGTCGAGACCGAGCGGCGCGAGCAGCGCCAGCGCCTGGCGGGCCTTTACCCGGTCGTAACGCGGATCGGCGTTGGTGGGGTCTTCCGCCCAGTCCCAGCCGCGGGCGCGCAGGATGTCGCGCAGGGTGTCGCGGCGGATGTCGAGCCAGGGGCGCAGCCAGAGCAGCCCCTCCGCCTCGGAGACCGGCGCCATGCCCGAGAGCCCCCCGACCCCGGAGCCACGGGCGAGACGCATGAGGAAGGTCTCGGCCTGGTCGTCGGCGGTATGGGCGAGGGCCACTGCGACGGCGCCGCGGGCACGGGCATGGGCGGCGAGCAGGGCGCGGCGGGCCTCGCGCGCGGCCTCCGAAACATTGCCCGCGCCCGGCCCCTCCTGCCAGGCGAGCGTGGCATGCGGCAGGCCGAGGGCTTCGCAGCGGGCGGCCACGGCGGCGGCTTCCGCGGCGGAGGCGGCGCGCAGGCCGTGGTCGACGGTGGCGACGGAGAGGGGCCGGCCGGTGGCGCGGGCATGGTCGGAGGCTACGGCGAGGAGCGCGAGCGAATCGCCCCCGCCCGAAACCGCGAGGCAGATCTCGCCGCCGACATCGCGGAAGGCCGCCGCGAGCGCGGCTGCGGCAAGACCCCCGGCAGCGGGCGCTGCCACGGGGCTACTGCTGGCAGCTGGCGCCGTCGCGCCCCTGCTCGAGCTTGTCGGCCAGTTCCGGGTCCATGTCGGGGAAGCGGCGCTCGACCTCGTCGTAGGTCAGGCAGGCTTCCGGCATCTGGCCGAGGTATTGCAGCGAGATGCCGACGCCGTAGAGCGCCTCGGGCGCGTTCGGGCCGCTCGGCTCGGCGTTGAAGGCCTTGAGGTAGCCCTTGGCGGCATCGCGGAACGAGCCGGAGGCGAGATTGGCCTCGGCAAGCTCGAAGGTGGCGTCATTCGCGAGCGGGCTGTCGGGGTACTGGGCGAGGAACTGGCTGAAACCTGAGGCGGCCTCCTCGAAGCGCCCGGCCTCGAGCGCCGAGGCGGCGGCGTCGTAGGAATTCTGCTCGGAGATCGCCACGGCCACGGTGGGCGTGTCGCTCTGCGAGGGGGAGATCGGGCCGCCGAAACCGGAGCCGGAGCCGGCGGTGCCGTCGGTCACGCCGCCGCCGAGGGCCACGGGGTTGCCCAGCAGCGCGGTGTCGCCGCCCTCGATCTCGGTGAGGCGGAAATCGACATCCGAGTAGCGGCGGCCGGCATCGTCGGCCATGCGGCGGATGTCGTTCTGGAGCTGCTCCACCCGGCCGGTGAGCAGGCGGGTGTTGTGCTCGAGCGCGTCGAGGCGCTGGAGCGGGTTGCCGGCGGTGGCGGGGAGCTGGTTTCCGGTGGCCACGAGCTGGTTGCGCAGCTGTGCTACCTCGGCGTCGATGGCCATGAGATTTTGCCGGATATCCTCGAGGCTCTGCGCGTTCGGTGCCGTCTGGGCCATGCCGCAGACCGGCAGGACAAGCGAAATGACGAGTGCAGACAGACGGATGCGCATGGGCCCTCCCTTCGGGTTCCGGCAGGATCCGGGCCGCGGAGGCGGCCCGGACGTGGTCAGGAGCGTAGCGCTCAGCTCATCGGCGCGCCGGCCACGACAGTAACCGCGCGGCGGTTCTGCGACCAGCAGCTTTCGTTGGAGCAGGTGGCCTCCGGGCGCTCCTTGCCGTAGGACACGGTGCGCAGGCGGCTGGCGGAGACACCGCGGCTCACCAGGAAGTTGTAGGCGGCGTTGGCGCGGCGGGCACCGAGGGCGAGGTTGTACTCGCGGGTGCCGCGCTCGTCGGCATGGCCTTCGATGGTGGCGGACACGCCCGGGTTCGCGTTCAGCCACTCGGCCTGACGGGTCAGGGTCTCGGAGGCGTAGCTGTCGATCGAGGAGCTGTCGGTCGCGAACAGCACCCGGTCACCGACCACGGTGTTGAAGTACTGCAGCGAGCTCTCCGAGATGGTGCTCGCGTTCGGGTCATACGGCTGGGCCGTCATGTCCTCGTCGGAATCCGAACAGGCAGCGAGCGTGAGGGCGGTCAGCGCCACGAAGCCGAACTTGAGGAAGGTCATGGATGGTATCTCCGGTTGCACGCCGGGGGTTCTCTCCCCCGGACTGGGTGGTTTGCCGTCTTCTGCCGCCGGTCTCTCACTCCCGGCGGACAAAACTCATTGCAGGAGCGGCGACCAGGCCGGGTCTGACGCCGGCATGTTCAGCGGCACGCGCCGCTCGTTGCGACCGGTCACGTCCACGCTCCTCAAGGCCGGTGCGCCGTTCGGCCCCGGGCTCTCCCGGAAGAACATTAGCACGCGACCGTTCGGTGACCACGTCGGGCCTTCATCGAGGAAGGACGCGGTCAGCAATTTCTCGTCGGATCCGTCGGGGCGCATGACCCCGATGTAGAAGCGCCCGCCCTGCTGCTTGGTGAAGGCGATCATGTCGCCGCGCGGCGACCAGACCGGCGTGGCATAGGCGCCGTCGCCGAAGGAGATGCGGCGCGCGCCGCCGCCCCCGGCCGACATCACGTAGAGCTGCTGCTTGCCGCCGCGGTCGCTCTCGAACACGATCTGCGAGCCATCGGGGGAGTAGCTGGGCGCGGTGTCGATGGCCGGCGAATTGGTGAGCTGGATGAGCTGGCGCGAGCCCAGCGGCACCGAGTAGATGTCCGTGTTGCCGCCGCGCGAGAGCGACATCACCACCGAGCTGCCATCGGGCGAGAAGCGCGGCGCGAAGGTCATGCCGGGCTGGCGCTCCAGCTCCTCGCGCTGCAGGGTGTCGACGTTCATGAGGAACACACGGGGCTCGCCCGTCTGGTAGCTCATGTAGATGACTTCCTGGCTGGTGGGGTTGAAGCGCGGGGTGAGCACCATGGAGCTGCCGTCGGTGAGGTAGCGCAGGTTCGCGCCGTCCTGGTCCATGATGGCGAGGCGCTTCACGCGGGCGTTCTTCGGGCCGCTCTCGGCCACGAACACCACGCGGCTGTCGAAATAGGGGTCCTCGCCGGTGATGCGCGTGTACACTTGGTCGGCCACCTTGTGGGCCAGCCGGCGCCAGTTGTCGCGGTCGCCCACCAGCTGCAGGCCCTGCCCCACCGGCTGGCCGGCATAGACGTCCCACAGCCGGAAGCGCAGGGTGATCTGGTTGCCGCTGGTCGAGACGGCCCCGGTCACCAGCGCCTGCGAGTTGATCGCCCGCCAGTCGGCGAACTGGGGGGTGGCCTCGAAGCTCGACGGGCTGGAGATATAGGCATTGCGGTCGATCAGCCGGAACAGCGCGGTGCCGGTGAGATCATTGGTCATCACGTCGGTGAGCTGTGCGGCGAACTCCGCCGCGCCGGCATCCTCGGCGATGAAGACCGGGGCCGCAAAGGGCATGGGCTCGATCACGCCCTCGTCGATCTCGATGACCAGGGGCGGGGCGTCCTGCGCCATCGCACCGCTGACGGGGGCCAGCACGCCGGCCCCGGTCACCGCTGCCAGGAGCCACGCGACTACAAAATTCCTCGCCATCAGTATCCGATCCCTTTGCTGGGGTTGAACGTGATCTGCACGGTCTTCCACTGGCCGTACTTGTCGGCCGGCATCTTGAACGGCGCCGATTTGAGCACCGCCATCCGGGCCTGCCGGAAGGCGAGCGCGTAGGACCCGCTGGGGTTGGCCGGGGTGACCGGGGTGACGGACTTGCCCACCACCTCGCCCGTGCGGTCGAGCTCGAACTGCACGGTGATCACCAGTTCCTTGAAATCCGCCAGCCCCTGGATCGGGCCGAGGTTCCAGTTCTTCTTCACCGCGAGGCCGATGCCGTCCTTCTCGCGCGCGGTGAGCGGCGGACCCTGGGTGGCGGCGGAGGAGGCGGCGCGCGGCGTGGAGGCCTGCTGCGCCGGCCTCTCGGGCGCCGAGGCGGCGGGGCGCTGCTGCTGGGGCTTCGCGGCCGGGGTGGCCGGGGCCTCCTGCTGGCGCGGCTCCTCCTGCGGGCGCGCGGCGGCGATGACGGTGTCGGGCCGGCCGCGCGGGCGCGGGGCGGTGAGCGGGGCCACGGCCTCGGGCACCGGCTGGGCCTCGGCCTGTTCGGGCACGATCTCGGTGGCGGCCTCCTTCGGGGCCTCCTGCGGCTTTTCCTCGCGCGGCTGCTCGGCGGAATCGGACTCCGCCACCTCCGGAGAGGCCTCCTCGGCGGTCTTCGCCTCCTCGGGCGGCTTGGGCGCGGGGCGCGAGGCGATGCGCGGCGCGGGCGCGGGCGGCGTGGGGTTGTCCAGCGTCGTCGCGGTCGGCTTGCGGTTCTCGGTCTCGGGGTTCTGCCGGCCCACGGCGTCGGGCCGCACGAGGGACACGCCCTCCTCGCCCGTGTCGGTCTCGGCCGGCGTGGGGCTGGCGGGGGCCTGGGGCATCACCGGCGTCGGGCTCTCCTGGCGCAGGCCGGAGACGTCCGGCGCCTCCTCGGGCTCCGACATCTCGGGGGTCTCGGCGGTGCGCGGGCTCGGCGCCTCGGTGGCGGTGGGCGCGGTCACGTCGGAGCCGCCCTGCTCGGGCGGGGTCATCTCCGACACGTCCTCGCGCGGCGCATCGGGCGCGCTGGAGACGGCGGCATCGAATTCGGCCCCGGTCATGAGGTCCACCTCGGCGATCTGGATGGCCTGCGCCTCGTCGGCCCTGAACAGGTCGACGCGGAGCAGGACAAGCAGTATCAGGGCAAGGTGTACGCCGCCCGAGATGATCATCCCTCTGCGCATGATGTGTCGGCCCTCCGCGCCTCCTCGCGCCTCAGTTGTCCTGGCCGTCAAGCGTAGGGCCTCCGGGATCGGTGACAAGCCCGATCCGGTTGAAGCCCCCGGCATTCAGCGCGCCCATCACCTCGGCCACGGTCTTGTAGGACACCGCGCCGTCGGCCCGCAGGAACACCTTGTCGTCCTCGCGCTCGGCCGCGATGGCGCGCAGCTTGGGGATGAGATCGGCCAGGACGATCTCCTCCTTCTGCAGCATCACCTTGCCGTCGGCGGTGAGCGAGATGGAGAGCGGCTCCTCCTTTTCCGTCGGCAGCGGGGCGGCCGCGGTCTTGGGAAGCTCGACCGGAACACCCACGGTCAGCAGCGGTGCCGCGACCATGAAGATGATCAGCAGCACCAGCATCACGTCCACGAAGGGCGTGACGTTGATTTCGGCCATCTGCCGGCGGGACCGGCTGCGGCCGCGCCGCCCGCCTCCCCCGCCGCGTTTCATGACACCGGCACCCATTTACTCTGCACTCCGCTCGATCTGGCGCGACAGGATGGTGGAGAATTCGTCGGCGAAGTTCTCGTAGCTCGCGGTGATGTGGTCCGCGTCGCCCGAGAGCTTGTTGTAGAAGATCACCGCCGGGATGGCGGCGAGCAGGCCGAGCGCGGTCGCCACCAGCGCCTCGGCGATGCCAGGCGCCACGACGGCGAGGTTGGTGCTCTGCTGCATCGCGATGTCCTCGAAGGCGTTCTTGATGCCCCAGACCGTGCCGAACAGGCCCACGAAGGGCGAGATCGAGCCCACGGTGGCGAGCACGCCGAGCCCCTTGTTGATGCCCTCCGCCTCGCGCGCGATGGTCACGTCCATCGAGCGCTCGATGCGGCGCTGGGAGCCGGGCAGCAGCACGCCCTTGCGGTAGGAGCGGCGCCATTCGCCCATGCCGGCGGAGAAGATGCGCTCGATCGCGGTGCGGGGCTTCTGCCCGAGCCGGTCGAACAGGTCTTCCAGCGGCTGGCCGGACCAGAACGCGTCCTCGAAACTGCCGTCCTCGCGGCGGGCGCGGCGGTAGCGGATGGATTTCTCGATGATGATCGCCCAGGACCAGACGGAGGCAAGAATGAGCAGCACCATGACGATCTGCACCGTCAGCGTCGCACGCGTGAACAGGGCCAGCAGCGAGAAATCGATCTGCTGCGCGGCCGCCAGGGTATCCGGTTCCATCTATCCTGCCTCGATCCAGCCAAATAAGGGCGGGCCGGGTTTTTGAACATCCCGGTCTCTGCAGCGCCTATCTGTCATAGCCTAGCAAATTCGCAAGTGGCTGTGCGCGAAATTCGCAAAAATTCGCGTGAACGGCGGCTTTACGCCGCTGCCGCGGCCAGCGCCGCGCGAATATCGGCGGGAATCCGCTGAGGGCCCCCGTCAACCGACATGCAGGCGAGGCCCACCTCGGCCCGCAACAGCTCTTCCCCGCCCCGCAGCACCCGCTGCGAGGCGTGGAGCGAGGCGCCCCTGACACGGGCGAATCGGGTCTCGACGACAAGCGTATCGTCGTAGCGCGCCGGGCGCAGGTAATCCGCCTCCACCCGGTGCACCACGAAGACCAGCCCCCCGGCGCGCATCGCCGCCTGGTCGATGCCCAGTGCCCGCACCGCTTCCGAGCGGCCGCGCTCGAGAAAGCGCAGGAAGTTGGCGTGG
The DNA here is from genome assembly GCF_003448965.1 of Oceanicella sp. SM1341. Lineage (GTDB taxonomy): Bacteria > Pseudomonadota > Alphaproteobacteria > Rhodobacterales > Rhodobacteraceae > Paroceanicella. Next base: position 41,362 of record NZ_QRGC01000023.1, read on the forward strand.
TAGACGACACCGGCCATGTCGGTGTCCTCGTAATAGACGCGGATGGAGAGGCTGTGGGTCATGACACCCGCCGGCCGAGGCGCGCGGCGAGGCGCAGCGCGGTGGCGGGGTCGTCGGAGGCGTCGGGCAGCGCGGGGTCGTAGGCGGCGCGCAGCAGGGCGGCCGCGCCGGGCTTCACCGCGGCCACGCTCCCCTCCCCCACCAGGTGCAGGGCGGAGGCGGCGCGGAAGGCGGTGTCGGACCACAGGAGCAGGCTCTGCACGGTCTGCGACAGCATCAGCGTGTGGGCGGGCACGGCGGAGAGGTGCTCGTCATGGCGCAGCAGCACGAAGCAGGCGCGGATGGCGCCGCCCTCCGAGAAGCGGAAATGGCGGTACTGGTTGGCCCCCGCCGCCTCCAGCCGGCCGATCAGCGGCTCGAGCTCGGGCAGCAGGCGCTCCAGGTGCGGCACCTCGCGCAGCTCGGCCCAGTGGCTGCAGAAGAACACGATGAAGTTCGCGCCCAGTTCGGGGTCGGTCTCGGCGAGGGCGAGCCCGGCATGGCCCGCGGCCTCGTCCATCGCGGCGCGCAGCGGCACCAGCGTGGCGTCATCGGTGCCGAAGATCACCGGCGCGGGCGCACAGCCCCAGCGCGCGAAGCGGAAGCTGCCGTCGGCCCGGGTGAACAGGGCGGCGATTTCCTCGGCCAGTTCCCCGGCCCCGGTCTCGGGTGTCAGCACGGATGCGGTCTCCTCGGTGGCGCGGCTCGCGGCTCTAGCACGGAGCGGCCCGCGATGGAACCGCCCGGGCCGCCGGGGCGCCTCGCGCGGCCTGCATGGCTGCAGGCCCCCGGGGGCTCCCCGGCACCAACGACATTGCACCGCGACAAGGTTCCATCCCGCCCGACGCGCCACCGGGCGCGGCAGGCAGGCGGGCGCGCTACCGGCGCGGTGGGCAGGCGCCCGGCCCTAGCCCTCGTCGCCGAAGAGATCGGCCTGCGGAGGCTGGCGCGGCGGGGCGAGGCCGAGATGCGTCCAGGCCTTGCGGCCCAGCATGCGGCCGCGCGGCGTGCGCTGCAGCAGGCCCTGCTGGAGGAGAAAGGGCTCGATCACCTCCTCGATGGCGTCGCGGCTCTCGGAGAGGGCGGCGGCCATGGTCTCGACCCCCACCGGCCCGCCGCCGAAATTCTCCGCCAGCATGCTCAGGTAGCGGCGGTCGGCGCCATCTAGCCCGAGGTCGTCGACCCCGAGCCGGTTCAGCGCCATGTCGGCGAGCGCGCGGGTGACCCGGCCGTCGCCCTCCACCACGGCGAAATCCACCACCCGGCGCAGCAGGCGGCCGGCGATGCGCGGCGTGCCGCGGGCGCGGCGGGCGATCTCGCGCGCGCCGGGCTGGTCGGCCTCGGCGCCAAGCATGCGCGCGGCGCGGGTGACGATAAGCTCCAGCTCCTCCACGGTGTAGAACTCGAGCCGGGTGGGGATGCCGAACCGGTCGCGCAGCGGCGTGGTGAGCAGGCCCAGCCGGGTGGTGGCGCCCACCAGGGTGAAGGGTGGCAGGTCGATGCGCACGGTGCGCGCCGCCGGGCCCTCGCCGATCACGAGGTCGAGGGCGAAATCCTCCAGCGCGGGGTAGAGCACCTCCTCCACCACCGGGTTCAGGCGGTGGATCTCGTCGATGAACAGCACGTCGCGGGCGTCGAGATTGGTGAGGATGGCGGCGAGGTCGCCGGCCTTGGCCAGCACCGGGCCCGAGGTCATGCGGAAGTTCACGCCGAGCTCGCGCGACATGATCTGCGCCAGCGTGGTCTTGCCGAGACCGGGAGGGCCGTAGAACAGCGTGTGGTCCATGGCCTGGCCGCGCTGGCGGGCGCTCTCGATGAACACGCGCAGGTTTGCGCGGGCCTCCTTCTGGCCGACGAAATCCTCGAGGCTCTGCGGGCGCAGGGCGCGGTCGGCGTCCTCGGGGCGGGCGTCGGGGCGGATGAGCGGGTCTGGGGCCTCGGATGCGGCCATGGTCGGTCAGCCTCTCGGATCAGCCCTTGGGGGCGAGCAGCTTCAGGGCGGCGCGGATCAGCGCGGCGGTGCCGGCGTCGGGCGCCTCGGCGGCGGCGCGGGCCACAGCGCCGGCGGCATCCCCCATCCCATACCCCAGATTGACCAGGGCGGACAGGGCGTCGGCGGAGGCATCCGCCTGGCTCACGGCCGGGGTTGGGCGGGCCTCGGCCATCTGCGCAGCCTCAGGCTGCGCAGCCGACGGCGCCGGTTCCGGCGCCGGCGGGGTTTCGGGCGTGCCCGAAACCATGGCCGGTTGCGCACCGCCCGAGCCGAGCGCCATGATGGCGGGCGCCTTGTCCTTCAGCTCGCTCACGATGCGTGTCGCCAGTTTCGGCCCCACGCCGGGAGCTGCCTTGATCGCCGCGACATCGCCCAGCGCCAGCGCCCGGCCCAGCCCCTCCGGCCCCAGCCGGCCGAGAATGGCGAGCCCCACCCGCGCCCCCACGCCCTGCACCGAGGTGAGCAGCCGGTGCCACTCGCGCTCGATCATGGTGGGGAAGCCGAAGAGCTGCAGCAGATCCTCGCGCACCAGCAGCTCGGTGTAGAGCGCCACCGTGCCGCCCGGCTTGGGCATGCGTGACAGCGTGCGGTCCGAGCAGTAGACGAGGTAGCCCACGCCGCCGGTGTCGATCAGCACATGGTCGGACGCCGTATAGACCAGCCGGCCGGAGATCTTGCCGATCATGCCACGCCCGCCTTCTCGCCCGCCTTCTCGATCGCCGCGGAAAGCCGACCGGAGAATCGCGCGTGATGGGCGTGGCACAGCGCGATGGCCAGCGCGTCGGCCGCGTCGGGCCCGTCGATCCGCGCGTTGGGGAGCTGCAGGCGCACCATGTGCTCCACCTGGCCCTTCTGCGCGTGCCCCACGCCGACGACCACCTTCTTCACCGCGTTGGGCGCGTACTCGGCCACGTCGAGCCCGGCGCGCGCCGGCACCAGCAGCGCGATGGCCCGGGCCTGGCCGAGCTTCAGCGTGCCGGCGGCGTCCTTGTTCACGAAGGTCTGCTCCACCGCCGCGGTCTCGGGCGCATGGGCCTCGAAGACCACGGAGAGCTGTTCGAACAGGCTCAGCAGCCGCTGGGCCAGATCCTCCCCCTGCGATTGGCAGGTGCCGTTGGCCACGTGGGCGATGCGGTTTCCCGCCACGTCCACCACACCCCAGCCGGTGCGGCGCAGGCCCGGATCGATGCCGATGACGCGCATGGGCCCTCCCGTCAGATGCGAATGCTTCCAGTCACTTGCCCCTCACTAGCACGAAACGCGAACAGGGCGCCAGTGGCGATCCGCGTGCCCTGCGGCACCGGCCCGACGGGTCTTCGGACAGGAGGCGGGCGGCCCCGCGGGCGGGCGGTCGCCTCCGGGCGCCGGCAGAGGCGGGTGTGAGGCGATGCCGGGCGGGAAAACCTGTCGCGCGACCCATCGTTTTCAACCTGCCCAATTAAAAATCAAATCAATGCTCCGGGTGCATGCCTGACATGCATTTTCAGCCCGTTGCCTTGGCCACGATTCCCGCCTATCTGCCCGTCTCGAAGGCACTCACGCCACCACACATATGATATAGGAAACCGGATCATGGCTCTGTACGAACCGACCGCTTCCGGCGCGTACGGCGCCGGCAAATCCCGCTCCTTCCTCGGCTCCATCGTCGAGCGCTACACCGTCTGGCAGCGCACCCGCGCCACCAGCCGCGCGCTGCGCGCCCTGACCCCGGCCCAGCTCGCCGACATCGGCCTCGAGCCGGGCGAGATCGAGACGCTCGCCGACACCCTGGCCCGCGGCCACCGGGGCTGAAACGCCCCTGCCGCGCCGGCACGGCCCCGCTCCCCGGGGCGTGCCGGACCCCCGGTCCGGTGACCCGTCCCGGACCTGCTGCGCCCCGACGACACGTTCGCCGGGGCGTTTTGCTGTCCGAGAGGTGCCCGTCGCCGGGCCACGCCCCCACCGCGCCCCCCGCCCGGCGGCGCGCCGGCCCGGCCCCTCCCGACGCAGCCATCGCCCGGAAGCCCGCGCCCCCTGCCGGAGCTTTGCCTCCTCGGGCCGCTCGCCTGCGGCCTTGCGCGTCCGGCTCGGCTGGCCGCCGCCCCCGACCGCCCCACCGCCCGACTGCCGGAGACCGGCATCTTCCCGGCGCGACCCGGGCCGGGAAAAGCCGGCAGGCCACACTCTCTCATCGCGGCCCACAGCCAAGCCCTTCCCGGGCTGGCAACACAGCACTGCCGGCTTCTCCGGGCCCGGCTCGCTCCGGAACCGTTGGTCCCGGCCCGAACCCGGCGCGCGCTCCACAATGCCGAGAAGGCTTGCCGCTCCCGCGATGCGCCCTTGCGGTCCATCCGGACCCGGATATCCCGGACGAGCTTCACGGTCCGCGCGCCCAGGCGAGCCTGAAGTTCCGCCCGTCCCGGGCAGCCTGAAGTTCTGCCCGTCCCGGGCAGCCTGAAGTTCTGCCCGTCCCGGGCAGCCTGGGATTCCGCCCGTCCCGGGCGAGCTTCAGCTTCCACCCGTTCCGGGTGAGGCCCCCAGATCACTCCCCGCCCCCGTGGGCGTGCGGGACGCGTCGGCCTCCGGGTCGGCCAGGCCCTCGCGCAGGCGCAGGGCGCGCAGCACCTCGCGGTCGGCCTCCAGCGCCAGCCCGGCCTCCGCCCGGTCCATCGCCTCGCGGGACTGGGCCCGGGCGCAGGCGCGGAAGGCCTCGTCGCCGGTGGCATAGAGCGCGCCCAGCGCCTTCTGCAGCCGGATGTGCACTTCGAGATGCCCGGCGCCATCGCGCGCGATGGGCGGGAAGATATCGGCAAAGAGATCCGCCACCGCGATGCCCGGAACCAGCACGCGCGGAAAGTCCACCTCCTCCGTGGCCCGCTCCGGCGCCGTCGCCCAGGGCGCGAGCAGGCGCACGCTGCGGCCCAGCACGTCGATCGCGGTTCCGTGGTCGTTGATCGCGGGCGAGAGCGCGCGCGAGGCGATCTCCGCCATAACGCAGAGACCGAACCGCGGATCCTGGTCGAAGGAGCGCCGCTGCGCCAGCGAGAAGCAGCCGCGCAGGGCGTCGCATGTCTCGAGCCAGGCATCGCCCTCCTCCGCCAGCCCCGTGGCGGAGAAGCCCTCCACCCGAAGCAGCGCGCGGCCGGGATGCACGAAGCCGCCCGGCAGGGTGATCACCTCGAGCATGAGGCCCCGCGCCTCGGCGATGTCGGACAGGGCGGCAACGTCGACATGCTGGATGTAGCCGGTCTCGGGCGGAAAGACCGGCCGGGCCGTGACAGAGGCGCTGCGCGGCCCGGCCGGCGCCGGGCGTCCGCCGAGATAGGGGTCGGCCAGCCGGGCGGCGATGGCCCGCGACGTCGCCTCCTCCACCCGCTCCGTCGTCTCGCCCACCCGGCCGAGGCCGGAGAGATAGTCGATCCAGCGCAGCATGGTGATCACGATGATGCCGATCACCGCGATGGTGACGACGAAGAGCACCGCCCGCCCCCGCTCGCCGTAGGAGCCGGTGCCCAGCGCCACGATGCCGACCAGGCTGAACAGGAACGAGCCGAGGAACACCGCCAGAACGTTCTGGGTTGTGGGGTCCTGCACCAGCAGGCGGGTGGCGCGGGGGGTGACGTTGCTCGTGGCCGCCCCGTAGGCCGAGACCATCACGCTGAGCGAGAAGGTGGTGACCGCGAGCATGCTGGAGGCGAGGATGTCGAGGATGCGGTCCACTGCATCCGCCTCGACGCTGAAGGGCATCTCCCAGGGCAGCAGGCTTTCCGCCAGCGTGGCGAGCAGCGCCGTCGCCACGCCCAGCAGCGCGAGCAGCGCCGCGCGCACCCAGAGCCGGCGGGAGAACTGCATCAGCAGCCAGTGCCATTTCGAAATCATCCTGTCCCCTGCTCTCCTGCCGGCAGCACCTCTCTCCCCCCGCAACCTAGCCCGATGCCGGGCCACGGCGATAGCGCCGCGCGCGCGTCCGGGCTATGCACGGGCTTTGCGACAGAGGAGCGCCACGGGGAGAAGGCGGCAGATGCAGGACCCGGTCGAGATCAGCCGCGCAGTCCCCGCCGATGTGGCGGAGGCGAGCGCCGTCATCCACGCGGCACTGCGCGAGACACTCGCGCGCGCCTACCCGGCGGAGGTGATCGACCGGGTGGCGCGCAGCTTCGAGCCCGGGCCGCTGGCCGCCCTCTTCGCCGTGCGCATCGCCTTCGTGGCGCGGCGCAGCGGCCGGCTGGTCGGCACCGCGGCGCTCGAGGGCGCGGCGGTGCGCAGCGTGTTCGTGGCGCCCGACCAGCATCGCGCCGGCGTCGGGCGGGCGCTCATGCAGGCGGTGGAGGCAGAGGCACGGCGTCGCGGCCTCGACCGCCTCGAAGTGCCCGCGGCCCTGCCCGCCGTGCCCTTCTACGCCGCCCTCGGCTACCGCCCCCTGCGCGAGATCGACGACGGGCACGAGAGGACGATGGTGATGGAGCGCCTGCTCGGGTGATCGGCACCGCGAATGGGGCGCCCGCCTCACCCGTGACGGCGCAGGGTGCCCGGTCGGAACCGGATCTGCGAACGATGCCGCTCGGCCTCCCCCCCCGCGACGGCACGATCTGCTCGGCCGTGGCGCCGGGCCGTGGCGGACAGTGCCTGCGCGCCCCGAGTTGCGGCCCGGCGGGGGGGGGAGCCGCCCTGCGCGGCCCGCGGGGTTTTCTTGCGGTCATGATGTGCTTCCGCGGCCCCGGGCACCTCCCGGCGATACTCCGCGCGCTTGTGCTCCGCGGCGGACCGGCCACGGCGATCACCGATGCGGTGAGCGCGGGGCCGCCCGGCATCATCCGCAGCCGACATTGCACCTGCGGTTGGCTCGCCTCGGCGCGCGCGACATGTGGCAGGACCCGCCACTGCCCATGGGAAGCGGCAGGCGGCGCGGCGGCATCCCCTCCCGGGCCGGTCCTCCGCCTCAGCGGCGGTGAAACACCGGCGGGCGCTTCTCCTTGAAGGCGCGACGGCCCTCTGCGGCGTCCTCGGTGGCAAAGCAGATGGTCTGCAGGTCGCGCTCGTACTCGATGGCCTTCTCGAGCGGCATGGCATGGGCGGCGCGCAGGTTGAGCTTGGCCGTCTCCGCCGCGATGGGGGCACGGGCGGCGATGGTTTCGGCCAGCGCCCGGGCGCGGGGCAGCAGCGCCTCGGGGGCGAGCACCTCGCTCACCAGCCCCCAGGCCTGCGCGGTGGCCGCGTCCACCGGATCGCCGGTCATCACCATCAGGGCGGCGTTCGAGGCGCCGATGGAATGGGCGAGCTGGGCCGCCATGCCGCCGCCGCCGATCCAGCCGAGCTTGATCTCGGGTGCCGCGAAGCTCGCCGTGGCCGAGGCGAGGCGGATGTCGCAGGAGAGCGCCGTCTCCAGCCCGCCGCCGAAGGCATAGCCGTTCACCGCCGCGATGCAGGGTTTGCGCAGGGCGCGCACGGCGTCGCAGTAGTCCGGGCGGTTGCGGAACTCCCAGGGGGTTGCGTAGGTGTCGAGCTCGCGGATGTCGGAGCCGGCGCAGAAGGCGCGCTCCCCCGCCCCGGTGAGGATCACGCAGCGCACCGCGGCCTCCGCCTCGCAGGTGGCGAGGGCGGCGGTGATGGCGTCGGCCATCTCCGGCGTGACGGAATTGAGCTTCGCCGGGCGGTTGAGCGTGATGGTCGCCACGGCGCCGTCGATCTCGAAAAGCAGGTCCTCGGTCATGTTGTCCTCGTGTCTCGCCCCGAAGGGGCGGTCTCTACCTCGCCCGAAGGGGCGGTCTCTACCTCGCCCGAAGGGGCGGCCGCTGCCTCGCCCCGAAGGGGCGGCCCTGGTGTCGCGCCCCGCAGGGGCGGTGTTGATCTCGCCCCGGAAGGGGCTGTCTGTATCTCGCCCCGGAAGGGGCGGTGTTGACCTCCTCCCGGAGGCGCGGCGCAATGCGCGCCCCGCCGAGATGGCCTTCACGGTGCGCCCCGCAGGAGCCGTTCCGTCTCGCGCCCCGCGGGGGCGGCCCGGACACTCTCCGCGCAAGGGCACAGCCGGTATCCGCCCCCCTGGGGGCAACATCATCGTGTCCATGCCCGGAGCGGGCGGGGTGCGCCGCCGTCCCGGGCGACATGCGCGGGAGCGGCGTCGCGGCCGCGGGCCGAGCCCGGGCCGCCTTACGTCTCGCCGCCGTCCGGGCGGGCCGCCGCGTAGAGATCCTGCAGCGCCGCCATCGCCCGGCCGGCGGGCTCGGCCGAGGCAAGGGCCTCACGCAGGCGCTCGGAAGCGGCGGTCTGGAAGGCGATGTAGCCGGAGAAGCGCGGCCGCACGCAGGAGGCCTCCAGCGTGGCGGCGGTGCCGGCGTAGAACCCGCCCCAGCGCGCGTTCACCCCGGCATCGGCCCAGGCGGCGCGGGCGCTCGGCTGGCCGTCATGGTCGGGGATGAAGCCGCGCTGCACCGCTTCCGACATCAGCCAGCGCAGGTGGGTGCGCAGCGCCTCGGTGGGCTCCAGCCGGCGCGAGATGCCGATGCCGGTGCCGCCCAGCGTGCCGCCGGGCCGCCCGCCGGGCCGGGCCCGCGGCGCGTCGGAGAAGCGCAGGGGCGCGCCCTCGGCCGGGGCGGCGTAGTTCACGTAGCCGTAGACCAGCGGCACGCAGGCGGCCACCGGCCCGGCCGCCATGCGGCCCAGGATCCCGATGGGGTTGAGCGGGCGCAGCGCCGCGGGGCTGCGGGCGGCGAGCTCGGAGAGGATCTCCCAGGCCTCGATGGCGACAGCGCGCGGCAGCAGCTCCGCCGGGTCGGCCTCGGTCGGGGGCGCGCCCAGCGCGGTGGCGAGCGAGAACAGGCTCATCAGCACATGCGGCCCGGCGAGCGACAGCGCCACCGCCGTGCCGCCGCGCGAGAGGGCGAGCACCTCCTCCCATGTCGCGGGGGGTGTCGCCAGCAGGTCCAGGCGGCTCGCCATCACCTGCGTCGCGGCGTCGAGCGGCAGGGCCCAGTGCCGGCCGGCATAGCGGTAGGAGGCAAGGCAGGGCCCGATGGTGCGCGCGCCGATGGCGGCGAGCTCGTCGGCGCCGAAGATGTCTTCCAGCGGGTGCAGGCAGCCGGCCTCCACCGCCTCGCCGACATGCGGATGGTCGAGCACCACGAGGTCATGCGCGGCGCAGAGCTCGGCGATGGGGGCGGATTCGAAGCCCTCCAGCGGCTGGCGCGCCCAGGTGAGCGACAGGCCGTGGCCCGGCGCCACCTCCGCCGCGGCGGCGGCCAGCGCGTTGTAGCCGCGCGGATGGTCCCAGGTGAGGCCGGAGAGCATCACGCCCCCTCCCCCAGCGCCACGGCGCCCGCGGCCACCAGCGCCTCGATGCGCTCGGGCGGATAGCCCGCGGCGGCGAGGATCTCGCGCGTGTGCTCGCCCACCAGCGGCGCGCCGCGCGCCACGCTGGAGGGGGTTTTCGAGAAGCGGATCGGGAAGCCGGGGGTTTTCACGCGCCCCTCGGTGGGGTGGTCATACTCCACGAAGGTGCCGTTATGGGCGATCTGCGGGTCGGCCACGAGATCGGCATAGCCGTAGACCGGGCCGGCCCAGATGTCCGCCTCGGCAAAGCGCTCCAGCCAGTGCGCGGTGGGCATGGTGAGCAGCCGCTCGCGGGTGCGGGCGAAGATCTCGTCGCGGTGGGTCCAGGTGTCGGTCTCGTCGTTCATCGTCTCGAAAGATGGCTCGCCGATGATGGCGCCGAGCTTGGCCAGCGGCGGGAAGGCAAGGGCGAGATAGCCGTCGGCGGTGGCGAAGGTGCCGTAGGGGGCGCGGATGAACACATGCGCATGCGGCTCGGCCGAGCGCTGCTGCGGCTTGCCCGCCACGGTGAACACCGAGAGCTCCTGCATCTGCAGGGTGGTGATGGCGTCGAGCATGTTGACCTCGACCAGCTGGCCCTCGCCGGTGCGCTCGCGGTGCAGCAGGGCCGCGAGCACGCCCTCGAAGGCGGTGTAGGCGGTGACGGCGTCGACGAGATATTGCCCGGCGGCGACAGGCGGCTCGCCCGCCCGCCCGGTGGAGAGCATGGCGCCGGAGAGCGCCTGCAACAGCAGGTCCTGCCCGGGGCGGTTCACGTAGGGCCCGCTCTCGCCGTAGCCGGACATCGAGACGTAAACCAGCTTCGGGTTCAGCGCCGAGAGGGTCTCGTAATCCACGCCGAGGCGCTTCGCCACGCCGGGGCGGTAGTTCTGCACGAAGACATCGGCCTCGCGCACGAGGTCGAGCAGCACGGCCTTGCCCTCCTCGCTCTTGAGGTTCACCGCCAGCGAGCGCTTGTTGCGGTTGAGCGACAGGAAGGAGACGTTGATGCGGTTGCCCGCCGCGCCGCCGGCCGCGACATGGCGCTGCCATTCGCCGGTGACGGGCTCAACCTTCACCACGTCGGCGCCGAGGTCTCCCAGCCGCTGCGCGGCGAAGGGGCCGGCCATGGCGATGGAACAGTCCAGCACGCGGTATCCGTCGAGAATGCCCAATTGGGTGTCCTTTCCTGAAAGGGGGTGTCAGTGCATCACCCAGCCGCCGTCCACGTTCAGCGTCTGGCCGGTGATGAAGCCTGCGGCGTCGGAGGCGAGGAAGAGCAGCGCGTTCGCGATGTCCTCTGGCGCGCCCCGGCGCTTCACGGCCTGATGGTCGAGCACGAAGCGGGTGTAGCCCTCGGGGTCGGGGTGGATCTTCTCCGCGTCGGTGGGGAAGGCGCCGGGGGCGATGGCGTTCACGGTGATGCCGTATGCCCCGAATTCCCGCGCCCAGGCCCGGGTGAGGCCCACCAGCGCGCCCTTGGACTGCACGTAGGGCGAAAGTTTCGCCCAGCCGCCGTAGAAGGTGACCGAGGCGATGTTGAGGATGCGCCCGCGCCCCGCGGCCCGCATGTGCGGCAGGGCGGCCTGCACGGCCACGATGGCGGCATCCACGTTCACCGCCTGCACGGCGCGATGCTCGGCCAGGCTGTACTCCTCGAACGGTTTCGAGGGGTAGATGGCGGCGTTGTTGACCAGCGTGTCGAACCCGCCGCGGGCGGCCTGCGCCTCTGCCAGCGCCTCTGTGAGGGCCCCGGCATCGGCAAGGTCGGTCGCGGCGAGGGTGAAGCGCGCCTCCTGCCCCGCGGCGTGCACGGCGGCGGTGAGGGCGGCGGATTTTTCGGGGTGCGTGTCGATCGCATGCACCGTGGCGCCAGCGGCGAGGAAGCCCAGGACCGTGGCCTGCCCCAGCCCGCCGGCCGCACCGGTGACGAGCACGTGCCGGCCCTGCATGGCACCCTCGGAGGCGGGGCGTGTGTCTTCGGCGAGGGTCATCTGCGGTTTCCTTTCAGGCCGGGCGTGGTGACGGGGCGCGACCCCCGCCCGGCCGGCGCGAGGCGGGCCGGGCGGGGAACGGGACCCGGGGCGCGGGACAGGTGAGCCCGAGGCGCTCCCCGGCGTTTGGCGCCCCCGCCCGGGCTCTGGCGCACGCCGCTCATGCCCCGGCCCGCAACGGGAGGTGATGTCCCGAGGGCTCGGGGAAATCCTCCTCCGGCTGGGTGGCGAGGGCGGTGACGCGCGCCTCGCAGGCCGCGATCTCCGCCGCGCCGTCGAGCACGCGCAGCCGGGTGTCATAGCGCCGGGCCTCGCCATGGCCGAGGGTGATCAGCTCGCCCCGCTCGGCGGCGTAGCCCTGGCCGAGCACGTGGTTGGTCGAGGGCTCGATGCCGAAGCCGTATTGCCCGGCCTGCAGCGCCTGCCATTCGAACATGCAGGGGAACTGCGCCGCATCGGTGGTGACCTCGAAGCCGAGGCCCGCCGCATCGTTCACCAGCGCCACCGGGCGCGTGCCGTCCGGCCCCGCCGCGAGCTCATGCTGCCAGACCTGCTCGTGAAACCGCGGCTGCGGGCCGGTGAGGCGGCGATAGCCCACGCCCTGCGCGCGGTAATCGGCCCCGGCATGCGCGGCCCAGACCACGTCGCGCACCGGCGCGAGGTAGCGCGCGCCCTCGCCCAGCAACGGATGGCCGAGGTTGATGTGGTAGCAGTACATGTGCGGCGTGGGGTTGAAGCCGCGGTTCTCCACCCGGTCGGTGAGGCGGATCTCGGAGGTGCCGGCGTCGATCTCGATGCGCCGGGTGAGCTCGAGATGCTCGCCGAACATCGTCGCCTGCCGCACCACGCCCTCGCACCACAGGGTGCAGCGGTCGCCCTCCCAGGTCTCGCCATAGCCGGTGAGCCGGGCGGGAATGGTGCCGGCGCGGCCGTGCAGCGAGTGCTTCACCTCCGTGCGGGGACCGTAATTGTACTCCGCCGCCGGGGCGTCATGCATGAACAGGATGTGGTCGAGCCCGCAGGTCACCATCAGCCCGGAGAAGGAGCGCATCCAGGAGAGCCCGCCCTCGCCCTCGTACTCGTGCAGGGCCGGGTGGCGGAAGCCCGAGGGCCCGTGCCAGCCGATGGCCCGGCCGCGATACTCGCACTCGGCGATGTCCAGGCAGCGGTCCACCAGCACGGTGAAGCGCAAGCCGCTGCCGGAGCGGAATTCCAGCATGCGGATGCCGCGCTCCGCCCCGTCGCCCAGCACCATCAGCCGCACGCCGGCGAACTGGGCCATGTCGCCCGAATGCGCCGAAAGCTCCGCCCGGCTGAACTCGCGCCCGAAGAGTGCCACCATGCCCTGTCGTTCTCCTGTCCGTCGTTCCGATATGCAGAACCCGGGCCCCGCGCGGGGCCCGGGCCCGGTGTCACAGGCCCTGCGCGCGCAGCTTGCCGTCGAGGAAGGTCTTGGCGCGCGGCACGTCCGCCTCCTCGAGATGCTCGATGATGATCGGGATGTTGGGGTGCTTCTTCGCCAGCCGCTTCAGGTAGAGGTCGTAGTTCAGCTCGCCCAGCCCCGGTGCCGGCAGCTCGATCTCGCCCACGCCGCGGAAGGTGTGGCTCTCGTGGGCGGTGTCGTCGCCGATGTCGGAATGCTTCTCCGCCTTGTCCTCGCCCGAGCGCTTCACGTCCTTGGCGTGCGCGATGCAGATCCGGTCCGAGAGGGCGTCGAAGACATGGTTCAGCGTCTCGTCCATCCTGTCGATGTTATGGGCCTCGAAATAGTTCGTCGGGTCCATCAGCAGGCCGAGGCCGGGGTGGTCGACCTCCGCGAACATGCGCAGTGTCTCCTCCACCGAGCCCACCACGTTGTTCACGTAGGTCTCCAGCAGGAACACCGCGCCATGGTCATAGGCGTGCTGCGCGAGGTCGGTGATGACGGCGCGGCAATCCTCCCAGCCCTCCTCGGTCTTGTTCTTCGGGTGGTGCACCCAGTCGCTCCCGGTATCGAAGGTGCCGGTCTCGGAGATCACGTAGGGGCTGCCGAGGTACTGCGCATGCGCGATCACCTCCTTCAGCAGGCCGTTGCGCTTGCCCCGCTCGCCGGCGTCCGGGTGCACGATGTTGGTGTAGCCGGAGATGGCGCTCACCGGCAGGTCATGGTCGCGGAAGGTCTCGCGGATGCGGACGCATTTCTCCTTGGTGATGTTCCCGGCGGAGAGGTCCATGTCCTTGAAATGCATGTCGAGCTGCACGGTGTTGAAGCCCAGGGCGCGGATCTTCTTCGCGGTCTCCTCGAGGGCATAGGGGAAATAGGCGGTGAAAATGCCGGTCTGCATCATGTCTTGGGTCCTCCCGTGTTTTGTTCTTTGATGTCGATCTCGCAGAGCATCACCGTCCGCCCCTCGGCGGCGGAGCGGTAGGCGGCCTCGACCAGCGCCATGGTGCGCACGTTGTCGGCCACGCTGAGCGCGGGCGGGGTGTCGGAGGCGAGCGCGTGCTGGAGCTGCTCCATCACCCCGGTGAAGGCGTCGGGAAACCACATCGTCTCCCATTCCGGCCGCACCCATGCGCCGCCGGTCTCGCGCTGCGAGGCGTATTCCAGCGTGGAGGGCGCGCCGGTGGGCCAGCCGATGGTGCCGCGCGCCACCCCCTCCAGCCCCTCGATGCGCCAGCCGATGTGCTGGTCGTCGGCATAGCCCTCGGCCCGCGGGCCCGACCACACGTCCTCCAGCGACAGCGCCAGCGCGCCGGAGCCGAAGCGCAGGGTGGAGACCACGATGCCGTCGGTGTGGGCGAATTCGGTGCGCGGGTCCTCGCGCAGCACGGTGGTCACCTCCACCGGCTCGCCGAGCAGGAAGCGCAGCACGTCGAGGTGGTGCACGCTCATGTTCGACAGGGTGAGCCGGTCGTAGCCCTCGAGAAACCCCTGCCAGTGCGGGATGGCGTGCATGTCGATCTGGGCGAAGACGATGTCGCCCAGCGCGCCGCGCTCGATGAGCTGGCGGGCCACGCGCATCGACTGGTCGTAGCGCATGTTCTGGTTGACCGAGAGCGGCTTGCCGGCGGCGGCGGCGGCATCGCGCAGGGCGATGGCCTCCTCGAGCGAGAGCGCGAGCGGCTTCTGCGCCAGGATCGCCTTCACATGCGGGGCGGCCAGCGCGCGGCGGATCAGCTCCGGCTGGCGGTCCGGCGGGTAGGCGATATCGACGATCTCGACATCGGGGTCGTCGATCAGCGCCTCGGGCGTGTCATGCACCCTGGGGATGTGGTGGGCGGCGGCGGCCTCCTCGGCCCGGGCCCTGGTGCGCGAGGCGATGGCCACCACCTCGAACCCGGCCTTCGCATAGGCCGGCAGGTGGCAGCCGGTCATGATCATCCCCGCACCGATGCAGCCGATGCGGGCCCCGCGGGCCCGCACCTCCTGGTCGGGACGGAAGGGGGCGGCCGCGGTCATCGCCGGGCCTCCGCGGGGCATGGCGCGGCGGGGCCGGGCAGCGGCTGCCACGGCCGGACAGGGCATGTCTGGGTCATCGGGCGTCTCCCTCATCGCGGCGCTCGGGCGCACCGTCTCGCTGGTTTCGACGCAGCATTGGCGCCGGGTGCGATGGAGTCAACATCAAACTACATCATAACGCATCATCGGCGGCTAAGCGCGAGGAGACCATAGCCTGGAAATCTGATTTCCTTATAAAATATCCAAATCTCCATGCACCTCCGCTGCACATGCGAAAGTCGTTCAGCATGCGTGATGCAGCGCAACACTTGTCGCGTCCCGTGTTTCATGATGTATTTTGATGTAATTTGAGTCGCGCCGCCCGGCTTGACACCTTCCGGGGTGTGGCCGAAACGGGGCGGGAAGGATGGGAGAGCCTCAGCCATGGCCCTGCGCTCGACATTGACGGATATCGCCCGCGCCGCCGGCGTGAGCAGCGCCACGGTCGACCGGGTGCTGAACAACCGCGAGGGCGTGCGCCCGCGCACCCGCGAGATGGTGCTCGAGGCCGCTGGCCGTCTGGGCTACCTGCCCTCCGGCCGCCCGCTCTTCACCGCCGCCATGCCGGTGCGGCTCGACTTCGTGATGCCGGTGCGCTCCAACCCGTTCATCGGCGGGCTCTGCGCCGAGATCGAGGCCCAGGCCGCCCGGCGCGAGGGGCTCGAGGTGCGCGTCCACGGCATCGACGGCATAAACCCGCAGGCCCTCGCCCGCGCGCTCACCGCCCTGCCCGAGACCCAGGGCGTGGGCCTGATCGCGCTCGACCATCCGGCGGTGCGCGAGGCGGTGCGCGCCCTCTCGGCGCGCGGGGTGAAGGTGGCCACGCTCGTGTCCGACCTGCCGGACGTGCCACGCATCGGCTACGTGGGCATCGACAACCGCGCGGCGGGGCGGCTCGCCGGCTACCTGCTGGGCCGGCTGCTCGGCCAGGGCACGCGGCAGCGGGTGGCGGTGTTTGCCGGCTCGCTCTCCTACCGCGGCCACGAGGAGCGCGAGATGGGCTTCCGCGCCATCCTCGCCGAGGATTTCCCCGATTTCGAGGTGGTGGAGCTGCGCGAGATCCGCGACGACCCGGCCCGCGCCGTGGCCGAAACCCGCGCCCTGCTCGCGGCCCACCCCGACATCACCGGCATCTACAACATCGGCGCCGGCAACCCCGGCATCGCCGAGGGGCTGCGCGCCGCCGCCCTGCCCCGCCGGCCGGTGTTCGTGGGCCACGAGCTCACCGCGCAGAACAAGACCCTGCTGCTCGACGGCACCATCGACGCGCTGATCGACCAGAACCCGCGCGTAGAAGCCCGCGAGGCGCTCTCCCTCCTCGAATGCGCCGTGCGCGGCCTGCCCCACGACGCCCACCCGCCCCGCCTGCAGGTGATCTTCCGCGAAAACATCCCCGGCGCCTGAAGTCACTGCGTGACGGCTGAATGCGTGACGGCCGGACTGCGGGACGGTGGGGCAAAAGACGGTGGCGCGAGGGACGATGGGGCGCGGGATGGCCGAAGATCGGATCCCGCGCCGCGCAGGGGTGCGGCGCCCCGGGCCGTCGGGCGGAAGGGCGAGGGCGTGAACACCCGCCCGGCAAGCTGCTCAGGCGGGCGCCCTCCGTGGCGCGGGAGGCCGCGCGCCGCATGGGCTCAGGCGCCCGGGAACACCTCCTTCACGGCCGCCTCTGTCGCGGCCACGATGGTGTCGGCCTCCGCGCGGCTCAGGCACAGCGGCGGGGCGAAGCCGAGGATGTCGCCCTGCGGCATCGCCCGGCCGATCACGCTGCGGCGCAACAGGGCGGCGGCCACGGCAGGGCCGGTCTTCGCCGCGGGGTCGAGGAAGCGCCGGGTCTCGCGGTCGGCCACGAATTCGAGCGCGCAGAGCATGCCCTCGCCGCGGATGTCGCCCACGTTGGGGTGGGCGCCCAGCGCGTCCTCCATCGCGGCGCGCAGGTAGGAGCCGGTGTCGCGGGCATTGTCGACCAGGCCGAGCCGGTCGATCAGCTCGAGGTTCGCCACCCCGGCCGCCGCGCCGATCGGGTGGGCGGAGTAGGTCCAGCCGTGGCCGATGGGGCCCATCGCGTCGGTGCCCTGCTCCAGCACCGCCCACATCCGCTCCGACACGATGGAGCCCGAGAGCGGCGCATAGGCCGAGGTGAGCCCCTTCGCAATGGTGATGATGTCGGGCCGCATGCCGTAGTGATCGGAGCCGAACATCGAGCCGAGGCGCCCGAAGCCGGTCACCACCTCGTCGGCGATGAGCAGGATGTCATGGCGCTCCAGCACCGCGCCGATCGCCTCCCAGTAGCCCTCGGGCGGCGGCACGATGCCACCCGTGCCCAGCACCGGCTCGCCGATGAAGGCGGCGATGGTGTCGGCCCCCTCGCGCGCGATCAGCGCCTCCAGCGCGGCCACGCAGGCGGCGGTGAACTCGGCCTCGCTCTGGCCGGGGTTTTCCCGGCGGAAGTAGTAGGGCGCCTCGGTGTGCAGGATGCCGGGCATCGGCAGGTCGAACGCCTTGTGGAACAGCTCCAGCCCGGTGAGCGAGCCGGTCATCAGCCCCGAGCCGTGGTAGCCGCGCCAGCGCGAGATGATCTTCTTCTTCTCCGGCCGGCCCAGCACGTTGTTGTAATACCATACGAGTTTCACGTTGGTCTCGTTCGCGTCCGACCCGCCGAGGCCGAAGTAGACCTTCGACATGCCCGCCGGCGCGCGCTCGGTGACCATATGCGCGAGGCGGATCGAGGCCTCGGTGCCGTGGCCCACATAGGCGTGGTAATAGGCAAGCTCCCGCGCCTGCTCGGCGATGGCCTCGGCGATCTCCGGGCGGCCGTAGCCCACGTTCACGCAGTAGAGCCCGGCGAAACCGTCGAGCAGCCGGGTGCCGTCGCGGTCCTCCACGAAGACACCGCTGCCGCCGGTCATGATCCGGCCCGGCGTCTCGCCCCGCGCATGGGCGGCAAGGTGGGTGGAGGGGTGGAAGAAGCTCTCGCGGTCCCAGGCCGCGAGACGGTCGTTGTCGAGCATCGGTCTCTCCTCGGGGGTTTCGGCGATGCTAGCGCAGGGCGCGCAGGCGAAGCCTCCGAAGCGGCGCGAGCGCGCAGACGATCCGTCTCTATTTGCCCGGGCCGGCAGGCGGATCCTCTGCGCCGAGCAGCAGGGCGAGCGGCGGGCCCGCCTGCTTCACCGGCTTGGTGACCACGTAGGTGTAGTAGCGCGCGAGGCCGAGGCCCGCGGCGAGGAACCCGTCGATCAGCGCCTGGTAGCTCTCGATGTCGCGGGTGACCACGTGGAGCAGGTAGTCGAAACCGCCGCCCAGCGCCCAGGCGCCCACCACCTCCTCGCGCGCCGCCACCGCGCGCTCGAACCGCGCGAAGCTCTCGGCATGGTGGCGCTCCAGTTCCACGGTGACGAACACGCTCACATGCGGCGCGAGCCCGCGCAGCGAGACCTCGGCGCGGTAGGCGCGGATGATGCCCGCCGCCTCCAGCCGCTTCAGCCGCTCCCAGCAGGGCGTGGGGCTGAGGTTGATGCGCCGGGCGAGCTCGGCCTTAGACAGCCGCGCCTCCCGCGAGAGCAGGGCGAGGATGCGGATGTCACGATCGTCGAGTTTCAGCATCGCGGCACGCGGGCGGCCCTCCCTCTCACGGCTCCGGCGCGGGCGGCGCCTCCCCTCCCTTCTAGGGGGCAGGCCCGCCGGGCGGCAAGCCCCGGGGGGCACGGGCGCCCGCCAGGGCCGGGCGCACCGCGCGGGGCGCCATGCCTCTTTGCGGCAGCGCCGCGCTGGGCTTGCGCCACACCTCTTTGCGGCAGAGCCGCGCGGGGCTTGCGCCCCGGGGCCCTCCCCTGCTCAACTGGCCGGAAGGAAACCCGCTTCCGCCGAGGCCCCGCCATGACGCTGCTCGACGACACCACCGCCATCCTCGCCGATCTCATCGCTTTTCCCACCGTCTCCTCGGCGAGCAACCTCGAGCTCATCGCCTACGCGGCCGACCGGCTGGGCGCCTGCGGGGCGAGCCTGTCGCTCAGCCTCGACGAGGCCGGGCAGAAGGCCAATCTCTTCGCCACGCTCGGCCCCGAGCAGGACGGCGGCGTGATGCTCTCCGGCCATACCGACGTGGTGCCGGTCACCGACCAGGACTGGCGCACCGACCCGTTCGCAATGGCCGAGCGCGACCGGCTGCTCTTCGGCCGCGGCGCCTGCGACATGAAGGGTTTCCTCGCCGCCACGCTGGCCTTTGCCGGCACGCTGCAGGGGCGGCGCCTCGCGCGGCCGCTGCATTTCGCCTTCACCTACGACGAGGAGGTGGGCTGCATGGGCGGCCGGGCGCTGGCCGAGCAGATGCGCGGCATGCCCTTCCGCCCTGCCGTGGCCATCGTGGGCGAGCCCACCGAGATGCGCATCATCGAGGGCCACAAGGGCTGCTGCGAATACACCACCGTCTTCACAGGGCTGGAGGGCCACGGCTCGCGCCCCGACCGGGGCGTGAACGCGGTGGAATACGCGGTGCGCTACGTCTCCCGGCTGATGGAGCTGCGCGAGGAGCTGCGCGCCCGCTGCCCGGCCACGAGCCGCTTCGAGCCGCCCTGGACCACGCTGCAGGTGGGGCGCATCAGCGGCGGCCACGCGCATAACGTGATCCCCGGGCGCTGCGAGCTCGACTGGGAGCTGCGCCCGGTCACCGCCGCCGACGGCCCCTTCCTGCGCGAGGCGATCGACCGGTTCGCCGCCGAGACCCTGCTGCCCGAGATGCGCGCCCTCGCCCCCACCGCCGAGATCCTGCGCCACGTGGTGGGCGAGATCGACGGGCTGGAGCCGGTGCCCGACAACGAGGCAAGGCGCATCGTGGCCGAGCTCACCGGGGCGAACGGCGCCGAGCTGGTGGCCTTCGGCACCGAGGCCGGGCTGTTCCAGGAGCTCGGGCTCGACGTGGTGGTCTGCGGCCCCGGCTCCATCGCCCAGGCCCACAAGCCGGATGAATACGTGAGCCTCGAACAGCTCTCGCGCTGCCTCGAGATGCTCGAAGGGCTGGGCACGAAGCTCGCCGCCTGAGGGCCGGGCGGACCCGCGCCTGCACCCCCGGCCGCCGCACGCCGGAAGCGGCGGGTCCCGGCGCCCCCCGCGCGCCCCGCATCGGACTGTGCCCTGCCGGTGCCGGTCACGCCCTCGGGGCCCGGTGTCGGTGACAGCCCTCGGGCCCGGGCGCAGGCGCGCATTGCGGGCCGGGCGTCCGGGACATCCTGCGGGCTCGATTTCCGGTCCCGCCCCGCGGGCTCGGCGTCAGCCCCGCCCGGCGGGCTCGGTGTCCGGCGCTTCCACCTGCCACTCGTCGCCCGCGAGCTCGGCCATGTCGAAGCGCTCCACGGCGGCCATGTGCTGGGGCCAGTCCTCGGCGAAGAGCTGCTCCAGCGCCCGGTCCGCCACCCGCTGCGCGCCCACCGAGATGCCCGGGATGTCGCCGGCGATGCGGCCGTGGCTCATCATCGCGGCGTTGTTCATGCAGGTGACGCGCGACACCCAGTCATCCGCGCCCGGGATCTTGGGCAGGAATTCCATGCCCGGGCCGAGGTCGGGGTGCTCGAGCAGCTCCGGGTCTTCGCTGCGGCCGGGGAAGACGTCGCGCCACAGGCGCACGGCGGCGTGCAGGCGGGCAAGCTCGGGCCGCGCCGCCCAGTTCACCGTGAAGCCGGTGCCGGCGATCACGTGGTCGAAGCGCATCGGGCCCTGCCCGGTCTCGAGCCGCACGCCGCCGGCCTCCGCCGCCGCCCCGGTCACCGGGCAGGACATGCGGATGGCGAAGGCCGGGTGCTCGGTGCAGCGTAGCACCGAGGCCTTCGGCGGCGGCACGCCCACGGCGCGCATGTGGCGGTTGAGCGCCCAGCGCGCCTCGGGCGGCAGGGCGTGGAAACCGCGGGCGAAACCGGGCGAGTTTGCCGCGAGGCTCTTGTTCACGCGGGGAAAATCCGGGCGCCGCACGAGGAGGACGACACGGGCCGCCCCCGCCTCCAGCGCCTCGGCCGCATTGTCGACCGCCGAGGCGCTGGCGCCGACCACCCCCACGCGGCGGCCCTTCAGGGCGGCGAAGTCGATGTCGTCGGCCGAGTGCGAGACACCGGGCACCCCGCGCAGGAATTCCGGCATCCAGGGGCCGCCGAGCCCGTCGCGCCCGTTGGCCAGCACCACGTGGCGGGCGAGGTGCCGCTCCTCCGCCCCGGCCCGGCGGAAGCTGAGCGCGAGCAGGCTGCCCTGCGGCGCGAGGTCGGTGAGGGCGGCGCCGTTCTCCACCTTCAGGCCCGTCACGGCGCGCAGCCAGTCGAGGTAGTCCATCCATTGCGTGCGGGGGATGCGGCCCAGCGCCTCCCATTCCGCCGCCCCCCATTGCGCCTCGAACCAGGCGCGGAAGGTGAGGGCCGGCACGTCGACGCAGGGCCCCGCGAGGTGCTTGGGCGAGCGCAGGGTGCGCATGCGCGCATAGGTCACCCAGGGGCCCTCGCGGCCCGGTGCTGCGCGGTCGAACAGGCGGATGTTGCGGATGCCCCGGCGCAGCAGGGCGATGGCGGTGGCAATGCCGGCCATGCCCGCCCCGATCACCGCCACGTCGAGCACCGGGGCGCCGCCGGGCCCGGCCCGGGGCGGCACCCAGTTCTTCACCGGCTCCTCGAGGCAGGCGAGATCGTGGCGCAGCCGGGCCTCAAGCGCTGCGAGGCCGGGGGCGCTCACGCGCCCCGCTCCGCCGCTGCGCCACATCTCGCCGGGATCGCACTCGCACTGCTCACGTCGTCTCTCGCCTTCTGTCACGAAAAAGCGGCGCCGCGGCCTGCTGGCGCCGTGTGGCCGCACCTTGGCCAGCGGGGCGCCCAGCGTCAACCCGAAGGCGCCCGGCCCTTCAGCGCGGCGCGCGCCAGCCGGCGGCTTCTGCCTCCTCCGGCGAGCAGAACCAGCGCTCGCCGGCGCTCTCGTCGATGCGGGTGCGGGCGTAGGAGGCCGAGCCGGGCACGTGGTAGATGCGCCCGGAGGCGGAGATGTTGCCCTTGATGGCGCAATCGCCCGGCGGCGTGTCACGCGTGCTGCGCGTGGCGGCCACCGCGGCGCCGGAGGAGGCGTTGCGCGCCCGGGCGCGATAATCCCACGGGGCCTCGGTGGGGGCCTGCCACACTCCGGCGCCACGCGCGACGGCCGCGGCCTGCTCGGCCTCGTAGTCGCGCGAATAGCGGGTGTAGGCCCAGGCATAGCCCTCGCGCACCATCTCGCGGCCGAGGTCGCGGCCGCCGGCCACGCATTGCCCCACGCTGCGGCCGTAGCGGTCGGTGTCGAGCAGGGCGCAGGTGACACGTTCGCCCGCCACGAGGGCCTGCATCGCCTCGGTGGCCTTCGCCCCGCAGGGCCATTCGCCGCCGCCGGCGCGGGCGCAGGTCTGCGAGGCTTCCGGCGCGTCGATGCCGTTCAGCCGCCATTTCGTGCCGTTTACCGCCAGCGTGTCGCCATCGACCACGCGCACATCGTCGCCCTCGCCGCAGGCCAGCAGCCCGGCGCAGAGCAGCACGGCCGCAGCCGCGCGCATATGCATGAACATCGTCGCCCCGTATTCGTATCCACCACACCCGGAGCGGAACATAGCCTGCGCCGGCGCAGGCGCAAGTGGCTGAGCCGGCGGAGTTTTCAGGCAGGGTTAAGCGGATCTTGCCCGCGCGCGCCGCCGCTGCCGAACGCGGCCGCCCAGCGCGCCGCGGCTGCGCCCAGCGCGTCCGGAGCGCTGCCGGAAAACCCCACCACCAGCCCGTGGCGCGGCGGGGCCTGCAGGTAGAGCGGCGAGAGGGCGCGCCCGCCCAGCCCGGCACGCGCCGCGGCGGCGAACCCCTCCGCCTCGGCCGCGGCATCCGCCAGGCCGGCGATGAGGTGCAGGCCCTGGTCCGGCGCGCGCAGCCCGGGCAGCACGGGCGAGAGCGCGGCCACCAGCGCGTCACGCGCGGCCCGCACCCGCCGCCGCCCGCGGGCGAGATGGGCAGCGAAATGCCCCTCGCGCAGGAAGGCGGCCAGGGCCTCTTCGGCCAGGGTCGAGGGGTAGCGATCGGTCCGGGAGCGCAGCGCGACCACCGGCCCCAGCAGCGGCTCGGGCAGCACCGCGTAACCGGTCCGCAGGCCCGGAAAGAGCGCCTTGGAGAAGGTGCCGATGTAGATCACCCGGCCCGCGCCATCCATGCCCTGCAGCGCGGTGAGCGGGGGCCCGGCGAAGCGGAACTCGCTGTCGTAATCGTCCTCGATGATCCAGGCCCCGTTGCGCCGCGCCCAGTCCACCAGCGCGAGGCGCCGCGGCATCGACAGCGCCACCCCGAGCGGGAACTGGTGCGAGGGGGTCACGTGAACGGCGCGGGCGGCCGGTGCCATGCGCGCGCCGGCCGCGGGGTCCATCCCCTCGCCGTCCACCGGCACGCCGGTGAGCGCCATCCCGGCGCCGAGGAAGGCGGCGCGGGCCATCGGGTAGCACGGGTCCTCGACCCAGACCGGGTCTCCGGGCGAAAGCACGGCGCGGATCACCAGGTCCAGCGCCTGCTGGGTGCCGGAGGTGAGCAGGACCTGGCCCGGGTCGCAGCGCACGCCCCGCGCGGTGCGCAGGTAGGCCGCCACCTCCTCGCGCAGGGCCCGGCCGCCGAGCGGGTCGCCGTAGCTGAAATGCGTCGCCGCGGGGCGGGCGAGCTGGCGGTTCAGCAGGGTGCGGAAGATGCGCATGGTCCGCGCGTCGGGCGCGGTGAGGCCCAGGGTGCCGGGCGGCGGCGGTCCCGGTTCCGGCGGCAGGGGCTGCAGCGCCGGAGCCGGCGCCGCCACCCGCGGAACCCGGGCCGCCACGAAAGTGCCCGCCCCGGTGCGCGACTCGGCGAACCCGTCGGCGTTGAGCATCTCGAAGGCGGTCACGGCCGCCCCGCGCGACAGGCCCAGCCGCGCCGCGAGCGCCCGGGTGGGCGGCAGCTTGGCGCCCGGGCGCAGCGCCCCGGTCTCGATCAGCCGGCGCAGCTCGGCATAGAGCGCCCGCGCCCGTGGCCCGCCCTCGGGCAGCACGGGGATGAGGGCCGACCAGTCCGGCATATTGGTCTGCGTTCTCTTCGCCATATTGGACCTATATCGAACCAATCCGATGCCCTAGCTGTGACTGCAACACACACGCATTGCAACCAGCGAAAGCCAGACCATGCCCGACGACATGCACGCCCCCGCCCCGGACTATCCCGTCACCCCGCGCAACCGGGTAAAGCGCACGCCCGAGCGCGGCGTCTACGACCGCGAGACCGTGCACGCCATCCTCGACGCCGGCATGCTGTGCCACGTGGCCTGGGTGCTGGACGGCCAGCCCTTCTGCACCCCCACCTTCCACTGGCGCGAGGGCGACACGCTCTACTGGCACGGCTCCTCGGCCAGCCGGATGCTGCGCAGCCTGCGCGCCGGGCTGCCGGCCTGCGTGACCGTCTCGCATCTCGACGGGCTGGTGCTGGCGCGCTGCGGCTTCAACCACTCGGCCAACTACCGCTCGGTGATGTGCTTCGGCACCGCGCGCATCGTGGAGGACCCGGAGGAGAAGGCCCGCGCCCTCACGGCGGTCATCGACCGCTTCTTCCCCGAGCGCGCCGCCACCCTGCGCGCCAACACCGCGCAGGAGGTGAAGGCCACCACGGTGATCGGCATGCACATCGACGAGGCCTCCGCCAAGATCCGCGCCAAGGGCGTGGGCGACGGGCCGGAGGAATTCGGCCAGCGCGTCTGGGCCGGGGTGCTGCCGGTGCGCACGGTGATCGGCGCGGCGGAGCCCTGCCCGAACACGCAGCCCGCCCTGCCCCGGCCCGCCTCTCTCGACGTCTACGCCGAGGGCGGCACGCTGGACGCGGCGCTGCGCGCCACCCAGGCGCTCTACGAGGCGGCCGGCTGAAGAAGCCCCGGGGCGGCGCGCGCCGGGAGAACCATCCACGGCGCGCCCACAGCTTTCCCCGGGGTTGTCCCCGGGGTTTTCCACAGGGTCAGCTGTCCGGCCCGGCCGCCTGCCGGGCGGCGAGCAGCCCGGTGAACATCGCCTCAACCTCCGGCACGAGGCGGCGGGTGACCTCGAGCAGCGCCTCGCCCTGCATCCGCTCCATGCGCCGGTCCGAACCCCAGGAGGGGCTGAGGCGCGACAGGTCGGCCGAGGCGGTCGCGGTGCCGTAGGGGTAGCCGTTGCGCACGTCGAGCAGCAGGGCCGCGGCGCGGCCCTCGACCTCGATGGACCGCGTGGGCAGGATCGCGCCGCCGATGATGGTGAGATCGGCGAAGCCGAGCCCGGTGGCCGTCTTGTCCGCCCGCACGCCGGCCTCGTAGACCAGCACGGCGTCGATGTGCTGGCGCGCCGCCCCGATCCGGATGGTGGCGATCACGTCGGAGGGGTCACTCCATCCGCGCGAGAGGTCCGGCCCCCCGGTATCGGCCACGGCCGAGGCGGCGATGAGCGGCTGCACCGCCACGAAACTGCCCAGCTCCGCATGCGCTTCCGCCAGTTCCGCCCAGATCGCCGCCTCATCCGCCGGCAGGGTGGTAAGCCGGCGGTTCACCACCCGGGCCAGCCCGATCCGCGCCGGGAACCGCAGCAGCGGCTCGACGGCGGCGGCCATCCGCACCCGCTCATCGAGGCCCGGCGCGGCGCCCTCCCCTGCCTGCTGCGCGGGCAGGGCCGGCGGCGCCTCGTAGCGGGAAAGCCAGTCGGCCCCGGAACTCGTCTGCACCTGGTGGTCTGCACAGGCGGTGAGGAACAGGGCGGCCGCCAGCGCCGCGACAGCAATCGGTTTCATCGGTCTCTCCTGAATATGGGCAGTTTGCACATTTATTGCGACTCCCATAGCAGACATCCGGGCTTGCGGGAAAGCGAAAAATGGGCGATATGCACATTCATGAAGAGAATGCCCCAGGACACCCTGCGCCTCGCGGTCCTGCGCGTGCTGCGCCCGCTGGTGAGGCTGCTGATCGGCGGCGGAGTTCCCTATCCGCGCGCCGCCGAGTGGCTGCGCGCGCTCTACATCGAGGTGGCGGAGGCGGCCTTCCGCCTGCCCGGCAAGCGGATGACCGACAGTCGCATCAGCCTGCTCACCGGGGTGCAGCGGCGCGAGGTGAAGGCGGTGCGCGGCCAGCCTGCGCCGGAAGCACCGCCGGAAAGCGCGGGCCCCCTGCCCCGGGTGCTGGCGCGCTGGCAGGGCCACGCGCCCTACAACACCCGCCCCCGCCTGCCGCGCAGCGCGCCGGCGGGCGTGCCCTCCTTCGAGGGCCTGGTGGCGGAGGTGAGCCAGGACATCCACCCCCGCACCGTGCTCGACGAGTTGCTGCGGCTGGGGCTGGTGGAGCCCGGCCCGGGGGACGGCGAGTTGCAGCTGCGCAGCGCCGCCTTCGTGCCCGGGGCCGACGGCGCGGCCCTGCTGGGCTATCTCGGCGCCAATCTCGGCGACCATGCCGAAGCCGCCGCCGCCAACATCGCCGCCGCCCCGGGGCCCGGCCGCTTCTTCGAGCGTGCGGTGCACTACAACCGGCTGAGCCCCGCCTCGGTGGCCGAGCTCGACGCGCTGGCCCGCCGGCTGCAATCCGAGGCGCTCGAGGCCCTGAACGCCCGCGCGCTGGAGCTGCAGGAGGCAGACGAGCAGGCGGCCGACACCGCCACCCTGCGCTTTCGCTGCGGCGCCTTCGTCTATCACCAGGACAGCCGGCCCGAAGAGGAGACCGCCCCATGAGACCGCTCATCGCAGCCCTGCTGACGGCGCTCGCCCTGCTTGCCGCCTGCGCCGCGCCGCCGCCGGGCAGCCGGTGCCCGCCCGCTCACGAGGGGCCGAAGGACGGCGGCATCGGCGGCACGGGCGCGGCCGCGCCGGCCTGCGGCTAGGCCGCGCCCGGGCTCAGTGCGCGAGTTCCCCGGCAGGCACCGGCCGCGGCCCGGAGAGGCGGTTGCGGCCCAGGCGCTTGGCCTCGTAGAGCCGGTCGTCGGCCGCGCGCAGGAAATCGCCGAGGCTCTCGCCGCGCCGGGGCACCGCCGCGTGCCAGCCGATGCTCACCGTGAGATGGCGCGTGCTCGCCGCGTCGACGAAGGGGGTGTTCTCCACCGCCCGGCACAGCGCCTCGAGATGCGCACCAAATTCCTCCGCCGCGCCGCCCATGGTGAAGATCACGAACTCCTCGCCGCCGTAGCGGGCCACCACGTCGCCGTCGCGGCGAAACCGCTCGCGCAGGATGCCGCCGACATGGCGCAGGCAGGCGTCGCCGTAGACATGGCCGCGGTCGTCGTTCACCGATTTGAAATGGTCGACGTCCACCATCGCGAGGCAGAACAGCCAGCCGTTGCGCTGGCACAGGCCGAACTCCTCCGCGCCGCGGCGGTCGAAGTGCATGCGGTTGTTGAGCCCGGTGAGGCTGTCGGTGATGCTCATCTCGTGCAGGCTGCGGTTTGCCGCGGCCAGGGCCGTGTTCAGCCGCCTGAGCTTGCGATTCCAGTAGACCACCAGGCCGATCAGCAGCGCCGCCACCACGGCGATACGGACCAGCAGCGCATAGTCGGGGCGCGGCGCGAACTGCACCAGGAGCTGGCTGTTGAGAATGGCCTCGACCTCGGGCTCCCCGAGCCCGGCCACCAGCTTGGCGAAGATCTGGCCCAGCAGCGGCTCGTCGGCCCGGGTGGCGACGGAGGCGCGCCAGTCCTCGGCGATGCGGCCGGAGATCTTCACGTCGTTCTCGCCGCTCGCGGCAATGAGATAGCTCAGGCTGGCGAGCGTGCCCAGCGTGGCGTCGAGCCGGCCCTCGCGCAGCGCGCGCAGGCCCTCCTCCTCGCTCGCCACCTCGACGAGCGTGACCTCCGGGTAGCGCTGGCGCAGCAGCCGCAGCGGGCTGTGGCCGGGCACCACGCCCACGCGCTTGCCCGCAAGCTCGCGCAGCCCCTCCACGAAGGGCTGCGGCAGGGGCGTGGCCACCGCCATGGGCAGCACCAGGTAGGGCTGGGTGAAGTCCCAGTCGCCGGCCGGCACCTCGTCGCGCATCGCCAGCGGCAGCAGGTCGCACCGGCCGTCGCGCATGGCGTCGCCGGCCGGCATGTCCACCGGCACGGTCTGCCAGGAGAGCCCGGCACGGCCGGCGAGGCGTGTCATCACCTCGGCCGCGACCCCGGTGAAGCTGCCGTCCGCCGCGACCGAGGCATAGGGCGGCGCGCGCGGTGCGGCGCAGACCCGGATCACGCCCTTGCCGTCGAGGTAGCTGCGCTCCTCGGTGGTGAAGGCGACACGGCGCGCCGCGAAGCCCGAAAGCGTCGGCCCGAGCCAGCGCGTCTCCAGCTCGGCCCAGCGCGTCAGCGGGATGGCGCTCATCGCCCGGTCGATGATGCTCTTGGCATAGGGATAGCGCGGCGAGACACCGAAGCGCAGGTCCTCCCGCTCCACCCCGTCCATCGCGAATTCACCGCCGATCTCGATGTTGATCAGCCCGAGGCGCCGCACGATGGCATTGCCGTTGCTGAGCGCGAGGATGGCCGCGTCGATCTCGCCGCGCGAGAGGGCCTTGAGGATCTCGTCCTGCGCGGGGAAGCTGCGCAGCGGCCCGAGCCGCTCTTCCAGCGCGCCTGCGTAGTAGATGTCGCGCCCGATCCCCACCCGCTTGCCGACGAGCGATGACAGCCCCTCGTAGGGGCCGAAGCCGGAGCGCACGAAAACCGCATTGGGGATGCGGTGATACTCCTGCGAGAACAGGGTGTAGGCGGCGCGCTCCGAGGTGCGGGAGATGTTAGCGATGATGTCGATATCGCCGGCGCGGAAGCTCGCCAGCAGGTTCGACCAGTTGTCGTAGACCGGGTCGAGCCGCAGCCCTGTCCGGGCGGAGATCTCGTTGGCGAGGTCCACCGCCAGCCCCTTTCCCCGCCCCTGCGCGAGAAAGCTGAACGGCTCGTAATCGCTGATGTAGCCGATCCGCAGCGGTGGCGCGCTTTCCACGAAGGCCTGCTCCTCGGGCAGGAGGCGCAGCGGGCCGGCTGGATTGGCACGGCCGGAGCGGTAGATCAGCCAGCGCTCGGTGATGGCGGCGAGATCTTCGGCAGGCAGGCTCGCCACCGTCTTCTCAAGCACCGAGAACAGCAGCTCGCGGTCGCGGTTTCCGGCCTGCTTGAGCACGCCGAGGCGGAAGTCCTCGAGGCTCACCCCGGGGAGCGGCAGGGCGCCGGCCACCGCCACGTTGGAGAAGCCGTTCTCGCGGGCGAAGAAATTCCCGGTCATCTCCGCCGCCGCCGCGGCGTCCACCCAGCCGAAGGCCACGGCGGCCAGCAGGTCGCGGTAACTGGCATATTCCACAGGCTCCACCCCGGCGGCGCGCAGGGCGTCGGCGTAGTAGATGTCGCGGATCACCCCGATGCGGCGGCTTTTCAGCTCCTCCACGTTTTCCGGGTCGGGCAGCGGATGGTCGATGTTGTGAAACAGGACCGTGCGGCGCAGGTGGTAGCTGCCGGTGAAGCTGACGAAGGCGCTGCGGTCCTCGGTGAAGGAAATGTCGGCGATGGTGTCGATGCCGCCGTCACGGAACTCGCCGTAGACCTCCGGCCAGGTGCCCATGCGGATGTTGAAGGTGATGCCCGCCTGGGCCTCGAGCCGGCGCAGAACGTCGACCGTCCAGCCCATGATCTGGCCATTTCGGAAGAAGGAATAGGGCTCGTTGTCGGAGACGACGCCCACGCTCACCACCCGGTGGTCCCGGATCCAGGCCCGTTCCTCGGCGGAAAACCCCACCGGCTGCGCCGCCGCCGCGCCGGGCACGAGCAGCAGCCCGGCAAGCACCACCGCCATCGCCGACGCGCCCCCGGAAACCGAACGGGACGCCCTGCGCCACAGAATGCCCGCCAACAGGCACGACAAGAACCACACCAATACAATCACGTTCCGCAATCCGCAGACCAGACACAGGCCATTGCGAAACTCTCCCGCGCGAACTTCCGCCCCGGGCTGCGGCCACAACAGCTCCCCGCGCCATGAATATCCGGAACCGGGGCTGATGCGGAAAGCTTTTCTTTACTCTAGGCGCAATATCTCCGCCGCGCGGCTGGCGGCCACCCGAAAGGACCGGCCCCGCGCGGAGCCCTTCGGGTGGGCCCCCGGGGGGATGACCGGCAGCGGCGGCAGCTTCGGCCGGGCGCGCTGCACCTGCGCGGTGTCGCTCCCCCGCCCGGCAGCGGAGGGCGCGGTCAGGCGGCGCGCTGGTCGCGGCGCACCTCGGTCTCGGACCGGAAGAAGCCGAGGATGGTGCTGAGATCCTCGAGTTCGGCCTCGAGCTTCCGTGCCACGCTGCTGTTGGAACTGGAGAGATCAGTGTTGCTCTGCGTGGTGGCGTCGAGATTGGCGAGGGCTTGGTTCAGCTCGTTCACTCCCGTGGCCTGCTCGGTGTTGGCGCTGGAAATGTCGGCGATGCCGCGCTGCAGCTTGCCCACGAATTCGCGGATATCGCTGAACACCTCGACGGTGGAGGACATCAGCTGCACGCCCGCCTCCACATTGGTGCTGCTCTCCTTGATGAGGCGCGATGTGTCGGCCGCCGCCTCCGAGGAGCGCTGCGCGAGATTGCGCACCTCCGAGGCGACCACGGCGAAGCCCTTGCCGGCTTCGCCGGCGCGCGCGGCCTCCACCGCCGCGTTGAGGGCAAGCAGGTTGGTCTGGAAGGCGATCGATTCGATGACGCCGTTGATCTCGTTGATCTTGCGCGAACTCTCCTCGATGCGGCGCACGGCCTCGGTGGCGCGCTGGATGACCTCCTGGCCGGCCTCGGCCCGGCTCGCCGCGTCGCTCACGGTGGTGTTGATCCCGCGCGAGGCGTCGGCTGTGGAATTGATCGTGCCCGAGAGTTCTTCCATCGTGGCCGCCGCCTCCTCCAGCGTGGCGGCCTGGCGCTCGGAGCGCTCCGAAAGATCGGCCGCGCCGGCATTGATGTCGAGCGAATGGCCGCGGATGGCCCCGATCGCGACGCCGATGCGCTGCACCAGGTCGCGATAGACTGCCGAGAGCTTGTTCACGCTCACCCGCACCGGCTCGTAGGCCGGCTCCAGCGGCGTGTCGATGGTGACATCCACCCGGCCGTCCGCCAGCCTGGCCAGCGCATCGCCCACCATCTCGACAGACCGCACCCGCGGCGTGACGTCAGTGGCGTATTTCACCACCTTCACCACCCGGCCGGCGGCGTCGAGGATGGGATTGTAGCTCGCCTGCAGCCAGATTTCGGTGCCACCCTTCCCGAGGCGCCGGAACTCTCCGGTCACGAAGGTGCCGGTGGCGAGCCCTTCCCAGAACCGGGCGTATTCCGGCGAGTTCGCCTCCTCCCGGGGCATGAACATGCGGTGATGCTTGCCCTCCACCTCCTCCCGGCGGTAGCCCACGGTCTGCAGGAAGAGGTCGTTTGCGGTGCGGATCGTGCCATCGGTGCTGAACTCGATCACCGCCATCACCCGGCCTATGGCCTCGATCTTGCCGCGGTTGTCATACTCGCGCTCGGCATCGGAGGTCACGTCGACGGCCATCTTAACCACGCGCTCCACCTTGCCGGAGGGACCGAGCATCGGCATGTAGCTGGCCCGCAGGTAACATTCGCGGCCCGACTTGAGCACCCGCTTGAAGCGACCGCTCGCGGGCTTTCCTGCGGCGAGGTCGCGCCAGAAGGACTGGTAGTCCGCGCTTTGCGAGATCTCGGGCGGGCAGAGCATGCTGTGGTGCTTTCCCACCAGTTCGTCGCGCGTGTAGCCGATGGCGGCGAGAAACCGCTCGTTCGCGTCCAGGATCGTGCCCTTCTCGTCGAACTCGATGACGGCCCAGATCTTGCTGAGCACGTCCTGCAGGCTTTCTCCGCCCGCCTTGCCCGACCGCTTCAGAAACTTCAGCATGCTGCGTTCTCTCCCACCAGATGCACGCACAATCGCCGCGAATCATTCATGAAGCGTGAAGGCCCGTGGCCGCGCGAGCCGTTGCCTGCCCGGCCCGGGTGGCCTAGAAAACCCGGAGGCATCAATTCTCGCGACGGGCGGCGGCATGACGGCAGGGGAGGACGATCGCAGTTTGCTCGGCCGGGCCGCGCTGGGCGACAAGCAGGCCATGCACCTGCTCTACGAGCGCCACCACGACCCGCTCTTCGCCTTCATCCGCATCCGCTGCCGCGACGAGAGCCTCGCCGGAGACGTGGTGCATGACGCGATGCTGGAGGTCTGGCGCTCGGCCGGGCGGTATTCCGGCCGCGCCTCGGTGCGCACCTGGATCTTCGCCATCGCGCGCAACAAGCTGGTGGACCGGCTGCGGCGCGGCGCGCGGGTGTCCTACGTCGAGGAGGTGCCCGACCTGCCCGACGAGACCCCCGACGCCGAGACCGTGCTCGGCTCGGCCCAGGACGCGGCGCGGGTGCGCAGCTGCCTCGGGCGGCTGAAGGAGGCGCATCTCGCGGTGATCCGCCTCGCCTTCTACGAGGGGCTTGCCTATGACGAGATCTCCGAGGCGGAAGGCATTCCCCTCGGCACGGTGAAGACCCGGGTGCACCACGCCAAGAAACTGCTGTTGCACTGCCTCGGCCGCCGCCGCTAGCCGGGCCGGCCGGTTCAGGGCCGGGTGACCGAGGTCACGATCCCGGGGCGGGCGCGCAGCGCGGCTTCGGCCGCGTCCCTCCCGGCGGCGTCCTCGAAGCTCAGGGTGAACAGGCCGAGGGCGCCGGGGCCGTCGACGATCCGCGCACCGAGATCGGCGAGCAGGTCCGCCACGGCGTCGAGCCGCGCGTCCTGCGCGAAGGCGACGCGCAGCGTGGGGCCCTCCGCCGCCTCGCCGGCCGGCTGGTAGCCGCCGGGCTGCGGGGCGGGGCCGGTGAGGTAGGGCACCGCGGCGAGTTGCCAGACCAGCACCGCCGCCGCGGCCATGCCGGCGGCCTGCCACAGCGGGATGCGGCGGGGGTCGTTTGCCGGGCGGCCGGTGCGCTCGGCCTCGATGCTGCGCGACAGGCGCTCCCAGCCCCGGGCGCGCGCCTCGGCGCGCGGGGTATCGGCCGCCATCACCTCGGCGGCGGCGCGCATGGCGGCAAGCTCGGCGCGCAGCGCGGGGCGCGCGGCGAGCTCGGCCTCGAAGTCGGCCACGGCCTCCGCGTCGAGGCGGCCGTGCATGTAGGCAAGCAGGCGTTCGTCCGAATCCATCTCGTTTCCCAAGCTCCGGTCCGGCGCATTCTCCGCGACTTCGGCGCCGAACGAAAGTGCCCGCGGGCCGCGGGGCCCGGTGCCGCCCTCGCGGCGACAGGGCCCGGCCGCCTCTCGCTCCGCGCGGCAGGGTCCGTGGCTCTGACGCAGCGGCACCCCGGCGGGTTCACAAAAACCCTTCATTCTGTCGGATGACCGGGCCGGCGCACTGTGCCACACGTCACGGAAATCTTCAGCGACCAGCCTCGGAGGGGGTACGATGACAGGAATGACACGCCGGGCCCGCCGGATGGCCGGCCTTGCCGGCGGCCTCGCGCTGCTGCTCGCGGGCTGCGCGGACTACGCGCTGAACCCGCCGCCGCCCGAGCAGATCCGCGCCGACGCCGGCCGGGTCGTGGACGCGCGCGAGATCCTCGCGCTCACCGCCTCGCCCGAAAGCGCCGCCTCGCTGCGCGCCGGCGCCGAGGCGGAGGGCTTCACCTTCCGCGAGCAGACCGCCCTCTCCGGCCTCGGCCTGTGGATGCTGCGCTTCGACATCCCCGAACCGCTCGACGGGCCCGGCGCCATCGCTGCGCTGGAGCGGCTGGAGCCGGGCGCCACCGCCGGGGTGAACCACGCCTATCGGCTCGCCACCGACGAGGGGTCCGACGCGGCGCGCTTCGCCTATGCCGATGCCCTGCTCGACTGGCCGCGGGGCGGCTGCCGGGCGCAGGGCCCGGTCGGCATGCTCGACACCGGGGTGGAGCGCGCGGCGCCCGGGCTGGCCGGGGCCCGGATCGTCACCCGCGGCTTTGCCCGCGGCACGCCCGCCGCGACGCGCCATGGCACCGATGTCGCCACCCTCCTGGCGGACCCGCGCCGCCTCGGAGGCGTGACGCTCTATGCCGCGGGCGTGGTGAGCGCCGAAACCGGGGACGGGGAAGGAGCCGGCGGCGAAGCCGGGGTCGACAGTCTCATCAAGGGTCTGGACTGGCTCGACAGCCAGGGCGTGCGGGTGGTGAACGTGAGCCTCGCCGGGCCCTACAACAAGCTGCTCGACCGGGCCGTGGACCGCGCGCAGGCCGATGGCATGGTGCTGGTGGCCGCGGTTGGCAACGACGGGCCCGGGGCCGCGCCGCGCTACCCGGCCGCGCTGGGCAACGTGCTGGGTGTCACGGCGGTCGACGCGCGCCGGCACATCTACCGCAAGGCGGTGCAGGGCAGCTACGTGGACGTGGCGGCGCCGGGGGTGGACATTCACCTGCCCGGGCCGGGCGGCGGACATTTCGTCTCCGGCACCTCGATCGCGGCCCCCTTCGTCACCGCCTGGGTGGCCTCGGACCCCGCGCTCTACTCGAGTTCGGTCTCCGAACTGCGCAGCGCCCTCGCCCAAAGCACCCTCGACCTCGGCGCCCCCGGCCCGGACGCGGTGTTCGGCGCCGGCCTGCTGCACCTCGGCCCCGGCTGCTGACCGCCCTGCGAAGGCACGGCTCCGGGCGGACCTCGCCCGGGGCCGCCGGTGCCCGGGGCGCTCGGGGAGGAGCAGCGGAGGGGTGCAGGCCTCTCCTGCCCTGCCTTGCCCTGCAAGGTCCCGGCCCGAGGGAGCGCCGCGCGCTCCGGCCCCGCACCGCGAGGCGGAGGACAGACGTCGGACGGGGGCATCGAGCCCCCGACCGCCGTGTCGCCGCGTGCCGCGTCTCCGGCGCGGGATGTCCGGCGGGCGGCGGGGACGCAGGCCGCGCGCGAGGGCCGGGCCCGGCTCCCGTGCCCGGCCGGCGCCCGGTCTCAGGGCGGCGGGCCGGCCGGGTTCAGCGGGCCCAGCGCGCTGTCGCCGGAGCGGGGCGCCGGAGGCGGGGCATGCGCCACGCAGTCGGCCAGGCGCCGCCAGTCCGCGGCGCCGGGCTCCGCGGGGATGCCGCCATAGCGCGCGGCGGTGAGCCGGCGCACGGCCTCGGCCACGCGGGCCGCCTGCGCGGGGCCGGTGCGCGGCGGGCGGCCGGCCCAGTCGGGGATCATCCGCAGGGTGGCGGGCAGATCGCGCGCGGCGATGGCGCGCAGCAGCACGGCGCGGGCATGGCGCTTGCTGGCGAGCCGCGCGGCGCGACGCGCGACATGCGCGCGGGCGAAGCGCGGGCGCAGCCGCCAGGCCAGCAGCGCCGCGAGCGCGAGCCCCGCTGCCCCGGCGACGAGCCCCTGCCAGGGCCAGGGGGCGGCGCGCAGCGGCGGGCCCTCGACCGAGAGGGTGAAGCCCGGCGCGGTCGCGGTCTCCACCCTGCCGGTGTCGAGGTTGAACCAGTCGAGCCGCGGGCCGGGCACCTCGCCGGAGCCGCCGCCCTGGGCCATCAGGCTCACCGTCTCGACCCGGGTGCCGGAAAGGACGCCACGCGCCTCGGCCTCGGTCACCTGCGGCTGGCCGGGATAGCTGCGGATGCCCGGCAGGTTCACCTGCGGCAAGAGCGGCGGCAGCACGATCGGCGATGCACCGGCGATGCTGGCGGTGACCGTGAGCGTGACGCCATCGCCCGGGCGCAACCCCTGCGTGGGTCCGGAAAGACCGGTCTCGAGCGTGAGGGCCGTGGCGGCGATGAACGGGTCGAGCCCCCCGGCCCCCTCGGGCAGACTGCCGGTGAGGGTGAGCGGCGGGGTCTGCACCGTGACGCGCTGCGGCTCGGCCCCGCCGGGCCGGGCGAAGGTGACCGTGAGCGGCTGCGCCGGGATGTCGAACCGGCCGGGCACCATGGGCGAGACCAGGTAGCGGCGGCGCACGCCCGACCAGGTCTCGCCCCCGACGCTGCCGCTCACCGGGGTTGTGGAGCGCTCGGGCAGGCGCACCCGCAGGTTCGGCACCTCGAAGGAGGGGAACGCGACCGGGCTGGGCATCCAGGTGGGCACGAGCACGGTGACGCGCAGGGTGGCATACTGGCCGGGCACCAGCTCGGCCGGCTCCAGCTCCACCGTCACCTGCGGCTGCCCCTCCTCCTGCGCGGCGGCGGCGCCGCAGAGCAGCAGCAGGAGCAGCGCGAGCCACCTCATTGCGCCTGCGCGGCCTCGACCGCGAAGCGCTGGCGCAGGAAATCTCCCGCATCGGTGTCCACCGTGTTGATCCACTGCTCGGCGGTGAGCATCGGCTCGTCGCCTGCCTCGCCCTGCACCTCGGTCTCCTGGCCGCGGTTCTCCTCGTTGTCGAGCGTCACGTCGTCGGCGCCCATGTCCTGCTGCTCGCCGATGTCGGACTGCTCCTGCGCGGTCTCGACATAGTCGACGATGCGCCTGGCCAGCGCGAGGTTCGCGGCGGCATCGGGGAAATCGGGGTCGCGCGCAAGGGCGGTCTCGTAGGCGCGCACCCCGTCGCGGTAGGCATGGTTGCGGATGCTGGCGAGGCCGAGGGCGAAGGCCGCCTCCGCCGTCTCCAGCCGGGCGAAGACCTGCGCCGCCTCCTCGTACCTGCCGGCGCGCATCAGGGCCATGCCCTGCCACATCGGGTCGGTGAAATGCTCCGCCGCCTCCGGGTAGTGCTTGCGCTCATAGGCGATCCGGCCCTGCTGGTCGGGGGTGAGGAACCAGTCGGCCATGCCCTCCGCCCGCGCGCCCCCGGGCAGCGAGAGCAGCCCGAGCGCGAGCCCGGCCGCCCAGCGCATGGTCCAGCCGCGGCGAAACCAGATCAGCGTGAGCAGTGCCGCGGGCCAGGCCAGGAGCCAGCCGCGGTCATCCCAGGGCTGGTCGCCGTCCTCGGCCAGGGCGCGTCGGAAGGCGGCGTTGAGCCGGCGGTCGAGGGCGGCCACGTCCGCCCCGTCGGGCGTGAGGGCGACGACCGGCAGGGTGAGCGCGTCGAGCCCCGCGTCGCCGGTGCCGGGCGGCAGCACGGCGAGAACGGCGAGACTGCCGGCCGCGGCATCGAGCCCCGCCACGTCGGCGCCCGAGACGGAATCGGTCACCAGCAGCACCCCGCCCGGCGCGCTCTCGCGCGCGAGCATCCCCTGCGCGAGGGCGAGGGCGGCGAGCGCGTCATTGCCCTCGCGCGGCATCACGTCGGGGGCGAGGCCCTCGAGATAGGGCTGCACCACCTGCGCGTCGCCGGTCATCGGCACCACGGAATGCGCGCTGCCGGCATAGGCGACGAGGGCGGTGCGCGCGCCGGCGCGCAGCTCGATGAGGTCGCGGATCTTCTGCTTCGCCCGCTCCAGCCGGCTGGGCGCCACGTCCTCCCCCGCCATCGAGGGCGCGACGCGCAGCGCGATCACCATCGGCGCGGCCTGGGCCACGAACGGGTCCGGCACGCGCGACCAGGTGGGCCCGGCGGCGCCGAGCACGGCGAGCACGAGCCCCAGCGCCACGCCGTCGACCGGGCGCAGGCGGCGGCGGTCGGAGCGCCCGAGGGTGAGGGCGGCGCGCAGGTGCGGGGCGATGGCCGCCTCGGGCAGCTCGCGCCCCGCCCCCCGCCACCGCACCAGCCACCACAGCCCCGCCACCGCCGGCAGAAGCAGGAGCAGCCAGGGCCGCAGGAAATGGAAGAACTCGGCGAAGAGCGCGAGACCGCTCATGCTGAAGCCGAAGCTCATTCCCGCACCCTCCGCCGCCGCGCGGCGAGCAGCAGCACCGCCAGCGCGCCGCCGCCCGCCAGC
Organism: Oceanicella sp. SM1341; assembly: GCF_003448965.1. Classification (GTDB taxonomy): domain Bacteria; phylum Pseudomonadota; class Alphaproteobacteria; order Rhodobacterales; family Rhodobacteraceae; genus Paroceanicella. Next base: position 78,911 of record NZ_QRGC01000023.1, read on the forward strand.
GCCGCGCCCAGCAGCGGCACCCAGGCCAGCGCGCGCCGCGGCCGCCAGGAGAGGCTCTGGGTCTCGCGCGCGGTGAGCTGGTCGATGCGGGCATAGACCCCGGCGAGGGCGGCGCTGTCCTCGGCGAAGGAATAGCTGCCGCCGCTGCGCGCCGCGATGTCCTGCAGGGCGCGCAGATCGACCTTGTCCTCGCCGCCGGCATCGGGGTTTCCCACCCCGATGGTGTGGATCTCGATGCCCCGGCTGCGGGCGATCTCGGCGGCGTTGAGCGGGCTCATGCGGCTCACGGTGTCGGCCCCGTCGGAGAGCAGGATCAGCAGGCGCTCCTCGATGTCGCTCGCCTCGAAGGTGCGGATGGCGAGGCCGATCGCATCACCCAGCGCGGTGTGCGGGCCGGCCATGCCGACCTCGGTCCGGGCCAGCAGGGCGCGGATGGTCTCGAGATCCTCGGTGAGGGGCGCCTGCACATAGGCCTTCGAGCCGAAGACGATCAGCGACATCCGGTCATGCTCGCGCCCGGCGATGAACCCGTCGACCACGGCGCGCACCCCGGCGAGACGCTGCAGGGTGTCGCCGCCGGGGGCGCGGAAGTCCTTCGCGTCCATCGAGCCGGAAATGTCGATGGCCAGCACCATGTCGCGCGCGGTGCGGGTCTGCTCCACCGGGGCGCCCACGCGCTCGGGCCGGGCCATCGCGAGCACCAGCAGGAGCCAGACCAGCACCGCCGCCGCCATCTGCAGGGCGCTGCGGCCCAGCACCACCGCGCCCGGGCCCACGCGGCTCCCGGCCGTGTCCACCACCCGGCGGAAGAAGGGAAAGCGCAGCGCGGCCACCCGCTCGCGGTGCGGCGGCACGAGCCAGAGCACCAGCAGCGGCAGCGGCAGCGCCAGCAGCGCCCAGGGAAAGCCGAGCGAGATCATCGCCGCCGCTCCGGCCGGTGGCGCCGCACCCAGGCGATGGCCGCACGGGTGAGCGCGGGGTCGGGCCCGGCGCCGGAATAGGGCGCGGTGGCAAGGGCGCGGCCGGGGCCGGAGGTAAAGGCCCCGCCGCCGCCATGCGCATCGAGAAACCCCAGCCAGGCGGCACCGGTGAGCCCCGCCACCTCGGCCCGCGGATGGCAGGTGAGTGCGGCGCGGCGCAGGATGGCGGAGATGCGGGCCGGGTCGTCCCCCGCCTCGGCAAGCAGGCGCAGCGCGGCGCGGCGCCAGGCATTGGCACGGTGTCGCCGCCACAGCGCCCGGGCGGCAAGGGCGAGGAGCAGGGCCAGCAGCACCGCCAGCGCCACCCAGCCCCAGGTCTGCGGCATGAGCGAGACCGGGGGCGGCTCGGCCGGGGGCACGAGCTGGTCGAGCAGGTCGACGAGCGTGGTGCCCCCCTCCCCCTGCGCGGTCTCCTGTGTAGTCTCCTGTGCGGCGGCGGGCTCCATCAGCGCCCCCGCCCCGCCAGCCCCATCAGCCGGCGCATCTGGGTGACACTGTCCTCGCCGGCACTCAGCGGCAGCACCGGCACGCCGAAGCGGCGCTGCCAGTCGAGCACCGCGGCGAGCCGGCCCTGTGCCATGTCGCGCAGGCGGCGGTGGGTGGCGCGGTCAGCGGTGTTCACCTCGGCCTGCAGCTCGCCGTCGGACACCACGAGGCGCAGCCCCTCCGGCAGGTTGCCCGCCAGCGGGTCCGACACCAGCCCCAGCACCACGTCGTTGTGCCGCGCGAGGCCGGAGACGAGGCGCTCGGTGGTGGTGTCCACCGCGTCGAAATCGGAGAAGACCAGCACCAGGTGGTCGCGCCGGGCGATGCGCGAGACCGAGGCGAGCACCCGGTTGAGCGGCATCGGCTCGGCCGCCGGCGCATCGGCGCGCAGGAGCGCGTTCGCCTGCGCGATGGCGGTGAGCAGCCCGGTGAGGGCGCGGCGGCTGCGGGCGGGGCGGATCTCGGCCAGGGCCTCGTCGCCGAACACCACGCCGCCCAGCCTGTCGCCCTGCGCGAAGATGCGGAAGGCGGCGAGGGCGGCGCATTCCGCCGCGGTGACCGATTTCATGTTCAGCACCGAGCCGAAGAACATCGACATGCGCTGGTCCACCACGATGAGCGTGGGGCGGTCGCGCTCCTCGGTGTAGACGCGCACATGCGGCGTGCCGGTGCGCGCGGTCACCTTCCAGTCGATGCTGCGCACGTCGTCGGCGGGCAGGTAGTGGCGCAGCTCCTCGAAGTTCAGCCCCCTCCCGCGCAGCCGCGAGGCGTGCCGGCCATTGAGGATCGAGCCCGAGGGCTGGCGGGGCAGGAAGCTGATGCGCCGGGCCTGCTGCTCGAGCCCGCGCAGATGCGCGAGATCGACCCGCACGCGCGGGTCCTCCCCCACGGGCGGCACGGGCGCGGCGAGCCCGGAGCGAAGGCGTGCGGCCCGGTCCTCCACCGCCGTCAGCCCGGGGCGACGCGGGCGAGGAGCTCCTCCACCACCCGGTCCGGGGTGACGCCCTCGCCCTGCGCCTCGAAGGTGAGGCCCAGCCGGTGGCGCAGCACGTCGCCGGCGATGGCCCGCACGTCCTCGGGGTCGACGTAGTCGCGCCCCGCGAGCCAGGCATGGGTGCGCCCGCAGCGGTCGAGCGCGAGCGAGGCGCGCGGCGAGGCGCCGATCTCGATCCAGCGCGGCAGGTCGGGGCCGAAATCGCCCGGCCGGCGGGTGGCGTCGACCAGGTCGGCCATGTAGCGCTCGATCGCCTCCGAGACATGGATGGCCCCGATCTCGGCCCGCGCGGCGAAGACCGCCTGCTGGGCGATGGCGGGGCGGGAGGGCGCCGCCCCGCCCTGCGCCCCCTGAAGGGCCGCGATCTCCTCGGCCCGCACGAGGCGGATCACCTCCACCTCGTCCTCCACCGGCGGGTAGCTGATGAGCACATGCATCAGGAAGCGGTCCATCTGCGCCTCGGGCAGCGGGTAGGTGCCCTCCTGCTCCACCGGGTTCTGGGTGGCCATCACCATGAAGAGCGGCTCCATGCGGTGGGTCTTGCCGGCCACGGTCACCTGCCGCTCCTCCATCGCCTCCAGCAGGGCGGCCTGCACCTTGGCGGGGGCGCGGTTGATCTCGTCGGCCAGCACGATGTTGGCGAAGATCGGCCCGGGCTCGAAGCGGAACTCCGAGCGCTCGCCGGAGCGGTAGTACACCTCCGTGCCGGTGACATCGGAGGGCAGCAGGTCGGGGGTGAACTGGATGCGGCTGAAGGCCACCTCCAGGTTCTTCGCCAGCGCCTTGATGGCGCGGGTCTTGGCGAGGCCGGGCAGCCCCTCCACCAGCAGGTTGCCATTGGCGAGAAGGCCGATCACCAGCCGGTCGATCACGCCGCGCTGGCCGATGATCGCCTCGCCCATCCGGGCCCGCAGCGTCTCGATCTCCTCGCGTGGGGTCATTCGCCGCCCGCCCAGACGCGGCTCCAGTCCTGCGCCATGTCGACCACCAGCCAGCCGCGGGCCTCCGCCTCGTCGAGCCCGCGGTCGAGCCTGCCGATCGAGCTCTCCCGGTCATAGGCGAACTCGCGCGCGCCGTCGGTGTGATGCACGATCATGCCGAAGCGCGGGCCCTCGCCGGCGGTGGTCCATTCCAGCATCTGGAAATCGCCGTCGGAATTGCCGGCCGCGAAGATCGGGCGCTGGCCGATGTGGCGCATGATGCCCACCGGCTTGCCCTCCTTGTCGTCGATGAAGGTCACACCGCCGTCCTTGGTGATCAGGGGCGTGCCGCCCTCGGCGGAGTAGGAGGTGTTGCCCTCGCTCCCCACCACCTGCCAGGGCGGGATGCCGTAGGCCTCCTCCGCGAAGGAGCGGATGAAGTCGATGCCGCCGCCCGAGACGATGTAGGTGGCGAAGCCCTCGTCGCGCAGGTAGCGCAGCAGCTCGAGCATCGGCTGGTAGGTCATCGCGGTGAAGGGCATGCCGGTGCCCGGATGGGTGGCGGTGGAGAGCCAGTCCCGCGCGGTGGCCATGAACTCCTCCGGGCTGACGCCGGAATGGGAGATGTCGAGGATCTCCAGCAGCCCCGCCTCGCCGCCCGCCATCATCCCCGCCATGTCGCCCGCCGCGGCGGCCTTCAGCACGTCGGAGGAGAGGATGGAGGGGTCGGCCTCGGCCCTCGACTTCAGCACGTCGAGGGCGAAGAGGAGCTGGAAATAGGCCGGCTGCTCGGCCCAGAGCGTGCCATCGTTGTCGAAGACCGCGATGCGGTCCGCCTCCGGCACGTAATCGCCCGAGGCGGGGTCGGTCACCCGCTCCACGAAGGCGATGATCGCGGCCTCGGCCGCGGTGTCGTTCCAGGAGGGGAGCGGGTCGGCGAGGGCCGGAAGGGCCAGCGCGCAGAGGGCCGCGGCCGCGGCACCGGCGCTGCGCAGGGACGTGATGGACATGTGCGTTTCTCCCGCATGCGGGGCGGCACCCGCGGTGCCGCCCTCCCGTTGGTCCGGTGGCGCGCGCGGCTTACTGCACGCCGCCGGGCATCACGTTTTCGACGTCCTGCAGCCGCTGCACCAGGTCGGCGTTGCGCAGGGTCTGGTAGCCGAGGTTGGAGGCGGTGAGCGACGAGCCGGTCTGGTAGGGGAAGCCCGGGATCGTCTGGAAGAACTTCTTTATCTCCGCCTGGATGGGCACGAAGGTCCACATCGTGTTCTCGGCGTACCAGCGCAGGTACATGCCCGACTCCTCCCAGTTCTTCTCGTAGGGGTCGGCCTTGAGGTTGACCACCACCGGCCAGGCGGGGGTGTTGCGGATGCCCTCGGCGATGTTGCCGTCGACGGTGGCGAAATGGATCTTCCAGTCCGCGTAGCGCACCGCGTTGAGGTTTCCGCCCTGGTCGAAGTACATGATCTCGCGCCGCGGGCTCTGCTCGGCCTCGCCCGAGAGCCAGGGCAGCATGTTGTAGCCGTCGAGATGCACCTTGAACTCCTTGCCGTTGAGCGTGGTGCCCTGCTGGAGCTTCTCGACGATGTCCGGGTCGCCCATCGCGGCGGCGAAGGTGGGGAACCAGTCCTCCTGGCTGATGATGCCGTTGAGCTTGGTGCCCGGGTCGATCACGCCGGGCCATTTCACCAGCAGCGGCACGCGGAAGCCGCCCTCCCAGGTGCTGCCCTTCTCGCCCTTGAAGGGCGTGGTGCCGCCGTCGGGCCAGGAGGCCACCTCGGCGCCGTTGTCGGTGGAGTAGACCACGATGGTGTTGTCGGCGAGGCCCAGCTCGTCGAGCTTGTCGAGCACCTGGCCCACCATGCCGTCATGCTCGACCATGCCGTCGGGGTAGAGCCCCTTGCCGGTGGTGCCGACCGCCTCGGGCTTCAGGTGCGTCCACACGTGCATGCGCGTGGTGTTGAACCACATGAAGAACGGCGTGCTCTGGTCGCTCGCGCGCTGCAGGAAGTCGAGCGCGGAGGCGAGGAATTCCTCGTCAACCGTCTCCATGCGCTGCTTCGTGAGCGGGCCGGTGTCCTCGATCTCGCCGTCGGCGGAGGCGCGGATCACGCCGCGCGGTCCGTATTGCTCGCGGAAGGCGGGGTCCTTGGGGTAGAAATAGCCCTCCGGCTCCTCCTCGGCGTTGAGGTGGTAGAGATTGCCGAAGAACTCGTCGAACCCGTGGTTGGTGGGCAGGTGATGGTCCTGGTCGCCGAGGTGGTTCTTGCCGAACTGCCCGGTCATGTAGCCGTGCTCCTTGGCGAGATCGGCGATGGTGGGCGCCCAGTCGGGGATGCCGTGATCGTCGCCCGGCATGCCGATGGTCAGCAGCCCGGTGCGGAACGGATGCTCCCCGAGGATGAACGACGCGCGCCCCGCGGTGCAGGACTGCTGGGCATAGGAATCGGTGAACAGCGCCCCCTCGGCGGCGATGCTGTCGATGTTGGGCGTCTGGTAGCCCATGATGCCGTGGTTGTAGGCGCTGACGTTGTGAACGCCGATATCGTCGCCCCAGATCACCAGGATATTCGGCGGCGCCTGTTCCTGTGCGTGAAGAGCTGTTCCGGTGACGGCAAGTGCGGCTGATAGAAAAAATCGTCTCATGTCGCGCCTCTTGGAATGCGATTCTCTACCCGATCTCGAATCTGCTCGAGAAGTCGGGGACAGGAGAATGTTAACGTGATACCGTGGGGGAAACTGCACTATTCGGTACAATCGGAACGCGAATTGGACGATATTCTGAGTTCCGTCTACAAGACGGGCTGGCTTGCCGCGCAACCGGAAAGCTTCAGGAATGAAATACTCGACGGCGGGGAGCTCCGGCATTACTCGCAGGGAGATGTCGTGTATTCCCTGGAGGATCCGCCCGGTGGCCTCTATTGCGTCCTCAAGGGCCAGATCGAGATCGTCCTGCCCTCGCGGGAGATGGGCCTGCACCTCGCGCATATGGCAGGGCCCGGCTTCTGGCTGGGTGAGGGCAGCTTCTTCTCGCGCGCGCCGCGCAACATCGGGCTGATCTGCAGCACCGACGCCGTGCTGTTCCACCTCGCGCTCGAGCGCATGGACCGCATGACCCGGGACGACCCGCTCGCCGCCCGGCGCTTCGGCCAGATCGCGCATCGCAACCTCGAGCAGGGATGGGCAAGGTGTCCGACCTGCTGCTGCCGGCGAGCGAGCAGCGCCTGGCCGCCACGCTGCTGCGCCTCGTCGCGGCGCAGGACACGCCGCGGCTGCGCATCAGCCAGTCCGAACTCGGCGCAACCGCCAATGTCTCGCGCAACGTGGTGAGCCGCATCCTCGGCCGCTTCTCGCGCAAGGGCTGGGTCGAGCTGGGCTACGGCTGTGTCGAGGTGCGCGACGCCGCCGCCCTGACGGCCAGTTTCCGCGCCCCCGCCGAAGACACGTTCCACTACAAGTGAGGCAGCCCCGGGGCCGCCGGAAGGACCGAATGACCCGCCTTGCCCTCTTCGCCTGCCTGCTGGCCCTGTTCCGCCTGCTGCCCGCCGCGGCCCAGGAGATGCCGCGGGCCGAAGGCGCGCCCGGCTACATCGGCTCGCAGGCCTGCGCCGGCTGCCACGCCGAGGCGGCCGAAGCCTGGGCCGGCTCGCACCACGCCCTCGCCTGGACCCTGCCGGACGCGGGCCACCTGCTTGGCGATTTCAACGACACGCGCTTCGAGCAGGGCGACATGTCCGTGCGCTTCCGCACCGCGCCGGACGGCCGCCCGCACGTGGAGGTGACCGAGCTCGACGGCACCACCACCGACTACCCGGTGCATTCCGTGGTCGGCATCGCGCCCCTGCAGCAATACCTGCTGGAAACCGCGCCGGGCCGGCTGCAATCCTTCGACGTGGTCTGGGACACCGAGCGGGGCGGCTGGTTCCACCTCTACCCCGACACCCCCCTGCCGCCCTCCGACGGGCTGCACTGGACCGGGCCCTACAAGAACTGGAACGGCCGCTGCGCCACCTGCCACGCCACCGGCTACAGCGCCAACTACGACCTCGCCACCCGCAGCTATGCCTCCGAATGGTCCGAGATCGGCGTGGGCTGCGAGGCCTGCCACGGCCCCGGCGCCGCGCATGCCGCCTGGGCGGAGCAGCCCTCCTCGCCCGTGCCGCCGAACCACGGCTTCTCCGCCCGGCTCGCCCCCGGAGAGGGGCAGATCGAGGCCTGCGCCGGCTGCCATTCCCGGCGCGAGGCCTTCCTCGACGGCAACCCCCTGCCCGGCACGCCCTACGCGGATGCCTACAGCCTGTCGCAGCTGCGCCCCGGCCTCTACCACGCCGATGGCCAGATCCTCGACGAGGTCTATGTCTACGGCTCGTTCCTGCAGTCGAAGATGTATGCCTCCGGTGTCTCCTGCTCGGATTGCCACGCGCCGCATTCCGCCCGGCTGCGCGCCGAGGGCAACGCCCTGTGCACCACCTGCCACGCGCCGGAGGCCGACGCCCGCTTCCCCGCCGCCGGACAGGCGGTCTACGACAGCCCGGAGCACCATTTCCACGCGCCCGGCAGCCCCGGCGCCCAGTGCCGCGCCTGCCACATGGTCGAGCAGGTCTACATGGGCAACGACTGGCGGGCCGACCATTCCTTCCGCATCCCCCGCCCCGACCTCGCCGCGACCACCGGCGCGCCGGACGCCTGCACCACCTGCCACGCCGGGCGCGACCCCGCCTGGGCGGCGGAGCGCATCGCCGCCTGGTACCCCGACAGCGCCCACCGCGGCCCGCATTACGGCGAGGTGCTGGCCCGCGGGCGCGAAGACCCCGCCGCCGCCGCTCCCGCCCTCACCCGCCTCGCGCGCGATGGCGACATGCCGGGCATCATCCGGGCCACCGCCCTGTGGCTGCTCGAACAATCCGGCACGCCCGAAGATGCCGCCGGCCTCGCCGCCCTGCTGGAAGACCCCGACCCGGTGGTGCGCGAGGCCGCGCTCGGCGCCCAGCGCCTCGCCGGGCCGCAGGCGCGCGCGCAGCGGGTGATCGGCCTGCTCGACGACCCCGCCCGCTCGGTGCGCATGGCCGCGGCGCGCCAGCTCCTCGACGCGCCCATCGCCCACCTGCCGCCGCGCTACGCCACCCGGCTGCGCAGCGCCATGGCCGAGTGGCAGCAGGCGCTCGGCCAGCGCATGGACTTCCCCGAGACCAGCCTGCAGCTCGGCGGCATGGCGCTGACCATGCGCAACATCCCCGCCGCCAACCGCGCCTTCCGCGAGGCGGTCACCCTCGATCCGCAGCGGGTGGAGGCCTGGGTGATGCTGTCGCGCATCGCCGCCGCCACCGAGGGCGCGGCGGCCGCTCTCGCCATCGTCGACGAAGCGCTCGCCGCGGCTCCGGGCGACTTCAGCCTGCGCTCGATGCGCGCCGAGCTCACCGGCCAGGCCCCGAACCTGCTGCCCCCGCCCCCGCCCTCGCCTTCGCGCTGAGCCCGGCCCCGGCGCCGGCACGCCCCCGCCCGCAAGGCCCCGCCCGCAAGGCTCCACTTCCGCCGGCGGCGGGAGGAACGGGGACCGGGGCAAAAGGCCGTCTCGACCCCGCGCCCGGCCTGCGCGAGGATGGAACGAGAGGGCGGCGCGGCCGCCCCGGGGCAGCAGCCAGGGACAGCTCGGTCCCGAGCCAGGCGAAGGTGAGATGATGGACCGTTCCGGCTCCGGCCGTGTCGACCTGGCGATGCTCGCCATTGCCGTCTGCGGCCTGCTTGGCGGGCTCGCCTTCCGCCTGGCCGGACAGCCGGGGCCCGCCGACATCGCCTGGACCGCGGGGGTGCTCCCCAGCCTGGCGGTGCTGCTCGCGGACATCCTGCGCGGCCTCCTGCGGCGCGGGACCGGGCTCGACATCATCGCGGCGCTCTCGATGACGGCGGCGCTGGTCTTCGGCGAGACACTCGCCGCCGCCGTGGTGGCCGTGATGTACGCCGGCGGCACCTTCCTCGAGAGTTTCGCCGAGGGGCGCGCGCGCCGCGAGATGCACGCGCTGCTCGCCCGCGTTCCACGCACCGCCACCCGCTGCCGCGGCGACCGGCTGGAGGACGTGCCGCTCGAGGCGATCGAGCCGGGCGACAGGCTGCTGATCCGCCGCGGCGACGTGCTGCCGGTGGATGGCACGGTGACCGGCGGCGCGGCGCTGCTCGACACATCGGCGCTCACCGGCGAGGCCCTGCCGGTGCGCGTCGACCCGGGAACCGAGGCGCTCAGCGGCGCGACGAACGCCGGTGAGGCCTTCTCGCTCTGCGCCCTGCGCCGCGCGCGGGAGAGCACCTACGCCGGCATCGTGCGGCTGGTGGAGGAGGCCCGGAGCTCGAAGGCGCCGATGTCGCGGCTGGCCGACCGCTGGTCGCTGTGGTTTCTCGCGCTGACCTGCACGCTCGCCGGCGCCGCCTGGTGGGCGACAGGCGACCCGCTGCGCGCGGTGGCGGTGCTGGTCGTCGCCACCCCCTGCCCGCTGATCCTGGCCGTTCCGGTGGCGCTGGTGGCCGGCCTGTCCTGCGCGGCGCGCTTCGGCGTGCTGGTGAAGGGCGCGGGGCCGCTGGAGCGGATGGGTCGCGTCCGAACCGTCATCCTCGACAAGACCGGCACGCTCACCGAGGGACGCCCGCAGATCGTCTCCGTCACCTGCGAGGCGGGCGTCGGACCCGCCGAGGTGTTGCGCCTCGCCGCCGCCCTCGACCAGGCGACAGGCCACCCGGTGGCGCGGGCCATCGTCGCGGCGGCCCGGGCGCGGGGCCTCGCCCTGCCGGCGCCGACGGGGGTGGAGGAGACGGCCGGCGAGGGGGTGCGCGGGCAGGTCGAGGGGCGGGCCGTCGTGGTGGGGGGCACCGGCTTCGTGGCCTCGCAGATCGGCGTTCCGGAGGGCGCGCTCCCCGGCCGCGCCGCCGGCTCGGTGCTGGTCGCGGTGGCGGCGGATGGCCGGCGCATCGGGCATCTGACGATGTCCGACCCGCTGCGGAGCGACGCGCGGCAGATGCTGCAGCGTCTGCGCCGCGGCGGGGTGCAGCGCATTCTGCTCGCCACCGGCGATCGCGCCGAGGTGGCCGGGCGCATCACCGCGGGGCTGGGGCTCGACGCCGTCCGCGCGGAGCTCACGCCGGGGCAGAAGGTCGGGCTGGTCCGCGCCGAGCGCGCCGCCGGCCCGGTGATGATGGTCGGCGACGGCGTGAACGACGCCCCGGCGCTGGCCGCGGCAGACGTCGGCGTGGCGATGGGCGCGCGCGGCGCCGCCGCCTCGGCCGAGGCGGCCGACATCGTGCTGCTGGTCGACCGGCTGGACCGGCTGGCAACCGGCATCGACATCGCCCGGCGGGCGCGCCGCATCGCGCTGCAATGCGTTGTCGCGGGCATCGGCCTCTCGGCGGCAGGCATGATGGCGGCGGCGCTCGGCCACCTCACCCCGGTGCAGGGCGCGCTTCTGCAGGAGGCCATCGACCTCGCGGTGATCCTGAACGCGCTCCGCGCGCTGCGCCCGGCAACCGGCCGCGCCCCGGCGGACACCCCGGCCGCCGCGTGAGCCGCGCCGGCCTCTCGGAACCTCCCCTGCCTTGCCGGCGCGAACCGGCGTGGAAGAGGCGTCGCAGCGTGGCGAAGACAGGATCGGAGGCCGGCCCTTCTCCCCGTCCCCCCGGCGCGCCCGAAGCGGGAGCCGGACGCCGGGACCGTTCCCCGCGCACCCCCGATGCGGCCGTGGCCGATCCGCAGCGCGGCACGCGGCGGCCCATGCTCCACGTGTCAGCGACGCGCGATGGCGCCCCGAACGGGCCGCGCCTGCGCCGGGCCACGCCTGCGCCGGAGAGATGAGAAAGCTTGAGAAGCTGTGATCGGCGGAGTGAGCCACGCGCCTGCCGGCCTGGCTCACTTTCCCGATTTTCCCTTTTCCATCAAGGGCCCACCAGGGGAGTGGTGGGCGGGGTGGGGCTGATAGTCCCGCCGATTTCCTCAATGATTTCAGCGAAATACTGCACCGCAAGGGCCTCCAGCCCGGCTAAATCAGAACAATGACTTACGCGGCGAGCGCACCACCCCAATCTGCCATCCTGCTCGCCGCTACCATCTCCTTCGCCATGCCCTTCACTCGACAAACCAGCGATGCGTCCGCCCGCGTCCCCGGGCCGGCGGTATCTTCGCGCGCGGCGTCCAAGCGGGCCCGCCTAAGGATCCGGCAAAAGCGGAGGTGCGGCGGAGCCGCCCCGCGACTGTGGCGTTGCCGGCTCCACCGCTTTAGAACTCGTAGTCCACGACCATCGAGTCCGAGTGAGAGAATGTTTGCACGTCTTCAGAATGCGTCGCTCAGAACCTGGATCGCAGCGGGAGTCCTGCTGGCCGTCGCTCCGCTCTACCTGTGCATGGCGACCGGCTACTTCATTTTCCGGGATACCGTCGCCGAGCCTTTCCGGCAGGTGATCCACGCTCAGCACCGCATAATGCTGCCCCTGGAGAAGCTGCAGGGCGAACTCTGGCACCTATCGGTGGCTGTGAACGGCTATGCCGAGACAGGCGACATTGCCCTTCGGCGGAGCATGGAGGATATCGAGCGCCAGATTGCGGCGCATCTGGTGGAACTTGAACGAGCGGCGGAGGACTTCGGCCAGTTTTCACCCATCCTGCAGGGAGCGCGCCAGCAATGGGAGGAAGTGATAGCCAGCTCCACCGCTATCTCTCCAGGCAATCCAGGCACCGCAGACGCCGCCCTGTTGCGCTTCGAGGAAGTGGTCGCCGGCGTCGCGCTGCGGCTGGAAGACGTGCTCACCGAGCTGCGTCGGGAGAACGAAGACAGCCACGCCGACGCTCTGGAGGCCATCCGCGCACTGGAGATAGGAGCCGGCATTGCCTCCGTGCTCACGGTGCTCCTCACCTTCGCCGGCGCCCGCATCATAAACCGGGCATTGAAGGCGAGCACGGATGAACTGGTGGCCGGCGCAATGCGCATGGCCAGTGGCGAGCGCGGCGGACGCATCGATGTGCAGATTCCGCCCGAGCTGGCAGCGGTGGCCGGAGCGTTCAACACGCTTGCCGGGCGCGTGGCAGAGCAGGAGAGCGAGCTGCGCGCACTGGCAGGCACTGACGATCTGACCGGGCTTGGCAACCGCCGCGAGTTCAACCGCGCCCTCGCGAGCGAAGCCGACCGGGCGCAGGCTACAGGCGGTTCCTTCGCCGTGCTGCTGGTGGACGTGGACCATTTCAAGCGGGTGAACGACGCGCACGGCCACCCGGCCGGAGACGAAGTCCTCCGCGAGATCAGCCGTCAGATCGCGGAGGCGGCCCGCGCCCAGGACCGTGTGTTCCGCTACGGTGGGGAAGAGTTCGCGCTCCTGCTCCGCGACGTGCGCGAGACGGAGGCCCACGCGATCGCAGAGCGAATGCGCACGCGTATCGAGGCGCACCAGATCCTGTTGCCGGGCGGCGCCCGCGTTTCGGTAAGCATCAGCGTGGGCATTGCAGTGAATGGCGGCGCAGCCGGCCAGCACGAGAAGCTGCTGCACATAGCCGACACCGCCCTCTACCAGGCGAAGAGCAGCGGGCGCAACCAAGTCGCAATGGGCAGCAGTGTCCAAGGTTAGCACTCACCGGCGGCCTGAGGGTACGCGAAGCGGGGCCTCCTTCCGGCCATGACCTTCACCCGCCAGCGCACACCGCCGCAGCATGTCGGCGACACCGAGTTGTGGACCATCCGCCTGGCGGAGGTGAAGCGCATCTATCTGGAGGCGTTGAAGGCCGGGCCTGTCAGGCTGCCGCGCGATCCGCCGGAATGGGATCCTAGCAACATCTGGTGATGGGATTGGGGCTTGGCACGGGCTGTATTGCGCTGTGCAATTTATTCCACACATCTGTTGACTTCTACATAAGTGTGGAATATATTATCTTCATGAACAGCAAGGAACTTGAAAAACTGCTCAGACGACTCGGCGCAACCTTCGAGAACCACAAAGGCGGCAGCGGACACAGGACGGTCAGACTTAACGGAAAGACCTCACAACTCCCACGCCACGGCTCCCGGAAGGAACTCGGCACCAACCTCGTCGAAAAGATCAAGAAAGACCTCGGCGTCAAATGAGGCCGGGTCATCCAGAAAAGGAGCCCGCCATGTTGACTTACCCCGTTGAACTCACGCCAGATGATAACGACACGTTTCTGGTGACCTGCCCTGACCTGCCAGAGGTCACCACCTTCGGGGAAGGCCAGGAAGAGGCAATCGCGCATGCCGCCGGCGCCGTCGCAGAGGCATTGGCTGGTCGGCTGAAACGCTTCTCCGAGATCCCCATGCCGAGCGCAGGAGAGACCCAGGTCGCCGTTGACCTGCTTACTGAGATGAAGGTTCGGCTCATGTGGGCAGCGCAGGGCGCCGGAATGTCCAGGGCAGATCTGATGCGCGCGCTTGGCTGGCAGCGCAATCAGGTCGACAGACTGTTCGATGCAAACCACCACACGCGGCTGGACCAGTTCGAAGCAGCGTTCCACGCTCTGGGCGTCGAACTGCAGATCGGCGCCCTGCAGAGAGCCGCATGAAATGCGATAGTCCCGCCGGTAATCGTCGGCGGGGCTGCTGTGGGCCCAGCCTATCTCTTTCCGCTGAAAATGTCTTTCAAATCTATGTTTACCTTAATTGATACTATTTGTATTAGCTTCGTAATCAGCCCCTCGCTTGGCCTAATCCTAACCGTGCTACGGATATTCCTCCCATTCTCTGTTAGCTCGGTCGAAAACTCCCCTTCGAGCACATACCCCTTCTCCCGCAGGCCAACCATCGTTTCATGCAAATCTGTCGCGTCCGGAACAATCGAATTTCCCGCTATGCGATGCCCTTGAGATTCCGCGACGCTAAAGGCAGAAGCTATTTCGGACTCCGTTGACATACCTCTGTCCACCAAGCCCAACGCCAAGCGATCCGCTGGAGGGAAAAAGTACTGATAGACGTCGAGCGACTTAAGACGCTCTTCAATTTTTTCCAGTTCCTTGTTCTCATGAAACAACTCCCAGTCATTCTCTGAGAGCTCGTAGGTAGGTATCGGGCAGATGCCCTGAACTCTATCTCCAGATAGATTATCGATCTGAGATACCTGGGTTAGAATATCCGTCGCCGGCTGGACCAGACCATCACCATCAGCTGGTCTCGAAACCTTACTCCAGTCGAATACGCTCATCTGCTCAATAATACTTGTTACTATACTCCGCAATGGGAGTGAGCTTTTCTTCATATTTCCTATAATTTCACTTGCTTCAGGCTCGAGAAGGCTCCACAGAGTTTTCCCAGCATCCCCTCCTTGAGACAAAATGGTCCCAGCCGCGAAAAGTTTCGCAACATCGAGGGTACCGTTTTCCGTGAAGAACATTACTCTCGCGGCATGCGCCAAATCTATCGCCAGAGGGCGCGCAACTAAAACTCTTACGCTTGGCATTGTTGACTGAACGTCTATTCGCATAAGTGCAGCGATACGTGGGCTTGCCTCAGAAGAAACCAATATTATACGATTATTTTTTTCATCCACACCGATTGCTTCAATCGGATGTACAAGCCCACTTGTGCCCCGAATCTCTCGTGCTTCACGGTACTCTGTTCGAAGGGCCCTGCAAAACGCTTCCCAAATCCGAGGGTTATCGAGGTTCTTTCCACTCATCATGCCACCAAATACTGCCTTCTTTGTTAAAACCCAAGATTGGGGGCATACTTTATGACGCTAACCTCGAATGTCGAGCTAGGCTTTGCAAATAGGCAGAACTACTGGCGCGCTTTCGAATGCTCGGTAGGTAAGGCCCCTGCCCCAAACGGCCGAGCGGCAGCGATGGACCGGAAGTGACGATTGAGGGGGGCAGACGCCGCAGGACCATTGTACGATTCCTGAGCGCTGCTGCCGATCATGAAACCAAGCGCTGACTTCGGTTTTCTCCTCCTAGCCTCAGTCCTCCAAAACAACAAACGCCCCGCCAGCGTCAGCCGGCAGGGCACATATCCTATCGACTGCTTGACCGCCTCACCCGAACAAATCCCGTTCCACCGCGCGATCCGCCACCACGAGCTCCGCGGCCTCCACCGCCGCTCCACGCCCCGCGGTGTAGCTCAGGCTCACCCCATCGAGGTGGAACCGCCCGAACCAGTCCCGCGTCTCGGGCGTGTCGTTGATCGACATCACGAACCGCCCTTTCAGCCCGGCGAGCAGCCCCGCCATCTCGGCGAAGTCCGCCCGCGCGAACATCCCCTTGCCGTAGTCGTTCTCGCCCCCGAGGTAGGGCGGATCGAGATAGAACAGCGTGTCGGGGGTGTCGTAGCGGGCGAGCACCTCGCGCCAGTCGAGGTTCTCGAACACCACGCCTGAGAGCCGCGAATGCGCTGCCTCCAGCAGCGGACCGAGCCGGGAGATGTCGAACCGTGGGCCGCAGGTCGGCGCCACCCCGAAGGCACCGCCGATGTTGCCGCCGAACGCCAGCCGCTGGAGATAGAGGAACCGCGCCGCGCGCTCGAGGTCGGTGAGCGTGGCGGGATCGGTCCGGCGCAGGCGCTCGAACTCCTCGCGGGCGGTCACGTGGAAGCGCATCGTGTCCATGAGGTAGGCGTAGTGCCGCTGGAGGATGCGGAAGAGGTTCACGATCTCGCCGTTGCGATCATTGGCGACCTCGAGCCGCGGACGGAAGGGGCGGCGCAGGAAGACGCCGCCCATGCCGACGAAGGGCTCGACGTAGGTCTTGTGGGGGATGCGGGAGATGCGATCGATGAGGGTCCGGTGCAGGGCCCTCTTGCCGCCCTTCCAAGGGGCGACGGGTGCGGCGGCGCGCACTTGTTCCATGAGGTGAATCCGTGTCAGGTCGCGCGGCCCGCGCGGGCACGGGCGACCACTTCGATTCGATCCTGGTCGGCACGGTCTCTTCTCAACATGTGGCCGTGTGGTTCGGGCTGTTGACGCAGCCCGGGCCCCCGCCGCGGCGGCGGGGGTCGATCTCAGGGGCGGCGGGCGTCGAGCCCCCTACCCTGCCCCACCGAGCGCGGCGGCCACCTTCGCCCGCAGCACGTCCTCGGAGGCGCCGAGCCTCTTCACCGCATCGGGCACGGACCGCTTCACGTAGTCGACGGCCGTCTCAACCTGCGCGGCATCCGGCAGCGCGCCGGTGGCGGGCAGCGTCACCCCGGCCCGGCGAAGCGCCAGGCGCACGCCGGTCATGATCGCAGCGTCAAGCGCGGCGCGGTGCTTCGCCTCGATGTCGAGGCCGAGGCGCTGCTTTGCGACGAGCGCGAGCCAGGCGACCAGCACCGAGGCGAGGGTGCCGGCGAGCTCGAGCGCCACGGGCGCGAGGACGTTGAGGATGGTGTGCATGTCAGGCTCCTGTCAGCCAGGTGAGGATACGGGCGAAGAGGGACGGCCGGGGCGCGGGCGGCTCCGGCTCTGGTTCCGGCTCGGGCGGTTCGGGCTCCACCAGCGCCAGGAACTCCGGCACCGGCATGACGCGCAGCACGCCCTGCAGGCGGCCGGCCGTGTCCGCGCGCCAGATCGGCACGGGCGCGTCGGGGTACGTCCCGGCGCGGAACAGCTCGCGCTCGGCATCGCGGCGCGGGATGATCTCGGGGGGCTTGTGCCAGTTGTCGAAGGCCAGCGCCGCGCCGCGGCGGTCGCCGGCGTTGAGCAGCTCCACCAGGCGCGCGCTGGTGATGCCGCCGGTGTTGAAGTCGAACGACACCAGCGCATCGAACTCATGCTGCGCGAGGGGCACGGCGACTGCCGCGAGCACGCGCGCCTCGCAGAGAGCCAGATCGGCGCGGAATATCTCCACCGCCCGGCGCACGGCCGCGTCGAGATCCGCCGGCATGCCGGGCGGCATCGCGCCGGGGTCCGGACCGCCGGCCCCGGCGGTGTGGCCGATGCCGAAGGTCCAGGTGCCTTTCGTGTCGCGGTAGGGGGCGGGCACAAGGCCCTCGTGCGCGGCCAGGGCGGCCACGCCTTTTGGGGATGTTCTCATGGGGGGATCTCCGGGAGAGAGGGTGGCGCCGGGCCTACCGGCCGCGGGCCTCTATGCTGGCCTTGAGCTCGCCGATGGCGGCGAGGATGTTGTCGAGCTTCTGGCGGTCGCCGGCGGCGGTGATCTCGGCGAGGCGCATGCGGTCGGCAAGCTGCTCGACGCGCCGGGTGCGCTCGGCGCCGGCATCCTCCACCGCGCCGATGCGCGCCTGCATGGTGGCGTAGGTCGCGGTCACCACCACGATCATCGTGCCGATGGAGATCAGGTTGCCGACACTCACGGTGCGGTCGAGGCGCATGGGCTTTTCCCTCTCGCGCGGGGGGCCGGGGGATTGGATCATGCCCGCCGCCTCAGATCGCGATGCCGAAGCGCCCCAGCC
>NZ_QRGC01000024.1 GCF_003448965.1 Oceanicella sp. SM1341
GCAGCAGCCGCAGCGCCGGCAGGCCGTGCCGGGCGGCAAGCGCCAGTGCCGCCGCGGTGCCGGCCGTGTCGAAGGGATGCGTCGCGATCACCGCCGCCACCGCCCGGCCGAGCGCGGCGGGCAGCGCGGGCGCGTCGAAGGCGGAGATCAGCGCGGGTGCCGAAAAGCCGTCGCCGCGCAGGCCCGGCGGGCGCACCAGCAGGGCTGCCCCCGGCGCGCAGGCGGCCAGCGCAGCCGCCAGGACCTCGGCCTCGCGGGCCCCGCCAAGCAGCAGAACACGGCTCTGCGATGTCGCGCTCATGCGCCGTGGCCTTTCATTTGTTGCGATTCCGGTCTATCGCAATCCTCCGATCAAGTCTTTAGCGGGGAACCCATGACACGTGCCGCGTTTGCGATGATACCGGTCGCTCTGATGCTCGCCGGCTGCAGCTTCTCAGTCGGAAATCCGCTCAGCGCGCCGGAAGAGCCGTTGACCCGGGCCGAGGTGCAGGCCGCCAAGGTGCGGCTCGCGACCATCGACACGCTCGAGGTCGGGCGGTCGTTTCGCGGCGTTCTGGTGCAGGTCACGGCGACGGCGCCGCTGCAGGGCTTCTACGAACCGCAGCTCCGCCTGCTCGACAACCGCCCCGCGGCCGACGGCGCCATCGTGCTCGAGGCCGTCGCCCTGCCGCCCGAGGCGAGCCCGGTGGGCGCGGGCCCGGTCTCGGCGCGTTCGATGATCATGGCGCAGTTCGTGGGCGACGACATTCTCGCCGGGGCGACGAAGATCCGTGTCGTGGGCACCGACAGCGGGCTTGAGCGCCCGATCCCGCCGGCGGCGCCGGCTCCCGCCAGCGGCTCCTGAGGCGCGGCGCGCGCGGCCCCGCACGGGGGCCGGGCGCATCAGATCTCGATCAGCCGCACGCCGCCGCGCGAGGCGGAGAGCGCGATGCGCCCCTCGCGCAGGCGCTCGGCATCGCGGCCGAACACCTCGTGGCGCCAGCCGGTCATCGCCGGCACGCCCTCGTCCTCGCCGCTGGCGATACGGTCGAGATCGGCGCTGGAGGCGATGAGCCGCGGCGCCACGCCGGCGGCCTCGGACTTCGCCTTCAGCAGCACGCGCAGCAGGTCTCCCAGCGCCTGCCCGCCCGGCTTGGGCACGAAGGGCTCGGGCACGCTCGGCCGCTTCTCCGGCGGACAGGCGATGCCGGCGGCGACCGCCTTGAGGATGCCGTCCGACATGTCGGACTTGCGCCCCTCGCGCTGCAGCAGCCGCGAGCGGCCGAGCTCCTCGAGGTTGGTGGGCTTGTTGGAGGCGATCTCCAGCAGCGCATCGTCCTTCAGCAGCCGGTTGCGCGGCACGTCGCGCTCGCGCGCCTGCCGCTCGCGCCAGGCGGCGAGTTCGCGCACGATGGCGAGGAACTTCGGCGCCGTGGTGCGGGTCTTGACCCGGCGCCAGGCCTCCTCGGGGTCCATGTCGTAGGTGGCGGGCGAGGTGAGGATGTCCATCTCCTCGTCCACCCAGCCGGTGCGGCCGCTCTCGGCGAGCTGGGCGCTGAGCTGCTCGTAGATCACCCGCAGGTGGGTGACATCGGCCAGCGCGTAGGAGAGCTGCTTCTCGCTCAGCGGGCGGCGCGACCAGTCGGTGAAGCGGGCGGACTTGTCCATCCCCTCGCGCGCCACGCGGCGCACGAGCGACTCGTAGCTCGCCTGGTCGCCCAGCCCGCAGACCATCGCCGCCACCTGGGTGTCGAAGATCGGCTCGGGCACCTCGCCCATCAGCGTGTAGAAGATCTCGAGGTCCTGGCGCGCGGCGTGGAACACCTTCATCACGTCGCGGTTGCGCAGCAGCTCGAACAGCGGGTCGAGCGAGAGGCCCTTCGCCAGCGGGTCGATGATGGCCGCGGTGGTCTCGTCGCTCTCGCCCGCGCCGGCGGGCCGGGCGAGCTGCACCAGGCAGAGCTGGGCATAATAGGTGCGCTCGCGCAGGAATTCCGTGTCGACCGTGACATAGGGAGCCTTGGCGCAATCGGAGCAGAATCGGGCGAGATCCTCGGTTGTGGTGATGATTTGCATTCTACCCCATCAAATTGCATCAATTCCTTGACAGCAATTGCATAGCGGCCCGGATGCTGCAAGCGGGGCCGAGCGGGGAGTGACGCAATGAAAACCATCCTGATCGCCAACCGGAAGGGCGGCTGCGGCAAGACGCTGACCGCGATCACCCTGGCATCTGCCTTCGCACAGGGCGGTGCGCGCGTGGCGCTGGCCGATGCGGACGCGCAGAAATCGGCGCTGCGCTGGCTGAAGCTGCGGCCCTCCGGCCTCGCGCCCATCCGCGGGCTGGACTGGACGGCGCCCGGCGATTTCGGCGCGCGGCCCAAGAAGCTCGACTGGCTGGTGATCGACGCGCCGGGCGCGCTCAACCTCGAGGCCGCCTCCGCCCTCATCGGCGAGGCGAAGGCGGTGGTGATCCCGGTGCTGCCCTCGGTCTTCGACGCCGACAGCACGAAGGGCTTCCTGAAGGAGGTCGAGGACCTCAAGCGGGTGCGCAAGGGCAAGGCGCGGCTGCACCTGCTCGCGATGCGCGTGCGCCCGCAGGCCCGGGCCGCCACCTCGCTCGCCGGGTTCTTCGAGCGGATCGGCCAGCAGCCCTCGGCCTGGGTGACCGAGCGCGCCGCCTACGGCGACCTCGCCGCCGGCGGAGCCGCCCTGCACGACCGGCCCCAGAAGGCCTATGCGGCGATGAAGGCGCAGTGGCAGCCGCTGCTCGACACGCTGGAGCAGAAGGGCTGAGGCCGGCTCAGCCGCGCCGGGCCCGGCGCAGGGGGCGCAGCACCCGCAGGTCGGCCAGCGCCACCAGCGTTGCGGCCAGCGCGGCGAGGCAGAGCCCGGCCTTCGAAAAGGCCTCCATCGCCCCCTCGATCTGCAGCGCGTGCAGCACTGTCGCGACGACGACGAGCAGCGCCAGCGCATTGTGCACCAGCCGCCAGGCCGCCGGCCCGAGCCCGCTGCGCCGGCGCAGCGCCACCAGAAGCACGGTGGCGAACACCCCCCACATCGCGGTGACGCCCCAGACGGAGAAGGGCGTGGGCGCGACCAGCAGCAGGGCGTCGATCACGTCCGGCGGGCTGGCGAGCCAGAGCCCGCCCACATGGAGCACCACGCAGAGCACGATGGCGCCGCCCAGCAGCCTGTGCCACCTGCGGCCCCGGCCGGCGCGCGCACCCGGCAGGTAGCCCGCCGCCAGCAGCGGCTGCAGCGCGAGGAAGGCAAGGCAGAGGATGCCGGCGAAACCGCCCAGGATGTAGTCGCCGCCCCGGTAGCCCAGGAGCGGGCTGAAGGCGGCCAGCACCACCGGCAGGCCGGCGATCACGCCCGCGGCGCCCCAGGCCAGCACGACCCGGAGCGCGGGCGACATGCCCCGCCCGCCCCGCGCCTCAGGCCGGGGCAAGAACGAAATCTGCCGAGACGCTCGTGTCGGAGGCGCTGCCCATCACCGGGCGCAGGAACACGGTGCGATAGGCGCCGTCGTCATAGGCGAGATGGGCGTGCGGCTGGCCGAAGTTCGGCACGATCTGCTCGGTTTCCAGCCGGAAGGTGCCGTCGGGTCCGGTGAGCACGCTGCCGTGGTTGCGCGGGTCGCGCTCGCCGCCGAGCACGGTCGCGGCCCAGATCTGCACGCGCACGCCCTCGAGCGGCGCGCCGTCGCCCGCCCTGCGCACGGTTCCGGACACGAGAAAGCCGGTGCCCAGCCGCTCGACGAGCGGCGCTCCGGGGCGGTAGTTGTTGCTGCCGCCGCGCATCGTCTGCGTGGGGGCGAGGTCCGAGGCGCGCGCGGGCGACAGGAGCCCGCCCTGCGCCAGCACGGCGCCGGCCGCCCCCGCACCTGCGAGGAAGAAGCGTCGGTCGAGGAGAGGCAGGGACATATCGGCTGCTCCTTCGTGTCGCGCTCTCGCGGGTGCGGGCCCCGCCGGGCCACGCTCCCGCCAGAACGGTCGGATTTCGGCTTGCGTGACAGAGAGCCTAGCAAGCTTCGGCGCTCCGGGCACCGGGGTCTGCCGGCACATTCACGTGAACGGGCGCGTGAACGGGGCCGCGTGAACGTCGCGGCCGCGGGCCGGTCGTCCCGGCGCGATGCGCAGGCGGGCCGCGCCGTGGCGGTCTTCGCGAAACTTCGGTGGGGAGCTTGCTTCGGGGGCAGTCGCCCCCCGGAACGCGTTGCGCGCCGGGCCCTTTCGGACCCGGCGCGCATCACGTGCAACTGTGTGCAAGTCTGGTGCGGTCGAGAAGACTCGAACTTCCACGGGAGTTACCCCACAGCGACCTCAACGCTGCGCGTCTACCAATTCCGCCACGACCGCTCCGTGACGAGGGGGCTTATAGACGGCGATTCCGGAGATGGAAAGAGGCGTTTCGCATCTTGATGAAGTTTTTTTGCGCCGGCCGGCAAAACCCCAGCAGAACAAGGGCATGGCCGGCATTCCCGAGATTGCATTCCCGGCCCGGGGGCAGGAGAATGGCGCTCCCCAGCCGAAGGTCAGCGCCATGAGCCAATCTCCCCTCACGCCCGGTTTCGCCCCCCAGCCCGAATGGCGCATCGAGGACGGGCTCGTGGGCTATCCCGAGGCGCTCGGGACGATGGAGACGCGGGTGGAGGCCATTCTCGCCGGCACCGCGCCGGAGCTGGTCTGGCTGCTCGAGCACCCGCCGCTCTACACCGCCGGCACCTCCGCCCGGCCCGAGGACCTCACCGATCCCGGGCGCTTCCCGGTCTACCCCGCGCGGCGCGGCGGCGAGTACACCTACCACGGGCCCGGCCAGCGCGTGGCCTACGTGATGCTCGACCTCGGCCAGCGCGGCCGCGATGTGCGCCGCTTCGTGTGGATGCTCGAGGAATGGGTGATCGAGACCCTCGCCAGCTTCGGGGTGCGCGGCGAGCGGCGGCAGGGGCGCGTGGGCATCTGGGTGGTCCGCCCCGACCGCCCTCCCCTGCCCGACGGCAGCCCGGCGGAAGACAAGATCGCCGCCATCGGCCTGCGCCTGCGCCGCTGGGTGAGTTTCCACGGCATCTCGGTGAACCTCGAGCCGGACCTCTCCCATTTTGACGGAATCGTGCCCTGCGGCATCCGCGACCGCGGGGTGACCAGCCTCGCCGACCTCGGCATCCCCGCCAGCATGCCCGACCTCGACCTCGCGCTGCAGGCCGCTTTCCTGCGCGTGTTCGGCCCCGCCGGGTGACCCGGCCGGCGTTTGCGCCACGCCGCTGCACCCGGCATCACCTTCCTGCAGGCGGCCCCGCGGCCGAGACTTCGGCGCCGCCACCTGATGTGTTAGTGTTTCCGCGAACATGTTAACCCCGGATCAACCGGCATGCGGCGAACGTGCCAATTGAGCCGGCGGACGGACCGGAGTAGATGTCGGACCAAGTTGTGGACTTGCGCACGTGCAGCGGGTGCGAGTCGGCAGGCAGAGCAACGTGGCAGGGAGTGAATGATGGCCGACGCAGCCGTACATGCCCACGAGGACAACAGGGGGTTCTTCACCCGCTGGTTCATGTCCACAAATCACAAGGATATCGGGATCCTGTACCTTTTCACCGCGGGCGTGATCGGGTTCATCTCGGTTGCCTTCACGGTCTACATGCGGCTGGAGCTGATGCAGCCGGGCGTGCAGTACATGACCTTCGAGGACGGCACGCCCAACGGCCACCTCTGGAACGTGCTGATCACCGCGCATGGCATCCTGATGATGTTCTTCGTGGTGATTCCCGCGCTCTTCGGCGGTTTCGGCAACTATTTCATGCCGCTGATGATCGGCGCGCCGGACATGGCGTTCCCGCGGCTGAACAACCTCTCCTACTGGCTCTACGTCTGCGGCTGCACGCTGGCGGTGCTCTCGGTGGTCTCGCCGGGCGGCAACGGGCAGATGGGCTCGGGCATCGGCTGGGTGCTCTACGCGCCGCTGTCGACCCAGGAGGGCGGCTATTCGACCGATCTCGCGATCTTCGCGGTGCATGTCTCCGGCGCCTCCTCCATCCTCGGCGCCATCAACATCATCACCACTTTCCTGAACATGCGCGCGCCGGGCATGACCATCTTCAAGGCGCCGCTGTTCGCCTGGTCGATCCTGGTCACGGCGTTCCTGATCCTGTTCTCCCTGCCCGTGCTGGCCGGCGCCATCACCATGCTGCTGACCGACCGGAACTTCGGCACCACCTTCTTCCAGCCCGACGGCGGCGGCGACCCGGTGCTCTACCAGCACCTGCTGTGGTTCTTCGGTCACCCGGAAGTGTACATGATCATCGTGCCGGGCTTCGGCATCATCAGCCACGTGATCTCGACCTTCTCGAAGAAACCGATCTTCGGCTACCTGCCGATGGTCTGGGCGATGGTGGGCATCGGCGTGCTGGGCTTCGTCGTGTGGGCGCACCACATGTACACGGTGGGCATGTCCGTCACCCAGCAGAGCTACTTCATGATGGCGACCATGGTGATCGCGGTGCCCACCGGCATCAAGATCTTCTCCTGGATCGCGACCATGTGGGGCGGCTCCATCGAGTTCAAGACCCCCATGCTCTGGGCCTTCGGCTTCCTGTTCCTGTTCACCGTGGGCGGCGTGACCGGCGTGGTGCTCTCCCAGGCCGCCATCGACCGTGCGATGCATGACACCTACTACGTGGTGGCGCATTTCCACTACGTGATGAGCCTCGGCGCGGTGTTCTGCATCTTCGCCGGCATCTACTACTGGATCGGCAAGATGTCGGGCCGCCAGTACCCGGAATTCTGGGGCAAGGTGCATTTCTGGATGATGTTCGTGGGCGCCAACCTCACCTTCTTCCCGCAGCACTTCCTCGGCTACCAGGGCATGCCGCGCCGCTACATCGACTATCCGGAGCAGTTCGCGCTCTGGAACATGGTCTCGTCGATCGGCGCCTTCATCTCCTTCGCCTCCTTCCTGCTGTTCATCGGGATCGTGTACTACACGCTCACCCGCGGCGCGCGCGTGACCGAGAAATCCTACTGGGGCCCCTCGGCCGACACGCTGGAATGGACCCTGTCCAACCCGCCGCCGGAGCACACGTTCGAGACGCTCCCCACGCCGGACATGTGGGACCACCAGAAGCACCATTGAGGCGCGGCGGTGGTCGACACCACCCGCAACATCCCTGCCGGAGCCCCCGGGGCTCCGGCCCCCCCCGAGCGCGACGGCGCACCGCAGTACACCGTCACCCTCTGGCCGCACCGCTCCCTCAGCCAGCGCGGCTTCCACCTCCTCATCCTGCTCACGTCGCTGGTCTACCTGGTGCCGCTCACCGCCCTCGTGGGCACGCGCGCCCTATGGGTCATGCTGCCCTTCGCCGGGCTGCATGTCGGCCTCCTCTGGCTCTTCATGCGCCGCAACTACCGTGACGCGCGCATAACGGAGGAAGTGAAGCTCTGGCCGGACCTCATGACCGTGGAGCGGCGCGACCCCGGTGGCCGGGTCCGGCACTGGCACGCCAACCCCTACTGGGTGCGGCTCGAGATCGCGCGGGAAGGCCGGCCGGAAAACTACCTCACCCTCACCGGCAACGGCCGGCGCATCGAGCTCGGCGCCTTCCTCTCGCCCGAGGAGCGGCTCACGCTCCACGACGAGCTCAGCCTCGCCATCGCCCGAAGCCGCGCCACGCCCCGCGCCTGAGCGCGCCCCCCGCGCAACCGGGCCGGGCAGCCCCCGCAACGCAACGGGGCCGCGAAGCTTCTGCTCCGCGGCCCCCTTCCCGTGTCTCTGCATGTGGCGCCGGGCGCCGGTGGTCAGCCCAGGGCCGCCCGCACCGCGGCACCCGCCTTGGCGAAATCCATCTGACCGGCATACTGCGACTTCAGGATGCCCATCACCTTGCCCATGTCGCGGATGGAATGGGCCTTGGTCTCGGCCACGGCCTGGCGCACCGCCGCTTCCACTTCCGCGTCGTCGAGCCGGCGCGGCAGGAATTCCTCGATCACCGCGATCTCCTGGCGCTCCTGCTCGGCCAGCTCCAGCCGGCCGCCCTCCTCGTAGAGGCGGGCGCTTTCCTGGCGCTGCTTGATCATCCGGCCGAGAATGCCCAGGATCTCGGCGTCCGAGACCCCCTGCTCCGAACCATCGCCCGTGCGGGCCGCAATGTCCCGGTCCTTGATGGCCGCGTTGATCAGCCGGATCGTCGAGAGCCGGGTGGCGTCCTTGGACACCATCGCCTCCTTCATTGCCTTGGTAAGACGCTCGCGCATCGTGTTCCTCGTTCCCTCTGACGGCGTGCCGTCCCCAGAAGCCGAGGATTTTACAGGAATCGCTCAGGAGCCACAATGGCATTGCACCGCAGCAAGTAACTGTAAACAAAAGGTAAAATATATTCGGAGTCCGGTGTTGACCTTCGCCCCGTGCCTCAATAGGTTCCGCCGAATCCGCGCGAAAGGTATGCACATGACCCGCCCAGGCCCCATCGGAAAACCCACCGCCTGTCTCGTTCTCGCCGATGGCTCGATCTTCTACGGCCGAGGCTTCGGGGCGACAGGCACGACGGTGGCGGAACTGTGCTTCAACACCGCGATGACCGGCTACCAGGAAATCATGACCGATCCCTCCTATGCCGGGCAGATCGTCACCTTCACCTTCCCGCATGTCGGCAATGTCGGCGTGAACGACGAGGATGACGAGACGGCCGAGCCCGTCGCTGCCGGCATGGTGGTGAAATGGGATCCCACCGAGCCCTCGAACTGGCGCGCCGCCGGCGACCTGCCCGACTGGCTGGCCCGGCGCGGCCGCATCGCCATCGGTGGCATCGACACCCGCCGCCTCACCCGGCTCATCCGCCTGCAGGGCGTGCCGCACGTCGCGCTGCAGCACAACCCCGACGGCGAGTTCGACGTCGAGGACCTGCTGCAGAAAGCCCGCTCCTTCAAGGGCCTGGTCGGCGCCGACCTCGCCCGCGAGGTCACCTGCGCCCAGTCCTACCGCTGGAACGAGATGCGCTGGTCCTGGCCCGAAGGCCACCGCCCGCGCGAGGGTGAGGGCCGGCGCGTCGTCGCCATCGACTACGGCGCGAAGCGCAACATCCTGCGCTGCCTCGCCTCCTCGGGCTGCGACGTGACCGTGCTGCCGGCCACCGCCACCGCCGAGGACGTGCTCGCCCATGAGCCCGAGGGCCTGTTCCTCTCCAACGGCCCGGGCGACCCCGCCGCCACCGGCGAATACGCCGTGCCGATGATCCGCTCGATCCTCGACAAGAGCGCCATGCCGGTGTTCGGCATCTGCCTCGGCCACCAGATGCTGGCCCTCGCCCTCGGCGCGCGCACGGTGAAGATGAATCACGGCCACCACGGTGCGAATCATCCGGTGAAGGACCTCGAGACCGGCAAGGTCGAGATCACCTCGATGAACCACGGCTTCACCGTCGACAGCCAGACCCTGCCCCAGGGCGTGATGGAAACCCATGTCTCGCTGTTCGACGGCTCGAACTGCGGCATCCGCATGCGCGACCGGCCGGTGTTCTCGGTGCAGTACCACCCCGAGGCCAGCCCCGGCCCGCAGGACAGCACTTATCTCTTCGAGCGCTTCGTCGCCGCGATGTGACGCTGCTCCGGCCGGCCCCCTCGGGCCGGCCGCTCCGTCTCGGCGCCCGCGCCGTCTTCGGGCCGCTCCGTCTCTGGGCCGCTCGCGCGGTTAAGCCCCCGTTAAGCAAGATTGCGCATCCTCCCGGAGTCCGGTTGAGGAGCGTGCGTTCACCTTGGTCTCCGAGTCTCCAGTCCCCGCCGCCGGGTTTGCCTCGGCACGCGCCCAGAGCGAGGCGGAGCGTTTCGGCGCCTATCTCGCGTCCCGCGGGCTGATCGATCCCGGCCTGCTCGCCCGTGCGCTGGCCCGCCAGCGCCGCAGCCGCCGGCCGCTGGGCGAGGTGCTGGTGGCCCATGGCCAGCTCTCCCGCCGCGACATGGTGCGCGCGCTGGGCGCCTTCCACGGCATCATGGAGGTCGATCTCGCGGCGGCCCCGGCCGACCCCGCGCTGCTGGCACGCTGCTCGGCCGCCGCCTGTCTCGACGCCGGGTGCATCCCCTGGCGGCGGGTGGGCAGCACGGTGATCGTCGTGCTGGCCGACCCCACGCCCGAGCGCCTGCGCGAGGCGGAGCAGGCCTGCGGCCTCACTCCGGGCACCGCAGCCGTGGCCCTGGCCGACCGGCAGGAGATCGAGGCCGCTCTTGCCCTCGCCTTCCGCGACCACCTGGCCCTGCGCGCGGGCCGGCGCACCCGGGAGGAACTCTCCTGCCGGAGCTGGGGCCGCCACACCCGCACCGTGGCCGCGGCCGGCGTGGCGCTGGCACTGCTGTGCTTCGCGCTCTTCGGCATAGCCCCCTGCCTCGCGGTGATCTTCTGCCTCGCGGTGCTCTCGAACGCCGCGACCACCGCGCTGCGCCTCACCTCGCTGGTGATGTCCTGGGTGATCGAGGACCGCGCACCGCCACACGAGCTGCCCCGGCTCAGCCGTTTCCGCACCCTGCCCCAGGTCTCGATCCTCGTGCCCCTGTTCCGCGAGACCGAGGTGCTCGACCGGTTGCTCGCGGCCCTCGGGCGCCTCGACTATCCCGCGGAACTGCTCGACATCATCCTCGTGCTCGAGGAGGACGACACCCGCATGGTGGAGGCGGTGCAGGCCCGCAGCCTGCCGCCCACCTGCCGCGCGCTGACCGTGCCGGCCGACAGCCTGCGCACCAAGCCGCGGGCGATGAACTACGCGCTCGACTTCTGTCGCGGCGAGATCCTCGGCATCTACGACGCCGAGGACCAGCCGGACCCGAAGCAGGTCGCCACCGTCGTCGAGGCCTTCGCGGAGAGCCCGGCGCGCGTGGCCTGCATCCAGGCGCGGCTGTCCTATTTCAACGCCGGCGAGAACTGGATCTCGCGCTGCTTCGCCGTCGAATACGCCACCTGGTTCAACGTCCTGCTCAAGGGCGTGCAGCGGGTGCGCTTCCCGGTGCCGCTGGGCGGCACCTCGGTGTTCTTCCGCCGCTCCGCGCTGGAGGCCGTGGGGGCCTGGGACGCGCACAACGTCACCGAGGACGCCGACCTCGGGATGCGCCTCGCCCGCTTCGGCCTGCGCACGAGGGTGATCGACTCGATCACGCTGGAGGAAGCGAACTGCCGGGCCTGGCCCTGGGTAAAGCAGCGCTCGCGCTGGCAGAAGGGCTACATGGTGACCTGGATCACCCACATGCTGCAGCCGCTGCAGCTCTGGCGTGATCTCGGGGTCTACGGCTTCATCGGCTTCCAGGTGCTGATGCTGGGCGGCGCCGCGGCGCAGCTCTCGCTGCCGTTGCTGTGGCTCGGCTGGCTGATGTCTTCCCTCGGCTTCGTGCCGAGCTGGATCGCCGCCGTGCCCGCGCCGCTGATGCCGGCGATCGCGGTGAGCCTGCTCGTCGGGCAGGTCGTGCTCTTCGCCACCAGCATCCGCGCACTGGTGAACACCGGCCAGGCGCGGCTGATCCCCTGGCTCGCGATCCTGCCGCTCTACTGGCCGCTGGGCGCCGCGGCGGCCTACAAGGCGCTGTTCGAGCTCGTGTTCAAGCCCTTCTACTGGGACAAGACCGACCATGGCGTGAGCGTGGTCGATCCCTATGGCGGCCAGCCCCTGCCCGGCTTCCGTCCGGCCGACCACCCCGGGATCGGGCCGGAGGAGGCTGTCGTGGTGGAGGAAGCGGCCCATGCGGCCCGGGTGGTTGCCCGGGCCTGACGGGGCTCAGCGCATGGAGAAGCGCACCTCGCCCAGGCCGGTGACCGACATCACCGCCTCGGCGCCGGCCGGCACCGGGGTGACCGGCATGTGCGTGCCGCACAGCACGATGTCGCCCGCGCGCAGGGTGATGCCGCGGGCGTTGAAGCGGTCGGCGATGAAGGCCAGCGCTTCGGCGGGGGGCTGCGGCGCGGCGCCCGCTTGGCGCAGCAGTTCCTCGCCGCCCACGCTCACCACCGTCTCGAGCGCGGAGAAATCCGTGTCGGCCGGGGCGCCGGGACCGCCGAGCACGGCGCCGTCGTTGAAGATGTTGCCGGCGAGGATGGTGGGCACATGCGGCACCGCTCCGCCGCCGCGCCGGTCGAGCAGCTCGAAGGCCGGCACCCAGCGCGCCACGTGGGCGAGCACGCTGGCCGCGTCCCATCCGCCCGCGCGCGGGGCCATGTCGGCGCCGATCACCGCCGCGATCTCGGGCTCCATCATGAACTCGCGGTAGGCGGCGGCCTCCAGCACGGCGCCGCTCTCGCGGATGCCCTCGGCGAGCACCCGGCCGTAGCCCGGATGCGGCAAGCCCATGCGGGCCATCGCGGCCCCGGTGTTCCACGAGATCTTGTAGCCGGCCACGCCCCCGGCGGCGGGCGCGAGCAGCCCGGTCACCAGGTCCTGCGCGGCGAGCCCGGCCTCGATGTCCGCGAGCTCCGGCTCGGCCGCGAAGGGGGCACGGGCGGTGCGGGCGGCGGCGATGCGGGCGGCGATGTCCTTCATTCGATCTTTCCTGCGTCGAGTTTCAGCCGGGTCTCGTAGGCCTGCGAGAGATGGGCGTGCATGGCGGCATCCGCCTCGTCTGGCCTGCGGGCGGCGATAGCCTCGAGGATGGCCTCGTGCTCGGCCAGCGCCTGCTCGCCCCGGCCCTCGGCGGCGAGCGAGGTGGTGGCGACCAGCGCCATCGCCTGGTGCACGGCCACGAGCTGCTGGATGAGGTAGCGGTTGTGGCTGGCGAGGTGGATCTGGTGATGGAAGCGCTTGTTGGCCCGTGCAAGTGCCGCCGCGTCGTTCACCAGCCCGTGGTCGCGCTGCAGCAGCTCGCGCAGCACCGAGATCTCCTCGGGCGCTGCATGCATGGCGGCAAGCCGCGCCGCCAGCCCCTCGAGCGTGGCGCGCACCACGTAGAGCTCGCCGAGCTGGTCATGGTCGAGGCTGGAGACGATGAGGCTGCGCCCGTCGCGCGTCACGACACCCTGTGTCTCCAGGCGCTTGAGCGCCTCGCGGATCGGGGTGCGCGACACGCCGAAGCGCTCGGCCAGCTCGCTCTCGACCAGCCGGCCGCCGGGGCCGATGAGCCCGTCATCGATGATTTTGAGGATCAGCTCGTATGCATCACCGGGATTCTGCACCGCGCCGCCTGCCGTGACCTTCTTGTTCATGGAGCGCAAGATAGGCCGCACAAAGGCCGAGGGAAAGCGCATTCGCGCGCCCGCCCCCGGGCGGGTCAGTCGTCATGCGGCTTGAGGCGGGTCGCGGTCTCGCGCAGTTCCTCGAGCATGTTCAGCAGCACTTCCAGCCGCTCGGAGCCGAACTCGGACTCGAGCTCGCGGTAGATACGCTCGGATTCCGGCACCATGCGGCGGAACAGCTCCGCCCCCTCCTCGGTGAGCATCACCACCCGGCGCCGCGCATCGCGCGCCGGCGCCTCCGAGGGCGCGGTGAGGCCCCGCTCCTCCAGCGCGCGCAGGATGCGGGTGAGACTGGGGCCCAGGATGGCGCAGCGGTCGGAAAGCTCGGTCGCGTCGAGCGGGCCCATCTCGGCCAGGGCGCGCAGCACGCGCCATTGCGGCAGGCTGAGGTTGTTCGCGTCGACATGCGGCTTGAACAGCCGCATCGTCGCCTCGCGGGCACGCAGCAGCGCGATGGGCAGGGCGCGCTCGAAGCGCCTCGGGTGCCCGCTCATGCGCCGGCGCGCGCCGCGATGGCGCCATGCACGGTGCTGTAGCTGCGGATGGAGAAGGCCGCGACGATCTCGCGGATCTCCAGGCTCAGCATGAAGGGCAGCCCCTCCAGCCGCGGGCGCAGGAAGGCTTCGGCGGCGTCATAGACATGGCCGGCGGCACGCTGGCGCTCCTCCGCGCTGCGGCCCTCGCCGAGGCGCAGGCTCATGTCGATGAAGCCGTAGGGCTCCGCCCCGTCGGCGATCTCGACCACCGCGCAGCGCAGGCCGCGCACGCGGATGCCGCCGAGCGGGAACAGCCCGGTCTCCACCATCGCGTCGCGCAGGGCGCGCGCGAAGGCCTGCAGGTCGAGGCGGCTGTCCAGGTCGGGTGAATATTCGAAACTCAGATGCGGCATCCGGCCCCCGCAGTCCTTTAACAGGTTAACCTTCCTAGAGAGGTCGGGGGCAGGTGTCAATCGGCAGAAGGGGCCGAGCCGCGGGGCGTGTGGCGGGCCGCGCGGGCCCGCCGCCGGTGCGTCAGAGGCGGAAGTCCTCGCCGTCGCGCTCGAGGATCTGCCGGATGGCGATCATCAGCTTGTCGCCCTGCTCGGGGTAGCTCTCGATCTCGCGGGCGGTCTTCTCGGCCACCTCGTCGGAGAGGCGGCGCAGGGGCTTGCCGGTCCAGAGCGCCTTCACGTAGGTCTCGGCGGCGCGCTCGAAATAGTAGAGGCGGTTGAAGGTGTCGGCCACGGTGGCGCCCACCACCATGATGCCGTGGTTGCCCATCACCAGCACCTGCTTGGAGGGGTCGGCGAGCAGCTGACAGCAGCGCTGCGCCTCTTCCTCGAAGGCAAGGCCGCCATACTCGGTGTCGATCGCGACGCGGTTGAAGAACATCGCCGAGTTCTGGTCGAAGGGCGGCAGCGAGCTGTCCTCCATCATGGCGATGACGGTGGCGTAGATCGAGTGGACGTGCATGGCGCAGCGCGCATGCGGCAGGTGGCGGTGGATGGTGCCGTGCAGGCCCCAGGCGGTGGGGTCCGGCGCGTCGGGACCTTCCATCGACGAGGGGTCGTTCGCGTCGAGCAGCAGCAGGTCGGAGGCCTTGATCAGGCTGAAATGCATCTGGTTGGGGTTCATGAGGAACTGGGTGCCGTCCTCGTTCACCGCGAGCGAGTAGTGGTTGGCCACCCCCTCGTGCATGTTGAGCCTGGCGGTCCAGCGGAAGGTGGCTGCGAGATCCTCGCGCTCCTGCTGGAGGTTGTGTTTCGGGCTGAGCTGGGCAACGGACATCGCGGTTCTCCTGTCGGGCGGCGTATTGTCGACAATGTTACCTGCGGCCGGCAGGGTCAAGCCCCCTGCCCCGGCGAGCGGTCCCCGGCCCCCCCAGGAGGGGCCGGGGCGCTGCTTCAGTGGTTGTGGCGCGGCACCACGTCGGACACGCGCTGGTATTTCACCGCAAGGTCCATGCAGCCGCCCTGGGCGAGCTGGCCCACGGTCTGGCGGGCGAGCTCCTGCCACGGCGTCTGCGAGGCGGGGAATTCCGGCAGGCCCTCGGCCTTGCGCGCTTCCCAGACCGCCTCGTCGACCAGCGCGTCGCAGCGGCCCTGGTTGAGGTCGATGCGGATGATGTCATCGGTGCGCAGCCAGGCGAGCCCGCCGCCCACCGCCGCTTCCGGCGAGGCGTTGAGGATCGAGGGGCTGTCCGCGGTGCCGGACTGGCGCCCGTCGCCGATGGTGGGCAGCGAGGTGATGCCCTGGCGCAGCAGCGCGTCGGGCGGCTGCATGTTCACCACCTCGGCCGAGCCGGGCCAGCCCACCGGGCCGCAACCGCGGATCACCAGGATGCAGCTGTCGTCGATGTTCAGCGCGGGGTCGTTGATGCGGTCGTGGTAGTCCTCCGAGCCGTCGAAGACGATGGCGCGACCCTCGTAGACACCCTCGTTGCCGGGGGTCGAGAGGTAGCGGGCGCGGAACTCCGGCGAGATGACGGAGGTCTTCATGATCGCGGTGTCGAAGAGATTGCCGGTCATCACCACGAAACCGGCCTTCTCGGAGAGCGGCTTGGCGAAGGGGAAGATCACCTCGCGGCCCTCGGCCTCGTGGCCCTCGAGGTTCTCGAACATGCCCTTGCCGGTGGCGGTGATCGTGTCGCGCAGCAGGCCCGCCTCGCGCAGCTCCCACATCACCGACGGAACACCGCCGGCGCGGTAGAAGCCCTCGCCGAGGTATTTGCCAGCGGGCTGCATGTTCACGAGCAGCGGCACGTCATGGCCGTAGAGCTGCCAGTCCGAGGGCTTGAGCTCGACGCCGACATGCGCGGCGATGGCCTGCAGGTGCGGCTGGGCGTTGGTCGAGCCGCCGAGCGCCGAGTTGGTGGCGATGGCGTTGAGGAAGGCGTCGCGGGTGAGGATGTCGGAGGGTTTGAGGTCCTCGTGGGCCATCTCGACGATGCGCAGGCCGGTGCGGTAGGCCATGGTCGAGCGGTCGGCATAGGGCGCGGGGATCGCGGCGCAGCCGGTGAGCGACATGCCGAGCGCCTCGGCGAGCCCGTTCATCGTGCTCGCGGTGCCCATGGTGTTGCAATGGCCCATGGAGGGCACCGAGCCTGCGCAGGCGCGGAAGAACTGCTCCTCGGTGATCTCGCCGCGGGCGAGCTTGCGGCGCATCCGCCACACGATGGTGCCGGCCCCCACCAGGTCGTCGCCCTCGAAATAGCCGTCGAGCGAGGGGCCGCCGGAGAGCACGATCGCCGGGATGTCGACCGTCGCCGCCGCCATCAGGCAGGCAGGCGTGGTCTTGTCGCAGCCGGTGGTGAGCACCACCGCGTCGATCGGGTAGCCGAAGAGCAGCTCCACGAGGCCCATGTAGGCGAGGTTGCGGTCGAGCGCCGCCGTGGGCCGCTTGCCGGTTTCCTGGATCGGGTGGACCGGGAATTCGAGCGGGATGCCGCCTGCCTCGCGGATGCCTTCACGCACGCGGTCGGCGAGCTGGATATGCACGCGGTTGCAGGGGGAGAGGTCGGAGCCGGTCTGGGCGATGCCGATGATCGGCTTGCCGGAGCGCAGCTCCTCGTAGGAATAGCGCCAGCCGAGGTACTTCTCCATGTAGAGGGCGACCTGGTCGGGGCGGTGGGGGTCGTCGAACCACTCGCGCGAGCGGAATCTGCGGGTCATCATCTCTCTCCCTCGGGGCCCGGGGCCCCCGGTTGTCGAAAGGTCCGACGCCCCGGGGAGCTTCCCCCGGGGCGCCGTGCCGGATCAGGGCAGCGTGTAGGCGGTCTTCACCGTGGTGAAGAACTCGGCTGCGTATTTCCCCTGCTCGCGCGGGCCGAAGGACGAGCCCTTCCGGCCGCCGAAGGGAACGTGATAGTCGACCCCCGCCGTGGGCAGGTTGACCATCACCATGCCCGCTTCCGCGTTGCGGCGGAAATGCGTGGCGTATTTCAGCGAGGTGGTGCAGATGCCCGAGGACAGGCCGAAGGCGGTGTCATTCGCCGCGAAGAGCGCTTCCTCGTAGTCCTTCACCCGCACCACGGAGGCAACGGGACCGAAGACCTCCTCGCGGTTGATGGTCATCTCCTGCGTGGTCTCGGTGAAGAGCGCGGGCGCGAGGTAGAAGCCCTCGGTGTCGCATTTCACCCGGCCGCCGCCGAACACGAGCTTGCCACCCTCGTCCTTTGCCTTGGCGATGTAGCCCTCGTCGACCGCGAGCTGGCTCTCGTCGACCACCGGGCCGATATGGGTGCCGGCGGCGCGGGCGTCGCCGATCTTCAGGCTCTCCAGCTTCGCCACCACCGCGTCGATGAAGCGGTCATGGATGCCGTCGGTGACGATGAGCCGCGAGGAGGCGGTGCAGCGCTGGCCGGTGGAGAAGAAGGCGCCGTTCACGCAGGCGTCGACCGCCACCGAGATGTCGGCGTCATCGAGCACCACCATCGGGTTCTTGCCGCCCATCTCGAGCTGGAACTTGCGC
The DNA here is from genome assembly GCF_003448965.1 of Oceanicella sp. SM1341. Classification (GTDB taxonomy): domain Bacteria; phylum Pseudomonadota; class Alphaproteobacteria; order Rhodobacterales; family Rhodobacteraceae; genus Paroceanicella. The sequence goes on from NZ_QRGC01000024.1 coordinate 17,625, forward strand.
ATGTGCTCCACGCACTTGGCCGCGACATGCTTGCCGGTGTTCACCGAGCCGGTGAAGGTCACCGCCGCCACGCGCTTGTCCGAGAGGATGGTCTCGCCGACGACCGAGCCGCGGCCCATCACCAGGTTGAACACGCCCTCCGGCACGCCGGCGCGCACCAGGATGTCGGCCAGCGCCCAGGCCGAGCCGGGCACGAGGTCGGCCGGCTTGAACACCACCGTGTTGCCGTAGCAGAGCGCCGGGGCGATCTTCCAGGCCGGGATGGCGATGGGGAAGTTCCACGGTGTGATGATGCCCACCACGCCCATCGGCTCGCGCGTGATCTCCACGCCCACGCCGGGGCGCACGGAAGGAACGGTCTCGCCGGTGAGGCGCAGCGCCTCGCCGGAGAAGAAGCGGAAGATCTGGGCGGCGCGCAGCACCTCGCCCTTGGCCTCCGGCAGGGTCTTGCCCTCCTCGCGGGCGAGCAGGTCACCCAGCTCGTCGGCCCGCGCGGTGATCTCGTCGGCCACGCGCTGCAGGATGTCGTAGCGCTGCTGCGGCCCGGAATGCGACCAGGAGGGGAAGGCGGCGGCGGCGGCGGAGATCGCCTGCTCGGTCATCGCGGCATCGGCCTGGGCGTAGGTGTCGATGATGTCCGAGAGGTCGGAGGGGTTCACGTTTGGCCGCTCGGATGTGCCCGCGGTCCAGGCGCCACCGATGTAGAGTTGCTTCATGATCTCGGGTCCTTCAGATCAGGTTCCGTTTCGAGAGATACTGCATGAGAGCCGTCACGCCGTACTTCCATGGCGGACAGTTGCCCGAGAGGTCAACCCAATTGACCAATGCGCCGAGTTCCGGGGCGGAGATTTCCACCCGGTCGCCCACCTTGTGGGTGAAGCCGGCGCCCGGCGCGCCGCGGTCCTGGGTGGGGGCGAAGAGCGTGCCGAGGTAGAGCATGAAGCCGTCGGGATACTGGTGATCGGCGTTCAGCGTCTGGTTCACGATGTCCTGCGGGCGGCGCGAGATCTCGGTCATCGGCGAGATGCCGTCCATCACGAAACCGTCATCGGCGCCCTGCACGTTGAGCCGGACGGAGACCTTCTCGGCCTGCTCCATGCCGAAGCGGCCGTCGAACAGGCGGATGAACGGGCCGATGGAGGCGGAGGCGTTGTTGTCCTTCGCCTTGGAGAGCAGCAGCGCCGAGCGGCCCTCGAAATCGCGCAGGTTCACGTCGTTGCCCAGCGTCACGCCGCGCACGGTGCCGCGGCTGTCGACCGCGAGCACCAGCTCGGGCTCGGGGTTGTTCCAGTGCGATTTCGGGTGCACGCCGATGCGCGCGCCGCAGCCCACGCCCGAGAGCACCGGCGCCTTGGTGAACACCTCCGCGTCCGGCCCGATGCCGACCTCGAGGTATTGCGACCACATGCCCATCTCCACGAGCACGCGCTTCACCTCCATCGCCTTGTCCGAGCCCGGCGCGAGGCCGCGCAGGCTGTCGCCCAGCACGGGCGCGAGCCGGGCGCGGATCTCCTCCGCCGCGGCGGGGTCGCCCTTGGCCTGCTCCTCCACCACGCGCTCGATCATCGAGGAGGCGAAGGTGACACCGGCGGCTTTCAGCACCTGAAGGTCGCAGGGCGCGAGCAGCCGGTCACCGCCCTCGGCCAGCGCACCGTCGAGGAAGTGCTGCACCGGCCCGAGGGCCGGGAAGTCCCCCGCCAGCGCGGTGGCGAGATCGTCGCGCTCCAGCAGCTGCGAGACGGTGGGGGCCAGGGCGCTGATGTCATGCAGCACCCCCTCGCGCACCAGCACCGGCACCGGGCCGCCCGCGGCCTCCAGGTGCACGCGCCCGATCAGCAGCGCGCCGGCATCCTTCGGCAGAATTTCGTCAGTCGTAAGGCTTCGCATGAATTCCCCCCTTGCATGTGGCTTATTGCTTAGCGTCTTTATTCGGGCCGCGTCACCCCCTCTTCGGTTGCGCCGGAGGCGCCGCATGCCGGCGCCTCCCGCACAGCCGGACGGGGGGCTGCGCACGAACAAGAGGTTTGATTTTGACCGGCAAAGCCAACCCCCCTATCCTCCCCCGAAATATAGAGTCGGCCACCCCGGTGGCGCACAAAGCGTATGTTGCAGCGCAATTTCCGCACTTTCGGCCACGCGAGGGGGCGTGAGAACGTATGAAGCTCCGGATACCTGGAAATACCTACGCAAACACTCAGAATTACTCCCCGGCCGGGCCGCGCATATTGCAGCGCATCACCGCGACTCCGCTGCACTGCACCCGGGCCAGGGCCGGCGGAGGCGCCGCAACACCCGTGGAGGCCGCATGCTGAAGAGGGTCGACAGCGACTGGCTGCGCGACATCAACCGCCGCCGCGTGCTGCGCGAGGTGCGCAAGATGGGCGCCGTGGCGCGGGTGGACATCGCGGACGCCACCGGCCTCAGCCCGGCCACCGTCACCGTGGTGGCCAACGAGCTGATCGAGCACGGGCTGCTCGAGGAGGCCCGCGCCGAGACCGAGGGCGACCAGCGCCGCCGCGGCCGGCCGCGCGTGTTGCTGCGCCTCGCGCCCGGCGCGCTGCGGGTGGCGGGAGTGAAGCTCGCCGAGCACCGGATCTCGGTGATCATCGTCGATTTCGCCGGCGAGACCGTGGGCGAGGCCGAGACCGCGGTGCGCACCCGCGCCGAGCCGCTCGACGCGCTGATCAACCTCATCGAGGAGAACATCCGCGCCGCCGCCCGCCAGGCGAGGGTGCGCCCGCGCGACCTCGCGGGCATCGGCATCGCCCTGCCCGGCTATGTCGACGCGATGAGCGGCACCGCCTGGTGGTCGCCGGTGCTGGCCGAGCCGGAGGTGCATCTCACCACCCTGCTGGAGCGACGCTTCACCTGCCCGGTCTTCGCCGACAACGACGCGAACATCGCCACCCTGGCCGAGCTGTGGTTCGGCGTGGGCCAGGGGGTGCGCAACTTCGCGGTGGTGACGGTGGAACACGGCGTGGGCATGGGCATGGTGCTCGACGGGCGCATCCGCCGCGGTGCGCGCGGGCTGGGCGCCGAGCTCGGGCACATGAAGGTCGCACTCGACGGCGCGCCCTGCCGCTGCGGCCAGCGCGGCTGCCTCGAGGCCTATGTGGCGGATTACGCGCTGCTGCGCCGCGCCTCCTCCATCCTGCCGGATGTCGACCTCTCCGACCCCGCGCGGCGGCGCGAGGGGCTCACGGCGCTCACCGCCCTCGCCCATGACGGCTCGAACGAGGCGAACGCCATCTTCCGCGAGGCCGCCGCCATGCTCGGCCTCGGCATGGCGAACCTGGTGAACATCGTCGACCCCGGCATGATCATCCTCTCGGGCACGCGCTTTCGCAACGAGCTGCTGTTCTCCGACATCATGGCCCAGACCCTGCGGGAAAACTCCATCCCCTTCGGCCCGCCGGGCCCGGAGATCCGCACCCATGTCTGGGGCGACCTGCTCTGGACCCGCGGCGCCGCGGCCCTCGCCCTCGAGGGGCTGACCGACGACACGCTCTTCGGCCTGCAGACCACGCGTACCGGCGCCGCCCTCGCCGGCGCCTGAGGCCACCCGCTCCGGCGCGGCGCTCGCCGGCGCCTGAGGCCACCCGCGCAGCGAAAAGGGGCGCCCCGCGGGGCGCCCCTTCGCATGTCCGGCGGCCGGCTCCGCTCAGCTCTGCTTGATGCCGCGCAGGCGTTCGGAGCGGCGGCGCAGCAGTTCCACCGTGGTGAGCAGGATGATCGAGAAGATCACCAGCAGCGTGGCCGCGGCGAGGATGGCCGGCGAGATCTGCTCGCGGATGCCGTTCCACATCTGCCGCGGGATGGTCTGCTGGTCATGGGCGGCGACGAAGAGCACGACCACCACCTCGTCGAAGGAAGTGACGAAGGCGAAGAGCGCGCCCGAGACCACGCCCGGCAGGATCAGCGGCATGATGATCCTGAAGAACACCCGCGGCGGCGAGGCGCCGAGGTTCATCGCCGCACGGGTGAGCGAGTGGTCGAACCCCACCAGCGTCGCCGTGACGGTGATGATCACGAAGGGAATGCCCAGCGTGGCATGCGCGAGGATGATGCCGGCATAGGAATTCGCCAGCCCCGTGGCCGAGTAGAAGAAGTAGAGCCCGGTGGCGGTGATGATCACCGGCACGATCATCGGCGAGATCAGCACCGCCATGATGGTGCGGCGAAACGGCATCTCGGGCCGCGACAGGCCGAGGGCTGCGATGGTGCCCAGAAGCGTGGCGAGCAGCGTGGCCGAGACACCGATGATGATCGAGTTCTTCGCCGCCTGCACCCAGGCCGCGTTGTGCCACACGTCCGCCCACCAGGCGGCACCGCCCGGCGCGTCGGGCCGGTTCATGCCGAAGGTGAGCAGCGTCTCGTACCAGCGCATCGAGTAGCCGGCGGGGTCGAACGAGAGCATCGCGTCGGTGAAGGTGAAGTAGGGCTCGGCGTTGAAGCTGAGCGGAATGATGATCAGGATCGGCGCGATCAGGAACAGGAAGATCAGCCCGCAGCCGATGCGGTAGGCCCAGGTCCAGGCGCGCTCCAGCGGGGTGGCGTATACGGGAATGGCCATCTGCGTCACCCCAGCTTCATGTTGTCGATGCCCACCAGCCGGTCATAGAGCCAGTAGAGCAGCAGGACCGCGGCGAGCAGGATGCCGGCCAGCGCCGCGGCGAGCGACCAGTTGTGCGATTCCTGCATGTGGAAGGCGATGAGATTGGAGATCAGCGTGCCCGTGGTGCCGCCGACGAGGGCGGGCGTGATGTAGTAGCCCACGGCGAGGATGAACACGAGCAGGATGCCCGCGCCCATGCCCGGCACCGTCTGCGGCAGGTAGATGCGGCGGAAGGTGGTCCAGCTCGTGGCGCCCAGGCTGCGCGCGGCGCGCGCGTAGGAGGGCGGGATGGTGCGCATCACCGAGTAGAGCGGCAGGATCATGAAGGGCAGCAGGATATGCGTCATCGCGATCACCGTGCCGGCCTGGTTGTACATCATCTGGATGCGACCGTCCTCGCCGATGATGCCGATCCACACCAGAACGTCGTTCACAACGCCCTGGCTTTGCAGCAGCACCATCCAGCTGGTGGTGCGCACCAGCAGCGAGGTCCAGAACGGCAGCAGAACGAGGATCATCAGCAGGTTGGAATAGCGCATCGGCAGCGTGGCCAGCAGGTGGGCGATCGGGTAGCCCAGCAGCAGGCAGAGCAGCGCGATGGTCACCGAGAGCACCAGCGTGCGCCAGAAGATCGCGACATAGACCTGCCGGTTCTCGTCGACCATCTCCACCGAGCCCGTGGCATCGCGCGTGCGGTCGACGGCGGCGAGGTAGAAGGCGTCGGTATAGGGCGAGGAGGCCCGGCGCATCACGCCCCAGAGCTCGGGGTCGGCCCAGTCCTCGTCGGCGTCGAGCAGCGCCTCGCGGTAGGGCGGCTCCATGTCCTCGGCCTTGCGCGCCGTGGAGGTGAAGAGCGAGCGGGTGCCGGAGAGTTCGTAGTTCACCCGCGTGCCGATGAGGCCGATGGTCCGGTCCTCCCGGGCCTGGCGCAGGTCGAGCACCAGCGCCTCCCAGGCGGCGTCATCGGGCTCGGCATCGCCGTTCTCGGCGAACCAGGCCACCATGTGCGGCATGTGGGAGGAGAACTCGTCGTTCGAGACCGAGCGGAACAGCATCTGCCCGATCGGGATCACGAAGGAGGCGAGGATGAAGAGCAGGAGCGGCAGCACCAGCCCGGCCGCCCGCCATTTCGCCCGGCGCTGGGCGCGGGCGAGCGCGGTCTTGAGCGGAACGCCGTCGGCGGTCCGGAGCGGGGCGGCGGTGCGCGCCTCTGGCATGGCGCCTGCGGTAATGTCTGTCACGGAACCTCGGCCCTCCCGGGGTCAGGCGTCCGGGGCGCGCGAGACTGCGCGCCCCGGACGGGTCATCAGCTGGAGGCGAGCCAGGCGTTGAAGCGCTCGGAGAGCTCCGTGTCCCGGTCGGCCCAGAACTCGAAGTCGTTCACGAGGGCATTGCCCATGTTCGCCTCGGCGGTCGGCATGTGCGGCGCCATCTCGGTCTTGCCGTCCATGAAGGTGCCCACCAGCGCCCCGGAGGACTTGCGCGCCGGGCCGTAGGAGATCCAGGAGGCCTGGTCCGCCAGCGGCTTGGTGCCGGTGGAGAACTTCAGGAAGTCCATGGCGAGTTCCTTGTTCGGCGCGCCCTTCGGGATCACGAACAGGTCGAAGTCCATGATCTGGCCGTCCCAGACGATCTGGAAGGGCTTGTCCTCGCCCACGGCGGCGTTGAAGATGCGGCCGTTGTAGGCGGTGGTCATCACCACCTCGCCATCGGCGAGCAGCTGCGGCGGCTGGGCGCCGGCTTCCCACCACACGACACTGTCCTTGATGGTGTCGAGCTTGGCGAAGGCGCGGTCGACGCCCTCGTCGGTCTCCAGCAGGTCATAGACCTCCTCGGCCGGCACGCCGTCGGCCATCAGCGCCATCTCGAGATTGGCCTTGGCCGCCTTGCGCATGCCGCGCTTGCCCGGGAATTTCTCCAGGTCGAAGAAATCGGCCATGGTGGTCGGCGGGCTGTCGGGGAACTTGGTGGTGTCGTAGGCGTAGATGGTCGACCAGACGATGTTGGCCACGGCGCAATCGGTCAGCGCGCCGTCGATGAAGTCTTCCTCGGCCGGGGTGCCATCGGGCGCCGGCGGCAGGGCGGAGGCGTCGATCTCCTCCAGCAGGCCCTCGTCGCACAGGCGCACGGCGTCGGAATATTCCACGTCGGCAATGTCGATGGTCACGTTGCCAGCCTCGACCTGCGGCTTGATCGGGGTGGCGGGGTTGTCCGCGTCCACCGAGACCACCTTGTTGCCGGTCGCCTCCATCCAGGGCTTCTGGTAGGCCTCGACCTGGCTCTTGGTGTAGGCGCCGCCCCAGGACATCACGGTGATCTCGCCGGCCTGGGCGCCGGCGGCCCCCAGGGCGACCAGCGCCGAAGTTGCGAGAAGTTTCTTCAGAAACATACAGTTATCTCCCTGTTATATGGCCGCGCGGGCAAGCCCCCCGCGGCCCTGAACACGTGGCCTCCCGGGGCGGGAGGCCTGCGTCCGCCTGCCTGCCCCGGAAGGGCTCAGGCGGACATCGGGTCAAGTGCCCGGCAGTCCGCCGGGTCCCACCCCACCTTGACCGTGCTCCCCTCGGCAAGCGGCTGGTGCCCCTGCCGGTTGGTCACCTTCACGACGAAATTCGGGTTGCCCGCCACGCTCATGCGCACGCGGATATGGTCGCCGTGGTAGATCAGTTCCTCGATGCGCCCGTCGATCGCGCCGGGCACCGGCTGGTCACCCGCCGACATCAGCACCCGCTCGGGGCGGATGGAGAGCGTGGTGGGCGCGCCGGCCCCCGCCCCCTGCACATGGGTGGCCTGCACCGTGAGCCCGCCGGGGATCTCGACCGCGCAGGCATTGCCGTGGATCTCGCGGATCTTGCCGTCGATGCGGTTGTTCTCGCCGATGAACTGGGCCACGAAGGAGTTCTCCGGCCGCTCGTAGAGCGCCTCGGGGGTGGAGAGCTGCTGGATGCGGCCGTCGTTGAACACCGCGATGCGGTCCGACATGGTCAGCGCCTCCGACTGGTCATGCGTGACATAGACCACCGTGACGCCGAGGCTCTCGTGGATGTGCTTGATCTCGTACTGCATCTGCTCGCGCAGCTGCTTGTCGAGCGCGCCGAGCGGCTCGTCCATCAGCACCAGGTCGGGCTCGAAGACCAGCGCCCGCGCCACCGCCACGCGCTGCTGCTGGCCGCCCGAGAGCTGGGCCGGCCGCCGGCCGCCCATGGCCGAGAGCTCCACCATGTCGAGGGCGCGCTGCACCTTGGCCTGCTGGTCGGCCTTGGAGAGGCCGCGCACCTGCAGCGGGAAGGCGAGGTTTTCCGCCACCGTCATGTGCGGGAAGAGCGCGTAGTTCTGGAACACCATGCCGATGCCGCGCTTGTGCGGTGCGACATTGTTGATCGGTTTGCGGTTGAGATAGATCTCGCCGTTGGTGGCGGTCTCGAAGCCGGCCAGCATCATCAGGCAGGTGGTCTTGCCCGAGCCGGAGGGTCCGAGCATGGTGAGGAATTCGCCCTTGCCGATGCGGAGCTGAAGGTCCTTCACCACAAGGGTTTCGCCATCATAGCTCTTCTGCACGTGGTCGAACTCGACGAACGCGTCCTGCGCCGAAGTATTGGCCAAATCGATGTCTCCCTGTCGGCTTGAGCCGATCCCTGTGCCGCCCGGCGGCCTCTTGGAAACAAGCCTAGCAGGTCGATTTCATGGCGCAACAGCCGAGTGCTCGAAATTCGCGCAGCAGGCCCGGGCCATGACGCAATGCAGCACAAACGCGCGAACGCCGCCCGTATTTTAGGCACGTTGAAAGCGGTCGAGGGATATTGAACAGAGAATCAGCAAAACGGCGCGCGCCCGGGGCAATACGGTACCGCCCCGGGGCCGGTCCGTTACTTCGGCGCCATGCGGATGGCGCCGTCGAGGCGGATCACCGCGGCGTTGAGCATGCCGTTCTCGATGAACTGGCGCACGAGCATCGCGTATTCCGCCGGGTCTCCCAGCCGGGCGGGAAACGGCACCTGCTGGCCGAGGCTCACCTGGGCCTCTTCCGGCAGGCCCTTGAGCATGGGTGTGAGGAACAGGCCCGGGGCGATGGTGTTCACCCTGATGCCGGCGCGCGAGAGGTCACGGGCCATCGGCAGGGTCATCCCGGCCACGCCCGCCTTGGAGGCGGCATAGCCAGCCTGGCCGATCTGCCCGTCGAAGGCGGCGACGGAAGCGGTCATCACGATGAGCCCGCGGGTGCCGTCCGCATCGAGCGGCTCGAGCGCCTGGATGCCGGCGGCGGCCCGGGAGGCCACGTTGAACGTGCCGACGAGGTTGATGCCCACGATCTTCGCGAACAGTGCGGGGTCGTGCGGCGCGCCTTCCCGGTTCACCGTGCGCGCGGCCCAGCCCACGCCGGCGCAGTTCACGCAGATGCGCTCCTGCCCCTGCGCGGCGCGCACGGCGTCAAAGCCCGCCGCCACGCTTTCGTGATCGGCCACGTCCACCTTCGCGAAGGTGCCGCCGATATCGGCGGCCACCGCCTGCCCCGCCTCCTCGTTCATGTCGAAGATCGCCACGCGCGCGCCGCCCTCCGCCAGCATCCGCGCCGTGGCCTCGCCCAGCCCGCTCGCGCCGCCGGTCACCACGGCGGCGATGTCCCCAGACAGTTTCATGTCCTCACCTCTCTCGGTCTTGTTGATGTCGTCAGCGCGCGCCCGGGGCACCCTTCGCCGGCCTGGCGACCACGGGATGGCCCGCCGCCTTCCAGCCGGTGAACCCGTCGGAGATATGCGCCACGCGCAGCCCCATCTCCTGCGCCACCTTCGCGGAAAGCGCCGAGCGCCAGCCGGAGGCGCAGTAGAAGACGAAGCGCCTGTCCTCGGCGAACTCGGGCTTCGCGTAGGGGCTCTCGGGGTCGATCCAGAATTCCAGCATGCCGCGCGGGCAGTGGAAGGCGCCGGGGATCATCCCCTCGCGCTCCAGCTCGCGCACGTCGCGCAGGTCGACCATTCGCACCGTGGGGTCGTCGGGCAGGCCCGCCGCCTCCGCCGCCGGAATGCAGTCGAGCACCGCGTTCGCCTCGCGGACCATGTCTCGGACGTGTTTCATGCAGGTCTCCTCCCCGGGATGTCGCCGCGCGGGCCGTGAGCGCGCGCCCTCTCTGGCGGAGGGCTGCGGTCATCCTGCGCGCCGGGCGGCCCGCGTCAAGTCGCGAAGCCGCCGCAGCGCGCGGAGGAAGGGAGGATGGTGGTGAGGGAGGGGGGTCTCTTAACGCAGGCGCCCCGGCCGTTGCCGGCCGGGGCGTTTTCACTTGGCCGTGGGCTCTGCCCCGTCAGTCGTCGCGGTAGACCCGCTCCTTGCGCTCGTGGCGCTCCTGCGCCTCGAGCGAGAGGGTCGCGATCGGCCGCGCGTCGAGACGCTTGAGGCTGATCGGCTCGCCGGTTTCCTCGCAGTAGCCGTAGGAGCCGTCCTCGAGGCGCCGCAGGGCGCTGTCGATCTTGGCGACCAGCTTGCGCTGGCGGTCGCGGGTGCGCAGCTCGAGAGCCCTGTCGGTCTCTTCCGACGCACGATCCGCGAGATCCGGAATGTTGCGTGTCGAGTTCTGCATACCCGTCACGGTTTCCTTGGATTCGGCGAGCAGAGAAGCCTTCCAGTCGAGAAGCTTGCGGCGGAAATATTCCCGCTGGCGCGCGTTCATGAAGGGCTCGTCTTCAGCCGGCGTGTATTCCGCACTCAGTACTACTTCAGATTTCATCCCCAGCACCTCACCACCTGACCTTTCTATCGATCTGGCTGCGGTCCCTGCGTCGAGCACTGCAGCAGAGCGATTTCCCTGGCCGCTGAGTTACCTAAAAATCCGTTGATTGTCACGCATTACATGGCTGAACTTGTCTCGCGGCTGCAGCCTGATAGGATCGAAGCCCGTGCAATGCAACATAAACGGACAGGGATGGGCCGCATGCAATTTTCCGGAACAGCCGAGTATGTCGCCACCGGAGATCTCGCAATCGCGGTAAACGCGGCGATTCGCCTGGAGCGGCCCCTGCTCGTCAAAGGCGAGCCGGGAACCGGCAAGACCGAGCTGGCGTTGCAGGTGGCCCGATCGTTGGGCCTGCCGCTGATCGAGTGGTCGATCAAGTCGACCACAAGGGCCCAGCAGGGGCTCTACGAATACGACGCGGTGAGCCGGCTGCGCGACAGCCAGCTCGGCGACGAGCGGGTGCACGACATCTCCAACTACATCCGGCGCGGCAAGCTCTGGCAGGCCTTCGCGGCGGAGGAGCGCGTGGTGCTGCTGATCGACGAGATCGACAAGGCCGACATAGAGTTTCCCAACGACCTGCTGCAGGAACTCGACCGGATGGAATTCCATGTCTACGAGACCGGCGAGACCGTGCGCGCCCGCCAGCGCCCCATCGTGATCATCACCTCCAACAACGAGAAGGACCTGCCGGACGCCTTCCTGCGCCGCTGCTTCTTCCACTACATCCGCTTCCCCGATGCAGAGACGCTGGCGCGCATCGTCGACGTGCATTTCCCCGGCATCAAGCCCGAGCTGGTGCGCGCCGCCCTCACCCGCTTCTTCGAGGTGCGCGACACGCCGGGGCTGAAGAAGAAACCCTCCACCTCCGAGGTGCTCGACTGGCTCAAGCTGCTGGTGGCCGAGGACATGGCCCCCGCCGACCTGCAGGCAAACCCGCGCGATGCCCTGCCGAAGCTGCACGGCGCCCTGCTGAAGAACGAGCAGGACGTGCACCTGTTCGAGCGGCTCGCCTTCATGGCGCGGAGGAACGGATGAGCGCAGCCGTCCGGCCGCTCGGCCCCGATGACCACGCCGCCTGGCGCGGGCTGTTCACCGATTACCTCACCTTCTACCGCACCACCCGGCCGGAGGAGGTCTACACCACCACCTGGGCGCGGCTGATGGACCCGGAGGTGCGCATGCACGGGGCACTGGCCGTGGCCGGCGGCCGGCCGGTGGGGCTGGTGCAATGGCTCTACCACCTGAGCACCTGGGAGGTGCCGGCGCGCGCCTATCTCAACGATCTCTACGTGAGCGAGGCCGCCCGCGGCACCGGCGCGGGCCGTGCGCTCATCGAGCATGTCTACGCCGATGCCGATGCCCATGGCGCGGCCACCGTGTACTGGACGACGGAGGAGGACAACGCCACCGCCCGGCGGCTCTACGACCGCATCGGCACCCGCACTCCGTTCATCAAGTACGGGCGGTGAGCATGCGCCTCCTGCCCCATCTCCTGGGCGGGCTCGCGGCACTCGTGCTGGCGGGGTGCGAGCGCTCGGTGCCCTATGCGCCCACCGCCGCGCCGGAGATCGCGGGGCTGGGCAGCGCGCTCGCGCCCGGGCCGGTGCGCCAGGCAAACCGCGATATCGCCGACGATCTCGTCGACCTCGTGTTCCACCCTGAGAACGGGCCCGAGCTGGAGCACCTGCTGCGCTTCGAGAGCCCGGTGCGGGTGGCGATGATCGGCGCCGGGCTCGACCAGTTCGGCCCCGATCTCGACCGGCTGATCGCGCGGATGCGCAACGAGTCGCGCCTCGACATCGCCCGCACCGAGAGCCGCGAGACCTCCAACATCCGTGTCACCCTCGCGCCAAAGCGGCGCATGCTCGAGGTGTTTCCCGGCGCGCAGTGCTTCATCGTGCCCGGCCTGTTCACCTGGTCGGAGTTCGACATCGCGCTCAACCGCAACACCCTGCCGCGCTGGGAGGAGCTCGACACCCTCACCGGGGCGACGATCTTCATCCCCTCCACCTCGACCCCCAACGAGATCCGCGAGTGTTTCGAGGAGGAGATCGCCCAGGCCATGGGCCCGGCGAACGACCTGTTCCGCCTGCCCGAGACCGTGTTCAACGACGACAACGTCTACGCCACCCTCACCCGGTTCGACCTGCTGATCCTGCGCGTGCTTTACGACCCCGCGCTGCGCTCGGGCATGACCCGCGACGAGGCGCGCCGGGCCGCCCTCGCGGTGCTCGACGAGGTCAACCCCGAGGGCCGCCGCCTGCCCCGACGCCGCTCCATGGGCCCCGAGCCGGACTGGACCGTGCTCATCACCTCGATCTTCGAGGGCGGCATGACGCGGGACATGAAGCGCTTCACCCTGCGCGCGGCGCTTGGCCTCGCGGTGGACTTCCCCCAGCCCGACCACCGGCTGGCCTACACGCTCGACCTGCTCGCCTCGCTCGAATACCCCGACCGCCCGGCGCTGGCCGACGGGCTGCTGCGCCGCGCGCTCGAGAGCCTGGAGGCGAACTTCCCCGACGACGACCTGCGCACCGCGACGATCCGCCTCTACCTCGCCCAGACCCGGCTCACCCTCGACCATCCGGCCGAGGCGCTGGCGCTCGCGGACCGCGCACTGCCCGTGTTCGCGGCCTATGCCATCCCGCTCAACATCTCCCACGCGCTGCACGTGCGCGCCGGCGCCCTCACCGCGCTGGGCCGCTCGGACGAGGCGGTGACGAACGCCATCGACTCGGTGCGCTGGGCCCGCTATGCGCAGGGGGCCGACTACAGCAACCTCGACGCGCTTCAGCAGCGTCTGGAAAACATGAGACCGCCCGGCCCCCCCGGCTGAGCGGCGGAGGAGACGCGCCGATGATCCTGCCTGCAGCCTTCATCCTGGGCTTCATCTTCGGCTGGGTGCGCGCCGCGCGACGCGGCGGAAACCGCATGGACCGGGCGCAATACGGCTTCGGGCATGGTATGGTGGTGATGCTGGTCACGCTGGTGGCCACGCTGCTGATCGACTCCACGCTGACAGGCTGAGCCATGTTCATCCCCTTCTTCCTCGCCCTGCGGGAGGCCCGCGTTCCCGTCTCGCTGCGGGAATTCCTGGCCCTGCTGGAGGCGATGCAGGAGGAGGTGGTGATGTATGACGTGGAGGGGTTCTACCACCTCTCCCGCGCCATCCTGGTGAAGGACGAGCGGAACATCGACCGGTTCGACCGCGCCTTCGCCGAGGCTTTCCGCGGCATGGAGGCCATCGCGGCCGAGGACCTGATCTCCGGCCATGCCATCCCCGAGGAATGGCTGCGCAAGCTGGTGGAGAAGCACCTCACCGAGGAGGAGAAGGCGCAGGTCGAGGGGCTCGGCGGCTTCGACAGGCTGATGGAGACCCTGCGCCGGCGCCTCGCCGAGCAGAAGGAGCGCCACCAGGGCGGCAACAAGTGGCTGGGCATCGGCGGCACCTCGCCCTTCGGCGCGCATGGCTACAACCCCGAGGGGGTGCGCATCGGCCAGGACGAGAGCCGCCACGGCCGCGCCGTGAAGGTCTGGGACCGGCGCGAGTTCCGCAACCTCGACGACACGGTCGAGCTCGGCACCCGCAACATCAAGGTGGCGCTCAAGCGCCTGCGCCGCTGGGCGCGCGACAGCGCCCATGAGGAGCTCGACCTCGACGGCACCATCCGCTCCACCGCCCGCCAGGGCTGGCTCGACGTGCGCACCCGCCCCGAGCGGCGCAACGCGGTGAAGGTGCTGCTGTTCCTCGACGCCGGCGGCTCGATGGACCCGCATGTGAAGGTGGTGGAGGAGCTGTTCTCCGCCGCCCGCTCCGCCTTCAAGCATTTCGAGCACTACTACTTCCACAACTGCCTCTACGAGGGCGTATGGAAGGACAACCGCCGCCGCTGGACCGAGCAGATCCCCACCACAGACCTGCTGCGCACCATCCCGAAGGACTGGAAATGCGTCTTCGTGGGCGATGCCTCGATGAGCCCCTACGAGATCGCGGCCAGGGGCGGCGCCTCCGAGCACTGGAACGAGGAGGCCGGCCATGTCTGGCTCACCCGCGCGCGCGAGGCCTGGCCCTCCGCCATCTGGGTCAACCCCGTGCCCGAGGCGCACTGGCGCTACACCCAGTCCATCGGCATGGTGCGCGAGCTCTTCGCCGGCCGGATGTATCCCATGACCCTCGCCGGTCTCGAGGCGGGCATGAAGGAGCTGGGCCGCTGAGGCCCCCGGCCGGCCGGGCCCCACGCTCCGCCTGTCCCGCCGGCCGCACCGTCGCGTCCGCCCCGCCGGCGCGGCCGGCCGGCCGGACACGGTTGCCCTCGCCGGCAGCCGGGCCCCGCCCGGCCGCGCCGGCGCCTGCCCCCGCCCGGCAAGCCCCGCCGCTTGAACTTCGGCCGGTCGCGACCGACATCAAGGCTGCCGGCACCGCCGGCGCGTAAGCTTCGCGGCAAACGACCCCGCCGGCGCCGCCCGGCACAGGACCCGGCGCCGCCCGGCACAGGACAAGGACCCGCGCCCCGCATGCTCCGCCTGCTTCCCCTCGTTGTGGCCCTCGTGATGGCCTGGCTCTGGTGGCAGGGCTCGTCCTGGCACACCCGGCGCAGCCTGCTCAAGCATTCGAAGCCGCTGTCCGACCCCGTGCTCGCCGCGCATGTCGCCTGCATGGCCGACACGCTGGGCACCGGACCGGTCGAGGTGCGGGTCTACGACCATACCGCCATCAACGGCCTCGCCAGCCCCGACGGCCGGGTCTATGTCACCAGCGGCCTGATCCGGCGCTACCGCGCGGGCGAGATCGGCTCCGCCGAGGTCGCCTCCGTCATCGCCCACGAGATCGGTCATCTCGCCCTCGGCCACGCGCCGCGCCGGCGGCTCGACTTTCTCGGCCAGAACGCCATGCGCCTGGTGCTCGGCCTCGTCATCGGCCGGTTCATCCCCTTCATCGGCCCGCTGATCGCCACGAAGGCGGCCGCCCTGCTCGCCTCGCTGCTCGCCGCCCGGCTTTCGCGGCGCGACGAGTTCGAGGCCGATGCCTACGGCGCCGCGCTCATGCACCGCATCGGCCTCGGCCACGCGCCGCAGGTGGCCCTGCTGCGCAAGCTCGACGCAGACGCCGGCCGGCGCGGCTCCGGCATGGTCGCCTGGCTCGCCAGCCACCCGCCGGTGCCCGACCGCATCGCCGCCATCGAAACCCTCGCGAAGGACTGGCCGGCCCCCAGCCTGCCCGACTGACCCCACCCGGGAGGCCGCGCCGGAAGGCCTGCTCTCCCGGCGGGGCCCGACCGGCTGTCCCGATCCCCCTCGCGCACCCGGCCCCCGCTGCGCCCGCCCGGCCGGCATCCCGGCAGGCTGCACCGCCCGGCGGCGATCTGCTCCGGGAGCACCGCCTCCGAGCCGGGGCGCGGCCCCGCGCCACCGCGCCCGCCCGCGCCGCGCCGGGGCTGCCGCGCACGGCCCGAGGGGGCTCGATGCCCCCGAGGGACGTCCCTCCCCGCTCCCCTCCCCGTGCACGGTCTCTTCATCACGCGCCGGGTAGCATCGCCGGCTGTCATGCGGCATCATCGCCGCGATCCGACGGGAGGGGACATCCGGAATGCATCGTTACTCGGCTTTCGTGGCACTGTGTCTCGCCACGCTCATCACGCTCGCGCTCATCCCGGCCTGGGAAGGTTTCGCGGTCATCGCCCTCGTCTGCCTGCTGCTCTCGCTGCTGGGCGTGCGCGACCTCATCCAGCCGCGCCATTCCATCCAGCGCAACTACCCGGTCATCGGCCATATCCGCTGGATCTTCGAGAGCATCCGCCCCGAGCTGCGCCAGTACCTCATCGAGAGCGACCATGACGAGGAGCCCTTCTCCCGCGAGATCCGCTCCCTCGTCTACCAGCGCGCCAAGGGCGAGGAGGACAAGCGCCCCTTCGGTACCCGCGAACATGTCTACGACGCGGGCTTCTCCTGGCTCACCCATTCCATGGTCCCCTCCCATGTCGAGGATTGGGACTTCCGCGTGCGCATCGGCGGGCCGGACTGCGCCCAGCCCTACGACGCCTCGCTCTACAACATCTCCGCCATGAGCTTCGGCGCGCTCAGCGCCAATGCCATCCTCGCGCTCAACACCGGCGCGCGCATGGGCAATTTCGCCCAGGACACCGGCGAGGGCGGCATCTCGCGCTACCACCGCCAGGGCGGCGGCGACCTGATCTACGAGATCGGCACCGGCTATTTCGGTTGCCGCACCCCCGAGGGCGGCTTCGACCCGGAGGCCTTCGCCCGCCAGGCGCAGGACCCCCAGGTGAAGATGGTCGAGGTGAAGCTCTCGCAGGGTGCGAAGCCCGGCCACGGCGGCGTGCTGCCCGCCGCCAAGATCACCCCCGAGATCGCCGAGGCCCGCGGCATCCCGATGGGCGAGGATTGCGTCTCCCCCGCCGGCCACTCCGCCTTCTCCACCCCGCTCGAATTCGTGCGGTTCCTGGGTGAGCTGCGCCGGCTCTCGGGCGGCAAGCCGGTGGGCTTCAAGCTGTGCATCGGCCACCGGCGCGAGTTCATGTGCGCGGTGAAGGCGATGGTCGAGACCGGCATCGTGCCCGATTTCATCGTGGTCGACGGCAAGGAGGGCGGCACCGGCGCCGCCCCGCTCGAGTTCACCAACCACATCGGCATGCCGCTCGTCGAGGGGCTCACCTTCGTGCACAACACCCTGCGCGGCGCAGGCCTGCGGAACCGGGTGCGCATCGGGGCGGCGGGCAAGCTCGTCACCGCCTTCGACATCGCCCGCACCTGCGCGCTCGGCGCCGACTGGTGCAATTCCGCCCGCGGCTTCATGTTCTCGGTCGGCTGCATCCAGGGCCAGGCCTGCCACACCAACCGCTGCCCCTCCGGCGTCGCCACCCAGGACCCGCTGCGCCAGCGCGCGCTCGATGTCACCGACAAGTCGCGCCGCGTCGCCACCTTCCACCGCAACACCCTGCGCGCGGTGGCCGACATGGTGGGCGCCACCGGCCTTTCCCACCCCGATGACCTGCGCCCCCGGCACTTCAACATCCGCCAGAAGAACGGCGAGACCGTGACCGGCGACAGGGCCTTCCCCGAGATCCCCGAGGGCTCGCTCATCGCCGGCACCTGCCAGGACCCCAACTACGCCGACCGCTGGCACCGCGCCGCCACCCACAGCTTCGCCCCACCGGACTGACCCCGCTTCAGGAGCCACGATGCCGCCACGAGGCTTCCCGCCCGAGGAATTCCGCGCCCGCACCGACCGCGCGCAGCGGTTGATGGCGCGCGAAGGCATCGATGCCCTGCTGCTCACCTCCGAGCCGGACGTGCGCTGGTTCACCGGCTTCCTCACCCGGTTCTGGGAGAGCCCCACACGCCCGTGGTTCGTGGTGGTGCCGGCGGCGGGCGCGCCCGTCGCGGTCATCCCGGCCATCGGGGCGGCCCTGATGGCGCAGACCTGGGTGGAGGACATCCGCACCTGGGCCGCGCCCGCGCCGGAGGATGACGGGGTCACCCTGCTCGCCGACACGCTTGCCGAGCTTGCCGGGCGGCAAGCGCGCATCGGCCTTGCCATGGGTCGCGAGAGCGCCCTGCGCATGCCGCTCGCCGACTACGCGCGGCTGCAATCCGCCCTGCCCGCCGCGGGGTTCGTCGACGCGACCAGCCTGCTCCACGCGCTCCAGCAGGTGAAATCGGAGGCCGAGATCGGGCGCATCCGCACCGCCTGCGCCATCGCCGGCCGCGCCTTCGCCCGGGTGCCCGGGATCGCCCGCAGCGGCACGCCGCTCGAGACCGTGTTCCGCCGCTTCCAGATGCTGCTGCTCGAGGAGGGGGCGGACTGGGTGCCCTATCTCGCCGGCGGCGCCGCACCGGGCGGCTATGCCGACGTGATCTCGCCCGCCGGCCCGCGGCCGCTTGCGCGCGGCGACGTGCTGATGCTCGACACCGGGGCTGTATTCGACGGCTATTTCTGCGACTATGACCGCAACTTCTCCCTCGGCCCCCCGGCGCCGGAGACCGCCGCCGCGCAGGCCGTGCTGCATGATGCCACCGAGGCCGGGCTCGCCGCCGCCCGCCCCGGCGCCACCGCGGCCGATGTGCACGACGCGATGCACGCGGTGATCGCGGCGGCGGGAGACCCCGGGGCCGGCGGCCGGCTCGGCCACGGCCTGGGCATGCGCCTCACCGAATGGCCCTCGCTCACCGCGAGCGACCGCACGGTGCTGGAGCCGGGCATGGTGCTCACCCTCGAGCCCGCGCTCGAAATCGGCCCCGGCCGCATGATGGTGCACGAGGAGAACATCGTCATCCGCGCCGGCGCGGCGGAGCTCCTCTCCCCCCGCGCCCCGCGCGCGCTGCCTGAACTGGAGTAGCCATGCCCGCCCTGCCCTACCGCCTCGACGCGCCCCTCGGCCACCGCGCCTGCCTCGGCCTCGTCGTGCTGCAGTCCGACGAGACCATCGAGCAGGAATTCCGCCGCCTGCTGCCCGTGGACGGCACGGCGCTCTATGCCACGCGCATCCCCAGCGCCGCGGAGGTGAGCGCCGGGACACTGGCGCGGATGGAGGCGCACCTGCCGGCCGCCGCCGCCCTCCTGCCGCCGTCGATCGACTTCGACGTGGTGGGCTACGGCTGCACCTCCGGCGCCACGGTGATCGGGCCGGCGCGGGTGGCCGAACTGGTGCGCGGCAGTTCCACCGCGAGGCAGGTCACCAACCCGATCAGCGCGGTGATGGCCGCCTGCGACGCGCTCGGCGTGCGCCGGCTGGGGTTCGTCACGCCCTACGTGGCCGAGGTTTCCGCCGCCATGCGCGCGGCCCTCGAGGCCCACGGGCTCGCCATCGCGGGGTTCGGCTCCTTCGAGGAGGCGGAGGAAGCGAAAGTGGCGCGCATCCACCCCGCCTCCGTGCTCGAGGCGGCCATCGCCACCGGCGGGGCGCAGAGCTGCGATGCGGTGTTCCTCTCCTGCACCAACCTGCGCACGATCGACGTGATCGCCGCCGCAGAGGCCACCCTCGGGGTGCCGGTCATCTCGTCGAACCTGGCGCTGGCGTGGCACATGGCACGGCTCGCCGGGCTCGACACGACGCCGGCCGCCGGCTTCGGCCGGTTGATGCAGGCCGGGCTTCCCGCCACCGCCTGAACCCTTAAGTGCTTGAACTGCGCGCCGTGACGGGCGAAACGGGGGGCCGGCCCCGACGGGGCCGCGCGCGGCGCACCCCGGGGCCGCCACGCGCCCGCAACCTCAGGAGAGCCCACCGCGCAATGATCTTCTCGAAGCTGATGCACGCCCTGCGCGAGGCCCTCTACCTGCTCGGCCGCCCTGCCCGGCGCGCCCGGGCCCGGCGCGGCCTCGTCATCCAGGCCTACCGCGGCTGCGGCACGGCGGAGCGGGTGCTGCTCATCGGCCGCGTCTTCCGCCAGTCCTCGGGGCGCACGGCGCGCGGCAGCTGGGATCTCTGGGGAAACCTGCGCGACGTGGCCCGCCGCCTCATGCGCCGCTCGGTGCCCGGCGCCACGGTCCGGGGCAGCTTCTACGGCGCCGAGACGCTGGTGGAAACCGACGCCGACGGCTACTTCCACCTCGAGATCGCCCCCGCCACCCCCCTGCCCGAGGGCCGGCTCTGGCACACGCTCGACCTCGCGCTCGAGGGCCCGCAGGGCGCCGAGGCGGTCGCCGATGTCTTCGTGCCCCCGGCTCAGGCGCGCTTCGCCGTGGTCTCGGACATCGACGACACGGTGATGCATACCGGTGTCGCCAACAAGGTGGCGATGATGTGGCGGCTCTTCGTTCAGGACGCCGAGAGCCGCACCGCCTTCCCCGGCGTTTCCGTGCTGTACCGCGCCTTCCACGCCGGGCCGGGCGGCACCGAGGCCAACCCGATGCTCTATGTCTCGCGCGCGCCCTGGGGGATCTACGACATCCTCGACACCTTCTTCCGCCGCCACCGCATCCCGGTGGGCCCGATCCTGTTCCTGCGCGAATGGGGCATCACCTGGCGCAGCCCGCTGCCGCGCCGGGCGGAGGATCACAAGCGCGAGGTGATCGAGCGCATGATGGCGCTCTACCCGAAGCTGCCCTTCATCCTGATCGGTGACAGCGGCCAGCACGACCCCGAGGTCTATGCCGACATCGTGGCCGAGCATGGCGACCGGGTGCTCGCGGTCTACATCCGCGACGTCTCGCCCGGCCACGCCGGCCGGGCCTCCGAGATCGGCCGTCTCGGCGCCGCGATCCGGGAGGCAGGCTCGCACCTGGTGCTCGCCGCCGATACCGTGACCATGGCCGAGGATGCCGCGGCGCGGGGCTGGCTGCCGGCGGGCACCGCCGAGGCGGTGCGCCGACGCATCGCCGGCCTGCCGCGGCGCGGCACCCGTATCCCGGAGGACGAGCTCGGCTCCGGTCCCGCTGCACCCGCCAGCATGCTGGGCCAGCGCGAATACGACCGCACCGCGGTGCCCGAAGACCACAGCTGAGCCTCGCCCGGGGGGCGCCGGCTTGACGGGCCGCGCCCGCGTCCCGATGTGCAGTCCCGCACGGCGCCGCGCGCAACCGCGGCCCGATTGCGCTGGGGAGGCGCTTGCGCATGGCAGACCTGATCTCCGCCCTCGCGGCGTTGCTCGACGGCATTCTGGCGGCGACCGGCTTCGTCTTCGGCCTTCTCTCGGTGCTCGCCGCGCCGGGGAAGGCGGTGGGCGGGGTCTCCGGGCTCGCAGGCGCGCATCCGGTGCTCGCGGGCCTCGGCCTCGCCGCGTCGGCACTCGTCCTCGTGCTGCTGCTGCGCCGCCGGCGCAGGCGGCGGCGGCGGTCTCCTCCCGCTCAGAACTCCAGCGACAGACCCAGGCTCCAGCCGTAGACACCGTTGCCCAGCAGGCCCGAGCCGCGCAGGCTCACGCCCTCGACGCCGCTCACCATGTCCGGGTCGACCAGCTCCAACCCGCCGCCGAGCTCGACGAAATAGTTGAAGCCCAGCGCGTCGCTGCGCCCGGGCAGGAAGGTGCCGGTCGTGAAGCCGATCCAGCGCAGCTGCCGGCCGACGACGTTCAGCCCCGTGGGGCCGTCGAGCTCCGCCGCGCCCACCAGCACGCCGAAGTCGCGTGTGCCGACCAGGACGCTGTCCGTGGCCGAGAAGCTGCGCGCGACGTAGTGGGTGTAGCGCATGCGCGCCTGCAGGTTCAGGTCGCCGGCGAAGCTCTCGTCATGCTGCAGGGCGAGCGCGCCGCCGAAGATGAAATTGTGCAGGTGCGCGTCCCACAGGATGCCCTTGCCGGCGGCGCTGAGCAGGCCGGCCTCCGGGCCGCTGAACTCGGCGTCGACATCGGTGTAGGAGTAGCCGGCGAGCAGGATGGGCCGCAGCACGGTGCCCTGCGCAAGGTCGAATTCCAGCCCGGCCCCGCCCAGCGCGCTGAAGGTGGTGAAGTCGAAGCCCACCCGCGTGGGTTCGGCCACTTCTATGGAGATGTCCTCGCCCTGCCCGCCGGCGAGATAGCCCAGGCTGCCCTCGAGATAGACCCGCGCGCCGGTGAAGCCGGCGTCGAAGGCGCGCGAGGGCGAGATGCGGTAGGTGCTGAACTCGTCGCCGTCGTCGACATCGAAGGTCGCGGTGCTGATGCCCGGCGTGGCACCGAACACGGTGAGCGCGAGCAGGCCGCTCACCAGGTCGGTCTCGCGCGCCGCATTCCGGAAGGCCTCGCGCAGCTCCGGCACCGTCACCTGCGCGGCGGCCGGGCCGGCGAAGAGCGACGCACCGAGAAGGACAGGGCCCAGGTGTCTCAACATCGCCGTTCCCCTTCCGTCGTCGCGGCCCACCCGCCGGTGGGCCGTTCGGGCCGCATTGTGCCCATTAAGCCGCAGGGCGGGCGGGGCTCAAAGCCTTTTCTGCGCCGCCCGCCGAACCTGCCGGGCCGGGCTGGCCAGCGCCGGCGGGTCGTCTATGCTTGGCCCGCGGCGCCCCACCCCCGGGCGGCGCGCCGGACCCGTGACCCGTGGAGCCCCAGATGCGTTTTCCTCCCCTCGCCTGCCTGTCGCTCGCCGCGGCGCTCACCGTCGCTGCCTGTGCCGACGAGCAGAAGCCCGACACCAGCCCGCCGAAGGTGCCCGCCACCCTCGCCGTCACCTTTTCCTGCGCCGATGGCGTCACCCGGCACGCGCGCTTCGAGACCGGGCCGAACCTTGCCTGGCTCCGCCTGCCCGACGGGGGCGAGGCGCGGATGCGCGGGGTGCGCGTCGCCTCCGGCATCCATTACGCCGGCAGCGGCTACGAGCTGCGCGGCAAGGGCGAAGAGGCGGTGATCGCCGCCGAAGGCCAGCGGCCGGTGCGCTGCCGGGCGAGGCCGCTCTGACGCCCGCCGGCCCTCACCCGGCCGGGGAACCGCTGCAGGAGGCGATGCATTGACCGGGTGAGGGGCCGGGAGCACGCGCAGCCATGCCCTCGAGGTCGCAGACGCCTCCCCCGGCCCGGAACCGACAGGCGAAGGGAGCTCCGCATGACCGACGACACATCCCGCGTGGCCGAGCTTCACCGCATGGTGATGCCCGACCATCTCTGCCCTTTCGGCCTGAAGGCGCGCGCGCTGCTGCGCCGCAAGGGTTTCAGGGTGGAGGACCACCACCTCACCACGCGCCGCGAAACCGAGGAGTTCCAGCGTGAGCACGGGGTGGAGACCACCCCGCAGGTGTTCATCGGCGGGGAGCGCATCGGCGGCTACGACGCCTTGCGCGAGCATTTCGGCGAGCACGTCCCGGACCCGGACGAGACCAGCTACAGGCCGGTGATCGTGATCTTCGGCGTGGCGCTCCTGATGGCTCTCGCGGCGAGCTGGGAGGCCTTCGGCACGCCCCTCACCCTGCGGGCGGCGGAATGGTTCATCGCCATCTCCATGTGTTTTCTCGGGGTGCAGAAGCTGCAGGACGTGGAGAGCTTTTCCACCATGTTCCTCAACTACGACCTGCTGGCCCGCCGCTGGGTGCGCTACGGCTATGTCTACCCCTATGCCGAGACCGGGGCCGGTATCCTGATGATCGCCGGCCTGCTCACCTGGCTCTCCGCCCCGGTCGCGCTGTTCATCGGCGCGGTGGGCGCGATCTCGGTCTTCAAGGCGGTCTATGTCGACAAGCGGGAGATCCGATGCGCCTGCGTGGGCGGCAGCAGCCGGGTGCCGCTCGGCTTCGTCTCCCTCACCGAGAACCTGATGATGGTGGCGATGGGGATATGGATGCCGCTGCGCCTCTGGGTGTTGTGAGCGCCGGAGCTCCCACCTACCCGCCACCGGCATCGCACCGGCTGAGAGGTCCGCGCACCGGCCCGCGTGCCTGCAGCCCGGGCCGGAGGCCCCCATCGATGGTGGCAGGCTCACCGCGCGGGAAGCCCTCGGATGAGCTTTTCTCCCCCCACATTCGCCATTGGCTGCCACCGCTCATGCAAGCATTCGCCTGATGCACTCGATCCGGGCTGCTGCGGATCCCGGCCAGCCTCGCAGTGCGTGTCGCCCCCCCGCAGCGACGCCCGCCGACCAGGACATGTGCAACCGTCCGCGCCGCCGCCTTGCCATGGCCGTCACGCCCGCCCTTGCGTTCCGGGAACACCGGATGGGCCGGTTCATCCTGTGCGCCTCCCCGTCGCGACCCTGCTCGCACGTTCGGGCGCGATACGGGCCGCGGCGGGCGACCGTGCCGGAGGAGCTTGCGGCCCCGGGGTCAGGCCGCCTCGTGCCGGGTCGCGCCGGGGGCGTGCACGGTAAAGTAGGCCATCAGCTTTCCCAGTTCGTCGGCATCGGCGCCGAGGCTGCGGGCATCTGCGGCGCTCTGCTCGGCAAGGGCCGAGTTCTGCTGGGTGAGCGAGTCGAGATGCGTCACCGTGGTGGTGATCTCCTCCACCCCGGCGGACTGTTCGCGCGCCGCGGAACTGATGTCGGCCACCCGCGTGGCCACGGTCTCGATGGCCTCGCGGATCTCGAGCAGCGCATCCCCCGCTTCCCGCACCAGCTTGGCCCCGACCGAGACATGACCCGAACTGTCACGGATCAGGCCCGCGATGTCCTTGGCGGCCTCGGCCGCGCGTTGGGCGAGAGTGCGCACCTCGGAGGCGACGACGGCGAAGCCCTTGCCGGCCTCCCCTGCCCGCGCGGCCTCCACAGCCGCGTTGAGCGCCAGCAGATTGGTCTGGAAGGCGATGGAATCGATCGCGTCGATGATGTTGGTGACCTTGGCCGAGCTCTCCTCGATGCGTCCCATCGCCTGCACCGCCTCGGAGACCACGCCGCTGCCGCGCCGGGCGCGGCCGGCGGCTTCGAGAGCGGCGCCCTTGACCTGCTCGGCGCTCTCCGCCGTGGTCTTCACGCTGGCGGACATCTCTTCCATCGTGGCGGCGGTCTCCTCCAGCGAGGAGGCCTGGCTCTCGGCCCGGGACGACAGTTCCTGCGCACTG
Organism: Oceanicella sp. SM1341; assembly: GCF_003448965.1. Classification (GTDB taxonomy): domain Bacteria; phylum Pseudomonadota; class Alphaproteobacteria; order Rhodobacterales; family Rhodobacteraceae; genus Paroceanicella. The sequence continues at coordinate 42,379 of NZ_QRGC01000024.1, forward strand.
TCCACGATCCCCGCGGTCGAACCGAGCATCGATGTGCTGGAGGACTTGATCCGGCCCATCGTGTCCTCGAGCCGTACCATGGTCTCGTTGAAGGCGCGCCGCATCGCATCGTAGGAGCTGTCGATAGCGCCGATGCGCACGGTGAGGTCGCCGCGCGACAGCCGTTCCAGCGCCGCGGCGATGGTCTCGAGCGCATCGCGGGTCACGGCAGCGGCGTGGGCGCGCTCTTCCTCCTGGCGGGCGCGGTCCTCTTCCTGGCGAAGGCGGGTGGCCTCGGCGGCGTCCCGGGCGCGCTGCGACTCCTCCTCGGCGGCTGCGCGGGCGCGCGCGTTCTCCTGGAACACGATGAGCGAGCGGGCCATGGCCCCGAGCTGGTGCTGGTGCTCGGCGCCGCGAACCGTGACCGCGGTGTTGCCGTCGGCGATCTCGCGCATGGTGTCGGCCATGTCGCCCACGGCACGGGCGATCCAGCGGCCGATAAGCCAGGAGAGCAGCAGCGAGCCCGCCAGCACGCCCACGGTGATCAGCGTGACCCGGGTGCCGATCGCGTTCGCGGTGGCGACGGTCTGGCTGCCGAGCGTCTCCTGCGTGCGGCCCAGCGCGGTCTTGATGTCGAGGAACTGGGTGCGGAGGGCGGGCGCGAGGGTATCGAGCACGCGGTCGCGCGCGGCGATCTCCTGCTCCATCAGCGCGCGAGCCTCGCCGAGCCGGGCGCGGTAGTTTTCGATCAGCGTGCCCACGATCGCGAGGCGCGCGCCCTGCAGCCCGGGGCCCAGCGCCCCGGAGAGCTGCTCCAGCGCGGCGGCCGCGGCTGCGATGCGCGCCTGAGCGGCGGTTTCGGCGCCCAGGTCCTCGGCGCGCAGGAAGCGCTCGACCAGCGTGAGCGAGCGGTTCAGCTCGTTGCCCATGCCGGTGGCGGCCAGCATCGCCGCGGCATTGCCGTTCCGGTAGGCGGTCCGGATGATGTCCTGCAGCGCGACACCGGCCCAGGGTCCGAAATCCAGCGCCTTGTCGCGCACGAGCGACTTGCGGGCATCGAGCGCCACGAAGCGGGCAAAGGCTTCCTCGTAGGCGGCGAGATCGGTCTCCAGCGCGGCGGTGCTGTCGTCCGTAAGCTGCGCGCGATACTCGCGGATGCAGGCGACATTGCGGCCGAATTCATCCGCGTAGCCGGCCGTCCTGTGCCGGTCGAACAGCAGCACGGCGGCATTGGCGCCGGCCAGGCAGTCTCCCATGCGGGAGACCTCGAGCTGATCTCCGGCCGCCTCGAGATACTTCCCGGTGGCGGTGTTGATGCTCGTGACCCCGGCATAGGCCACGAGCGCGAGGATGAGCATCATCACCAGCGGCGGCGCGAAGCCGATCGCGATGCGCGCCTGCATGCCCAGACTGCTCAGTTTCATGGCATTCCTTTCAGCACGAGCCCGCGCTCAGCGCGGATCATATCGGTCGATGTTCGCGGGGGTGACGAGTTCGAAGGGGACGTAGCTGACCTGCTCCACCTCTTCGCCCGCGGCGAGGCGGCGCGCCATCGCCACCGAGGTGGTGCCCAGCACCAGGGCGTTCTGCAGAACGGTCACGTCGAGCGTGCCGGCGCGCATCGCCTCCAGCGCGGGGGCGGTCGCGTCGACCCCGGCGACGACGATATCGTCCGGGTGGACCTGCGCCTCCTGCAGCGCGAGGATCGCGCCGAGGGCCATCTCGTCGTTGTTGGCGATGACAGCATCGAGGGTGATCCCCGCCGCCAGCCATTCGCGCATCACCTCGGCGCCATAATCGCGTGACCACAGGGCAGATTGCTGCTCCACCAGTTCGAGCCCGGCGCAATCCGCGCCGGCAACCACCTCGTGCACGTCGACGGTGCGCTGCCGCGCCGCGGGATGGGTGAGCTCGCCGGTCATCAGGCCGACGCGCCCCTTCCCCCCGAGCAGGCGGCACACCTCCTGCGCCTGGAGCGTGCCCGAAACCCGCTCGTCGGACCCCACGTAGACCTGCGACGAGGGCAGGTCGCGCAGGTTCGCGGGCTCGCTGTTGGCGAAGACCACGGGCGTGCCCCGCGCCTGCGCGAGCTCGGTCACCCGGGGCCCGGTGTCGCTGTCGGTGAGCACGACGATCAGCACGTCGATCCCGCTGTCGAGCTGACGGCCCACCTGCTCGAGCAGCGTCTCGCTGCTCAGTTCGGCGTTGCTGACACTGACGCTGGCGCCCGCCTCCGCCGCGGCGGTCTCGACCCCCTCGACGAGCCGGGCCTGAAACGTGTCGATATTGCCCATCGCAAGGCCGATGGACACCTGCGCCCCCGCGGGCAGCGCGCCCAGCGCAAGGAACGGCAGCAGAAGCAGGGCAGGCAAGCTGGGCACCGGAACATCTCCTGGAACAGGGCAAATCATCAGGAGCCAGCTATGACGCCACGGCCCTGAAGATTCCCCTAACCCACCGGCAGTTTTCCCCTTCTTCCCGCCTCGCGGGGCTCACTCTGCCCGCGGCTGCCGGCGCAGGCAGGCGACGAAGGCCGAGAGCGTTGCCGAGCCCACCCTGTGGCGCGGGTAGTAGAGGCGCAGGCCCTCGAAGGGCGGGCACCAGTCGCAGAGCAGCTCCTCCAGCGCGCCGGAGGCGAGATCTGCGGCGGCGGAGCTGTCGTTGACATAGGCCAGGCCGAGCCCTTCACGCGCAGCCTGGCACGCGAGATCGGTGCTGCCGAGCGTGAGCCGCCCCGTGACCGCCAGGCTGAGCGGGCGCCCGGCCACGGCGAATTCCCAGGCCAGCACCCGCCCCGAGGGCAGGCGCGAGCGGATGCAGTCATGCGCCGCGAGATCGCCCGGCACCGCGGGCCGGCCCCGCCGGGCGAGATAGCCCGGCGCCCCCACCACGACGAAGCGCTGCGCCGGGCCGACGGGCACGGCGACCATGTCCTGGGGCACCGCCTCGGCCAGGCGCAACCCGGCATCGAACCCGCCCGCGACGATGTCGGAGAGCAGCCCGTCGATGACGAGATCCAGCTCGACCTGCGGATGGAGCTCCAGGAAGGTGCGGACGGCGGGCATGAGCAGGCGGAACCCCGGCTCGGTGCCGTTGATGCGCAGCAGCCCGCCGGGCACGTCGCGCGCTTCCGCCGCGCCGCGCACCGCCGCCTCGATGTCGCGCAGGGCCGGCAGCACGCGGCCCAGAAAGCCCAGCCCCTCGGGTGTCGGGGACAGGCTGCGCGTGGTGCGGCGGAACATGCGCAGGCCCAGCCGCCGCTCCAGCCCGGACACCCGCCGGCTCAGCGTGGAGGGCGGCAGGTCGAGCCGCTGCGCCGCGCCGCGGAAACTGCCCTCCTGCAGGATGGCTTCCAGCAGCCGCAGGTCGGCCAGGGAGATATCGGACATTGTTCCACCATATGCACTTGGGAATGCCATCTTGATGCACTTATCGGCACACCGGCCCGGCATACATGAGGCGCAGGCTGCATTCAAAGGAGGTTGCCGTGAAAACCGTACTGATCACCGGATGTTCCTCGGGCTTCGGCGAGGCCGCCGTGCGCCGCTTCGCCGCCGAGGGCTGGAGCGTCATCGCCACCCTGCGCCGCCCGGAGGCGGCACCGGAGTTTCCCGCCGGGGTGATGGTCACCCGTCTCGACGTGGAGGACCCCGAGAGCATCTCCGCCGCCATTGCCGCCGGCATCGAGCGCTTCGGCGCCATCGACGCCGTGGTCAACAACGCGGGCTACGGCCTGCACGGCTTCTTCGAGGAGAGCACCGAGGCGCAGATGCGCCGGCAGTTCGAGGTGAACGTCTTCGGCCTGATGGCCGTCACCCGGGCGATCCTGCCGCACATGCGCGCGCGCCGCTCCGGCTGCATCGTGAACGTCACGTCCGGCGGCGGGGTGTTCGGCCTGCCGCTGATCCCGCTCTACGCCGCATCGAAATTCGCCGTGGAGGGATTTTCGGAGGCGCTCATGCACGAGGTCGAGCCCTTCGGCATCCGGGTGCGGCTGGTCGAGCCCGGCGGTGTCACCTCCACGCGCTTCGGTGAGCGGGCCGCGACCGAGGCGCAGGGAAGCCGGCCGATCGAGGACTACGCTCCCCTGCACGAGCGCGCCGCACAGGTGTTCCGGGCCATCGCGCAGAGCCGCAGCCAGGGCACCCCGGACGAGGTGGCGGAGGTGATCCTGCAGGCCGCGACCGACCCCACGGGCCGGCTGCGCTATGTCGCGACCGAGGGCATCCGCGCTTGGGTGACGGCGCGGCGCGAGAGCTCGGAGGAGCGCTATCTCGCGATGATGCGCGAGGCCGTCTCGCTCACCTGACCGGCGACGCCCGCCCCGGCGCAGCACCTGGCACCGGGGCGGGTGACCGGCAACCTGTTGACTTTCCTCATTCTTCCAAATCGAATTAATTTTTCTGAACCCATCGCCCCCCGGCGCGGACCAAACACCGTCAGCACCATGACGGGGCTGGCCGGATTTCTCGATGGAGCCCAGACATGACCAAGAAGCAAATTTTCGGTACCGATGCTGCGGAGGTTCTCGCAGGTGATGGCAGTGACGAGCGGCTCGACGCCCTGGCCGGCGACGACGTCGTGCTCGGCGGTGGCGGCGACGACGATCTCTTCGGCGGTGCGGGTGACGATGTCCTCGCGGGCGAGGACGGCAACGACAGGCTCGTGGGCGACACCGGCAACGACGTGATGCTGGGCGGCCGTGGCAATGACCGGATGGTCTGGAACAACGGCGACGGCTCCGACGTGATGGAGGGCGGCGAGGGCTACGACACCGCCGAGGCCAACGGCTCCTCCACCGGCGGCGACGAATTCCACATCACCACCGTGGGGGACCGCGTGCTGTTCGAACGGGTCAATTTCGGCCCCTTCTCGCTCGACATCGGCAGCACCGAGCGGATGATCGTGAACGGGCTGGGCGGCGACGACATCATCGACGCGAGCGGCCTGGAAGCCGGGTCCATCAAGCTCCTCGCCTACGGCGGCGAGGGCAACGACACGCTCATCGGCGGCGCGGGCGCCGACCTGCTCTACGGCGGCTCGGGCGACGACCACCTCGAGGGCGAGGTCGGCAACGACGAGATGTACGGCGGCAACGGCCGCGACACGATGGAGTGGGACAACGGCGACGGCTCCGACCTGATGGACGGCGGCAACGGCTTCGACACCGCCGTGGTCGAGGGTGCCGAGGGCGCCGGCGACATCTTCGAGATCGCCACCGACGGTGCGAATGTCGACTTCGCCCGCACCAACCTCGGCCAGTTCACCCTCGACATCCGCAACACCGAGAAACTGGTGGTCGACGGGCTCGGCGGCGACGACGTGATCGACGCGAGCGGCCTCGCGGCCGGGTCCATCAAGCTTGTCGCCCTCGGCGGCGAGGGCAACGACACCATCATCGGCGGCGCCGGAGACGACGTGCTCAAGGGCGGGGCCGGCAACGACCATCTCGAGGGCGAGGTCGGCAACGACGAGATGTACGGCGGCAACGGCCGCGACACGATGGAATGGGACAACGGCGACGGCTCCGACCTGATGGACGGCGGCAACGGCTTCGACACCGCCGTGGTCGAGGGCGCCGAGGGCGCCGGCGACATCTTCGAGATCGCCACGGACGGTGCGAATGTCGATTTCGCCCGCACCAACCTCGGCCAGTTCACCCTCGACATCCGCAACACCGAGAAACTGGTGGTGAACGGCCTCGGCGGTGACGACGTGATCGACGCGAGCGATCTCTACGCAGGTTCCATCAAGCTGGTGGCGCTCGGCGGCAAGGGCGACGACACGCTCATCGGCGGCGCGGGAGACGACGTGCTCAAGGGCGGCGTGGGCGACGACCTGATGACCGGCGGCGCGGGAGCGGACGTGTTCCACTTCAACGCGGGCCATGACCGGATCACCGATTTCGAGGCCGGCACCGATGTCATCCGCCTCGACGTCCCGGGTGGCTACGACAGCTACGCCGATGTCTACGCCGCCGCCGAGCAGGTGGGCTACGACGTGGTGATCGACTTCGGCCACGGCAACAGCCTGACGCTGGAGAACACCCAGCTGGGCGCCCTCGACAGCTACGACTTCATCGTCTGACCCGGGCCCGCCCCTGGCGGCCCCCGGCGCGGCGCATCCCTCCGGTGCGCCGCGCATCCGCCTGGGTGTTTGCCCCGGCACGCCCGATCCCCATATCAGCGCCAGCGGCGGCGGCGGGCCCGCGCGCCCGGAGCCGGTTCGTCCCGGCCCCGGGGCGGGCCGCCACCGCCCGGTACGATCTGTCCGGACAGGGGAGGCCGATGGCCGTCTACGTCGATGACATGCGCGCCCGGGTGGGGCGGTTCACGCTGTGCCACATGCTGGCCGACAGCACGGAGGAGCTGCTCGCCATGGCGACGCTGATCGGGCTGGACGCGGGCCGGATCCAGAAGCCCGGAACGTACCAGGAACATTTCGACATCTCCCGGTCCCGGCGCCGCCTCGCGCTGCGCGCCGGCGCGGTGGAGATCGACCGCGTGTACCTCGGGCGGCTGCTGCGGCTGCGCCGGGCCGCCGCCCCCCCGCCGGCCGCCGGGAGATAGCCCCCCGGGCCGGGGAGCCGCCGCCCGGCGGCACGGCACGCTGTCTTCGGGGAGGGTGCGCCCCCTGCCGGGAATGGGGCCGGCCTCGCGAACCCGGCCCCGGCGCGACGGCGGGCACAGCTGTCGGGGCGGGCCGGTGCGGGCGAGGATCTGCCCCGGAGCCGCGCAGGCCTGGCCGCGGCGGAAGCTCCGCCGTCCACCCAGAAGGTCAAATGCCCTGCAAACGCGAATGCTCATCGCGGGATCGGGCATTGCCGGCATGTACGCGGCACTCCCGGCAGCGCGCCTGCGCGAGCAGAGCCCGGCCGGCGCGGCATGGAGGCGAAGGCGCTCAGGCAGCAGGCCAACGCCCGCGGCGGAGCGCGCCGCCGCGCTCGCCTCTGCCTGCCCCGAGCGGGGGCACGACCTCCAGGCCTGACCGGCGGGCGCACCGCGCCACAAGGATGCGGCGCGCCGCCCGGGCATTCCCCCCGCGTCCGAACCTTTTCTCCGCGCAGCGGCACCTACCCCGCGAAGGACCGCGCAGCCAGGCGCCCGCACCCCTGCCCGGTGCCGGCGCTTATCCCGGAGGAGAGACGAGAATGGCGATGAAGATCGAAGGCATCAGCTACAAGGACAAGATCGCAGAGATGCTGCGCGACCGCGAACTTCTCGATGTGCTCATCGAGGACATCCAGAAGTTCGAGATTTTCAAGAACATGCTGCGCTTTCTCATCAGCCCGCCCCGGCCCTCGGAAGTCTACGTGCAATATCTCAGCCCACAGGCCGACTACCCCGTCAATGCCGGCAACCGCATCGACGCCCATGTGCGCGACCTGCTGCGGAACGGCGGCAGCGACGACCCGCGCCTCTGGGGCGGCATCATCCAGCTGCTCACCGTGAAGCTGAAGCGGGATTTCGACGACAGCATCATCCCGGCGTTCTTCAAGCGCCCCGCCTTTCTCGCCCATCACGAGAAGAAGGCGCGGGCGCTGGCCAGGAGCAAGATGGGCTCGCCCCGCACCGTGGCAAGGAACCTCGGGGTGAAGAACGTGGCGAAGCTGGAGGAGCTGATGATCGCCGCCTTCCTCAAGCGCGATTCCGTGGCGGAGGGCCTCGCGCGGGAGCTCTCGAGGGCCGAGCGCATGCAGCTGGACGGCCCTGCCCTCGTGAAGTCGCTGCGCGGCGGCGGCACGCCCGCGCCGCGCAAGCAGCCGGACACCTCCGATCGCAAGCTGGAGAAATGCGGCTTCACCCGAACCTCCGATCCCAGGCTGAAGGACCTGGTGGCGGATCTCGCCGAGTCCTACATGGCCCGCGACCGCGTGCTGGTGACCGCCGCCTTCAAGCGCATCACGGCGATCGAGGCGCCCAAGACCAGCGCCGGCAAGGCCATGGGGCTCGACGCCCTGCTCAAGGCGATGAAAACCGCGAAGGTGATCGGCTGAGCCGGCACGCCCCCTTCGCCGGGCGGCAGGGATTTCACGCGTCGACCGCCAGCCCGGCAGATGCTAATAGTTTGTCAATCGGAACGAACAGAATCAGAAATCCGAGCGGCTTTCACTGTCCGACCCCGGCGGGGGCATGAAATTCGCACGGGACGTGCCGCTCATGCGCAGGCAGGCGGCAGAAAACAGGGAGAATGGCATGCTGAAAGATTTCAGCCGCCGGACCATCCGGGCCAACAAGCGCAAGAATATCATTTACCTCAACAATCCGAAGGTCGGCTGCAGCACCATCAAGTCCAACCTCTGGCAAGCGATCTCCCCCCGGACCTATGATCGCGAGACGGATGTCCACGATCTCGAAGCATCGCCGTTCAGGACGGCGATCAGGTATCTCGGCTGGGCGGAAGCGGCCAACATATTCACCTTTGTCCGAAACCCCTACACGCGCCTCGTGTCCGGGTATCTCGACAAGATCGCGGGAAACCGCAAGGACGTCTGGCGCTGGTTTTCAAAGCGTTACGGCCTTTCCGACGATGCCGAGGTGAGCTTCGACGCGTTCGTGGAGCTCATTCACGCCGATCGCCCCGAGCGCCTCGATCCGCACTGGAAGCCTCAGCATCTCAACCTGATGTATCCGTTCATCCGGCCCAACTTCGTCGGTCATCTGGAAAGCATGGACCAGGACCTGCCGAAGGTTTTCGCCCGCTTCCTGGAGGTCGAGGGCGGCGAGATCGAGAAGCGCGCGCCCCACGGCACGGGCGCGAGGAAAAAGGCATCCTCCTTCTTCGACAACTCCGAAACGGTGTCGAGGGTCCGGGAACTCTACGCGACCGACTTCGACTATTTCGGCTATTCCCGCGACCTGGATCAGATGAAGCGCGCGGGCACGATGTCGGAGTTCCACCAGCACCCCCACACCCGGCTCGGCCTGCTCGTCAGGCTTCGCAACGCCGACGACAGGGACGAGAAGCTCGGGATCATCGACGAGATCGAGAAGCTCTCGGGCCCGGGGCAAGACAAGTTCACGCAGAACTGGATACTGTTCGAGAAACTCCGCCTTTCCCGAGGCGACCGTTCCGCGTTCGCCAGACTGAAGGAAGAGAACCTGGAGCATATAGAAGACGGCTTCGGATTTCTGCGCAGGATGTCAGGAGATCTCCCGGCCGCGCGGCCGGCGGGGGCAATGGCCCGGTAGCCCTGCAGCCGGGGCTCCGGGGGCCCGCTCTCCTCCCGGGCGCCGGGGCACACCGGCACATCGGTGAGCCCCGTGGTCTTGCCGCGGCGCTGCCCGTCAGACGCTGATGTCCGGTCCGTCCGGGCTCGCCTTGATGAGATAGGCGCCGCTTTCCCTGAAACTGCGGGCGGTGGCAAAGGTGTCTTCCATGAACTGGACGTAGGAAAGCCTGCCGTTTCCACCGCGCGCCAGAACCGAGAAGGGCGATGTCACCGTCTTCCCCAGGACACTCGACGTATAGGTGAAGAAGCCGAAGATCGCCGCGCCGTCCGCGTTCTCGAAGCTGTCCTGGATCCGGAAGTCGTCCACCCTCCAGTAGCGGCCGACGTCGATAAAGGTCCGGACCAGCCCCTCGGTGCCCTCGTTCGTTCCGGCCCAGGGCATGATCCGCTTCAGGTCGGGATGATCGTAGTTGAGCGACACGTAGACGAAATCTTCGGTCGTGAACTGCCTGACGAACTCCAGGTCGGTCGGGTTCGACAGGATCGACCGCAGCACCGCCAGGGGCGATGTCGTCGAGGCGGGTTCGACCGTGGAAAATTCCCGGGCAAGGGCGTGTGCACTGATGGACAAGGCTGGTTCCTCCTTCTGGTCGGTTCGGGAATCCGGGCCGCCCCTCCCCCCGGAAGCCGGGCTCGACGATGCGGCGCCGGTCTGCGTCAGCGCAGTCCCGGACATGTCTTGGAGGATCGCGGTGATTGACGGAATGGGGATGTCCGTCGCAACATACCGGACATAATGTCCGCAATCCTCACGATTGAATCGCTCGGCGGCCTCGTCGCGTTCTCCACCGCCGTGGAAACCGGCAGCTTCGCGGCCGCGGGGAGAAGGCTCGGGCTCTCCGCATCGGCCGTCGGCAAGGCGGTGGACCGGCTCGAAGCCACCCTGGGCCTGCGGCTGCTGAACCGCACCACCCGGTCCCTGGCCGTGACCGGCGAGGGCGACGTGCTCTATCGCCATGTCGCGCAGGTGCTGAAGCACCTCCAGGACGCAGAGCAGGAACTTCACCTTCTGCAGAAGTCGCCGCGAGGCCGTCTCAGGATAAGCGTGCCGACCGTGATCGGACGCAGGATCATCATGCCCGCGCTGCGCGACTTCCAGGCCTGCTTCCCTGACGTGACGATCGACATCAGTCTCGACGACATGAAGGTCGATATCGTCGCGGGCGGGTATGACGTGGTCCTGCGCCTCGGGGAACTCGACGATTCGGCCCTGCGCGCGCGGCGGATCGGGCCCCACACCTTCACCACCTGTGCCTCGCCCGACTATCTCGCCCGGCACGGCGTGCCCCGGACGCCGGCGGATCTCCATGCGCATTGCTGCGTGCACTACCGCTTTCCCACCACCGGCCGGCCGGAGATATGGGCGTTCGGCGGATCGCACGAGGCGAGGCCGATCAAGCCCGCCATCCTGCTGAACGACGGCGAGGCGCTCGCCTCCGCGGCGCTCGGGGGACTGGGGATCATCCAGGCGCCGAGCTATCTCGTGCGCGAGGACATCGCCGCGGGGAGGCTGCAGGCCGTCCTCGCGGACTACACGGAAGCGCGCGGCAGCGTTTCGCTTGTCTGGCCGCCCATGTCGGCGCCGGTTCCGAAAGTGCGTGCCTTCATCGACTTCATCGCAGAGCGGGTCCGCGAGGAACTGTACTGAGCCGCCCCGCCGGGGGCCCGCCTCCCTGCCGGCGACAGGGGGGCCGAAGCTGCCGCTTCGCCCGCGCATGCCGGGCCGGCGCGGCGGGCATGAGGGCGCATCGCGCGATGTGCCCCGGGCGGCACGCGCTCATGCGCGCCGCCCGGGACGGCGGGCCGGAGCCGGCATGTCGATCGCTGGCCGTGCAGGCTCGGGGGACATGCCGGACCGCAGCCCGGCCGGCGCTCAGGACGGGTCCGGCAGCTTGACTGTCCCGCCCGAAACGTCGATCGCCACCTTGCCGCGAAGCCCGCGCGCGCGGCCGTTCTCGAGCAGCTCGTGCGCCTCGCCGATGCGCGCCAGCGGCAGCACAGCCCCGATCACGGGCCTGATCAGGCCGCGCTCCACGAGGTTGGTCAGCGCATCGAGCTTGCCCCGGTTCTGGCGCGTGAACACGAAGTGATAGCTCGCGTTCCTGCCCCAGGCCTCGATCAGGTTCTGGGGCACCGCGATGTCGACGATGCTGACCACCCGCCCGGCATCCGCCAGCGTGAGCGGGCTCCTGCTCAGCGCATCGCCGCCGATCGTGTCGAGCACCACGTTCACGCCCCGGCCCTTCGTGAGCTCCGCCACGGCCTCGACGTAATCCTCCTCGACGTAATCGATCACCTCATCCGCCCCGAGCGCGCGCACGAAGTCGCGCTGGCTGCCGCGCGCCGTGGTGATGACCCGGGCCCCGATCGCCTTCGCGAGCTGGATCGCCACGCTGCCCACGCCGCCGGCGCCGCCATGGATCAGGATGGTTTCCTGAACCTCGAGCCGGGCCCGCCCGACCAGGGCCTCCCACACCGTGCCGCCCACGAGCGTCAGGCTGGCCGCCTCGACATGGCTGATGTTGGCGGGCTTGCGCGCCACCAGCTCGACATCGGCGATATGCTGTTCGGCATAGGAACCGGCACCGCCGAAGATCTTCGGCGTGTAGTACACCTCGTCGCCGAGCTCGAACTCGGTCACGTGGCTTCCCCTCTCCTCGATGACACCGGAGACATCGTGGCCGATGATGGCGGGAAGCGGCACGTATCCGGCATAGTCGCCACGGCGGATCTGGTAATCCAGCGGATTGATCGCGGTGGCATGCACGCGCACCCGCACCTGCCGGGGGCCGACGGCCCCCACCGGGACGTCACGCAGCCTGAACGCGTCATAGCTGCCGAATTTCTCGAGAACGATCGCCTTCATCATGTCGGTCATGATCCTGTCCCTTCCTTGCTCGGGTGATGGTGACAGGCATCTGGGGAGCACATGCGAATGCGGAAACACGCACAAGATTCACCCTCAGTGCATTGCAGGATACCACCCTCTCCGCCCCTGCTCCGCGAGGCGGCGCGCGGCAGGACGCCCCGGGGCCGGCATGGCGGCTCCCCCTTCCCGGGTGATCGGTTGCCGGCTGACAGGTTTTCGGGTGAGGATCCGGCCCCGCGGAGCATGAACGGGGCAAGGCCCGGAGGCATCGGTCGGGGCATCCGGTTCCTTCGCAACACCCCCTGCCCGGCCGCACTCGGCGCGACGCCCGGCTGCCTCAGGTCTTGTGGGAGGCACCCCGCGGCGTATCTTCAGGTGCCGGCACAGCACATGATGCTCCTCGACGGCATGAAAGGATACCGACATGGCAAAGCGTCGCCACACCAGTCTCGACAGCAACCCCGGCTGCGCCGTCGAGGCGGCGATCAGCCTGATCGACGGGAAATGGAAATGCGTCGCGCTGTGGTACCTTCACGACCGCGGCACTGTCCGCTTCAACGAGCTGATGCGGCTCATGTCGGACGTGACCCAGCGGACACTGACCAACCAGTTGCGCGAGCTCGAGGCCGACGGGCTCATCAACCGCGTCGTCTATGCCCAGGTGCCGCCCAGGGTGGAATACAGCCTCTCCGATCGGGGCCGCACCTTCATCCCGATCCTGTTGTCCCTGTCGGATTGGGGGGAGGCGAACATGGACCTGTTCCGGGGGCCGCGAGAGACGGGTTCGTGACCCTCGCCCGGGCCGCATGAGAGGCCCGCCGGCATCGCGGCGGGTCTGCTGCGGGCCCCGGGGCTCCTGCCGACCACCCCCGCGCCCGGCGGCGGACGGCCCCGGGGCTCCTGCCCGTGACGGCACCCCCCCGGCGCCCCACCGGAACGCGCGCCCTTCCCGGAAACGCCGGCCACCCGCCCCCTTGGCCCGCAGCCTCCCGCTCCCGCCGGGTCCTCCGCGCAGGGAGACCGGGGCCGGCCGGCACGCGCCGCGGCCGGGCGGGTTCCGGGGCCCTGCCTGTCAGCATCCACGTCATTGATTTTACTGGTAGGTCCGGAGGGATTCGAACCCCCAACCAAGCCGTTATGAGCGGCCTGCTCTGACCGTTGAGCTACGGACCCACGCGCGGACTGTTTGGCACCGTTGCGCAGACGGGTCAATGGTGGCGCCGGGGCCGGCGCGACCGGGCGCGCCGCGGGTGTTCCCTTTGCCCCATCTATGCGATAAAGCGGGCGCCGGATTGCACGGGGACCGCCGCCATGTCAGAGCAGAAGAATGCCCTCACCTACCGGGATGCAGGCGTCGACATCGACGCCGGGAATGCCCTGGTCGACCGTATCAAGCCCGCCGCCGCCTCCACGGCGCGCCCCGGGGTGATGGACGGGCTCGGCGGCTTCGGCGCCCTGTTCGACCCCCGCGCGGCCGGGTTCACCGATCCGGTGCTGGTCGCGGCCACCGATGGCGTGGGCACCAAGCTGCGGCTGGCCATCGACACCGGCCTGCTCGACACCGTGGGCATCGACCTCGTCGCCATGTGCGTGAACGACCTCGTGTGCCAGGGCGCCGAGCCGCTGTTCTTCCTCGACTATTTCGCCACCGGCAAGCTCTCGGTCGACGAGGCCGCCCGCGTGGTGGAGGGCATCGCCGCCGGCTGCCGCGAGGCGGGTTGCGCGCTGGTGGGCGGCGAGACCGCCGAGATGCCGGGCATGTACGCCCCGGGCGATTTCGACCTCGCCGGCTTCGCCGTGGGCGCGATGGAGCGCGGCACCGCCCTGCCCCGCGAGGTGGCGGAGGGCGACGTGCTGCTCGGCCTCGCCTCCTCCGGCGTGCATTCCAACGGCTATTCGCTCGTGCGCCGCGTGGCCGAGGCCACCGGGCTGGGCTGGAACGCGCCCTGCCCCTTCGGCGAGGGCACGCTGGGCGCCGCCCTGCTCGCGCCCACGAAGCTCTACGTGAAGCCGGCGCTGGCCGCGGTGCGCGCCGGCGGCGTGCATGGGCTCGCGCATATCACCGGCGGCGGGCTCACCGAGAACCTGCCCCGCGTGCTGCCCGAGGGCCTGGGCGCTGCCATCGACCTCGGCGCCTGGGACCTGCCGCCGGTGTTCGGCTGGCTGGCCGACAGCGCCGGGCTCGACGACGCGGAAATGCTCAAGACCTTCAACTGCGGCATCGGCCTGATCGTGGTCGCGGCGCCGGAGGCGGCGGTCACGCTGGCCGGCCTGCTCGAGGCCGCGGGCGAGACCGTGTTCCGCATCGGCAGCGTCACCGCGGGTGCGGGCGTCTCCTACGAGGGCAGCCTCGCGTGAACCCTGCCACCAGCCTGCCCCGCGTCGCCATCCTGATCTCGGGCGGCGGGTCCAACATGCTCTCCCTCGTGAGGGCCATGCAGTCCGGCGCGGTGGCGGCCGAGCCTGCGCTGGTGCTCTCGAACCGGCCGGATGCCGGCGGCCTTGCGAAGGCCGAGGCGCTCGGCGTGCCCACCGCGGTGGTCGACCACAAGCCCTTCAGGGGCGACCGCGAGGCGTTTGACGCCGCGGTGCAGGAGCGACTGGCGCAGAGCGGCGCCGATATCGTCTGCCTCGCCGGGTTCATGCGCATTCTCACGCCGGGCTTCATTGCGCCCTGGGAGGGGCGGATGCTCAACATCCATCCCTCGCTTCTGCCGCTGTTTCGCGGGTTGCACACCCATGAGCGGGCGCTCGAGGCGGGGATGGCCGTGCATGGCTGCACCGTGCACGAGGTGACGGCCGAGCTCGATGGCGGCCCGATCCGCGGCCAGGCGGTGATCGCGGTGGAGGCGGGTGACACGCCCGACACCCTCGCCGCCCGCCTGCTGCCGATGGAGCACCGGCTCTACCCCGCGGTGCTCGCGCGCTTCGTGCGCGGCGAGCGCGCGCCGCTGGCCCTCTTCGGCTGAAGCCCCGCGGCGTCGGCCCGCAACCCTCTGCGATACCATGAAAAACGGCCGCGGCTCCGGCAGGAGCACGCGGCCGTTTCATGTCTCGTCCGGTGGCGCGGGTGCCGGGGCGCCCGCGCCGGAGGCCGGTTCAGCCCACCAGCTCGATGCCGGCGAAGAAGAAGGCGATCTCTTCCTTGGCGGTCTCCGGGGCGTCGGAGCCGTGCACGGAGTTCTCGCCCACGGAGAGGGCGAAGGCCTTGCGGATGGTGCCCTCGTCGGCCTGGGCCGGGTTGGTGGCGCCCATCACTTCGCGGTTCTTCGCGATGGCACCCTCACCCTCGAGCACCTGCACGACGACCGGCTCGGCGCTCATCTGCTCGACGAGCTCACCGTAGAACGGGCGCTCCTTGTGCACGGCGTAGAACTGGCCGGCCTGCGCCGGGGTCAGGTGGATGCGCTTGGACGCGACGACCCGCAGGCCGGCCTCCTCGAACATCG
The DNA here is from genome assembly GCF_003448965.1 of Oceanicella sp. SM1341. Taxonomy (GTDB): domain Bacteria; phylum Pseudomonadota; class Alphaproteobacteria; order Rhodobacterales; family Rhodobacteraceae; genus Paroceanicella. The sequence continues at coordinate 57,908 of NZ_QRGC01000024.1, forward strand.
CCACGATCTTGCCGGTCAGGTTGCGGCGGGTGGCGTCGGGTTTGATGATGGACAGGGTGCGTTCGATGGCCATGTGCGGCTCCCGGAAATTGAATGCGCTGCAGTGCGGCCGGACCGTGATCCGGCCGGCTCGCGCAGGCTCCTAGCACGGAAGCGGGATGCCCGCAAACCTCTCCTCGCGGCGGGAGGCCGGCGGCTCTGCGCCGATCGCCGCAGGCCGCGGCGACTGCTCCCGCACGGGCCCGGGCGCCGCCGCACCTTCCGCCGGGACCGGACGCCGCCGCGGCACGCGGCGGCCCGGCCCAACGGGAGCGCCGCCGCGCCTCGCGGTGGCAGCGACGGGCGGGAGGGCCCCCGTGCGGTCCAGCCCCCTCCGGCGTGGCGCGGGGGCCGCGGGCGGTCGGATTGCGCTGCAGCGCTGCACGCACCACGTTGCTCATCGCAGCGCAGCAATGCTAGGGGATGGCGCATGTTGAAGATCACGAATCTCACCGTTTCCATCGAGGGCCGCCGGCTGCTCGATTCCGCCTCCGCCACCATCCCGACCGGTCACAAGACCGGCATCGTCGGGCGCAACGGCACGGGCAAGACCACGCTGTTCAAGGTCATCACCGGCGAGCTTGCCTCCGACGGCGGCGAGATCGAGGTGCCGCGCGGCGCGCGCATCGGCGGCGTGCGGCAGGAGGCCGAGGCAAGCTCCGTCTCGCTGCTCGACACGGTGCTCGCCGCCGACACCGAGCGCGCCGCGCTGATGGCCGAGGCGGAGACCGCCACCGACCCGATGCGCATCGCCGAGATCCAGACCCGGCTGGTGGACATCGACGCCCATTCCGCCGAGGCCCGCGCCGCCGCCATCCTCGACGGCCTGGGCTTCGACTTCGAGGCCCAGAAGCGCGCCTGCTCGGAATACTCGGGCGGCTGGCGCATGCGCGTGGCCCTCGCCGCGGTGCTGTTCTCCCGCCCCGACGTGCTGCTGCTCGACGAGCCGACCAACTACCTCGACCTCGAGGGCGCGGTCTGGCTGGAGAGCTTCATCGCCCGCTACCCGCACACGGCGCTGATCATCTCGCATGACCGGGGCCTGCTGAACCGGGCCGTGGGCTCGATCCTGCACCTCTCGGACCAGGACATCACCCTCTACCAGGGCAATTACGACACGTTCGACCGCGAGCGCCGCGCGCGGCTCGAGCAGCAGCTCTCGATGAAGAAGAAGCAGGATGCGCAGCGCGCGCATATCCAGAGCTTCGTCGACCGGTTCCGCGCCAAGGCCTCGAAGGCCAAGCAGGCCCAGAGCCGGCTGAAGATGCTCGAGCGCCTGCAGCCGATCAACGCCGTGGCCGAAAGCGCGGTGGCCGGCTTCGTCTTCCCCGAGGCGGAGGAGCTCTCCCCCCCGATCATCGCCATGGAGGACGTGGCGACCGGCTATGGCGACACGGTGATCCTGCGCGGCCTGTCGCTGCGCATCGACCCGGACGACCGCATCGCGCTGCTCGGCGCCAACGGCCAGGGCAAGTCGACGCTCTCCAAGCTCATCGCCGGGCGGCTGCCCGCGCTTTCGGGCACGATGACCACCTCCTCGAAGCTGCGCATCGGCTATTTCGCCCAGCACCAGCTCGACGAGCTGGTGGCCGACGAGAGCCCGCTGCAGCACCTCGCCCGGGTGCGGCCGAACGAGACGCCCTCGCGCCAGCGCGCCCGCCTCGCCGCCGCCGGCATCGGGCCCGACATCGTGGAAAACCCGGTCTCGCGCCTCTCGGGCGGGCAGAAGGCCCGGCTGGCGATGTTCCTCTGCACGCTCGAGGCGCCGCACCTGCTCATCCTCGACGAGCCGACCAACCACCTCGACATCGAGAGCCGCGAGGCGCTGATCCACGCGCTGTCCGACTATGCCGGCGCGGTGATCCTGGTGAGCCACGACCCCTGGCTGGTGGAGGCGGTGGCCGACCAGCTCTGGCTGGTGAAGGGCGGCAAGGTGGGCCGGTTCGACGGCGACATGGACGACTACCGCTCGCTGCTGCTCTCCGAGCGCGGCTCGGGCGGCGTGCGCGACGCGGGCGCCCAGGCCGACCGCAAGGCGGCGAAGCCCGGCAAGTCCGAGAAGGCCGCACAGCGCCGCAACCTCGCCCCCCTGCGCGCCGATGTGCGCAATTGCGAGGACCGGGTGGCGAAGATCGAGGAGATGCGGGTGAAGATCGACCTCATGCTCTCCAACCCGCTGTTCTACGAGAAGAACGAGCCCTCGAAGATCGAGGCGCTGCAGATCAAGCGCTCCGAGATCATCGAGGGGCTGGAGCGCGCCGAGGCGCTGTGGCTCGCCGCCCAGGAACGGCTGGAGGCCGCCGAGCGCGGCTGAGGCGCGGGGGGACCGGCCGGGGGCCCTCCCGCCCGTCGCCGGCACCGCGAGGCGCGGCACCGCTCCCGTTGGGCCGGGCCGCCGCGCTGCCGCGCGGCGGCGGCAGCGCCGGCTCCGGAGGCCGCGATCAGCCGGTGAGGCCGGTGCCCTCGTCGAGGCCGAGCATCAGGTTGAGGTTCTGCACCGCCGCCCCCGAAGCGCCCTTGCCCAGGTTGTCGAGCACCGCGACGAGCACGGCGCAGCCGTTTTCGCTGTCACCATGCACGGAGAGCTCCATGCGGTTGGTGCCATTGGTGCGCTCGGGGTCGATGCGGCCCTCGTAGGCCGCCATCGGCAGCACGGAGACGAAGCGCGCGTCCGCGTAATGCTCGGCATAGGCGGCGGAGAGGCTCTCCACCGTGAGCCCGCCCTCGAGGTGCAGCGGGATCTGCACGATCATGCCTTGCGCGAAATCCCCCACCGAGGGCGAGAAGATCGGCCGGCGGGCGAGGCCACCGTGCTTCATGATCTCGGGCACGTGCTTGTGGTGCTGGGTGTTGGCGTAGACGAAGTGTTTCGGGTGGCCCTCGGCCTCGAACTCGCCGATCATCGCCTTGCCGCCGCCGGTATAGCCGCTCACCGCGTTGATGGAGATCGGAGCGTCGGCGGCGATCAGCCCGCGCGAGACGAGCGGGTGCAGCAGCGCGATGGCGCCGGAGGCGTAGCAGCCGGGGTTCGAGACCCGCGCGGCCGAGGCCACGGCGCCGCGCGCCTGCGGAGTGAGCTCGGGGAAGCCGAACACCCAGTCCGGCGCCACGCGGTGGGCGGTGCTCGCGTCGATCAGCCGGGTGTCGGTGCCGGCGAGCCGCGGCACGATGTCGTGCACCGCGGCATCGGGCAGGCAGAGGATGGCGACATCGGCGGCCGCGAAGGCCTCCAGCCGGGCAGCGGTGTCCTTGCGCGCATCATCGGCAAGCTGGACGAGCGCGATGTCGCCGCGCGCCTCCAGGCGCTCGCGGATCTGCAGCCCCGTGGTGCCCGCCTCGCCGTCGATGAATACTTTCCACGCCATCGGTGTCTTGCCTTCGCCAATGTGGTTTCGTCCGCTGGCGGAGATAGCAGGTCCGGCCCGCGATTTAAATGCCGCCGGCGCCCTGCCCGCGCGAAAAGCGCAGTGGGGGCGAAAAGCGCGGCGAGGATGATCTGGATCAAGGTGCGCTGCGCGCCCCCGGTGCTATCCCTCCTCCCGTGGCCGACAGGTCCCCACTGAAGGAGCCGCATCATGACGATCAGGAACATTCTCGTGTCCTACAACGGCACGCCCGCCGCCGACGCCGCGCTGACCATGGCGAAGCTGATGGCCCGCACCCACGACGGGCACCTCACCGGGGTGCTGTCCTACGGGCCGCAGGAGATCATCACCACCTACGCCGGCTACATGCCGGCCGGGGTGGCCGAGCAGCTGGTGGAGGCCGATCTCGCCCGCCGCGACCAGGTGATGGCGCGCTTCAGCAAGCTCACCGCGGACATGGAGCCGGCGCGGGTGCATTTCCGCGACGTGTTCTCCACCGCCGACAACGGGCTGATGGACGTCTCGCGCTGCTACGACATCATCGTGATGGGCCGGGCGCCGCAGGCGGGCGAGTTCCCGCACATGGAGGCCCACCCGGACGTGGTGGCCCGGCACTCGGGCCGCCCGGTGCTGGTGGTGCCGGCGGAGTTCGAGGCGGCGACCTGCGCCTCCTCGGCGCTGATCGCCTGGGACGGAGGCCGCGCCGCGGCCCGCGCGCTGAGCGACGCCCTGCCGCTGCTGAACCCGAAGGCGGTGGTGCGGGTACTGACCATCGGCAACCCCGAGGACACCGCCGCCCTCGACCCCGTGGCGACCCATCTCGGCCGGCACGGCATCGCGGTGGAGCGGGAGATCCGGGCGCGCAAGGGCCGCTCGGTGGCCCAGACCCTGCTCGACGGCTGCACGGACGCGGGTGTCGACATGCTGATCATGGGTGCCTACGAGCACTCGAAATTCGCGGAGGACCTGTTCGGCGGCGTGACCGACACGGTGCTGCGCAACGCCCCCATCCCGGTGCTGCTCAGCCACTGAGCCCGGGAGAGGCACGACCGAAGCCTGGGGCCGGTGGGGCCCCGGACCCTGGTGAAGGCCGTGTGAGGGCCGCCCCTTTCTGCGACGTGAGGGGCGGCCCGTTTTCTTTCGCAGCGGGCCGGTCTGAACGGCCGGTCGGGAGGCGCGGCGCCCCGCCCCCTCCGCGGGACCGTGGCGCCACGGGTATCGAGTCCGGAAGCCAGCATTCTCAGAAGGTTACTCGGCGTTTCTCACAAGGCAGTGCACGCGTGCCCGAAACACCGTAAGCAATGCCGCGCCTGCCCGGCCCACGGCCGCGACACCGGCTTTCCTCATCCGACCAGCCGGCCGCTGCACCCGTTGTCGATCCATCCGTCGGGCATTTCCTCCCCCGGGCCGGACCCTCGGCGCGATGCCGGCGGCGCGCCGCGACGCGGGCTGACCGGGCGCGCGCGATGATGCAAGCGCCCGCCCGGAAGCACCGTGACCGCGGCCTCACGGCCAGACCGGCGCGCCCTCCAGGCCCGCGGTTTCGGGCAGGCCGCAGATCAGGTTCGCGTTCTGCACCGCCTGGCCGGCCGCGCCCTTGCCGAGGTTGTCCACCACCCCCATCACGATCACCAGGTTCCGCTCCGGGTCGGCGGCATAGCTGACGAGGGAGAGGTTCGAGGCGCTCGCCCATTTGGTCTGCGGCGGCCGGTCGGTCACCCGGACGAAGGGGCGATCGGCATAGAAGCTGCGCGCCGCCGGGGGCCGGAGGCGGTCTCCCGCCGCGCCGGGCGGCGGCACGGCGGAACATCCCGCTCTGCCCGGGCGCCTACGCCTGCGCGCCGGAGCTTGCCTTGCGCACCCAGCGGCCGTCTTCCTGGGCCCAGTAGGTGGCCTGAAGCCCTGCCCCGGCGATGCGCTTCCAGTCCTCGCGCGCGGCGCCGACGGCGCCGGGGTCGGCGCCGTCGAAGAGCAGCACGGTGCGGGTGAGCGCGCTCATCTCCGCCGTCTCGGCCCGCGCGCCGTCGACGAGGAACAGCACCTCGGCGCCGTTGGGCATCTCGGGCCCCGCGGTGAGGTAGACCGGCTGGCGCTCCGCGTGCTCGGGCCCGGTGCCATGCGGCAGGAAGCCGTCGTCGGAGCTGGTCCAGAGCAGGCCGTCGAGCGCCGGCACCCGCTCCGCCACCCCGCAGCGCACCACGGCGCGCCAGCCGCGCTCGAGCGTGCGCTCGAGCAGGCCGGGCAGCGTGGCTTCCAGCGTGCTGCGGGTCAGGTGGTAGAACAGCACCTCGGACATGGCGCGGGGCTCACTCCGCCTCGTATTTCTCGCGGATCAGCCGGTCGAGGGCGCGCACGCCCCAGCCGGTGGCACCCTTGGGGGCGAAATCCGTCTCGGAGGGCGGCACGGTCACGCCGGCGATGTCGAGATGGCACCAGGGCACGTCGTCCTTCACGAAGCGGCCGAGGAACTGGGCGGCGGTGATCGAGCCGCCGGCCCGGCCGCCGGTGTTCTTCATGTCCGCGAGGCGCGACTTGATGAGCTTGTCGTAGGCCGGGCCCATCGGCATGCGCCAGGCGCCCTCGCCCTCGCGCCGCGCGGCGGTGATGAAGGCGGCGGCCAGGGTCTCGTCGTTGGAGAACACGCCGGCGTTTTCATGGCCCAGCCCGACGATGATCGCCCCGGTGAGCGTGGCGAGATTGATCATGCCCGAGGGCTTGAAGCGCTCCTGCGCGTACCACATCACGTCGCCCAGCACGAGCCGGCCCTCGGCGTCGGTGTTGATGATCTCCACCGTGTCGCCCTTCATCGACTTCACGATGTCGCCGGGCCGCTGGGCGAGGCCGTCGGGCATGTTCTCGACCAGGCCGACGAGGCCCACCACGTTGGCCTTCGCCCGGCGCAGCGCCAGCGCGCGCATCACGCCGGAGACGACACCGGCGCCGCCCATGTCCATGGTCATGTCCTCCATGCCGGAGGCGGGCTTGAGCGAGATGCCGCCGGTGTCGAACACCACGCCCTTGCCCACCAGGGCGAAGGGGGGCTCGTCGCCGCCGCCCATCCATTTCATCACCACCACCTTGGTGGGGCTGGCCGAGCCCTGCCCCACGCCCAGCAGCATGCGCATGCCCAGCTTCTCCAGCTCCTCCTCCTCGAGGATCTCCACCTCGAGGCCGAGCTCCTGCATCGCGGCGAGCCGGGCGGCGAACTCGGTGGTGGTGAGCACGTTGGAAGGCTCGTTCACCAGGTCGCGGGTGAAGAACACGCCCTCGACCAGCGCCATGTAGGGGGTGGAGGCGGCGGCCGTCGCCTCGGCGTCGGCGACCTGGAAGACCACCTTCGGACGCGGCGTCTCTTCCTCGGCCGCCTTCTTGTAGACGCGGAAATCATAGGCGCGCAGCGCGAGACCGTAGGCGATCTCCTGCGGGTTGCGGATGTTGGGGGCCACCACGGTGACACCGGCCTCGGCCATGTTGCGCGCCACCCAGGAGCCGGCCTTGCGGGCCGGCAGCAGGCCGGGGGAACGGGCGAGCTTGACCACCAGCAGCTTCTCCGCCTCGATCCCGCTCGGCATGGCCAGCACCATGCCGGTGCCCTCGTCGAGCTTCTCGAAGCTCTTGCTCTCGATGGCGCGTTTCAGCACGCCCTTGACCATGCGGTCGAGCCGGCGCAGGGGCTGGGCGAGGTTGCCCTCTGCCGGAACGAATACCGCGATGGAGCCGGCCGCCTCGGCGAGTGCGGGAATGTCGACGGCCTCGAAGCTGATCTGGACTGGCTCGGTCATTGCGTTCCTCCGGCAGGGCGTTTGTACAGGCAATCACACCTAGTGCCTTTGCCCGATCTTGACCAGCGCCTGCGAAAAACATACCCGAAGGGGGGATACGCGCCCCGCCCGCACGGGGGGAAGCCGCTCCCCCGGGGGCACGGAGGTTGCTTGAACCAGCTCGACAGATACATCTTCGGCCAGATCGTCGGCCCCTTCGGCTTCTTCGCGCTGATCTTCACCGGCGTGATCTGGCTGAGCCAGAGCCTGCGCATCATCGACCTGGTGGTGAACAACGGCCAGTCGGCGGCGGTGTTCGCCGAGTTCACGGCGCTTCTGCTGCCCACGGTGATGTCGGTGGTGATGCCGGTCTCGGCCTTCGCGGCCACGCTCTTCGCGCTCAACCGGCTCTATTCCGAATCCGAGCTCGTGGTGATGATGGCCTCCGGGCGCAGCTTCGCCGGGCTGGCGCGGCCCGTCGCGATGTTCGGGCTGATGATCATGGCGGCGATGATGGTGGTGACGCTCTACCTCATGCCCACCGCCGCCCGCCAGCTGCGCGACCGCATGGCCGACCTGCGCGGCGACATCGCCAACGTGCTGATCCGCGAGGGGCAGTTCATCCACCCCTCCGACGGCATCACCATCTACGTGGGCGACGCGAGCCGCAGCGGCGAGATGGCCGACATCTTCATCCACGACATGCGCAACCCGGCCCAGCCGGTGACCTACTCGGCAAACCGCGCCGCCCTGGTGCGCGCCAACGGCGAGGCGCGGGTGGTGATGTTCGACGGCACCGCCCAGCAGTACGACACCCGCACCACCTCGCTCTCCACCCTGCGCTTCGACACCTTCACCTACGACCTCACCGCGCTGATGCAGGACGACGGCGACCGCCGCCGCAAGCCCTCAGAATACTACGTGGGCACGCTGGTGAACCCGCCCGATGAGATCCGCGCCCAGCCCGGCTACCAGGCGGGGGATTTCCTCGCCGAGGGGCACGAGCAGATCGTGGCCCCGCTCTACGCGCTGGTGCTGCCGCTGGTGGCGGCCACGTTCATCCTGCTCGGCGGCTTCCGGCGCCGCGGCTTCGCGGTGCAGATCTGGCTCGCCATCGGCGCGGGGCTCGGGGTGCGGCTGCTCGGCGTGGCGGCAAAGGCGGTGGCCACGGGCAACGCCGCGCTCTGGCCGGTGATGTATGCCCCGCCGCTGATCACCCTCGCCATCATCGTCTGGCTGCTGGCGCGGCGGCACGTGGGCGCCCGGCGCCGGGAGGCCATCACGTGAGCCCGACCCTGTTTCGCTACATCACCCGGCGCTTCCTCGGCACACTGGCCGCGGCGCTCATGGTGGTGATGCTGCTCATCATCCTCATCGACCTCGTGGAGCTGATGCGCCGCGGCTCGGACACCGACGCGAGCTTCGGCGACCTGCTGGTGCTCGCGCTGCTGCACGCGCTCTCGGTGGCCAACACCACCTTCCCCTTCGTGTTCATGCTCGCGGCCATGGCCTGTTTCGGCCGGCTGGCGCGCACCTCGGAGCTGGTGGTCACGCGGGCCGCGGGGGTTTCGGTCTGGAAGCTGCTGCTGCCGGTGGTGCTCACCTCCGCCTGTCTCGGCGTGCTGGCCTTCTCGGTGTACAACCCGATCTCGGCCGCCACGCTGAGCCGCTTCGAGACGCTGGAGGCGCGCTACTTCCGCGGCCAGGAGAGCCTGCTCTCGGTCTCGCGCGAGGGGCTGTGGCTGCGCCAGGGCGGGCGCGACGACCAGACGGTGATCCGCGCCCGGCGCTCGAACGCGCAAGGCACCGAGCTCGAGCAGGTGTCGCTCTTCCGCTTCGGGCCGCAGAACACCCTGCTCTCGCGCATCGAGGCGGCGCGGGCCGACCTCGGCGACCATGTCTGGTCGCTGACCGACGTGCACCGCTGGACCTTCGACCCCGAGAACCCCGACGCGAGCCCGGTGCGCGACGAGGCGGAGGAGGCGCAGGTGCCCACCGACCTCACCTCCAACCACATCCTGGAGAGCTTCGCCTCGCCCGACGCGATCGGCTTCTGGGACCTGCCGGATTTCATCGAGGCACTGCGCGCCTCGGGCTTCTCCACCCTGCGCCACGAGATGCATTTCCAGACCGAGCTTGCCAAGCCGCTGCTCTACTCGGCCATGGTGCTGATCGGTGCTGCCTTCTCCATGCGCCACGTGCGCTTCGGCGGCATAGGGCTGATGCTGGTGGGGGCCACGCTTACGGGCTTTGCCCTGTTCTTCGTCTCGGATATCACACAGGCTCTCGGGGCTTCGGGGGCGATTCCGACACTGATCGCGGCATGGGTTCCACCGGCCGCGGCGATGTTGCTGGCGCTGGGATTGCTGTTCTATCTCGAGGACGGATAATTGCCCGGCGCAGGGGCCCCGGCGTCAAAGGAAGGGATGGGTTTGGCATTCAACACGGCACGAGGCGGCATCCTCGGTGTTCTCGTTGCGGCTGGCGCGCTCTGCGCGCCGGCGCCGGGTTTCACGCAGGAGCTCGTGGAGCTTCGCAACGACCTTCCGGTCACGCTCGTCGCCGACGAGGTGACCTACGATTCCGTGGGCCGCAAGCTCACGGCCAGCGGCTCGGTGGAGGTGTTCTACGGTGACCGCACCCTGACGGCCGAGCGGATCGTCTACGACCAGGCCACCGACCAGATCACCGCCACCGGCCAGATCGTGGTGCGCAACCCCGACGGCTCCACCCTCTACGCCGATTACGCCGAGCTCGACCGCGACCTGCAGAACGGCCTGCTGCAATCGGCGCGCTCGGTGCTCGCACAGCGCTTCCGCATCGCCGCGGTGGAGGGCCAGCGCGTGGGCGGGCGCTACAACGTGCTCGGCAAGGCGGTGTTCTCCAACTGCGAGGTCTGCGCCGAATACCCCGAGCCCTGGTGGCGCATCCGCGCCCGCCGGGTGGTGCACGACCAGCTTGAGAAGAAGATCCACTACGAGGACGCCACGTTCGACCTGCTCGGCGTGCCGGTGATGTACCTGCCCTACTTCAGCCATCCGGACCCGACGGTGGAGCGGATGAGCGGCTTCCTGATGCCGGATTTCCGCCAGTCCGACACTTTCGGCTACGGCGCCAAGCTGCCGTATTACTGGGTGATCGACGAGCAGAGCGACGCCACCATCACCCCGTTCATCACCACCGACGAGGGCCTGCTGCTGGAGGGCGAGTACCGCCGGCGCTTCGAGAACGGCCGGCTGCGCCTCGGCGGTGTCGCCACCTACGACAACAGCCTCGACACGGTCGCCCGCCCGCTGCGCGGCACCTTCAACGGCGACGGCTACTACTATCTCTCCGACACGATCTTCGGGCATTTCGACAGCCGGCTGGTGACGGATGACGGCTTCCTCTCCGATTTCGAGTATTCCGAGGACGACCGGCTCACCTCCGAGGCGGCCATCTCCTCGTTCCGCCGCGACGGCTACTGGGAGATCGGCACCGCCTATTTCCAGAGCCTGCGCGACGACGAGGGCAAGGGCTCCATCCCCTTCGCCCTGCCGGAATTCGACCTCCAGCAGGTCTGGCAGCCCACCTTCGGCGGCGACCTCGGCATCACGCTCAACTCGGTGGGGCTGAAGCGCTCGGAGGGGCAGGACACGTTCCGCGCCACCGCCATCGTCGATTACGAGAAGACCTGGATCACCGCCTCGGGCGTCACGCTGCGCGGCTTCGGCTCGGCCCAGTTCGACGCCTTCCGCACCTGGGACAGCGACGAGGTGCCCAACGAGTACAAGCCGCGCTTCACCCCCGAGCTCGGCGTGGACATGCGCTACCCGCTCATCCAGTCCACCGAGAACGCCACCCATGTGCTGGAGCCCATCGCCCAGCTGATCTGGTCGGAGCCCAGCACCACCCAGTCGCTGCTGCCCAACGAGGACAGCGCGCTGGTGGAATTCGACGAGACCAACCTGTTCGACACCTCGCGCTTCGCCGGTTACGACCGGGTGGAGCCGGGCTTCCGCGCCAACCTCGGCGTGCGCTACGAGCGCTTCGACGCCGATGGCTGGAGCATCGGCACGGTGGTGGGCCGGGTGCTGCGCAACGAGCCGCAGGACGTGTTCGACGACGTGCCGGGCCTAGACGGCCGCGCCTCGGACTATGTGGGTGCCGTCACCTTCAAGCTGCCGCCCTACCTGAGCCTGGTGAACCGGGTGCTGCTGCGCGAGGACATGGAGTTCGACCGCTACGAGGTGCGGCTCGACAGCGCCTACGGCCCGCTCACCCTCGCCGGCTCCTATGTCTACCTCACCCCGGACCCGCAGGCCCAGGCCTTCGACGAGCGCTCGGAAGGCGCTGTCGATGCCTCGTATGTGATCGACAGCAACTGGTCGGTGAGCGGGCGCATGCGGTATGATTTCCAGGAGGAGAGTTTCGTTCGGGCCGGCGCCGGGATCACCTACGGGAACGAGTGTTTCGAGATCGATTTTTCGGTCTACCGGCGATTCACCAGCTCGGAGACGGTGGACGCTTCCACGAGTTTCGGGGTACAGGTGCGCCTTGCCGGACTGGGCTCAGACCTCACCCGCGCCCGCCGGGCAGACCGGTGCCGCCTGATCACCCGCTGAGGATGACCAGGCCGATGATTGACGAGAAGAAGGAAATTTCGATGTTCGCGCGTCTGGCCGCTGTGCTGAGCTTCCTCGCCCTCGCCCCCGTTCCCGGGATGGCGCAGCAGGCGCAGGGAGATCCCTTCGCTCCCGCCGTGGTGGTGAACGACTCCCTCGTGACGAATTTCGACGTGGCGCAGCGCCTGCGCATGATGCAGCTCATGGGCGCGGCGCAGGGCAACGACCCCCAGCCCGCCATCGAGAGCCTGATCGACGACAAGCTGCGCGCCCAGGCGGCCCGCCGCACCGGCATCGAGCTCTCCGAGGACCAGATCGCGGCCGCGCTCGACGATTTCGCCCGCCAGCGCGGCTTCGAATCCGGCGAGGAATTCGTGCGGCGCATCGGCGAGGCCGGCGTGTCGCGCCAGGCGGTGGTCGATCTCGTGGCCAACCAGGCCGCCTTCCGCGAGGCGATGCGCGTGCGCTACCTGCCCCGCGCCCAGCCCACCGACGCCGAGATCGCCGCCGCCACTGCCGAGGGTTCCACGCAGGGCGTCGGCCCCACCTCGCTGCACATCGCCGAACTGGTGATCCCGGTGCGCGAGCGCGGGCCCGAGCGCACGCGCGAACTGGTGAACCGGCTCTACGAGGAGCTCTCCAACGGTGGTGACTTCGCCGCCGCCGCGCGCGAGTACAGCCGCACCCGCAGCGCGCCGCAGGGCGGCGACGTGGGCTGGATGCCGCTCGACCGCATGCCGCCGCAGATCGGCGACGAGCTCGCCCTGCTCACCACCGGCCAGGTGACCCGCCCCATCGAGGTGCCGGACGCGGTGGTGATGCTCAAGGTGCTCGACGTGCGCCAGGATGCCATCGCCACCGGCGATGCCGCCTCCGCCGTGCCGGCCGCCCAGGTGACCGTTGCGCGGCTGGTCATCCCGCTGCGCAACGGCGCGACGGAGGCCGACGAGACCGCCGCCCGGGCCGAGGCCCAGCAGGTGGTGCGCGACATCTCGAGCTGCTCCGACATCGACGCGCGCAAGGCGAGCTACGGGCCCGGCTCCGGCCTCGAGGGCCCGGTGGCGCTCTCCTCGCTGCCGCAGGGCGAGCGCGAGGCCCTCGCCAACGTGCAGGCCGGCGACATGGCGCGCGTGGCGCGGGTGCCCGCCGGCATGTCCATCGTGATGGTCTGCGCCCGCACCGAGGACGCGGCCTCGGCCAGCGACGCCACGAGCGACGAGCTGCAGCAGGCCCGCTCGCGGCTGGTGAACCAGCGCATGGAATCCTACGCTGCGGGCTACCTGCAGGAGCTGCGCCGCGACGCGGTCATCGAGTATCGCTGATGCGCCCCATCGCGCTGACCATGGGAGACCCGGCGGGGATCGGCGGTGAGCTCACGCTCGCCGCCTGGGCCGCCCTGCGCAGCGAGACCGTGTTCTACATCATCGGCGACCCGGACTGGCTGCGCCGCCTCGGCGGCACGGTGCGCGAGATCGCAGCCCCCTCGGAGGCCGCCGCCTGCATGGCCGATGCGCTGCCGGTGCTGCCCGAGCGGCTGGAACGCCCCGTCACCCTGGCCCAGCCCGACGCGCGGAACGCCGCCGCGGTGGTGCGCTCGATCGAGCGCGCGGTGGCCCAGGCGCTCGGCGGCGAGGCGGCCGCGGTCTGCACCAACCCGATCAACAAGAAGGCGCTGCAGGACGGCGCGAATTTCGGCTTTCCCGGCCACACCGAGTTTCTCGCCCATCTGTGCGACAGCCCGCGCCCGGTGATGATGCTGGCGGGGCCCGACCTGCGGGTGGTGCCGGTCACCATCCACATCCCGCTGTCGCAGGTGCCGGCCGCGCTCACGCCCGAGCTGCTGGAGGAGACGCTGCGTGTCACTCATGCCGGGCTGCAGCGCGATTTCGGAATTCCGGCGCCGCGCATCGCCGTGTCGGGGCTGAACCCCCACGCGGGCGAAGGCGGCGCGATGGGCTTCGACGAGATCGAGCGCATCATCCCGGTGCTGCACCGGCTCGCGGCCGAGGGCATGCTGGTGACCGGCCCCTTCCCGGCCGACACCATGTTCCACCCGCGCGCCCGCGCCACCTACGACGCGGCGGTGTGCATGTACCACGACCAGGCGCTGATCCCGACCAAGACGCTGAACTTCGATGACGGGGTGAACGTGACCCTGGGCCTGCCCATCGTGCGCACCTCGCCCGATCACGGCACCGCCTATGACATCGCCGGCCGCGGCGTGGCCCGGCCCGACAGCCTGATCGCGGCGCTGCGCCTCGCGCGCGACATGGCCGGAGCGCGGGCGTGAACCGCAGCCCGGACGGCCTGCCGCCGCTGCGCGAGGTGATCGCGGAACACGATCTCGCGCCGCGCAAGGCGCTGGGGCAGAACTTCCTCTTCGACCTCAATCTCACCGCGCGCATCGCCCGGAGCGCCGGCAAGCTCGAGGAATGCGACGTGCTGGAGGTGGGCCCCGGACCCGGCGGCCTCACCCGCGCGTTGCTCATGGAAGGCGCGCGCCGCGTGCTCGCCATCGAGCGCGATTCCCGCTGCCTGCCGGCGCTGGCGGAGGTGGCCGCGCATTACCCCGGCCGCCTCGAGGTGATCGAGGGCGACGCGCTGAAGATCGACCCGCGCGAGAAGCTCACCGCCCCGATCCGCATCGTGGCCAACCTGCCCTACAACGTGGGCACGGAACTGCTCATCCGCTGGCTCACGCCCGCGGAATGGCCGCCGTTCTGGAGCAGCATGACGCTGATGTTCCAGAAGGAAGTCGCCGAACGTATCGTGGCGCGCCCGGGCTCGAAGGCTTACGGGCGGCTGTCGTTGCTTGCGCAATGGCGCTGCGAGGCACGCATGGTGTTCGAGGTTCCGCCACAGGCCTTCACCCCGCCGCCGAAGGTGACCTCGGCGATCGTGCATCTCGCTGCCCGTCCCGCGCCGCTCTACCCGGCGCGTGCGGATCTCCTGGAACGTGTCGTCGCGGCGGCCTTCGGGCAGCGCCGCAAGATGCTCCGAGCCAGTCTCCGTGCCCTCGGGGGCGATGCGGAGGCCTTGCTTGAAGCGGCGGGTATCGAACCCACCCGTCGTGCCGAAACCCTTGATCTCTCAGAGTTCTGCGCGCTTGCGCGCGCGTTCGAGGCACGTTGAGCGGCGGGCGTCAGCCCACCGACGCGGAAGCCGTTTCCGGCTCCTGGGCACCCTGATCATCGGATTTCGCCTCGGATTTCCGGGGCGTCCGGCGACGGGGCGCACGGGTACGGGTCTTGGGCGCGGGCGCCGGGGTCTCTTCCGCGGCGGCAGCAGGTTCCTCGGCCTTCTCCGCGCTTTCGGGCGTCTCGACGAGCCCGCTTTCGGAGTGGTCGTCCTCGATGGTGGCGAGCGGCGAGTCGTCCCGCGGCTGCTCCTCGTTGCCGGTCATGGCGTTCTGGTTGCCCTGCCCGGTTTCGCTGCGCGCGTTGAGCTCGCGCTGCGCTTCGCTGAGCATGCGGATGTAGTGTTCCGCGTGCTGCATGAAGTTTTCTGCCGCGACCCGGTCACCGGACGTCTGAGCGTCCCGCGAGAGGGTCGTGTATTTTTCGATGATCTGCTGCGGCGTGCCGCGCACCTTGCCTTCGGGTCCGGAACTGTCAAACACTCGGTTGACGATGTTACCGATACTCTTGCGGCTGCTCTTGTTGCGAGAGCGATTCTTGTTCGAAGATCTCATTCGATTTCCTGCACATGGGTGTGCTGCGGGCACTGGCCCAGAGCCGTGCACAAGCGAAATTCCGCCGGTGTATTCCCGCAATGCCAATTAGTCGGTCCGGCCCCCTGGGAGTGCTGCCTCTCAGTGCAGTCTCGTCCGGACAGGATCTGTCTACACTGCGCCAGATGTATGACTCAACCCCTAAACGCGAGAGAGAAACAGTTTTCGGCGGAATCTTGCCTATACTGTGTCATCCCTGCACTACCACGACGCGCGGCTGACCGTTGAGATCATGCCTCAGGGAAACGTGGCAAAACCCTGAATTCCGGAAGATTTCCGGAACAGCATCGCCCTGGTCGTAACCGATTTCGAACAGGGCAAGTCCTTGGGGTTCGAGTATCCTGGCCAGTCCGGCTGCGATCTGCCTGTAGGCATCCAGTCCGTCTCCGCCGGGGGTGAGAGCCATGTCCGGCTCCCAGTCGCGCAATTCCGGGGCGAGCCCCGCCATCGCACTTTCCGAGATATAGGGAGGATTCGAGACGACGCAATCAAATGTTTCGTCGATCCCGTCGAGCCAGTTGCCATGCCGCAGCAGGCTGCGCTCGCAAACCCCTGCGCTGACGGCATTTTCCCGCGCAACCTCGAGTGCGGGAAAACTTGCGTCAATTCCCGTTCCGCGTGCATCGGGCCACTCTGCAAGCAAGGTCACGAGCAGAATCCCCGAGCCGGTGCCCAGGTCCAGCACCTTGCGGCGCGGCGGGCCCTCGAGCGCGATTTCCACGATGAGCTCGGTTTCCGGCCGGGGGTCGAGCACATCTGGGGTCACGCGGAAGTCCCGCCCCCAGAAGGCGCGGCGGCCCAGGATCTGCGACACCGGCTGCCGCCGCAGCCGCGCCGCCAGATAGGCGGAAAACCGCTCATGCTCCTCCCCTCCCGGCGGATCGGCAAGCTCGGTGGAGAATCGCGCCGCGGACAGCCCGGAGGCCTCGCGCAGCAGCAGCCGCGCGTCGCGCTCCGCGCCGGGCACGCCCGCGGCGCGCAGGGCGGCGCCGGCGCGGGCCAGAAGGGCGGCGCGGCTTTCGCTCATGGCTCGAGCTGGGCCAGGCGCGCGGCCTGGTCGGCGGCCACCAGCGCGTCCACCACCTCGCCGAGGTCTCCGGCCATGATCTGCTCCAGCCGGTAGAGGGTGAGGTTGATGCGGTGGTCGGTCATGCGCCCCTGCGGGAAGTTGTAGGTGCGGATGCGCTCCGAGCGATCGCCCGAGCCCACCTGCGAGCGGCGCTCGGCGGCGCGGCTGTCGGCGGCCTGCTGGCGCTGCATGTCGTAGAGCCGGGCGCGCAGCACCTCCAGCGCGCGGGCGCGATTCTGGTGCTGGGATTTCTCCGAGCTGGTCACCACGATGCCGGTGGGAATGTGGGTGATGCGCACGGCCGAGTCGGTGGTGTTCACGTGCTGGCCGCCCGCCCCGCTGGCGCGCATCGTGTCGATGCGGATGTCGGCGGCGGGGATCTCCACCTCCGTCTCGGCCGCCTCGGGCAGCACGGCCACGGTGGCGGCGGAAGTGTGGATGCGGCCTCCCGATTCGGTCTCCGGCACGCGCTGCACCCGGTGCACGCCGGATTCGTATTTCATCCGGGCGAACACGCCGGGCCCGCGCACCGCGGCCACCACCTCGCGGATGCCGCCGAGCTCGGTGTCGGTCTCGTCGAGGATCTCGAAGCTCCAGCCCTGGCTCTCGGCGAAGCGCTGATACATGCGCAGCAGGTCAACGGCGAAGAGCGAGGCCTCGTCACCCCCGGTGCCGGGGCGGATCTCGAGGATCGCGGGGCGGGTGTCGGCGATGTCGCGCGGCAGCAGGGCCACGCGCATGGCCTGTTCCAGCTCCGGGCGCCGCGCCTCCACCGCGGCCAGTTCCTCGCGCGCGAGGCCGGCCACCTCGGGATCGTTGAGCAGGGCCCGGGCGGCGGCTTCATCCTCTAGCAGCGCGCGATAGGCGGCGATCTGTTCGGCCACCGGCTTCAGCTCGGCATACTCGCGCGACAGCGCCGCGAGATCGGCCGGCGACAGGGCCTCCGAGAGACGCGCTTCGAGGTAGGCGAAGCGCTGGGAAATGGTGTCGAGCTTTTCCTTCGGGATCATGCGCAGGAGCATTGGACCGCGGCGCGGGAATGGTCAAGCGCCCTCGTGGGGCGGCGCGTTCCGTGCTAGGATGGCGCATGTCACGGGCGCTCGCCATCGCTGTGCTGCTCTGCCCCTGGCCGCTCGCGGCACAGGCTCCGGCCCCCGCGCGCCAGGCGCCGGACTGCTACTGCACCGACAGCCGGGGCGCCCGGGTGGAGATGGGCGACACCCGCTGCCTCGAAGTGGACGGGCGGGTGTTCCTCGCCCGCTGCGCGATGTCGCTGAACGTGCCGACCTGGCGCGAGGTGAGCGGCGGCTGCGCGCTCACCCCGTCCTCGCGGCTGGAGCGGCCGGAGCGGGCCGGCTGAACCGTCACTCGGCCGCGATCTTCGCCCTCTCGGCCTCGATCTCGGCGGCGCGCGCCTCCACCAGCTCGACGATGTGGTCGACCATGCGGGCGTTGTCCATCTTGTGGTCCTGCTTGCCGGCCATGTAGACCATGCCCGAGCCCGCGCCGCCGCCGGTGAAGCCGATGTCTGTCATCAGCGCCTCGCCCGGGCCGTTCACCACGCAGCCGATGATCGACAGGCTCATCGGGGTCTGGACATGCGCGAGACGCTCCTCCAGCGCGGAGACGGTCCTGATCACGTCGAAGCCCTGCCGCGCGCAGGAGGGGCAGGAGATGATGGTGACGCCGCGGTGGCGCAGGCCGAGGGATTTCAGGATCTCGAACCCCACCTTCACCTCTTCCACCGGGTCGGCGGAGAGGGAGACGCGCAGCGTGTCGCCGATGCCCATCCAGAGCAGGTTCCCCAGCCCGATGGCCGACTTTATGGTGCCCGACATCAGCCCGCCCGCCTCGGTGATGCCGAGGTGGATGGGAGCGTCGCAGGCATCCGCGAGGCCCTGGTAGGCGGCGGCGGCGAGAAACACGTCGGAAGCTTTCACCGAGATCTTGAACTCGTGGAAGTCGTTGTCCTGCAAAAGTTTCATGTGGTGCAGGCCGCTTTCGACCATCGCCTCCGGGCAAGGCTCGCCGTATTTCTCCAGCAGGTGGCGCTCGAGCGAGCCCGCGTTCACGCCGATGCGGATGGAGCAGCCATGGTCACGCGCGGCCTTCACCACCTCGCGCACCCGCTCGGCGGAGCCGATGTTGCCGGGATTGATGCGCAGGCAGGCGGCACCGGCCTGCGCGGCCTCGATGGCGCGCTGGTAGTGGAAGTGGATGTCGGCCACCACGGGCACGTTCACCTGGGCCACGATGTCCTTCAGCGCCGCCGAGCTCTCCCTGTCGGGCACCGAGACGCGGACGATGTCGACCCCCACCTCCTCGCAGCGACGGATCTGCGCCACGGTGGCGGCGACGTCGGTGGTGGGGGTGTTGGTCATGGTCTGGACCGAGATCGGGGCATCGCCGCCGACGGCGACCTTGCCCACGTGGATCTGGCGGCTCTTGCGGCGGTAGATGTCACGCCACGGACGGATGCTGTTGCTCATGTCGGGTGCCCTGCTCGCGCCGTTGCTGTGCTGGTCGGGAAAATAGGCCCGGGCGGAGGCAATGTCACCCCCCGGCCCGGGTTACTCCGAGGCCGGGAGAGCGGCGTTCTTTGCGACCGGGGTGTCGGGGATGGCGGCGAGGCTCGCCTGCGGCCAGGAGGCCTGCACGTCGTTGGCCACGAGCGAGACCTTCTTCGCCACGCCGGTGCCCCTGCCCAGCGGGCCGAACACCTTGCCGCCCACCCGCAGGTAGACCGCCCCGGCATTGCCGGCGCGCAGCAGCGGACCGTCGAGATCGTCGGGCACCTCGTAGCTCTCGCCGGGGCTGAGGATCTTCTCGAACAGCACGGTGCCGTTGGGCAGGTACACCCGCACCCAGGCGTTTTCGCGCGCATAGACCGAGACGCCGGCCGGGGCGGCGAGGGCCACCTGGTCGGGCACGGCATCGACGGCGGCCTCGACCGCGGAGACCACGGCCTCCGGGAGCACCGGCACCACCGCCGTGCCGGCATCGGCCACGGTGCCGGGCAGCACCGCGGTGGTGCCGGCGAGGCGCGGGGCGAAATGGCCGATGCGATTGGGGTCGATCGCGGCGATCGGGCCGTCCCGCGGCTCGATCTCCGGCGCTTCGAGGCGGGGCGCGTAGATCTCGGTGAGGGCGAGCTCGCGCGGGCTGGTTGCCGAAGGCGCGCCGGAGGCGATCTCGCTGCCTTCGGGCGCGACGGGAGCGCTCGGCTCGTCGAGCACGTCGGGCACCTGGGCGATGGGGGCGAAGCCGATGCGCTGGATGTCCTTGAGCAGGTACCAGCCGCCGTAGCCCAGCCCCCCGATGAGCAGCGCCAGCATCAGCACCGAACCGAGGCCGGAAAGGGCGGCGAAGGAGATGTCCGGGGCGGTGGGCCGCGCGAATCGCGACTTGCGCAGCATCTCGTCGGAGATCGAGCGCGCGGAGCCGGGCACGTTCTGCTGGCGGCGGGCCTGCGACATGCCGGCGAGGTCGGAGTTCACGCCGCGGAAGCCCGATTCGTCGCAGAAGCGGCGGTAGGTCTCCTCGGCGTCGAGATTGAGGTAGCGCGCGTAGGCCCGCACGTAGCCGGCGATGAAGCCGCGATTCGGGAAGACGGAGGCGTCGCAGTTCTCGATCGCGTCGATGTAGGCGGCCTTGATCTTGAGGTCGCGCTGCACGTCGAGCAGCGACTTCCCAAGCGACGCGCGTTCTCCCCTGAGTTCATCACCCAGCCGGAGCTCATAGGAGTCAAACCCCTGAAGGGCTATGACGCTCTCGTCCCGCATCCTGCGCTCATCGCCTCGCGCAAGCTCGTGGCCTGCGCCTTTGTTATCCCGGTTGAGAAGCCCTCCATACAGGCTTTCCCGGCTCTTTCGCAACAAAGCTTAGCACAGATTTGGCGAAATGCCGGAACTTTCACACAAGATGAAGATATCCCCGCAAGGGTGGCAAGATTCCGCCGGAAACGGCCCGGCCCGGGCGGATTCGCGCCAGCGCTGCACCCCGCTGCGCGCCGCAACCCGGGGCTGCAGCCGGCCGGTCGGAGACGCGGGTGGCGCACCACGGCCCCGGCCTCAGTAGATGTAGCGAATCTGATCGCTCCAGTAGCGCTCGATCCGCTGCATGGCGAGGTTCATCTCGGTGACGGTGGAACCGTCCAGCCGGCCTTCGCGGTAGAGCCCGTCGGCGTGGCGGGCGAAGAGGTCGGAGACCACCTTGCGGATGCGCGCCCCGCGCTCGGTGAGCTTCACGCGCACCGCCCTGCGGTCCATGTCGCAGCGCTGGTGGTGCATGTAGCCCGCCTCCACCAGCTTCTTGAGATTGTAGGAGACGTTGGAGCCCTGGTAGTAGCCGCGGCTCTTGAGCTCGCCCGCCGTCACCTCGTTGTCGCTCATGTTGAACAGCAGGAGCGCCTGCACCGCGTTGATGTCGAGCACGCCGAGGCGCTCGAACTCGTCCTTGATCACGTCGAGAAGCAGCCGGTGCAGGCGTTCGACCAGCGACAGCATGTCGATGTAACCTTCGAGCGACACCTTTTCAGGCGTCGCGTCAGAGCCCTTGATAGACGACAGGAACGACATTCCGCTTCTCCCCGCTTGATGTTGACGGGGAGGAGACTGAGCCAGATCCCGAAATTTTCGGTTAATGACGGAACAAAATGTTCCTATTTTGGTCCCATGCCTTCGCGGATCTCCGCGACGATGCCGGCATGCGCCTCGGGCACCGGCGCGCGGCCGGTGACCCAGAGGAACAGGTCCTGGTCGTTTTCCTCGAGCAGCAGCTCGTAGCGGGCGATGCGCTCGGGGCTCAGGGCGGCGAGGCGCGTGTCGGCGAAGCCGCCGAGGATGATGTCCATCTCCTTCATGCCGCGCCGCCAGCTGCGGATGCGCAGCCGTTTGAGGGTGATCTCGGGTGCTTCAGTCGAATCCATAATCCTGCTCCCAGAGCCGGGCGGCGCCGCGCACCCCCGAGCTGTCTCCGTGCATCGCCTTGCGCAGGTTGATCTTCGCGGAATCGGCGAAGACATGCGGCAGCATGGCGTCCGGCACCTCGGTATAGAGGTGCTCCATGTTCGACAACCCGCCGCCGAGCACGATCACCTCGGGGTCGATGATGTTCACGATCATGCCCAGCATGCGCGCGAGCCGGGCGACATGGCGGTCGAGCGCGGCGCGGGCCTCGGGGTCTCCGGCCTGGGCAAGCTCGACCACCTCGCGCGATTTGGGCGCCTCGCCCTGCTCCACCGCCCGGGCGAAATCGGCGGCCAGCGCCGGGCCCGAGAGCCACATCTCGAGGCAGCCGTGCCGGCCGCAGAAGCATTTCGGCCCGTGCAGCTCCTCCGGCGTGGTGGCGATGAGCGGGATGTGCCCCCATTCGCCGCCGATGCCGTTGTAGCCTTCGAGGATGCGCCCGTCGATCACGGTGCCGCAGCCCACGCCGGTTCCCAGGATCACGCCGAACACCGATTTCGCGCCCTTCGCGACCCCGTCGAGCGCCTCGGAAAGCACCAGGCAGTTCGCGTCGTTGGCCACCCGCACCGGGCGGCCGAGGGCGGCGCCCAGGTCCTTGTCGAAGGCGTGTTCGAACAGCCAGGTGGCGTTGCCGTTGCGCACGAAGCCGGTGTGCGGCGAGATCGAGCCGGGGATGCCCACGCCCACCGGCGCGTCCTGCACGCCCACCTGCTGTTCCACCCGGCGGACGAGGTCCGCCACGGCGCGCACCGAGCCCTCGTAATCGCCCCGCGGCGTGGGCACGCGGGTGCGGCCGGCCTCGGTGCCGTCCTTGCTCAGGTAGACGGCCTCGATCTTCGTGCCGCCATAATCAACGCCAATGCCCAAGCTGCTCTCCCTTCACGTCTTGCGGGTGGTTCCCGTCTTCGCAGGATGGCGCGGCGGCCGGCGCTGTCCAGCCCCCGCGGCGCGCGCGTCAGCCCGGCAGGCGGCGCAGCAGCCGGGCCAGCCGGTCGGCCAGGCGGAGCTGCTCGATGCGGATGGCGCGGATTTCCTGCAGGATCGGCCCCTGCAGCCCTTCGGCACCGCTCTCGACCACCGGGCCCTCGCCCTCGCCGGTCATCAGCCAGACCAGCGAGACATTGAGCACGCCGGCGAGCATCTGCAGCTTGTTGGCGCGGGGCTCGGAGCGGTCGGCCTCCCAGTTCAGGATGGTCTCGGTCTTCACGCCGAGCTGGCGCGAGAGCTGCGAGACGCTGAGGCCGAGGGCCTCGCGCGCGGCCGTCACCCTGTCGCCGAAGGTGGCGGCGCCGTCGGTATAGTCGTCCGAGGCCCAGTCTTCGTCGGAGGTCATGGCGCACCTTTCTCGTCGTTTCGTCCCGGGGGGCCCTCCCTAGCATGGCGGGGGCCGGGAAAAAAGCCGCGGCCGGGCCGATTCGGTATACCACGCCGCTTGCCGTTCTTACGTAGCGGCAGTATTGCTGCGCCATTCCTGACCCATCCGGAGCATCCGATGACCTTCCTTTCGCAAAGCCTCGCCCGCGTGAAACCCTCACCGACCGTGGCGGTCACCACCAAGGCGGCGGAGCTGAAGGCCGCAGGCCGGGACGTGATCGGCCTTGGCGCCGGCGAACCCGACTTCGACACCCCCGAGAACATCAAGGACGCCGCCAAGCGCGCGATGGACGAGGGCCGCACCAAGTACACGCCCCCCGACGGCATCCCCGAGCTGAAGAAGGCGATCTGCGCCAAGTTCGAGCGCGAGAACGGCCTGAAGTACCAGCCCAGCCAGGTGACCGTGGGCGTGGGCGGCAAGCACGTGATCTACAACGCGCTGGTGGCCACGCTGAACCCCGGTGACGAGGTGATCATCCCGGCGCCCTACTGGGTGAGCTACCCGGACATGGTGCTGCTGGGCGGCGGCACGCCGGTGGTCATCGAGGCCGGGCTCGACCAGGGCTTCAAGATCACCCCCGAGCAGCTCGAGGCCGCGATCACGCCCAAGACCAAGTGGCTGGTGTTCAACTCGCCCTCCAACCCCACCGGCGCCGGCTACACCCGCGCCGAGGTGAAGGCCCTCACCGAGGTGCTGATGCGCCATCCGCATGTCTGGCTGATGTCCGATGACATGTACGAGCACATCGCCTACCCGCCGTTCGAGTTCTGCACCCCCGCCGAGGTGGAGCCGGGCCTCTACGAGCGCACGCTCACGGTCAACGGTGTCTCCAAGGCCTACGCGATGACCGGCTGGCGCATCGGCTACGCGGCCGGCCCGGTGGAGCTCATCACCGCCATCCGCAAGCTGCAGAGCCAGTCGACCACCAACCCGTCCTCGATCTCGCAGTGGGCGGCGGTGGAGGCCCTCAACGGCCCGCAGGACTACATCCCGATGAGCCTCGAGCACTTCCAGCGCCGCCGCGACCTGATCGTGGGCCTGCTGAACGAGTGCGAGGGCATCGAGTGCCCCACCCCCGAGGGTGCCTTCTACGTCTATCCCTCCATCGCGGGGCTGATCGGCAAGAAGACCCCCGCCGGCAAGGTGATCGAGACCGACGAGGACTTCGTCTCCGAGCTGCTCGAGGCCGAGGGCGTCGCGGTGGTGCACGGTGCGGCCTTCGGCCTGTCGCCGAACTTCCGGGTGAGCTACGCGACCTCGGACGACACGCTGAAGGCCGCGGCCGCGCGCATCAAGTCCTTCTGCGCCAGCCTGAGCTGATCTTCCCGGAGGCGGGCCCCGCGCGGGCCCGCCTCCCCCCCTGCAAATACCGCTTGCGCCCGGCCCCCGGCACTGTATGTTGCGCGTCAAGGCGGGTGTAGCTCAGTTGGTAGAGCATCAGCTTCCCAAGCTGAGGGTCGCCGGTTCGAACCCGGTCGCCCGCTCCAAATATCCATTTATTTCAAGGCGTTGCAGGACGGTCAATTTTGACCGAACAGAACGCAAGTGGAACGGATAGGCACCGAAACGCAACGGATTGCGTGAAGCCACCCACAATCCACCCACAGTGATCTGCTCGGCGTTCGCGATTCGTGTAGCAGCGGCGCCTTCATCGCGAGTGTTCGGTCACACCGGGCATGGAGCGCTTCACGTAATCCGGGTGGGCACCTGCATCTTCAGGGAGCGCGGACGCTTCGGATCTCCCCTTGAACGCTCTGACGAGTTCATCGGGGTGCCGGTGGCCTGCCCGCTCCCCCTGGACGTGAACGGTGATATCGAAATGCACAAGTCTTTCGTCGACGATCCTAACCCGTTTGACGTGCAGTCGATCCGCGACTGGATTGCCTATGTTGAGACGCTTGAGCTCGACGCGGACGAACGGGCAGACCTCTTGGCGCACGGGAACCGGATGCTGGAAGCCGCACTGCTGGATCCAGACGCTCTCCGCGCGCGGATTGCCGCCCGCCCAAAGCTTCGGATGTTCCGTGACGGACGCCCGGCGCCAGACGTCGAGAGCTGAAGTCGAGAGCTACTGAGAAGCTTCAGGAGCGCAGTTTGCCCAGGAAGCACGAACGCGTCCAGGCGGTCGCCTCCTCATGCGTGTTCGGCGGAGTAACTGTCATGGGGGCTTTCGCGCTGAGCCAGAAAATGATGCGCGCCTTCGTCGCATTGTCGCCCGCGCCTCCGACACTTACGAGCCCGGACAGACGGTTCCCTTCGGGGATCAAAAGGGAACGCGGTGCGGGGTGCAGCCCCAATGCCGCGGCTGCCCCCGCAACTGTAAGCGGCGAGCGCTTCGTCATCGCGCCACTGGGACCTCCCGGGAAGGCGACGGCGCGCAGAGACCCGTGAGCCAGGAGACCTGCCGTCTGTCGTGGTCATGCGCGTGCGCGTCGGACGGGGTGAGCCGATGGATGCCAATCCGGACAGGATGCCGAGAGGCGCCTGCCGGGAGGGTCTCGTTCGCGGTGACGTGCCACCTGGCGTCCCGTTCGAGGAACCCATGCTCCATATCCGTCCCAGGCCTCAGGGCCGTTGTCTGCCCCTGCCCGCTCTCCTGCCTCTCGCAGCGCTCGTCGCGCTTCCCGCCGCCGCGCAGGACGAGGCCGGCAGCGAGGCCGATCCCATCACGCTGGATCCGATCGTGCTCACCGCCAACCGCGTGCCCACACCCGAACGCGAAGTCGGCAGCGCCGTCACGATCATCGGGGCGGAGGAACTGGAGGAGCGGCAGGTGCGCGTGGTCTCCGACGTGCTGCGTAGCGTGCCCGGTGTTTCGGTGAACCGCACCGGCACGATCGGCGGCCTCACCCAGGTGCGCCTGCGCGGCTCCGAGGGCAACCAGACCCTCGTCATCATCGACGGCATCGAGGTGAACGACCCGGCCAGCGGCAGCGAGTTCGACTTCGCCCATCTCCTGGCGCAGGACATCGCCCGCATCGAGGTCCTGCGCGGGCCGCAGAGCGCGCTCTACGGTTCCGACGCGGTGGGGGGCGTGATCAACATCATCACCCGCAAGGGAGAAGGCGCCCCCTCCGTCTCGGGCGAAATCGAAGGGGGCACGAGGGCCAGCTTCTCCGGTCACGCCACCCTGAGCGGCGCAACGGAAGGGTTCGACTACCTCGCCAGCATCGGAACCCTGCGCACCGAAGGCTTCTCGAGCGCCGCAGAATGGCTGGGCAACCCGGAGCGCGACGGCTATCGCAACACCACCAGCTTTGCCAAGCTTGGCTTCGACCCGCTGTCGAACCTTCGCATAGACCTGGTGGGCCGATGGACGGACTTTCGCGCCGAGAGCGACGATTTCATCGGCGGGATCGGCGCCACCGACGCGCCCTCCGCCTCAGATGGCCGACAGCTCTTTGGCAGGGCCCAGGCGCGGCTCGATCTGTTCGAGGGCCGCTGGCAGAACACCTTCGGCGTGAGCCGCACCCAGCATCAGCTCAACTATCTTGCCGACGGCGCCGTCACCAGTCGCTACGAGGGCAACAAGACCAAGCTCGACTGGCAAAGCACCCTCGCGCTGCGGGCCACGGCTCTGCCCGAGGTCTCGCACCGCATCACCTTCGCCCTGGAATACGAGGAGGACGAGGCGACCAGCGAGAGCGCCTGGTCAAGCTTCGACCGCTCCATCGGCCAGACCGGCATGGTGGGCGAGTATCAGCTCGGCCTCTGGGACGATCTGTTCCTCACCGCAAGCGTGCGGCAGGACATGAACGACCTCTTCGGCGACGCCACCACCTGGCGCACCACGGCGGCCTACACCTTCGACGCCACCGGCACAAAGCTGCGCGCCTCCTACGGCACGGGCGTGAAGAACCCCACGCTCTTTGAGCTCTACGGCTACACCGACACCTACCAGGGTAATCCCGATCTCGATCCGGAAACCGCTCGCGGCTGGGACATGGGCATCGACCAGGCCTTCTGGCAGGACCGCGGCACCCTGAGCGTGACCTATTTCAACCAGCGCATCACCGATCTCATCCAGGGCACCGGCGAGACCTCGGTGAACGTCGCGGGCACCTCGGCCATCGAGGGCGTGGAACTGGGCCTTGCGCTGGAGCCAGTGGACGCGCTCACCTTCCGCGCCTCCTACACCTGGATGAACGGCGAGGACGCCACCGGTGCCGAACTGGTGCGCCGGCCCCGCCATTCAGCCAGCCTCGATGTGAACTACCGCTTCCTCTCCGGAAAGGCGAACGTGAACCTGGGCCTCGTGTGGAACGGCGCCCAGAAGGACTGGGCGTATGACGCGGCCTACACCCGCAGCGTGGTGAGCCTGGACAGCTACACGCTGGTGAACCTCGCCGCCGCCTACAAGGTGAGCGAAGCCGCCGAGCTGTTCGCACGGGTCGAGAACCTCTTCGATACCGAATACGAGGAGGTCTACACCTACGGCGGCGCCGGGCGCACCGCCTATGCAGGGCTGAGGGTGGCCTTCTGATGCTCCGGGGAGCCGGAGCAGCCGCTGGCCTCGCGCTGTTGCTGGCGCAGGCAGCACCGGCCACGGCCGGGCCTGCCCCCGCCGCGCCCGAACGCGTGGTGTCGATGAACCTGTGCACCGATGCGCTGGCGATCGCGCTGCTGCCGGAGGAGCGACTTGCCTCCGTCACCTGGATGGCACAGGACCCGGCAAGCTCACCCGTCGCCGACCAGGCGGCCCGGTTTCCGGCGAATCACGGGCTGGCCGAGGAGGTGATCCGCTTCGACCCGGACCTGGTGCTTGCCGGCCGGTACACGACGCGAGCGGCCACACGTTTCCTGCGCAGCGCCGGGCGCGATGTCTACGTGGCCGGCGTGCCCTCCACCCTGGCGGAGATGCGCGACGAGATCATCCGCCTTGCCGCGGCACTCGGCCAGTCCGCGGAGGGCCGCGCCATGCTGCGCGTGATCGAGGCGCGGCTCGATGCCCTGCCACCGCGCCCCGCGCATCCACCCACCGTGCTGGTGCTCAGCCCCAACGGCTTCACGGTCGGCCCGGGCTCGCTGGTCGACGAGATCATCACCCGTGCGGGGTTCGAGAACCTTGCCGGCCGGCTCGGCCTCGAGGCCTACGACACAATTCCGCTCGAGACGGCCATTCTCGCCGGCGCGGACGTGCTCATCATCGACGCGCCGGAAGGGCGGCCGCCCGCGCTCGCGACCCGGGCGCTGCATCACCCCGCCCTGCGCCGGCTGGGGCGGAAGATCGAGATCATCCCCCTGCCCTCGCGGCTGTGGACCTGCGCCGGCCCCGGCGTTGCGGAGGCCGCGGAACGGCTGTCGCGCGCCGCCGCGCGCATCGCGGCGGCCGCGCCATGAGCAGCGTGCCCGGCTCCCAGGCGCTGACTGCGGCCCTGCTGCTGGCAGCGCTCCTGCTCACCGGCGTCTCCGCGGCGACCGGCTATGCGCCGCTCGACATCCCCTCGGCCCTGGCGGACTGGTGGTCCGGGCGCGAGAGCGTTCCCCGGCTGGTCTTTGCGGAGCTGCGCCTGCCCCGGGCGATTATCGGGCTACTCGTGGGGTTCAGCCTCGGGATCAGCGGCGCTGCCCTGCAGGGCCTGCTGCGCAATCCGCTGGCCGACCCGGGGGTGATCGGTGTCTCCGCCGCGGCCGCCTTCGGTGCCGTGGCGGCCTTCTACTCCGGCCTCGCACTGCTGGTGCCGTTGGCACTGCCGCTCGGCGGCATCGCCGGGGCGGTGCTGGCCACACTGGCCATCGCCGCCATCGCCGGGCGCGGCGCGGGCACGTTGCAGATCATCCTCGCGGGCGTGGCGATCTCCAGCCTGTGCGGAGCGCTCACGGCGCTCGCGCTCAACCTCTCGCCGAATCCCTACGCGGCGCTGGAAATCGTGTTCTGGCTGATGGGCTCGCTGCAGGACAGGAGCTTCGAGCACGTGCTGCTCGCCGCCCCGCTGATGGCGGCGGGCTGGCTGCTGCTCGCGACCACCGCCCCGGCGCTCGACGCGCTGAGCCTGGGCGAGGACACGGCCGGCAGCCTCGGCTTCAGCCTGGTGGGGTTGCGGCTGCGCGTGGTGCTGGGCACGGCGCTCTCGGTGGGCAGTGCCGTGGCGGTCTCCGGGGCGATCGGCTTTGTCGGGCTGGTGGTGCCGCACCTGCTGCGTCCGGCCGTGGGGCACCGACCCGGGGCACTGCTGCTGGCAAGCGCCCTGGGCGGCGCGGTGCTCACCCTCGCCGCCGACATCGCCGTGCGGCTGCTGCCGGTCCAGCCGGAACTGAAGCTGGGCGTGGTGACCGCCCTCGTCGGGGCGCCGTTCCTGTTCTGGCTGCTGCGGCGGCTGAGGGGCCCGGCATGACGCATCTGGTCGGAAAAGGTCTTGCCGCCCGGCACGGATCCGGGAGGCGGAGTGGCACCCTTGTGCTCGACGGGGTGGATTTCCACCTCCGCCCCGGTGAAATCGTCGGCATCATCGGGCCGAACGGCGCCGGCAAATCCACCCTGCTGCGGCTGCTTGCCGGGCTGCAGGAGCCGGAGGCCGGCCGGGTGACCCTGGACGGCCACACCCCTTCGCCCCGGCAGCGCGCCCGCACGGTTGCCTACCTCGAACAGGGTGCGGCGGTGCACTGGCCGCTCAGCGTGCGCGAGACCGTCGCCCTCGGCCGGCTCCCGCATCGCGGCCGCCTCGGCCCGGCGGATCCGGCGGCAGACACCCGCGCCGTTGACGCCGCCCTGCAGGCGACCGGGGTATCCGCCCTCGCGCAACGGCGTGCCGACACGCTTTCGGGCGGTGAACGCATGAGAGTGTTGCTGGCGCGCGCCCTGGCGGTAGAGGCGCCGCTGCTGCTCGCAGACGAGCCAGTGGCAGCGCTGGACCCGCATCACCAGCTTCACATTCTCGAGTTGCTGCGTGCCCGCGCCCGGGCCGGCGGCGCCGTGGCGCTGATCCTGCACGACCTTGCGCTTGCCGCACGTTTCTGCGACCGCCTCATGCTGCTGGTCGGCGGGCGGGTGTTGGCCGACGGTCCGCCCGCCGAGGTGCTCGGCGACATCCGGCTGGCACAGGCCTTCTCCATCACCGTGCTGCGCGGCACCGAAGGCGGAGCCCCCTGGCTCCTGCCCTGGACGCGCCTGCCCCTCCCCCGCCCCGAGGAGGACATGACATGACCGCATCACTGCTGCACCGCCTCCTGTCCGACGCCGGAACCGCCTGGGCACTGGGGTCCTTCGGCGCCCTGGGCGAGTTCCTCCGCGACCCGGAGGAGCCGCACAAGATCTGGTCCGATGCCGACGGCGACGCCGTGCGGACAGCCCGTGGCGCATTGCGGCTGCTCGCTACGATTGATCCACTGGATCAATCGTCTAACGCTCCAACTCTGAGGCAAAGCGCTCAACCAGGCCATCCACAAGTTCGGCCCGCCTGAGATCATGAATACGGACCAGGGATCCCAGTTCACGTCCTTCGCCTGGACGGACAGGCTCCGCCGATCCGACGTGCGAATTTCGATGGACGGGAAAGGCCGGTTCCTCGACAACATTTCATCGAGAGGCTGTGGCGCACCCTGAAGTACGAGTGTGTCCACCTGCATGCCTGGGAGACCGGTTCGGAAACAAAAGCGGCTATCTGGAAATGGATGACCTTCTTCAACCACCAGCGCCCGCACTCAGCACTCGGCGGCAAGCCACCGGCGCTGGTTTACCGGCAGAGAAATGATATCAACCAACTCGATCAGCAGGTGCAACGAGTAGCTCAAATTACGCCAGATCCTGTCCAACGATCGGGGAGTAGCTCATAATTGCGGGCGATCACGACCTTTTGGGGCTCGGTCGATGAAGGGCGGTTGATGGGCCATATGATGATGGCGTTCGGACATTAATGGTTCATTAAGTGCTATGGCCGACACTCACATAGATCGAGAAGCTGTGAACAGGTCTGACCGCTATGAAAAATCTGCAAAGCCCAGAAGCCGAAGCGATACTCTGCAATATCGCTTCGGTTCTGACAAATGAAGCAGCGAAGCTCCGAGGCCTGAAGCTCTCGGAAGGCGGAACTTCCATCAGGTCCGAGACGGTTTCTCTGGACTGGACCCATGAAACCTATCGTGCGATCCTAACCGACCTTAGACGCATGCTTAGAGAGAGATCTGAAAGCGCTTATTGAGATACAGCCGCGAGAGATGTATCCAAATTACTGCCCATAAGTGCAGACAGGAAAAGGTCCAGCTCTTTAACCAATAAGTGACCGTAGCCCTCGTTCATGTGGTAAAATTCGCGCTTGCTGGGATCTTCCTTATAGATGTTAGCTGAAAACTCGGTCTTGGTATGGAGCAGTCCGTCCATCGTCTCAGGAGGCTGCTCGATCAGAATGCCTCCCGCAGGCAGCGCTGCTCGAGCGGCCGCCCAGTGGAGTTCTCGGAGAAGCGATTGATCTGCCTCCACAATATCCCAAGCCTCATCCCGCTGCGTGATCTCAGAAAGCGGATACGGGTCGGGAATTACTACGATCGGCACCTGCGTAGCCCTGCGAATGCAAGCAGCGACCGTCATCGCCCCACACTGGCGGAGCAATCCTGCTTCAGCAGTGGCGAAGCATGAAAGTGATACGAGAGTTACCGATTTCTCCGTGTCCATCTTGGTCGTCCGCCATCTATTATAGAGTGGCAGGGACGCCCGGACGGAGGATCCGAGGCCGATGATCACAAGTGCAGAGAATTCGCTCATATCGAGCGAACCGGTTTCGTCAAAGCCGTGCAGGCTGCGATAGTTATCACCCGGCAATTGGATGAAGGAGCCGTTTGCCTGAAGACTATAGAGTCCAGTGCCAGCCGCTCCGGCGAAGTGAACGGCGTCTACGCCTTCCAGATTCGCACCTTGAGAAAACGCCTTCCGGATGGTCCAGAGATGAGAATCCCCCATAACGCAGATCTTGGTCATTTAGAGAAGGCATCCAGCATGATTTCCTCACACACAACGTCGTCTTCACTCGATAGTCTGGCCCGCCTCCGGGCCGTATTGCTTTTCCGTGCAGCGCTCGGATCGGCGATGTCAGCGCCATGCGCGCCCAGAAAGATCTCCATCACCCTATCAACGCCGGCTTTGTTCACGGATCGAAGGTTCGGTTCGAAATAGAAGCCTCTGCTCGAGGGAGCAGTGACTATCTCGTAGGAAGGAAAGTAGTCGATAAACGCGCTATCCTCAGAAAGTTGACCAGTCACAGCGCGTAGCACCGATTTGGAATAGCTCGTCGCGGTAAGCACATGATTCCCTGTAGCCGTGGCTGTAAGTGGTACCGGCGACACAGTCGTTAGAACGCGTATGTCCGGGTTAAACTCCCGAACGATGTCCACAACCTTCAGAAAGTCGCTCATGATTTCCTCGAAGCGGAAATTTTTGAAGCGTGTCTTCTCAGGATCGTAGGAGCCTGCGATCGTACCAGGGGCCGTCGGATAGACCCTTCCTGTATCGCAGCGTTCCCATGCCTCAGTAAGGCCAAAAGTGAACACGAACACTTGTGCCTCAGAAAACGCGCTGCGCACCCGCCTCAAGTGCTGCCGTCGATGTTCGATCAGCTCATCCAAGCTATCAAGTCCAGAGGGCTCCACAGTGGGTCTCTGTGGGTCGTACCAACGGCCGTTCTTCTCCCACCCTTCGATTTCCATCCAGCCCTTTCCAGTGGCTTCCTGCAGCAGCTGCAGAAGCTGACGAACCGTATAGATATTGCCGTAGCGCGCCGAGTAGAGCTGGTAGCCGAACCGTTGGGCTTCAGCCTCGCTCAAACCTACCGGAGCTCTCTCTTTGTCGAGAACATTAAAACCTCTCCGCTTCAGGTGACGGCCGAGGTGCTGGGCAAAGCAACTGCCCGCAGTAACAATCTTGGTTTCGGGGAGGATGTCGAATTTGCGCTTATACAACCCCTCCATGTCTTGCGGGTGACGTTCCGCCACTGCGGCGCGCCAAAAGGCCTCGGAAGGCAGATTCTCGTAAGGGGAGCGCATGGCCAATCTCCGCAGGGTCTCATCGGCAGCCTTATTAATTGCAACCTAAACCTGGAAGCGGCGTGGGAAAACCCCGACCGAACGATCTTGTCCCGGGCGCTGGAAAGGTCGGGGGAAAGCCAGCGCCCGGAACTCGCTGCTCTGGACGAAAACGCAGAAGATTAACCCTGCGCAACAAACAGCAAGCCCGCCGACGCAAGGGGAGGGAGTGATTGCGCGGCAGGACAATTCCATATTGGCGCGGAACGGTTAAGAGAAGGTTAATTCGCAGATGCGACGGGGTGAGCCGGGAATGCGCTGCCTCCAGCAGCGGACCGAGCCGGGAGATGTCGAACCGCGGGCTGCTCGTCGGCGACACCCCGAACACTCCGCTGACCTGCCCGCCGAACGCCAGGCGCTGCAGGTAGAGGAACCGGGCGGCGCGCTCCAGGTCGGTGAGCGTGGCGGGGTCGGTCCGGCGCAGGCGTTCGAACTCCTCGCGGGCGGTCACGTGGAAGCGCATCGTGTCCATGAGATAGGCGTAGTGCCGCTGGAGGATGCGGAAGAGGTTCACGATCTCGCCGTTGCGGTCGTTGGCGACCTCGAGCCGCGGACGGAAGGGGCGGCGCAGGAAGACACCGCCCATGCCGACGAAGGGCTCGACGTAGGTCTTGTGGGGAATGCGGGAGATGCGATCGATGAGGGTCCGGTGCAGGGCCCTCTTGCCGCCCAGCCAGGGGGCGACGGGTGCGGCAGCGCGCACTTGTTCCATGAGGTGAATCCGTGTCAGGTCGCGCGGCCCGCGCGGGCACGGGCGACCACTTCGATTCGATCCTGGTCGGCACGGTCTCGTCTCAAAGTTAGGCCGTGTGGTTCGGGCTGTTGGCGCAGCCCGGGCCCCCGCCGCGGCGGCGGGGGCTGGTGTCAGGAGCGGCGGGCCAGCGTCCTACCCCGCCCCACCGAGCGCCGCGGCCACCTTGGCCCGCAGAACGTCCTCGGAGGCGCCGAGCCTCTTCACCGCATCGGGCACCGAGCGCCTCACGTAATCGACGGCAGTCTCGACCTGCGCGGCATCCGGCAGCGCGCCGGTGGCCGGCAGCGTCACGCCGGCCCGGCGCAGCGCGAGCCGCACCCCGGTCATGATGGCGGCATCGAGGGCGGCGCGGTGCTTCGCTTCGATATCGAGTCCGAGGCGCTGTTTCGCGACGAGGGCGAGCCAGGCGACCAGCACCGAGGCGAGGGTACCGGCGAGCTCAAGCGCCACGGGGGCGAGGGCGTTGAGGATGGTGTGCATGTCAGGCTCCTGTCAGCCAGGTGAGGATACGGGCGAAGAGGGACGGCCGGGGCGCGGGCGGCTCCGGCTCGGGGTCTGGTTCCGGCTCGAGCGGCTCGGGCTCCACCAGCGCCAGGAACTCCGCCACCGGCATCACCCGCAACACGCCCTGCAGGCGACCGGCCGTGTCGGCGCGCCAGATGGGCACCGGCTTCTCGGGGTAGGTGCCGGCGCGGAACAGCTCGCGCTCGGCATCGCGGCGCGGGATGATCTCGGGCGGCTTGTGCCAGTTGTCGAAGGCCAGCGCCGCGCCGCGCCGGTCGCCGGCGTTGAGCAGCTCCACCAGCCGCGCGCGGGTGATGCCGCCGGTGTTGAAGTCGAAGGACACGAGCGCGTCGAACTCGTGCTGCGAGAGGGGCACGGCGACCGCCGCCAAAACACGGGCCTCGCACAGCGCGAGGTCGGCGCGGAAGATCTTCACCGCCCGGGCGATGGCCGCGTCGAGATCCTCGGGCATGCCGGTGGGCATGGCGCCGGGGTCCGGGCCCCCTGCCCCGGCGGTGTGGCCGATGCCGAAGGTCCAGATGCCCTTGGTGTCGCGGTAGGGAGCGGGCACAAGGCCCTCGTGCGCGGCCAGGGCGGCCACGCCTTTTGGGGATGTTCTCATGGGGGATCTCCGGGTGGAAGAGATTGGGCAGACCTCATGCAAAAATCGACTCGCGCAGATGACCGCCTGAAGCTATGGATTGTGTGTTGGCTATTTCGCTGACTGGCTGGCGGACAGTCTCAGTAAATCGTGCCCCTCAGCCCGATACCCCTGATTTCCCCCTCACCGACATCAGGGGAGTTCCCGCCCGCTCACAGTATACGGATCTGAGAGTTGGCGATCTCGCCCAGGCGGGCCTCCCGAGCAACGCCTGGGCGATTTCCCCTCTCACTCCTTTCGCCGCTCGATCGCAGTTTTGAGCTCGCCGATGGCGGCGAGGATGTTGTCGAGCTTCTGGCGGTCGCCGGCGGCGGTGATCTCGGCGAGGCGCATGCGGTCGGCGAGCTGCTCGACGCGGCGGGTGCGCTCGGCGCCGGCATCCTCCACCGCCCCGATGCGCGCCTGCATGGTCGCGTAGGTCGCCGTCACCACCACGATCATCGTGCCGATGGAGATCAGGTTGCCGACGCTCACGGTGCGGTCGAGGCGCATGGGCTTTTCTCTCTCGCGCGGGGGGCCGGGGGATTGTGTCATGCCCGCCCCCTCAGATCGTGATGCCGAAGCGCCCCAGCC
>NZ_QRGC01000025.1 GCF_003448965.1 Oceanicella sp. SM1341
GGACGGGTGCCGGGGGCTGTGCGGAGGGCGGGGCGGGCGGAAGGGCGGCGGGCCGCGGCGGATACTGTTCGAGCCGGAGCGGGGGGGGCTTGGGGGCGGTTTGCTCCGGCGGCGCCGCCGCCGGCGCGGATCGCCCTGCGGTGCTGCGGGGTGCGGCGGGCGATGCTGCGCGGGGCGCGGGGCGCGCAGGCTCCGGCGCGGGCAGGGCCTCCGGTTCGGGCGTGCCGGGGGGCGGTGGCAGGGGCAGGTCGTCGAAGAGCCCGCCCTGCAGGCGCTGGTCGAACTCCGCCACGGGCGAGAGGCTGCGTGCCGCCACCCCGGCCTCGGGGGCGGAGACCGGCGCGCCACGCTCCATCAGCCGCTGGATGAGCCCGGTCATGATGCCCGCCTCAGCGCCGTCGCGTCGGCGAGCACGAGGGCGGCGAGCCTGCGGCGCACCTCGCGCGGCAGGGCGAGGATCTCGGCCAGCGCCCAGCCATAGGCGCGCGCCACAAGATGCACCTCGCGCCAGAGGAACCCGGCCTCGCCGGCGAGACTGTCGACGAGGTAGCGCGCGATGTCGAAGCGCACCGGCCCTGCGCGCCCGCACTCCGGGCAGGCGGCCTGCACGTCCTGGGTGAGGACAGGCGCGGCGCGGGCGATCTCGGCCTCGAGCTCCGGCGCGAAGGGGCCCTCGAGGAGGAGCGACCGCAGCCAGGCCTCCGGCCCCTCGGCGCGCAGCAGGGCCTGGTCGCGCAGGCGCGGCAGGCGGAAGCGGCGGCCGCTCACCGGGTCGGTCGCGATGCCGGCGACGACCGATACCCCCGCCGCCTCGGCCGCCAGTGCCGCCTGCAGCGCCGGCAGGTCGAGCGCGAACTCGAAGCGGGTGCCGCAGGCCGGGCAGCCGGTCTCGCAGGTGAGCACGGGCGAGACGAGGGCGCAGGCGAGATGGGCGAGCAGCGCGTCGAACTCGGCGAGGGTGAGGTCCTCGAGCGCGATCTCCGCGCCGCCGCGCGAGAGGCGGCAGACGAGGGCGCGCGCGAGCCCCAGCGCCGCCTGCTCCGCCCCCTCGCCGGGGGCGGCGGCCAGCGCCGCCTCGGCCGCGCCGTCGAGCGGGCGGAAGCCTGCCCGCAGCGCCTCCGCGCCCGCGCCGATGTGCAGCTCGGGGATCATCGCGCCCTCAGCTCTCCGCCTGCTCGGCCACCGCGACATCGCGCGTGAAGCCCTCGCAGGTGATGCCGATCGACTCGAAGGCGACCGCGTTGGCGTTCGCGTCGAGCTCCGGCAGGGCGGTGAACTCCGACACCCAGCAGCGGAACACCTGCCAGCTCAGCACCTTCACGCCCTGCAGGTTGTAGAGGTCGATCATGATGTCCTTGCGGAAGCGGCGCAGCGAGACCCCGGCATCGCCCTCGGGCGAATAGACCAGGTTCGCCCAGTCCTCGAAGGCGTGGTCATAGGTGATGCCGCGCTCGAGCATGATGGTCTCGAAGGCCGAGCGGCCGGGAGACTTGCGCGCGGTCGAGACATCGGCCCCGTCGCGGTGCTCGACCATCTCGGTGGTGCGCTTCAGGCCGCTGACCTTGCTCACCCCGGCGACGGTGCGGCCGTCCCAGGACACGCGGAACTTGAAGTTCTTGTAGGGGTCGATGCGGGCGGTGTTCACGGCGAACTGCATGGCGGTCTCCTTTCCGGGCCCCGGGCTCAGACTTCGGCCTGGCCGGCGATCTGCGTGACGGTGAGCACCACGAATTCCGCCGGCTTGAGCGGCGCGAAGCCGACGATGACGTTCACGATGCCGAGGTTGATGTCGCTCGCCGTGGTGGTTGTGGCGTCGCAGGTCACGAAATACGCGTCCGAGGCCTTCGAGCCGGCGAAGGCGCCCTGGCGGAACAGCGTGTTCATGAACGAGCCGGCCGCGAGGCGGATCTGCGCCCAGAGCGGTTCGTCATTGGGCTCGAACACCGCGAAGCGCAGGCCGCGGTAGAGGCTCTCCTCGATGAAGAGCATGGTGCGGCGCACGGGGATGTACTTGTCATCCATGTTGCCCGAGCCGTCGAAGCCCACCAGCGTGCGCGCGCCCCAGCTCAGGATGCCGTCGGGGAAGACCCGCAGCGCGTTCACCGCCTCGGGGTTCACCAGGCCGTTCTCCGGGTCGCTCATGCGGTATTCCACCCCGGTGACCCCGCGCAGGGTGGCCTCCACCCCGGCGGCCGCCTTCCACACGCCGCGGGTGCCGTCGGTGCGCGCCATCAGCCCGGCGATCGGGCCGGCGGGGTCGTGGAAACTGCCGTCGGACCTGCGCAGGCGCGGCCAGAACACCGCGCTGTTGCGGGTGTCCATGCCGATGCGGAACAGGTCGGCCCCGGCGGCGGCCTCGTTCGCGTCGTCCCAGCGCAGCACGGGGTCGGTGGAGGGCGGATCGGCGAGCAGGAAGGCCCGCTGCCGCGCGGCGAAGCTGCTGGCGAGGTTGAAGGCATCCTTGCGCGCCGTGTCGGACTGGGTGCCGTTCGAGGCGCGGGCCCGGGGCAGCACCAGCAGGTTGAAGAGATCCACCTCGCGCTCCATCACCCCGAAGGCGGCGCGGTAATCCTCCGGCAGCGGCAGCTCGCCGTCATCGCCCGCCGTGGCGCCGGCGCGGTCCTGGAAGGCGCCGCCGCCGAGGCCGGTGGCGTTGTCTCCGAAGGTGTATGCGGCGACGTTGTAGTCGCTCGCGGCCTCGAGGATCTGGTTCGCCGCCCCGAGGTTCACCGTCACGCCGGAGGAGGCGGTGGCGAAGGCCGCCGTGGGGTCGGCATCCGAGGTGCCGAAGGCCGGGCGCATCACCAGCCGCAGCCCGTGCACCTCCGCGCTCCAGCGCTCGTTGAGATCGGCGGAGACCGCGTCGGCGATGGCCTGCAGGTTTTCCTGCACGTTGATGAGCGCGCCCAGCGAGGCGTCGCCCGGTTCGGTGGCGGCAAAGCGCGTGCCGGTGATCATCAGCCCGCCGGGCAGCGGGTAGACCACCGACTGGTCGGTGGCCGGGCTGCCGGCGGGGCTCGCGTCGGTGATGGTCCAGGTCTCGATGCCGGCCTTGTCGTGGCCGGCGAAGGTGGTGATGCGGGCGAGGTCGTTCGTGCCGCGGTTCGCGTGGATCTGCGAGACGAAGCCGCTCGGCGCCGGCCGGTTCGCGGCAAAGCGGTCGATGTAGAGCCCGCCGGAGGCGCCCGAGAGCATCAGCGGCACCACGAGGTCGTTCACCGGCCCGGGCAGGATCTCGAAGGAGGCGCCGGGCATGGCGAGGGTGATGTAGCGCCGGTTGCCGGGGTTGATCGTGGCGCCGGTGACGACCTGGGTTATGCCCTCGTCCTGCAGGCGCTGCTGGATGGCCGCCCCGATGGCGGTGGCGATCTCGATGCTGGTCTGGCCCGCGCCCACCGCCACGTTCACCGTGCTCGCCGGCCCGCCGTTGAGGCGCAGCTGCAGGGTGTAGTCCCCTGCCCCGCCCAGCCGGGCGCGGATGGTGTTGCCGCCCGCGGCCCCGGCATTGGGCAGGATCAGCCCGGCGTAGAGGATGCTTTCGGCGTGGCCGGCAGCACCCGTGCCCGGCACCTCGACGCGGGCGAGCGCGCTCACGTTGTTCACCTCGCGCGCCACGTGGCGGTTGTCGTCGGGGTTCATCGAGAGGTTGGGGAAGCTCTCCGGGTCGGTCTCCTGCACCGAGCCGTCGGGCAGGGCCACGCGGCGGTAGAGGCGCAGGTTGAACGTGGCCTCGGGGGTGGCGGTGTCGTAGTCCACCTCGGCGCGCAGGCTGTTGCCCTCCGCCCCGTCCTCCAGCGCGACGAGGCGCAGCCGGTCGGTGCCGTCCTCGCCGCGCAGCATGATGGTGGCGGCGGCGGACTCGTGGGCGATGCGGGTCACCCAGGCCTCGCCGCCGCCGTTGTCGAAGAACAGCCGCACCTGCTCGGCCATGGCGCCGGTGTTTACGCTGGGGCCGAAGATGCGCTCGAAATCACGCGGCGAGAGCACGCGGCGCGGCGCGCGCACGGGCCCGCGCTGGGTCATCCCCACGAAGGCGGTGATCGAGGTGGCGACCCCGGAGATGGAGCGCGCGCCGGAGGCCCTCTCGAGGACGTAGACGCCGGGATAGCTGGGGGTGATCATCGCGTGGACCTCTTTTTCAATGCGGTTTCGCCGTGGGCCCGCCCGCCCCGCCCGCCCCGCCCGGCAGGCCCGACGAGCGCCGGATCTGGGCGAAGGCCTCCCCGAGCGAGGCGAAGTGCCAGGTCTCGGAGGTGCAGACGTCCTCGAGGTCGACGATCGCCGTGTCCGGGCGGTGCGTGACATCGATGCGCACCCGCAGGACGAAGGACCTGACTTCGGGGCTGGTGGGAAGGACGGGCCGTCTGGGCATGTCGGTCATGGGTGAGCGGTGATGAGGGAACGGATGGCGGCAGGCTAGGCGGGGCGGGCTGCGAGTCGCTCACGCGGGTGTGGCCGGGCGGTCGCGCCCGGCTCGGCGCCCGGTCACGCCGCCGGCGGGGCGCGCGTCACAGGCCGGTCACAGCGCAGGCACGGGGCGCCGATCAACCGCGGACGCCCCGGCTCCCCCCGCCTGAGCCGGGTGCTGAGGGCCGCGCCCGACCCCGGGCGGGCGCATCAGCGCTCGTGGAGAGCGCTTTATCGTGAAAGCCCCGAGCGAGGGCTGAGCGGCCGGAGACATCGCCAACGCGCCCTCCCGCGGGGAGGGTCGGGCGCGGCCCGGGCTCGTCGCCCGGGCGAGAGGGGTGGGGTGGGCGCCTGCGGTCGCGGGGAGGGGGGGATCCGTGGGGTCCTCCCCTGCTTCGACGGGCGCGTCCCGGACGGGCCTCCCCTCAGCCCTCGCGCAGCGCGGAGAGCGGGTCGGCGCTGCGCCAGGGCATGGCGCCGCCCGGCGGCGGCACGGGGGCGGCGCGGCGGATGCTCTCGAAGAGCGCCCGCGCCTCGGGGATGGGCTCGATGCCCAGCTCCTCCTTCAGCAGCGCCTCCAGGCTGCGGAACTGCCGCAGGGCCTGCACGCGCTGGCCGTTGGCGAAGTAGAGCCACATCACCTCGCACTGCATGCCCTCGCGGAACGGGTCGAGCCCGAGGATCTCGCGGCCATGGGTGAGGGCGCGCTCGAACTCCGAGCGGGCGGCGGCGTCGCGCATCAGCAGGGTGAGCGCCTCGATGTAGACCGCCGAGTAGCGCTCGCGCAGCGGCAGCACCCAGTGCTCGTTCACCCCTTCGAGGAACACGCCGCGCCCGCCCTCCACCGCGAGGATGAGCTCGCGGCGCAGCGCGCAATCGAGCGCTGCCCCGGGCGGCGCGGCGGTGGCGGCCAGCACCGCCGCCTCGATGCGCTGGGTGTCCACGCAGGCCGGCGGCGTCACCCGCAGCCGCACCACCGCGTCGATGCATTCGATGCCCAGCCCCTCGTGCGGGGCGAGGCAGTTCTTGATGCGCCAGACCGCGGTGTTGAGCGCCGAGGCGGCCCGGCCCGCGTCCTGCTCGGGGAAGATCACGTCGATCAGCCGGTCGCGGCGCACGCCGCGGTCGTGGTGGGCGGCAAGCAGCATCAGCAGGCGCAGGGAGTTTCCGGCAAGGTGCAGCGGCTGGCGCAATCCGCCGAGGCGCAGGGCAAAGGGGCCCATAAGCGTGATGGAAGCGTCCGTGCTCAAAACAAGCCGCCCTTCGTCCGCGCCCGCCTCACCGTTGCCGTTCGGAAATCACCCGCAGTCCGGAAATACCCCATTGTAGCATGCCTCGCGCGGTTGACGAAGGCCCCTCGGGCCCTCCGCCTTCCAGACTGGCCGCAACCACCCCGCGAAAGCTGTGCGAATGTGCACGCGGGGGCGGCCGGAGGCTGCCAGCGCCCCCGGCGGCGGGCTACCGCATCCCCTGCCTCGGCCCCGGCTGGAGCTCCGACTTGCCGATCTCGGTTTCGTAGCGCGTGCGCAGCGCGCGGAGCGTCTCGGCGGTGATCTGGGGCGCCAGGTCGGACGGGTTGCTGGCCTGCAGGGTCTCGAGCGCCGAGACATATTTCTCGGTGTAGCGGCCCAGCCCGGCCTCGAGGCTCTTCATCGCGTTCTTCAGCAGCAGCGTGGCCTTCTCCCGGATCGCGGCCCGGACACTGTCCAACCAGGCATCCAGCTCCGTCAGTTCCCGCGCGCGCAGGGTCTTGTTGGGCTCCGGCATCGGCACGGCGAGCGCGGCCCTCGCCGCGGCCGCGTCGCCCCGGTCGCGCGCCTGCTGCGCAGCGACGAGGCGCGCCTCGGCTTCCGCGTCCAGCGCCGCCGTCTGCGCGTCGCGCCAGGTTTCGTGACCAGTGAGAGCGGTGCGCTGTTCGCCCGACAGCGCGACTCCGGCCCGATCGCGCGCGAGGATCTCGATGAGCCCGGCGAGGTCATTCGCCGCCCGGGCCTTGCCGGCCTCCTCCAGCAGGGTCTCGGCCGGTGTCTTCCGGCGGAATCTGCTGAGGCAGGCTTCGGCATTCTGTCGACACTGGTCGATCTCATCCCGGTTTTCCAGCAGGAAGCCGGCCGAAAACTCGCCGATCAGCCGCAGCGCCCGCACCGGGTTCGCCGAGTAGTCCGGGTCCGCCGCCAGCGCCTTCACCAAGGCGAGACGGGCCGCATCGCGCTCGGTGGGGTCGGCTTCGCGCGGCAGGTTGTCGAAGGTGCGCTGTGCCTCCACCGTGCTGATCTCCATCAGCGAGGACCTCCGGAGAAGCGTCTCCGCGGTTCCCGGGACCAGGTCGTCCCTGCCGGCGATGTCGGTTTGCAGGTCGGTCATCAGCGTGTTCACGCAGACAAGGGTCTGGGTGTGCCGCGCCAGGAGGGCGTCGTCCTCCAGCCCCGGGGTCAGGCGCATCTTGCCCCCCCCGATGACGGTGGCATTGGTGTGCTGGAAGCCGAAGGAGGCCCGGGTGGAGGCCATGATCTCGCCCTCGGTGTCCCGGGCCGAGGCCGATTTGAACAGTGACCACAGCTTGCCGTTGAGGAACGGCTTCAGGCCCAGGGGCAGCGAGGGATACTGGATGTCGAGGAAGGGTGCCATCTCGTCGGTGTTCTGGGCCACCTGCAGCATGGCGGCCCCCTCGTTGCCCGGAGCCATCACCATCTCCGCCGGCAGGGCCACGCGATCATCGGCATTCGGCGTCGTCATGCGCCGGACGGCGTCGGCGATGGCCTGGCGGTAGTCGTTCACCTCGTCCTGGGCGCTGAGGTTGATATGCGCGAGGCCCTGGAAGCTCTCCTCCGGCGCGGGCTCGCCCGCCTCGTCCAGCGCGCGCTGGAAGGGGGTGGGCCCGCCCTCCTGCTTCGCCGAGATCACGCACATCACGCCGCCGTTGTACATGTCGCCGCCGAGCTGGTCGAACTTCTGCGCACTGCGGTAGATCACCACGTTCATCCGGCCGGTGGAGATCTCCTCGCGGAAGCGGATGAGGAAGGCCTTCACCGCCTCCTCGTCCGTGCGCGCGATGGTGGTGTCGATGGTCACGGTGAAGGGATTGGCCACGACGCCCTTGCTGATCAGCAGCGCCACCTGGTCCATCACCTTCTCGGGCTCGTACTTCTTCTTGTCGAGCGCGATGTTGTGGTGGAACTCGCACAGGAAGGTGTCGATGGGCGCGCGGCTCGGCGTTTCGCCGGACTGCAGGATCTTCAGGTCGTCGATCTGCTCCTCCAGCGTCATGAAACGCTCCTCGCCCTTGTGGTCCTTGCGGCGCACGCCCTCGGGCACCAGCGCGGTCTGGCGATGCTCCATGGAATGCTCCAGCACGTAGGAGGTGGGCTC
The DNA here is from genome assembly GCF_003448965.1 of Oceanicella sp. SM1341. GTDB lineage: Bacteria > Pseudomonadota > Alphaproteobacteria > Rhodobacterales > Rhodobacteraceae > Paroceanicella. Next base: position 7,777 of record NZ_QRGC01000025.1, read on the forward strand.
GTAGTAGCTGTCGGCCTGCACCATCACCTCGAGACCGCGCTTGGCCAGATGCTGCTGGTCGCCCTGCACCTTCTCCTTCATGTCCTCGCAGGCGGTGAGGGCCGCGTCGAAGCAGCGCGATGCGGAGTTCTTCAGGGTGAAATCGGCCGTGATGTCGGGCCCGGGAAACCCTTCGGGAAGGTAGCCGGTGTTCGCACACATGCCGCGCTGGAAATCCTCCTTCGAATAGGGCTTGGCCACCGCGATCAGCGTGGCGACTTCCTCCTGGATCAGCGCCGCCTTGTCGAGAAACGTCCTCATCGAACCCTTGGCGGCCGTCGCCTCGCCCATGAGCAGTCGGATGCGCTTGTGCGCGGTCTGCCAGAGCGCGCCGAGGCCCCGCTCCTCGAGCACCTCCCGCACCGACCGGCCGAAACTCTCCCTGCCCGGGCTCTCCTCCAGCCCCTCGACCAGGGCCATGAGCGCCCTGGCGTTCACCTTGACGTAGGGCGGCTCCGGCACCTCCGCCTCGTCGTCGGCCAGGCGGGCAAAGGCGGACACCTCCTCGGAATTGCGGAAGTCCTCGATATAGTCGTCCACCGCGGGCATGGCGTCGTAATCCGGCACCTCCGCCGGGGGCATGGTGCCGACTCGCAGGCCCTTGAGGATCTTGCCTATATCCGGCTCCTGCGCGATCCAGCATTCGAGGAGCTGGTGCGGGCCGGCGGTGAAGCCGTGATGATCGAGCAAGGAATCGATACCTTCGGCGCCGAGCCACGGATCCTCCTCGACGCCGGCCTGGGAGGAGAAGTCGAAGGCGACGAGCGCATGCTGGCTGCCCACGGCCATCGTGCCGCCGACGCTCACCTTGAGGAGCTTTTTCAGCACCAGGTCGCGGCGCTTCGCGATAACCTCCTTGAGCCTGAGCTCCTCCTCGAGCTGCGCATCCGTCTTGCTCTGCGAATCCGGGTCGCCCGGAACGCGGGTTCCGAGCGTTTCCAGCTGCTTCTCCGTCACGCCGGCCTGGCTGAGGACATTCGCCAGCGCCCGCTCGCGCAGCCGCACCATCAGGTTCTGGGCGATCCTCCCGGGTGCCTCGCCGCTGTCGCGGAAGACCGGGGTCGCATCGATGAACACGCGGCGCCCCTCGAGCGCCCGGCGCAACACGCGGTCATAGTCCGCGTCGGTCCACTCCGACACCGGCACGGTCTCGCCCTCGACCACGCGCGTGCGGCGCACCGCCTCCATCACCCGGCGATCGGAGACGAGGAAGGTGTTCGTGGCCGGCGTGCCGAGGCGCTCGGCCGTGACCTTCGTGGCCTCGCGGGTAAGAGGGGAGCCGCCGTTGCGATGGTAGATCGGCGACACCTGGGCCGCCTGCAGCGGGGTAGTCTGCAGGCCCATGGCCCCCGCGTTGGGAATGGAGGCGAACTTGAGCAGGTAGCTCAGCTGCCGCTCGGTGAGCGCGGCGTGCTCGGGGCTGCCCTCGGGCACCAGCGCCGCCATGTTCTGCAGCACCGCCATGTTCGTGCTCCACTCCCGCAGCACCGGGAGCAGCCCGGGGTCGACCGGGATTTCGATCTGAGGCTCGGCGAACGGGTCCTGCCGCCTCCGCCAGACGGCCTGAAGGCGCGACATCAGCTGGCCGAGCCCGCGCAGAAGCCTGCGCCGCCGGACGGGAGCCTCCCCGGGTTGGCCGGCCTCGCGCGGGGGCACCACGCGCAGGTCCTGCGCATCGCCCCCGTCGAGCCCGGCGTGGCGCTGGCTGGACTTGAGCAGGGGCACCAGCTGGTCGCGCAGCAGACCCAGGGCCAGGGCGAAATTGCCCTCCTGCCTGGCCCCGGCCACCCGCTGGAGCAGCTTGTTGATGGCCGCGGCCTGTTCGGGATATCGCTGCCGCGCGGCATCGGCCAGCGGCAGCACCTTCGCCGCGAAGGCCTCGAAGGACTCCTCGATCATGTTGCGAGAGTCCGACGGCACGTCGTCGTCGGTTTCGATCTCGCCCATGTCGGCGGCGAAGAGCTGAACCCGGCGCACCTGGCTCACCTCCATCTTGCCGAACATCAGCTTCAGCAACCCGGTCATGTTGGGCAGCATCCCCCCCTCGAGGCGCAGCACCAGCGTGGAGCGCTCGCCGGCGGGCAGGCCGGCACCGCCCTCGAGCTGGTCGATGATGCTGCCGGCCGCCGCCTCGCCGAAGGTCGCCTTGCCGGCACCCAGCTGGGCGCGGAGCTGGCGCAGCAGGGTGCGGCCCGAGCGGGTGGGGTGGAAGAGGATGCGCAGGCGCTCGGGCCGGGGCGGGCCCGCAGGCATCAGCACGGCGAAGTTGAGCGGCTTGCGCGCGAGGTCCGGAACCACCGCGGCGAGATGCTCGCGGTAGGCCTGCGGCGTGAGCAGGTCGGGGGTGGCCTCGACCTTCGGATCGAGGTCCTGCCGCGCCTCGGCGACGGCCTCGGGCAGCCCGGTGTCCAGCATCCTGCGCGCCTGCTCCAGCGTGGCGCGCCGCTTCTTGTCCGGGCGCGCCGCCAGTGCGGTGCGCACTTCCGCGAGCATCTTCTTCGCTTCCGTCTCCACCTTCGCGAGGGCGGCGCGCGCGGTGTTCGCGGTCTCGGAGATCTGTTCCTTGCTCTCGGCCGCGGAGAACTTCACCAACGCGGTCTCGTAGTCGCGCAGCATCCTGTCGAGGATCTTGCCCTGCCGGGTGTCGGCGAGATCGGGCTGCTGCTTGCACCACCAGGCGGATTTGAGGACCATCTTCATACGCGGCATCTTTCCTCGAAAGGGCCGGCGCGACGGCAGGGGGCCGCCGGCCGGCAGGGAGACGGAGGGAACATCCCGTCAGTGCCGCGGCGCCGGGGCGAGGTTCACCGGAGCGGCGAAAATACCCCGCGGGACATCCCCGCTCAGGCGCAGGGGCACATCGCGCACTGGTCGAATGGCTCGAGATCGACCGCGAGGTTGAGCGAGGCCTGCAGCGCCAGCATCACGTTGAGGAAGGGCGCTATGGCGAGACGCGGCGGCGAGAAGGCGGTTGCCATCGTGGCGCCCGCCTGGCCCGCGGCGCGCTCGCCCAGCCGGATGTCCTCCATCGGCGGCAGCAGGGCGAGCTTCTCGCTCAGCGCCAGCGCCGGCAGCGGGACGGGCAGCGGAAAGGTGCTCCACATCCGCAGCATGGCGTCGAGCCGCTGGACGGTGGCGGGGGAGACGGCGCCGAAGGCCTCCTGGATGGTGGCGAGGGATTCGAGCACCATCGCGAGCTTCAGGATCACCGGATAGGGGATGATCAGCTTCGGCGGGCTGAGGCTGGCGAGGCCGTCGAGCCAGTTGGCGAGCGCGGGCACCGCGCCGGTCTCGCCCAGGGGCGGCAGGTCGAGCGCCAGCATCATCGCGGGCAGCGCCGGCAGGGTGCCGAGCAGCCGGGCCATCTGCAGCTGCGGGCGCGCGAGCGCGAAGCGGAAGCTGCTGATCGCCGGCGCCGGTGGCGGCGCGCCGAGGCTGAAGGGGTCGATCCCCAGCGCCGTGAGGTCGATCACCAGCCGGGCGATCAGCGCCATGTTCAGCAGCGGCTGCATCCTGAACGTGGTGAGCCAGCCCAGCCGCGGCCAGATGTTGCGGCTGAAACTGTCCGCCGCCTGCGCCATCTGCGCCTCCAGCATCGGCAGGTCGTCGAAGGTGAAGGTGCCGGACATCATCGAGATCATCACCGCCACCTGCATCAGCGGGCCGCCGCCGAGATCGAGGCTCGGCAGGCGCATGGCCTCGAGCCCGGTGGCGATCTGCACATCGAGCCGCGGCTCGGCGGCCAGCAGCGGCAGGGCCGCGGTGAGGCGCAGCGCAGGCGGCGGCGGCAGAAGCACGGGGATGCCGACATTGAAGCGCGCCCGGGCGACATCGGCGGGAACGGTGCAGAAACAGGGCATGGCGGGCTCCTCAGGCGTCGACCACGATGACGGAGACATTGTCCGAGCCGCCGCCCGCCAGCGCCTGCTCCACCAGCCGGCCGGCCGCTTCCGCCGGCGGGACATCGCGCAGCGCGCGCAGCAGTTCCTCCGGGCCGAGGTGGCGGGTGAGCCCGTCGGAGCAGAGCAGGAAGCGGTCCCCCGGGCGCAGTTCGCCGCGGCGCTTGTCGATCTCCAGCACCTCGCCCACGCCCACGGCGCGGGTGATCTGGTTGGCCTGCGGGTGGTGCTCGGCCTCCTCCCAGGTGAGCGCGCCGGCCTCCACCATCTCGCCCACCACCGAATGGTCGAGGCTCAGCAGCTCCAGCGCGCCGGCGCGCAGCCGGTAGAGCCGGCTGTCCCCCGCCCAGAGGCAGAGGAAATGCGCCCCCGCCAGCACCAGGATCACCACCGTGGCGCCGATGGTCACGCCGCCGCGGGCCGCGGCCTCGGCGGCGATGCGCGCATGCGCCTCCTGCACCGCGTCGCGGGCGGCATGCATCAGCTCGGCCGGGCCGAGCCAGGCCGGCAGGGCATCGAGGGTCTCGACCACCGTGCGGCTGGCGAAATCGCCGCCGGCATGGCCGCCCATGCCGTCGGACACCGCCCAGAGGCCGGGGTGCGGGCGGGCGAGCACGGCATCCTCGTTCACCTCCCGCACCAGGCCCGGGTGGGTGCGGGCGCCGAAGGGGCGGGCGGGGGCGGGGCGCGGGTCGGGCATCTGGAAGTCCTTCACGGGGTAGCTGCGGGTCATGCGCAGGGCTCCGGGGCGGGCCAGCCGGGCGCGTCGGCATCGAAGAGGGCGGCGGCCTCGGCCGGGCCCTCCGGCAGGCCGGAGCAGAGCAACGCCCGGCTGCGCCCCGCAAAGGCGGCGCACCAGAGCGAGCCCGCATCGCCGAGCGCGAGGGCGGCGAGCGCCTGCTCGCCCTCCGCCACACGGGCGGAGCCGAGCGCGCGGGCGGGGGCCGCCACGGACCCGGGCGCGGGAAGGGCGGCGAGCGCCGCCTCCAGCCGCCCGGGGCCTGCCTCGGGGTCGAGCATGGCGAGCGCGGCGGTCTCGAGCGCCTCCCAGGCCGGGGCGGCGGCGCACCATGCGGCGTGGAGCGAGCCACCCCCCTCCGCGGCGAGGCAGAGCGGAAACTGCCGGCCCACACGGTCGACGCTGGGCATCATCACCCCGGCGCAGGCCGCGGGGCCGCAGAGGCCCGGCGCGAGCGCGAAGCGCCAGATCGGGGCGGCGAGGTAGCAGCCCCGCCAGCGCGCCCCCAGTTCCGCCCGCGCGGTGGTGAGCAGCCCCTGCGCGAACCGATCCCAGCCCTGCAGGAAGCCGGGCGAGAGGCCGCGGCGCAGGAAATCCCCCGCGCCCGGCACCTTGCCGTACCAGCCGAATGCCCCCTGCCCCGCCATCACAGCGACCGCGGGCAGCGGAACCCGGCGATGGCGGGCGCGGTGAACGGGTTGAGCGCCGAGCCCGCGCGCAGCTGGAAGATCGCGATGCGCCCGCCGATGTTGAAGATCACCCGGTTGCGGTCCGAGACATTGGTGCGGCGCAACTCGGCGGCGTCGAGCAGGCGGAACCAGGCCCAGGGGCCATCGCGGGCGATGGAATTCTCCTGCCCCGGCAGCGCCGGCGTGAAGGCCACGCGCGTCCGCCCGCCCGGCTTGCCCGGCCAGGTGAGCGGCGTCACCTCCGGCGGCCCGTGGGCGTAGGAAACATCCTGGCCCTCGATCTCCACCGTCACCTGCTCGGCCTCGGGGGCGAGCGCGACGGGGGTGAGGTCGAAGGTGACCGAGGGCAGGCCGGGGGCGAGGAAGAAGCTGTCGCGGATCTCGGCGGCCTTCTGGAACTGGCCCAGCACCGCGTCGGAAATGCCCAGGTCGGTGTTGTTCACCCGCTTCCAGCGCCAGGGGTTCGCCGCGGTGTCGACGAAGGGCGCGAGGTTCTCGGCGAAGAAGGCGTCGATCAGCCCGGAGGGGCCGAAGAGCCGGCCGAAATCCTGCAGCGCCACATCCGCCGCGGCACTGCGGTCGAACGGGTAGCGGCCGTCGAGCGCGCGGGTGCAGAAGGGCAGCACCTGCGCCTGCCAGCGGGCGTTGAGGTCGGCGCGCGCGCCGCCGATGGCAACGCCGGAGGAGGCCGAGGCCACCTGCGCCGCCCACCGCTGCAACGGCCCGTCGAGCCGGCCGATCTGCTCCTGCAGCCGGGCCGAGGCGCCGCCGCCCTGCCCCACCAGCGCGGTGCCGCTGTCCTGGCCGAGCGAGAGGCGGTTGAGCTCGCGGTAGACCTCGGTCATCGTCGCCACCACCTCGTCGAGCTGCGAGGGCGCGCCCTCGGCCCCCTCCACCAGCGCGTGCAGGGCGGCGAAACGGTCCTCGACGAACTGGCCCGGCAGCTCGGGCGCCGCCCCGTAACCGCCCGCGGGGGCGGCGGCGGAGAGCGCCTCGAAGAGGCCGCGCTGGTCGGCGTCGAGCCGCGAGGTGATGTCGTCCTTCACGAAATCCCCCGCCACCTGGGCGGCATTCTCCGGCACCAGCGAGGCGCCCACCGGCCGGGTGAGCCGGGTCTGGTCGGAGACGGCGCGCAGGATGTTCACGATGGGCGAGCCGGGGCCGGAGAGGATGTTGGTCACCTCGGTCGCGTGGCTCAGGCTCTCCATCGGCACGATGTCGATATCGGCCAGCAGCCCGTCGTAGCGCGCCACGTAATCGTTGTAGTAGAGGTTCAGCACGTCGCGGCTGAGGCGGGCGAGCGCCTCCGGCCCCTGCTCGACCTCGGCGCGGGGGCCGAGCACCCAGGCCTCGTCGCGCACGCGCGCCGCCACCTCCGCCACCTCGGGCAGGAACAGCTCGTGGAAGCCCGCGCGGGTGTAGATGCCCTCCACCCCCTCGCCGAGGGCCCGGCCCGAGGGGCGGGTGAGCACCCGGGCGGTGGCAGGGCCGCCCGCCTCGGTGAGGCGGAAGCCCTTCAGGTCGCGCGCCGCGGGGCCGGTGACGATGCCGAGGTACACGCGCTCGGCCAGCGGCGTTTCCGAGAGCAGCGTGCGCAGCTGCTCGACCAGCGGGCCGTTGAGGGCGATCTCGCGCATCGGCTGGTTCAGCAGCGCGTCGAGATGGGCCGCGAGCCCGGCCTGCAGCGCCTCCTGCCCGGGAAAGAGCAGGCTCCAGTCGATCTGCATCCAGCGCTTGACCATCCCTTGGTCCATCGGCCCCTGCAGGCCGAGCATCAGGTAGACCTTCAGCGCCTCGAACACGAGGTCGCTGTCATTGAGATTGGCCTGCATCTGCTCCTCGAGCCGGAACAGCAGCCGGGGCAGCAGCAGGGTGTTGAGCGCGTCGCGGTAGGTCTGGGCGGTCTCGGTGCCCACCGCGTCGCCCTGGTAGAGGCCGAGCGTGTGCAGCACCGGGGGCTGCGGCGTGCCGGCCGCGGGGTTGCCCGGCAGATCGCGCAGGATGTCGAGCGCGGGCACCACCGAGGCGATGTCGGCATCGGCCACCGGGCTGCCGGGGATGGCGGCCGCAAGGTCGCGGAAGGCGCTCACCTGGCCGCGCGCATCGGCGATGAGGGCGGCATTGGCGCGGTAGCTGTTGGCCCAGAAGCCGCAGGCCCCGACCAGCGCCAGCACGCCCGCGGCCACCGCGCCGCGCCGCGTCCAGCGGTAGCGGCGCTCCACCCGGTCATCGGCCGAGACGAGCCCGGCCTCGCGGAAGATCACCCCGCCCATCAGCCGGGTGAGGAAGTAGCTGCGCCCCTGCCCCCTCCCGGTACCGATCGCCTGCCGGCTGATGCCGAAGCTGCGCGCCATGCCGGCCATCAGCCGGTCGATGGGCGCGCCCTCCTGGGTGCCGGAGGTGAAGTAGACCCCGCGCAGCAGCTGGCGGGCCTCGTAGCGGCTCTCGCGGAACACCTCGCCGAGGAAGCTCTCCGCCACCCCGCGCAGCGAGGCGACCTGCGCCGGGAAGCCCTGCACCAGCGCGCGGCGCTGGGGGTCGGGCTCGGCCTGCATGCGCTCCAGCCCGTGGTCCTCCAGCCGGGTGAGCAGGGCGTCGAACTCCGCCCCGAACCCCTCCATCGGCGCCGGCGCGTCGCGCCCCGGCTTCACGAAGGGCAGCGTGAAACCCCAGACCTGCTCGCGCTCGGCACTGCCCAGATCCTCGAAGAACTCGGCGAAGCCCGCGATGCGGTCGGCCTTGGTGAAGATGACATAGACCGGGAAGCGCACGCCCAGCCGCTCGTGCAGCTCCGCGAGGCGGGTGCGCACCAGCCGGGCATGCTCGCGCCGCTGGCCCGCGTCCTGCTCGGAGAGGTCGGAGAGGCTGATCGCCACCAGCGCGCCGTTGATCGGCTGGCGGCTGCGGTGCTTCTTCAGCAGGTCGAGAAAGCCGGCCCAGCCCTTCGCATCCGCCTCGCCGCCGCTCTCCTGCGTGGTGTAGCGGCCGGCGGTGTCGAGCAGCACGGCCTCGTCGGTGAACCACCAGTCGCAGTTGCGCGTGCCGCCCACGCCGCCGATGGCGGTCCGGCCCATGCGCTCGGCCAGCGGGAAGGGCAGGCCCGAGTTCACGATGGCGGTGGTCTTGCCCGCGCCGGGGGGGCCGATGATCACGTACCAGGGCAGCTGGTAGAGCTGGCGGCGGCCGAAGCGCCCGCCGAGCCTGGTGCGGCGCAGCACCTTCAGCGCCTCGGCCATGCGGGTGCGCATCTCCTCGATCTCGGCGGTGACGGCGGCGTCGTCCGGGCTCTCGCCCGGCGCGGCGGAGGCGGATGCGATGGCCTCGGTCATCTGCGTGTCGCGCCCGCGGCGGCGCAGCAGGATGGCGAGCACCGCGATCACCACCGCCGCCATCAGCCCGGCGATGGCCACGAGCCGGCCGGCGGCGCTGTCGAAGGGCCGCGCCTCGCCGATGGCGAGCAGCGGGCCGAGATACCAGATCGCCAGCGACAGGGTGAGCCCGAAGAGCACGAGCGCCACGATCGTGAGGTCGAAGAGGGAGCGGAGGGTGCGGAACATGGCTCAGCCTGCCTGTACGAGGATGATTTCGATGCGGCGGTTGCGGGCACGGCCCTCGGCCGTGTCGTTGGAGGCGATGGGCTCGCTGTCGGCGCGGCCCTCGGCCTCCAGCCGGGCGGGGTCTTCGAGTGCCGCCCCGATGCGCGCCATCACCGAGCGGGCGCGGGCCAGCGACAGGTGCAGGTTCGAGGGGAAGCGCGCGGTGCGGATCGGCACGCTGTCGGAGTGGCCGGCGACGATCACCTGCCCGGGCTCCGCGTTCAGCGCCTCGGCCACCCGGTCGACCACCGCGGTGAAGCGCGGCTCCAGCGTGTCGGAGGCGGGCGCGAACATGCCCTCGCCCACCAGCCGCACGGTGATGGTGTTGCCCTTCGAGAACACCTCCACCAGCCCCTCGCGCACCTCCGGCTCGAGGAAGGCGCTGAACGTCTCGATCACCGGCAGGGGCGGCGGGGGCGGCGGCGGCGGGGCGGCGCGCGCCAGCGTCACCGGCCCGTCGACCGCGAGGCCCGAGAGCTGGCCGCGCAGCCGCTCGGTGTCGCCGCTGAGCGCGTAAGCGAAGCCGAAGAAGGCGAGGCAGGCGGCCGCCAGCGTCACCCCGCCGATGAGCCAGACCGGGGTCCAGGCCGAGAGCGGGCGGTGGGCGAGCGGGAGGCCCCGCCAGTGCGGCGCGAGATCGGGCTCCGCGGCACCGCGCTGCGCGCGCAAGAGCTTCGCGAGGCCGGCGCGGATGGACTGGTGCTTCTCCGCCCCGCGCGGCTCGACGCGCAGGCGCCCCTCGAAGCCGAGCGACAGGCAGACATAGGCGAATTCCAGCAGCTCGCGGTTCTGCGCCGGCTCGGCCTCGAGCCGCTTCAGGAGCTCGTACACCCGGTCGCCGCCATGGGTTTCCTTGTGGAACGTGCCCACGATGCTGGCGCGCGCCCACAGGCTCTGCCCGCCCCAGGGCGTGTTCAGCACCACGTCGTCGAGCGTGGCGCAGAGCAGGTAGCGCGCAAGGCGCACGGTCTCGGCGCCGTAGCCGGCGCGCAGGGCCCGGGTCTCGAAGGCGCGGACACCCGCGATCACGCTGTCGCGCAGGGCGGCGGGGTCCGGGTGCTGGGCGCGGTTGCGCAGGCGCCCGGCGAGGGAGAAGAGCTCCGTCGCCGCGGCGTTGAGCGGGTTGAGCCCGGTGGCGGCAGCCTCGCCCGCCTCCTCCGGCAGGGCGCGCGGCGCTGCGCCGGGGGCGGCGGGCTGGGCCTGCGGCGGGGGCGCGGGTTGCGCCTGGGGTGCAGCACCCGGCGGGCCCATGTGGACGGGCGCCGCGGGGCGCCGGCCGCCGGGGTTGGGGAGAATGACCGTGCGGTCGGTGTCGGCCGGCTCGGCGAAGGGGTCGTCTCGGCTCATCTTCATCTCCCTCTCAGGCGTTGCGCACGGCCCAGAGCTCCATCTCCAGGCCGGGGAAATCGCCCGAGACATGCACGGCCAGCCCGCCGGTGGTCGACATCTGCCGCCAGTAGGGGCTGTCATGCTCGAGCTCGAAATAGACCGCGCCGGCGTGGAACGGGATCTGGCGCGGGGCGACGGGAAGCGGGCGCAGCCCGATGCCCGGCAGGGCGGAGTTCACCAGCTGGCGGATCTCCTCCACCGGGCCGAGCTTGGCCTGGGCGGGGAAGTAGCGCCGCAGGCTCTCGGGCGGCACACCGGCCTTGGCCGCCAGCACGAAGCTGGAGGAGCCGAGCAGCCGCCGGTCGGTGATCTGCGCCACCGAGACCCCGTACTTGCGCGGCTCGATGGGGATGGCGACGGCATTTTGCTCCAGCACCGTGCTGAGGTACTGGCGCAGGGTGCGGAACACCGGCTGCAGCGTGTTGGTGAGGTCGTGGTGGCGGTAGGCGGGAAACTCGCCGGCGAGCTTGTCCGGCGCCATGAAACTCGCGAGCTCGCCCGCCAGCCCCACGAGGAAACGGTGGATCACCTGCGGATGCGCGTTCTCGATGGAGAGCATCTGGCGGATCTGCGGCAGGGCCCGGTTCACCGAGATCAGCAGCAGGTAATCGGAGATCTCGGCCACGCCGCGCGCAGCCCCACCTTGCGTGAGCCGGCCGGCCAGCGCCTCGGCCCGGTGGCTCAGCATGCCCTCGAGCTCGCGCAGGAAGCCCTGCAGGGGCGGGGCCGCACGGGCATCGGTGCAGGCGGGGATGAAGGCGCGGTCGAGCACCACCTCGCGGTCCGGGCGCACCTCGATGATGCGCGCGACGGGGATGACCAGATGGTCCGACAGGTCGTCGAGATCGAGTGCGAGGCGCAGGCGCAGCCGGGCGACGGCGAGGCGGAAGTCGCGCCGCTCGCGGCCCATGCTGTCGGTCACGTCGACCTCGCCGGGGCGGAAGCGCGCGGCGGACTGCACGTCGCCGGTCATGTCGACCTCTGTCGCGCCGGGCCTGCGGCAGGGCAGCGCGAGGTAGACCACGGCGTTCTTCACCGTCTCGGGCACCTCGAGCGCCGGGGGATGCTCATCCGATCCGGGCACCCGGAAGCTCGCGCCGTCCTGGGTGAGGCCGGTGCAGCTCTTCACCGCCACCTTGCCGAGGCGCAGCAGTTCCTCGTCGATCGTGAGCTCGCGCAGGCCCCAGGCATAGGGGGTGATCCCGGTGGCGACCCCGGCCACCAGCGCCTCCACGTAGCGGTCGTGCTGCTGGAAATGGTGCGGCTGCAGGAACAGCCCCTCGCTCCACAGAACCTTGCTTTCCCAGGACATGCGCGCTCACTCCTCCGGCTGGCCGGCGAGCGACACCGTGTCGGCCGACACGGTGGCCCGCAGGGCGTTGGCGCTGCCCGGGCTGAGGGGGGCGACCGCGCTCCAGCCCGGCCCGTCCACCTCGCGGAACCCCACGACCACGCCGAGGGCTGCGGGTGCCGGCGCACCGGGCGCGAAGCTGCGCGTGTCGGCGAGCGTGGCGCCCGGCGCCAGCAGGTGCTCGGAGACCGAGACGAGGTCGGGGCCCAGCGTGGCCTCGGGCGCGTCGAACAGGGCGAAGAAATCCGCCCCGCCGAAGCCCGCGGCCGAGCGCAGGTAATAGACCTTCACCCTGGCGGGGCGCGCGCCGTTCATGTCGGCCGCGCCGGCGAGGGTGAGCTGCACGGTGGTCGGCGGCGGCGGCTCGGGCGCGGCACAGGCCGCGAGGCCGAGCGCGAGGCCGGATCCGAGGGCGACGGCGCAGGGGCGCAGGCGGATGGTCATGGTCATTTCCCTTCCAGCTTGTGGAGCTGTTCCGCGTAGGCGCGGGCGAATTCGCGGCCGAAGGCCGACTGGAAATCGTCCTCGGTCTCGCGGGCGATCTGGGCGTACATGCGCTCGTAGGCCTCCCAGTAGCGGGCCTTGCGGCCGCCCAGCAGGCTGCCGAGGCTGGAGCCGGTCTCGATGCGCGCGGCGAGCTGGTCGGGGCCGAGGCGGGCGAGCAGGTCGCGCAGCGCCGCCTCCATGCCCGACATCATCGCCACCTCATGGGCGCGGATGTCGTTGAGCGCCTCGGCGGCGGCGGCCTCGGCGTCGAGGTAGCCGCTCAGCCGCGGGCGGATCATCGCCTCCACCGCCTGCTCGGCGCTGATGGAGAATTTCATCGGGTTGTTGCCGCCCTGGCTGATCATCGTGCGCTCCATGCGCAGCTCGCTCTTGATCGCGGCGCGGGTGAGCAGGATCTCGCGCAGGCCGGCGACCATGGCGGCGAAGACCCGGCCCAGACGGGCCATGGTCTCGGCCAGCTCGGCCTCGGGGATCTCCGCGCCCCCTGCCCCGGCTGCCTCGAGAAAGGCGCGGGCGGCATCGCCGCGCGGTGCAGCGGCTGGCGCTTCCGGCGCGGCCGGCCGGGCAGCCGGCGGCGGCGGGACATGCGGGGCGGCATGCGGGACGGCGGGCGGCGGGGCATGCGGGGCCCGGGCCGGTTCGGGAGCCTCCTGCGGGTCGCGCCCGGCGCCGGGCGCGGGGGCGGCGAGATCATCCCAGTCGTCGGGGATGAGGGCGCGGCTGGTGCGCGGAGCCTGGAAATGGTCCTGCCCGGTGGGGGCGTGATCGGCCGCCGAGGCGCCGCGGTGCAGCGCGTCTTCCGGGCCCGGCCCATCGCCCGGCAGGCCGATGTCGGGGTCGATGCCGGTCGCGGGGGCGAACGGGTCCTGCCAGCTGTCGGCGGGCCGGCCGGCCACGGGCGCGGGCCCGGCCGGGGGGGCCGGCGCCGCGGCGGGGCCGAGCAGCGCATCGAGGAAATCCTCCCCGCCGTCATCGGGCAGGCCGGGGAAGGCGGAGGTGTCCGGCGGCGGCGGGGCATAGCTCGCGGGCACCTGCTCCGGGGCGGCGGCGGGCGCATCCGGGGCGGCGGTGATGGAGACGACCAGTTCGTAGGCGCCGAGCAGGATCACGTCGCCGTCGCTGAGCGGGGTGGGCAGCTCGCCCAGCCGCTCGCGGCCGTAGTTGAGGAAGGTGCCGTTGGTGCTGAGGTCGAGGATCACGTAATCCCCGCCCCGCGCCTCGATCACGCAATGGCGCTTGGAGAGCGTGCGGTCCGGGTCCGGCAGGGCGAGGTCGTTCTGCGCGCCGCGCCCGATGGTGAGCGCGCCGCCGCGCAGGCCCACCGGGGCGGTGCTGCCGGGCTGGGCGCCGGAATTCTGGAAGCTGAGGCTGAGGGTCATGGCGCCACCTATCCTCCGACGAGCACGAGCGGGCAGCCCCCGGCGAGCGCGCCGCCATGGCTGCAGGTGTCGCCCAGCCGGGCCTGGGGTTTCTTGCCGGTCAGCACCGTGGTCGAGCCCTTCGCGATCACGTCCGGCGGGCCGACGCAGACCGCCATCGCGAGCGCGGTGGCCGCGGGCAGCTTGCCGATCAGCACGGTGGGGCACGGCATCACCACCGGCCCGCCCACATGCGGCACCGGGCCGGTGAGCATCGGGCAGACATGCATGTCGGTCACACGGGCGGCGGGGAGGGTCATCGTCCATCCTCCGTGTCGGGGCCGGCCGGGCGCGCTGACCGCGGCCCGGCGCCGGAGGCCGCGGCGCCTTGCCGGGTGGCGGGGGTGGTGGAGTCGCCCGGAACGGGCGCAATCGATAAGTCGCCCGGAACGGGCGCTATCGACAAGTCACCCGGAACGGGCGCAATCGACGAGTCGCCCGGTACGGGCGCTATCGACGAGCCACCCGGACGGGGCGCAGCAGGAGAAGAACCCGGCCCGGGCGAAACCGGAGCGGACCCCGCGATCGGCGCGGCCGGAGCGGAACCGGGCCCTTCGGGAGTGGCCCCCGGAGCGGGCGCGACGATGGTCTGGTCCGGGCTGGATGCTGCCAATGATCCCGTCGCGGCGGGGGCGTGCGGGGACCGGGTCGGCGCCGCCGTGGCGCGGCTGTCATCGGGCAAGGGGGCTGTTGCGCCGGCCCCCGGCACGGGGCGGCGCGCGAGCGGTTCCGGAGTGGCGACGCCAGCGCTGCCGGCCTCCGCGGGGGCCGGCAGGTTTCCGGCGCCGCCACGCGCGATGTCGAGCGCGCGCCGCACGAGCCAGGGGCCGCGGGCCTCCGCGCCCTCCTCGCCGTGGTAGAGCGAGAGCAGCGCCATGCCGAAGGCGGCAGCGCCCACGGCGCCGGCGGGGGCCTCGTAATCCTCCAGCTCGCCCGGGCCCAGCGTGCCGTCGGCCATCGAGGCGGCCATGGCACAGAGCTCGGTCTCGTCCTGCGGGCCCGACGCCTCGAAGGCGGCGCGGGCGCGGGCGCGGGTGTCCTCGCCGGGGCGGCGCACCCAGGCCTCGGCGGCGGCGAGCGGGGCGGGCAGCGCGGCGCGGCCCGGGGGCAGGATGTCGCGCGCGCAGAGGCAGGCAAACCAGGTCGCCTCGCGCGGCGGCAGGGCATGGGCGAGCAGGAGCAGCATGTCGGGGTGCGCGCCCCTGGCAGAGAGCTCGGCCAGCACCTGCGCCACCGGCGCGCTCGCGGGCGCCTCGATCGGGGTCTGCAGCACCGCGCCGGCGCGCGCGAGGATGCGGGCCGCGGGCTCCGGGCGGAGCTTCCTGAGGCCGTCGAACATGTGCGTGGCAGTCATCGCGGCCTCCCTCAGTTGATCATCGTGAGTGCGCCCTTGGCCATGAGCAGGCCGGAGGACTTGAGCTGGGTCATGCCGCCGCCCTCGAGCGTGAGCATGCCGCCGCCCTTCAGCGCGGCCATGCCCTGGCTCTCGAGCCTGAGCTGGCCGCCGGCGGAGATCTTCGTGGTCGCACTCCCCGCCATCTCCACCTGCGGCGCGGAGAGGGTGATCTTCGCGGGCGTGATCTCGATGCTCGAGCCGCCGCAGGTGAGCGTGATGGAGGCGTTGGCGCTGAGGCTGAGGGTGGTGCCGGCATCGATCGCCACGGATTGCGCCGCCCGTGCGCTCAGCGCGCCCTTCACGTCCACCTTGCGGTCGGCCGCGACGCTGAGCAGGTCGTCCGCCCCCACCGTGGTGCGGCGGCGCCGGGCGACCGAGACGGTCTCCTCGCCCTTCTCGACGGAGAAGGAATGGTTGCCCTCGCGGATGGTCTCGGTCTTGTCGCCGTGGATGGTCTGGCGGAAGGTGCCGGGCTTGCGGTGCTCGGTGCCCACGGTGATCTCGGCGTTGTTGCCGATCACCTGGGTGAAGTCGCGCTCGGCGCGCAGGCGCACGAACTCGGCCTCCTTGCGGTCCTCGAACACCAGCTCGTTGTAGCCGGCGCCGCCCTTCGAGCTGTTGGTGCGCAGGCCGGTCTGTGTCTGGGCGCCGGGAAGGGCCCAGGGGGGCCGGGTCTCGCCGTTGTAGACCATGCCGGTGATGAGCGGGCGGTCGGGGTCGCCCTCCTCGAACTGCACCACCACTTCCTGGCCGATGCGCGGCACCGAGATCATGCCCCAGCCACGGCCGCTCCAGGGCACCGAGCTGCGCACCCAGCAGGAGGAGCGCTCGTCCCGGCGGCCCTCGCGGTCCCAGTGGAACTGCACCTTCACCCGGCCGTGCCGGTCGGTCCAGACCTCCTCGCCGGCCTTGCCGACGACCACGGCGGTCTGCAGCCCGGGGATCTCCGGGCGGGGGGTGGCGGGGGGGCTGCGGAACGCCTCCGCCGCGGGCTGCACCTCGAAGATGCAGCGGTAGGCGTCGGGCGTGTTGTTGCGGTCGAAGGCGAGCACCGGGCCGAGGATGGCCTCGACCATCTCGCGGTCCTGGATCTCCGAGTCGATCTGCAGCTGGTGGCGGGCCGAGACCACGAGATACTCGGCATTCTCCGCCTTGCGGGGGTGCTTCCTGAGCCGGAACCGCCCGCCCGCCGCCATCTGGCGCACGTTGCACACGCCGTGGGCGCGGCGGGTGCGGGCGGCGAAGCCCTCGGCCAGCACCCGGGCGCGGTGCTCGCCCGTGGCCGCATCGAGATGCCGGCCGGAATAGGCGTAGAGCTCGTGCGAGCGGTGCGCATGCCGGCCGCGCGGCAGGGCCTTCACCGATTTCAGGTCGGATTTCGGCTTCTCGAAATCGTAGGACTGCAGCGCCACCCGGCCGGTCTGCACCACGTCTGCGGCGCGCCACTCGAACACGTGGTCGTCGCGGCGGCGGTACTCCTCCTCGCGGAACTGGAAGTCGATCTCGGCATTGTCGGTGAGCGGACGGTGGGCGCCGGTGTCGTCGGCCAGCACCAGGATCTCGCGCTCCTTCTCATGGGTGAAGTAATGGTAGATGCCTTCCTCCTCCATCAGGCGGGAGACGAAGGCGAAATCGGTCTCGTGGTACTGCACGCAATACTCGCGCCGCGGGTAGGCGTGTTTCGTGGTGTCGCGGTAATCGGAGAAACCGTGCTGGGCGAAGACCGCACGGATCACCTCCACCACCGTCTTGTCCTGGAAGATGCGGCAGTCCGAGCTGCGGGTGAGGAACCACAGCCAGGGCCGCACCTCGGCGCGGAAATAGCCGCGGCCCAGGTGCGAGCCGAGGAATTCCGCCCCGATGCAATGGCCCTGGAAGTAGCGCGTCCTGTCGTTCGGCGCGTCGATCTCGAGGCGCAGGCGCTCGCCCACCAGGCGCGAGAGGTCGAGGTCGAGGTCGGGCGACATGAACTCGATCACCGTCTCGGGGATGCGGCCGAGGGTCTCGTCGACCTGGGCGCGCATCAGGAAGCCCTTGAGCGTGCCGGGCAGCACCAGCCGGATCTGCCGTCCCTTCAGGACAATGTCATTCGCCATGCCAGGGGTCTCCTTCGAACGCCTTACGGGGGGTTGGTCGCGGGGCGGGCCACGCCGGTTCAAACTTTTCCTTCGCCCGCCGCGCGCGCGGGCTCAGCCCTCGCCGGGGCCCTCGGGGGTGAAGGGCACCATCTCCAGCTCGTCGTGGCGCTTCAGCCGGTCGATGATCGCGGGGTTGATGCCCCAGAGCGATGCCGGCCCCTCGGCCCGCGACTGGAACAGCCGGAAGGCGAAATCGCTGTCGAAGCGCAGGCAGCGCACCGGCCTGGGGTATGGCGCCTGGTTGGAGAGCAGCGCGCTCAGGTGCTCCTCGCCCTCCAGCAGCCAGTAGGACTGGCCGACCTCGGCCAGGATGATGCCCGGGGCGGGCGGCTCGGGATGGGTGTCGTCAAGGTCGCGCATCAGAGATCCTTCAGCAGGGCTGCGAGTTCGGGGTCCATGCCGTCGTCGTCGCCCGCGGGGGCGGCGGCATCGTCATCGGCAAAGCTGGCGAGCAGGGCGTCGAGGTCGTCGAGGACGCTGCTGTCCGCGGCGGGGCTGTCGGCGCCGGAGAGCGCGTCGTCGGACACGTCATCGGCCGCCGGGGCGGTGGCAGCGGCAGGCGCGGCCGCGGGCGGCGGGGTGCCTGCGGGTGCCGCGGCGCCGGGGGCGGCCCGGGTGGCGGCACCGGACGCGGCACCGGGCGCGGCATCGGTCTCGGAGGGCATCCGGCCGGCGAGCGCGAGGGATGGCCCCGCGCTGCCCCCGGCGGATTTCGCGCTGGCCCAGGGCCCGGCGAGATCCCCCCCGGAGAGGGACTGGAAGGAGCCCTGGCGCACCGCGTTGCGCCCCTTGAGCGAGAGCACCGGCATGAAGCCGCGCGCCACCACCTCCGCGGTGCGGCGGGTGTCGAGCAGCCGCTCGGTGCAGGGCAGCGCCACCTGGTCGCCGTGCTCGTCGGTCATGTGGTGCAGGGGCATGTCGTCGAGCGACATCACCTCGCCGAGGCGCATCTTCGGGCCCATGCGGTTCGCCGTCTCGGCCATCAGGATGGCGCAGAGCACCACCGGGTTTGCCCAGAGCATGCCCTTCAGCCCGTCGCGCAGGCGGAACTCCTCGAAGTCGAAGGGCTCCACCGGCTCGGTGCGCCGCCCGTAGGGCAGGCGCAGCAGGAAGCGCGGCGCGGCGAGGCCGACGTAGCGCGCCTCGGGCAGCGCGCGCAGCGCCTCCCAGGTGCGGCGCACCAGCGGCGCGCGCTCGGCCATCGGCGTCTCGAGGAAGCGCGTGGAGATGGCGGTGACGAAGGGCGCCTCCATCCAGGCCGAGATGCGCGACATGCGGGCCATGAGCTCGGCATGCGGCGGCGTCTCCTCCAGCGTGTAGAGCCCGAAGACCGCCGAGAGCGCGCCCTGCCCCTCGTCGAGCCGCGGCTCCTCCGCCAGCATGCGGAACAGCCCGCTCTGCGCGAGATCCTCCTGCGCCGCGAGGTCGGCGGCCCATTCCTCGGCCGAGACGTCGTAGAGCACGATCTCGGCCCCCGCGCCGCCCACCCGCCGGGCGATCAGCTCCAGCGCCCGCCAGGTGGCCTCGACGGCCTGGAAATCCGGGTGGTGCAGGATGGCGCGCATCGCGGCGGAGAGCGCCTCGTCCACCGCCGCCAGCATGGCGGGCTGGTCCGGGTCGGGCGCGGCCCGCACATGCGGGGCGACGATACGGCGGATGAGCTCCTCCGCCGGCTCCGGGCGGGCCGGGGCGGGCGGGGCGCCGATGAGGGCGCGGAAGTCGCTCAGCCTGCGGTCCGCCGGCACCGCTGCGCCCTTTGCGCGGCGCTGCTGCGGCCTCACCTCGGGCAGCTCCCCGGCCGCCCAGCCGCGCAGGGTGGCGATGGCCGCGGCCCCGTCTCCGCGCGCCACGGAGCGGCGCAGGGCGGCAAGCTCGGCAAACACCTCCACGTTGTCGTGCAGCGCGTCGGGGTGCAGGTCGTCGAGGCTGGCGAGCGGCACCTCGATGCCCGCGCCGTCCGGGCCCAGCGGCAGGACCAGCGTGGTGGCGAACCGCGCGATCACCTCGTCGAGCCGGTCGATGTCGAAGCGGATGGGCTTGCGCCGGGCGAGCGCGTCGCCGGTCTCGCAGATGCCGCGGCTGGCCCGGCCGGAGAAATCGCCCATCAGCGCGATGCGGATGCCGCGGCGGCTCTCGCCGAGGTCGTCCGGCGGTGCGAGGGACATGCGGCCGAAGGGCTCTTCCGCCGCCCCGGAGGGGGCGGCGCCCGCCGGCGGCGCATCGGCCCCGTCGGTGTCGGACAGGTCGTCGAAATCGGTGTCGTCCTGCGCCGGGAAGCTCTCCTCCGCCGGCAGCGCATCGAGGCCGGGATCCCCGGAGGCCTGCGGGTCGGGGTCCGGGAGCGCATCGGGGTCGGCGGCCGGGTCCTCGCCGAGCAGGGCGTCGAGGTCGAGGAGATCGTCCTCCCCGGTGGCCGCATCGGCCGGGGCGGCCTCGTGATCCGCCGGCGTGTCCGGGGCGGAGAAGTCCGGGGCCCACTCGTCCGGCAGGCCGGTATCCGGCGCGGCCCCGGCGGAGGCGGAAAGTTCGGCGAGCAGGGCATCGAGGTCCACGTCCCCGGCCTCCCGGGCGCCGGCATCCTCCGCGGAAGCGCGCGGAGCGGCGGCCTCCGGCCCCCAGGCGTCCGCGGCGAGATCGGCTACGTCGGCGGGTGTCCCGGCGAGCAGGGCATCGATGTCGAGGAGGTCGGTGTCGCCGGTCCCGGGAAGCTCCTCGCCGTCATCGTCGGGCATGTCGAGCGCGGAGTGACCGACGTCGTCCTTCTCTACCCCGGCACTCGCGCGAGGCGCGGCGTTCTCCCTCTGCGCCGGAGCGCCGGAGGGCGGCGAGGCCTCTGCCCCGACCTCTCCGGGTGCCGGGGCGGAGTGCTCCCCGGCCGCGGGAGGGCTCGCCGCGGCGGAGGCGGCGGACCGGGAGAGGAGTGCGTCGGGATCGTCGCCCGCCGTGGTTTCGGCCGGCGTCGGGGCCGTGTCGCGAAGGCTGCGCAGGGCGGCTTCCGCGTCATCCGTCGTCGAGGGCCCGGCGGCGGGTGCCGCGGCGCGCAGGGCGGCGAGTGCCGCTTCGTCTTCCGCCCCAGCGGCGGAGGGCGCCGGCGCGCTGGCCCGCAAGGCGTCGAGGGCGGCGGTGTCGTCGCGCGGCGGGGCCGAGGGCAAAGAGGTGCCGGCGCGCAGGGCCTCAAGGGCGCGCGTGGTATCGTCCTCCCCGGCGGTGCCCGGCGCGGGCGCGCTGGCCCGCAAGGCCGCGAGGGCGGCGCTGTCGTCACGACGCGGGGCGGAGGGTGGGGGCGTATCGGCCCGCAGGGCATCGAGGGCGCGCGCGGTATGGTCTTCCCCGGCGGTGTCCGGCGCGGGTGTGACGGCGCGCAGGGCGTCGAGGGCGACATCACGGGAGGCGTCCCGGGGGGTCCCGGCGGCGAGGGCCGAGAGCGCGGCGGGGTCGGCCAGCAGCCGGGCGATCAGCGCCTCGGCGCCGGTCTTGCCGTCCATGTAGGTCGCGAGATGCGAGAGCTGCGTGCGCGCCTCCAGCAGCCGGGCCAGCGGGCCCACGCGCGCGGCCACGGCTGCGGGCGAGAAGTCGTCCATGCTCTCGAAGGTGAGGTCGACCGGGAGGTTGCCCTCCCCCGTCAGCGTGTTGGGCACGGAGAAGGCCGCGCGCGGGCGCAACGCCTTCATCCGCTCGTCGAAACTGTCGATGTCGATCTCGAGGAACTTGCGGTCTGTCACCGCGGGCAGCGGCTCGGCGCTCTTGCCCGAGAGGTCGGCGAGCACGCCCATCACGAAGGGCAGCTGCACGGATTTCTGCGCGCCGTAGAGCTCGACATCATACTCGATCTGCACGCGCGGCGCGCGGTTTCGCGCCACGAATTTCTGACCGCTGCCGGACATGGGGACCACCTTCCGATTGTGGCCGCGCGGGCGCCGGGCGCACCCGCGGGGCATCGAACACAACCGTTAGTGCGCCCCGGGGCGGGGAAGGTTCGGGGCGCGGGAATTTTTGCGCGCGCCCCGGCCCCGTTCAGGTGAAGGCGTAGGTGAAGGCGCCGTCGGCCACGTCCACCGCCACGCCGCGCACCCGCTCGCCCTGCATCATCCGGCCGAGGATCTCGGCGGAGATCTCGGGCAGCAGGGTGTTGGTGACGATGGCGTCGATCATCCGCCCGCCGCTCTCCAGCTCGCGGCAGCGCGAGACGATGGTGTCGACCACCGCGTCGGACCAGGTGAGCGGCGCGTCCCAGGCCTCAAGCATCCGCGCGCGGATGCGCTCGAGCTGCAGGCCGGTGATGGCGCAGATCATGTCGGGGCTGAGCGGGTAGTAGGGGATGGTCACCAGCCGGCCCAGCAGGGCGGCGGGGAAGACCTTGAGCAGCGGCTCGCGCAGGGCCTGCGCGATCGCCTCGGGCTCGGGCATCAGCTCGGGGTCGGCGCAGAGGTCCATCACCAGCTCCGAGCCCACGTTGGAGGTGAGCAGGATCAGCGTGTTGCGGAAGTCG
Organism: Oceanicella sp. SM1341; assembly: GCF_003448965.1. Lineage (GTDB taxonomy): Bacteria > Pseudomonadota > Alphaproteobacteria > Rhodobacterales > Rhodobacteraceae > Paroceanicella. The sequence continues at coordinate 29,427 of NZ_QRGC01000025.1, forward strand.
ATGCGCCGGCCCTCGCCATCCTCCATCACGCCCTTGTCGAACACCTGGAAGAACATCTCGTGGACGTCCGGGTGCGCCTTCTCCACCTCGTCGAGCAGCACCACCGAGTAGGGGCGCCGGCGCACCGCCTCGGTGAGCACCCCGCCCTCGCCGTAGCCGACATAGCCCGGCGGCGCGCCCTTGAGGCTCGAGACCGTGTGCGCCTCCTGGTATTCGGACATGTTGATGGTGATCACGTTCTGCTCGCCGCCGTAGAGGGTCTCGGCGAGGGCGAGGGCGGTCTCGGTCTTGCCCACGCCGGAGGAGCCGGCGAGCAGGAACACCCCCACGGGGCGCGAGGGATTGTCGAGCCGCGCGCGCGAGGAGCGCACCCGCCGGGCGATCATCTCCATCGCGTGGTCCTGGCCGATGACCCGGCGGGAGAGATGGTCGGAGAGGCCCAGAACGGTGGCGAGCTCGTCCTTCATCATCCGGCCCACGGGGATGCCGGTCTGGTCGGCCACCACGGCGCTCACGGCCTGGGCGTCGACGATGGGGAGCAGCAGCGGGCTCTCGCCCTGCAGCGCGGCGAGATCGGCCTGGCGGGCGCGCAGCCGGGCGAGCGTGTCGACCCGGGCGTCGGCCGGCGCCTCGGCGAGGGCGATCTCGCCGGTGGGGGACGCCGGCGCATCCTCCGGCGCGACGTCGCCCGGAAGGGGCGTGCCGGCTTGCACAGCCTCGCCCATGGCGCGGCGCAGGGCGAGGATGTCGTCGACCACGGCGCGCTCGCGCTCCCAGCGGGCGGTGAGGGCTTCGGCCTCGGCTTCGGCGGCCTCGAGGGCTGCCGTCACCCGGGCGCGGCGCCCGGCCACCTCGGCGCCGGCGGCCTCGTCGCGCCCGATGATCTCCGCCTCGGTCTCCAGCCCGGCGATGCGGCGGCGGGCGTCGTCCACCGCCGCCGGCACGGCGTGGAGGCTGATCGCCACGCGCGCACAGGCGGTGTCGAGCACGCTCACCGCCTTGTCGGGCAGCTGGCGCGCGGGGATGTAGCGGGCCGAGAGGCGCACGCAGGCCTCCAGCGCCTCGTCGAGCACCTGCACGCCGTGGTGGCGCTCCAGCATGGCGGCGGTGGCGCGCATCATCGCGATGGCGCGGGGCTCGTCGGGCTCCTCCACCTTCACCACCTGGAAGCGGCGGGTGAGGGCGGGGTCCTTCTCGATGTGCTTCTTGTACTCGGCCCATGTGGTGGCGCCGATGGTGCGCAGGGTGCCGCGGGCAAGCGCGGGCTTGAGCAGGTTCGCGGCATCGCCGGTGCCGGCGGCGCCCCCTGCCCCCACCAGCGTGTGGGTCTCGTCGACGAAGAGCACCACGGGGCGCGGACTGGCCTGCACCTCCTCGATCACGCCGCGCAGGCGCTGCTCGAACTCGCCCTTCATCGAGGCGCCGGCCTGCAGCAGGCCCACGTCGAGGCTGAGCAGTCGGGCGTCCTGCAGGGCGGGCGGCACGTCGCCGCGGGCGATGCGCAGGGCGAGGCCCTCGACCACCGCGGTCTTGCCCACCCCGGCCTCGCCGGTGAGGATCGGGTTGTTCTGCCGCCTGCGCATCAGCACGTCCACCACCTGGCGGATCTCCTCGTCGCGCCCGATCACCGGGTCGATGGCGCCTTCCTGCGCCCGGACGGTGAGATCGGTGCAGAAACGCTCCAGCGCGCCGTCGCCGCGCAGCGGGGGCTGCATGGCGCCGGAGGCCTCGCCGGGGGTGGCGGCACCGGGCTGGCCCTGCGGGATATCCTCGGGCGAGCCGGCGGTGGCGGCGGCAAACTCCTCGGCGAGCCGCTCGGGGCGCAGGCGGGCAAGCTCGGGCGAGATCCGCTCCAGCAGGCTGCGCAGGCCAGGGGTCTTCACCAGGCCCAGCACGATGTGCCCGCTACGCAGCTGCTGCGCGCCCAGCATCAGCGAGGCATAGACCCAGGCGCGCTCCACCGCCTCCTCCACATGCGGCGAGAGGTCGGAGATCGCGGTGGCGCCGCGGGGCAGCGCATCGAGCGCGCGCACCACTTCGGCGGCGATGCGCCCGGGCTCGAGCCCGTAGTGGCGGATGATGCGGTGCAGGTCGCTGTCCTGCTCCTGCAGGATCTGGTGCAGCCAGTGGGCGAGCTCGACATAGGGATTGCCGCGCATCTTGCAGAAGACGGTGGCGCTTTCGATGGTGCGGAAGGCCAGCTGGTCGAGCTTGCCGAACAGGGCGAGGCGGCTGATGGCGGTCATGGCGTCACTCTCTTCTCTCTCAGGCTGAAAGGGCGTGGAGGGGGATGGGATGGTCGGCGGGGGGCGGCGGGCCGAGGCGCAACTCGTCGGCGTCCCGCGCGGGGCGCGCGCCCAGCCAGGAGGTGTGGCCGAGGCGGGTGTCGCGGCCGAGCACGCAGGGCGGCACCTCCTGCTGGCGCAGCACGAGGTTCACCTCCCAGTCCAGCGTGTCGCCCACGTAATTGCGGATGATGGCGGCGAGGCGCTTGAAGCTCTCGCCTCCCGGCAGCAGGCGCAGGTACTCGGGCAGCGAGACCGGGCCGATGCGGATGCGGAACTTCGCCTCGCGCGACCACACCCGGGCGCCCAGCGTGGCGTCGCGCCCCAGGGTGGCGGCGCCGAGCCGGCCACGGTCATGCGGCTCGAGCTGCAGCCAGTCGCCCACGAAGCTCTCGATCTCCACGCCTGCGCCAAAGAACTGCCGCAGGATGGCGGCGAGCCCGGCCTCGCTGCGCGGGGCGGCGGCGAGCAGCCCGGCGAAATGCCGCTTGGCAAGGTCGGGCATCGCGTCGCGGTCGGTGAAGCCGGGGCCGGCGAGGCCGGCGATGGCGGCCACCTTCTCGCCGAACGGGTCGTCGCCCGCCCGGTCGAACGAGGGCGCGGGCTGGCCGGAGGCCCAGGCGCGGTAGAGCAGCGAGAGCATGCGGTGGTGGAACACGTCCGCGAAGGCGGTGAAGGTGGGGTCGTGGTGGTTGCGCAGCCGGTCGCGCGCATGCTCGGTGAGGTGCAGCGGCAGGGCGCCGTTGGGCCCGAACAGGCCGAAGAAGCGCTGCGACAGCCGGTGCGGCGCCCCCGCCTCGCCGGGGCGGAAACCGGCGATGGTGGCGGGCGGGAAGGCCAGCTCCGCCTCCTGTCCGAGGCGCACGGGGTCCTCCGCCGGGTGGCGCGAGCGGCCCAGCCGCGGCCGGTCGGCGTGCGCGGCCTCGATCAGCCGCAGCGCCTGGTAGATGTGATGGGCCTGCGGGGCCTCCCCGAGCGCGCGAAGGCGGCTCAGATCAGCACCCTGCGGCCGCTCCTCGGTTTCCATCGGGCGATCTCCCCGCGTTGCTGGGACTGGATGACGGTTTCGGTGAAGCTGTTGAGCGAGACGTAGCTGGCGAGGAACGCCTCCAGCACCGCGCCGAGCAGGAAGCAGCCCGCCCCCTCGAAGAAGCTCTCGTCGAAGCCGAGGCGGATCTCGAGCCCGCGCACCGCGGTGGAGAGCAGGCCATCGGCCATGCGCCGCACCACCGGGCGGGAGGAGACGGAGGTGAGCCCCTCGAGCTGCCGGGCCGCGGCATGGTCTCCGGTGGGGCCGTAGAGAGCGAGGAGCTCGCGCAGCGCCGCCGCCCCCTTGCCGCGGTCGGCATCGGCCAGCGAGAGGTAGTTGAGGCTCAGATGGCTCACCAGCTGCCAGGCCTGCGCCCCCTGCGCGAGGCTGGGGTGCGGCCGGGTGGGCGGCACGATGGCGCGGATCTCGGCGATGGGCCCGCCGTCGGGCGGGAAGAAATCGGTCTCCCCGGTGCCGGTGGCGGTGAGCAGCGGCAGGTCGCGGTTGGTGCAGAGCGCGGTGACGGCGAGCTGGCGGATGTCGCCGGGCCAGGGCGCCTGCGCGCGGTCGCTGAGCATCAGGCTCAGTTCGGAGCCGAGGTAGGAGGTGCGCACCCCCTTCAGCCGCTGCTTCTCCGAGCGCTGGCGCAGGCGGCGGCGCTGGGAGTAGTAGGCGGCATGGGTGTCGCCCGCGGGCGTGAGGTCGTCGGTGCTGTAGAAGGGGCGGAAGGGCACGTCGTCCCGCCCCTCGCCGCTGATGCCGGTCACCTTCTCGATGCGCCAGATCTCGTAGTCGAGCGGCGCGGTGCGGTCGACCACCACGTGGTGCTCCACCTCGGTCGAGCTCACGTGCACCCGGTCGCAGCGGCGGGAGAAGAGGTTGATCGCCGGGGCGGCATGCAGCTCGAAGCTCGCCGCCGAGACCGATTTCAGCCCCTGCGCGCCCTCGCGCAGCAGCACGTAGATGTCCACCTCCTCGTCGGGCGCGCGGGCGAGCGCGGGGGCGAGCCCGTCGAGCTCGACGAAGAAGAAGCGCTGCGGCATGGCGAAGTATTCCTGCAGCAGCCGGTAGCCCTCGAAGGAGGCGCCGGGCGTGGGCAAGAGCGCTTCCTCCGCGCCGAAGCCGCGCGGGCGGATGGCGCCGGGCAGCGGCATCGCCCAGTCCGCCCGCCGGTCGGTGGAGCGGGCGGCGAGGCCGAGGCCGCGGCCAAGCAGCGCCTCGGCCAGCCGCCAGGGCTCGGCGCCGGCCCCCGCGAGGTAGACGGTGAGCCGCTCCAGCGGCAGCTCGGCCAGCGCCCCGCCATCGGTGCGCCGCAGCCGCAGGCGCACGGCGGCGCGCGCATCGGGGTGCAGCGCCACGCCGGCGGCCACCAGCTCGGCCCGGCTGTCGACGAAGCCCGCCTCCGTCACCTCCAGCGGCCAGAGCGTGAGGTCCTGCGAGGTGGTGAAGCGCACCGCGGTCTGCTCGCCCTCCATCACGTGGCCGCGCAGGGGCGTGCCGCGGGGCAGCAGGTAGCCCTCCTCCAGCCCGCCCTGCGCGGGGTCGGGCACGAAGCGCGCCACCATCATCGAGGGCACGGGGGCGAGGAAATGCGGGTAGACGATCTCCAGCAGGTTCTGGGTGAACTGCGGGAACTGCAGCTCCAGCTCGAGCTGCACCCGGGCGGAGAGGAAGGCGAACCCCTCCATCAGCCGCTCCACGTAAGGATCGAGCACCTCCATGGGCAGGATGCCGAGGCGCGAGGCGATCTTGGGGTAGGCCTCGGCAAACTCGGCGCCCATCTCGCGCACGAAGCCCAGCTCCTCCTCGTAGTGTTTCAGCAGGCGGGTATCCATCGCATCACCCCTGTCGGCTGATCTTCACGTGGCCGGTGGTCACGTCGAGCGCGGTGCGCAGGTAGAGGTCGACCGGTACCGGCTCGGCCCAGAGCTCGCCGCGGATGTCGAAGGAGATGACGGCCCCTGCCCCCACCTTCTCCTGGCGCAGCGAGACATCGAGGGTCTCGGGCAGGATGCGCGGCTCGAAGGCCTCGATGGCCGCGCGGATCGAGCGGCGGATCTCCATCGCGGTGGCCACGGTGGCGGAGGCGCCGGAGAGCTCGCGCAGGCCGTAGTTCACCACCGAGCGGGCGACATGCGGATAGGCCTCGAGGTCGTGCTCGCTCTCGCAGCTCGAGGTGTTGAGCAGCCACTCGAGGTCGCGCAGGATGATCTCGCGCAGGCGGGAGAGGTCGATCACCCGGGCCGAGGCGGGCTCGGAGCGCTGGTCGGGTGCCTCGTCGGTGAGCCGGTCGAGCAGCGAGGGCTGCAGCCGCTCGGTGAGCATGTGGTCAGCCATGGCGGGCCTCCTCCGCCGGGGCGGCGACGATAAGCGCGAGGCTGCGGATGTCCATCAGCGGGTGCTCGGCCGCGTCGCTCACCAGCAGGCGCTGGCCGAGCCCGGCGAGCCCGCCGCCGGGCAGCTCCGCCCAGTCGGTGGCCTGCGCGAGCAGATGCGCCGGGCCCGCGCCCCCGGGCGCGCCGGCGTAGCGCGTGGGGATGAGCGCCGCCGCGGCGCCGCCGTTGGCCCAGGTCACGGATGCCGGCATCCACACCCGGTCGCGCAGGTCGGCCGGCGGGGCGATCTCGAGCCCGGCGATGGCCGCGAAGGGCGCCCAGAAATAGCGGCCGTTCACGATGATCTCCAGCACCGGGCCGAGGCGCGGGTCGGCGTCGGCGAGCCAGGCGAAGGGCGTGCCGTCGAGCGTGCCGGGCGAAGCCGGGGCCGCCTCGAAGGCCTGCGCCCGCAGGTCGGCGGCGGCGCCGGCCGCACCGGTCGCCTCCAGCCGCAGCGCCTCGATGAGCAGGGCGAGCCAGGGCTCGGGCTCCCCCAGCACCGCCGGGGCCTGCGTGCCCGCGAACACCTTCTCGCGCCAGCGCTCGCAGATGATCGCCTCGCGGTAGGTGCGGGCCATGGGCTCGGCCGCGGCATCGAGCGTGGCGCAGGTGCGCAGCTGGGCCACGGCGCGCGGCCAGTCGCCCAGCACGCACAGGAGCTGGAAGAGGAACACCCGCAGCCGGGCGTCGGCGGGGGTGCTGCGCACGGCTTCCTGCAGGGCGGCAAGTGCGGCCTGCGGGTCTCCCCGGCGAAGCTGGTCTTCGGCGGCCTGGCACATGGCGGGCACCTCCTGGCGGGTGAGGGAAAGGGCCCCGGGCGCCGGCCGCGCCCGGGGCCGGGGGCTCAGTTGACCGCGTAGATCGCCTTGTTGAGCACGCGGCTCCACTTGGCCTCGCCCTGGCCGCCGGTGGCCTTGGACATCTTGCCGGTCTTGTCCTGCTTGAAGTACTCGATCTTCATCGCGCCGTACTGCAGGTTGATGGTCTCCTCGCACCACTCCGAGCCTTCCTGCCCGGACCACTCGATGCTCTGGACCATCACCAGGCGGAAGTGGAACTTCATGAAGGTGGCACCCGAGGTGTCCGTCGTGCCGCCCGAGCGGCGCAGCTCGACGATGGCCTCGTCGAAGTGGTTGCCGGTGCACAGGGTCTGGAAGATGCCGCAGGAGGCGGTATCGGCCCGCTTGGTGATGTTGAAATCCTTGAAGAAGGCCTTGCCGGCACCGCCACCGCTCGAGTCCGAGCCGATGTTGATGGTGTTCTCGCCGCCGAAGCTGAACGACTGCAGGGCGAAGGCCTTCTGCTTGGACATCGCGTCGTCGAGGGTCTCGCCCACGACGAGGGACTGGTTGGGGAAATAGAGGAAGGCGTCAAAGGCCATGGGGGGTTCCTTTCACGAGGGACATTTGAGCAACAGGGGGGGGGAGAACGGGGGGCCCGGGGGCCCCGCCGGGGGGCTAGCCGGCCCGCTGGGACGGCAGCTTCGAGACCAGCCGGAGCGAGACCGAGAGGCCCTCGAGCTGGTAGTGGGGGCGCAGGTAGAACCGCGAGTCGTAGTAGCCCGGGTTCCCCTCCACCTCCTCGACGACGACCTCTGCCGCGGCCAGCGGGTGGCTGGCCTTCACCTCCTCGGGGGAGGTCTCGGCGTTGAAATCGACGTATCTGTTGATCCAGGTCTGCAGCCATTCCTGCATGTCCTGGCGCTCCTTGAAGGAGCCGACCTTGTCGCGCACGATGCACTTGAGGTAGTGGGCGAAGCGGCAGGTGGCGAAGAGATAGGGCAGCCGGGCGGCGAGATTGGCGTTGGCCGTCGCGTCCGGGTCGTCGTACTCGGCCGGCTTCTGCAGCGACTGGGCGCCGATGAAGGCGGCCATGTCGGAGTTCTTGCGGTGCACGAGCGGCATCATGCCGTTCCTGGCCAGCTCGCTCTCCCGCCGGTCGGAGATGGCGATCTCGGTGGGGCATTTCATGTCCACGCCGCCATCGTCGGTGGGGAAGGAATGGGTGGGCAGGTTGTCCACCGCGCCGCCCGATTCCACCCCGCGGATGCGGGTGCACCAGCCGTATTGCTTGAACGAGCGGGTGACATTGCGGGCCATGCCGTAGGCGGCGTTGATCCAGCAGTACTTGTCGGAGCCCGCGCCCTCCGTGTCCTCCTCGAAGGCGAATTCGTCCACAGGGTCGGTCTTCGCGCCATAGGGCTGGCGGCCGAGGAAGCGGGGCATGGCGAGGCCGAGGTAGCGGGCATCCTCGCTCTCGCGCAGGCTGCGCCAGGCGGCGTACTCAGGGGTCTGGAAGATCTTGGAGAGGTCGCGCGGGTTGGCGAGCTCGGCCCAGCTGTCCATCTGCAGGAGTGCGGGGTCGGCCCCGGTGAGGAAGGGCGCATGCGCCGCCGCCGCCACCTTGGACATCTCGCCCAGGAGCTCCACGTCCGGCGGGCTGTGGTCGAAGTGGTAATCCCCCACCAGGCAGCCGTAGGGCTCGCCGCCGAACTGGCCGTATTCCTCCTCGTAGAGCTTCTTGAAGATCGGCGACTGGTCCCAGGCAGCGCCCTTGAACTTCTTCATCGTCTTCGAGAGATCCTTCTTCGAGACGTTGAGGAAGCGGATCTTGAGCATCTCGTCGGTCTCGGTGTTGGTGACGAGGAAATGCAGGCCGCGCCAGGCGCTCTCGAGCTTCTGGAACTCGGGGTGGTGGATCACCTCGTTCACCTGCTCGGTGATCTTGGCGTCGATGCCGGCGATGATGCCCTCGATGGAGCGCAGCGCGTCGTCGGAGACCAGGGCCTCGTTCTCCAGCACCTGCTCGGCGAGGGTCTTCACCGCCTCCTCCACCGCCGAGCGGGCCTGCTCGGACTTGGGCCGGAATTCCCGGTGCAGCAGGGAGGCGAACTCGGACGAGCCGAAGATCGTCTCCGGGGTGGCATCCGCCGTCTGGTTCGTCATCTCGCTCATGGCCTATTCCTCGGGCTCGGTCTGCGGGGCGGGGGCGGCGGCGAGGGCCCTGAGCAGCGAGGGATCGTTGATGATCCGCGCCACGAGGTCCTCCGCACCGGCCTTTCCGTCCATGTAAGTGGTGAGATTGGCGAGCTGGGTTCGCGCCTCGAGCAGTTTTTTCAGCGGCTCCACGCGCGCGGCCACGGCGGCGGGCGAGAAGTCGTCCATGCTCTCGAAGGTGAGGTCGACGGAGAGGTTCCCCTCCCCCGTCAGCGTGTTGGGCACCGCGAAGGCGGCACGCGGCTGCATCGACTTCATCCGGTCGTCGAAATTGTCGATGTCGATCTCGAGGAACTTGCGGTCGGCCACCGCGGGCAGCGGTGCGGCGCTCTTGCCCGAGAGGTCCGACATCACCCCCATCACGAAGGGGAGCTGCACGGATTTCTGCGCGCCGTAGAGCTCGACGTCATACTCGATCTGCACGCGCGGGGCGCGGTTGCGCGCGACGAATTTCTGGCTGCTGGCCATGGGCTGTCTCCTGCCGGGGTCATGCGCCGGGGGGCGCGGGAATGGGGTTCGGGTCTGGGGTCGGGGGCCGGGCGGGGGCGCCCGCTCTGGGCTCAGTCCTCGGGCGCCTCCTCCTCCAGGCCGCCGATCAGCGCGACGTTCTCCAGCCCCAGCGGGGCCATGTCGCGGATCACGGTCATGAAATCGGCCGAGACCAGCCTGCGCGCGCGCATCAGCAGCAGCGGCAGCGGGCTCGAGGGTTCCCGGCGGCGGTAGTAGTCGACGATGCGGTCGAGCGTCGCGACCACGTCCTGCGGTGTCTCGATGGCGCCGGGCACGGCCCGGGGCGCGCCCGGCGCGGGGGCGGGCGCGGGGCCGTCTCCGGCGGGGAGCTCCGCGCCGGGCGAAGCCTCCGCTTCCGGCGCCGTTGCGGCCTGCTCCGGCAGGCGGCGGGCGATGTCGCGCGCGAGCTTGACGAGCGGCGCGAGGTCGGGGCCCTCGGCGCCGATATGCGCGTCGAAGATGCCGCCGATCGCCCGCGCGTGGTCCTGCACCGCCTGCACGGCGGCGGCAATCTCGGTCAGGCGCTCGGGCGGGGTGTCGGCGAAGGCGGCGTCGATCGCCTGGGGGTCGGGCGCGCGCTCATCCTCGGCGGGGGCGAGCTCGCCCTCGGCCACCAGCATGTCGCGCAGGGAGATGCGCCCGAAGGAGCGGCTGTCGGTGAGCGGGGCGAGGCGCAGCGAGCGCAGCACCGTCCCGGCCTCCGCGAGGCCGAGCACGGCGTTCACCCGCATGGTGGGGTCGTCCTCGTCATCGGCGTCGAGCTGGGGATGCACGTGCTCCCAGTAGAGCTCGAGGCAGCCGCGCACGTAGCCGAGCACCCGGGCGAAGCCGGGCAGCCCCCCGGTGCGCAGCGCGGCATTGGCGAGCACCGCCGCCACCCGCAGGTCCTTCGTGCGGCCGAGCAGCGCGAGGGCGAGCGCGGCCACCTCCTCGTAGTCGGGGTCCTCGGCGGAGAGCACGGCATCGCCGATCACCCGCTCCTCGGTCGGCTGGTTCGCCAGCTCCAGCGCGGTGTACTCGGCGTCATACTCGAGGTTCTCGCCGCAGGGCGCGGCGTCGTCGAGGCTCTGCAGCATCTCATCGGTGTCAAACACGGCGTCTCGTCTCCCTGTGGATGGCGGTCGGGAAGGTCATGGCGCGGTCTCCCGCGCGGGGGCGCGTCATGGTGCGGTGCCGGCCGCGGAGAGGAACTCCGCCCGGGCGGCGGGGTCGGGGATGTCGGTGGCCAGCGCCTCGACCAGCTCGGCGCGCGAGGCGGCCTTCGCCGCCCGCCGCTTCACCAGCACCTGCGCGATCGGGCCCAGGTGCGGGCGCAGCAGGGCGGCGAGGCGGGCGAGGTTGTCGTCGGGAATGTCGGCGGCGGCGGGGCCGGCGCTGGCGGCAAGCAGGCGCAGGATCGACTCGCGCATCCCCTGCTCCTCGCCGGCGAGGGAGAGCTCGCCCATCACCGCCACCACCATCTCCTCGGCATTGGCCGAGCTCGCGGCGGCGCGGCGCGCGATGATCCGGCCCATCGGCCCCATGCGCGCGATGAGCTGGCGCTCCACTTCCAGCATGGTCTGCGAGGAGAGCCGGCCGAGCATGGTGGCCGAGCCGGCCGCGGGCGCGGCGGGGCGCGCGGGCACGGCGAAGCCCTCGCCCAGCCCGGTGGCATCGGCCTCCGGCAGCGCGGCGGCGAGCGCCTCGGCCAGCTCGGCGGCGGAGGCGAAGCGCGCCCCGGGCTCCACCGCCATCGCCTTCAGGATCGCCGCGTCCAGCGCCGCGCCCGCGCGGGGCGAGAGCTCGCTCGGCGGGCTCACGCCGCCCTGGCGCACGGCGGTGAACAGCGCCTCCACCCCGCCGCCCCGGAAGGGCTTGGCGCCGGTCACCAGCTCGTAGAGCAGCACGCCGCAGGCGTAGATGTCGGCGCGCGCGTCCACCTCGCCGCCGGAGAACTGCTCGGGCGCCATGTAGGAGGGCGTGCCCACCATTCCCGCGCCGGTCGCCTCCATCGCGGTGAGGCGGGCGATGCCGAAATCGGTGAGCTTGACCACCCCCTCCTCGGTGAGCATCACGTTGGCGGGCTTGAGGTCGCGGTGCACGATGCCCGCCTTGTGGATGCAGCCCAGCCCCGCGAGCACCTGGCGCGCGATGGCGTGGATCTCGTGCAGCTCCAGCCCGGGGCTGGCCGCCATGCGGTCCTCCAGCGTGATCGAGCGCAGCTTCTCCATCACGAGGTAAGGCACGCCGTCTTCCTGCAGGTAGTCGAAGATGGTCACCAGGTTGGGGTGCAGGGCGCGGCCGGCGGCGCGGGCCTCGCGGGCGAAACGGGCCAGCCAGTCCTCGCCGCCGGAGGCTGCGACGAGGTGGCGGTGCACGGTCTTGATGGCGACATGCCGGTCGATGTCGGGGTCATGGCCGTCATACACGACGCCCATCGCGCCCTGGCCCAGCACACCGTTCACGCGGTACTTGCCGATGCGGCGCGGGCCGCCCGGCACGATGACGGTCTCGTCAGTCATCGATCATCCTCATCGCGCTCTCGAGGCTGCGCCGCATGCGGTTGAACGAGGCGGAGAGCGAGGAGATCTCGTCGCGCCCGGGCTTGGAGTATTCCGGGGTGTCGAAATCGCCCAGGCTCACCTTCTCGGCCACCTCGGACATGCGCCGCACGGGGAAGACGACGATGCGGGTGAGCAGCACGTTGGTGACCACGAGCACCAGCAGGAAGGCCGCGGCGATCGCGCCCACCAGCACCCCCACGGTCTCGCGCGCCCGGGCATCGACCAGCGCCATGGGAGCGGAGATGATCTGGGCGCCGATGGTCTCGCCCAGCTCCCAGCCGAAGCCGTTGTCCGGGCCGTAGAGGTCGACCATCGCCGGCGGGGCGGCCTCGGGGGTGGAATGGCAGGTGAGGCAGCCCGGGTTGTCCACCGTGAGCGGGAAGGCCATGGTGAAGTAGCGCCCGCGCGCGGTGTCGCGCACCGCGACGAGCTCGTCGAGCGCGGGGTCGGCGCGGAACTTCTCGATGAAGGCGGCCTCGAACGCGTCCGGCAGGTCGGCCGGGTTCGTCGGGTTCAGCGCCGCTTCCTTGTAGTAGTATTCCGGGAAGGTCTCGCGGAAGGTGGAGAACACGCTCTGCGCCGCGTAGGCGGTGACCGACTGCGGCAGGAACAGGATGTCGTTGTCCTCCGAGAGCAGCGGATCGATGCTGCTGAGCGTGTAGGTGCGCACGGCCAGCGCGTTGCTTCGAAGAAGCTGGATCTGCTGTTCCATCTCCTCTACTGCCGATTTCTGGACAATCCAGTAGGAAAGGCCCGAAGCGGCACCCATTCCAAGCAAACATGCCAGAGTAATTGCAGAATTAAACTTGAAACGGAGCCGCATATTACTTATTTCCTTCTCAAGAGTTGATGAAGCCATTGCCGTGGTCATCGCAACGCCCGAGCCGAGCCGCCGAAGCTGTCGCACCCTTGTGTTCCGGGAAGGCCCGGAAAGGTTCGGCCGCCAGGCGGCCCCAGAGAAAGGAGTTGAGAATGATCACGCGCATCCTGTCTTCCGTCATCGGGCTGGCGCTCTGCGCCCTGCCCGCCGCCGCGCAATCCGACCGGGTGGTGGCGCTCGTCGTCTCCGTGGGCGAGGGTTCGGCCCGCGCCGATGCCATCCAGGCCCAGCTTCAGGTGATCGGCGCCGAGACCCTGCGCTCGGCCGACCCGAACAACGCCGAGATGCGCTCCATGCTGCGGCGCTTCACCGACGAGGCGGCGGACTCGCGCGCCACGCTGGTGTTCATCGACGCCCCGGCGGTGCTGTTCGAGGGCCGCGACTACGTGCTGCCGGCGGGCACCTCCCTGTCGCGCGCCACCGACCTCTTCACCCAGGGCGTGCCGCTGATGGCCTTCGCCCGCGCCGCCGCGCAGGCCGAACAGGGCGGAGCGGTGCTGGCCGTGGTGGGCGCCGCGCCGACGGGCCTGCCCGAAGGGCTCTCCCCGCTCCTCAAGGCGCCGGGCCCGATGCCCGGCTCGGCCCCGGTTCTCGTGGCCGCCTACGGCCGGTCCGACCCCGTGGTGCAGGTGATCTCGGCGGCGAGCCGCGACGCGGTGATCGAGGTGGGGGCGATGCTGCGGCGCATGCAGGGCGGCGACGGGGTGAGCGTGTCCGAGCTGCCGCGCGCGCCAATCTACCTGCGCAGCCCCGACGTGCCCGAGCCGGAGGCCGGCGTGCCCGCCCTGCCCCTCGACAGCGCCGCGCCGCGGCCCGGGGCCCGCCCCGAGACGCTGGAAGAGCTGGAGTTGCTGGAGCAGTCGCTCTCGCGCGCCGCCAAGCGCTCGATCCAGCGCGACCTGCGCGACCTCGGCCATTACCTCGGCCTGGTGGACGGCGTCTTCGGGCCCCAGACCCGCGCCGCCATCACCGCCTTCCAGAAGGAGCGCGCCGAGGAGCCGAGCGGCTATCTCACCCGCCGCCAGCTCCTGGACCTGCGCCGCGAGGGCTGAGAGGGCGCCGCCGCCCCGGCGCGGGCGGTTTTCCCGCGCGGGGCGTCACCGGCGCCCCCCTCTCCCCTTGCGTCCGGGCGGGAGCGCCGGGGGCGCAAGCCCGGCTGCGCCCGCGCCGCGCGGCCGGGCCCGGCGCGGGGCACCCCTCGAGATGCGCAGGCGCGGACCAGCGGCGGCGCATGCGCCTGCGCGCCGCGCGACAGGGCGCGCCGGAGCCGCCTTCATTCGGGGAAGGGGCGCCCTCCCGGCCGCGATCGACGGGGGGCAACCGGCAAGGCGCCGTGCGGACGGGGGGCGGCGATGGTCAGGCGCGGGGGCCACGGGCCGCGTCGCGAGGGCTGCGGCCGGAGACCGGGCCCGGGCCGGCGGGCGCGCTCAGCCGCCGCAGTCCACCGCCTGCGCGGGGGGCACCACCTCGCCCACGGCGCGGCAGGCATCGAGCACGGGCTCCGGCCGGGGCCGCACGGCGGCCTGCAGGGCGCGGGCAAGCGCCTCCGGGCCGAGGCTGGGGCGGGCGGCGAGCAGCAGGGCCGCCACGCCGGAGACATGCGCCGCCGCGACCGAGGAGCCGGAGACGTAGCCGTATCCTCCGCCCGGCGCGGTGCTCAGCACGTCGACCTGCGGCGCGGGCAGGCCCGCGGCCCCCCCGGCGGCGATCACGCCGGGCAGGGCCGCGGGGAAGGCCGGGCGGGCGCTCTCGCCCCAGGAGGCGACCACGACGGTGCCGCGGGAGAGGGCTGCGCGCAGCAGTTCCTCGAGCAGCGCATCCGGCGGCCCGCCGAGGCTGAGGTTGAGCACCGGGATGTCGCCCAGCACGGCGAAGTTGAGCGCGCGGGCAAGCGAGAAGCTGCTGCAGCGCCCGCCCTCCTGCCCGCTCCCCCCCGGCTCCTGCCAGCAGGCGCGCAGCCCCACCAGCTCCGCCTCGGGCGCGACACCCACGATGCCGGTCGCGTTGCCCGCCGTGGCGCCGATGATGCCGGCGATGGCGGTGCCATGCGCCTCGGCCGCGGCAGAGGGCACGCGGCTCACGAAATCACGGCTCTCGACGAGACGCTCTCCGAGATCGGGGTGACCGGGGTCGATGGCGGAATCGATCACCCCCACCCGCACGCCGGCGCCCCGCGAGAGCTGCTGCGCACGCGGGGCGTTGAGCCGGGCAAGGGCGGTCTGGGCCGCGAACAGCGGGTCGTCATGCGGCGGGCCGGGCGCAAGGGCCATCACCGAGAAGGACTGCATGCGCTGCACCGTGCGGATGCGGGGGTCGGCCCGGAGCAGCGCCAGCAGCGCGTCGGGGTCGGGGTGGCGGCGGGCGTCGAGCACCAGGCAATGCACCGAGATCGCCTGCAGCGGCCATTCGGCGGCGAGATCGACCCCGTAGCGCTGCGTGATCGCCGCCGCGAGCGCGGCGAGGGCCTCCGGCGTGTCCGGTGCGACCGTGAGGATCAGATAGCCGTCCGAGGCGATGCCCTCGGCATCCGCGAGCCGCCAGGGTGGCGCGGCGGCCCGGCCCGGCAACGCCGCCTCCGGTGCCGGCGCGCAGGCCGGGAGCAGGAGCGGGGCCAGCAGGCACAGCGCGGACCAGGCCCGTGCCCGGCCGCTCAATCCGGCGCTCCGGGAGCGGCGAAGAGGATCTCCGGCGCGGCCATCAGCGCCTCGGCCGCGGCGGCGGCATCGCTGCCCGCCGGCGCCTCGGCGCGCCAGACACCGCCCTCGGAGGGGCCGTCGGCCAGGGTGAGGCCACGCGCGGCGAGCAGGCGCCCGAGCGCTGCGGCCGACAGCCCCGGCACCGGCTGGAACAGCACCACGGCGGCCGCGGTGTCCGGGCTGGTGAGGGTGCGGAAGCCGGCATCGCGCCGGGCGGCATCCTGCGGCGGCAGGACGAGAAGCGCCACCAGCGCCGCGGCGGCCATCCCGCCGGCCAGCCCCGCGCGACCGCGCAGGGTGCCGAACAGCGCACCCGGCCGGACGCGCCGGCGCCGGGCGGCGGGGCGGCGGGCGACGGCCGCCTCCCGCATCGCGGCCCCGGCCGCAGCCTCGGCCTCCGCCTCTGCCTCTGCCTCGATGCGCGCGCGCAGGGTCGCGAAGCTGCGCTCCGGCACGCCCCGCGCGCCCTCGAGCATGCAGACCTGCGCCGCGAGCCCGAGCTGGCGCTCGATCTCCCGCGCACAGTCCGCGCAGCCCTCGGCGTGGCGTTCCACCGCCTGCGCCTCCTCCCGCGGCAGCGTGCCGTTCACGTACCAGGGGATCAGCGCGCCGATCTCGCCGTGACGTTCCGGGCTCTCGATCATCCGACTGTCAGCCAAGGGCCATCTCCATTGCTTGCGACCCGTCGTCCGCCAGCAGCTCGCGCAGGCGGCGCCGCGCGGTCATCATCCGCGTCTTCACGGTTCCCACCGGGCATTCCATGATGTCGGCGATCTCCGTGTAAAGATATCCGTTGAAGTAGGTCAGCTCCACCACGGCGCGCAGCTCGGGCTTCAGCCGCTCCAGTGCGCCGGCGAGATCGTGGCGCAGGATCACCGCCTCGGCGCCCTCGCCCGCGTCGCCCACCAGCCCCTCGTCGAGCTCCACGTCGCCCCGGCGCCGGCCGGATTTCTCGCGCGCCTTGAGCGCCATGCGATAGGCGATGCCGAAGATCCAGGTCGAGACCTTCGAGCGCCCCTCGAAGCGCCCCGCCGTGCGCCAGACGGTCATCAGCGCGTCGTTGGCGATCTCCTCCGCCACGTCGTGGCTGTCCACGATGCGGGCCGCGAAGCGCATGATCCGGGCGAAGTAGCGCCTGTGGAACTGCTCGAACGCGTCCATGTCTCCTGCCGCGATCGCCGCCAGCAGATCCGTGTCCGGGGTGAGGGACAGCTCGTCGGG
Source organism: Oceanicella sp. SM1341 (assembly GCF_003448965.1). Lineage (GTDB taxonomy): Bacteria > Pseudomonadota > Alphaproteobacteria > Rhodobacterales > Rhodobacteraceae > Paroceanicella. The sequence goes on from NZ_QRGC01000025.1 coordinate 45,963, forward strand.
TGCCGTTCGTATCCGTCTGATGTTGGACATTCCGCCGCTCGCCTTTCCAGCTTCAGGTTTGAGTTGCGCGGACCCCGCAAAAGGTTCGCTGGAAGGTCTGTCGAATGTGTCGATCGCCTGGTTCAAAACTTTGCTCCGTGAATGTCCGGTTCGGGCAGGCGGGCCCCGGGGGCCCGGCGGAAAGGGAGCGGTCGGCAGGCGGTCCGCCGTCCCTGTCGCCCCCGGGCCTGCGCGCGGGCGGCGGGCAGGTACCCCCCGGCCCGGTGCCCGCGCGCCCGAGAACTCTCCGGCCCGGGGTGTTCCGTAGCGCGGCGGCATGGTGGGCAGCGTTGTCGCCACCGTTGTAGCGAGCGTTGTTTCTCGCCCGGGAGGCGAGTTGTCCGGGCCAGGCTCGCGCGCCGGGCCGGGCGGGGCGACGGTGGCGGAGGCGGAAGGCCGAACCTTCCCCCGCCCCGACGGCACCTACCGCCGGGGCGCGGAGCAGATGCGCCGCCGGACGCACGCGGAAGGGGCCGGGACCATGGCCGGGAAGATCATCGAAACCATCGGGTGCCCCGCCGACATGCCGGGCATCGCGCAGAGCCCGGCGCCCTGCTCCGCGACCGCGCGAACGGCCGGCGCGGCGGCGCGCCCGCCCTCCGGGAAGAGACCGGCCGGCCCGGACCGCGGGACCCGTGACGGGCGTGCCGGAGAACGACATCCGCCACGGCCGGTGCCTCCGCCCGCCGTTGCGCCCCCTTCCCCCTCCGCCGAGGAGACCGACATGACGCATCCCCTGACATCCGCGCCCGAAGCGGCGCTGCCGACGTGGCGCCGCGCCCGGCCGCAGCGCCGGCCATCGCCGTTGCCGGCGCGTCCGCCCGCCCGACGGGGCGGCGCGAGGCGCAGGGCGGCCCCGCCGCCGCCGGAGACAGGGCGATGAGGGTTCTGCCGGCTGTGCTCGTCGCGCTTGCCATCGCGGCGACGCCGGTGATCTGGAGCCTCGCGCGATCGCGGCTTGCCCCCTCGCACGCCCCGGCGCCGGCCGCCACGGCAGCGGCGGAGCTGGAGGAGCTGCGCGCCGGGCTCGCCGCGCTCGGCGCGCGCGTGGCGGCGCTGGAGGCGCGCCCCGCTCCGGGCCCGGCCCCCGAGCCGCGCCGCCCGGCCGAGGAGGCGAATGCCGCCGCCTCGGACAGCCTGCAGGACGCGTTCGCCCAGGTGGTGCTCATCGCCGACCGGCGCTCGGCCAACGCGGGGTTGAGCGTGGCCAGCCCCGCCTTTCTCGCCGGGCTCCTCGGCCCGCCGCGCGAGGAGCTCACCGACGTGTGCAGCGTCGCCACCAACGCGCGGCTGACGGGGCTGCTCGCCACAGAGAACGTCGGCCCCATCGAGGCGCGGCTGGTGCAGCCCGCGCTGGTCTCGCTGCGGCAGGTGTTCGCGAACGTGCAGGTGTTCGAGCCCGAGCTCTACGCCCGCATCCGCAGCGCGGGCTCGCTCTGCGTGCGCCGGGTGCGCGGCTCGGAGGACGCCGCCTCGGCGCACGCCTACGGGCTCGCGGTCGACATCAACATCGACGGCATGCTCGACGAGCTGGCCGACGGCAAGACCCAGCTCGGCCTCATCCTGCTGGCGGATTTCTTCCGCAAGGAGGGGTGGATCTGGGGCGCGGGCTTCAGCCGGGAGGACTCGATGCATTTCGAGGTGAGCCGCGAGAAGCTCGAGCAATGGCGCCGGCTGGGGCTGATCTGAGCGCCTGCCTCAGCCCGCGCGCGGCCGCTCCAGCCCCGCGACCACCCGCGCCGTGTCGGTGAGCGCGCCGAAGATGCCGTCCTCCACCGTGATCATGTGCAGGGCGGCCTCGTGGGCATAGGCGTCGCCGCTCGCGCAGGCATCGGCCACGGTGAGGCACTGGAAGTTGCGGTCGCAGGCCTCGCGCAGGGTGCCCTGCACGCAGACATCGGTGGTGCAGCCGGAGAAGATCAGGTGGGTGATGCCCTGCGCGCCGAGCACGTGTTCGAGCTCGGTATGGGTGAAGGCGCCGTTGGCGGTCTTGTCGATGATGATGTCGCCGGGGCGCACGTCGATCTCGGGCGCGATGGCGAAGCCGGGGCTGCCGCGCAGCAGCACGTCGGTGCCGGCGAGCCCGGCGCGGGCCCGCCGCCATTTCTCGTAGGCGGTCATGTCGGCGAGGTCGGCGCGGTAGCCCTGCCGGGTGTGGATGATGCGGATCCCGGCGGCGCGGCAGGCCGCGATCAGCCGGCCGACCGCCGGCAGGATGGCGCGCAGCCGGGCCGGGTCGTAGCCCTTCCGGGCGAAGTAGCCCTCGGGCGAGAGGAAGTCTTGCTGCATGTCGATGACGAGCAGCGCGGTCGCCGCCGGCAACAGCCGCCCGTCATAGGGCCAGTCGAAGGGCCTTGCGCTGATCATGTCACCCCCTGCCTGCGCTGCGCTTCCCCCCGTGCTCCGCGGCGGGTGCCCCATGGAGCCTCAGCGCGCGGCGGAAGGCCAGCGCTTTCGGCGCGCCCTCACGGCCCGGCGGCGCGGCCCGGGCCGGCGGCGGCCATGTCGGCGTCGGCCTCCAGCGCGCTCAGCAGCCAGGCGGCGAACTCGGCCATGGCCCGGCTGCGGGCCCGCTCGGAGGGCCAGGTGAGGTAGTAGCCCCCCGCGTCGATCTCGGTGCCGAAGGGCCGCACCAGCCGGCCTTCGGCCAGGGCGCGCGAGAACATCGCGACCGGCAGGATCGCCACGCCCGCCCCCTCGGCCGCGAGCTCGGCGAGGGCGATGGAGGAGTCGAACACCGGCCCGGTGAGCGGCGGGCAGGCCACCCCCGCCCGGGCGAACCAGCGCGGCCATTCATCGGCGCGGTAGCTGCGCAGCAGCACCTCGCGGGCCAGCTCCGCCGGCTGGCGCAGCCGCGCCCCCGTCCCCGGCGCGCAGAGCGGCGCGAAGGGGGTGCGCGCCAGCGGCAGCGCCTCCAGCCCCGGCCAGCGCCCGGCCCCGAAGCGGATCGCCATGTCGAGCCCCTCGCGCGCGATCTCCACCCGGTTGTTGTGCGTGGACAGGCGCAGGTCGATCATCGGGCAGGCGCGGCGGAAGGCGGCGAGCCGCGGCACCAGCCAGCCCACCGCGAAGGTGGTCACCACGCCGAGCTTGAGCACCTCGATGTTGTGCCGCCCCGAGATGCGCTCGAGCGCCCGGGCCATGGCGTCGAACCCCTGCTCGAGCACCGGGAACAGCGCCTGGCCCTCGTCGGTGGGCACCAGCCCCGCGGAGGTGCGCAGGAAGAGCCGCGTGCCCAGCAGGTCCTCCAGCCGCGCGACCTGGTGGCTTACCGCCGCCTGGGTGACACGCAGCTCGATCGCCGCGCGGGTGAAACTGCCCTGCCGCATCGCCACCTCGAACACGCGCAGCGCGTTCAGGGGTATGTCCGGTCGGTCCATGCCCAATACCTCAGCTAATGGCACGCCTGATGATTTGTCGTCTGTTCGGACAATATAACGTTCGCTATGGAATTTGCATGGCATCAACGGATGCCAGGGATGCAACCCCGCCGGACAGGGGCCCTCCCGGCCGCGCGACACCCGCACGGCCGCCCCGCCGGCACAGACACGGAACCACAGATGCACTCGATCCTTCACGGCCTGCCGCGCCTCGCGGCGGGGCTCGCCCTCGGCTGTTCCCTCTCCTTCGCCGCCATGGCCGGCGAGGCGGAGCGCCGTCTCGACGACACGGTGCGCCGCATCGAGCAGAGCCTCGGCGCGCGGGTGGGCCTCATGGTCCGCGACACCGGCTCGCGGCGCGAATGGAGCCACCGCGCCGCCGAGCGCTTCGCGATGAACAGCACGATGAAGGTGCCGCTCTGCGCCGCCGTGCTGCATGCGGCGGAAGCGGGCGCGCTCGACCTCGACACGCCGCTCGACATCGCGCAGGAAGACATGCTGGAGTACGCGCCGGTGGCAGCCCGGCACGTGGGCGGCAGCCTGCCGGTGCGCGACCTCTGCCTCGCGGCCCTCGACATGAGCGACAACACCGCCACCAACCTGCTGATCGACCATCTCGGCGGCCCGCAGGAGATCACCGCCTTCCTGCGCGGCATCGGCGACGAGGCGAGCCGCGCCGACCGCCGCGAGCCCGGGCTCAACGACGTCCCCCCCGGCGACGAGCGCGACACCACCACGCCGCAGGCGATGGCGGGCACGCTCGAGGCCCTGTTGCTGGGCGAGGCGCTCGGCGCCGGGGCGCGCGAGCAGCTCCTCGCCTGGATGACCCCCGGCAGCGTGACCGGCAAGCTGATGCGCGCCGCCGTGCCCGAGGGCTGGGTGGTGGCCGACAAGTCCGGCAGCGGCAGCACCACGCGCAACCTCGTGGGCCTCGTGATGCCGCCCGCGCGCGCGCCGGTGGTCTTCGCCATCTTCCTCTCCGGCGCCGAGGCCGATTTCGCCACGCGGGACAAGGCGGTGGCCGAGATCTCCGCCGCGGTGGCAGCCCTCGTCGACGCCCAGTGAGCCGCAGCCGGCGGGGCAGGCACCCCGCCGGCTCGCCCCGGATTTCCGCTTCCGGCCGGAACGAACATTAGATGTCTTAGGTTCTTGACACAAACTTAGGCATCTAAGTAATGTGACGGCAACAGGCGCGCCCCCGAAGGCCGCGCCGCAGAGGAGGAAACGATCCGGCATGGAACACATGACCATGCGCGTCGTGCGGCGGCGCGCGCTCACCAGCCATATCTGCGAATTCACCCTGGCCCCGGCCGAGGGCGGCGCCCTGCCCGCCTTCACCCCCGGCGCGCATGTCACCGTGCAGACCCCCTCGGGCGCGATGCGGCGCTACTCGCTCGTGAACGACGGCACCGCGCCGGAGGTCTACGTGATCGCGGTCAAGCGCGAGCTCGCCTCGCGCGGGGGCTCCGCCTCGATGCACGAGGCGGCGCAGGAGGGCACCGAGCTGATGGTCGAGCCGCCGGAAAACACCTTCGCGCTGCGCGAGGCGCGCGAGTACCTGCTCATCGCCGGCGGCATCGGGGTGACCCCGATCTATGCCATGGCGCAGCATCTCGAGCGGCTGGGCAAGCCCTTCCGGGTGATCTACTGCAGCCGCTCCCGCGCCGACACCGCCTATGTCGAGGACATGGAGCAGGCCTTCGGCGACCGGCTCACCCTGCACCACGACGACGGCGACCCCGCCCGCGCCTATGATTTCTGGGATCATTTCGAGGAGCAGAAGGACCTGCATGTCTACTGCTGCGGGCCCCAGCCCCTGATGGAGGAGATCGATGCCGTCTCCGGCCACTGGCCGGAGGGGCGGGTGAACTTCGAGGATTTCAAGCCCGTGGAGGTGGTGCGCGCCGATGACACCGCCTTTGACGTGGTGCTCTCGCGGCAGGAGCGGCGTGTGAGCGTGCCGCAGGACCGCTCCATCCTCGAGGCGCTGCGCGACGCGGGCCTGAAGACGGTGAGTTCCTGCGAGAGCGGCACCTGCGGCACCTGCAAGACCCGGCTGATCTCCGGCACGCCGGACCACCGCGACATGGTGCTGATGGACGAGGAGAAATCCGATTTCATCATGATCTGCGTCTCGCGGGCGAAGGAGGGTGAGCTTGTCCTCGATCTCTGAGCCCGTGCGGCTGGGCGTGGTCGGGCTGGGCCGCGCCTTCATGCTCACCCTGCCCGCCTTCCGCGACCCGCGCCTGCGCCTGGTGGCCGCCGCCGCCCCACGACCCGAGAGCCGTGCCGCCTTCGAGGCCGAGTTCGGCGGCCGGGCCCATGCCACGGTCGAGGCGCTCGCCGCCGACCCCGAGGTGGAGGCGGTCTACGTCGCCACCCCGCACCAGATGCACGCCGAGCATGTGCAGCTGCTGGCGCGCGCCGGCAAGCACGTGCTGGTGGACAAGCCGCTGGCGGTCTCGCTCGAGGACGCCGACCGGATGGTGGCCGCGGCGGCGGCGGGCGGCGTGCAGCTCATCGTCGGGCCGAGCCACAGTTTCGACGCGCCCGTGGCCCTCGCCCGCCGGCTGATCGACAGCGGCGCACTGGGGCGGGTGCGCATGGTGCAGGCCTTCAACTACACCGATTTCCTCTACCGCCCCCGGCGGCCGGAGGAGCTGCGCACCGAGGAGGGCGGCGGCGTGCTGTTCAGCCAGGGCGTGCACCAGGTCGACATCGTGCGCCTGCTCTGCGGCGGCGAGGCGCTGCAGGTGAGCGCGATGACCGGCGCCTGGGACCCCGCCCGCCCGACCGAGGGCGCCTATTCGGCGCTGGTCTCGTTCCGCGGCGGCGCCTTCGCCAGCCTCACCTACTCGGGCTATGCACATTTCGACAGCGACATCTGGATGGACGGGGTGGGCGAGCTGGGCGCGAAGAAGGCGCCGGAGGCCTATGGCCGGGCACGCCGCGCGCTCGAGGGGCTCGACGCAAGCGCCGAGGCCGCGCTGAAATCCACCCGCACCTACGGCACCGCCGGCGCCCTGCCCGAGCCCGGCCACCACGAGCATTTCGGCCCCGTGCTGGTGCTGTGCGACCGCGCGGACCTGCGCCTCACGCCGGATGGCGTGGAGATCTCCGGCGATTTCGAGCGCCGCTTCGAGCCCGCGCCGCTCATCGGCCACCCGCGCCGCACCGTGGTCGACGCGCTCGTGGCCGCGGTGCGCGAGGGCCGGGCCCCGGCCCAGACCGGCGCCTGGGGCCGCGCCAGCCTCGAGCTGTGCCACGCCATCCTGCGCTCGGCCGACACCGGCGCCCCCGTTCCGCTTACCCGCCAGTGCCGCCCCGGCGCCACCGGCACCCCGATGCATGAGGAGATCCACCCGTGAGCGACCTGACCCTTTCCATCGCAATGGGCGACTATGACCGCACGAGGCCGCTCGTCGACGGCCGGGTGAAGATCGACGGCGTCGCCCCCGTGCCGATGCTGCTTTCGCCCGAGGAGATGTTCTTCCGCGCCTTCCGCCACGCGGCCTTCGACATCTCCGAGCTCTCGCTCTCCTCCTATTCCATCTCGGTCGCGCGCGGCACGCCGCATTACGTGGCCATCCCCGTGTTCCTCAGCCGCGCCTTCCGCCACACCTCGGTCTACATCCGCACCGACCGCGGCATCGCCCGGCCGGAAGACCTGAAGGGCAGGCGCATCGGCATCGCCGAGTACCAGCTCTCCGCCAATGTCTGGGTGCGCGGCATCCTGGAGGACGATTACGGGCTGAAGCCCTCCGACGTCACCTGGGTGCGCGGCGGCATGGACACGCCGGGCCGGCCGGAGAAGATCGCGGTGGAGCTGCCCGCCGACATCCGTGTCGAGGCCGCGCCCGAGGGAGCCACCCTCAACGCCATGCTGGCGGCGGGCGAGATCGACGGGTTCATCGGCCCGCGCTGGCCGCGCTGCTTTGCCGAAGGGCACCCCCACGTGGGCCGGCTCTTCCCCGACAGCATCGGCGCGGCGGAGGAGTATTTCCGCCGCACCCGCATCTTCCCGGTGATGCATGTGCTGGGCCTGCGCCGCAGCCTGGCGGAGGCGCATCCCTGGCTGCCGGCGGCGCTGTTCAAGGCCTTCTCGCGCGCAAAGGCCCTGGCGCAGGAGGCGCTGTCGGACACCTCGGCCACCAAGGTCACCATGCCCTTCGTGGAAGACACGCTCAACCGCGCCCAGGCGCTGATGGGCCCCGACCCCTGGTCCTACGGCGTGGCCGCCAATGCCCATGTGCTGGAGCGCTTCCTCGCCTATCACCACGCGCAGGGCCTCTCGCCGCGCAAGGTGGAGGTGGAGGAGCTGTTCCACCCCTCCACCCTCGAAGCCTACAGCCTGTGAGGAGCACGACATGACCCGACTTTCCCCCGGCGAGATGGTCGAGATCGAGACCCCCGGCGGCCATGCCTATGCCCAGGTCACCCATGTGCATCCGAGCTACCCGCCGGTGGTGCGCGCCATCGAGGGGCTGCACGCAACCCGCCCGGCCGACCTGCGGCTGCTCGCCGCCGGGCCCACGCGCTTCGTGGCGATGATCCCGCTCGACACCGCGCTCGCCCGGCTGAACGTGCGCCACGCCCTGCTGGGAGCTGCCCCGGTGCCCGAGGCGGCGCGGCCCTTCCCCACCTTCCGCATGCCCATCCGCGACAAGCAGGGCGAGATTGTCTACTGGTGGTTCTGGGACGGGCGGGGCCTGAGCTACGCGGTCGATCTCGACGCGGGCCAGGCCGGGCTGCCCCTGCGCGAAGTGGTGAGCGGCGCGCGCTTCATGGACATGCTGGCGGCCTGACGGCGGCCCCGCCTCCGCCGCCCCTGCGCCCGAAAAGACAAGACATAACAAGGGAGGAGCCCATGCGGGACACGGAAATCGCCTCTGTCGAGGCGTGCATGCCGCGGCAATGCGGCCTCTGGTACGACGGCGGCTGGCACGCCCCGCGCGACGGTCGCCATGCCCCCACGCTGAACCCCGCCACCGGCGAGGAGCTGGCCGAGGTGGCCGAGGCCGGTGCCGCCGATGTCGACGCGGCGGTGGCAGCGGCCCGCGCGGGCTTTGCCACCTGGCGCGACGTCGCACCGCTGGAGCGCGCGCGCATCCTGCGCGAGATCGCGGCGCGCCTGCGCCGGCACGGCGACGAGCTTGCCCTGCTCGACGCCGCCAATTGCGGCAACCCCTACACCGAGATGCGCGGCGACGCCGGCATCGCCGCGGCCCAGATGGAGTTCTTCGCCGGCCTCGTGACCGAGATGAAGGGCGACACCATCCCCATGGGCCCCGACCGGCTGAACATGAGCCTGCGCGAGCCGCTGGGCGTGGTGGCGCGCATCCTCGCGTTCAACCACCCGTTCATGTTCTGCGGCGGCAAGATGGCCGCACCGCTGGCCGCCGGCAACGCGGTGATCATCAAGCCGCCGGCGCAGGCGCCGCTCTCGGCCCTGCGGCTCGCGGAGCTGGTGGAGGGGCTGCTGCCGGCCGGCACCTTCTCGGTGCTGCCCGGCGGCACCGAGGCGGGGGCGGCCCTTGCCGGCCACCCGGGCGTGGCGAAGGTGACGCTGATCGGCTCGGTGGCCGCCGGCCGCGCGGTGATGCGCGCGGCGAGCGACACCATCAAGCCGGTGCTGCTGGAGCTGGGCGGCAAGAACGCGCTCATCGCCTACCCCGACAGCGACCCCGAACGCGTGGCCGACGCGCTGGTGCGCGGCATGAACTTCGGCTGGTGCGGCCAGTCCTGCGGCTCGACCAGCCGCGGCTTCCTGCATGCCGACATCCATGACGCGGTGCTGGCCCACCTGCCCGCGAAGGTGGCGCAGTACCGCCCCGGCCTGCCCACCGACCCCGCCACCACCATGGGCGCCCTCGTCTCGCGCGCGCATTTCGAGCGGGTGATGGGCTTCATCGACAGCGCCCATGCCGAGGGCGCGCGCGCCATAACCGGGGGCCATGCGCTCACCGAGGGCGCGCTCGGGCGAGGCTGCTTCATCGCCCCCACCATCTTCGCCGATGTCACCCCGCAGATGCGCATCGCGCGCGAGGAGATCTTCGGCCCCGTGCTCGCCCTGCGCCGCTGGACGGAGGAGGCGGAGATGCTGGAGGAGGTGAACGGCCTCGAGCTCGGCCTCACCTGCGCGATCTGGAGCCGCGACCTCGCCACCGCCCACCGCGCCGCGGGCCGGGTGGAGGCGGGGTTCGTGTGGATCAACGAGGTGGGGCGGCATTTCCTCGGCGCGCCCTTCGGCGGGGTGAAACAGTCCGGCATCGGGCGGGAGGAGGGCATCGGCGAGCTGATGTCCTTCACCCATGAGAAGAACATCCACATCCACCTGGCCGGCCAGTGACGCCGGAGCCCACGCGGAGACACACGATGCGCGACGAGATCGACCGCCCCGACGCCTGCGAGCTCACCCGCCTCTACGGCAGCGACGCCATCGCCCGGATGCTGCGCCGCCTGGGCACGCCCTACGTGGCGCTCAACCCCGGCTCGAGCTTTCGCGGGTTGCACGACAGCCTGGTGAACGACCTGGGCAACCGCGACCCGCAGATGCTGCTCTGCCTGCACGAGGAACACGCGGTGGCCATCGCCCATGGCTGGGCCAAGGTGACCGAGGAGCCCCTCGCCGTCATCCTGCACGCCAACGTGGGCCTGATGCACGCGGCGATGGCGCTCTACAACGCCTGGTGCGACCGGGTGCCCATGCTGGTGTTCGGCGCCACCGGGCCGGTGGACGCGGCGCGCCGCCGGCCCTGGATCGACTGGCTGCACACCTCGCGCGACCAGGCCGCCATCGTGCGCCCTTACGTGAAATGGGATGACCAGCCCGCCTCGCTGGAGGCCTCGCTCGCGTCGATGATGCGCGCCTCCACCATCACCCGCACGGCACCGATGGCCCCCACCTACGTGTGCTTCGACGTCTCGGTGCAGGAGGCGCCGCTCGACGCGATGCCCGCCCTGCCCGACCCCGCGCGCCACGTGGCCCCGCGCCTGCCCGGCGTCTCGGAGGCCGATGCGGAGGCGCTGCTGGAAAGGTTGGGCCGCGCCCGGGCGCCGGTGTTCCTGATGGGCCGCGTCTCGCGCGGTGCGGCGGCCTGGGACCGGCGCATCGCGCTGGCCGAGCATTTCGGCGCCCGGGTGGTGACCGACATCAAGACCGCCGCCGCCTTCCCCACCCGCCACCCGCTGCACGCCGGCGCGCCGGGCTATTTCCTCTCCGAGGCCTCGCGCACGGCGATCGCGGAGGCCGATCTGGTGGTGAGCTTCGACTGGGTCGACCCCGCGGGGGCGCTGAAACAGGCGGGCGTGGCGGCGGGCGCCTGCGAGGTGGTGAACGTGACCCCCGAGCCGCTGATGCAGAACGGCTGGTCGCTCGACCACATGGCCCTGCCGCCCTCCGACCTCACCCTGCTCGCCGAGCCGGATCGGGTGATCGGGGTGCTCGGCGCGCGCCTCGGCCTCGGCGCCCCGGCCTGGCGGCCCGACCTGTCGCCCGCCCCGGCGCCGGCCGCCCCCGCCGGCCGCGCGATCACGGTCGACAGCCTGTCCGACGCGCTGGCCGGGAGCCTGCGCGGAACGCAGCCCAGCATGCTGCGCGTGACGTTGAGCTATGACGGCGGGCGCTGCGACTTCGCCCACCCGCTCGACTATCTCGGCTATGACGGCGGCGCGGGCATCGGCTCGGGGCCCGGCATGGCGGTGGGGGCGGCGCTGGCGCTGCGCGGCAGCGGCCGGTTGCCGGTGGCGCTGCTGGGCGACGGCGATTTCCTGATGGGCGCCACCGCGCTCTGGACCGCCACGCATCACGCCGTGCCGCTGCTGGTGGTGGTGGCCAACAACCGCTCCTACTTCAACGACGAGGTGCACCAGGAGCGCGTGGCGCGCGACCGGGGCCGCCCGGTGGAGAACAAGCACGTGGGCCAGGCGATCACCGGGCCCGACATCGACATCGCCGCGATGGCGCGCGCCCAGGGCGCGGTGGCCTTCGGGCCGGTGGAGAGCCCGGCAGAGCTGCCCGGCGTGCTCGCCGCCGCCGTTGCCGCCACCCGCGAGGGCGCTACCGTGGTGGTCGACGTGCGGGTGCGCCCCGGCTACAGCGGCGACATGGCCGAGGGCATGACCGAGGGCTGAGACACCGGCGCCGAACTTGAGTGCCCCGCGATGAAACGTCATATCTGGACGGCCCCGCCCCGCTTCCCGGGGCGGGGCGCCAGCGCATTGGAGCCACGATGACCGAAGACGACGACATTTCCCCCACCGGGGCCGGCACCGAGCCCGTGCTGCAGGAGGAGCGCATCGCGCGGCTGATCCGCCTCGCCGCGCGCTCGTTCAACCGCTCGCTGCAGATGCGGCTCACGCGCGAGGGGGTGACGTTCGGACAATGGATCTTCCTGCGCATCCTCTGGCAGTCCGACGGGCTGTCGCAGCGCGAGCTCAGCGAGAAGGCCAACCTCACCGAGCCCACCGCCCACAGCGCCCTGCTGCGGATGGAGAGCCTCGGCTTCATCACCCGCCGCAACGTGGGCAGCAACCGCCGGCGCCAGCACGCCTTCCTCACCGACAAGGGCAAGGCGCTGCGCGACGTGCTCGAGCCGCTCGCCATAGAGACCAACCAGATCGCGGTGAACGGCCTCTCCGGGCCGGAGGTGGAAACCCTCCGCCACGCGCTCAACACCATGATCCGCAATCTCGAGCAGGACGAAAAGAACGGCGTTGCCAATGGCATGCGCGTTCCGGCCACCCGCTCGCTCGCCGGGAACTGACGGCGCGGGCGGGCGGAATCCCCGAAAACTGAAATTATAAGATCTCTAATTTGTTGACGGAAAGGTGGCGGCAGGCTTAACAATATAGATGTCTAAGATTCGAACCTCGCAACAGAGGACGCGTCTCAAGCAGCATCCAGGCGGCCACGGAAATGTCCGGGCCGACCCAGATGAGGGAGGAAATAATGAAGACAACTGCACTGGCCGCTTGCGTCGGCCTGGTCCTGGCGTCGTCCGCCGCCTTCGCGGACACTCTCAACCTCAATCTCTCGGGCGGAAACCCCGGCGGCCTGTGGTCGCTGCTCGGGGCGGGCATCGACCGCGCGGTGCGCGCCGACGACCCCGGCTCGGTGGTGACCTACCAGGCCACGGGCGGCGGCTTCGCCAACATCGGCCTGCTGGCCAGCGGCCGCACCGACCTCGGTCTGATGCATGACGCCGAGGCGAAGATCGCGCTGGAGGGCGGCGAGCCCTTCCGTGCCCCGGTCACCAACATGCGCGCCATCGGCTACCTCTACAACTGGGCGCCGATGCAGTTCTTCGTCACGAAGAGCCTGGCCGAGGAATACGGCATCGACAGCCTCGAGGACATCGCGAAGAGCGGCGCGCCGCTGCGCATCGGCATCAACCGCTCCGGCAACATCACCTCGAACATCGCGCTGAAGATGCTGGCCGAGGCGGGCGTGACCGAGGAGAGCCTCTCGGCGGCCGGCGGGCAGTTCGTGCGCGCCGGGGCCAACGAGCAGGCCGACCTGCTGCAGGACGGCCGGCTCGACATGATCACCAACGGCATCTTCGTGAACCACTCCTCGTTCCGCTCGGTGGACGAGAACAACGACGTGGTGCTGCTCTCGGTGCCGCAGGCGGTGATCGAGGCCACCAACGAGGCCTTCGGCACCGGCACGATGACCATCCCCGCCGGCAGCTACAAGAACCAGACCGCGGACATCGCTTCCGTCACGCTGGGCGCGCTGCTGGTGGCCACCGACGCGATGACCGACGCGGAAGCCGGCGCCCTCGCCTCGGCGCTCCTGCGCAACATCGACGAGGTGCGCGCGGTGCACAGCTCGATGCAGCAGCTCTCGCCCGAGCTGCTGGCGACACCCAGCGTGGTGCCCTTCCACCCCGGGGCCGAGGCCGTCTACAAGAACGCGGAGCTGATGCAGTGATCGGATCCCTTGTCGCCACGGGCCGCAGGCGTAAGCTTGCGGCCGGTCCGCGGAAGGTCCTCATCGGTGTCGCGGCGCTGTTCGCGGCCTGGGTGGTCTACGCGAACCTCTTCACCATCTCCGATCCGCTGATCCTGGGCATCCTGTTCGTCTGCGGCATCTACTCCATCATGTTCGCCGCGATCGGGGCCACCCCCGCCGCGCCGGACCGCATCCCGCTCTACGACCTGGCGCTGATGGTGCTCAGCGCCGCCTGCGGGCTGTACTTCTTCCTCAACGCCGGCGCCATCGCCGACCGCATCAGCCTGCTCGACCCCTTCACCCCGACCGAGCTCGTCGCCGGCTCCGCGCTGATGCTGCTCACCCTCGAGGCGACGCGGCGCACAACGGGGCTGGGCCTCACCGGCGTGGTGCTGCTGTTTCTCGCCTACAACCTCTTCGGCTCCATGCTGCCCCCGCCCTTCGGCCACGGGGTGAGCGATTACACCTACCTGCTCGACATCCTGGTGTTCACCACCGACGGCGTGTTCGGCGTGCCGGTGCAGGTGGTGGCGAGCTATGTCTTCCTGTTCGTGATGTTCGGCACCTTCCTGTCGAAATCCGGCGGCGGCGAGTTCTTCTTCAACCTCGCGGCGCTGGTCACCGGGCGCTCGCGTGGCGGGCCGGCGAAGATCGCGGTGATCTCCTCGGGCCTCTACGGCACCATGTCGGGCAGCCCCACCTCCGACGTGGTCGCCACCGGCTCCATCACCATCCCGGTGATGAAGCGGCTGGGCTACAAGGCGCGCTTTGCCGCCGCGGTCGAGGTGGCTGCCTCCACCGGCGGCAGCGCGATGCCGCCCATCATGGGCTCGGCCGCCTTCATCCTCGCCGAATACACCGGCGTGGCCTACCGCGAGGTGGTGACCGCCGCCCTCATCCCCGCCCTGCTCTACTACCTCGGCGTCTTCGCCCAGGTGCACCTGCGCGCGGTGAAGGACGACCTGCGCCCCTCGGAGGACGAGGTGCCGACCGCGGCGCAGACCTTCCGCACCGGCTGGGTGTTCCTCATCCCCATCGTCGGCATCGTGGCCGCGCTGGTGGCGGGCTACTCGCCCACCTTCACCGCCGGCGTGGGCGTGCTGGGCGCCGTGCTCGCCTCGATGCTCACCCGCGCCACACGGCTCTCGGCCTGGCAGATCGTGGAGGGCTTCGGCGAGACCACCCTGCGCATCCTGCCCGTGGCCGGCGCCTGCGCCGCGGCGGGGCTGGTGATCGGCGGGCTGTCGATGACCGGGCTGGGCATGAAGGCCGCGAACGTGATCCTCACGGTGAGCAACGGCGAGCCGGCGGTCACGCTGATCATCGCGGCGATGGTGACCATCATCCTCGGGCTCGGCATGCCGACGCCGAGCGCCTACATCCTCGCCGCCGTCCTGGTGGGACCCGCCCTCGCGCAGCTCGGCTACCCGGTGCTGCAGAGCCACCTGTTCCTGCTCTACTTCGCCGTGCTCTCCGCCCTCACCCCGCCCATCGCGGTGGCGGCCCTGGCCGCGGCGGCCATCGCCGACGAGGACCCGTTCCGCATCGCCTTCTCGGCCGTGCGCCTCGCCGCGGTGGGCTTCCTGCTGCCCTTCGCCTTCGTGTTCAACCCCGGGCTGCTGATGCTGGCCGACCCGTTCACCAACGTGCTGGCGGCCATCGGCGGCGTGCTCGCCACCCTCGCCATCGCGGTGTCGATCGAGGGCTCCATCGGCGTGCCCATGCGCCAGGTCGAACGGCTGATCCTCACGCTCGCCGCGGTGGCGGCGGTGTTCCCGGTGCTGCCGGTGGCCCTGGGCGGAATGCTGGTCATCCTCGCCGTCCTCGCCCGCCTCACCCTGCAGGTGCGGCGGCGGCAGGCGGCGAATGCGCCGGGCTGAAGCCCCCTGTCATGTGTCCGGGTGCTGCGCCCTGCCCCGCCGCCGCACCCGGACCCGGATATCCAAGGAGTGAACCATGCTCACCTATGAAGAAAACGAACTGCTCACCCGTGTCACCGGCGACGCCCCGATGGCCCGGCTCATGCGCCAGCACTGGACCCCGGTCTGCCTGATCGAGGAGGTGGCCGAGCCCGACGGCAAGCCGCTGCGCGTGGAGGTGCTGGGCGAAAGCTACGTCGCCTTCCGCGACACCGAGGGCCGGCTGGGCCTGCTCGACGAGCTCTGCCCCCACCGCAAGGCCTCGCTGGTCTTCGGGCGCAACGAGGACTGCGGCCTGCGCTGCCTCTACCACGGCTGGAAGATGGACGTGGAGGGCAACGTGGTCGCCATGTCCTCCGAGCCGGAGGGCAGCCCGCTGATGGAGAAGGTGAAGGCCCGCGCCTACCCGGTGCGCGAATGGGGCGGGTTCGTCTGGGCCTGGCTCGGCGCGCTCGACGCGGTGCCCGAGTTCCGGCCCCCCGCCTTCGCCCCGCAGGAGGACACGCCGGTGGCGATCCTCAAGATCCGCGTGCCCGCCAACTGGGCGCAGATCCACGAGGGGCAGATCGACAGCGCGCACAGCTCCTCGCTGCATTCCTCCGACATGAAGCCCGCCCGGGTGGAGAGCGCCTCGGCCGACGACAAGGCCTGGTACCGCCCCTCCACCGACAAGTCGCCCCGGATGCAGACCGAGACCACGAGCTACGGTTTCCACTACGCCGCCATCCGCAAGCCGATCCGCAACGCGCGCACCCACAACTACCTGCGCATCACCGAGTTCGTGGCGCCCTACTACTCGCTCATCCCGCCCAACAACGCCTACCGGGTGGCGAGCGTGATCGTGCCGATCAACGACGACGAGACCGCCTTCCACTTCGTGGCCTGGGGCGGGCCGAGCGTGCCCTCCACCGCGGAATGGCGGGCGTTCAACCACGCCGTGCCGGGCCGCGACCTCGACGGGAAATGGCGCTCGAAGCGCACGCTGGAAAACGACTTCCTGCAGGACCGCGAGGCGATGAAGAACGGCAGCTTCACCGGCGTGCTCGGCATCCCCAACCAGGACATCGTGATGTGGGTGTCGATGGGCAGCCGGGTGCAGCGCCACACCGACACGCTGGGCGCCTCCGATCTCGCCATCGTCGAGTTCCGCCGCCTGATGGTGGACGCGGCGCAGAAGGTGGCCGAGGGCGGCCCGGCCATCGGCACCGGCGGCGAGGTGGCCCAGGCGCTCATCGCCTCGCACGAGGGCATCTACCCCAAGGAGGTGGACTGGCGCACGCTGGTCGATGCCCGCAAGGCCACACAGGCGGCCGAGTAGACCGGCCGTCGCCGGGGCGGGGCATCTCTCCCCGCCCCCGCCCTCGGGGGCCTCTCCCCGCCGGCCCGCTTCCGGGCGCTGTCTTCAGGCCGGCCCGCTTCCGGGGTATCTCCGCGCCCGTATCCGGCCCCGTCTCCGGAGGCCCCGCTCCGCCTGCCCGCTTCCGGGCGCTGTCTTTGAGCCCGCCCCGGCCACCGGGGTATCTCTGCGCCCCTACCCGCCCCCGTTTCCGGGGGCCCCGCTCTGCCCGCCCCCGCCCGCCTCCGGGGCTGTCTCTCCACTCACCGCCGCCTCACGGAAGGACCGCCATGCAGCCTCTCGCCAGCTCCGCCGCCGCCCGCCCGGACGGCGGCTCACGCGTGCCCTGCGGCCTCACCTGCGTGCTGCGCCCCGGGCCGGAGCAGGCGCCGGCGCTCGCCGCACGCATCGCCGGGCTGCGCGCCTCCCTGCCCGGTGCGGCAGGGCTCGCCAGCCTCGACGTGGTGCGGGCGGGCGGGGCGGGGTTCGCCGTGCTGGCGCGGCTCGAGCCCGGCGCCGACCCGGCCCTTGCCGCGCAGGCACTGGCCCGCGCGCTCACCCTGCCGGGCGGGGCCGCGCCCGATGTCACGCAGGCGCCCGGGCCCGGCCTCAGCCTCGAGCTCGCAGCCCCCGCGCCCGCGCCGCCCCGGCCGCCGGCCTTCCGGAAACGTTGGATGGTGAGCATGCTCGCGGTCTACCCCGCGCTCCTGGTTCTGGTCTACGCGCTGCGCCCGATCACCCGGCACCTGCCCGAGCCGCTGGGCCTGTTCATCGTGGCGCTCACCCTCACCGGGCTCAGCACCGCGGTGCTGGTGCCCTGGCTCACGCGGCGGCTGGGGCCCTGGCTGCGCCGGCCCTGAAAGCCGCGCCCGCGCTCAGCCCGCGCCCTTCGCCGCGGGGTGCAGCCGCTCTTCCGGCTCCGCCTCGCCCGAGGCGGCGCGCAGGTTCTCGATCAGCCGGCGGGTGACCAGCATCATCGTCTCGAGATCCTCGCGCGCGATGCCCTGCGTCGCGCGGCGGAACACCATGCGGCGCACGGGCAGCATGCGCTCGAAGGTGCGCCGCCCCTCCTCGAGCAGGAACACCTGGATGGTGCGCCGGTTGCTCGGCAGCGGCCGGCGCTCCACCAGCATCTGCTTCTCCATCTGGGTGAGCAGGTGGCTCAGCGCCGTGCGCTCGATATGGGTGTGGCGCGCGAGATCGCCCACGGTGATGCCGTCGAGCTCGGAGAGTATGGACAGCGTCCGCCACACCGGCACGTCCGACTTGCCGCCCTTCATTTCCTGGACGAACTGCAGGTTCGCCTCGCCCTCCAGGATGCCGATCCAGTAGAGTATCGACGAACGGAATGTATCAACTTCAATATCGATGGTCATGCCATGCGTCCCGGGAGCTTGCTGGAGGGCGGATCGGATGGGCGGGCCCGACAATCGCACGAATGCCATTGCCGGGTTTGCGGCTGTGTCTCTGGCGTTGCTTCAGGCCTTCGCCGGTACCGCTTCGAAACGGCCGGCAAGAAGGCTTCCGCAGCCCTCGTACCTTTCGTCTATATCGAGCATTTTCAGGCAATGCCACACCAGTGCCTGGTTGCTGGCGATCACCGGGCGGCCCCAGGCCGCCTCGATGCGCTCCAGCACCGGGCTGATCCGGATGCCGGCACAGCTGATCAGCAGCCCGTCGGCCTCGACATCGGCGAGCTTCATCGCCTCCTCGTGCCAGCGCCCGGGGTCGATGGCGCCCTGGTCGAGCGGGTTTGTGCAGGCAATGCCGCCGCAGGCCACCACCTCGAAACCCTCGCGCCCGAGGATCGCGATCTCGGCGGCGTTCACCTCTTCGACATAGGCGGTCATCAGCGCGATGCGCTTCAGCCCCGCCGCCCGGAGTGCTGCCAGAACTGCCTCGAAGGTGGTGGTGGAGCGCACGCCGGTGGCCGCCAGGATCCGGGCGTTGATCACGTCCGGGCCCACCACGGCGCTCGCGGCCGTGCAGTTGAGCACGATGAGGTCGACACCGGGGTCCGCGCCGAGCCGGGCATGCTGCTCGAGGTCGCGCACCAGGGCGTGGTCGTCCTCGAGCCCCGACTTGCGGAAGGTGAGCCGCGTGGTGAGGAACTGCACGCCCTCGGGCGCCATGAGCTGCGGTTCGAAATCGCATTGCCCGCCCGAGGGATAGAGTTGCGCGATCTTGGCGCGCCATCCGTAGCCGAGATACATCCCAGGCTCTCCTTACCGGCTCAGGCCAGGGCCTGGCACTCGATCTCGACGTCGAATTCCATCGGCCAGGAGGCCACGGTCACGAAGGTGCGCGTCGGCTTGTGGTCGCCGAAATACTTCACGTAGACGTCGTTGATCACCTTGAAATAGGCCGAGTTCGAGCAATAGACGGTCACCTTCACCACCTTGTCGAGCGAGGAGCCGGCGGCCTTCAGCGTCGCCTGGATCTGGCGCATGATCACCTCGGTCTGGGTGATGACATCGCCCTTCACCAGCTCGCCCGTGTCCGGGTCGATCGGCGGGGCGCCTGAGAGGAAGAGGAAGCCGTTGGCCCGGATCGCCGGGGCGATGGGCACGTTGTTGCGCTCGAGAAACTCCGAGACGTTCGGCACGTAGATGCTTTCAAGACCGGTGGTCATGCCTGCTCCTTGCTGCTGTGTCGGGGGGTTGATCGGGAGGTGAAGCGGTCGGGGCCGAAGGGCGCCAGAGCCGCGCGCGCGCCGGGCAGGCCGGCCATGGCGGCGGCGATCATCTCGCCGCTGCGCGCGGCGAGGGTGAGGCCCAGCATGCCGTGGCCGCAGGCAAACCATACCCGCTCGTCGCCCGCGGCGGGGCCGAGCACCGGCAGGCTGTCGGGCGTGCCCGGCCGGTCGCCGGACCAGCGGGTGGTGGCAGCCCCTGCAAGCGCCGGAACCATGCGCCGGGCCATGGGCACCAGCATCTCGGCCCGGCGCCAGTTCGGCCGCTCGCTGTGTCCGGCGAACTCGATGGTGCCCGCCACGCGGTTTCCGCCCGTCATCGGCGTGACGGCGATGTTCATCTCGCCCTCGATCACCGGGCCGGAGAGGGCCTCCTCCATCTCCGGTAGGGTGACATGGTAGCCGCGCAGCGGCTCCACCGGCAGGCGCAGGCCGAGCGCGGCACCGAGGCGCGACGCCCCCGCCCCGGCCGCCACCACGAGGCGCGCGCAGGGCAGTTCGCCCGCGGGGCCGGTGAGGGTGATTCCGTCCTCCCGGCGCTGCACGCCGGTGATCTCGCGCCGCTCGAACCGCCCGCCCTCGGCGCGGAGGCGCTCCAGCAGCCGCTGCGAGAGCAGCAGCGGGTCGACCACGTAGCGGCTCTCGGGCAGGTAGAGCCCGTGGGTGTAATCGGGGGCGAGCAGCGGCTCGAGCGCGTGCAGGCCGGCGGCGTCGAGTGTCTCGTGGGCGATGCCGTTGGCCTTCAGCGTGGCGATCTTGCCCGCGTAGCCGGCGAAGGCCTGCGCGCTGCGCACCACGTAGAGCTCGCCGCGCGCGCGGAACACCCCGGCCGCGGCGGAACCGGCGGTGAGCGCGTCCCAGGCGGGGTTCGCCTCGCGCAGGAGGCCGGCGAGCAGGCGCTCGTTGGCGGCCGCCGCGGCGGCGGAGGATTGCGCCACCAGCCGCGCGCCCCAGG
The DNA here is from genome assembly GCF_003448965.1 of Oceanicella sp. SM1341. Lineage (GTDB taxonomy): Bacteria > Pseudomonadota > Alphaproteobacteria > Rhodobacterales > Rhodobacteraceae > Paroceanicella. Next base: position 66,239 of record NZ_QRGC01000025.1, read on the forward strand.
GCAGCAGCCCCGGCAGGTGGCGCCAGCGCAGCGAGAGCGGGCCCTCGGGGTCGAACAGCATGCGCGGCAGCCTGCGCATCAGCCCGGGCACGCCGATGGGCAGCGAGGAGCCGGTCTGGATCATCCCGGCATTGCCGAAGGAACAGCCCTCGCCCGGCGCGCCCCGGTCGACCAGCGTCACCGCGAAGCCCTGCCGGCGCAGCGAAAGCGCCGTGGCGATGCCCACCACCCCCGCCCCGACGACAACCACCGTGCCGAGCGCGCTATCCGACTGCATCATGACATCATTCCCGGCGCGAGGCCGCTGTCACGCGTCGCGATGCGGCGCGCCCGGCGGCGTTGGAGGACGAGCCAGAGCGCCCCGCCCGCCAGGATGCACGCCACCTGGATGACACAGACCGCGGCGATGGTGGGGTCGAGCTGGTAGCCGATGTTCTCGAACATCTTCTTGGGCAGGGTCATGTTCGACCCGGCGAGAAACAGCGCCACGATGAGATCGTCGAACGAGGCCATGAAGGCGAAGAAGAAGGCCGAGACCAGGCTGGGCCGGATGATCGGGAACACGATCAGCCGGTAGGTATTGCCCCAGCCCGCGCCGAGACCGAGGGCCGCCTGCTCGAGCGAGCGGTCGAGCGCGCGCAGCCCGGCGGTGAGCACGATCACCACCAGCGGCAGCGCCAGCAGCGTGTGCGCGAGCACCAGCGCCCACCAGCTGCCGATGGCCTGCATGCGCGAGAACAGGCTGTAGGTGACGATGGCGATCACCACCGGCGGGATGATCATCGGCGCCACCAGCACCTTGTCGAGCACCATTGCCACCACCCGCGCACGGCAGCGGGTGATGAACAGCGCCGCCGGAAAGCCCAGCACGGTGGCGAGCGTCGCCGTGGCCAGCCCCACCCCGATGGAGAGCAGGGTCGCGTCGATCCACTGGGCGGAGCCGAAGTAGCTCTCGTACCAGCGCAGCGACAGGCTCCGGGGCGGAAACTCGAGATACTCCGCCCCGCTGAAGGACAGCGGGACGATCACCGCCAGCGGCAGCATCAGGAAGACGAACACCAGCACGCTGAAGCCGGTGAGCAGGATGCGGAAGGCGCGCGGGCCCCGGGTCATCGCCCCTCCCTCCCTGCGGCGCATCGCGGATCACGCACCATCGTGCTTCCTCCCGGTGATGAGGCCCATCAGGCCGTAGACCGCGAAGGCCGCCACCATGATCGCCACCGAGAGCGCGCCGGCGAGCGGCCAGTTCAGCAGCTGGCTCACCTGCATCTGGATCAGGTTCGCGATCATCACCACCCGGCCGCCGCCCAGCAGCGCCGGCGTGACATAGGCCGAGAGCGAGATGATGAACACCAGCGCGAAGCCGGCGAAGACCCCGTTGAGCGTGAGCGGCAGGTAGACCTTGCGGAACACGCCCCAGTGGGTGGCGCCCAGCCCGTAGGCGGCCAGCATCAGGTTGGGGTCGACCCGCTTCATCGCGGCATAGACCGGGAAGACCATGAAGGGCAGCAGGTAATGCACCGTGCCGATGATGACGCCGGTGGTGTTGTACATGAGCGCGACGGGCCGGTCGATCAGCCCGAGCCCCATGAGCGTGGAGTTGATCACCCCGCTGCGCCCCAGCAGCACCATCCAGGCATAGGTGCGGATGAGCAGGCTGGTCCAGAACGGCAGCAGCACGAAGGCGAGGCCCAGGGCCGCCACCGATGGCCGCGCGGTGGCGAGGAAATAGCTCAGCGGATAGGCCAGCAGCAGGCAGATCACCGAGGTGAGCGCCGCGATCCGGAAGGAACCGGCGATCACACCCCAGTAGAAACTGTCGTTCCAGATCTCGGCATAGGGCTCGAAGCGGCCCGACCCCACGGTGAGGCTCATCAGCTCGGCCAGCGGGCCGAACAGCACCACGCCGAGCACCACGAGCGCGGGAAGCACAAGGCCGAGCCGGCGCCCCTCGCCGGCCGGGATCAGCGGTGTCATGGCTGCACTCCCCCGGCCGCGGCGAGCAGGTGGCCGTCGACCGGGCGCCAGCCGATGGTGAGGCGCTCGCCCACCGCCGGCCGGCCGGACTGGCCGCGCGCATCGAGCCGCATCAGGAGGGGCTGGCCCTGCGCCATGCCCTCGGTCTCGAGCCGGTAGCGGATGGTGGTGCCGAGATAGGTCGCCTCGGGTCTCTCACCAACTTGGATTTGATTGTCGGAGACTATTTGACCGCCGAGCCAGATGGTGAATACGAGATGATCGTATGCGAGTTCGGCTACGACAATTCGAGCATACCCCCGTCAAAGAAACCACACAGTGCCGCCCAGTGTGGGCTCGCCTCTTACTGTCCAGGGTGCGCTGAGGATGCCCGCGCGCACTTTCGAGAATACATGAAGGCTTGGCGACACTGGGGCTCTGCGGACAGTAGCTTGGCCCTCGTAGGTCGAATGACTGACTATACAGATGTCCGTGCGGTGACCCTCGCCGCGCGCGACGTGGGGTGGCATGTCCACTTGGAGCATTCTGCGATCCTAACGATTAGGGATGAACGCCGCGGCTCACAGAAGTTCCCAGCGTGGTATTTCAAGACTGAAGAAGCGGGTGCCGCTTCTGAAGAGGACATCGCCAACTTCTACATGACAGGCAAGAGGGTGCCGGCTGCGGGCCACTAACTCGCAGCCCTCAGCCGCGCGCGCCTCTCCCGAGCTTATCCCGAACCTAGCCTCTGAGCCGGTTTTCTGTCCCGTCGAAAACTGTCCGCCGCACACCTTCCCCTCTGTCGCGCAGAGCTACGCGCCACCAGCCAGCTCGATCACGCGCCGCTTCGACAGGTTGCGGTTGAACCGCCGCCGGTTGAGCTTCAGCGAGATGACGCAGAGCCCGTAGAGCCAGTGCTGGTGGGCGGCCGAGCGCTGCAGTCCGGCCGTCCAGCAAATGGTCTTCCACCGCTCGCCATGCGCGCGCATCCAGACGATCTTGCCGTCGACGGGATCGAGGCAGGCGGTCCAGGTAAGCGTCTCCTCCATCCGGCTGATCGCCTGCGGCGAGGGCAGCACGCGCATGGGCTTCGGCTCCTGGCCCACCTTGTCGGCGAAGCTGTGGATGATCTCGGGCCACGTGCTGAAGTAGCCCTGCCGTCTCGGCTCGGGCAGGCGTTTGAGCACGAAGGCCGCCTCAGCGAGACGGGCCTCGACGAGGGACGGGGTCCACTTATCCATGGCGCCCTCCCTCGTCGGAGGGGCGCGGCCCGTAGAGCTTTTCACCCAGCTGTCGGACGAGTTCCCGCTCCGGCCAGGTCAGACGCGCGTCCTCGAGCGAGACGGCGAGCAGACCCTGCTCGCGCCAGCCGTCGCGCTTCACCTGGTCGGGATCCCGGCGCTGGCCGCCGTAGCCCTTGGGATGCCACCTCATGCGACACCCCCGTTCGTCTCGATCGCCCAGAGCAGAAGCGCGATGGCGTCCGCCTCATTGTCGTCGGCGGGGCTGAAGCCTCGGGCCCGCGCGGACGCGATCATCGCCTCCTTCGGCGCGTTGCCCTTGCCGGTGGCGTGACGCTTGATCGTGCCGACGGGAACGCCGGCATAGGGCACGCCCCGCAACTCCGCCCATGCCGTCAGCGTGGCCATGAGCCCGCCATAGACATGCGCGGCGTCAGTTCCGGCGTGGCGGCGCACCTCCTCGAACCAGATGGCGGCAATCGGCCCCGACAGGCGGTCCATCTCGGTGAGCCAGTTGGTGAAGCGCAGATAGCGCATGCCGCCACCGTCATAGCGGCCGGGCCTGAAGCTCGCGGTCCCGCTGGTGATCAGCCCCTCGGCCGAGCGCAACGCCCAGCCGGTTCTGGTGCCGAGATCCAGCGCGAGAATGCAGCGGTTGGGAGTGCCGGCAGCCGTGAGAGGCGCCGGGGCGATATGTGGGGAGCGGTCCATGACGACCTCCTCTTCGAGTGAGAGGCCGAGGCGGCACGGCTGCACGGGTCGAGCGGCAGCACGCGCGCCCGGGCCAGGATCGCGAGGTCTGGTCAGGGTCACGTTGTCGATGCCGGGAGCGCCCGGCGCTTCCTTCAATGGCTTCACCCCGCCCGCTTGAAGGAACTGGGGCCGCAAGCCATTGGCAGAATGAGGATAAATCTCTTCTTTCAATATTTCAGTTTCTTCATGGGGTATGTGTCTGGCCTCCATCCCCAACCACGCGCGCGAGGGTCTCTGCGTGAAATATTGAAAGAAGCCCCGCGCGCCGGATTTCCGTTGCGGGACGGGGGCTTGGGCGGGAACTTCCTTCAAATGAAGGATGGGGGCCGTTGAAGGAAGCATGGTCCCGGTCCTCACCGCAGCGCCCGGAAGCGCATGGCCTTCCGACCCCCGGTCTCCTGCTCGACCGTCACGATGTCGCCGCTCTCGACCAGCGTGAGCAGGATGTCGTCGCGATCGCGCGCCCGGAGCCATTGCGAGGCGCGGGTCAGCTCGGACTTGGTGACGCCGGCCGAGCCTGCCTTGCGGATAATCTCGCGCAGGCGTTTCAGATGCGCCTCGGTCTCGGTGTCGGCGACATGGCGCTCGACGGCATCGATGGTGCGCCAGGCGAAGTGGCGCACGAAGTCGATGGCCCAGATGGCCTCCTCGAGCCGGATGACGGGGTGGACCGCATCCCTTCCCATGGCCAAGACGAGTGCGACCTTGGCTGCGTTCTCAGCGATCCTGGCGAGGATCGGCGTCTGGAACGTGCCGGCCGCAGCCCTGAGCTCGGCGGTGATCTCCTCGCCCAGCGCGTCGAAGCGCGCCTGCGCGTCGTCGTCCATCGGCACCGTCATCGGATCGACGGCCGTCTCGGGCCCGGAGGTCCGGCCGGCCAGGTTGCCGCTCGACCCGCCGCCCTCGGCGAGGCGCTGCAGCCCCTCGATCAGCGGTCGCGGCGACGTGCGCAACCCGGCGCGGCGGTTCTCATCCGGGTAGTCCTCTTCGCTCGGCAGGATGATGAAACGGGCGAGTGAGCCATCGACGACATTGGCGCCTTGCAGCGCCCCCCAGAAATGCAGCGGCGTGGTCGTGCCGTAGACGCAAAGGCAGGGCTGGACGATGTCGCGGCGTTCGTTCGATCCGTCCCGGTTGGCGTATTCCGCGCCGAGGAAGACCCCGCACGCGGCGGTGTAGAGCTCGGTCATGTTGTCGAGGATTTCGGTGACATGGCGCGGGCTGCGCTTCCGGTCGGCCGCCGCGGCGAGGAACATCCCGAACTCGTCGATCTGGAACAGGATGGCCGGCTGACGGTGGAGCGCGGTCAGGAGGCCCGCGCCTGAGGCGATCTTGTTTCCGCCGAGGTGGTGCGCGAGTCCGGCCTCGAAGAACAGCTCGTTGACGACCTCGCGGGCGTGGTTCTTGCCCGACCCGCTGTCCGCGATGCCGACGATGTAGAGGTTCGTGCGCAGGTCGGTCGCCGTGCGGTAGCGCCGCCCCATCAGCGCGCCGAGGGCGCACAGGCTGGCGCCCACCGCGAGAAGCGGCTGCGGTCTGCGCGCCGTGTCGATCATGTAGCGCGCGAGATCGCCCACGAGTCCGCCCGGGATCGTCAGCGTGAAGGACGGCGCGGGCGGGAGGATCGGCATCGGGGCTTCGGGCTGGGCGAGCCGCGCGAGAAGACCGGCGGCGGGATGCTCGTCGCCCGCGCTGATCTTCTGACTGCCGTCGAGCAGCAGGTCGGGGTCGGGGCGCCAGCCCTTCTCCATGGCGAGGTGATAGATCGTGCCGGCGCCGATCCGCGCGGGCTTGAAGCTCGTCCATGCCTTCGCCGTCGCGGCCGGGTCGTTCTTGGCCGCCTGCGCCGACCACTCGGCGAAGAGCGTCACGCCCTCCTCGCCCAGCGCGCCCTTCAGCGCCATGCCGATGCGCATCCAGCTGTCGTAGTCGAGCTCGGCGTTCGGCAACCAGGCGAGCGCGCTCCGGATCGCTTCCAGCGTGCCGGCCTGTGCGTGGGCCGGCAGACACGGATGCCCGGCCCCGTTCGCCCTCTTCGCGCCGAGGCTCTTCGGCCGCAGCTCGGGCGGGATCAGCGCCAGCGTCTCGTCGAGGAAGACCGCAGCCTGTACGGCGTCGATTTCGGGCAGGCTCTCGATGTCGAGATCCGCGAGCCCCTCATCCGGCCAGGCGTAGGGCCGGCCGGTGCCGGGATGCTCGGCGTAGGCCACGAACTGCTGCCCGAGGCAGAGCATCTCGAGCGGCGCGCGCCGGATCCCGGCGAAGGGTTCGGCCGTGCGGTAGACCAACAGTCGCTTCGGCGGCTTGCCAATCCTGAGCGCCGGCGTGTCGCCCAGCCGTTCGCGGGCCAAGCGTTCTATGCGCAGCGCCAGTTCGCCGTCCTCGGCGATGTCGATGTCGAGCGCGGCGACCGCGCCACCCACGATACCCACGCCGCAGTCGGGCCAGGTCGACCAGGTCGCGACCTCGATTTCGGTCGTGGCGCGGCTCGCATGCCGGTTCCACTGCGGGTAGTCGTGCCAGGCCGCGCGGGCGAACTGGCCGGGTTTCTTGGTGCCGGGCGCGATCGGCAGGATCGCGTAGCCGTTGGTCACGAGACGCGCGCCGACGCGCGCCATCCACGAGGTATCCGCCATCAGAAGGGCACCTCCGGGATTAGGCGATCGAGCCGCGCGCGATCCTTGGCCGCGAGCTCACGCAGGTGATCGCAGTAGCCGGTGACCACCACCTCGACGAAGGTGTCCCACTCCTCCTCGGTGAGCTGAGCGAGATCGGTCCGGCCGAGGCTGTCGAGATAGGCGCCGCCGGCCTTGCCGCCCTCGACCATGGCCGCCGTCTCGTTGGGGGTCGGATCGATCATGCCCGACCTCCGGTGGCAGATGTCCTGGCAAACCCGGCTGCAGAGGTCTCTGCGGCTCGTGTCGCGCCGCGGGTCGGAGACGCGGAAGCGCGCGTCGAACCAGCCCCAGCCGCGGGGTTCTCGATGGCAGACGGCGCAGAGCCCGGCACGGCGGTAAGGCATGGGGCGAACCTGTAGGCGGTGATTTCGGTGAAGCGGCCCGCGGGGCGGACGGCGATCTCGGTGGGCCGGCGCAGTTGGTCCGCCAGGATGAGCGCCTCATCGACGGACTCGGGCACGTCCAGCTCGGGCGCCCGCTCGCGCCACCAGCTCGCGGCCTTCCGGCGCGGATAGCCCTCGTGCTCGAAGCAGACCCATTCCGTGTGGAAGGCCAGACCGCAGCGGTAGGTGACCTTCAGCGAGACCCGCCCGCCGCGCTTCTCGTGACGGCCGTAGGTCACGTCGGTGACGCTGACCCATTGCGGCTTGCCGGTGGACAGCACCTCCAGCGTCGAGGCGGTCGGCTCGAGCTTCACCTCGCGGCCGGGGAACTCGAAGCCGCAGCCGGGACATTCCAGCGCCGCGATGGCCACGATGGTCCCGCATTCGGGGCAGATCTTCGTGGGCGGCGGCCCGTCGCCCGGACCGCCCGGACGCTTCGGCCGCACGAGATCGATGGGGCCATGCCGGCGGACGTTCCCCGCGAAATCGAGAACGAGGCAGTTCTCCTTGCCCTCGGCGAGCCGCGTGCCCCGTCCTGCCATCTGCACGTAGAGCCCGGCCGACTTGGTAGGCCGTAGCATGGCGATCAGATCCACCGCCGGCGCGTTGAAACCCGTCGTCAGCACGCCCATCGAGGCCAGAGCCCTGATCTCGCCGCGCTTGAAGGATGCGATGATCGCGTCACGCTCGTCCTTCGGCGTCTTGCCGAAGATCGTCGCGCAGCTGACCCCGCGGCGACGGAACTCCTCGGCGACATGGGTGGCGTGGCGGACGCCCGAGCAGAACGCGAGCCAGGACCGGCGCGTCTCGCCATGGGCGATCACCTCGGCCACGGCCGCGCGCGTGATGGCGTCCTGGTCGACCGCGTCCTCGAGATCGCGCGCGATGAACTCGCCGCCGCGCGATCCCACGCCGGTCACGTCGAGGCGGGTCTGCGTCTGCTTGGAGATGAGCGGGGAGAGATAGCCCTGATCGATCAGGTCGCGGACGGACACCTCGTAGGCGATGTCGGTGAAGAGCGCGTTCTCGCCCTCGTGCAGCATGCCGCTGTCAAGCCGGAAGGGCGTCGCCGTCAGACCGATCACCTTCAGCGCGGGATTGATCGCCTGCAGGTCATTGAGGAAGCGGCGATACATGGTGTTCGACCGCCCGGGGATCAGATGGGCCTCGTCGATCAGCACCAGATCGGCATGGCCGATGCGTGTCGCCTTGTCGTGGATGGACTGGATGCCGGCGAAGAGGATCCGGGCCCGCGCATCGCGGCGACCGAGCCCGGCCGAGTAGATGCCCGCCGGCGCCTCGGGCCAGAGCCCCAGCATCTCGGCATGGTTCTGCGCGATCAGTTCGCGGACATGGGTGACGACCAGCACGCGCTGGTCGGGCCAGGCCTTGAGCACGCCGTCGATGAAGGCGGCCATGACGAGGCTCTTGCCGCCGGCCGTGGGGATCACGACGAGCGGATTGCCGCTCTCCTTCTCGAAATAGCCGTAGATCGAGGCGATCGCGGCCTGCTGGTAGGGGCGCAGGGTCAGCATGCGGCGGCCTCCTCTTCGCGGGCGTCGTTGGTCCAGGCCGAGCCGTCGCGCATGCGGTAGGCGACGAAGTCCTCGCCTGCGTCGGTCACCTCGCCGGGCACGAGATCGGGGATGAACAGGTGTCGGCCGCAGGCGCGACGCTGGTCGGCCGGGTCGAGCAACCGGTCGTGGCGCGCGCAGTGCCAGCCGCCTTCGATGGGCGTGGAATGCAGGCAGGACCGACAGGTGACAGCCGCGGCGTCCTCGCCGTGGCAGAGCCCGTGGTGGTCGCAGAACCGGCACTCGAACCAGGCGGGATCCGCGCTGATCCGCTCGGGCGGGTGCTGGGCGAAGATGATCCGCCGCGCCTTTTCCAGCAGACGCTCGCCCATCGCGGGGTCGGCCGGGACGCGCTCGATGTGCAGCGCGTCGCTGTCCTTGCAGACCGCGACGTAGAGCGCCCGCGTGATGCCGGTCAGGTGCATGTAGACCTGCATCTGCGCGGCGTGCTGGGGCTTGGCGAGCGCGACGCCCTTGGCGACCAGCTCGGCGAAGCTCTTCGCCGAGTGGGTCTTGAACTCGACGACGTGCCAGGTCTTCGGCGCCTCGAGCAGGCCGAGGGCGACGGCGTCGAGCGAGCCGCCGAAATGACCGCCATGGGCCTCGACCCGGAACTGGCGTCCGGTCTCGGGATCGACCTCCAGCACCGTGGCGCCGGTCGCGCGCAGGTCGCGGGCGAGCCGGGCCTCCTCCAGCTGGCCGGTCTCGAACAGGCGCAGGATGCGGCCCGTGTGCCGCGCGGGCGTCGCCCAGCGGAAGTCGTACCAGAGCGCGCGGGCGCAGGACTTGCCGATCAGCGAGGCGCCAAGGTGGTCGCGGAAGCCGTCGCCCTGCCGCACCTCGAAGGAGGCGTAGATCGCGGAGAGGGTCGGCGTCGGGGGTTCGGGAAGCTCGGCCATCAGCACGCCTCCTCCCGCTCGAGCCGCGCCCGCGCCTCCGCCAGCACAGCGGTCCAGGCGGCGCTGTCATGCCGTTCGCGCAGAACAGCGATGATCATGTCCTTCAGGCGCTCGCGCCGGCGGCGGCCGCCCTGACGGGCGACGATCTCGGCGCGCTCGCGGTTGAGGTGACGCAGCGCCGTGCGCGCGCGGTGAAACCAGTCGGGGTCGATAGGCTTGGCCGTCCGCTGCCGCGCCAGATCGGCGGTCGCGATCTGCGTGCGGATCTTCGCGATGGCGTCCTCGATCTCGATCAGGCGACGGGTGTCGTCGGGCAAGCCGGGGGCGTTCGCGGCCGCGCAGGCCGCGTCGGTGGTGTTGGTCATGGTCTGTCTCTCGGGTCTGGCGATGTCCGGGCCGCGAGCCAAGTCTCAGCCCGCGGCGGCCGAGGGCGTCAGCTCTTGCGGTTCCAGGGTGCGGTGGCCGGGCGGGCGGGCGCCGACTGCGCCGACTGCGCGGGCGCGCTGGTCGGCTGCGTGGCGGCGGGCTTCGGCGGGCTCGCCTGCGCCGGGGCCTCCGGCACCAGGTAGCGGATCGTGTTACGCTCGCCGTAGCCGTCCTTCGGGGGCTTCACGCCGACCTGGATCGTCAGCGGGATCAGGTGCAGCTCCTCGCTGTCGTTCACCTGCAGCTTGCCAGTGGCGTGGCAGATCGCCGACAGCGTGCGCTGCGCGATCTCCACGGTGGTCGGGTTGGCGTTCACCAGGTTCAGCTGGTCGAAGACCTTGCGGCCCTGCTGCGGCCCCTCGAGGATGTCGAGCATCAGCCAGAGATACTTGCCCATCCCGTTCTTCGTGACGCGCATCTCGCTCTCGACGATCTGGGCGCGATACTTGCCCGCGGGCAGGATCTCGTAGGCGGTGGTGGGCTCGATGCCGGCGGCGTCAAAGGCGGTGTCGAAACGTGCCATCGTGTTGTCCTTTCAGTCGTAATCAAGCGGATTGGGGCATGGCGGCCAGGAACTCGGACCACTCGAGGGGGAGGGTTTCCGGCAGGCCGTAGCGGTTCTTGGCGAGGAAGGCGGGGCGCTCCTCGGTGTGCATGACGCGCGCACCGGACCCGAGCGCCCGGGTCACCTTCTTGTTGAAGCCGACGTCGGACTTGCTGACCGAGATCCGGTAGTTGGCGAAGAGCACCACGTCCGAGTGCTCCTGCAGCAGCGCGGACGCGCGGGCCTGCAACTTGATCACGTACCGGTCGTAGGGTTCGTGCTCGGGGCTGTCGAAGCGCTTGATGTCGGTGTGGGCGATCTGGATAACCGCCATGCCCTTCCGGTCGCGGAGCGCGTTCAGCCTGTCGATGTACTCGCGCCAGATGGTCAGCGCCTCGGCGTAGCCCTTGCCGAAGCCGGGGCTTTCGATCGACTGCCAGCCGTTGCGCCGGCAGGCCTCGGCCCAGATCAGCGGCTCCAGCCAGTCCACGCTGTCGACGACCACCGTCGAATAGGGGTGGTCCTCGTCGAGCAGCGCGTCGAGCGCCTCGGCGACCTCGGCGTAGGTCGTCGCCAGCGGGAAGTGCGGCACCTGCAGCTTGCCGAGGCCGTCCTCGGTGAGGACGAACACGGGCGCGTCGGCGGACGCGGCGAAGGTGGACTTGCCGATACCGGCGACGCCGTGGATCAGCACGCGCGGCGAGCGCAGCACCGTCGAGGTGCGCAGGGATGCGAGCGAGATGGCCATCAGCGCACCTCCTCGCCGAGCAGAAGCCGGAACTTGGGCTTGCCGGTGCGGACCGTGCGCGCGGGCTCGAACTCCTGGCGGATGTCCGTGGGCCAGGCGGTGTACTTGCGCTCGGGGACGCTGAACGCGGTGTCGACGTACTCGGCGGGGTCGGCGCCATCGGCCCGGATCCGCTCGACCAGACCGGCGAGCATCGCCTGATCCCAATCGACGCGCTTGGGGAGCTCGGCGACCACCGTGACCGGGCCGTCCTGGAGCCGGACGGTGCCGGTGTCCTTGCCCTCCGCGCGGCGGGCGTCCTGCGCCTGATCGCCGTACTTCAGCGCGATGGCGCCATCGAGCCAGTCGCTGAGGCTCTTGGCAGCGCGCAGCCGCTCGTCGGCGTCCTGCTTCAGGAGGGCCAGCTGGTCGCCCGGCAGAGCGGCGATCTCGCCGACCGGCATGGTGGGAATGTCGTCGAGGGAGATGCGGTTGGGGATCGTCATGGCCGCCCCCCTCACGCCAGCTTCACGGCGGGCTTGTCGGCCGTGCTCGAGCAATGCCGGTTGGCCTCGTAGGCCTCGACATCCTCGAGCCGGTAAACGACCCGCCCCCCGATCTTGATGAAGGCGGGGCCCTCACCGGTCCAACGCCAGCGCTCGAGCGTGCGCGGGCTGATCTTCCATCGAGCCGCCAGCTCGACCTGGTTGAGATGCGTGACTGACATCGTCGTCTCCTTCGCGATTGGCCGAATGCCTGCGAACGAGACTGGGGTGTGCGAGGGGAGGAGATCGGGAGGGCGGAGGGAGGGGAGACGGGAGGAATGCAGATCGGGGCCTCCGAAAACGAAAAAGGCCGCCCCGAAGGACGGCCTGATCGTCGTGATTTTGGTGGCGTCACACCTCGAGCCATGCGCTGGCACCGTTCTCCCGGATGACCTCCTGCCACGTGGGGTGGCCGTCGAAGAGATTCTTCAGTCGCTTCACCGAAGGCCCGCACTCGGCTTCCTCCAAGATGCGCGCGACGGGCAGCACCGGATCCCCGTCAAGCCTGGCCTCGGCGAGCATGGCGACCGCGATCTTCTGCTTGCCGCCCGTAAACTCGTGCCATTTGCCATGCACGATCAGCACGCCGCCGTCGCCGGAAACCCAGACAGGGCCTTTATGCGACGGACCCTTCAGCAGGCGTGCGCTCAGGACTTCAGGGGCGACGGCAAGACCATCTTCATGATCGACCACGTCCGCCAGCGCGACGAACTCGTGGCACCGGACGAAGCGGAAGCGATGCCGATCCGGAGGGTCGAGAACGAGGACCACCCGAAGCCCATCGGCCGGGCGGCGGTCAACGAGCTGGCGGAACTCCTCGAACACGGCCGGCGTCGTCAGACCGCGAGCGACCCAGATCCCGACACGGGCCCTTCGCTTCGGCATCCGCGCCGTCCCGAAATCCAGCACCGCGCCTTCGAGATACGGCACCGGGTCCTTGCCCAGTGAGCAATCGAGCCGGGCGACCACCCGCCGAGCTGCCGCCGCCATGTCCAGCGCATAGACTTGGCGGCGGGCGCTCGCCCGTTCGTCGTGCCAGACTGCGTTGCCGAGATGACCATGATGGCCGGTGATCGGGTGGGCGATGACGGACGTCGGGGTGTCGTCCAGATCGTCATCGGCAACGACGGACATCAAGCTGCCTCGCTGCACGATCAGTCCGGCGTCCATCAGCGCCTTGCCGGCGCCGCGCATGTGCGCCAGCGCCATGGCCGAAACCCGCGCGTTGCGGGTTCCGGCGATGGACGAGAGCAGTCGGCGGGCGGCGATATCAATCCTCGAAGAGCTGCAGGTCATCGACCAGGATCCCCCAGCGCCGCAGGTACTTCTCGCCGATCATCTGCTCGGTGGCTGTCCGATCCTTAAGGTCGCATCCATGCGGCCACGTGATCGTCAGGGTCAGCGTGCGCCGCCTGTCGCCTCCCGGGCGGCGGGCGAGCTTCACGGCGATCTTGGCCCGCGTGACCACATACCCCTCGCTCAGGGGCGTGCGATCCCCGAACCTCTCCTCCGCCTTCGTCCAGATCGTCTCGTCGGCGCGCGCGGGCTTCTCCAGCGTCACCCTGAAATCGCTGTCGTCGATCGGCATCAGACGCAGCTCGCGCACTTCGACGCCCTCGATCCCGTCCTCCGGGTCGACCGGAAAGTCATACGGTTTCAGCAGGACCGAGAGATCATAGCACCGCAGCGGCAGGCGGTTCTCCTTGAACTCGATGCCGAGGAGATGTGGGACCGTCGCCTTCACGATCTCGCCGCGCGTCTCCTTGTCGTTGGCGATCACCTCGATGCCACCGGTGGCGGGCTCGTAGGTCACCGCGGCCTCGAACACGGGACGATAGGCCTGCCGCACGAGAGATCCCCTGTCGTCAAAACGCAGCAGGTCGTCGGGCCGTCCCTCGCGGTAGATCGTCACCTGCACGAGGTCGCATTCGTCGCCCTCATGGGTCGTCCTCACCCGGTCGAAGATGTCGACATGGGCATGGGCGGCGCCCGAGAACTCCTTGATCGCGGAGACGAAGGCAAGGCGGGCCGACGCGTCGCGCTGCATGACACAACCAGCGTCGGTCATGTAGCCGGCCCACATCCGACCGCGCCGGCGGTCCTCCGTGAAGCGGACTTCCTCGGCATGACGAAAGCGGTCCTGCGCGTTCAGGAACATCCAGAGCGACCGCGCGTGCGGGTTCGCGAGCCCGTCGAGGAGGGCGGGATCCTCGGCCACACTGTAGATCGCTGCCTGCCCCGGCTCGTCGGACAGGGCATGGACGCGCTCGGCGTCGTTCGAGATCCGGTCTCGCTGGACGCGGGACATCTTCTCGATGGCGCCGAGAAGCGGCCCGGAGAGGTCGGCGTCCGATGCGGGCCAGTCGAACTCGGTGGGCAGGCCGATCTCCGGCTGGTCGAAGTATTCGCGCAGCGCCTCGCCGGGCGTCTTGCGAAGGAAGGCGGACAGTGCAGTCAAAGCGATCTCCTTTCTGGCGATTCCATGTATCGGCTGATCTGCTAATCCGCGTATATCGCGCCGGAGGGGAGTCAATCGAAAAATACGCACTTCCGCGGATTCGCGATCAGCGGCCGAATAGCGAGGGCTGTCCGCGTGCCGAAGTGATCAGGTTCAGCTTCAGCAGCCTGATGCGCGCGGCCTCTTCGGAAACCGCGAAACGCTCCATGACCATCTGGATCAGCCGCGCGGCATGCTCCGTCGAAACATGGATATCGCCATGCAGCTCCCGCGGGCTGCAGTAGTCGGAAACGAGGCGACGGACCGGCGTGGCCGGCATCAGCAGCGCGCCGCTGATATAGCCAGCCTGCCATTCCATCCAGTCGGACTGCGGGGCGTCCAGGATATTGTCGCGCTTGGAGATCGCCTTATTCGCATTCACGCCGCGCTCGAGCAGGTCGCCGTTGGCGAACTTCTGCGCCCAGAGAGGCCCGTGGAACTTCATGTGCCCGAACTCATGGGTGAGCGTGGTGCGGAAGCGATTCTCGCGCCGTTCGTCGGCCGCGATCCGTTCGGAGATGGACACCTTGGGCCCGCGGTCGGGGAAGAACTCAGTCACCCCTTCGACATCTGCGCCGTAGGCGGACAGGTCGGCGTACGGGTCGAGGTCCGCGTGGTGCATCTCGATGAGAACGGTCAGATCGTCGGTCGCCACGGGATAGTCGACCTTTCCGTGGCGCTTCATCAAAAGATCACGGATCAGCCTCTCGCATTCATCGTCGAGATCCCGCTCGCGGTAGAAGGGTCGCTCGGCAAAGCGGCCCGTGTTGTCACGGATCATCTTCACCATGCAAACCTCCTTACTCTTTCAACGTCTTCCTGAAATTGGCGAAGGCCTTGACGACCTTGTCCGGGGTTGACGCATCCGGTCGCAGATCATCCGGCAGCCGGCCTGCGAGTGCGTACAAGTAGTCCTCCGGAATGTTCAGGATGCCGGAGAACTGGCGGATCAGGTGCCCCGAGCTGGGGCTGCGTCGGTCGTGCTCGATGTCGCTGAGGTACTGCGGGGATATCGACCCACCACCTTCTTCCTTCATCACGCGCGCTGCGAGCTCCTTCTGGCTGAGACCGAGTGCCTTGCGGGCCTTCGAAATCGCCAAGCCGAAGGTCACACCGTCGGCGGACATGGCCGGTTCATCGCTGCTTCTCCCTGTCAATCCGCTTGTTCGCGGATTTTTCCGTTGATACGCTAGTTTGCGTAGGGCTTCAACGGCAGAGAGGGCGTGCTCGCATGCTGCATCAAACAGCACTGGTCCGGGATCGACAACGACGGCGCGTCTCATCGATCGGACCCTCGACGCTCAGAGACGCCGGTTTCGCCCGCGTACCGGAAGTCGGTCGCTTGAGCTCCATCGGATAGAAAGATGCATAACGAACTGAGACTAGCGACGTCCGATCTCGCGCGCTTCCTACAAGAGAAGCTCCCGGAGCTGTCCGAGGACTGGTGGGCAAAGCACGTTGTTGATCGCCTCAGCTTCCAACAGCAGCGTGTCATCGGCGAGAAAAACATCTCTTCATTGCGAGAGTTGGATTTCGCCGCACTTCTGCGTGTCCTTGACCAGAACTGGTACGACTTATCCGGCAACTGCAATCTTCCCCGTGAAGCCCGCAACTGGGTGAAGGAGCTCCAAACCGTGCGCAACAAGTGGGCGCACGTGTCTGCGGAAGAAACCCCCGCGAGCGAGATATACCGGGATGCAGATACGCTGGGACGCCTCTTGAACCTTATTGGAGCCCATCAGGGTTCAATGAGCGCGGTTCGGGCAGTCAAGGAATCCGCGCTTGCCAGAATGACCGACGGCGCAGGCGGAACGGCTTCCGCGGCGGTGAGCGACGCGAACACCGTCACGGGCCCCACCGAAGCTCCCCCAACCGAAGCGCCAATGCACCTGTTCAAAGTCGGCGACGTCGTGGCTCTGCGCTCGGACAACTCAGTCAAGCTTCCCGTGCTCGAAGTGATCATCGGCGGGCCAGAAACCAGGTACTGCGTCTTCCAGGATGGAGCAAAAGCCACCTATTATGAAAGCCAGTTGCAGGCCGTGGCGGGAGATGCTGGCGAGCAACCGTCCATCTCAATAGATGAGTTCCGCGCGCGGCTTACTGCACTTCATTTGCTGTCACCATCGACGGCGAATCTGTTCTCGTTGCGCTCCGGTCGAGTCAACTTCGTCCCCTATCAGTACAGACCCGTTCTTAAGCTCATACGCTCCGACCGCCCCCGCTTGCTGATCGCGGACGAAGTCGGCGTTGGAAAAACAATCGAAGCCGGCCTGATCCTCAAAGAGCTCCGCGCCCGCATGGATATTTCGTCCGTGCTCGTTATTTGCCCCAAGGCGCTGGTCGCTGAAAGAAAATGGCAAACTGAGCTAAAACGCTTCGACGAGAACTTTACTCATCTCGATGGCGCGTTGCTTCGGCACTGTTTGCATGAGACCGATCTCGAAGGCGAGTGGCCCGAGCAATATGAGAAAGCCATCCTCCCCTTCTCATTGTTTGATTCGGATCTCATCTTCGGGTCCGAGACGAAAAAGCGGCGCAGAGATCGCGGGCTCCTGGCTCTCGACCCAGCCCCAGCATTCGACCTCGTGATTGTGGATGAAGCGCACCACATCCGGAATTCGGACACTTTTCTTCATCAGGGAGTCCGATACTTCTGCGATAACGCACGTGCCGTGTTGTTGATGACTGCAACTCCCGTGCAGCTCGGCAGCCAGGACCTCTTCACACTACTCAATGTGCTCCGCCCCGACCTTGTGATCGACCGCAACAGCTTCGAGCAGATGGCGGAGCCAAACCGATTTATTAATGAGGCGGTCCGGCTATGTCGGGAAAAAGGACCAAAGTGGCAACAAGAAGCAAGTGAGCAACTCAGACAGGCCACAGAGACTGAATGGGGGCGGCTGTTTCTTAGGGAAGGGCCGACGTTTCAAGGTGTCTTCGACAAGTTGCGAGACGAGATTGAACTTCCAGATGAGGAGCGTGTCGCTCTGACCAGGAAACTGGAGGAACTGTACACGTTCAGTTCGATCATCAACCGCACACGCCGCCGGGATATTGGCGAATTCACAAGCCGCAAGCCCCAAACGCTCACAGTCGAATTCACCGACGACCAGAAAGCGCTCCACGATGATCTTCTAGGCGTCGTTGCCCGCATTCTCGCCCGATCCCACGGTCAGCAGAACGTCAAGTTCATGATGACCACCATTCGCAGGCAGGCTGCTAGCTGCCTATATGGGCTTGCACCAATGCTCTCCGACATCCTGAACCGTAAACTTGATCAACTTGAGCTCATTGAAGCCGCCGATAGCGCCGACGAGGTTGACCTGAGCTTTGTTGAGGGCATCCGGCAAGAAATCGAAGACCTCATCAGTAGAGCGGAGTCACTTGATCCAACCGACCCAAAGATCGAAGCATTCGTCCGCACACTGACAGATAAAACACGGCTGGCGAACAACAAAGCCCTCGTGTTCAGTACGTTCCGCCACACACTCGCCTACCTCGCCCGACACACTGAGGATGCGGGGCTTCGTTACGGCGTCATCCATGGAAACATCCCGGATGACGAGCGTGCATCTCTGCGGAAGCGCTTCTCCCTGCCACAAGAAAACCCGGATGCGCTCGACGTGCTCTTGTCGTCAGAGGTCGGTTGCGAGGGCCTGGACTTTCAGTTCTGCGATTTCCTAGTGAACTACGATCTTCCTTGGAACCCGATGCGGATCGAACAACGTATCGGCCGAATCGACCGATACGGCCAGAAGAGTGAGACCGTCAGTATCGTGAACCTTGTCACGCCTGGAACCGTCGATGCTGACATCTACGAGCGTTGCCTGATGCGGATCGGTGTGTTTCAGCACGCCGTAGGCGGGAGCGAGGAGATCCTCGGTCGGGTCACGCAGGAAATTCACGATATTGCAGAAAGCTTTGTTCTGACCGATGAAGAGCGGTCCCGCAGACTTCAACAATTGGCTGACAACGGCATTCGCCGTATTCGCGAAGAGCAGGAACTCGAGGAGAAAGAGTCAGAGCTGTTCGGCCTGAATGTCCCAAAGGTGTCCTGGCGTGAGGATATCGACAATGCGGAAAACGAGTGGCTCTCGCCGGACGCCATTCAGAAATGCGTCTCAACCTACTTGAAATCTCGGACAGGCTCGGACCACGAACACCTGCTCGGAGACAAGCCACTGAAGACGCTTCGCCTGAGTCAGGACGCGCGCAGCGCGCTACTAGCCGACTTCAAGCTGCTCAAGCGCAGCGCGGATCCGATCTCCAACGCGTGGGAGAAGTGGCTGAAAGGCGGGACTCCGAGCATCGCTGTCACCTTCGATCAGGAGACAGCAACTGATGACCCGAAGGTGACTCATCTGACGGTACTGCATCCACTGGTAAGGCAAGCAGCGCGCTACCTCGAAACCAACGATGCGATGCAATGCACGCTTCAAGCCTCCGACGGTCTGCCGGCCGGTGTTCACCGTTTTGCCCTCTACAGATGGCGGAAGTTCGGCATCAAGCCGGACGAGGAGCTCGTTGCAGTAGCCGATGATCCCGTCGTCGAGGGAGCGCTAATGAAGATCCTTCACACGGCAATCGAGCCAATCGAGCAACGCGCTGCACCATCGCGTGACTTTGATGATCTCGATGCTTTGCATCACGCGAAATGGACGGCGGCCCAGGCATCCCACATCGCTCAGAACCAGGAGCTGGCTGAACATAGGGTACAGAGCCTCACCGTCAGCCACCGCGCTCGGGTCCGTGCCCTGGAAGATCAGATCACGAAGGCCACGAATGAGAAGATCCGGATCATGAAGCAGAGCGAGCTTGCTCGGGCAAATGCGGATTTTGATCGGCGCGTCACTGAACTGCGCGAGGCGGGGAATACTGGCGACATTAGGGCAGCGCCCGTGCTTTTCGGAACCGTTGTAGTGGGGGTCGGGTAAGGCGATGTCGACCGCAAAAGATAAGCAGCTTGTCATCAACAACGTGCGCGAAGAGCGAGTCGATCTCGCAAAGGTTCTCAAAAAGCACACCGGCATCAGACGCATCGTCGAGGAGCTTTATCCCGACAGTGCTCACTTCATTTTTGAGCTTCTACAGAACGCGGAAGACACCGGAGCAACTGAGGTGGGCTTCGAACTTCGGAGGGACTGCCTGTCATTTGAGCATAACGGTCGGCCGTTCTCCGAAGCGGACATCCTCGGTATTACGGATGTTGGCGAGGGTACAAAGTTCGATGACGTCGATACTATCGGACGGTTCGGTGTAGGCTTCAAAGCAGTGTTCGCCTATACGGAGTCACCTAGAATTTGGTCTCCAACATATTCCTTCGAGATCAAAGAACTTGTCTTGCCGTCGCTAATGAGCGATCGCAGCGATCTTCAAGGAAAGACACGCTTCGAATTCCCGTTCAACAACCCCAAGAAGCCAAGGGAGGTCGCCTACAAGGAAGTTGAAGGCGGCCTCCGAGATCTCGCCGAAACCACTCTGCTCTTCCTCAACCACCTCCACTCGATCTCCTGGAAAATAGGTGACAGCGGAGGGGGCACGGTCCTTCGTATCGAACACACCGAGAACCATATCGAAGTTCTCAAGGAGACCAATGGCGAAACTACCGCCAGTTCTCACTTCTTGAGGTTCGCGCAGCCCGTTGAGGGACTGACGAGGGAGACGAAGCACAAAGTCGCGACGGCCTTTGCACTCGAATTCCTTCCTGACGTGAAGGCCTTCGATCCGCACGCCCCTATCGCAAAGCAGATGAAGATTGTACCGGTTCCAGGTCAGGTTGCGGTGTTCTTCCCGGCGGAGAAAGAAACGTCCGGCCTGCGGTTCCATCTTCATGCTCCATTTGTGCCGGAACTAAGCCGAGCGAGCATCAAGGAAACACCTGCAAACGAACCGCTGTTCGAGCAGTTGGCAGGTCTCGCCGCGGCTTCCCTTCACGAGGTCCGCGACCATGGCTTGCTGACGTTGGATTTTCTGTCGGTCTTGCCGAACAAGCAGGATTCAATCCCTGCTCGATACCAAGCGATAAGGACGGCAATCATTGATGAAATGAACAATGAGGTGCTTACGCCTACGCACGGAAAGTCTCACGCTCCCGCCAAAAGGCTTCTGCAAGCGAAGGCGTCATTGAAAAGCCTTCTCTCCGAGAAAGATCTCGAGTTTCTTGTCGAAGATGCCGATGCACCTCTCCTCTGGTCAGTTGGCGCAACGCAAAAGAACACCAATGCGGACCGATTTCTCGACTCGCTGGAAATTCAGGAATGGGGATTGGAAGAGTTCGTTGATCTTCTCACTGATCGCACATCGCATGGCCAGCGCTATGTGTCTCGCCCACCATATTGGGTGAGTGGTCCAGATGGCGAATTCATGGAGTGGCTTTCCTCAAAGCCGAATGATTGGCACCAGCAGCTCTACGCCCTCCTATATAGCGAGCTCACAAGCGAGGGTGGACTTTATCAATTCAGGAATTCAAAGATCGTTAGACTTTTCTCTGGTGAGTATGGAGTTGGAAAAGAGTGTTTTTTTCCAGATGAAGGTGGCCAGGATGATAGCGATCTTCCGCGTGTAACTGCGGAGGTCTACACCTCTGGCAGAGGCAAGGCGCAACAACACAATGCTCGAAAGTTTCTTGAAGAGATTGGTGTCCGTGTGGTCGGTGAGGCAGAGCAAGTCGAACTGATCCTCAAGAAGCGTTACACTCGTGACGCCGAAAACCCATCGGAAAGAACTTATAAAAAGGACTTTAAGCGCTTTGTTGCTCTTGTCGAAAAAGAATCTTCGACAGCGAACCTTTTCAAAAATCACTTTGTTTTCAAGTGCGAAGACGATCAGTGGCGCACGCCAAACGGTGTCTACCTCGACGCTCCCTTCTTGGACACTGGACTGCGAGCCTACTACGATGCTCAGGCCGACGAAGCTGAGGAATCCGCACTAGACAGCTTGTTCTACCAAAATATTGGTGTCCCAACGAAGAAGGTCGCGGCGTTTGCAAGAGCCACTGGCGCGATTGGCGAGCTTCAAATTTCCACCTGCCGTTGCTACCAGAACCGCGAATGGAACTATTTGAGCCAGGTTGGTGGGGAACGTCACACCTCCCCGATTGATCGCGACTACGAAATCGAGGGCTTGGCAGATCTCCTGAAGAAGCCCACGCTCGCGCTCTCAAGGCTGGTCTGGCGAACCATGGCCGCGCTCCCGAACGATGGACGCCACTTGGTAGCGACCTATCGCCGAAACGCGAGTGCTGGCTCTCGACAAGCTGCGTCCTCCCTCGTCCATGTATTGCGGTCTGCTGCTTGGGTGCCGCAGGGACATGAGTCCTTTGTACGACCCTCGGAAGCTTCGCGGGATGCACTCCCTGAAGGCTTCTCGTTTGATCCTGGCCAGCGATGGTTGAAGGCGGTGAAGTGGGGTGAGGACGTCGTTAAGCGATCAGAGCAGCAACGCCAGAAGGAAAATTTTGCGCGCGAATTAGGCTTCTCCGATTTGTCGACCCTGGAGAGAGCGAAGCGCTTTGCATCTCTTCCGCCAGAGGAACAAGAGCGATTCTTGACCGATTGGGAGCGTAACGCAGCGCACGAGCTCCCCGACCACTCTCCAGCAAATCCGGAACGTCGAGCGTCGCGGGTGGGCGAGATGGCCGCTGACGCTCCGGAACGGCGCACAGAAGAACGGACACGGAGCGTATCGGTTGGCCGCGAAGACGTCAAAGCCGAGGCAGGTCAATACTTGTTGCAGCAGTATGTGACGGATGACGAGCTTTTCTGCCAGGTCTGCAAAAAACCGATGCCATTCAAGCTCGATGATGGTTCTGCATACTTCGAACGGGTTGAGTTTCTATCAGGTCTGAAAAAGAGACATCTCCAGAACTACCTTGCGCTGTGTCCAAACCACGCCGCCATGTTTCGACATGCCAACAGCACCAAGGACTTCATGTTGGAGATGTTCCTCGAGCTTGCGGGGAATGAGTTGGAGGTGGTTCTCGCACAAGAAAATGCGACCATCTACTTCACGAAGACACACATCGCTGACCTAAAGACGATCATCGAAGTCGATGCCAGTAGCGACGACGACTCCAATCAAGATGTTTCGGCATCGTGAGTTTCGACCGCCTCGCATTGCCCAGCCGCCTTGAGAGGCCGCACACGCATGGAAAGCGGGTAGATGGACCGCATCGGCCCGTTCAACGACCTTTCTTCGATCCGTCATTTCGAAGGTCTCAGGATCAAGCGGGAGCGCTCCGGCCACCACGCTGGTTGGCAGAGGTCAAGCCGAGGGAAGTTCATGATGCATAGCGCTGCGAAACAGCTGCCGGTTCGACACCTTTCCGTTCGGCTTCCATGGCACGACACCGGCTGGAGTGGCACTGTGTGCAATGCGCCATCGAAGAACAGCTGGTGCATGGTCCTCAAACGGATCCGTGAGGAAAGGAATGCTGCTGCCGAGGAAGACGTTGCCGGCAGCGCCTGGTCCGATCTCAGCGAGGCCGAAATACCGGCATGTCTGGCAGAGCGCGGAGCAGCTCTAAATGCCAAGCCGTATTCGCTTCGCAGCCGTCACCCGTTCGCCGACTCTTCAGCCGAGACCCACGGCCATTTTGCCGAGAACGAGTTTCGCCTACCTCCATATAGCGTGCAGACGATCCCGTTTCGCTGGACTCGCAAGGAAGACGCACAAGCCATCGCCGATGAGCTCGCGTTGCCCTTCGACATATCGCGCGAACCGCAGCTGTCGTTCGAGACGGTGTGGGTCAATGACTTCGCCAACCAGCAGATCATGCTGGACACCTTTTTCAGCGCGGTGGCGCCCGAAAAGTCGCTCATCTTCTTGTACGCCAAGCGGACGCCGTTGGCCGATGACCCGCGCCGCGTTCTGGTAGGCGTGGGACGCATCACGTCTGTTGGCCCCGCTCAGGAGCATGCATACAGCGGCGACACGGGAGGAAAGCTACGCGGCCTCATGTGGGAACGGGCGGTTTCCCATTCGATCCGGCCCGACGGTTTCGACGGTTTCGTGCTTCCGTACCAGAAGCTTCTTGCCTTGGCCGAGCGAGACGGGACGATCGACCCTTCTCAGTTCGTCGCCTTTGCACCGGATGAAGGCTTCGACGCGTTCAGCAACGTTGCAGAGCACGTCGACCACGATCTCGCCATTGCGAGCCTTCTGTCGTTGGCCGACAAGGTGCGCGTCATCGCGCAACACATCCCCGGCGCATGGGACCGTCACCTCGAGTGGATTTCCGAACGCCTCGCCGAGCTTTGGGAACTCCGCGGAGCATTCCCGGGGCTCGGGAGCGCGCTTCACGCGTTCGAGGTCCGGTATGGGACGCTGCTAGCGATGGACCTTGCTCAGCGACACTGCGTCGACGGTCATTGGACGGAGGACCCGTGGACACTCGTCTCACGCGCTTTCGAGAATCCGGGCGCGGTTCTATCGCCTGCGGTCGCCTCACAAATGCAGCCGTTAGACGGCAAGAGACTCGCTGCGCTGCCGCAAGAGCGCTACGAGCTCTTGAAGCTCTTATCTAGATTCAGCCTCACGATCGAACAGGCATCTCGTTTCTTCAACGCGGAAAGCCGAAACAGCCTGACGGACGAAGACGTTCTTCGAAATCCCTACCGTCTTTTCGAGGCCGACAGGTTTAGGCTCGATGCGGTCAGCATCGGCACGGTTGACCGCGGCATGTTTCCTGACAAGTCGGTCCGCCAGACCTTCCCATTGCCCGACATCAGCCGCTTGGAGGGCGACCAGGACCCGAGGCGAGTTAGGGCGCTGGCAGTTCACGTCCTCTCGGAGGCAGAGGCGACCGGCCATACCCTGCTGCCGGTCAACCAGGTTCTCGAAGCCATTCGAGCGCTCGAACTCGATCCGCCTTGCCGGCCAACGCGGGACTTGCTGCCTCTGCTTGACCCAGTCATGGCGCCCGAGATCCTCGATGCATCGTTGTCGGACGGTACGCGGGCTTGGCAGTTTGGTGAACGACGCGAGATCGACGACCTCTTGCGGCGGCAAATCAGCCGTCGACAGAAAGGTCGTCGGCATGAAGCCAACCACGACTGGCACGACCTTGTCGACCGGTCATTGGGGAAGATCCCTGAAGACACCGACGAAGCCGCCCTAGAGAAACTAGCAAGGACGGAGAAAGCCGCCGCGCTTGAAGAGTTATTCGTGGCGCGCTTTTCGCTGCTCCTTGGGCCTGCCGGAACTGGGAAGACCCGGCTCCTCCAGATGCTTTGCGACCTCCCGGAAGTGCGCGGCGAAGGAATCCTTCTCCTGGCACCCACCGGCAAAGCGCGAGTGCAGATGCAACAGAACATCGAGGGTCTCAAGGCGCTGACCATTGCGCAGTTCCTGTTGCCGGACCGGTTCGACCCCGAGACGCAGCGGTATCGCCTTTCGCACACTCCAAAGGTCGAGGCGGCCGGAACAGTGATCATCGATGAAGCCTCGATGGTCACGGAGGACATGCTCGCCGCAGTGTTCGACGCGCTCAAAGGCCCGAAGCGGATCATCCTTGTAGGCGACCACCGACAACTCCCGCCGATCGGTGCCGGGCGGCCTCTCGTGGATCTGACGAGGGAGCTTCGCCCGTGGGACGAGGACAGGGAACCACCTTTCCCACGAGTAGGGCCTGGTTATGCAGAGCTGACGGTGCATCGTCGGCAGACCGGCAAGGGCAAGGCAGGTCGGGATGATCTGCTCTTGGCATCCTGGTTCACCGACGAGGCGCCGGATCCTGGAGCGGACGAAATCTGGGCTCGCATGACCCTCGGCGAGACGGATGGACATGTCGAAGTGCGCACATGGCAGACAGATGAAGAGTTGAAGGATGCGCTACTCCAAGCGCTCGTCCAACACGTCCCAGAGGTCGAGCACGACCATGACGAGCGCGGCTTTGGCATCTCGCTCGGAGGCGTAGGAACCGACAATGGCGTCTTCTTCAACGCCACGTGGCTTGAGAAGAACAAACCCGGATCCGCGGAGCGATGCGAAAGCTGGCAGGTGCTGACGCCCGTTCGCGGGAAGGGCCACGGGGTTGAAGAGCTGAACCGATTCCTGCACGAGCGATTCCGTAGAGACGCCCTCCGCTTCGCCGACGGCCGCCGGCCTCGAACGCCTCGGCCCAGTGGCGCAGAACGGATCATCTATGGCGACAAGGTCATGTCGACCACCAACAAGTCGCGCAGCGTATTGGGTCGGCGAAAGGAGCTCGTATCAAACGGCGAGATCGGAATTGTCGTAGGCCAGGCGAAGTTTGGAAAAGCGTGGGACGGCAAGACTCCTGAACGGCTCGACGTCGAATTCCGCACCCAACCTGGCAACACGTTCGTGTACTGGCCAAGCGACTTCGGCGACGAGGGCGCGGTAGTGCTTGAGCTCGCCTACGCGCTCACCGTGCACAAGAGCCAGGGGAGTCAATTCGAGCAGGTGTTCGTCGTCATCCCGCAGCCCTGCTTCATTCTCGGCCGGGAACTCATCTACACGGCGCTCACGCGTCAAGTTGACCGGGTGGTGCTTTTCGTACAAGGACAACCGACCGACCTTCGGGCATACACTTCAGCGAAGTACTCTGAGGTGGCGCGGCGCTACACGAACCTCTTCACTGACCCTGACATGCTTGCCGAACCGAGCGGCGCGTTCCTCGAACGTGGTCTGATCCACCGGACGGCCAGAGGCGAGCTTGTTCGTTCGATCTCGGAGGTGGTCGTCGCCGATGCCCTCAACGCGGAGGGCATCGAATACCACTACGAGAAGGCGCTGCACGGTGCAGACGGAATTGAGCGCTATCCCGACTTCACGGCCGAAGATCCAGCGACAGGAATCACGGTATACTGGGAGCACCTCGGCATGCTCTCGGACCCGACCTACTCCAACAGGTGGGACAAGAAGCTCGAGTGGTACAAGGCTATGGATCTGCAGCCGAATGGGCGCGAGAACGCCAAGGGCGAGCGGCTTGTGACGTCACAGAACCGCATGGACGGCGCGATCGACTCCGCACAGATCCGGCAGCAGGTGCGCGATGTCTTCGATCTGTGAGCTTGGCCCGACGGTCGGCGCCTGGAAGCAGATCCAGACTGACGCAATCCGTTTACGAAGCGATATGAAGGACTTCGGCCCCTCTTGCTTCCACAGTGCTTCCACGGATGGTGGAAACGCAAACGCCGCCCCGGAGGGCGGCGCTCAAGTGTTTGATAACGCGAAGATATTTGGTTGCGGGGGCAGGATTTGAACCTGCGGCCTTCAGGTTATGAGCCTGACGAGCTACCGGGCTGCTCCACCCCGCG
>NZ_QRGC01000026.1 GCF_003448965.1 Oceanicella sp. SM1341
GGGTCGGCGGGGCTGGCGGGGTCGTAGAGGGCGCGGCGCGTGGGCGCGGGCAGCGCGGCCTCCGGGTCGAGCCGGCGCAGGAGGGCGGCGAGCCCGGCGAGGCGCAGCGCCTCGGGGGCCCCGCGCAGCCGGGCGATCTCGGCGCGCGCGCCGAGCCGGCGCGAGGGGCGGGCCCGGGTGAACAGGCGCAGCAGCGGCGACAGCAGCAGCCCGGTGACGAGGCCGAGGGCGAGCACGGCGCAGGCGTCCTGCCAGCCGAAGGCGGCAAAGCCGCCGGGCAGGCGCACCGGGGCGAGCTGTGCCGCGAGCTCCTGCGGGGTCATTCCGCGCCCTCCGCCAGCGGGTCCTGCCCGACGGGGAGCACGCGGGCGGCGACGCCGAGCGCCTCCAGCCGCGCCGCGGTGTCCTCGGGGGCGAAGCGGATGGCGCGCACCGCCCTGCCCTCCCGGAGGGCGAAGACCCCGCGCGGCGGGGCGGTCTCGACCGCGTCGCGCACCAGCAGCAGGGTGAGGCGGCACTTGCGCAGCACCGCCCCGGCCACGGCCTCGAAATCCGCGCCCGGACGGTCGAAGCCGGTGGCCAGGATGATGGCAGCACCCGGGGGGGCCGCGAAGGCGGCGCGGTCGAGCATCTCGGCGAGCTCGGGGCCCGGGCCGGCGGCGGCGGCCTCCAGCCCGGCCGCGTGCTGGCGGGCGAGCGTGGCGGTGATGCCCAGCATCGCCGCCTCGCGCGGGCGGGGGGCGAGCACGGTGGTCTCTGTGTCGCGCACCGCGTGCAGGCCCACGCGGCCGCCGGCGGCGACCACGCTCCAGCCCTCCAGCGCCAGCGCCTCGGCCGCGGCGACAGAGCGCAGCCGGCTGCCCGTGCCCCAGAACATCGGCGCGCGCAGGTCGGCCACCAGCAGGGCGGTGCGCTCCACCTCCTCGTGGAAGGTGCGCAGCTGCGGGCGGCCGCTGCGGGCGGTGGCGGCGGGGTCGAGGTGGCGGGGGTCGTCGCCCTCCTGGAAGGGGCGGATGTCGAAGATGTCGGTGCCCTCGCCCCGCCTGCGCCCCGCGGTGCCGCCGCTGCGCGAGGCGGCGGGGGCGGCGCGGCTCCGGGCCCCGGCCCGGCCGGCGAGCGCCACCAGCCGGTCGAGGCTGAGGCCGAGGCCCGGGCCCTGCGCCATCATAGCGGGCGCACCGCCGCGAGGATCTCGTCGAGCAGGCCGCGCGCCGTCTCGCCCGCCGCGAGCGCGCGCCAGGTGGGGGCGAGCCGGTGGCACAGCACGTCCGGCGCCAGGGCCGCCACGTCCTCGGGCAGCGCGTGGTCGCGCCCGTGCAGGAAGGCCCGGGCCCGCGCGCAGGCCGCGAGGGCGAGCGAGCCGCGCGGCGAGACCGCGTGGCGGATGCGCCCGGTCACGGTGAGGCCCTCGGTCTCGCGCCGGGTCGCCATCACCAGCGCCACGATGTAGTGGCGCAGGGCGGGCGACAGGTGCACCCCCGCCACCGCGCGCTTCATCGCCGCCAGCGTCTCGCGGTCGAGCGGCGGGGCGGCCTCCGGCGGGGCCTGGGTGAGCTCGCCCTCCACGAGGTCGAGGATGGCGCGCTCCTCCGCCTCGCCCGGCAGCTCGAGGATGACATGCATGAGGAACCGGTCGAGCTGGGCCTCGGGCAGCGGGAAGGTGCCCTCGTTCTCCAGCGAGTTCTGCGTGGCGATCACCATGAACGGGTCGGGCAGCGCCCGGGTCTCGCCGCCCACGGTCACCTGCCCCTCGGCCATCGCCTCGAGCAGGGCGGACTGCACCTTGGGCGGCGCGCGGTTGATCTCGTCGACCAGCACCAGCTCGTGGAACACCGGGCCGGGCAGGAAGCCCATGTCGCCGCTCTCGGCGCGGAACACGCGTGTGCCGGTGATGTCGGAGGGCATCAGGTCGGGCGTGCACTGGATGCGGGCGAAGCGGCCCTCGATGCCCTCGGCGAGGCAGCGCACGGAGCGGGTCTTGGCGAGGCCCGGCGGCCCCTCGATCAGCAGGTGCCCGCCGGTGAGCAGGGCCACGAGCAGCCGCTCCACCAGCGCCTCGTGCCCCACCAGGGCCGCGGCCATGCGCCCGGCCAGCGCGCGGGCGGGGGCGTTGGTGGCGGTGGTGCCCGGCCGGGGGCCGATCTCCGCTGCGTCCTGCATGCTGTCCTCCCCTCGGACCGGCCGCTTGCTGCGGCCTCGTTGCGTCCGAAGATGCAACAATCCGGGCCGCGGCGCCCTACGACCAAGGGAGGAGAGGCAGCCCCCCCGCCCGCGCCGGAGCCGAAGGGGACCGGGGCGGCGTCAGAGCAGGGCTGCGGCGGCGCGGTCGCAGACGAGGGTGAGGTCGGGATGCGCGGTGAGGGCGGAGGCCGGGCACGCGGTGTCGGGCGGGGCGCGGAAGGCGCGGCGCAGCGCCTCGGCCTTCGCGGCGCCCGTGGCCACCAGCAGGATGCGCCGGGCCTCCAGGATGGTGCCGATGCCCATGGTGAGGGCGCGCGCGGGCACCTCGGTGCCGGGCGGGAAGTCGGGCGCGTTGGCCTCCCGGGTGCTCTCGTCGAGCACCACCTCGCGGGTGCGGCTGTCGAAGGGGGCGCCGGGCTCGTTGAAGCCGATGTGCCCGTTGCGGCCGATGCCGAGGAGTTGCAGCCCGATGCCGCCCGCCGCCGCGATCTGCGCCTCGTAGCGCGCGGCGGCCTCTGCCGCATCGCCCAGGCCGGGGGGCACATGGGCGCGGGACGCGGGCAGGTCGACGCGGCCGAAGAGCTCGCGGCGCATGTAGGCGGCGAAGGAGGCCGGGTGGTCGGGGCCGAGGCCGCGGTACTCGTCGAGGTTGAAGCTGGTGGCCCGGGCGAAGGAGAGCCCGCCGGCCGCGTGGCGCGCGGCGAGACGGCGGTAGATGCCCAGCGGCGTGCGGCCGGTGGCAAGCCCCAGCACCGCGGCGGGCTCGGCCGCCAGGTGGTCGCCGATCAGCCGCGCGGCCTCTCCGGCCACGGCCTCGGCATCGGGCAGCACCCGGATGGCGGCTTGCAGCAGCGGGCTCATGCCGCTTCCTCCAGCGCGTCGGCGAGGGCGAGGGCGCCGGCGCGGGCAGCGCCGATGCCGCCCGCCCGGTTTCCCAGCGCGCTGATGCGGCAGGGCGGCGGCTCGGGGCAGCAGAGCTCCAGCCGCTCGCGCACCCGGGTGAGCAGCTCGGGCCGCGAGCCGATGCCGCCGCCGAAGACGAAGAGCGCGGGGTTGATCACCGCGTCGATGCTGAGCACGGCGAGGGCCACCCGCTCTGCCAGCCGGTCCATCACCGCGGCGAGCTCGGCATCGCCCTCGGGGGCGCGGAACAGCTCGCGCAGGCTGCCCGGGCGGCGGCCGCCGCGGCGGCGGTACTCCTCGGCCAGCGCGCGGCCGGAGACCACGCTCTCCAGTGCGCCGCACTCCTTCGCCGCGGGGCCGAACGGGTCTCCGCCCAGCGGCAGGAAGGCGATCTCGCCGGCGGTGCCGCGCGCGCCGCGCATCAGCCGCCCCTCCTGCGCGAGGCCCATGCCGATGCCGGTGCCGAGCGCCACGAAGGCGAGCGGGCCGCCCGGCGGCAGCGGGCAGTTGCCGTGGCCGCGCCAGCTCTCGCCGAGGGCGGCGAGGCTCACGTCGTTCTCCACCGCCACCGGCAGGCCGAGGCGCCCGGCGAAGAGCCGGCGCATGTCGCGCCCCGCGAGGCCGCCGAGATTGGGCGCGCGCTCGAGATGGCCGGTGTCCGGGCGCAGCGCGCCGGGCAGGCCGATGCCCGCGGCGCGGATCGCGCGGCCGGCACCGAGGGTGCGGAAATGCGCCTCCACGCAGGCCAGCGCCGCCTCGCCGCCACCGGCGGGCGTGGGGTCGCGCTGCTCGGCGAGGATGGTGCCGTCGAGCGCGATCACGACGGACTGGATCTTGGTGCCGCCCACGTCGCAGCCGAAGAGGCAGCCGGCATCGGCGCGCAGCGCGCCCGCCGGGGTGAGCCAGCCGCGCTCGGCGAGCCCGGCGTCGGGCTCCGTCGTGCCGTGGCGCAGCGCGGTGGCGAGGCGGCGGCGCTGGCGGGGGGTGAGCCCGCCGGCCGGGGAAAGCGGCTGGTCCATCACGCGCGCCCCGTCGCCCGCTCGGTGGCGGGGTCGAAGAGATGCACCTGCCCGCGCGCGGCACGGGCGGTCACCTCGGCGCCGATCCCCGGCGTCTCGTGCGGCGGCGCGGTGGCGATGAGCCCCTGCCCGGCCACGGTGAAATGCACCAGCGTCTCGGGGCCCAGCGGCTCCACCGCCGTGACCGGCCCGGTAAGCGAGAGCGCCGCCTCCTCCTCCGGCGCGCCCACGCGCAGCGCCTGGGGGCGTACCCCGGCGAGGAGCGGCGCGCCCGCGCCCGCGGCGGCGAGGCCCGCGCCCTCCCCCGCCACGGGCAGCACGTTCATCGAGGGCGTGCCGATGAAGCGCGCGGTGAAGACATCGGCCGGGCGGTCGTAGATCTCCATCGGCGCGCCGGCCTGCAGGATGTGCCCGGCCTTCATCACCACGATGCGGTCGGCCATGGTCATCGCCTCCACCTGGTCGTGGGTGACATAGGCGATGGTGGTGCCGAGGCGGCGGTGCAGGGCCTTGATCTCGATGCGCATCTGGGCGCGGAGCTGGGCGTCGAGGTTCGAGAGCGGCTCGTCGAAGAGGAAGGCGGCGGGGTCGCGCACCATGGCCCGGCCGATGGCCACGCGCTGGCGCTGACCGCCGGAGAGGGCCGCCGGCCTGCGGTCGAGCAGGGCCGTGAGGTCGAGCATGCGCGCGGCCTCCTCCACCTTCGCGGCCTTCTCCGTCTTCCCGAGCTTCGAGGTGTAGAGGCCGAAGGCGATGTTCTGGCGCACGGTCATGTGCGGGTAGATGGCGTAGTTCTGGAACACCATGGCGATGTTGCGCTGCCGGGGGTCGACCTCGTTGACCAGCCTGCCGCCGATGCGGATCTCGCCGCCCGAGACCTCCTCCAGCCCCGCGATCATCCGCAGGGTGGTGGACTTGCCGCAGCCCGAGGGGCCGACGAAGACCACGAATTCGCCGTCGGCCACCGCGAGGTCGATGCCGTGGATCACCTCGGCGCGGCCGTAGGTCTTGACCAGTCTGTTCAGCGTGATGTCGGCCATCAGACCCTCTCGAGAAGTGCTGTGAACGCGGTGTCGAGCGCCGCGGCGGCGCGGGCCTCGCGGGCGCGCGCGGCCTCGGCCGCGGCGGTGAAGCCGGCGAGCCGGGCGGTGTACTCGGCGAGCGCCTCGTCCATTGCCGCGGGGGCCGGGCCGCCGAGGCGGTCGCGCACGGCGATGAAATGCGCGGGCGAGACCGCCTCGGAATAGGCGGCCTCG
This sequence comes from Oceanicella sp. SM1341, assembly GCF_003448965.1. Classification (GTDB taxonomy): domain Bacteria; phylum Pseudomonadota; class Alphaproteobacteria; order Rhodobacterales; family Rhodobacteraceae; genus Paroceanicella. Next base: position 5,360 of record NZ_QRGC01000026.1, read on the forward strand.
TCGAGCCCGGGCTCGCGCCCGCAGGCGGCGCGGAAGGCGGCGGCGAAGGGGGTGTAGCCGCGCTCGGCGAGGCTCGCGCCCGCTGCCACCACCGCGCGCGCCGTGGCGGCGGCGATCTCGTGCGCCTGGCGGAAGGAGAGGCCCTCGCGGCGCACCAGCGTGTCGGCAAGCTCGGTGACGGTGATGCAGGAGCGGTCGATGTTGGCCGAAACCCGGGCGCTGTCGATGGTGAGGCTCGGCACGAAGGCCGCGAGCAGGCGCAGGACGCGCGAGGCGGTGGCATAGGCTTGGTGGCCGGCGGCCTGGCTCTCGCCCTCGCTGTCGTTCATGTCGGTGAAGGGGGTGTTGTGCATGATGTCGCGCATCATCCGGGCGCGCCCGGCGGTCTGCGAGGCGAGGTGGCGCATGTGCTCGATGGGCACCGGGTTGCGCTTCTGCGGCATGATCGAGGAGATCTGCACGAAGGCGTCCGACACCCGGATCTGCCCGACCTCGAAGGCCGACCAGACCTGGAAATCCTGCACCAGCCGGCCGAGGTGCAGCGCCAGCAGCTCGAGCGCCGAGTAGCTCGCGGTGATGTAATCCACCGCGGCGATGCAGCCGTAAGAATTGCGCTGGGGGGCGGCGAAGCCCAGCAGCTCGGCCACCCGGGCGCGGTCGATGGGAAAGCCGGAAGTGGTGATGGCGGCGGCGCCCATGGAGCACAGGTCGGCGAGGCCGCGCGCGGCCTCCATGCGCTCGATGTCGCGGATCAGCACCTCGATGGCGGCTGAGAGGTAATGGCCGAAGGTGGTGGGCTGGGCCGGCTGGCCATGGGTATAGGCCACGATCACCGTGTCGCGCTCGCGCCGCGCGGTGGCGATGAGGGCTTCGAGCAGGGCGCGGGCCTCCGAGAGCGCGCGGTCGGCCCGGGCCTTCAGCGCCATCTTGAACAGCGTGTGGTCGATGTCGTTGCGCGAGCGGGCGGTGTGCAGGCGGCCGCCGTCATCCGCGCCCAGCCGGGCCTTCAGCTCGGCCTCGCGCAGGAAGAAGTAGTCCTCCACCGCGCCGGTGTAGCTGAGGGTGGCGGGGTCGATCTCGCGGTCGATCGCCTGCAGGGCGCGGGCGATGGCGGAGGTGGTGGCGGGGGGCAGGATGCCGGTTTCGGCCAGCATCACGAGGTGTGCGCGGTCGATGCGCCGGAAGCCCTCGGCATGGGTGTCGCGCGCGTCGTCGAACAGCGGGGCGAGCACGGTGTCGCGGTAGGTCGGGTTCGGGAAGGGAGCGTCAGCGGTCATGGTCAGTCCTTCAGCCCGGCCAGCATCACGCCGCGCACGATGAAGCGCTGCAGGGCGAGGAACAGGGCGAGCGTGGGCAGGGTGGCGAGGGCGGCGCCGGTCATGATCTTCTCCCACTGGATGGCCTGTTCGACCGCGAAGGAGGTGAGGCCCACCGGCAGGGTGTAGAGCTCCTTCGAGGTGGTCACGATCAGCGGCCAGAAGAAGGCGGTCCAGTTGCCCAGGAAGGTGAAGATGGCGAGGGCCGAGAGCGCGGGAGTCACCAGCGGCATGGCGATGCGCCACCAGATGGTGAACTCGTTGAGCCCGTCGATGCGCGCGGCCTCGAGGAAATCATCCGGCACGGTCTCGAAGAACTGCTTCATCAGGAAGGTGCCGAAGGCGGTCATCATGCCGGGAAACATGATGCCCCAGTAGCTGTCGAGCCAGCCGAACTGCGCCGACATCAGGTACCAGGGGATCACCAGCATCTCGGTGGGGATCATCAGCGTGGAGAGGATGGCGATGAACACCACCTGCCGGCCGCGGAAGCGGAACTTCGCCAGCGTGTAGCCCACCAGGCTGTCGAAGAAGCAGTTCGCCGCCGTGACGGTGATCGCCACGAAGGAGGAGTTGAGGAACCAGCGCAGGAAGCGGCCGTCCGACAGCACCTCGGCGTAGTTCGCGAGCGTGGGCGAGGCGGGGATGAGGCGCAGATCGTAGATCTGGCTCGCCGGCTTGAGCGAGGTGGAGAACATGAACAGCAGCGGCGTGATCATCAGCAGCCCGCCGATCATCAGCAGTGTCCAGGTGATGATGCGGCCGGGGCGGATGCGGGCGAAGCGCAGGCGCGGGGCGGGAGTGTCGGCGGTGGCCATCAGCGTTTCCTCAGCGCCCAGAGCTGGCCCAGCGAGACCAGGAGCAGGATGGTGAACAGCACCACGGTCTGGGCCGCGGCATAGCCCATCTCGTAGGAGGAGAAGGCGGTCTGGTAGATCTTGAGCACCAGCGGCTTGGTGGAGCCGAGCGGCCCGCCGGGGTCGTTGGTGGTCATGTTGTAGACCTGGTCGAAGATGCGCAGGAAGCCGATGGAGGAGAACACCACCAGGAACACCGTGGTGGGCTTCAGGAGCGGCAGGGTGATGCGCCGCAGGATCGCCCATTCCCCCACCCCGTCGATGCGCGCGGCCTCGTAATAGGTGGTGGGGATGGAGCGCAGCCCGGCCATGAAGATGATCACCTGAAAGCCCAGGCCCGCCCAGATCGCCGTCACCATGATCGAGGGCAGCGCCCAGGTGGTGGAGCGCAGGAAGTCCATCTGCGCGAGGCCGAGGTCGCCCAGCACCGCGTTGATCACGCCCGTGGGCGCCGGCTGGTAGAACCAGCGCCACACCCAGGCCATGGCCGAGGCGGTGGTGATGTAGGGCAGGAAGTAGAGTGCGCGCATCAGCGTGTGGCCGAAGCGGATCCGGTCGAGGAAATAGGCCACGGTGAAGGACAGCAGCAGGCTGATCGGGGTGCCGAGCACGAGATAGGCGAAGGTGTTGCGGAACACCTGCCAGAACTCGGGCTCGGCCAGCATGCGCCGGTAGTTCTCCAGCCCGATGTATTTCGGCGCCGACATCAGGTTCCAGTCGGTGAAGGACAGCCGGAAGGCGTCGAGCGTGGGGTAGAAGCGGATCACGCCGTAGAACAGCACCGGCAGGGCGAGAAAGCCCCAGACCCAGAGCGCGCGGCGCATGCGCATCGAGAGCCGCGGCGCGGCCGGTGGGGGTGTTGCGTCCCGTGACATGAAAACCTCCGCCTGCCGCGCCGTGCCGTTCAGTTCGCGCGGTCGAGGAGCGCCTGCTCCGCCGCCGCCGCCTCGGCCACCGCCTCCGCCACCGGCTGCTGCTGCAGCAGGATGCGGTTGATCATGTCCATGGTCACCTGCCGCTGGCCGGCCTCGTCGACGAACATGGTGGTGTGGGCGTATTCCAGCGCCTTGAGGAAGGGCGCGTAAACCGGGTCGGCGAGGTTTTCCTCGGTAAGGGCGGCCTCGGGGCGGGCGGGCAGCTCGCCCACCACCTTCAGCCAGACCTGCATCGCCTCCGGCGAGCTCACGAAGGCGAGGAATTTCTCCGCCGCTTCCAGCTCCTCGCCCTCCGCACCCGCGCCGATGGCATTGGCGAAGTAGGAGGCGTAGTTCGAGCGCAGCCCGTCGGCGTTCGCCGGCAGCTCCGCGACACCCCACTCGAAATCCTCGATGCCGCGGAACGAGCCGAGGCGGAAGGTGCCGTCGATGGTCATCGCCGCGCGGCCGGCCCGGAAGGCGGCCTGGCCCTCGTCCATGAAGCCCTGCGTGCCGATGCCGTGCGCGGTCACCAGATCGGTGTACCACTGCGTGGCGGCCACGCCGGCCTCGCTGTCGTATTCCACCTCGGTGTAATCATCGTTGTAGGGCACGCCGCCGAACTGGCGCAGCAGCACCTCGCGCCACCACTGGTGGTCCTGCCCGGCCATGTCGATGGTCATGCCCACCTGGGTGAAATTGCCGCCGTCGTCCTTCTTCGCGAGCTTCTGGCCGTCTGCCACCAGCTCCTCGAGCGTCTGGGGCGGGCCGTCGATGCCGGCCTCCTCGAAGAGCTTCTTGTTGTAGAACAGCGCGAGCGAGCGCACCGCGGTGGGCAGGCCGTAGTAGTTCCCGTCGCGCTTCATGGCCGAGACGATGGGGAAGAATTCGCTCTCGATCATCTCGTCGGGGAAGGCTTCCTTGGAGAGCGGCTGGATCACCCCGCCATCCACGAAACGGTCGGTCCAGCCGTAGAAGAGCTGGAGCACGTCGGGCCCGTTGCCGGCCATCTTCGCGGCCACGACGCGGGTCTGGTAATCGGCGTAGGGAAAGGTGACCTGCTTTACCGTGATGTCGGGGTTCTCGGCCTCGAACATCTCGATGAGCTGGTCCATGGCCTGGACCCGGGTCTCGTAGATGTATTGCCAGTACTCGATCTCCACGGCCCCGGCCGATCCGGCGGACGCGAGCACCGTGCCGGCCAGCAGGCCCGCGTGCAGCAAGTGACGGTTCATCATTACCTCCGTTGGACACGGCCCCCCGGGCCGCGAGTTGTCTCGAAAAAACAGCTCGGCACGGCCCTGCCCCGGGTGTTTCCCCCGGGTGAAGCGCCGCTCACGGGGCCGAACTTGCGCGGGACTCGGAGCACCTGTCAATAAAATACTTAACTTGAGTTAACCTTAGTGCCGGGCTAGGCTGCGGGCACAGGCATCGACAGGAGGCGACCGCCATGGCGCCGCACAGCGACAGCGACAGCACGGGCGAGGCCCGCCCTGCCCCGCAGGCCCGGGTGGCCATGGGCAAGAACCCCGGCCGCGCGCGCAGCCACAACCGCCGGGTGCTGCTGGAGATCCTGCGCCGCCACGGCCCGCTGGGGCGCAAGGCGCTGGCGGACATGGTGCAGATCTCCACACAGGCGGTCACCAACATCATCGACGAGCTCAGCGCCGAGGGGCTGGTGCTCGACCTCGGGCGCAAGCGCACCAGCCGCGGCCAGCCGCCGATCCTCTACGCCATCAACCCCGGCGGGGCGATCAGCCTGGGCATCGAGATCTCGGTGGGGGCACTGGTGGCCACGGTGCTCGACCTCGGCGGAAACCCGCGCGAGGTCGAAACCCTGCAGCTCGCCGACATGGCGCCGGAGCGGGTGCTCGAGGAGTGCGAGCGGCTGGTGGAGCGGCTCTCGGAGGGGCACGGCGCGCGGCTGATGGGCATCGGCGTGGTGATGCCCGGGCCCTTCGGCATCGAGGGGCTGTCGGGCATCGGCCCCACCACCCTGCCCGGCTGGGAGGGGGTGGACGTGCGCCGCCACCTCGCGCAGCGCTTCGCCGTGCCGGTGCTGGTGGACAATGACGCGAACGCCGCCGCCATGGGCGAGATGCTGTTCGGCAAGGGCCGCAACCTGTCGGATTTCTGCCTGATCTACTTCGGGGCCGGCATCGGCCTCGGCGCCTTCCTGCGCGACCAGCCGCTGCGCGGCGCGCGCGGCAATGCCGGCGAGATCGGCCATATCGTGGTGGCGCCCGGCGGCCTGCCCTGCCAGTGCGGCCAGGCCGGCTGCCTCGAGCGCTATGCCTCGCGCCACGCGCTGAACGAAACCCTCGTCGCGGCCGGGCTGGCGCCGGCAGACGCGGCGGCGCTGCACGCGGCCGGCCACCCGGTGGTGGCGGCCTGGGTGGCGGAGGCGGCCCGGCATCTCTCGCTGATGATCGGCCTCGTGGAGAACATCTTCGACCCCGAGACGGTGATCCTCGGCGGCAAGCTGCCCGAGCCGCTGCTCGAAGACATCCTCTCCCGCCTTGCCGTGCCGCCCAGCGTGGCGCACCGGGCGGACCGCCTGCAGCCCCGGGTGCAGCTCGGCCGCACCGGCCAGGCCTCCGCCGCCCTCGGCGCCGCGGCCATGGCCCTGCATGACGCGATCTCGCCGCGGCTCGACATCGCCGGGGCCGATGAGCCGGAAGGCCCGGCATGAGCAGCGACCACGCCCGCCTGGCCCGGCGCGAGGCGGCCCCCGCCCTGATGCGCCTGCACCGCGCGCTGTCGCGCCTGGGCTCGGTGCTCACCCTGATGAACACCGGCGCCCACCCGGACGACGAGCAGAGCGGCCTGCTCGCCTGGGCGCGGTTCTCGGAAGGAATGCGCGTGGTCATCGCCTGCTCCACCCGCGGCGAGGGCGGGCAGAACTGCCTCGGCCCGGAGCGCGGCGCCCTGCTCGGCCTGCTGCGCAGCCGCGAGATGGAGGAGGCGGCCCGGGTGCTCGACGCCGATGTGGCCTGGCTCGGCCATGGCCCCGACGACCCGGTGCACGACTTCGGCTTCTCGAAGGACGCCGAGGCCACCTTCGCGCGCTGGGGCGAGGCGCGGATCGTCGCGCGCCTCGCGCGGGCCTACAGGGAATACCGGCCGGACATCGTGCTCCCCACCTTCCTCGACGTGCCCGGCCAGCACGGCCATCACCGGGCGATGACCCGCGCCGCGGAGACCGCCATCGCCCTCGCCGCGCTGCCGGGCGAGGGCCTGCCCGGCTGGCAGGTATCGCACTATTACCTCCCCGGCTGGGGCGGCGGCGGTGGCACCTACGACGACGCCGAGCCGCCGCCGGCCGCCACCCTCACCGTCTCCGCCCCGGGAGAGGAGGCGGCGAGCGGCGTGTCCTACGACGAACTCGGCCAATGGTCGCGCCGCCGGCATGCCTCGCAGGGCATGGGGCACTGGGCGGAGGTGCCGCGCCGAGACTGGCCGCTGCACCTGCGCCGCGGCCCGGAGGCGGCCCGGCAGGGCGAGGCGCGGCTGGCCGAAGCCCTGCCCCGCACCCTGCTCGCACTCGCCGCCGGGGCCGGCCCGGCCGGGCCCGCGCTGGCGGAGGCCGATGCAGCCATCCGCACCGCGCAGCGCGCCTTCCCCGATGGCGCGGCGATCCTGCCCGCCCTTGCCGCCGCCGATGTGGCATTGGAGCGTGCCGTGGCCCTCGCCGAGCCCGGTTTCGCCGCCCTGCACGGCCACCGTCTCGCCCGCAAGCGCCGGGAGATCGCCTGCGCGATGGCCGAGGCGGCGGGGCTGGGCGGCGTGGCGCGGCTGCGCCCCGCCCTGCTGCGCCCGGGAGAGGCGGGCCTGCTGGAGGTTTCGCTCTCGCCCGCGGCGGAGCAGGCCGGCCTCGCCGCCCGCCTGCCCGAGGGGGTGACGGCGGGCCCCGCCCGCCCCGGCGCGCCCGTGACCCTGCCGCTCGGGGTCCGGGCCGACGCGCCGGATACCCCGGCTTTCGCTGCCGGCTTCGACCCGCTGGGCGGCAATGGCCCGGTCTGGGTGGAACTGTCCGCCCGTGTCGCCGGGCGCGATCTGTGCCTGCGCCTCGACCCGGAAGAACCGCTCATCCTGCGCCGGGGCGCGGCGCTGCGTGTGGAGCCGGATGCCTTCCTGCGCCGGCCCGGCGAGCGCGGGCCGCTGCGCCTGCGGGCGGAGGCGCCGGCCCCGCTCACCTGCGCCCTGCCGCCGGGCTGGAGGGCGGAGACGGAAGCCGACGGGCTTGCCCTGCACCCCGCGCCGGACACCGCGCCGGGCCTGCTCACCCTGCCGCTCGGCGCCGGGGGAGACCCGGGGCTCGTGCTCGCCACCGCCGGGCACCCGCATGTCGGCCGGCTGGTGCATGCCGCCCCGGCGGTGCTGCGCGTGCTCACGCTCGATCTCGCGCTGCCTCCCGGGGCCCGGGTGTGCTTCATCGGCTCGGGCGATGGCACCGGCGGCTGGATGGCGCGCATGGGGCTCGATGTCACCGCACCCGCGCTGGTGCCCGAGGGCGAGGATTTCGCCGCCTACACCACGGTGGTCGCGGGCGTTGTCGCCTTCGGAAACCGGCCGGACCTCGCGCGCGCCGTGCCGCGGCTGCACCGGTTCGTGGCGCGTGGCGGGCATCTCATCACGCTCTACCAGCGCCCCGACCAGGGCTGGGACGCGGAACGCACCCCGCCGCTGCCGTTGCAGATCGGCACGCCATCGCTGCGCTGGCGCGTGACCGATCCCTCCGCCCCGGTGGCGCTGCTGGCCCCCGACCACCCGCTTCTCGCCGGGCCGAACCGCATCACCGCCGCGGATTTCGACGGCTGGGACAAGGAGCGCGGTCTCTACTTCGCTGCCCGGCGCCACCCGGCCTACACTGCCCTGCTGAGCATGGCGGACCCGGGCGAGGCGCCGCTCGACGGCGCGCTGGTGAGTGCGCGGGTCGGGGCGGGAAGGCACAGCCATGTCGCGCTCGCCCTGCACCACCAGCTCGACCGCATGGTGCCCGGCGCCTTCCGCCTGCTGGCAAACCTCGCAGCCCCCGCCTGAGCGCTGCGGAAGGCCCGGCCGCGGGGACGCCGGTGCCCTCACCCGGCCGGCGCCATTCCCGCCGGTCCTGCCCGATTGCGCGCGGAGGGCGCTCCCGCGCCGGGCCGCCTCGTCGGGGCGAGCCGAGCGGCAACCAGCCCGGCGGGCGGGGCACCGCGCGCCCGTGGCCCGGATGCGCGTGCCCCGGGGGGGGGCGCGGGAGACCGGGCGCAGGGCCGTCGGTTCGGGCGCGCGACGACATCCGGAGGCGCTGCCGGAGCCGGCTTCCGGCCGTGCTTCCCCCGTTCTTCTCCCGTCCTTTCCGCCGTGCAGGCCATGCGGGCTTCACCCGGGCTCGCGGCTGTGCGAGACAGGGCCTTCGCCCGCTACCGGAGCCTGCCCGCTCCCGCTCCTTCCGCCCGAGGTCGCCCGCCATGCCCGATGCCCGCCAGCCCTTTCCTCCGCTGCTCCGCGCAGGCGGCCGTGCGCGGCTCCCGGAGCTGCCCGCCGGCCCGTTCCGCTTCGTGGCGCTCGACGTGGAGACCGCGAACCACGACCGGGCGAGCATCTGCCAGGTCGGCGTCGCCTTCGTGCGCCCCCACGGCGAGATCGACTGCTGGGTGAGCTATGTCGACCCCGGGCCGGGCCGCTGGGCCTTCACCGGGCTGCATGGCATCGGGCCGGATACGGTGGCCGGCGCCCCCGGCATCGGCGCGGTGCTCGACCTGCTCGGCCCGGCCCTGCGCGGCCTCACGGTCTACCAGCACTCGGGGTTCGACCGCAGCGCCCTCCGCGCCGCCTGCACGGTCCTGGGCCGGCCGGAGCCGGACTGGGAGTGGCAGAACAGCGTCTCCGTCGCGCGCAGGGCCTGGCCGGAGCTGAAGGGCAACGGCGGCCACGGGCTCGCCTCGCTGCGCGGCTTCCTCGGGCTGCGCTTCGAGCATCACGACGCGGGCGAGGACGCCCGCGCCGCGGCCGAGGTGGTGCTGCATGCCGAGCGCCTCGGCGCCTACGGCGCCGTGGCAGGCCGCACGGGAGCTGGCCGGCTCGGCCGGCTTCAGGCCGGGGCGAGGTCGATCACCTCGCCGCCGGCCGCCGCGAGCCGCGCGAAATAGGCCTGCGTCTCCAGCAGCTGGAACGGGAAGCACAGCCCGGCCGGCACCGGTCTGTCGCCGGTGAGCCCGGCCAGCCGCTCGAGCACCAGCGCGGTGCCGAGCCCGGTGAGCGGCATCTGCCCGCCGGGGTGGACCACCACCCGGTGCACCCGCAGCGGGGCGCCGGAGGCATCCGCGCCCTCGATCTCGATATGGATCTCCGTGGCGGGCGCCGCGCCGCGCCGGCGGGCCGAGCTCTCGCCGATGGCAAGGCGGAACTGCAGCTCCGGCGTGCGGACGCGGTTGGCCAGCACCAGCACGTCGAAGGGCGAGAAGATCTCCGCCTCCACCTCTGTGCCATCGAGGGCGCGGAAGCGGGTGGCGAGGTCGTCGCCCGAAAGCCAGGCATGGGCGCCGCCGCGGAGGGTGAGCGCCGGCGGGCGGGAGCTGATCAGCCGCTCGACGTCGCGGTCGGCTGCCGGGCCGCCGCCGTCCTGCTCGTCGAGCAGCGCGCCGATGCGCAGGGAATCGACCCTGGCAAAGCGCTGCGCCGCCGCCACGGCGGGCACCGTCGTCGCACCCACCAGCCACTCGGCGCCCAGCACCACCGGCGCGGCACCGGGGCCGAGCAGGCCGGTCGACACCTCGGCGCCGATCTCGTGCAGGCCCGCGGAGATGCCGATGCTCGGAATGCCGCGGGCGAGCGCATGGCGCAGCACGGCCATCTTCTCGTCGCGGAAGAACAGCCCGATGGCGGAGACCGGCCGCGTGCCGAGGCCGAGGTCCTCCGCGTCGAGGTCGATCGCCACGCCCTCGGCATGGCCCAGCTCGGCGGCGAGCGCGCGCGCGCGGCCCGTGTCGCGGCCACCGATCAGCAGCGGTTGTCCGGGATGGGCGGCGCGCAACATGCGCGCGGCCCAACGCCCGGCCTTGCCGGCGCCGCCGACGAGAAGAATGGGGGTCGTCGTGGTCATAGCGGAAGCCTTTCGCGTGAGTGTTGCGGGCGGCCCGGGCTGGCATCCTGCCGCCCGGGCCATTACCATGAGTAACCTACCATCAGTAAGTTACTACGGGTAACTTATGGGGCATGCCCGGCGGATCAACCCCCCCGGGTGCCGGAAGACGGCCGGAAGGCGAGGAGCATTGCCGTGAGGATGACGAAGGAGGCGCGGCGCGCGCAATTGCTGGACACCGCCCACGCGCTGGTGCGCGAGCGGGGCACCGACGCGCTGACGCTCGGCGCGCTGGCCGAGCGGGCGGGCGTGAGCAAGCCGGTGACCTACAACCATTTCGGCACCCGCTCGGGCCTGATGATCGCGCTCTACAAGGAAATCAACGACCGCCAGGTGCGCGCGCTGGCCGGCGCGCTGGAGCGGGCGCCCGCCTCGCTGGAGGAGGTGGCGGGGCTGGTCTCGGCGGCCTACATGGCCTGCCATGCCGGCGTCGGGCCGGAGTGGCACGCCATCGGGGCCGCGCTGAAGGGCGATGCCGCGATGGAGCGCTACCAGCGCGAGATGATCGACGAATACGCGCGCTTCTACGCCGCGGCGCTGGCACCGCTCTCGCCCCTGCCGGCGGCGGAGCTCGACCGGCGCTGCATCGCGGTGATCGGGGCCGCCGAGGCGCTTTCGGACGCGATGGTGCGGGGGCGGCTCCTCGAGGCGGAAGCGGCGGCGGAGCTGGCCTCGCTCATCACCGCCTGGCTGGGCGGGCCGCCCGCCTGAGGCGCGTCGGCCGCAGCCGGCGGCCATCGGCGCGCGGCGCCGCTCACAGCGTGCCGAAGCGCGCGGGCACCCGGCTGTAGAACAGGTTCAGCCCGCGCCCGGCAAGCGCAGCGAGCACGCGCGCAGCCTCCGTCGCGGTGGTGACCACCGAGACCTGCAACGGCTGTTCGGCCACGTCGAGCAGCGTCACGGCATGCACGGCCCCGGTGCGGCTGCGCCCCACGAGCCCGCCGGAGAGTGTGGCCCCCTCCACCCCCAGCCGCTCCAGCTCGGCGAAGAGCCATTCGCCCAGCGGGCGGCCCTCGCGGCTGCGGTCCTGCAGGGTCCAGAAGGTGAGGATCTCGCCCTCGGTTTCCGTGTCGGGGTTCATCGCACCGGTTCCTTCCGATCGTCGACGTGGATGCGGGGCACGACGGACATGCCCACGCGCATGCGCTCCATCCCCTCCTGGCCGGGGGCGAGGGCGATGCGCACCGGCAGCCGCTGGGCCACCTTGGTGAAATTTCCGGTGGCGTTGGCCGGGGCGATGGCGCTGTAGGAGACGTTGCTGGCCGCCCCTATGCTCTCGACCCTGCCGGCAAAGTGCAGCGCGGGCAGCGCGTCGACCGTGAGCTCGACCGGCTGGCCGGCGCGCACGCGGGCGAGCTGCGTCTCGCGGAAGTTCGCCGTGACGTAGATCTTGTCGAGCGGCACGATCGCCATGGCCGTTGTGCCCACGGAGACATACTGCCCCACCCGCAGCGACTGCTGGCCGATGGTGCCCGAGACCGGGGCCGTGATCTGTGCGTAGCTCAGCTGCAGCCGCGCGGTGTCGAGGGCGGCCTCCGTGGCGGCCTTCTGCCCGGCATAGACCCTGAGCAGGCCGCGCGCCGCCTCCAGCGCGGCCGCGGCGCCGTCGCGCCGCGCGGTGGCGATGGCAAGCCCGGTCTCCGCCTCGTCGAGCGCGCGCTGCGAGATCGCGCGGGAGACGAGCTTGCGCGCCCGCCCGGCATCGCTCTCGGCGAGGGAGACATCGGCGCTGATCGCCTCCAGGCTCGCCTCGGCCTCGCGGATGAGCGCCTGCTGCTGCGCGATCTGCGACCCGATCGTGGCGAGCCCGGCCTCGGCCGAGCGCACGGCGAGGCGGAGATCGCGGTCGTCGATGGTGGCCAGCAGGTCGCCGGCCTCCACGCGCTGGTTTTCCCGCACCAGCACGGAGGCGATGGTGCCCGCCACCCTCGGCGCCACGTTCGTGTAGTCCGAGATCAGGTAGGCATCCTCGGTCTCCTGCACGTCGGCGGCGGACTCGGGGCGGTTGAGCCGGACACCGGCGGCCACGACGAGGACCGCGGCGCCCGCGAGGGCGAGTTTGAGGGTGAGGGACGGCATGGGACCTCCGGGGAAGATCAGTGCCGGCGGTCCACGAGGGGCGCCGGGATGAAGGTGAGCGCCGCGCACAGCGGCACCATCGCAAGGGCGAGGCAGCCGAACACGAGGTAGGTGTCCGCGGTGGTGAGGGTGGTGACCTCGACCCCGATGGCCTCGGCCAGGCGGGCGGTGTCGAAGCCGCGGGGAAGGGTTGCGGCCACTGCCGCGGCATGGTCGACGAGCACGAGGGAGTGGAAATGGTCGCGCAGGGTCTCGAAGCGCCCCACGGCGGCCACGCCGGCAAGCGTGCCGATGGCGCGCAGCATGTTCACGAAGCCGGCGATGTAGGGCCCCTCCTGGGGCTGCACCACCGAGGTGGAGACGAAGAGCAGCGAGACGATGGCCATGGGCTGGCCGAGCGCCTGCAGCAGCTGGGCCGGCACGAACTGCCGCCAGGTCCACGAGCTGTCGAGGCCCGAGGCGAGCAGGCAGGCCATGCCGATGAGCGCGAGCCCCAGCGCCAGCACCACGCGCGCATCGACCCACCTGCGATAGAGCAGCAGCGCCACCGCGAAGCCGAGCACCAGCTGCGGCAGCCCGATCAGCAGGCCCAGCGGCGCGATCTGCCGGCTGCGGTATTCCTGCACGCTGCCGAGAAAGCTGCCGGGCAGCGAGGCCCCCGAGGAGAGGGTGACCAGCAGCAGGAAGAAGATGACGAACCCCACGCAGAGATTGCGCCGCGCCATCAGCGAGAGCCGGATGAAGGGCGTGGGGTGCTGCCATTCCGCGAGCAGGTAGACCGCGATCAGCGCCACCCCCGCCACCAGGCTCAGGCTTATCATCGGCGCATGGAACCAGTCCTGCCGGTTGCCCTGCGCGAGGGCGAGACCGATGAGAAACAGCCCCGGCGCCCCGGCGAGGAAGCCCGTCGCGTTGAAGTTGCGGAACCGCGACCAGTTGACCGGCTCCGCCGGCAGGCCCCAGCCCACCAGCAGCCCGCACAGCGCCGCGGCCGGCAGGAACTGCCAGGAGATCCAGCGCAGGTCGGACAGGCCGTCGGTCCAGTAGCCCACCACCCAGTAGGCGACATTGGGCGTGAAGGTGGCGGTGAGGGCGTAGAGCGCCAGCCCGTGCAGCCGGATGGGCGGCGGCAGGAAGCGCAGCGCCATCATCATCAGCAGCGGGATGAGCGCCCCCGCCGACATGCCCTCCGCCGCGCGCAGCACCAGCAGCAGCGGCAGGTTCACCACGAAGGGCAGCACGAGCGATATGGCCGCGGTGATCGCCAGCATGGCAAGGCAGAAGCGCCGCACCGTGAAGGTCACCGCGAACCAGCCGGCGAAGGGCATCACCATCAGCTCGCCCGCCGTGTAGCAGGACGAGATCCAGGAGCCGGGGTCGGCCCCCTGCCCGAGCGCCCCCTCGATATCGGCCAGCGCCAGGCTGCCGGCCCGGCTGGTGAGCCCGGACATCATCGCCGCGATGAGCACGCCGGACAGCGCCGCGACGGTGCGCGCGTTCAGGGCCGGCGGCGACACCGGCCCCGCCGCCGGTGCCGGCGTGTGGGAGACTGCTGCAATGGTCATGGGGCTCGCGCTCCGGACGGGAAGAGAGGGTGCGTGGTAACGGGCGTTACCGGGCGCTGGACTCCTATGGTAATGTGCATTACCAAGTCAAGAGCGTTCGGGAGGTGCAGCCATGCAGGCAGAGAATGACAGCGCGGCGGATCCCCGTCGGGAGGCGATCCTCGCCGCGGCGGCGGAGCTGTTCTTCAGCCACGGTTTCGCGGCCACCAGCATCGACGCCATCATCGAGCGCAGCGGCGGCTCGAAGCGCACGATCTACGCGCTGTTCGGCAGCAAGCAGGGCCTGTGCGAGGCGCTCATCCGCGAGAACAGCGAGCGCATCTTCGGCTCCGAGCGGCTCGACGATCCGACGCTCTCGCTCGAGGAGAGCCTGTTGCGCTTCGCGCGCGAATTGCTGCGGCTGTTCCTGCGCCCGGACACGGCGGGCATGTACCGGCTGGTGGTGGCCGAGGCGCTCCGGGTGCCGGCGCTGGCGGAGAGCTACATGCGCATCGGGCCCGGCCGGGCGCGGGCCTGGCTCGCCGGGCGGCTGGAGCGGGCGCGCGACGAACTCGGCGAGATCGACGCCACCCGGGCGGCCAACCAGTTCCTCGGCCTCGTGCGCTCGGATGTCTACTACGAGACCGTGCTCGGCCTGCGCGACCCGCTCTCCGAGGCGGAGGTAGACACGATGGCGGCCGATGCCGTGCGGGTGTTCCTCCATGGGGTCCGTCGTGGCTGAGCGCGCGGCCCGCGCGCCTTTGTGCTGCCCGCCCGTGCCGCGCCAGGCTGCCGGCCGGCCTGCGCGCGATGCGGCGCCTTCCCTGCGCGGAGCCCGCCCCGCGCCCCGTCACCTGTTCCGTGGCGCAGGCCCGGCGCAGCGGAGGCTGGAATGATCGCACCCGTGCTCAACTGGTTCCTGGCGCTTGCCTTTCTCGCCGGCGCGGCGCTGAACGCCACCGGCCTGCTCGGGCGGCGGGAGTGTTTCCGCCGCCGCGGCTTTCCGGACCGGGCACGCCATCTGGTGGCGGCACTGGAGCTGGTATCGGCCGCGCTGCTCGTCATTCCCGCCACGCGGGTGCTCGGCGCGCTTCTGGGCGGCTGCCTCGCGGCCGGCGCGCTCGACACCGTGGTCGACGACCGCGAATGGGGCCACGCGCTCGCCGTCCTCGCCGCCATCGCGCTCATCGTCATCACCATCGGCAACGACTGAGGGCGCCGGCCCGCCCTGCCCTGCCGGGTCCCCTCCGGCCCGCCCCGGGCGCTTCCGCTCATCCGCCCCGCGCGCGGTGTTTTCCGGCGACAGCCCCGGGGGAGACGCCTTCCAGGCGCCGGAAGGCCATCCCGAAGGCCGCGGCCGAACCATAGCCCACCCGATGCGCGATCTCGGCGGTGGTCAGCCCGCCGCGCAGCAGCAGGTCGCGGGCGAAGGCCATGCGCCAGGCCGTGACATAGGCCATCGGGGGCAGGCCGAGGGCGGCCTGGAAACGGGTGTGGAACGCGGAGCGCGACATGCCGGCCTCGCGGGCAAGCCCGGCGACGGAGAGCGCGGCCGCCGGGTCGGCGTGGATGCGCTGCAGGGCAGCGGCGAGCTGCGGGTCGGAGAGCCCGCGCAGCAGGCCCGGCGCCTGGGCGGGGCCCGGGCCCGAGCGCAGGGCCTCGATCAGCACGAGCTCGAGCAGGCGCTCGAGGATCATCCCCCGGGCGGGCCGGTCGGACAGGGTTTCCTCGTGCAGCAGGGGCACCAGCGCCATCAGCCGGTCATGCGCGGCGAGATGGATCATCTCGGGCAGGAGGGAGAGCAGCAGCGCGCGTTCGCGGGCGGCGAAGCTGCAGTGACCGACGAGCGCGCGCATCTCCATCGGCGCGCCGCCCGGCCCGAGGCGGAAGCGGCCCGGCCCGGTCTCGAGCGGGAGGCGCGCGGCGCCCGGGGGCGGCGCGGTCTCGCTGGACATGGTGAAGCCGTGCAGGTCGGGCACCAGCACGAAATCTCCCGCCGTGAGATCGATGGTCCGGCCGGTGTTGAGGGTCAGGCGGCAGCGCCCCTCCACGATCGCGGCGTAGAACGGGCTCGACAGCCCGCTCCGCTCGACCAGCCAGCGGCCGCCGGCCTCGACGAGCTTCGCGATCGACGGGCGGGGCCTGAGCAGCGCGACGACGCTGGCGAGCGGGTCGGTCGGAGTATCGGGCATGGCAATGTCGGACGCATGATGAAGGAATTCGGACTTGCGTGAATAGTATGTCCGGCGCCGCCGGTCTATCTCTCCGCCAGACGTCGCCGGAGGGTCTGACATGTCGAGCGTACCGCGCACCGGGGGACAAGATCTCCGGCCGGGGCGTCGCCCCCGGGGGAGGCGGACGCCGGCCCCGCACCCGCTGCTTCGCGGGCTGCCGCCCGACCGGCCGCGGGCGGGGGAAATCGCGGCACCCATGGCCACGGCCGCCCCGCGGGGAGGGCGCCGCATCGGCCCGGCCCCGTGGTCAAGAGCCGGGCGCCGCCCGCCCGGCCGGCCCGGGCCGTGTCCGCTGCCGGCCCCGTCGCGCCGCGCGGCGGGTTCGGGGGCGGTGGAAGGCCTTCAACGAGATCTCACCGCCGGCGCCCCCCACCTGCGCGCCCGGCGCGTTCCGCCTGCCTTGCCCGCGCCTGAGCGGCCTTTCATGGAGTTGCCCCGATGAACCGGTTGATCGACCTCGCCCGGCACCTGCCGACACCCGAGCCCGCGCTGAGCGTGGCCTACGCGCCGATCCGGCTGCCGCTTCCGGACCGGGCTCCGCTGGAGCTGCGCCTCACCGCACCCGCGGCCGGCGGCGATCTGCCGGTGGTGCTGCTCTCGCACGGCTTCGGTCCGTCGAACTACATCCCGTCGAGGGACGGGTACGCGCCCCTCGCGCAGTTCTGGGCCGAGCGCGGCCTCGCGGTGATCCAGCCGACCCATGCCAGTTCCCGCGTCGGCGGGCTTGGCCCGGACGGTCCCGGCGCGCCCTTCTACTGGCGCGAGCGGGTGGCGGAGATGCGCGCGATCCTCGACCTCATGGACGAGATCGGGCGTCAGGCGCCGGCCGTGGCCGGGCGGCTCGACCATGGCCGGGTGGCGGTGGCGGGGCATTCCTTCGGCGGGCTTACCTGCAGCCTGCTCCTGGGGGCGACCCTCGGGGGCGAGGATTTCTCCGATCGGCGCATTTCGGCCGGCGTGCTGCTGGCCACGCCAGGGCGCGGCGGCAGCGACCTCACCCCGGAAAGCGCCGCGCGGTTTCCCTTCTTCGACGTCGACTTCGCGCAGATGCGCCGGCCGACCCTCGTTGTCTGCGGTGCGCAGGACGACCCGCATTTCACCCCGCGGGGGCCGGAATGGCATGCCGACGCCTTCCACGATTCGCCCGGAGCGCAGGCCCTGCTCACGATTTCCGGGGTCGGGCACGGGCTCGGCGGCATTGCCGGATGGGACGCGAGGGAGACCGAGGCGGAAGTGCCCGACGCGCTCGAGGCGACCCGGCGCCTGACGCTCGCCTGGCTGCGCCGTACGCTGTCCGCCTCTCCCGACGACTGGTCGAAGGGGCGCGCGGCCCTGGGCGGAGCCGCGGCCCGGCTCGGGCAGCTGGTCGAAAGGGAGGGCCGGGATGCTCCCGTCCCCGCCTCGCGGCATGTCCGGCGCCGGAGTGCCCGCTGACGCCGGCCGGCCCGCGCGAGCCGGGCCGGCCGGCGGGCGTCATCGGGCAGGCGGCTGCGGCGTCACTCCGCCGGGAATATCGCCGCGCCCGTGCCCGGGGGTGCGGCGCCGCGGACAGGCCGGGTGTGCGCCGGTCTGCCCCCAGCACCTGCGGCGATCCCGGCCGCACGGGGGCCGCCGGGATCGGCCGTCCGGTGAGGGACGGTGCTGCAGACGCCTCGCCGCGCGCGGGCGGCGGGGCGTCCGGGCTCATCCGGCGCGGTAGGCCTCGGGAATGACGAAGGTCTCGTCCGCGCGGTAATAGCCGCCGTCGGCGACCTCCTCGATCAGCACCATGGTGTGCGGCCGTGCGGCTTCGGTGAAGTACTCGACGAGCAGTTCCGTGACCCGGTGGCCGATCTCGGCCTTCTGGTCGGAGGTCAGCGAGGCTTCCGGGGTCTTGATGTTCACGAAGGGCATTGCGGGGTTTCCTTTCGGGTTCGGGGTGAAAGCGGCTGGCCCCGTCCGCTCGCGGCGGCAGGCGCCGGCGGGACCGGCCATGCTGTCGACAGTTCCGGCAGCACTCTCGGCAGGCGGGGCGCGATGCCGCGCGAGGCGCCGGGGCCGCAGGCAGGTTCGTTCTGGTGGGTCATCGCTGGTCTCCGGTCTGCTCCCGACATCTGGGAGCCACCTCAGACCCGAACAATTGCACCAAACTTGAAATGATAATTCATCTGATGCTAACAAACCGGATGGACAGGCTGGACCGGCTCGAATTGTTCACCCGCATCGTCGAGGGCGGCAGCTTTGCCGCCGCCGCGCGGGAGATGCGTGTCGCCCGCTCCACGGCGACCAACAGCATCAATCTGCTCGAACGGGAAACCGGCGTGCGCCTGCTCGCGCGCACCACGCGGCATGTCGCGGCGACCCCGGAAGGCGCGGAATTCTACCGCCGGGCGCGGGCGATCCTCGCCGAGGTCGAGGACAGCTTCGGCGCCTTCTCGTCGTCGAGCCCGAGCGGCCACCTGCGCATCGACGCGTCGGGGCTGCTGACACGGACCTTCCTCGTGCCGCGGCTTCCGGCCTTCCTCGCCCGCTACCCGGGGCTCACGCTGTCCTTCTCGCAGGGGGACCGCTTCGTCGACCTCGTGCGGGACGGGGTCGATTGCGCCCTGCGTGCCGGGCATCCCGTGGACAGCAGCCTGCGGATGCGACGGCTGGGGGAACTGCCGGAGATCACCTGCGCAAGCCCGGCCTACCTCGAAGCTCGAGGACTGCCGCGCGGCTTCGACGACCTGGACGGGCATTGCATGGTGGGCTTCGTGTCCTCGCGCACCGGCGAGGTGATGCCGCTGGAGTTCACCCGCGGCGGCGCCGTGCACCTGCGCCACCTGCCCTGCGTGGTCTCGACCGATAATTCCGACACCGCCGCCGCGCTGGCCCGGCAGGGCCTGGGGCTGATCCAGGCGCCGCGGTACCGGTTCGAGGCCGACCTGGCCTCCGGCGGGCTCGTCGAAGTGCTGGCGGAGACGCCGCCCGAGCCGCTGCCGCTCAACGCGATCCACGCGGGCGGCCGCACCGTGTCGCGGCGGCTGGCGGTGTTCCTCGACTGGGTCAGGGACATCTTCGCCGGAGCCGCAAGCGCCTGAAGACCGTCCGAAGGGGCTCCGCGGATGCCCGGACCGGGGGCGGCCCGGCGGCACATCGCCCGCGATACCGTGGCGGCCCCGCTGCCGCCGCGACGCCGGGCACCGGCCGGAGCCCCGCCCCATGAGCGGGCCACGCCGGAGGCCCATGCCCGGGTTGCGCCCCCCTTTGGCGTCTCACGCGCAAGGCCGCGCCCGCGGCGCGGGCTGCCTGCGCGGGGCGTTCAGAGCTCGGGGGTCCGGTGGTCCGACAGGCACTCCTCGTGATCGCGGAGCACCTCCAGGATGCGGCAGTCCGAGACACGGTCGTTGCGGCACTCCCCGATCATCCGCCGGAGCTCCGCCTCCAGCGATTGCAGCCGGGCAATGCGCGCCTCCACCTCCTTCAGGTGCCGCCGGGCCACCGCGTCGACCTGCGCGCAGGAGGTCTCGGGCGTGTCGGAGAGCGCGAGCAGCTCGCGTATCGCCTCCAGCGGAAAGCCGAGCTCGCGGGAATGGCGGATGAAGGCCAGCCGGTCGAGCTCGGCATCGCCGTAGCGGCGCTGACCTCCCTCCGTCCGGCCCGGTTCGGGCATCAGCCCGATCTGCTCGTAGTAGCGGATCGTCTGCACCTTCGTCCTGGTGCGCCGTGCCATGGTTCCGATCGTGAGCATCGGCCTCTCCTCCTGCCCGGATGTGCTTGTCAGCCCGGCCACGGCCCCCCGGCCGGTCCCGATGAGGCGGCTTGAACCTTCAGTGGCTGTAGCTCTTATACCGGTGTCCGATCGCGAATCGCAACGGAGCGGCAGGATGTCGATTGGGAACGGGCCAGCGCGCGAGTGGCGCGTGACGGGGATGGATTGCGGCGCCTGTGCCGCCAAGGTCCGCGGCGCGGTCGAGCGCCTGCCGGGCGTCGGGAACGTGGACGTGGCGCTGATGGCCGAACGGCTGAGGCTGACGCTGGATGTGTCGCGAACCTCGCCCGAGAGCGTCGAGAAGGCCGTACGCGGGATCGGCTTCGGCATAGCGCCCGAGGGTGCGCCCCCGGAACGCCCGAGGAAGGGCTTCGTGATGCCGGAGGGCGCGGCCCCCGGCGCCTCGGCCCCGCCCGCGGCGGAGGCCGTGCCGCGGCAGGATGCCCCGCCGGCGGCCGCGCCGCGCCGGCCATGGTATCGCAACCCGAAGGGTCGGCTGGTGATCGCCGCCGGCCTCCTGCTCGCCGCGGCCTGGGCCGCGCAACTGGTGTTGCCGGCAGACATCGCCCACCAGGCCTTCGTGCCGGCGACGCTGATCGGCCTGTTCCCCGTGGCGCGCCGGGCGCTGGCGACGGCAAGGGCGGGCATGCCCTTCACCATCGAGATGCTGATGACCATCGCGACCCTCGGGGCGCTGGTGATCGGCGCGCCGGAAGAAGCCGCCCTCGTCGTCTTCCTCTTCGCGGTCGGGGAACTGCTCGAGGGCCTGTCGGCCGGAAAGGCGCGGGACGGCATCCGCGCGCTCCGCGACCTGGTGCCGGGGACGGCGCTGCTGGAGGTCGGCCGGCACACCCGCCAGGTCGCGGCCGACAGCCTCGCGCCGGGCCAGGTCGTGCAGGTGCGCCCCGGCGACCGCGTGCCCTGCGACGGCGAGGTCATCGAGGGCATCTCCGGGGTCGACGAGAGCCCGGTGACCGGAGAGAGCCTGCCCGCCCTCAAGGAGCCCGGGGCGCAGGTGTTCGCGGGGTCGATCAACGCCGAGGCGCTGCTGCGCGTCCGGGTCACGAAGACGGCGGCGGACAACACGATCTCGCGCATCGTGCGGCTCGTGGCCGAGGCCGAGAGCGCCCGGGCGCCGACGGAGCGGTTCATCGACCGGTTCAGCCGCTTCTACATGCCCGCGGTCGTCGGGGCGGCGCTGCTGGTGGCCCTCGTGCCGCCGCTCACGCTCGGCCTCGCCTGGGGAGAGTGGGGCTACCGCGCGCTGGCGCTGTTGCTGATCGGCTGTCCCTGCGCGCTGGTGATCTCGGTTCCCGCCTCCATCGCCTCGGCGCTGTCCACCGGGGCGCGGAGCGGGCTGCTGATCAAGGGCGGGCGGGTGATCGAGGCGGCCGCGGGGGTCACCCATGTCGCCTTCGACAAGACCGGCACGCTCACGCAGGGCAGGCCCCGGGTCACCGACGTGGTGGCGCTCGGGGGCAGCGAGGCCGACGTGATGGCCGTTGCCGCGGGGGTCGAGAGCGGCGCGAGCCATCCGCTCGGCCTGGCGATCCGCGCGGAGGCCGGGAGGCGCGGCCTGTCCGCGGCCCCGGTCACCGGGGCGCGGGCGCTTCCCGGCAGGGGCGCCGAGGCCCTGCTGGGCGGCGTGCCGGTCTGTGTCGGGTCGCCGCGGCTGGCGGAGGCGCGTGCGGCACTCACCGGGGAAATCCGCAGCCGGGTGGCGGGGCTGGAAGCCGAGGGCAAGACGGTGGTGGTCGTGCTGCGCGCGCACGAGCCGCTGGGGCTCATCGCCCTGCGCGACGCGCCGCGGGCCGACGCGGGCGAGGCGGTCGCGCAGCTCCGGGCGCTCGGGGTCGCTTCGATCATGCTCACCGGAGACAACGCGCGCACCGCCCGGGCCATCGCGCAGGGGCTCGGCATCGACCACCGTGCCGGGCTCCTGCCCGAAGACAAGGTCGCCGCGATCCGCGACCTGCGCTCCGGCGCCCGGGTGATGATGGTGGGCGACGGCATCAACGACGCCCCCGCGCTCGCCACCGCCCATGTCGGGGTCGCCATGGGCTCGGGCACCGACGTGGCGCTGGAGACCGCCGATGCTGCCATCCTGCGCGACCGGGTCGCGGATGCGGCGGGCATGCTGCGCCTCGCCCGCGGCACCATGGCGAACATCCGGCAGAACATCGCCATCGCGCTGGGGCTGAAGGCGGCCTTTCTCGTCACCACGGTGCTCGGGCTCACGGGCCTGTGGATCGCCATCCTCGCCGATACCGGCGCCACCGTGCTGGTGACCCTGAACGCCCTGCGCCTGCTGCGCTTCCGCCCCTGCGCGGCCGCGGGCCGGCCGGCGGCCGGGGCGCCCGCCTCCCCGGAGGCATGAAGGCAGGCGCGCGCGGCGAGGCCGGCTGAGGTGCGGCCGTCGCCGCCGGCCCGCCCGGCCAGGGCGCCGCGCCGCACACTGCCGTGACCCGGCGCGGGGCGCCGGCCGCTCGGGCCGGCACGTTGGCGGAGCCCCGATTGCCGACTGCCGAAAGCGAACTGTCGAACGCCGGGCGCGGACCCGGCGCCGCGCGGGATTTCAGGCCGCGCCGTCGCGGGTCGCGTTCAGGTAGCGGTAGGCAACGGCAAACAGCGCGAGCCCCAGCCCGGTCAGCGCCAGTCCGGCCCAGATGGGCGAGGTCAGGCCCAGTCCGGCCTCGATCGTGAGGCCTCCCGCCGCCGCGCCGATGGCGTTGGCCACGTTGAAGGCCGCCATGTTCAGGGCACCCATGAGCGTCGGCGCCTCGGGGGCCATGTGCATCATGCGCACCGGGATGGACGGCGTGCCGATCATCACCGCCACGCCGATGCAGAAGAACAGCACCATCAGGGCGGGGCCGTTGGCGGCCAGCAGCCCCATCAGCGCCAGCACCGCCATGGTGACGCCAAACCCCAGGCCGATGGCGCGGAAGGTCCAGATGTCGGCCAGCCGGCCGCCGATCACGTTGCCCACCGCCATGCCGAGGCCGATCAGGACCAGCGCCAGCGGCACCATCCCGTCCTCCATGCCCGCGACCCCGCTCACCAGCGGCCCGACGAAGGTGTAGACCCCGAAGGTGCTGGCGATGGCCAGCGCGGTGATGACGATCATGATCCAGATGTTCGCACGCGTCAGCGCCGCGAGCTCCCCCCTCACCGATCCGCCCGCAAGCCCGGGCAGGCGCGGCAGGCCCGCGCCGAGCGCGACCAGCGACAGGAGCGACAGCGCACCGATCAGCGCGTAGGCCAGGCGCCAGCCGGCCTCTTGCCCGATCCAGGTGCCGGCGGGCGCGCCGATCACCGTGGCCAGGGTGATGCCGCCCATGACCACCGCCACGGCGCTGCCGCTGCGCCCGGACCCGACGATGCGCGTCGCGACCACCGCGGCGGCGCCGAAATACGCCCCCTGCGGCAGTCCGCTGAGAAAGCGGCCGAGAACCAGCAGCCCGAGGTCGGGAGCCAGGGCGGAAGCGACATTCGCGACGGCGGCCAGCAGCATGAGCGCGATCAGCAGCATGCGCCTGTCCATCCGGGCGGCGGCAAGGGTGAGGAGCGGTGCGCCCACCACCACGCCGAGGGCATAGGCGGTGATGGCATGGGTGGCGTGGGGAACGTCCAGGCCCAGCTCGCCGGCGAAGAGCGGCAGGAGCCCCATGCTGGCGAATTCCGAGGTCGAGATGGTGAAGCTGCCAAGCGCAAGCGCCGGCAGGGCCAGCCGCGTCCGGCTGGCCTGCGCGTGAGAGGTCATGGTCATCGAGCTGTCCTGTGAAGTCCTGGCCGGGTCGGCTCATCGACCCGTCGGGCGCCTGACTACACGAGGCCGCCCGCGCCGATAATGGCCTCGATTCTCCATTGCCCTATGCCTGTCCTGCATCAATGCTGAGCCCTGAGCCCTGAGCCCTGAGCCCTGAGCCCTGAGCCCTGAGCCCTGAGCCCTGAGCCCTGAGCCCTGAGCCGTTACGTCACGGCTCCGAGTGCCGGGATGCCCATCGACAGGAGATCGATCCTGACGATCTTCGCGTCCTCCCGCGGCCCATCGCGCTGCACCGTCCCTGCCGCGCTCGCGGCGATGGCCCTGCCCCGCGTGGCCCGGGCGCAGGCGGGTCCGCCCATCGACACCGCGGGCGGCCCGGTCAGGGGAGTGTCGCAGAGCGGGGTCTCCCGCGTTCCCGGGGCATGCGCGACGTCGGCATGACCTCCGCCGAAGCCCCGGGTCACGAGTTGCCTGACCCGGACGAGGTGCTGCCGCGCCGCATCGTCCCGATCATGTTCGCCCGCTCGGGTGTCTGAGCTGGTCCGGCCAGTTCTTCATGGCAATTCCGATAGCGAGTTCGAGCTCTTCACGGCTGGCGCCATCCCGCGCCGACCCGGCTATTCCCGGTAGGAAGGTGTTGAAATATGTCGTCGGCGCGCGATGCGGCGGCGCAGGAGAAAACGTCATTCCGGTCCGCCGCGATTGTCGGCGTCCATCCGAATGGCAACCGTATGACCCATCTCGGTCACCTGCTCTCGACCACATGACCGGCGGCCTCAAGAAAACGCGTCGCGTGCTCGACCTCTGGTGAGGGAATGAGCACATGTTCCCCATCGAAGGTGCAGACGACAAAAACGCCGATCCCGTTGGCGGAAATGGGGTCAATGAGCGCGCGCACGATACCCGACGCATCAAACGGGAAAGGGCCAATGGTGCGCAGGCACGCCCAGCCCGTATCAGCCTCCACGCCCTGAGGAACGCGATCCTCAAGGCAGACCAGAGTTGTCTCGTCGTCGGAGTGTATGACGGCTCTGAAGCCGGGGCCGTTCAGCCAGGCGGGAAGAGTGGCGTTCACCGCTAGACGGGCGATTGCATAGCGCCCCGGGATAAAACGAATTTTCAGGGTTCGGCTCAAGATAGCCCCTCCTCAGGTTTACTGAAGAAGGACATTCCCCTGTTTGCAGATATTGCTCATCGGGGAGCTTCATCTTCCAAGATGATTGTTTTTCATCGGTAAATCATGTCCTCGGCAAAGCCAAGCGAACAAAAATGTGAACTGCAGTATCCGGCAGTATGGGCTCGAACCGGAGCTGCGGCCACGCAGCGGGTCTCGCGCCTGGCAAGCAGCGGCGGCCGTCGCCCCCGGCCCTTCGCTGACCTTCGTCGGACTCGGCCCCGTTGCGGCTCAGCTTCCCCAAAGCGGTCCTTGATGGCAACGTGCAGCACCGCCTTCTCGCCTCAAGTCCGATCTGAGGGCCAAGCAGCCGGGCATGCTGCGTGTTTCCGGAGACCCGCCTTGGTGCAGCCTGTTGGGCGCAGTGTCCTGGTCGCGTGGTCTGCTGGCCGGAGCATTGCAGCGGGCGGCGGCAGGTCGGCCCCAGCGATGACGGGTCTTGCGACGACAAGGGCCACAGCCGCGGTGGCGCTGCCTTGCGGCAGCGCTCCGCCCACGCCGAAAGCGCGCGCTGTCCTTACGCCGCTGCGGCGTCGTCATTCGGCCAGAGCACGTCGAGCTCGGAGCGCTTGATCCGCCATTCCCCATTCACCCGGGCGTAAGTGTCGATGTAGCGCCCCAAAAGCAAGAAGGGGTGCTGCGCCCCGGGACGATCGGTCACGAAATCGAGCAGGTAACAGCTGCCGGTGGCCGTGTCCGGGCCGGTCAGGGTGATCTCGTGGTTGGCAATGGCATGCACAAAGGGGAAATGCCCGGCCTTGCGGGTGTCGAAGCTCTGGTAGGCATCGCGCAGGCTGGTCCTGATCTCGTCGAGGCCCTTCATGGCGCCGACGGTCACGACCACCTCCGCGTCCTCGGTGAACACCTCGCCCATGCGGTCAGCCGCGTTGCCATCCAGCAGCGCGCTGTAGTGCAGGCGCAGGGCGCGGATGTCTTCGCGGTCGAGCATCGCGGCGATGCGGGTCTCTCGGATGTCAGTCATCGGTCTTGCCCTTCTCTTCGTCCCAGGTGGGGAAATCGGTGTAACCGGCAGCGCCGTTGCCGCCGTAGAACGCCTCGCGCGATGGCGTGTTGATCGGCCAGCCGTTCTGCATCCGCTCCACCAGGTCGGGATTGGCGATGAAGGGTTTGCCGAAGGCGATGAGGTCCAGCGCGCCGTCCTTCAGCGCCTGCTCGCCGGTCTCCTGCGTGAAGCCGCCTGCGGCGATCAGCGTGCCAGTGAAGGTCTTGCAGAACCGCGAGGGGAAGCCCGCGGGCATCGCCTCGCCGCCGATGGTCAGCTGGTCGCTGAGGTGGACATAGGCGGGCTGGCGGGCTTCGAGCGCCTCGGCCACGGCAAGCCAGGTGTCGGCCTCGCTCTCGTATCCCCGCATGCCCGACAGCCGCCCGAACGGCGAAATGCGCACGCCCACGCGGTTCATGCCGATCTCGGCTGCGACGGCATCGATGGTTTCCAGCAGGAAGCGCATCCGGTTCTCGATGCTGCCGCCATATTGGTCGGTGCGCTGGTTGGAACTGGCGTTCAGGAACTGCTCGAAGAGGTAGCCGTTGGCGCCGTGGATCTCGACCCCGTCAAAACCTGCCCGGATGGCGCGCCTTGACGCCGCGACGAAATCTGCGGTCACGCGGGCGACCTCCTCGGTCTCGAGGGCGCGCGGGGTCGAAGCAGGCTGCTGCCCCGGCGCGCCGTCCGGCCCGATGGCGAAGGAGAACGCGCCTTCGCCACGCTGCGCGGAGGCGGAGACCGGCGCGGCACCGCCCGGCTGCAGGGACGTGTGCGAAACCCGGCCCACGTGCCACAGCTGGACGAAGATGCGCCCGCCGCGACCATGCACCGCCTTGGTGACGCCGGCCCATGCGGCCTCGTGTTCGTCGGTGTAGATGCCGGGGGTGTAGAGGTAGCCGTTGCCTTCCTGGCTGATCGGCGCGCCTTCGGTGATCAGCAGCCCGGCGCTGGCGCGCTGCGCATAGTAGAGCGCGGTATGCGCGTCAGGGGCGCCAGTCACGGCGCGGGACCGGGTCATCGGGGCCATGACGGTGCGGTTCGGCAGGGGCAGCCCCGCGAGGTCGTAAGGCGAGAAGAGTTGCGACATGGGTAAGTCCTTGAAGGAATGCAAGCAGTTGGCAGGAAGACCGTCGCGCCCCGGTTTCATGGCCAGCGGCGGTTCAGAGGCGTGGGGCCTTCCTTTCTGACCGCCAATCTATTGATCCTGTCACCGAATATAATAGGGTCACGGTTCCAGTCATTTCGTCCCGAGGTTCCGCAATGCCCGAGCACGATGATCCCTTCTCCGGCGTGCGCGAGTTCATCGAGACCATGCGCAACGGCTCCTTCACCGCGGCCGGCGCGCGCCTCGGGCTGACCGGCTCCGCCGTGGGCAAAAGCGTCAGCCGTCTCGAGGCGCGGCTCGGCACGAAACTGTTGCACCGGACCACCCGCCGTCTGTCGCTGACGCCCGAGGGGCAGCGTTACTTCGATGGCTGGGTCGGGATCCTGAGCGATGTTCAGGGGCTCGAGCATTCGGTCACCGAGGGCAGCGGGCAGGTGTCGGGGCGGCTGAGCATCCATTTGCCGGCGGCCTTCGGGCGGCGCCACGTCATGCCGGTGCTGACCCGGCTGGCGGAACAGCACCCGGCGCTCGACCTTGCCGTCAGCTTTACCGAGCGACGGGTGAACCTGATCGATGAAGGGGTGGACCTCGTCGTGCGGATCGGCGCGCTGAGCGACGATGCCGATCTGGTGGCCCGCAGGCTGGGGCGTCAGCGGCTGGTCATCTGCGCCAGCCCCGCCTGCCTCGCCGCGCATGGCACTCCGGCCACTCCCGCGGCCCTGACCGAGCATGACTGCATCATCGGCAGTCGTCGGGATGGCGTGCCGCCCTCGTGGCTCCTGCGCCAGCCGGACGGGGCCGTCATCACGCAAGCCATCCGCGCCCGGCACGAATTCAGCGACGGCGATGCCATACTGGAGGCAACGCTGGCAGGCGCCGGCCTGTCGCAACTGCCGACATGGCTGGTGAGTGACGCGCTGGCGACAGGGGATCTGGTCACGGTGCTGGACGATGTCTCGGGGGCCGAAATGCCGATCCACGCGGTCTGGCCACGCTCGCGCTACCTCAAGCCAGGCCAGCGCGCGCTGATCGACGCGCTGGTTGCCGACGCGGCCAGGGAAGAGGCCGGCTACTGGCTCTGACAGGCTGCGCCTCGCGCAAGGGCGCCTCGGCTGTGAAGCGAAAGCCTCGTTCAGGCCATCCCTGACCTGACGGGGCCTGCATCAGGCGGGGTCTGCGCCCTCCCATTGTGGAACCAAGGGATCGACTGATCGGAAAAACCTCGGGGTTATGGATCCCGAGGGCGGGAATATGTTCGGGCTCAACGCAACACCGATGGGCGGTCTTCTCAGTCAAGACCGTCACTCGGGCCAAACCCGACCCGCCCGCGCCACGGCCCGAGCGCCCCCCTTGGGGCGAAACACCCTTAGCGCGCCAGGACCAGCAAGGACCGATCCCGTGCCCGGACACACCCGCTTCGATCCGCTGCAAGAGGACCGCGGCGCCGATCCCCTCGATGCCGTTTTCGGCACCCAAGGCATGACAGTCGGCCTCATCACGCCGCTCGAAGCCTATGCCGAAAGCCCTGTGCCCACGCTGGAGGGCCATGCCGCTGCCGTGCGGCGCGCCGAAGAGGCGGGGTTTGCCAGCATCTGGCTGCGCGACGTGCCCTTCTTCGATCCGAAGTTCGGCGACGCGGCGCAGATCATGGATCCACTGGTCTACGCCGGGTTTCTGGCCGCGCAGACGCGGACGATCACCATCGGCACCGCCGGCATCGTGCTGCCGCTGCGCGAGCCGATCGCGGTGGCGAAACAGGCCGCCACCATCGACATGCTCACGCAGGGCCGCTTCATCCTCGGGCTGTCGTCGGGCGACCGTCCGACGGAGTACCCGGCCTTCGGCGTCCGCTTCGACAAGCGCGCCGACCGGTTCCGTGAGGCGTTCAGGCTGATCCGCAAACTGCAGGACGAGGTCTTCCCGAGAGGCAGGACCCGGGGCTTCGGGACGCTGTCGGGGGACCTCGACCTGCTGCCCAAACCGCAAGAGGGCCGGCTGCCGATGATCGCGGTCGGGCGCGCCGGGCAGACGGTGCCGTGGATCGCGAAGAACGCCGATGCCTGGATCTGGACCGTAGATGACCCGAAATCGGTCGCGAAGATCCTGAACGATCTGAAGGCCGCCTCCGGTAAGCGGCGCCCGCCGCCTTATGGCTATTCGACCTTCCTCGACCTCGAGCGCAACCCCGATGCTCCGGCGCGGCGCGAACACAACGTGCTGCGCATCGGGCGCAAGGCCCTGCTGGCGCGGTTGCAGCAGCAGGCCGCGCAGGGCGTGAAACACGTGGCGTTCAACCTGCGCCCGTCGCGGCGCCCTGCCGAACGCATCATCGACGAAATGGGCGAGCACATCCTGCCTGCGCTTGCCGGTCCTTCCCGCGAAAGGTGACACATGACCCATGAACCCCGAGGTCCGGAGCAGGACCGCGCGGCGCTGCTGGCGCTGATCGACAAGCTTGCGGCCCTCTGGTCCGGCGAAAGCTCGGGCGCGCCCTCCTGGCTGGCCCCCGAAGCCCGGCTCGACAGCAACCTTCACGGGCAGCTTGGCGGCGCGCAGGATATCCGGGCCGCGCTTGCCGCGGATGGCCGGCAGGGCGCCTGTGCCATCCGGACCAGCAACCGCTACGCCGCAGCCCGCGGCGATGAGGGCGTGGCCAGCTTCTATGCCTGCGGCCAGCTCCGCAACCGCAGCGATGCCCGGCAGGCGCTGCTCTTCGGCGCGACCGTGGTTCTGCGCGCGACGCGCGCCGAAGACGGCTGGCAGGTGAGCCATGTCCGGATCTCCGGCAGCTGGATGCGTGGCGCGGAACGGCTTGCCTCCCACTGGCTGATGCCGCCCGGCGATGCAGGCTGGCAAGTGGGTGACCCACCGCCGGTTCTGGTCAGCGAACTGCATTCCCCTTGGGCGTTGCAGCCGATCGGCACGCCCCCCAGCGATCTCTTCGAGGCGATATCCGAGCTTTACAGCCGCTATTCCTTTGCCATCGACCAGGGCGACATCAACCTGCTCATCGGCAGCTATACTGCGGACATCGCGGGCGGTTTTGCCCCGATGGGCCAGTACGAAGGGCGCGATGCGGTGATCGGACAGCTGCGCAGTTTCCGGCGCCACTGGCCGTGGATGCAACATTTCGCCGACCTCGTCCGGGTCGAGGCCGAACCGGATGGCCGCCACGCCCGTGCCATTGTCGGCCGGATCGTGCCCGAGCAGCCGCTGACCCCGCAGGGCAAGCCGCTTTACGGCGCGCATTACCAGCTGCGCGCCCGGCGCGAAGAGGATGGCCAGTGGCGCTTCTGCTGGACGGATTATCGCCCCGGCTGGTTCGACACCGACAGCCTCCCCGAATTCGACATCGGCCACAGCACCGCCTGATCGGCCTGTCCCGCGCGACGCGGGCAACCCACTCTTGTCAAAAGGCTATCCCATGCGACTGAGCATCCTTGATTACGTTCCCGTCGACGAAGGCCTCGAGGCGCAGGACGCGCTTGCCGCCTCGCTGCGCCTTGCACAAGCCGCCGAGGCCGCCGGCCTGCATCGCTACTGGTTCTCCGAGCACCACGGCATGCCTGCCATGGTCAGCAGCGCGCCCGAACTGATGATGGCACGCACCGCCGCCGCGACCGAGACGATCCGCCTTGGCTCGGGCGGCGTGTTGCTGCCGAACCACAGCAGCTACAAGATCGCCGGGAACTTCCAGCTGCTGGAAGGCATGTTCCCGGACCGGATCGACCTTGGGCTGGGGCGCGCGCCGGGTGCCGATCAGCGGGTCAACGCCGCGCTCAACGAAGAAAGGGCGGGGCAGCTGCCCTATGGCCGGAAGCTTGGCGACCTGCTGGGCTTCCTGAGCGGGCAGCATCACGCCCAGAGCCGTCATGCCGGGCTGCGCGCCCTGCCGCGCACGGCCCGCATCCCGCAGACCTTCGTACTGGGGGCCTCGGGCTCCACCGCGGAAGTCGCGGCGCAGGCCGGGCTCGGCTTCACTTTCGCGCATTTCATCAACCCCGGCCCGCAGGGCGCCCAAGCGGCTGCGGCCTACCGGGCGGCCTTCCAGCCCACCGACTTCGGAGACAAGCCGTCCGTCGTCGTCGCGGTCTTTGCCGCCGTGGGCGAAACCGAAGCCGAGGCCGAGGCATTCGCCGACACCTTCCACCTGTGGCTGTCGCATGCCGAAA
This sequence comes from Oceanicella sp. SM1341, assembly GCF_003448965.1. Taxonomy (GTDB): domain Bacteria; phylum Pseudomonadota; class Alphaproteobacteria; order Rhodobacterales; family Rhodobacteraceae; genus Paroceanicella. The sequence goes on from NZ_QRGC01000026.1 coordinate 36,392, forward strand.
GCGCGCAGCCCTTCGACCGGCTGCCGTCGCTCGAGACCACGCGCAACCACGCCTGGAGCATCCAGGAGCAGATGGTGCGGCAGCGCAACGAGGGCCGCCTGGTCTGCGGCACGGCAGACAGCGTCGCATCGCAGCTGCAGGAGCTGGGCCGGGCCTATGGGACCGACGAGGTCATGGTGAACCTGATGATGCCGGGCGAAGCCGCGCGGCAGAAGGCCCTGACCAGCCTTGCGCAGGCGCTGGCGGGCACCCCGCAGGCGCTGTCTGCCTGACCCTTGGGAACGGCACACCCTTCATGACACATGTCCCGGCCAGGCGCTGGCCGGGACAGTCTCCATCTCAAAAGACCCGGCATGACATCCTCCTCCGATCGGCTGCGCGCGCAGCACGACGCGCTGCACCTCGCACACCGCTGGTTCGCCTTCTTCGAGGCACCGGGCGGTGACCTTGAGCGGCATCTCGAGATCTTCGACCCGCAGGTCAGGCTGAGCGGCCACCAGGGCCGCCGCCTGTTCGCCGATGACCGCGACAGCCTTGCCGCCTGGTTCTCCACCGTACCGGGGGAGCGCAGCTCGCATCACATCCTGCACGCGACATTCGAATCTGCCCCGCGGAGGCAGTCACGATTGAACATGCTTGTCGCCTATCAGGCGGTACGCCCCGAAGGCGTTCAGGGCGCCATCATCCGCTACGAGACCGAGCTGTCGCATGGGCCCGGGGGCACACGTTTTCTCGCGCTCGACAAGACACCGATCCTGCCCGACACGCAGGCGAATTTTGCGCCGTCATGGGCCGCGAACCGCGTGCTCGCCCTGGCCCATGCCGCGCTGGCCGAACTGCCGGGCAGCGATGCGCGCCTGCGTGAGACGCTCGGTGCGTCGACATCGCAACTGCAGGTGCGGGCCAACGTCCCCGAAGGCAGCCCGCGCTACCACGCCCTGCTGAGCGCCGTCGGCACAGACGCGGCAGGCGGTTGTCACCTGATGCTGGAACTCGAGGATGATGTTTCGGGGCCGCTGCCTGCGCTGTCCCGCATCATTCAGGCAGAGCGGACCTCGCAGCACCAGTCGCTGGCGTAATCCTGCCCTGACCGGCGGGTGTCTGCGCATCAGGGACTTGGGGCTTGATGGCGCCCTGCGACGGCGAAAAGCAAACTTCTGCCAGACGCGAGCAATGGCGTCGGCGCAGGCATCCGTTGCTGTGACGGGCACACAACAATTTCTCCGACGCTGATACCGGCTGAGGATCATGACGACAGCTTGCGTCGGGTTCATGGTCTTCATCGGAGTTCCCACCGCTTCCAAGCAACCTCGTATCCAGGGCCTCACCACCGCAGGCCAAGCCCCACTGCGCCATGCTCAGGCTCATACAGGGAGAGCGCAACGGCACTCCGCCGGATCCGTGGGCCCATGCCACGAACCGCGGATCCTTGCCATACGCGAAAGGCGCCGGAGCATCAGCCCCGGCGCCTTTGTCACCGTCTTTCAGAGAGCAGCCCAGGTGTACCAGGCGATACACTTCACCCTTGCACCCCTTGCGCAAACTTGTGCTTCCGTCTGCGCAGGCATCCGCTTTCCCCGATGTAGGACCCACCTAAAAAACGCCATTGGGGTCACTCGACATACCCGTAAGTCATTGAATTAAATCACTGCAAGAAATCCCCTCCGCACCGGCGGCGGCCAGTTTGACCTTTTGGCACAGGATTAATGTCCATCGATTTTCCAAGAAAAATGCCGCCTTTCGGCGGCATCCAATTCAAAGTCGTCGGCGTCCGGATCAAACCATGGGCAGGTCTGCCTTCTCATAGATGGCAGCACCGAACTCCCTTGGGTCCCAGATCGGCATGACCCCGCGCTCCCGAAGCAACTTCTCAATGGCGAGCGGTCGCGCACCCATGATCAAGGGCAGCCTCTTCTTGGTCACGTATTTCTGCCGGAAGTTCTCGAGCGCCGCGGGCGAAACCCAGACGTCCTCGCCGTAAGGCTCGGATGCGATCAGCGGTGCCGCTTCGGGATGGCAGAACACGCGACGGCCTCGGGAGGGATCGAACCCGAGAATGATGAGCGCCAACTCCCCGCTCATCCCGGGACGGGGAAGCGCAAGCTTCGACTTGATCTCCTGAGGGTCCACGAGAACGGCCGCCAGGCCAGCAGCACCGGCCAAACGGCATGCACGCAGCAAGCGCCCCTGCAGCAACATCGATAGAATGACGGACATCTTCACCCTCCCCTTCTCTGCAGCCTTGGCGAGCGTCACCATGGTCGTCGGCTTCTCCGCGACTTCGGGAAGGCGCACCTGCATCCCCTCAAGGAAAGCCGCCATTTCCAGCCCATCTACTGCCTTGCTCATTTTGCTGGAAGTCGCCTCGACTCCCGTCAGCCGCGTGAGCGCACCGATTTCAAGAAGCGCTGCCACCATGGGGCGGGACGCCCCCAGCAACTCCGGCAGGCGACTGACCGGCACAGCATGCTTCAGCATCCGAATGGACGGGCGCGCGTCGTCATAGCGCAGGAAGATATGACCGCACGAGGCCTCCCGGTCAGAGGCGGAAATGGCCCCTTGGTCGGCGAGCAGGTTCCGGAGCGTCTTCGGATGTACGAGTTCTCCAGCCGCGATCTTGGCCACACTGCTGACACGGGGGGCCTCAACAGGGCTGCCCAAGAGGATCTGCCCTTTCGTCAGGGGCACCGTGTCGAGGATGTGCTCCCGCAGAAGAGGGCGGATGGCCCCGGGATCCTTGGTCAGCCGCGATGCGGACATCCAAGCATAGAGCATGCCATAAGCAGTCTTGGGATGCATGGAGCCGCGATTGGCCTCGGAACGCTTCAACAGATCCATAAAGGTGGTACGGATCGCCGCCTCCCCCTCGCTCATCACCGGCCACCCCGCGCGGCCGGCGTCATCCCACATGCTTTCGGTCATGTTGGAAGCCTTCTGCCCAGAGCCGAACGCGATGACCGCACCCAGCATTTCGGTGGCACGGACGGCCTGCTCGATCCCTTGGCCATCAAGCCATGCGGGGCCAGAGGCGCCCGCCAGCCTGGCGACAACATAGTCCTGCAATGGCGAAGGCCGCAGCGAGGCCTTAGGTCCGACCGCCAGCGCATCTTTCTCCCAAGGCAACGCCTGAAGTTCATGCGCACCGTCGTCCCATTTCCCGCCGCGGTGGCTGAGCAACGGGATCTGATGCACGGGACAGACCCTGACCACGGACAGGGACCAGATCAAACGGTGCCGCCACTTGGTGGCGGGGCGCGCAGCACCCGCGGCATCCTCGGCCAGGCAGGAAGGGCAGAAGCGGGTGACGGGCCCAGTCAGGAACTCCGCAGCGAAGCGCTCACCGCGGAGGGCATATTGCCGATCACCGAGCGCTGTCACAGCGTTATGCGCGACTGGTGCGCGCTCCTGCCCGGAGATCGAACACAGCCGCGCAAGCGCACACTCTTCGCCACGCTTCAAGGACCAGAGGTCGATGCCAAGGTCGTTCAAAAACGGCACAAGGCGCCCACCCGTGTGAAAGGCCGCGCTACGCGCGGCCCAGGAGAGCGGAGTTTCATCCGGATGAAACGGCAAGCGGGGGAAAAGCATTGCCATGACTCAACCCCTCCGCCGCGTCGAGACACGCGGTGCCACCTCGGAGGCCTGATCGAGGCGCAGAAGCCGATACTGCTCGGCATAGAACACGTTCTGGTCGGCAGGACACCCTTCATGCATGGCCCAGGCGCGGGCGAAGTGATCGATCGTCAGATCGCTGGCCTCCGCGTAGAGGGCCACCTCGATCGCGCGCACAATCAGTTCGATCGCCCTGCCGAACCGGTAGCGCGCCCCATGGAAGATCCGCCCGACAAGGTCGGCCTCGACCGGCGCACCAAGGCCTGCTCGTTGGCAGTAGTCGCCCACGATCTGCTGGAACAGGTCACCGTGCAATTCGGGAACCAGCGCCGCAAAAGCGACCGTCGAAAAGCGTCGCTGAACCTGGGGATCCGTCCGGATAACCTGCGCAAGCTCCTCGGTGCCGGAGAGGACAACGATCACGGCATCGTCCCCCTGCATCAGGGACTTCAATGCTCGCAGAATGAGGTTCCTGTCCGCGCAAAACAGGTCGTGGGCCTCGTCGATCCACAGGACAACAGTACCCGTCACGCGCATGCGCTCGCGAAGGATCTGGACAAGCGACCAGACCTGCCGGGTCGGCGACACCGTTCCGTAGCCACTCTTCTCGAGCATCTCCAGCACCATGCTCTTGAGGGTTGCCGGGCTCGGTACGGAGCATTCCAGGAACCTCGGACGGCCGTACTCCCCCTCTGCCAGGACAGGAAACTTCATCAGGGCGCGATGAACGAGGTGGGACTTGCCGCTGCCGGCGCCGCCCACGACCATGATACCGCGCGTTTCATTGGTCCGGGTGAAGCGGATCGGCTCGGGGGAGAGTTCCCCCTCGTCGTCCCGTTTCAGGAGGCGCGCAAGTTGGCCCGTTAGCTCGGTATCCATATCGGAGCCAACGTGGAGGCTCCGAAGATGTTCGAGCGCACGTGCGGTTTGAGCGTGATGCGACATGATCAGTCCTCTTCGATGTTCAGGGTCGTCTGGGTCTTGGGCGCGCTGCCGGCACGTTTCGCCGCGGTGCGCTGCGCCGGAGGCGTGGCATCGGAGGGCTCGACGTGATCGCGAATGGCACGGCCCAGCTCGCTGTCATTCTGCGCGCTGGAGGCGCGCTCATGGAATTCCACGCCAGCAAGTACGTTCTTCTCCGCACGATCGAAGGCTTCAGCAGACCAGTCCTCCAGGTTCAGGCTCGCCTCAGCCATGGCGGCTTCGTTGCGCTCTTCGATCGCCTTGATGGCCTGACGGACAGCCGGCAGATCCAACCGGTTCGACTTCGGGTTACCGGCACGAACCGCGCGGGTTGCCGTCAGCCAGGTTTGCGCGGAAACTCCTTCGAGGCTGGCGTCAACAGACGGCACCTCATGCCACCGATCTCCCAGCTGAACCGAAACGGCTCCGATATCCTTGGGGTGTCAGCGCACATTGACGGTGCAGCTGTCCTCACGACGGAGCCACGCCGCCAGTTTCTCGGAGTGATAGCGGACCTTGAGGATGGTGATCCCGGTCTTGTCCAGCGTAGCGGTCTTATGCTGGCCGAACACGGTGCGCGCAGTGTGCATGTCCGGCGGCGGCATCACACCCCATTGCGTGCTCAGACGACGCCAGCAGGCGATGGGCGTCTCTCCGTCCAGCCCACGGTGAGGCGTGTTGTGGTAGATGTCGACGACCCAGCGAACCAGCGCAAAGGTCAGATCATCTACGGTCAGCGCAGCGCGTTTGGTGGGGTCAGAGTCGCCTTTCTCCAGAATGTTGGAGAAGGTACGGCCAGACAGGCGCGGCATCAGATCCAGGACGAAGGTCTTGAACACACGTTCGATGGTCCCGCGAACTTCCGGAACGCCGTTGATGGCGATCTCCGTAGCGATCGCCAGATCAGCACATGCGAACCGAAAGCGTTCGGACTTGAACGCAAGGCCTCCGTCGGTGACGATCAATTCGGGCCGACCATGCATGTCCCAGGCGGTGAGCGCGCCGACGGCGTCTGCCCACTTGCCCTTGTTCGTCATGATCATCTGCACCGCCTGGGTAGCGGCCTCGCCCCCGGGTTCCCGACTCAGGACCATGGAGAGGATGCAGCGCGTGGTGCAGCAGATCGCTGCGGTGATCCACCAGCGCGCCTTCTTTTTGTCGAGCCCCATGGCAGCCCTCTCCTCGTCCGGCAGGAGATCGAACATGCCGGAGTCCTTCATGAGGGTGATCAGGTCGACTTGCCATTCGTCGATTTCCACCCGCTGAAGCGGCCGGGTGAGATCCAGGCCGTTGAGCACCGGGCGGTACTTCTTCCGCGCCGCGGCCTCGCCTTCCCGGGCCAAGGTCACTTGGAAAGGATCGAGCTCGCGCACAGCGCGGCGGACCGTCTCACGGCTTGGCGTGGTCAACACACCCAGCCCAACTTTGACCCGTTCGGCATTACGCTCGTCGAAGGCGATTTGGACGCCTTCATGGATCATCTTGATCGTCGGCTTCTCGGGCGAAAGATACTTCCGCACCTCGGTCATGAGCAGGCCGATTTCTTCAGGCCCCATCACCCGAGTGCGGTTGCCGCGACGGTGCATGGCATCGGCCATCCCGACCAGCCCCAGCTCTTCTTTTGCCTCCAGCCAACGGCGCAAGGTACGAGGCGAGGGCGCTTCGTCGAAATTGCCCGAAATATCGAGCTTTCTATCGCCAACACGGGTATGCTTTCCCGCGTATGCCAATGCCTTACCCTTGATCAGCGCCATGTTGGTGTCGAGGCTCTCATCCGTCATCTTGATAAGGCCATCGCGGCGCAGCTCGAGGATCGCCTCGCAGTAAGCGTCCTTCTTGGAAAGGCGCACCCGGGTCTTGAACGGCAGGTCGTCGATGAAGCTGGCGGATTGGACCAGGCGCTTACGGGCCGAAGCAGGATCGTAGTAGCCCAGCTCGACCCGGATACGGCCTTGCGCTCCCAAACGGCTCAGCTGCTCGTGCGAGTAGCTATGCGCGAGCGCCTCACTGTCATCGGCACCGAAGACGTACCCCTCCTCGGAGTGGTAAATGACCTTGCAGGCCATCCCGTTGATATGCACCCGGTCGAGCTTCCCGAAGGCGTAGCGTACGTTGTCGATATTGAAGTTGAGTTCCATTTTCTTTCCTTTGATGTCGTCCGGTCGTTCCGGAATTTGAGCGCGCGGAAAGAACCCACTGCCGATGTGCAGTCGGGCCGCCGCAGCGGTTGATGGGGGATGATTGGTAGAGGGACTGAGACAGAGCTGCGGTTAGTGCAGCGCCATCACCCTGATGACCTGGGAGGTTTCGCTGATCTTCTCCTGGCGCAGGAGTTGGAGGTGCCCCGATCCGATGTGACGGACCACGGCGCGCAAGCCGGTACCCTCCATCCCGATCCGGTCACGCAGGGCCCCGATCGTCTCGACGCCGCGCATTGCACCGATCACCTCGGCAGCCGCCCGATCTGCGTCAGGCTCCGCAATGCGTACCGAGTGGAGGTGCGTGGCGTTGTGAAGGGCGACGGGGCACACATCACGCTCGGTGAAGAGGCGAAAGTCATCGAACACACCCTGGGAGAGCGACTGGTGCTTGACCCTGGCCAGCTCGTCCTCGTACCCGGCGCTGACACGATGGATCGGACGCACCGCGTAGCCGATACGACGGCCGTCCCGCAGCCGGCAGACAAGGTCGACATAGTGGGTGTAGTACTCGCCATCAGCATCATACCAGTCAAAGGCTTGCTGCTCCACGAGATCGGCCGTGGTCGGCGCATAGCGGAGGATGAGCGCCACCTTCTTCTCAAGGTTGCTTTCCAGGCCGACGCCGCGTCCGTGGCCTTCGCCAAAAGTGATATGTCCCGTGAAATGGGACTTCGATGCGACTTGAGTGCTGCGGTTGCCAGCGCTCAACTCGGGCAAGCGAATGCCGCCCGGCAGAAAGAGATAAGACATGATTTCTCCCGCCCCGAGAAATAGACATTCTCGGGCTATGACGATCTTGGAAATGCGCGGAGAGCCGTCCTTGTCCTGGCGGCAGCATCATGCTAATCGGCAGGTGCAACACAGGGATCGGGCTTTCGCACGGTTCATTCGGGCGCCGAGCGCCTATATCTGGTTTTGGGTGTTTGAGCCTCTTTGGACAGTTTCTTCCGATGAGCGCCTGCAACCTGAGTGGAACTGAGAGATCAGAACCGCGTCAGGAGATCAGCCGCATATTCGGGAATTGCCCATAAAAGACGAACGTTCCCCGTGTCCAGCCCGCCGGGAGAGCGGGGTTTCGGGGGCCGAATTTTCGCAAATTCCGGCCTCAAGATCGGAAAGGCACATGCCTCCGGTTTTCAGATCATCCAGCAGATTTTGCGAAAAGATGACCGGAAGTTCTTCAGCACCACCCGAAACGCGGGCGCTGTGAGCTTCAGAAAATTTTTGAATGGCCATTTTCATCGGGATAACTCTGTGGATAGTTGAGAACGCACGCCAATTCGGCGGCGCACATCATGAAATCACTCCGATTTCGCGAATCGAATTCGGCAAATCATTCGGCTTTCCGGGCCAGGAAGGCGCCGGGATTCGGTCAGGACGCACCGCTGTGGGCGAGCTGCGACAGCCGCCGGAAGAGCTTGTCGGACAGGATCGTCCGCCGCTCCCACTCCGGTGTTCTCAGCTCCCTGGCAGCATCCCCAAACCAGAGCTTCAGACTGCCCTTGTCGGATCGGTGCGAGAACACGGCATGCGGCCCGTTTGAACTGACCTCAACAGAGACCGGGGCAGAGTTGAACCCTTCGTCGGCATCCTCGAACCCCTCCTCGAGCCAGTGGCCGCAGAATGCGCCAAAGGTGCGATGCAGCTGCAGGCCAGCGACAGGCAACCGGTTCAGGGCATCAAGCAACTTGCTCTCCCCTCCCGCATCGCAGTTGGCTTCCCATTGGATATGGCCGTCAAGAAACAGGTTCCCGCGCACAAGCCGAAGCTGCGAGAGTTCCCGCACGGCCTCAGGCGCATCCTTGGTCTCCAGCCCCATGACAAGGGCCAGGGTGAGATGAAAGATATCCTCCCCCGTCATGTCCGCCGCCGCCCGGCCACGGCCGCCAGGCGTTCGCAGTCCGGCGCGCGCCATGGCACGCGTCATCGCGTCGACCTTGTTGGGGTTCAGGTCGAACCGCTGGGCAAGCGCCCGCACCATTTCCCCTTTCGTCGCCATGAAAGCTGTCCTCGTGAAGTGTCCTTGGGAGCGTTATGCCACCTCGCAGATCACGCGTCAAGTTTACGGTAAAAGTTTTTCCGTAAAATATACGGTGCGCCGCGCGCGGCCTGAGCTTACGCCCCGCGCGCCTCGAGCGGCGCACCGCAGCACCGGCACACCGGGCGCTTCGCCTTCAGCTCCTCAAGGCGGTGCAGCGGCGCGCTTTCCACAAAGCGCCGGACCCTTTCAGGGTCGACGCGGGCACTGCGCGCAGACTCTCGGTAGACCAGCCAGCAATGGACTGACCCCACGACGCTGATCACCATGCCAGCTATGCAGATCAACGGACCGCTCATGGGCTTCCCTTTCTGGAGGTCATCCTGGGCACAATCAAATGGCACCCGCCCTCAAGAGGCTGCACCCTGACCGATGGCGTGTCAAATCCGCGGAGGCATGGTCGCGTCATAGCGCCAGCGCGCGCTGCAGATCTTCATGCTCGAAGGCGCTGGCCATGCGGTTGATCTCAGCCGAACGCGCACCGACCGACCTCGCGGTCTCACGCCAGGTGGCGGTGACCGTGGCCACCTCCTTGATGATTGCGCGCGCTTGCGCGAGCGTCAGGGCGAAGTATTCTGAAGCCTCTTCCAGCAGGTCGAGCGAACAGGTGCCCTCGTCGAGATCGATATTGGTGGTCAGCACCCTCGCCTTGATGTCGGTCGGCACCGGATTGAGATCGTAGGCCGGCGACAGCGACCATCCCGCCTTGCCACGCCAGAGGAAGCCGTGGTTGCGCAGATGATCGTCGACATTGGAGATCAGCACGCTGAAAACGACACGGCGATACAGGGCCTGGGCATCGGTCTTGCCCTGTGCGCCATGCTCAGCCAGAGCGTCGACGATCTCGGGATAGCTCCCGCGCTCGCCATCCTTGGCGCCCATCATCGCCATCGCTGACAGGAATGGGATCCGCACCGTGCCCTCGCGATCGAACCGCCGCGACAGCATGACCTTCTTGCCCGCCACATCGATGAGTTCGTGGTGCGGCGTGACGATGCCAGCCTGGCCAGCCAGTCGCAGAGCGACCTCCTCCCATGTCTCCATGCTGTATTCGTCGGTTTCCTTCGGAAACTTGGCAATGGAGAGATGACCATGCTGATCGACGACCGAGGCCTTCGGACGCGCTCCGCCGAGCGATGAGCCAGGCGCAAAGATGAGCTGGAGGTCCTCGTCGGTCTCCTCATCCCGCAGGATCCGTTCGGTGACCTGCAGGAGGCGCCCGAGCTCGATCAGGGCGGGAACCCCCGCGCGGATCGGTGCCAGGAACGGTTCCTCGCCCACCCGCCGAAATCGCAGCGCGCCAAGCCGGGTCTCGTCAGCGACACCCAGGAGATAATCGCTTTCGGTCAACGTGCGCACCGCACGGCGATCCCGTCCGGCGCTGCGTCGTTCCGCGCGCTGCATGAGGCGGCGTCCCCAGGTGTCGGGCGCGGAGTCGCCAATCGAGCCAAAGGTCGACAGCCCTGCCGGTGGAGCAAAGGCGCCACGCGTAGTGGGGAGAGCAGGCTCAAGCGAGAACCGCTCCGCATCCTTGAGCCAGGCAGGATCGTATTCGAACAGGATGGTCTCACCACCGCGGACACGGTTGCTACGCGCCAGTCCGACAGGATGCAGGCGGCCCTTCAGATCGACGTGAACTTCGAAATCAGCCATCGCGCGACGGTCCCGCTGGCCGCTTGAGGTGGACACTCTTCGGCAAGTCGGCACTGGCCAGCGCCTGGCCGACGCTGTCGTTGGCGATATCCGCAACCTGGCTTAGCCCCTCCAGTAGCCCAAGCGCCTGCAGGACGCTGGCATAGATGCCGATGCTGACACTGGTGTCTCCGGCCTCGATCTTCTGGAGTGTCGACCGCGACGTGAAAGCTCGCTCTGCTACGACGGCCATCGGCAACCGCCGACGCCGCCGGGCGTCCTGGATGTCCGCGCCGAGCTTGCGCAGCGCGCGCCGCACAGCGGCCGGAGGATTGTGAGGTGTTGGCATCTGTCAGCTTCGCACTACATACTATAGGCATATGTAGCACGAAGCCGACAATCTTTGAAGAGATTTACAGATGCAGCGTCATTCGCCACTTCATTTCCCAGGCCGGCAGCTAGTCTACAGTCGCTCGTTGTGGGCACCAGCGACAGTCAGCACTACGCCGGCGTAGCTGATATCGCCGCAGTGCTCTTTGCGCCATCAGGGCAGAACTGGAAAGTTAGCCGGAATGTCCGGGATAAAGCCGCGCGCCTTGAGGGCTGCATCCGCGCCGGCGTAGCCGGCCTTAACGAGAAGCCTCTGCTCGACGCTGGAGAACGGATTGAGCCTCGTTCGCAAGTCGGCCGCTTCGCGAGCCTCTTCACGCGACAGCGCCGTACCGTGTTCGATACGATATTGCTCCGGCGCAGACCCAATGTCCCAGTATACGACATTTCTCTGACCCGAGTTAGCCATGCCGAACAGGATACGCTGACGTGAGTTCTGGACTTGCTGCTGGATGATGTTGAGCGTCCGGTACGTTTGCCCGACCCATCGACCGCCAGGTTTTCCGACTTCCGGGATCGTCTTCCCTGCGTCACTGACAAGGATCGTGCGACAGCGCTTCCACACACGCTCCAGGCCAAGGTTGTCGTAGACGCCGCCGTCCGTAAGTACAGCGCGCTCGGTGAAAGGTGGTCGGTGAAGGTCAGCACCTGCGGCAGCCTTGACGCGTTGACCCGTCAAATCGATTGCAACTGGCGACAATAGAGGCGGGAAAGCCGATGACGCCGCGACTACTTTTGAGAGCGGCAGATCGGGCTTGTCTATGATGCCGACGCGGTAGTCTGCCGCGTAAGCCTTAGAAAATCGCCAGCCGCTACCGGTCTGGAGATTTGTGGCCATAAAGGTGAAACGCGGACTGTCCGACAGGTCTTGTAGAGTGGCCCCTTGATAGAGGTGCCGGTCATAGGCGCGCGCAATGCAATCCGCGGCAGCACATCCAGGGAGAAAGCTGTAAAGGATGGCCCGGGTGTCGATCCCGATGCCAACGAAGCGAAGGAGCGGGACAACCACTTCGTGGCAGAGGTTCCTGGCGACACCAGAGGCGTCGAAGTCCAGATCGCTCCATTTCAGCGCCAGGAAGCCAGCTGCGATCGATCCACCTGAGACACTGGCCACCTCATCAATTCCAGCGAGATATCCGAGTTCGTTGAGCCGGATTAGCGCGCCGAGATGGTAGATTGTCGCGCGATATCCGCCACCCGACAGGCAAAGTCCGATCGTATCCTCGACCTTGCGCGCTTGGAGGAAATCCCCGCCAACACCATTTTTGACGAACTTGCTCTGGATGTCTTCGGCTGCACTAGGCTCGGTCATTGAGCCGCCTCTCCGGCATCGTACGCAGACCGGTTCCCCAACATCAGCCTGAATGCGCCATTGTCACCGGCAATACCCATCAAGGCCGGAAGATCCTCGTTCTGCAATTCTTCGGTCAGCCAGCACATCTGACGGATGTCGGTGGCGCTGGGTCTTGTAGATGATCCCTGAGGGTGGGAGTGCCACTCACCGACATACCGCACCTGATAAAGTGATCGTTTGGTTGCTTCGCTTACAGCGTCGGCAAGTCCCATGACGCCACGCTCAAAGGCGTGAGCACTGCCTCTGCTGTCCACCGGCGCAGCCATTGCCCGGACGATTTGGATGGTCTGGCGGCTCGTGTCCACAATGCCCAGGAGAACCCCACCCGTTTCATTGGGAAGACTTTCTGCCCGAAGCTGGACAATCTCCTGGGCGACAGAGGCACCATAACTGACGACCCATGCGCCAAGCGAGATGCGCTCGACGGCCTCCCCATCTTCATGGTTCAGTGAAACGCTAAGGTCGTCTTGCACTGTCCAGATAGAAACACGCCCAAATGGAGCCTTTGCCGCTTCGATCACGGCGCGGGATGCGATTGCGCTCAGGAGCGCCGCCGAAGATGCAGGGATGCGGTTGGTCAGAGCTCGGCAGGAGCCGCTGTAACGTAGGCCGTCGCCTGATACCCGAAGGTGGGCTTCTAGGTCAGATCTTGTCTGGATCAACCGATGATACTGGGCTTCCAGCTCGTGCAGCTTGATGCCCCGATCAGCGCTCTCGGCGAGCAGCACGATGGCGGAGCCCTCCGGGTTGAAAAAGATCGAAATACGCCGCGCTGCACCAGCTAGGTTGGAAATGTGCCGGGATACCGCGACCGATGCTGAGGAGTCGAGGATAAGATCCGCGTTTGAGATTGCCTCAGCCAGACCGGTTTGGGATGCGCCATCAGCAGTCAGGATGTTGGCATTCAGCCCATGCGCCAGTTCGCCAGTCAGCCTGCTGACGTAGTGGGCAAGGGCAGGCGCTTTCGGAGCCCCCGTATCATCCGGGAAGAGGGCATGGCGTGCGAAGTTGTGCGGCAGGAGAATGTCGTCATCCACGACCGTCCAGGTGAAATGTCCTTCGCGGGCGAGAGTGGTGGCCAAGTGCGAGCCCAGTGAACCCGCACCAATCAGCACCGCCTTTCGCTGGTCAGGCTCGACTTCGCCGCTGACGGCCGCGCCGATGTTGCGATCAAATTCCAAGTGAACGTCGGCAGGCTCGATGCGAATAGCCTGTAGTTCTGCGTCGGGAGCAGAGAACAAGGTTTGAAGGTAGGCCTCACTTGCGCCCTTGCCGCTATTGTTTTTTGCAAGGGCTCCCAGTGCCACCCCCACTTCCCCGGCGCATTCATGAGTAACGAACGCTCGCAGGTCGTGGGCAGTCCGGCCGGCTTCATCGGAAACCGGAAAGGCAACGACAATGGCGATCCTGGCATTAAGTCGCCGCACAGCGTCGTTTCCCAGGCCTGCCCAGGATGTGAGCCTCTGCCGCAGTAAAGCGACCAAATCGAAACCGCACGCTGATAGCTGACTGGCGAGCCCATTCAGCGCCTGGGGAGCGAACTGGATACGCTGCATCCCCTGCGGCGCGACGGACACCGGCACCACCACAAATGCCGGCGGGTCGTCCCGACGCAAATCAGCCAGCTGAGTGATAATGATCGACATGTTATCCCCTCGAACGAATCCAAGGAGTTCCGCAGGCTCGGCACCATCATGCAAGGCGGCCCTTGGAACAACAAGCGTCATAGGGCTGTAGAAGAAGAGCGGTTCGAGAGGCTGCGCCTGATCATGCAAGTCGCCGGCAGCAGCTTTGGCCAGCCACAGCTGAATGCGCCGCAAAAAATCTGCCGACGTGTAAGTCAGGCGCGCTTCTTGCCAGGGACGATCATCGATGCAAAGTGCCCGCGGATACCCTTCGGGTGACCAATTCTGATGCATCGTCTCGGGGAAGTCCGAGCGTAGTGCAAGAACACTGGGCGGCTTTGATTCCTCGCCAAAGACGACAGCTACCGGTTCAATTCCCCGAATGGGCGCGGCGAGTTCCTGCGGACGTTCGACCTCGATTTCGAGAAGTAGAGCGGCCAGCTGGCCGTCTGCGGCCTGGCGCGCGCCAACTAAAGTAACGCCAGCTGCACCGCCGTCACTGATATAGTCGGCCAGAATACGGACGGCGCCGATGGCGCTGTCCGCAGCATTGATTGGGTCACCAAATTCAACCCACCAGCTATGCAGACCAACTTCCATCAAGATTAGCCCGCCCGCGCAGGTGCCGAAACGATACTGGCAGCACCGGCGGTAGCCGAGATGGTAAGCAGGCGCGCACCGCGATCGGTGATCTCGATCTGGATCGGCTTGGGTTTGGCGATGGACGGAGTCTCCATCGTCACTTTGAAGCTACCGTCAGCCTCCCGGGCGACGGATTTGTAGTAAGCGCCAGCCTGACGGTGCGGTGGCTGGACGTCCTTGTCCTCCGCGCTGCCCTTGACCGGCATCGGCTTGCTGGTCGACACCATAACATGGCGCTCGCGACCCTGGGTCTCACAGAGCCATTCGACATCCTCGGTCGGCTGGGTCTTGTCTTCGCCCTTTTCCCACCCAATGGCTGTGTACGAGCAATGATGCGGAAGCTTGAAGATGTCCCACAGGAGGCGGTCTTCGTTGCCGTGCCGCTTGGTCGTCTTAACCATCTGGTCGATTGAACCGCAGTCGATGTCCGACATAAAGAGCGCATAGGTCTCGCGGTCATTTTCGCGGAACGTCGCCTGAAAGACGACGCTGTCCTGATTGCGGTCGATGATGCCGTTGTCGTCCTGACGCCAGCCGAACGGGCTATGGATGAAGAATTCGACCTGTTCTTGCCCATACTTCGAGTAGCCCGGCACATAAGTACCGGCATCGGTGATCAGATGCGCTCGCGCTTCCAGCGACAGCCCCTGCTTTTCTAGCCAGTCCTTAAGCTTCTTGGGCCGTGAGAACACGCGGATGCCATAGCCCTGACGCAAGCGGTGACGTGCCTCCTGCCGGATGATCCGGGCGCTGTCCTGGCAACCGTCCTCAAGGATTGCGGCAGCGGGAACCCAGAGTTCCTTGATCTTGATCCGGCCTTCACCCTGATACTTCGTTGCATGGTCCAGCCAGAAGAAGTCACCGGCGCCGCAGCAATGGTCGTCGTCGAGGTGGGTGAAGCAGACGACGTCGTAATTGTCCCGCTTGGCAGCGCGCAGATCGGCCTTGAGGACGTCCGGCAGGTCGACCCGCTTGTCGAACGGATCATTGGCGTTTCGCATATCGGCATAGTCCACGAGCATTTTCTGCCCGTTGGCAAAGTCGATGAGGGTGCAGTCGGCATTACCGAGCGGGTGGAAAGTTAGGGTCGCAGTCACGTTAGGCCTCGCATCTGATGTTTCACAACGGAGGCGCTCGCTCGCATGGTCATTGGCCCCTGCTCGGAACCATGATCGCATGTTGACTGCCGCTCCCAGATGGGATACAAAACTATACGCATATCACTACGATGTCAATATCGTTTTGATACCCATTAAGTGAGGATGCCATGAACGAAAAGAGCCCCGCAATCCGATGGGGTGTAGAGCAGAGACTGGAGTTCATCGAATTTCGGCTGTTCTGGGAGGGTGGGATCAATCGCGGCGACATCATCGAGATGTTCGGCGTCTCGGTCCCACAGGCATCCAGAGATCTCGCCATGTACCAGGACACCGCACCTGGGAACGTGGACTACGACAAAAGCGCAAAGCGCTACGTCCCATCGCATACGTTCCGAACACGGTTTCTGCGGCCTGATCCAAGCGTCTATTTATCCCGGCTTCGCGTACTTGGTGAAGGCCTGTCTCGGCCAGAAGATTCATGGGTGGCACATGTGCCGGAGATAGACGTAGCGGTTACACCGCATCGCATCATTGATACCGAGATACTGCGCTCAGTATTGACGGCGATGCGGGAGCGCCGTTCGCTCGATGTGTGCTACCAGTCGATGAACACTAAGCGACCCGATCCGGTTTGGCGTCGCATTACCCCCCATGCCTTCGGTTATGACGGGTTCCGGTGGCATACACGCGCATTCTGCCATTTGGAGAACAGGTTTAAGGATTTCCTGCTTCCTCGGATCTTAGAGGCCGGGTCGTTCGGTGATCCCGTGGCGCTGGGAGACAAGGACACACTCTGGCAAGAGTATGTCGGGATCGAGATTGCGCCCCATCCGCAGCTGACAGACAGCCAGAAGAAGGTCGTCGCTAAAGACTACGGCATGTCGGATGGCTCTATGGTCCTCAGAGTCCGGAATGCAATGCTGTTTTACGCCCTCAAGAGACTGGGTCTGTTGGGTGACGCCGAAAAAGAAGACGCACGGCGGCAACATATTGTTGTCGTGAACAAGGAGGATGTGCAATCAGCCTTGGCTCGATCTGAAATTATTGAATTCAATACTGAAGCAGATCTACTGGAGGGGCGAACTCTTGGTGAACCTTGAGAGCATTGGCGGCGGTACGCTTGATGGTCGGGAGCCACTCTTCGACCATAGCGCGATCCACCAACAGCTTTCCCCCTGGTGCTGGATCGGTCGGAGGAATTTGCTTAAACGGCAGAGGCGCCACGATGCTGGTGCCTCAACTTTGTGTCGGACAGTCTCTCCGACGACCGCCTCTTCCGGATCCTGCGAGTGATCAACTGCTTCAGCCGGGAATGCTTGGCGACGGATGCCGGCTCCTTTGAGCGTCTGGTCAGCGCGCAATGGCGATGGCCAGATCGCATGGCAACCTCCCCCAAGGATCCCCAATGTTGACATCATTTCAATCAAGTAATTACTTGATTTGGGAGAATTTTCACCTGGAAGCAGACCGGCATGACCAGACTTGAAGACATCAAACCAGGCGGGCGCGTCACCGGCGTAATGCCTGGCAGCGCCGTGGAGGTGGTTTCTGTCGAATGGATCGGCAACCAAGCCGTCAACGTCGTATATCGGCAGTCGAGCGGATCGGTCGCTGAAACGACAATCTATCGCGACGATGAACATCGCCTCGATGTCCAATCCGCAGGTCGGAATTGGTCATTCGATGCCGATGGCGCTCTCTTGCGCCTGGTGACCGAGGCAAACCGTATCAAACTGGCCCATTTCTTCGACCCCTATCTCGCGATCCATACCAGCCAGGTCGATCCTCTTCCCCACCAGATTTCTGCGGTCTATGGGGAAATGCTGCCACGGCAACCGTTGCGCTTCCTGCTGGCCGACGATCCCGGTGCCGGAAAGACCATCATGTCTGGCCTCTTGATCAAGGAGCTTATCGCTCGCAGTGATCTGGAGCGGTGCTTGGTGGTCGCTCCGGGCAGTCTTGTCGAGCAGTGGCAGGATGAACTGGGAGAGAAGTTCGGCCTGGAATTCGACATCCTGAGCCGAGACATGATCGAGAGCTCCCGCTCAGGTAATCCATTCAACGACTGCAACAGGATGATCGCTCGGCTGGACGTCCTGGCGCGCAACGAGGAGCTTCAAGAAAAGCTCCTCAAGTCTACCGAATGGGACCTGATCATCGCCGACGAAGCCCATCGAATGTCCGCGACATTCTTCGGCAGTGAGGCGAAGTACACCAAGCGCTACCAGCTTGGGCAGAAGCTGGGGCAGGTCTGCCGTCACTTCCTGCTGATGTCAGCCACACCGCACAACGGCAAAGAACGCGACTTCCAGCTCTTCATGGCTCTCCTGGACGGCGACCGGTTCGAAGGTCGCTTCCGGGACGGTGTCCATGTCGCTGACGTCGAAGACATGATGCGCCGCCTGACCAAGGAAGAGCTGCTGCGGTTTGACGGTCGCCCGCTCTTCCCCGAGCGCCGCGCCTACACAGTCAAATATGACCTCTCCCCTGAAGAGGCTGAACTTTATACCGCCGTGACAGACTATGTCCGTGACGAGATGAACCGCGTCTTGCGGTTCGCCGAAACCGATGGGCGCAAGAAGAACAACGTCGGCTTCGCGCTGCAGATCCTTCAGCGGCGCTTGGCCTCAAGCCCTGCTGCGATCTACCAGTCACTGAAGCGTCGCCGGGAACGGCTTGAGGCAGAGCTGAGCGAAGTGCGGCTTGCGGCCAAGAGTGACCGAGCGGGCTTCGCACAGCCCAAGGTCAACCAAGACCTGCTGACCAATACGGATGAGTATGGTCAGGACGAAATCGACGAGATGGAAGAGCTGATCTCGACCAGCGCTACCAGTGCCGAGACGGCCGAGCAGCTGGAAATCGAGGTCGAGACCCTGAAAGGTCTGGAGGGCATGGCCCTTCGTGTCCTGCATTCCGGGCACGACACCAAATGGCAGCAACTCGACAAGATCCTTGATGATGATCTGATGCTCGATACTGACGGGCATCGTCGCAAGCTGATCATTTTCACCGAGCCGAAGGACACGCTCGAATACCTCCGCAACAAGGTGACCGCACGCCTCGGCAAACCTGATGCAGTGGACGTGATCTACGGGGGCGTGACGCGGGAAGAGCGCCGCAAGGTCGTTGAGCGCTTCATGCAGGACAGGGACATGCTTGTCCTCATTGCCAACGATGCGGCGGGGGAAGGCGTCAATCTTCAGCGCGGGCACCTGATGGTGAACTATGACCTACCGTGGAACCCGAACAAGATCGAGCAGCGGTTCGGTCGCATCCACAGGATCGGGCAAACCGAGGTGTGCCACCTGTGGAACCTCGTCGCGAAGGACACCCGCGAGGGCGACGTCTACGCGCGCCTGCTCGAAAAGCTTGAAGCCGCCCGTGAAGCTCTGGGCGGGAGGGTCTATGACGTCCTGGGCGAACTCTTCGAGGATCGGCCGCTTCGAGACCTGCTGCTGGAAGCCATCCAGTACAATGACGACGAGGATGTGAAGGCCCGCCTCTACAAGGCAGTCGACGGCGCGGTCGATCAGAGCCACCTTCTGACCCTTCTCCAGAAGCGGCAACTCACCAACGACACGATGCCAGCGGCTCAAGTCCAAGAGCTCCGGATCGCGATGGAGAAGGCTGAAGCACAACGCCTTCAACCGCATCACATCCAGAGTTTCTTTGTCGAGGCGTTCCAGCGCCTCGGCGGGCAGATCAAACGACGCGAAGAAGGCCGTTGGGAAATTACCCACGTCCCGCTCATCATCAGGGAACGGGACCGTCAGATCGGTGGCGGAGCACCGATCCAGAAGAAGTACGAACGGATCTGCTTCGAGAAGTCGAAAATCAACCAGCAACCGGTGGCGGCCTTCGTCTATCCGGGTCACCCCTTGCTGGACGCGGTGATCAGCATCGTCCGCGAGCAGAACGATCACCTGATGAAGCAAGGGGCCGTGCTGGTCGACGACACCGACGACGGAACGGCAGTCGGAACCCTCTTCCTTCTGGAACACTCGGTTCAGGACGGGCGTCCTGGTCACGCAGGCAATGCCAACCTCGTCTCCCAGAAGCTTCAGTTCGCGACGGTCAATCAGGCAGGCGAAATTCATGATGCCGGGATCGCGCCGCACCTGAACCTGCGGGCCGCGACACCGGAAGAGATCGCCTCTGTTCAGACAGAAATCAGCGCCCCCTGGCTCACGGCAGACCTAGAAAAGCGCGTGGTCCAATACGCGACCATCGAACTTGCCCAGTTCCATGTCGCCGAAGTGCGCGAGCGGCGCCTCCCGGAGATCGACAAGGTCGAGCATGAGGTAAAAGCCCGGCTGAAGAAAGAGATCAACTACTGGGACTCTCGCGCAGCCGAATTGAAAGAAGAGGAAAAGGCGGGCAAGAAGGTTCGGTCCAACTGGCGCAATGCAGAGCGCCGGGCGGAGGACCTGGCCGAACGCTTGCGCCGCCGCCTTGAGCTAATCGAACAGGAGCGGTTCATCACGTCTCAGCCGCCGCGCGTCCGTGGTGGCATGGTCGTTGTCCCGAGGGGCCTGCTCCTGAACAGGGGCAGCGCTGCCAAGCCCAAGGGCTTCTCCGAAGACCCTGAGGCCCGCCGCGCGATCGAGCTGAAGGCAATGAGTGCGGTCATGGCCGCCGAACGTGCCCTTGGCAACGAGCCCGAGGACGTGTCCGCCCGCAAGATCGGCTACGACATCGCCTCCTTCGACCCCGACACGAACCACATGCGGTTCATCGAGGTCAAAGGCCGGATCGACGGCGCGGACACGGTGATGCTGACTCGGCAGGAAATCATCACCTCGCTTCACGAGCCCGAGAAATTCATCCTTGCCATCGTGCAGGTCAACGATGGCTTTGCCGCAGCCCCGAGGTATGTCCGCGGTGCGCTTGACTCGCGTGAACCGCCGTTCGATCAGAACGCAATTCAGTTTGATATAAAAAAGCTCCTTGCCCGAGCTGTCGCGCCCGGAGAGCTTTCTTGACCACCAGATATGCGGAAAAAAGCTTTGAAATCAGATTCTGTGCTGCTCTGAGCGCAGCGATCATGCCCTTCAATCGAAACCCTCAATGGTTTGGCTTGACGCAGGCGCAAGAGCGTAAAAAAGGAATTGATGCCGTTCTTGGTATCGGCGGCACCCTAATTCTATTCCAATTCAAAGCTCAATCGGGAAGCCGAATTAAGATTGAACGTGACCAGCTAACAAAGCTTGCGGCTGTCGAAAAACGATATCCCGACAGCACCTTCTACGTGTTTCCGGAAGCAGAGGATATTCATGCAGCTGCGCGTACCAACTGCGTGTTCAAAGAGGCCTGGTGCTGCAAGCCGTCTGCCTTGGACAAAGAGGTTGGAAAAAAGGTCAAATCAGCCGCTTTCACGCTTGACGCGACAGCCTCAGAACTTTCTCAGGCTCGTCCGATTAAATCTGTGGCCATCGAGAAGACCTGCAAAAGGTTTGGTTGCTTTTGCCCGGGCTCGGCGCATCAAATTATCCATGATCTTCGCCGATCTTCAGGCTCGCTGATCCGCTTCATGGTTGGCAGTTGGGACGGTCGCGACCTGACGGACTCGTCGTTCGCAGAACGTGGGATGGGAATACCTATTGGGAGCGATCTGCAAAGCGCTTCCTTGGCTCGCTACGGCGATCGAGGTATCAGCCCAATTACAAGTGCAGAGATGTTTGAAGACCTGCTGGGCGAAGGTGCGGGGCAGAACCTCGGCCCCAGCCTGCAAGCCCTCTTCATTGCAGAATAAACTAAGGGATCGAAATGACCTACAAGAAGAAACTGATCGAAGTCGCGATCCCGCTGGAAGCGATCAACGCGGCGTCGGCGCGGGAGAAGTCGATCCGGCATGGGCATCCCAGCACCCTGCACCTGTGGTGGGCGCGGCGGCCGTTGGCGGCGTGTCGGGCGGTGCTGTTTGCGCAGCTGGTGGATGACCCCTCCAGCCTCCCGGATCAGTTCCCGACCGAAGAGGCAGTAGAGGCCGAACGCAAGCGCCTGTTCCAGATCATCGAGGAGCTGGTGAAATGGGAGAACTCGACCAACGAAGAAGTCCTGGAGCGAGCGCGCGCAGAAATCCGGCGCAGCTGCGGGGGTGAACTGCCGCCGGTCTATGATCCGTTCTCGGGTGGTGGGTCGATCCCGCTGGAGGCGCAGCGCCTGGGCCTGCCCGCCTATGGATCGGACCTGAACCCGGTGGCCGTAATGATCGGCAAGGCGATGATCGAGATCCCGCCGAAGTTCAAGGACATGGAGCCGATCCATCCGGGCATCAAGGAGCGGTCCTTCTATCGCAATGCCGAAGGACTGGCCGAGGATGTGAAATACTACGGCGAATGGATGCGCGAAAAGGCTTGGGAGCGTATCGGGCATCTTTACCCGCAAGTAGACCTGCCGAAAGAGCAAGGCGGTGGCAAGGCGTCGGTTATTGCTTGGATATGGGCACGGACTGTCCCTAGTCCCGACCCTGCGTTTGCGGATATACAAGTTCCCATAACTTCAAGTTTTGTATTGGGAACGAAGCCGGGACGTGAAGCTTGGATATCGGCCAAACCGAGCCGTGTAACACGATGTGTTTCTTACGAAGTAACAAGAAATGGAACAAAGGAAGAGATAAAGCAGGCGAGAAAAGGCACTAAATCCGGCCAAGCCAATTTTCGCTGTATTCTTTCAGATGCTCCAATTTCTGGTGCATATATCGACGCGGCAGCCTCTCAGGGAAAGATGGGGCGCGTACTCCTTGCAATTGCTGCGGAAGGAAAGAGAGGGCGCGTTTATCTGAGCCCGTCGGCAACTCAACTTAAAGCCGTTGATGATGCGGACGCAAGCATCGGTGAGCTCGACACATCATTTCTACAGCGGCCTTGCCGAGGCACCTTTGCCAGCAATGCTCAAGGCCGCAAGTATGGCATTGAAACATTTGAAGACTACTTTTTGCCCCGCCAACTTGCGAGTCTGACCACCTTTTCCGAAGTTCTCGATGACCTCCAGATGAAGATTTTGGAGGATTGTACCGCATTGGGGATGGTAGACGACGACACCTCACTTTCTGATGGAGGACGCGGGGCTAGAGCATATGCCGAGGCTATTAGGGTTTATCTTTCCTTCGCAATCGATCGCTCTGCGGACCGAGGGTCAACCATTTGCTCGTGGGACTCGTCACCCAAAATGGAAGCACTCCGAAATACGTTTGCACGGCAAGCAATTCCGATGACATGGGATTTCGCGGAAGGAAATCCATTCTCGAATTCTAGCGGGAACTTTAGTAGCAACGTAGACTGGGTTGCTCGATCTGTTGAGTTGATGGTCCCTGCTACGAACGGAAGCGTTACTCAACATGATGCTCAGACGGTAGACTATCCATCAAATGTCGCAATTTCTTCTGACCCACCTTACTACGACAATATCGAATACTCCGACCTGTCAGATTTCTTTTACGTTTGGCTCAAAAGAAACTGCTCCGGAGTTTTTCCAAGAATTTTCGGCTTCCTGTCCACTCCCAAGGGCGAAGAACTCGTCGCAACTAGGTATCGCCATGGAGGGCAAGACGAAGCAGATACCTTCTTCCTTGATGGAATGACGAAGGCTGTTCAACGAATGGCCGAACAGACTAGTGCGGAATATCCGTCAACAATTTACTATGCGTTCAAACAAAGTGAAGTTGAAAAGGAAGGTGTCAGCTCAACTGGCTGGGCGACATTCTTGCAGGCTGTTGTACACGCAGGATTTTCAGTCATGGGGACATGGCCGATGCGGACAGAAATGTCTAATCGCATGGTGGCCTCTGGAACAAACGCTCTTGCCAACTCAGTTGTTCTGGTTTGCAGGAAAAAAGCCAACGACGCAGAGACAATTACAAGAGCAGAGTTCATTCGCTCATTGAGGCGAGAACTTCCCCCAGCAATCGCCGAGCTTCAAGCTGCAAACGTCTCTCCCGCGGACATGCCACAATCGGCTATCGGCCCAGGCATGGGTGTGTTCTCTCGGTATGCTGCCGTACTTGAAGCAGACGACAGCCCGATGATGGTCAAGACGGCCTTGCAGCTGATCAACTCTCAGCTCGACGAGTACCTGAACGACCTGCATGGCGAGTTCGATGCCGAGACACGCTTTACCGCCACCTGGTTCCAGCAACACGGGTTCGACAAGGGCGAGTATGGCACCGCCAACAGCATCGCTACGGCGCGCGGCATCTCGGTTGAAAGCGTCAAGCATGCCGGGATTGTCGAAAGCTCGGCCGGGAGCGTGCGCATCTTCAAGCGCGACGAGATCGACCCGGAATGGGACCCCGAGACCGATGATCATTTCACGATCTGGGAGGCCTGCCAGCACCTGATCCGCACACTGGAAAATGACGGCGAATATGCGGCTGCAGAACTGCTGAAGAAGATCGGCAGCGAGCGGGCCGAGACGGTCAAGGACCTTGCCTACTACCTCTACGACGTCTGCGGCAACAAGCGCCAGGATGCGAAGGAGGCGACCTCCTACAACGGCCTGATCGCCGTCTGGACAGATTTGACCCGGCTGGCGGCCACGATTCATGTGTCCGACAAAAACCGCCAGACCCGCATGGATATTTGAAGGTGATTTGAGATGGCAAAAAGCACGCGTCAATATGTGTTCGAGGGGATGGAGCATATGCAGAAGGGCCTTCAGCCCTTCGTGATGCAACGGCTCGAAGCGGGGATGGGCAAGGGATGGCCGCAAGATGTGATCTCGCGCTTCCCCGAATGGCGGCCGGAATCCAACGGCAAATTCACCCTCGATACGCATAAGCTTCTGAAGATTATGGAGCGCCTCTGGAACGAGGCGTTTCGCGACGTTCTGGACCGGACGCACCGCTCGATCGTCAATGAGCTGATCGACGCCCGCAACAAGCTCGCCCATGACGGCAAGTTCTCCTATGACGACGCGGAACGGGCGCTGGACAGCATGCGCCGCATCCTGGACGCGGTGAGCGCCGGGGACAGCGCCGACGAGATCGGCAAGATGCGGGAGTCGATCCTGCGGACCAAGTTCACCGAGCTTGCCCGGAACGAGGAGCGCAAGAAGAGCAGCTCCACCACGATTTCGACCGAGACTGTTTCGGGGCTGCTGCCGTGGCGCGAAGTGGTGGAGCCGCATCAGGACGTGGCGACCGGCGAGTTCCAGCAGGCCGAGTTCGCAGCTGACCTTGCCAAGGTCCACAAGGGCACGGCAGCGCAGGAATATTGTGACCCGCGCGAGTTCTTCAGCCGGACCTATCTGACCGAAGGCCTGAGTGCCCTGCTCAAAGGCGCGGCCAAGCGCCTGTCCGGTGCGGGTGGTGATCCGGTGGTCGAGCTGCAAACCAACTTCGGCGGCGGCAAGACGCACTCGATGCTGGCGCTCTATCACATGGCTGGGCAAACCCGTGTCGGCGATCTGCCGGGCCTCGATCAGCTGCTGTCGCGCAACGGGCTGGATGTTCCCGAGAAGGTCAATCGCGCTGTTCTGGTCGGGACCTCGCGCGGTCCGCAGGACGTCATCACCCTGGAAGGCGGGCAGGTCATCAAGACGACCTGGGGCGAGCTGGCATGGCAGCTTGGCGGTCAGGCTGGCTTCGACATGATCGCGGAAAACGATGCCCGCGGTATCGCGCCGGGCTCGAACCTGCTGGAAGAGATCTTCAACAAGTTCTCGCCCTGTCTGATCCTGATCGACGAATGGGTCGCCTACCTGCGCCAGATCTACAAGATCGAGGGGCTGCCGTCCGGTTCGTTCGATGCGAACCTGTCCTTTGTGCAAGCGCTGACCGAGGCGGTGAAAGCCGCACCGCAAACGTTGTTGGTCGCCTCCTTGCCCGCCTCTCAGATCGAGGTCGGCGGTGAGGGCGGGCAGGAAGCTCTGGCCCGTCTGAAACAGACCTTCAGCCGCGTCGAAAGCTCATGGCGACCGGCATCGCAGGAAGAAAGCTATGAGATCGTCCGGCGGCGCCTGTTCCGGGAAATCCTGAGTGACAATTATCGTCATCGCGATAACACCTTGAAACAGTTTGCGAAGCTGTATCGAGAGAGCCCGAATGACTTCCCGCTCGGCTGTGTAGACGAAGATTACCGCCGGAAACTGGAGAAGGCATATCCGATCCATCCGGACCTGTTCGATCAGCTCTACACCGCTTGGGGCTCGCTAGAGAAATTCCAGCGGACCCGTGGCGTTCTGCGTCTTATGGCCCAGGTCATCCATGAGCTTTGGATGTCCGGCGACCCTTCCGTCATGATCATGCCCGGCAGTGTGTCCATCAGTTCTGAACGGGTGGAGCCCGAGCTTCTGCACTATCTGGACCCCTCGTGGCAGTCGATCATTGCGGGCGACATCGATGGCACATCTTCAACCCCGTACAGGGTCGACCAAGCTGCGCCAAACCTGAACCGCTACTCGGCCACACGCCGCGTCGCCCGCACGGTCTTCATGGGAACGGCCCCGCTGCACTCTCAGGAAAACAAGGGGCTCGACGACAAGCAGATCAACCTCGGCGTCGTGCAACCCGGAGAGAAGATCGCAATCTTTGGCGACGCACTACGCCGCCTGACCAACCAAGCCAAGTTCATGCACGGTGACCTTGGTCGATACTGGTACTCGATGTCCGCGAGCCTCAACCGGGTGGCGGCAGATCGGGCAGGACAACTCGAAGACGCGCTTGTCCTTGTCGAAATCGACAAGGCCTTGTCGACCTACATCAACGGCATTGCAGATCGTGGAAACTTCGATGCCGTCCAGGTTGCCCCGGACAGCTCCGCAGCTGTGCCAGATGAGGCGGGCGGTGTCCGTGCCGTGGTTCTTGGCGTGGCGCATCCGCACAGTGGCCGAGACAACTCGGATGCGATGACGGAAGTGAAGGACATCCTGCTTCAACGTGGCTCAACGCCACGCGTCTATCGCAACACCTTGGTCTTCCTGGCTGCGGACTCCCGTCAGCTCGACAACCTGAAAGACGCCATGCGTTCCCTTCTGGCATGGGATGGGATCGTTCGAGATGCGAACAGCGGACGCCTGGACCTCAAGTCCAGCGAAATGTCTCTCGCCAAAGACAAAGCTCAGGAAGCCAAGGAGACCGTTCAGACAAGGCTCAAGGAAACATGGGCTTTCCTGATCTATCCTTATCAGGACAGCGCCCAGACCGACGTCGGCTTCTCATCGGCCCGCATTCCGGCTCAGGATGGCCTCTTGAGCCGGGCAAGCAAGAAGCTAGTCAGCGAAGAGGCTCTTCTTCCAGAGATTGGTCCGGAGCGCCTGAACCGCGAGCTGGAAAAATACATCTGGAACGATCGCGACCACCTGCATCTCAAGGACCTTTGGGAATACCTGAACCGATACACCTACCTGCCCAGACTGAAAGATCGGGATACTCTGATCCGCTGCGTTCGTTCTTCGATCGCGCAAATGGTGGCGGGCCCCTTCGCGTATGCTGAAACTTATGATGAAGCTCAGAGCGAATACCGTGGTCTTTCCATCGAAAGCGCAGGAAGCGCTGCCGTCACGATCGACGCCGACAGCGTCATTGTAAGGCCGACTGTTGCTGAAGCCGCGAGAGCAAAACAGGTACCTGCTCAAGCGGAAAGGACCACCAGCACCTCGATAACTTCATCTGGCACCCCAGTCTCGCCAACAACAGCCGACGGGGAGCGTGAAGGCGGGACCACAGCCCCAGTGGGTCCAGCCCCCGAAGCGCCCAAAGAACCAACAAGGTTCCAAGGCACTGTCATGATCTCGGCTGACCGCCCTGCGAGAGATATGGCCCAAATCGTTGAGGCGATCGTGGAGCAGCTGACAACGGTCCCTGGCGCCGAGGTCACACTCCGACTGGAGATCGATGCCGAGGTGCCTTCTGGCCTAGATCGGTCGAAGGTCAGAACGCTGACCGAAAACGCGGCTACCCTCGGATTCATTGAGAAGTCCATCAGGTAAGATGAAAAACTGAAGAAAATGTCGGGTTCATGCCGCCTTCTTGGCAATGCGGGATGAATTCGGCAATTTCTGTAACGTTCCGCATGCGGAGGAGATCGAGCGCCGCCGCGACCGCATGGGCGCCCTGGTGAAATCCCTTGGCACGATGGTGTCGGCATGTGTGGCTCAGAAATAGCGCAGGGCGGCAGCAACCCGGCCCGTTTCGACAGAGGCTTACCCATCCCCGAAATACTTGTCGGCCTCCCCAACCCCGAGGGTCTCAAGCGCCGTACGGTCCATCTCGAAACCCTCCGGCCTCACCAGCACATGCGGGATGAAAGGCCCACCATAATCCACCACAGGATGGCCATCATGGGTGTGAAGCTCCCCGTTCGCTTCTTGGGCCAACATGATGAAGTCGACGAGATACTGGACGCCATTGAACAAGGCACGTCGTTCTGCCGCAGGAAGGTCAACAATCTTTTTGAGGTCGATAACCTGGTTCATCAGGGCAACGAACTCCTGCTCGGTGAAATTCTCAGGGAGTCGTTTGGCGAAATCCTCAAGGTTCATGGTTGTGCCTTCTGCAATATGGAAAGTGCCCGCGGGCTCCCTCAACGTCGGGAGCTGCCACGCAATGATGTAGGCTAACTTTTCCGGATGACGCAACAAGAACCATCACTCGCAATGGCCTTTATCCCATTGCTTAAATTGCGAAAAAGTCACTCGGTCCTTTTCGCATATGGGCTTCGGCATGATTTTGGAGTGACCGGTCATGGGATAATTCATCCGACGTCGAATAGATGTCCGGCCCAACTCGCCTTGGGTGAAGAGACTAAAGGCATTCGAAGACGAGCACGCGAAGCTGAAGGCGATGCTAGCCGGACAGCGGCACGTGACCTGCCCCCAGAGGATTTGCCGCGGAAGATGTAACGCGCATTCGACACGCAAGAACGTCATGACCCCGGAGGGGTGACAGATACTGTAATACGCGATCCGCGAATCGCCTTTTCTCCTTTCCCTCCAATATCGTCTCGCTACTGTCCTTGCAGAAGGACCTTGTCGTTACCATTGGGAATACGCCCTTGCCCCTTGATCCCATTTCAACCGTTCACCCGGTGACTGGCGCAGTCCGTCTCGTGAGCCCGGCGCTGTTGGCCGAAACCTACCTCTGCCCACCTCCTGCGGCCTTTGAAGACACCTCAGCTATCAGGGAGGCGAAGAGCGCTCCTTGGTCGTCGAGCCTTGCGGTCGCTCCCGATGCCACGATCGCCGCCGTATCGAGAGCCCTGAGCGATCTGATCCATGCCGCACCCGCGCTGGATCCCGCGTCCGTGGAGGTGGATCGTCTGCCCGAGGGACGTGCGCGCAACCATCTGACATCGCTACGTGATCTGTGGCGAGACATAGGACGTCTCCCCGAAGATCTGGTACCGCTTGCACACGCGCAATCCTGCAAGGCCGAAGATGCCCTCGCCCCATTACCGCTTCTATCAAGCGGCAGTCGGATCGGGGCCAGAGCCAGCGAAGTTGCTCTTGCAGAAATGCTCGAGCGCCATCATGGCTCGACGGTGAATGTGAGGGCGTTCCCGGGTCTAATCCCTGCCGGGTCCGGTCTTCTTTCGACGTTTCAATCCGCTGGCATTGCACCAGGCGCGCCCATCTCCGTCACTGCCCTGCGCGACCCCCTTGAAGAATTGCGCCACGCCGCCGCGCGAGCGCAACGCATGCTGGACGATGGCACAGTCCATAGCGCCGAGGAGATCGGCCTTCTTTTGCCCGACGATCCCGCATGGCTGGTCGACGCGGAGGCTGTCTTTGCCAATCTGGGTCTTCACCTCGGAGGTCTGCCGGGCGCACCCGCTCGGGATCGAGCGACCGAAGCACTGCATCTCATCCTGACGGTGTTGAACAAGCCTGCGCCCGGCATGGCTGCCGCTGCTCTTGATGCACTGGGTCTCGGGACCTCCGACGGTGAGCTGCGCGGGCTTCTGCGCCGACATCCTGCCACGGGTGGCGAACTTGCGAAAACCCTTCGCGCAATCGCCTCGCACGTTCCGGGGGAGATCGCCAGGGCTCTGCGGGCCATGACCTGCGGCCCGGAGGAAGCCCCCGTCGACTGGGCTGGTCTCATTGCAGCAACCCGTCCCGGTACCGTGCCCGAAGCCCCGGTTGCGGCCACGCGCGGCGCGCTTGCGGTTTTCACCGAAGGACAGAACCCGTGGCGCGAAGTCCGCCGTCTCCTGGCGATCGGCTTCGCGGGGGACCGTTTCCCGAGCGTGTCGGGATCCGGTCCGTTCTGGCTGGAGCACGAGATTGACCTGATCGAAAAATGCTGTGGCATCGCCCTGCCTGGCCGCCGTGCATCGCTCGAACTTGCCCGCGCACGGCTGGATCGGCAGTTCGCCGCAGTCTCGGAAGGTATCGAGATCACATGCCCCGTCCGTGATCGCGCTGGGGCCCGGCTGGCGCCTGCTGCCACGCTCGACTTGATCGCGCACAGGCTTGGGACAAAAGCCGAGGACCTGATCCGCCCCCTGTCAGAGGATCCGGCCGACTGGCTCTTTGACACCCACGTTCCGCTCCCGGCAGCGCCGCGGACTTTCCCGGCCGATCGCACGATCGACCTCAATCGCGACCTCACCGGCTTGCGCCTAGAGGAAGACGGCACGGTGCGCCCCCAATCGCCCTCGCGCCTCGACACGCTGCTCGTGTCTCCTCTCGCCTGGCTTCTTGGCGAACTGGGGATCGAGGACAAGGGGTGGGGGCCGGATGCCCTCGATGCGATGGTACGCGGATCGCTCTTGCACAAGGTGCTGGAAGCGCTCTTCCCGCCTGGTCCACCGCCCGATCCCGGTAGCATGGCGGAGGCTGTACCCGTCACCATCGACGCCGCTATCGAGGATGATCGCGACTTGCGGTTCCTCGCGGCTCCCGCCTGGACGGTCGAACGCCGTCACGTCGCTAGCGACCTCACACGCATTGCCATCCGATGGGCCGAGATGTTGCAAGAAGCCGGGGCAACCATCCACGCGACCGAGGAGTACCTTTCCGGTGAGGCCTTTGGCATGGGGCTCCACGGCAAAGTCGACACCCTGCTCAAATTGCCGAACGGGACCATCCTGGTGATCGATTACAAGAGCGGCAAGTCCACCAAACGCGTGAAGCGCATGAAGAATGGCTGGGACGTTCAGGCCGAGCTTTACGGGGGCATGATCCGGGGCAGCGCACTCGCGGAGGGGAAGAATGCTGTCGCCGTGGGGTACCTCAGCCTCACTGACATGGTGGCCGTGACCAGCGGCACACTGGCCGGAGACCCCTTCGGCCCTTTGGACGCCGATACACATGGTGCGGCGAAAGAGAAGCTTACTGAAACCGTCGCAGCACTGCGGCAGGGACGGGTCACGCTGAATGGAACTGCCGATGCCAAGTTCTTCGGTGACCTCGGGGTCGGTGCCTATGCTCTCGACAACACGATCGTGAGCGCATTCCTTAGGGAGGACGACCAATGACATTCCAGATCGTTGGGGCAGGTGCAGGTGCCGGAAAAACTTGGCACATTCAGGAGACTCTGAAGGAATGGGTTGCTGGGAGTGCAATCAGACCCGAACGCATCCTCGCCGTGACCTTTACCGAGGCGGCAGCCTCTGAACTCAAGGGCCGCATCCGCGGGGCCTTGCTGGCGGAAAGTAGACTGGAGGAGGCTGCTGCGATTGAGCGGGCCTATGTTTCTACCATCCACTCCCTCGGAAACCGGATTCTGACCGAGCATGCCTTCGCCGCAGGCCTCTCTCCCTCGTTGCGGCTGATCGAGGACGCGGAGGCCGAACTGCTCCTGCGAAGGGCAATGGCAGATGCCGAAACGCTCAGGGTCTTCACCGATGATCTCGCAGCACATGGCTACGTCTGGAGCTACACCGGCGGCGACGCCACGGACTCATTCCGCCGTGACCTTCGTGCAGCCATCGCCAAGCTGAACGAGCTTGGGGAATTCGGCGACGATCCGAAACTGCCTGCGCGCGCCGCTGAAGCCTTGAAGACCGACTGGCCGAAAACGGCCGCGAGCGGCGACGAGCTGGATGCCGGGTTGCGTCGGACTATCGAAGCCATGCTAAAGGCCTTCCCGGACGGAATTGTCGATTCCGCGAAGAGCGCCGCCGCGACAAAGGACTTCACATCGAACTATCGTGACCTTCAGCGCGGGCTTTCGGACGATGCGTACACCGACTGGGCCTGGTGGCAGCGTCTCACGAGCCTTCGGGTGAAAAACAACCGCCAGCCGACCCCGGAGGGCTACGACGATCTCGCCGAAGCTGTTATGCAAGCCGCAGGGGCATTGGCCCGCCATCCCGGCCCGAAGAATGAAGCGGCCCAACGCCTGCAGTTGCTGCTTGCGGGCGCGCAAGAAGTGCGACGCCTTTTCGCACAGGCCAAAGAGCGGCTCGGTGTGGTGGATTTTGGCGACATGATCGCCCGGGCAGAGGCCCTTCTGCGCGCCCGTCCCGGAGCTGTTGCGGCCATGATGGACGGAATCGACTGTGTGATCGTGGACGAATTCCAGGACACCAACCCCGTTCAGTTCGCCCTTTTGGCGCATCTCATCAAGGCCGCCCCCCGCGTCGTCCTGGTGGGAGACGGCAAACAGGCCATCATGGGGTTCCAGGGGGCTGACGCGCGCCTCGCCGCGGCCCTTGCTGCACAGCGCCCCAATGATGCGCATACGTTGGACACCAACCGGCGGTCTCTCCCCGGGATCATGAACCTCGTGAACGATCTCGGCGCCGGGCTCTTTTCGGATTACGCGCCCCTTGCACCGCATCGGAGTGCCGCTGGCGATCCACCGATCGACGTCATGCGTGTCGAGAACAAGACCGCGACCAGCAAGGGAGAACCCCTGGCCAAGGGCTCGCATCACATCGCCGAGCGCATTCGAAGCCTGTTGGACGAGAACCGTACAATCATCGACAGGACTACGGAAACTCCCCGTCCCATGCAGCCTTCGGATATCGCCATCTTGTGCCGCACGCACGACAAGGCACGGGAATACGCAGACGGCCTTACGCACTTGGGCATTCCCGTGGACCTCGCCGAAGATGGCTGGCTCACCTCAGAGGTTGTAACCGTCGCCCGCGCGGCCCTTGCCGTGATCGCCGATCCGTCAGATGCGTTCTCCGCCGTCATCTTCCTGACGCATGGCCCGGCGGCGGTGTCGCTGGAGGCAGCACTGACTGCTATTCTGGATGGCAACCTCGCCGCGCATCCAGCGTTGGCTTCTCTCGAGGCGTTGCAGGAACAGGCATCCAGCTGGACGGCTGCAAGGCTGCTCGCAGGGCTGCGGACGGAGGCCGGTCTCGATGATTGGGCCGCCGGACTGCAGGATCCTGCCCGCGCCCACGCCGACCTCGCCCGCCTTGACGCAGAGGCCGCAGCCTTCGAGGCCGCAGACCCTGTCACCCGTGCCGCCTCGGGCGTCTTCGGCTGGGACATCCGCTCCTTTCTCGCATGGCTCGCTATCCGCACGGATGCGGGCGACAATGCACGTCCTGATCCGAGCGGTTCGACAGCACGCGGCGTGAAGATCGCAACCTGGCACGCGTCAAAGGGGCTTGAATGGCCCGTAGTCTGTGTGACCGGCCTCGACTGGCCGGTCGGAGAGCGCGCCAATACCCTTCGCATCGAATTCACCGGCTGGGACGTCCCGGAAACTTTGCTCGAGGGGGCCACGATTCACTATCATCCGGTCGTAGCTTGTCGGGAGGTGGCCGCACATTTCGCCGCCGCCCGCCGCGAGCCCGCCGCCGTGACAGAGCGCTGCCTGTCCTATGTTGCCATGACACGCGCACGGGATCTACTGGTCCTAGAATGGCCAGAATACGTGAAGGAAGATGCGGACACGGTTTCACGACTGCTGGTCGAAGAAGGGAAACTCGAACTCGGAACCGGAGAAATCACTGTCGAAAACTCGAAGCATCCTGCGCGTCTGACCAACCATGGCAAGGCCTTCCCCGAGTCCTTCGCTGACACAGGCATCGAAACAGTAACCGAAGCTGAAGTCCGACCTGGTCGCCCGGAAACTCCAGGTCCGCGCGGCGCGCCTCTCTTCCTGCGTCCATCCGACGGCGGTGAGGCGACAGCGCTATGGTCTCTCGAGACCCGTGCCCTTGGTGCCGCTCTTCCGCGCGAGGCGTTTGACGATGCAAGCCTGCGCGGAAGCGCCCTTCACCTTGCCATGCAGGTCTTTCTACAGCGTCCTGACCGCGCAGTAGATTTGGGCGCAGCCACCGGCCTCTCGCCTGAGACTCTCGCAGCTCTCGCGGAACAGGCGCGAAGCCTGCGCGAGGCATTGGCAGAGCAAGGCTTCACCGATTTGCACCCTGAGCTTCCATTCGATACAGAGATCGCAGACGGCCCCCGGGTCCGCGGCACGGTCGACCTCCTCGGCCTTAGCCAAGACGGGCGAGAAGCCGTGATCATCGATTACAAGTCGCCTGCACCGGAGGCTCCTATCGAGGCCGCCCAGCAGTACCTTGCCCAACTCGGAGCATATGTCGGCGCACTTTCGGCGCTCCGACCTGAAACCCGACTGGCGCGTGCGGGCATCCACTTTCTAGGGTCGGGCACGCTTGCATGGGGCTCGCCCAGCATGTGACACCCTGCGCAAAGCCAGTTGCGCTGGCCCTCACCTCCTACACCCTGAAAGCCGCCGAATGACTCTTGCCCCCGCCGAGGCAGAACGCCTCCTCCGTTCCCGCTACGGTGATCCCGCAAAGGCACCGACCGACTACATCATCGGTTTCCGAAACTCAGTCGGGCGCGTCCTTGCCATCCATCGCACGAACCAGACCACTCGTGTCTGGTTTCAACCACCCGCACCACCGCAACTGGACGGCGTCGCGCTTCTGCCCGAGCCCAACAACGGCAACCACCATATCAACGGCCCGCTCAGACCGTTGACGCGACCAGACACTCAGCGCGCCGAGATCGACAGCCCTACAGCCCTGCAACGCTTCCTCGACTGGTACGATGGCGCGCCCGCGATGGCCCCGAAAACGCCCGATCTTCTGGAAGGCATCGATTTCACCAGCGCCTTCGCCCGCTTCCAGTCGCTGATTACCACCTTCGACGCCCCTTTTGCGCGATTTGACGAAGGACTTATCGCCGCCTGGGAAAGCTACAAGCCCCGCGTCCGTGCCGAGGCATTGACTCGCCTCGGCGCCGACAGCTGGACGCAGGATCAGGTCGGCTCCGGCGCTATCGCCGCCAAGGTCATCGCCGCCATCGAAATCCAGGCGACGCACGGCGACCTGAACAACAACATGGTATTCTGGCAGAACCGATATGGCCACGCCAACCGCGACCACCGCGCCCTGATCGAAGCGGCGACAACGGGCACCGGCCTGCGAACCCTCGAACGCCTTTTGTTCCAGCTCTATCGCACCGACCGGGACGAAGCAGCGCTGTTCGACGAATTGAGCGAAGCGACCGGCGCGAAGTACCCGCTGATGGCCTTCCTGTTCTTCCTCAAGGACATGGATCGCTTCATGCCGATCCAGCCCACCGGCTTCGACCGTGTCTTCGGCGAGATCGGCCTAGAATTCCGCACCCTGCGCAATTGCACCTGGGAGAACTACAGCCAGTTCAACGGGATCTTGAATGCCCTCCGCAAGCCAATCGCGGAACAGGCAAGACTGGACCACGTCCGCCTAATCGACGCCCATTCCCTGCTGTGGCTGTTCTCGACCCTGTTGCGTAAAGAAGCCAAAGGCGAACTGGCAAAAGGTGAAAAGGCCGACGCGCGCTACCTCGGTGCGCGGGAGAAATCGATTGCCGACATCAAGTATTCGGTGGGCAAGACGGTCTTCAACTCCAACGGTCAAGTGGTCCCGACGACGGTCAAGAACAAGGAGCTGCACATGTCCGACGCGGAGTTGGACAAGCTGATCCGGGACCTTCTCACCATCCAGGAAGACCGCTGCGCCATCACCGGCCTGCCGTTCCAGTTCCGGGGCGCACAGACTGACGACAACATGCTGCCCTCCTTGGACCGCATCGACAGCAATGGGCACTACGCCAAGGAGAACCTACAATTGGTCTGCCGCTTCATCAACTTTTGGAAGCAAGCATCTGATGACGCTGAGTTCCGCAGGTTGGTTGGCGTCGTTCGTGGCGATGACATGGAAGGGGGATAGCAGGCACCGAAACTGCGGAACGACAATCACCAGATACCTGATCGGCCCCGAGCTGCCGTTCGATCCAGGACCAAGGTGCGTCCGGTCCCTGAACACAGCCGGTATGGTTCCGGACGCTGCGAATGTCCGGCATCACCTTTGCATGCCTTTCGGGCGGCAGCGGAGCAGGCAAAGGCCCATACATACTTGGCTTCGCATTTTCACCGGCTCCAAGCATGGTTCTTTGTATTTGTATGGTAGTGTTCGGGTGAATGTTAGCGGTTGGCAGGTCACGCAAAAAGCCTACACTTAACTTTGGAGCTAGTGAGTGGGAAATGTGGCCCGCAACACCGGCTCAGAGGCCATCAAACGCAAATTGGAGTGGCGGAACCGTATCTAAGATGCTATCTCTTCCCTAAGGAGATCCCAGTGTCCAGCTATGTCGCCATGAAACAAAAATCGCACAGTGTCGCAGATGTGGTCGCGCGATTCAGTCGGCAGAAAAAATTCATGCCGGTGAAGACCTACGGACATGTCTATGCTGGGAAGGTGACCGAGCTGGCGGGAGATAGCGTCGAGCTCGACATGACTGAAGAGCTCTTGGTAGCCTTAAAGCGTCGAAAGATCATTAGCGGGCGTCGCATGGTCAGTCTCCTCGGGCAGCACCAGCGCGAGATCCGGAGCTGACCTTTTGGTCTTCGACCCATTTGGCGACTTCGACACACAGGGTTACCTGCGCAATTCTCAAGGTTTGACCGATCCAGAGTCTGTCAGGCACGTTGAGCATTCATTGTTCCTGGCAAATCTGGATGACGCAATCGACATGCTGCGCACGCGCAAGGTGATCGATTATGGCAGCTTCCTCGACGTCCACCGGATCCTGTTCGAGGACTTCTATCCCTGGGCGGGGCAGGACCGACTGACGACTGCGCCGGCGCTCTACATCACTAAGGGCGAAGCCCACTTCGCCCAGGCCACGGAGATCCGAATGGCAGTCGACTGGGGTTTGACTCTGGCTGACAGAAACCTTCTCGAAAACTGCGGGACGGTACTGGGTCAGTTTGCCCTTGGGCATCCCTTTCTGGACGGGAACGGGCGGACTATCATGCTGGTCTTCGGGGAGCTCTGCTATCGGGCAGGCTTCGGCATTGCCTGGGAGGGAACGGACAAGACCGACTACCTGGACGCTCTCACGCGGGAACTCGATGACCCCCGCCCGGCGCCGCTCAATGCTTACCTCGCCCCCTATATCGCGGCTCGAGTTCCACATGAGGCCTACTCGAAGACGCTCAATGAACTACCCGGTCTCAGTGGGATGGAGCGTTTCATCGATGAGGGGAGAGAGATCGCAGGCTACACCTCCGATCCTGGCGCTAAGAAAGCCTACGAGGCCTATATGGCTGCCCGTAATGCCGCGATACGCATCGAGCAGGTCAAGACGGTTAAATCTTGAGAATGTCACATGCTTGACTCATGGGACGGCCCACAAGTGTCTACCGCTTTTGTGCCACGCTGAGTTCGCCTACTTCCGAGATAGACGTTCAGACGCCGAGCGGTGCGCTGATGTAAGCTCCGCATTGCATACGTTCGTGCAATTTTCTGCGAACGGCAGCGCTCGTCCGTTCGTGTCGGCGCCTGGCGTAAAGTTGCGCCTTGCACGAAAGCCGCTTGGGCTGACACCCTCCATCTGCTCCCCCCAGCCCAAGCTGAAGCTATAGCACAGGCCGACCGAGGGCGCGTGCGCACATCCACCGCTCAATGCGACAGCGGGCTGCTTGCCATGGCCTCTGCCCTCTCCAGCATCCTGGACACATGGCGCAGATTGAGATCATGCTCCCCGGCAACCTGATCGATCACCTCGCAGATGGCGCCCAGGGCAGCATCACACAGCCCCCGTCGTGCGCCCTCACGCTCCGCGAAGGAGATGAGGTCTCCCTTGCCGGGGCCAGCGAGGCGCAGGATTTCC
Organism: Oceanicella sp. SM1341; assembly: GCF_003448965.1. Classification (GTDB taxonomy): domain Bacteria; phylum Pseudomonadota; class Alphaproteobacteria; order Rhodobacterales; family Rhodobacteraceae; genus Paroceanicella. The sequence goes on from NZ_QRGC01000026.1 coordinate 73,990, forward strand.
AGGCGGCTCAGGAACGGGGCGGGAAGCGTGCTCAGGCTGTTCGAGGTCAGGACCCAGCTGATCCAGGACATGTCGAACCCGACCTGGTAGTAGGGGCATTTCCAGACAGTAGCAGACGAGCGTTCTAGCAGCGGCAGCAGCCCGTCGGCCAAGCCGTAGGCCTGCCCCTTGGTCGAGGTCGGCGTCCCGGCCTTCTCGATCTCGTCGATCACCACGATTGGGTTCGCGCAGAGGCTCTGCACGATGGTCTGCAGAGGTCGGCCCGGGAAGGCCGAGCCCCAGCCGCGTTGCGAGCCGTTGACGACGAAGGAGGCCTGCTCTGCGGTCCCCTCGATGCCACAGCGCGGCACCCCGAGATGGCGACCGAGCTCGCGTGACCACACGCTCTTGCCGATCCCCGGCGGGCCATCGAGCAGCACGGGCGGCAGACGGAATCCAGGCTCCCCCACCCGCACCGAGCGACGCATCGCTTTCCAGAGGAAATCAGTCGCGGCCGCCATCCAGGGCATCTCGGCATGAATGGCCGCGGCGATCTCATCGGCGCGATGTTCGTTGACGATGCCGATCAGATCTGCCCCGCCGCGGAACGCCTCGAGCGCGCGCCGGTCATCCGAACTGAGGTGGCTGAGCCCGGACACCTTGGCGCGCGCGCCCATTACCCGGCGCGCACGGCGCAGCACCTTGTTCCGGTCCTTTTCCGAGAGCGGCACGGCGATGAGGTCCTCGTTCCAGCGCAACTCATCCTCAAAGTCTCCCGCAACCTTTGGGGACACCCCGTCATGAAGGGCACGGAGCTTGCGCAGATGCCACTCGAAGCGGCGCTTTAGGGCGAACTCGTTCTCGTCGGCATCGGCGAAGCGGGCATCGATGAACTTGATCTTCGTCATGGAGGTCCTTTCTGGCGCATGGCGCCATGCCCTCGGGCAGACGCTCTGCACGAGGGGGAAGTTGGAAAGAACCCGGCCGGATTGGCCCTGAGGAATGCCGAAAGCGCCGCTAGCCGTCAACGGCGCCCACCAGGACGGAGCACTGCCTCGGCGCATCAAAGGCCGCAAATCCGCCAGTCGCGCAAGTCATTGATATAAAAAGAAACCACCGGCTGCGGTGCAGCCGGTGGTCATTAATCCTGTGCCGGAATGGACAAATTACCCCGGAAATGGACAAGATTTAGTGGGTCCTACACCCGACCTGTGGCCGGTCAGCAACTCAACCGCACTTGGAGTGGCCGCAGGAGGAGCAGGTCATGCAGCCCTCGACCATCATCAGCGTGTACTGGCCGCAGCTCGGGCAGGCCGGGCCGCGGGGCTTCTCGCCGACGCGCATCGCCTCGGCGCGCGGGTCGGTCTTCAGGCCCAGGCCCTCGCCGGCGATGAAGCCGGTCTCGACCAGGTGACGCTCGATCACCCCGCCGATCGCCGCGAGGATGGAGGGCACGTACTTGCCCTGCACCCAGGCGCCGCCGCGGGGGTCGAACACCGCCTTCAGCTCCTCGACCACGAAGCTCACGTCGCCGCCGCGGCGGAACACGGCCGAGATCATCCGCGTCAGCGCCACGGTCCAGGCGTAATGCTCCATGTTCTTGGAGTTGATGAACACCTCGAAGGGCCGCCGGCGCCCGCCCACGATCACGTCGTTGATGGTGATGTAGATGGCGTGCTCGCTCTCGGGCCACTTGATCTTGTAGGTCTGGCCCTCGAGGGTCTCCGGGCGGTCGAGCGGGTCGGCGATGTAGACGACATCACCGGTGTGCTCGGCCACCTCGTCCTCCTTCTTGGTCTCCACCTTCTCGGCGGCGACGGAGAGGACGGAGCCGGTCACGTCGTTCGGCCGGTAGGTGGTGCAGCCTTTGCAGCCCTGGTCCCAGGCCTCCATGTAGACTTCCTTGAAGCTCTCGAAGGAGATGTCCTCGGGGCAGTTGATGGTCTTGGAGATGCTCGAGTCGATCCATTTCTGCGCCGCGGCCTGCATGCGCACATGGGCGAGCGGCGGCAGGGTCTGGGCGTTCACGAAGTAGTCGGGCAGTTCGGCATCGGCGCCGAACATGTCGCGGTACATCTGCACCGCGTAGTCGACCACCTCCTCCTCGGTGCGCGAGCCGTCGGGCTGCAGCACCTTGCGGGTGTAGGCATAGGCGAAGACCGGCTCGATGCCGCTCGAGACATTGCCCGCGTAGAGCGAGATGGTGCCCGTCGGCGCGATGGAGGTCAGCAGCGCGTTGCGGATGCCGTGCTCGGCGATGGCGGCGCGCACGTCCTCGTCCATCTCGGCGAGGGAGCCGGAGGCGAGGTATTTATCCTTGTCGAACAGCGGGAAGGCGCCCTTCTCCTTCGCCAGCAGCGCCGAGGCCATGTAGGAGGCGCGGGCGATGGCGTGCAGCCAGTCCTCGGTCTGGGTGGCGGCCTCCTCGGTGCCATAGGTGAGGCCGAGCATCAGCAGCGCGTCGGCGAGGCCGGTCACGCCGAGGCCGATGCGGCGCTTGTTCTGCGCCTCTTCCGCCTGGGCGGGCAGCGGGAAGCGCGAGGCGTCGACCACGTTGTCCATCATCCGCACCGCGGTGGCGACCAGCTCGCCCAGTTCCTCGATATCGAGGGCGGCATCGGCCGAGAACGGGTTCTTCACCAGCCGCGCGAGGTTGATCGAGCCGAGCAGGCAGGCGCCGTAGGGCGGCAGGGGCTGCTCGCCGCAGGGGTTGGTGGCCGCGATCGTCTCGCAATAGGCGAGGTTGTTCATCTTGTTGATGCGGTCGATGAAGATCACGCCCGGCTCGGCGTAATCATAGGTCGACTGCATGATGCGGTTCCACAGGTCGCGCGCCTGCACGGTGCGGTAGACCTTGCCCTTGAAGACGAGGTCCCAGCTGCCGTCGGCCTTCACCGCGTCCATGAACGGGTCGGTGACCAGCACGGAGAGGTTGAACATGCGCAGGCGGGCGGGATCGCGCTTGGCGGTGATGAAATCCTCGATGTCGGGGTGGTCGCAGCGCATGGTGGCCATCATCGCGCCGCGGCGCGAGCCCGCCGACATGATGGTGCGGCACATCGCGTCCCACACGTCCATGAAGGAGAGCGGGCCGGAGGCGTCGGCTCCCACGCCCTTCACCGGCGCGCCGCGCGGGCGGATGGTGGAGAAGTCGTAGCCGATGCCGCCGCCCTGCTGCATGGTGAGCGCGGCTTCCTTGAGCATGTCGAAGATGCCGGCCATCGAATCCGGCACCGTGCCCATCACGAAGCAGTTGAACAGGGTCACCGAGCGCTCGGTGCCGGCGCCGGCCAGGATGCGGCCGGCGGGCAGGTAGCGGAAGTCCTCCAGCGCGTGGTAGAATTTCTCCTCCCAGGCCGCGGGATCAGCCTCCACCGCGGCGAGGGAGCGCGCGACGCGGCGCCAGCTGTCTTCCACCGTCGCGTCATGCGCCGTGCCGCCCGCTTCCTTGAAGCGGTACTTCATGTCCCAGATCTGTTCGGCGATGGGGCTGGTGAAACGGGTCATGAGCGGTCTCCGGCAGGGTCGGCAACAAGGGGGCGATACTACCCCCACCGCTGCCGCATGGCAATCGGATAAACAGGGTAGAGCACAAGTGGTTGTGGTTTGCAGTGTCTGGGCCGCGATATGCAGCGTGGCCTCACTTGCCATGCCCTGCCGTCTCGTGCAAGAGATTCCTCGGGCGGGGTCCGGGGCCTCGTGTCGCGCCCTGCCCTTTCCGTCGCCGGGCGCGGCGGTTATACCCCGTCCCTGACGAAGCGAAAGGGGAGAATTCCGATGGCCGGTCCTCTGAACATGGTGAAGCTCTGCGTGGGCGCGGACGAGGTGGAAGACCTCGTGCTGTGGCAGCGCCTGCGCATGGAGGAGGCCGCCGCGGCGGGCCGCCCGGCGAATCCCCGCCATGTCACGCGCATGTGGCCCAAGCGGGCGGAGGAGATCCTCGCCGGCGGCTCGCTCTACTGGGTGTTCCGCGGCGAGATCCGCGCGCGCCAGCGCATCACCGGCTTCGAGGAAGTGTTCGGCGAGGACGGCGTTCGCCGCTGCGCCATCCAGCTCGACCCGGAGGTGGTGCTCACCCGGGTGCGCCCGCGCCGCGCCTTCCAGGGCTGGCGCTACCTCGCCGCCGAGGACGCGCCGGCCGACCTCGACGCCGCCGGCGCCGAGGACCGCGCCAGCCTGCCCGAGGCCCTGCGCCGCCACCTCGACGACATCGGCATCGGCTGAGGGCGGGCCGCGCGACCACCGCACGGGGCCGCGTTCGAATGCCTTCGTCTCCGCCTTCAGCAGGCCCGTTTCGCGACGTTTTTCCGTGACCGGCACGCGGGCCGGTTTCCCGGGCCCGCCGGCGGCGCCGGTTGCCTTGCGGCCCCGGGCGCGGGGCGGGCGAAGCGGCCGTCGAGCACCCTGCCCTCCTCCGGCACGCCGAGCCAGCGCAGCATCGGGATCACCCGCGCGCGCGAATTCGCGTCAGCGTTCCTGCCCGGATCTGCTCGCCCGGTGCAATCTCCCGCAGGCTTCCCCGCCTTCGGAGGTGCGCTGAGCCGGGCCCGGCGGCGGGGGGGCCCCGCGCTACGGCCTTCGCTGCGCAAGCCGGGCGGCGGGCCGCGCGCTCGGGTCAGCCTGTCTGCCCCTGCGGGCTTTCCCCGCCTGCCCGACCGCCGTCGTCGGATGCAGTGAGCGGCCGCGCCCCGGGTCCGGGGAAGGCAGCCGCCGGGCCGGCGCCTGCCCGGTGAATTCGTCGGATGCGACGAGCCGGGCGCCCGCCGGCCGTGCCAGTCTCCCCCGGGACAGGACGCATCGCAGGGAGGCGGCAGATGCCCGAAGCCTACATCGTAGCCGCGAAGCGCACCGCCGGCGGCCGGCGGAAGGGCGCGCTCTCCGGCTGGCACCCGGCCGATCTCGCCGCCGAAATCGTCGATCATCTCGTGGCGGTCACCCGGGCCGATCCGCAGGCCGTCGACGACGTGATCGTGGGCTGTGTCGGCCAGGTGGGCGAGCAGAGCTTCAACATCGGGCGCAACGTGGTGCTGGCCTCCGCCCTGCCCGAGAGCGTGCCGGGCACCACGGTCGACCGGCAGTGCGGCTCCTCTCAGCAGGCGCTGCATTTCGCCGCCCAGGCGGTGATGTCGGGCACCCAGGACATCGTCATCGCCGCGGGGGTGGAGAGCATGAGCCGGGTGCCCATGGGCCTCGCCTGCACGCTGCCGCGCAGAAACGGCTTCGGCAGCTACGTCTCGCCGCGCATGCAGGCGCGCTATCCCGGCATCGAGTTCAGCCAGTTCGACGGGGCCGAGACCATCGCGCGAAAATACGGCTTCACCCGCGAGCGGCTCGATGCCTACGCGAAGCAGAGCCACGAGCGCGCCGCCCAGGCCACCGCGCGCGGCCAGTTCGCCGAGGAGATCCTGCCCGTGCCCGCCCGCACCGCCGAGGCGGGCGAGACCGGGGTCCTGCACCTGCATGACGAGGGCATCCGCCCCGACACCAGCCTCGCCGGGCTCGCGGGGCTTGAGCCCCTCGCCGAGGGCGGCCTGCTCACCGCCGGAAACGCCAGCCAGATGTGCGACGGCGCCTCCGGCGTGATGGTGGTGAGCGATGCCGGACTGAAGGCGCTGGGGGCCGAGCCGCTGGCGCGCCTGCACCACATCAGCGTGCATGGCGGAGACCCGGTGGTGATGCTCGAGACCCCCATCGAGGCCACGCGCCGCGCCCTCGCCCGCGCCGGGATGACGCTGGAGCAGGTCGACCTCTTCGAGGTGAACGAGGCCTTCGCCCCCATCCCGCTCGCCTTCATCGAGGCGCTCGGCGCCGACCCCTCGCGGGTCAACGTGCGTGGCGGGGCGATCGCGCTCGGCCATCCGCTGGGCGCCTCCGGCACGCGGCTGATGACCACGCTGGTGCATGCGCTGCGCCGGCGCGACGCGCGCTTCGGCCTGCAGACCATGTGCGAGGGCGGCGGGCTCGCCAATGTCACCGTGGTGGAGCGGCTGTGATGGCGGGGCCGGCGCTCGTCGAGGTCGCGGTGGAGGGCAATGTCGCCGTGCTCACGCTCGCGAACGGGGCCACGCGAAACGCGCTCAGCCTCGGGATGCAGGTCGAGCTGCTCGCCGCGCTCGACGCGGTGGAGGCCGACCCGGGCCTGCATGCGGTGCTGCTCACCGGCCGGGGCAAGGGGTTCTGCTCGGGCGCCGAGCTGGGCGGGTTGCGGGCGGAGGGCGGCGAGAGCCTGGGCGAGACCGTGGCACGCCGGATGGCCGAGACCACCCATCCGCTGATCGAGCGGCTGCGCGGCTTCCCCCGGCCGGTCGTCGCGGCGGTGAACGGGGCCGCGGCGGGCATGGGCGCGAGCCTCGCGCTGGCCTGCGACCTGGTGGTGGCCGCGGAAGACGCCTTCTTCGTGTTCCCCTTCGCCCCGGCGCTCGGCCTGGTGCCCGATTGCGGGGCGACATGGCACCTGGCCCGGAGGCTCGGCCCCGCCCGGGCCATGCGCCTCGCCCTCACCGGCGAGCGCCTGGCCGGGCCCGAGGCCGCCGCCATCGGCCTCATCGCCGAGGCGGCGGCGCCCGGGGCGCTGACGGGGCGTGCCCTCGCCCTCGCCCGTGCCGCCGGGGCCGCCCCGCCGGGCATGGTGGCCGAGCTGCGCGCCGCCTTCGACGCCGCCCTCACCTGCGGCTTCTTCGAGCAGCTCGAATACGAGCGCATCCGCCAGCGCGCGCTGCTCGACGGCCCGGCCTTCGCCGAGGGCCGCGCCGCCTTCCTGGAGAAGCGCCGGCCGGATTTCCGCAAGGTCCGGCCATGACCAACCGTCTCACCGCGATGCTGGGCATCCGCTACCCCATCGTGCAGGGCGGCATGCAATGGGTGGGCTATGCGGAGATGGCCGCTGCGGTGTCGAACGCGGGCGGGCTCGGCACGCTCACCGCCCTCTCCCAGCCCGACCCCGAGGCGCTCGCGCGCGAGATCGCCCGCACGCGGGAGATGACCGACAGGCCCTTCGCGGTGAACCTCACCGCGCTGCCCTCGATCGCCCCGCCGCCCTTTCCCGAATACGTCGACGCCATCGTGCGGGGCGGCGTGAAGGTGGTCGAGACGGTCGGCCCCTCGCGCCGCGACTTCGTGGAGACCTTCCGCGCCAACGGCGTGCGCATCATCCACAAGTGCACCCAGGTGCGCCACGCGCTCGCCGCACGGCGCGCGGGCGCCGACGTGATCTCCATCGACGGGTTCGAATGCGCCGGCCACCCGGGCGAGAAGGACATCCCCAACCTGCTGCTCGTGCCCCTCGCGGTGCGCGCGCTCGATATCCCGGTGATCGCCTCGGGCGGGATCGGCGACGGCCGGGGCCTCGCCGCCGCCCTCGCCATGGGGGCGGAGGGCATCAACATGGGCACCCGCTTCTGCGCCACGCGCGAGGCGCCGATCCACGAGAACATCAAGCGCGCGCTGGTGGCGGCGAGCGAGCATGACACCCGGCTGATCTTCCGCACGCTGAACAACACCGCCCGGGTGCTGGCCAACGCCATCTCCGAGGAGGTGGTGGCCACCGAAACCCGCCCCGGCGGCTGCAGCTTCGAGGACATCCGCCACCTGGTGGCCGGCGCGCGCGGCCGCGCGGCGCTGCAGGCGGGCGAGGTGGATGGCGGCATCGTCACCGCCGGCCCCGTGGTGGGGCTGATCGACGACATCCCGAGCTGCGCCGAGCTGATCGGGCGGATGATGGAGGAGGCCCGGCGCCACCTGGCGGCCGGGCTGGCGGCGCTCGGCTGAGGCGCCGGAGGGGAGGAGAGATGCGCACTTTCGGACGCGGGATCGGCCTGCTCACGCGCGGCCTCGTGCTGCTGGGCGGCGCGAGCGTGGCGCTGATGATGCTGCACGTGAGCGCCGAGATCGTGCTGCGCGCGGCCTTCAACCGGCCGCTGCCGGGCACCATCACCATCGTGGCGAACTATTACATGATCTTCGCCGCCTTCGCGCCGCTCGCGCTGCTCGAGCAGCGCGACGAGCACATTTCGGTGGACATCTTCACCGCCGCCCTGCCCGCCCGGACCCGGCGCCTGCTGGAGGTGGCGGTGCGCGGGCTCACGGTGGCGGTGCTCACGCTGCTCGCGCTGCGCACCGGGGCGGAGGCGCTGGCCAAGGCCGCGATCGGCGCCTCGGTCACGCAGGGGGCCTCCTCGGTGCCGGTCTGGCCGGCGTATTTCGTGCTGCCGCTGGGCGCGGGGGCCATGGCGCTGGTGGCCGCCATCCGCATGGCCGAGGCCGCGATGGGCGGTGATGCCGGCCTGCCCGGCCCGCCTGCCGGGGAGCGCGCGGAATGAGCGATGTCGCCATCGGCTTCTCGGGGCTGGGGGTGCTGCTCGTGCTGCTCGCCCTGCGCACGCCCATCGGGGTGGCGCTGATCGCGGTTTCCTTCGGCGGGCTCTGGGTGCTGATGGGCTGGCGGGTGGCCTGGGGCGCGCTCGGCACCCTGCCGTTCCAGTTCGCGGCCAACTGGGTGCTGTCCTCGGTGCCGATGTTCCTGCTGCTGGGCTTCATCTGCTACCACACCCGGCTCACCGAGGGGCTGTTCGCGGCGGCGCGGCTCTGGCTCGGGCGGCTGCCCGGCGGGCTGGGAGTGGCGGCCATCGCGGGCTCGGCGGGCTTTGCGGCGGTCTCCGGCTCCTCCATCGCCTGTTCGGCCACCATGGGCCGCATCGCCGTGCCCGAGATGGTGAAGGGGCGCTACGACCCGGGCTTTGCCACCGGCATCGTGGCCGTGGCCGGCACCATCGGCGCGCTCATCCCGCCCTCGATCATCATGATCCTGTTCGGCATCGTGGCGCAGGAGAGCATCGCGGCGCTGTTCCTCGCCGGCATCGCGGCGGGGGTGATCACCGCGCTCGCCTACGCGCTCCTGGTGATCGTGCGGGTGCGGCTGAACCCCCGGCTGGCGCCGCCGGCCGCGGTGCACGCCACCCGGCGCCAGAAGCTCGCCGCCCTGCGCGACACCTGGCCCATCGCCGCCACCATGGTGGGCATCTTCGCCGGGCTCTTCGGCGGCATCTTCACCCCCACCGAGGCCGGGGCGGTGGGCGCCGCCCTCGCCACGCTGGTGGCGCTGGTGCGGGGCAGCTTCACCCGGGCGCGCTTCGCCGCCGCCGTCACCGAGACGCTGATGGCCACCGGCATGCTGCTGTTCGTGGCCGTTGGCGCGAGCCTGCTCACCCGGTTCCTCGCGCTCTCGGGCGCCTCGGACGCGCTGTCGCGCCTGCTCATCGGCACCGACGTGCCCTTCGCGCTGATGATGCTCGGCCTGGTGCTGGTCTACCTGGTGCTGGGCATGTTCCTCGAACCCATCGGCGCGATGCTGCTCACCCTGCCCGTCGTGCTGCCGGTGGTCGAGGCCTACGGCATGTCGCCCATCCTGTTCGGCGTCGTGCTCACCAAGCTGCTGGAAATCGGCATGCTCACGCCCCCGGTGGGCATGAACGTCTTCGTGATCAAGAGCGTGGTGGGCGGGCTCGTGCCGGTCCAGGCCATCTTCCGCAACGTGGCGGTGTTCATCGTGGTGGATCTCGCCATCGTGGCGCTGCTGATCGCGGTGCCGGGGCTGGCGCTGTGGCTGCCGGGGCACCTGTGATCGTCGCAACCGACGAGGCAGCGCCCGGCCCCGCGCGCCAGACTGGGGCAAACGATGCGACTCGCAACCAGCATCGCGAACCCCCGGGAGGATGACATGATCAGCAGACTGACCCTCGCCGCCGGCGTGCTGGCGCTCAGCGCCGGCGCGGGCGCCGCCCAGACCCTCACCTATGCCACCGGCTTCCCGCCCGGCTCGGACGCGGTGCTGGCCGCCGAGACCTATGCCGCGGCGATGGAGGAGCACTCGGGCGGCGCGCTCTCGGTGAAGGTGTTTCCCATGTCGCTGCTGAGCTTCGCCGAGACCTCCTCGGGCCTGCGCGACGGCATCGCCGACATCGGCTGGGTGGCCACGGCCTATTTCCCGGCCGAGTACCCGCACATAAACCTCATCGCCGAGCTGTCGCTGCTCACCACGATGGACGATGTCGAGGGCCGCGAGGGGCTGGCCTATGCCGGGGCGATGGCCGAGTACATCTTCGGCGCCTGCGCCGCGTGCCGGGCCGATTTCGCCGCACAGAACCAGGTGTTCACCGGCGCGGCCTCCTCCACCCCCTACGGGCTGCAATGCACCGGGCCGGTGGCGAGCCTCGATGCGCTGAAGGGCAAGCGCCTGCGCGTGGCGGGCTCGCAATGGTCCCGCTGGGCGCAGGCGGTGGGGGCGACACCGGTGTCGCTGCCACTCAACGAGGTCTACGAGGGCCTCAGCCAGGGGGTGATCGACTGCGTGATCACCTCCGCGCCCGAGATCACCAACATGGGGCTGATCGACGTGGTGAAGGCGGTGGACATGTCCACCCCCGGCGGGGTCTATGCCGCGAACGGGCCGGTGAACATGAACGCCGCCACCTGGGCCGCGCTCTCCGACGAGGGCCGCGAGGCGGTGCTGCGCGCCGGGGCCGCCTTCGCCGCCGATGTCTCCTGGCGCTACGAGGAAGGCGCTGCACGCGCCCTCGAGGCGGCGCGGGAGAAGGGCGTGGAGGTCACCGCGCCCGACCCCGCGCTCTCGGAGGCCACCGCCGCCTTCATCGCGCAGGACCTCGACTCGATCGCCACCTACTACGCCGAGACCCACGGCATCGCGGATGCCGGCGAGATCGTGGCCGCTTTCCGGCCCATCCTGGAGAAATGGATCGGCCTCACCCGCGAGGTGGGCTCGGCCGCGGAGCTGGAGCAGCTCTACTGGGACGAGGTCTACTCGGGCGTGGACGCCTCCACCTACGGGCAGTAACCTCGGCGCGGAAGAAACGCCCCCCGGCGGCCGCCGTGCCGCCGGAAGGGGCGTCATGGTGCGCCCGGGGGGGGGGGGAGGCGGTGTCGCAAGCACAACTGACCAGCGCCCGCGGTCTGGGCCCGAAACTCGAGGCGCCCCGGATCGGCGGCAACGTGGTGGGGCGCGCAGAGCACGTGCGGCGGCTCACGGCCGCGGAGGGCGTGCGCCTCATCCTGCTGCACGCGCCCTCGGGCTTCGGCAAGACGGTGGCCATGGCGCAGCTGCTCGATGCCATGCGCGACGGTGGCAGGGCCACGGCCTGGCTCACCCTCGACAGCGCCGACAACGACGCCTCCCGCCTGGTGGCCGGCCTGCAGGCGGCGCTCGACCGCATCGCGGGCGGCCCGGCGCCCGGGGCTGCGGCCGACACCGAGGGCGCGGCCATCGTCGGGCTGCTGGAGCGGATGGCGGCCCTGCCCGAGCCCTTCGCCCTCTTCCTCGACGATTTCGAGACCCTGCGCGAGGGCGGCGTGCTCACCCTCGTCGCCCGGCTGATCCAGACCCTGCCGCGGCACGGGCGGCTGGTGGTGGGCAGCCGCAGCATGCCCGAGCTGCCCATGGCCCGGCTGCGCGCCACCGGGGAGATGCTCGAGCTCGACATGCGCGCGCTGAGCTTCACCCGCGACGAGACGCGCTCGTTCCTCGCCGGCGCGGGCGGGGCGGAGCTGGAGGAGGCCGAGCTCACCCGGCTGCATGCCAAGACCGAGGGCTGGCCCGCCGCCCTGCGCCTCGCCTCCATCGTGCTGGCCGGGACGGCCGACAGGCGCGGCTTCGTGCAGGCCTTCTCCGGCTCCGACCGGCTGGTGTCGGACTATCTCGCCGAGAACATCCTCGACACGCAGGCGGAGGAGGTGCGCGGCTTCCTGCTGCGCACCAGCATCCTGCGCGCGCTCGAGCCGGAGCTGTGCGAGGCGCTGGTGCCCGGCTGCGACGGGGCGGCGCTGCTCGAGCGGCTGGCGGCGGCCAACGTGCTCATCACCCGCATCGACGGGCCGGCGCCGGTGTACCGCTTCCACTCGCTCTTCGCCGCCTACCTGCGCGCCCGCCTCGCCGCCCGCCACCCGGCCGAGCTGCCGCGCCTGCACGCCGCCGCCATGCGCTGGTATCTCTCGAAGGACCGCCCCGTGCCCGCCATCGACCACGGGCTCGAGGCCGGGGAGACCGGCCGCGTTCTCGAACTGGTCGGCGAGGTGGGGCAGGCCTGTCTCGAGCAGGGGCGCATCCGCCTGCTCACCCGCTGGTTCGACATGCTGCCCGAGGCGCTAGTGGCGGGCGCGCCGCGGCTGTGCCTGATGAAGGCCTGGGCCCTGTGCTTCACCCGCGGCCCGCGCGAGGCGGCCGACGTGCTCGACACCCACCGGCTCGAGGCGCGGCCCGGGCCCCTGGGCGCGGAGGCGCTCTCGATCCGCACCATGATCCGCGCGATGAGCGACGATTTCCCCGGCGCCGCCGAGACCGGGCGCGCGGCGCTGGCCCGCGCCGGCTGCGCCTCGCGCTACAGCCGCACGGTGCTCGCCACCTGCATGGCCAATGCCTTCTCGGTGCTGGGCGCGCCGGACGCGGCGCTCGCGAACCTCGACGAGGCCCGCGCCGGGCTCGGCGGACCGGCCGAGGACGCCTTCAACACCATGTACTCGGAATCGGTGCAGGGGCTGATCGACCTGCAGGAAAACCGCTTCCGCGAGGCCAAGGCCCGCTTCCGCCTCGCCGCCTCCGCCCGCCATTCCGACGACCGGCGCCGCTTCAACGGCAATGCCTGGGCCGGCGTGCCGCTCGCCTGCGCGCGCTACGAGGAGGACGCGCTGGAGGAGGCCGAGCACCTGCTGCAGGTCTTCCTGCCCATCCTGCGCGACGTGAGCCTGCCCGACCACCTGGTGCTGAGCCATGTCACCCTGTCGCGCATCGCCTTCCGCCACGGCCAGGTCGACCACGCCTTCGGCTACCTCGCCGAGCTCGAGCAGGTGGGGCTGCGCCGCAGGCTCGCCCGGGTGGTGGCCGGGGCGCGGCTGGAGCGCGCCCGGCTCTACCTGCGCCAGGGAAACCTCGCGGCGGCGCGCCACCAGATCGACCGCGCCCGCGACGACGCGCTCTGGGCGAAGGTGCGCGCGCTGCGCCTGCCGGCCAACGACCTCGACACGCTGGAGATCACCGAGGCGCGGGTGCTGCTGGAGGAGGGCCGGGCGGCCGAGGCGCTCGCGATCCTGGAGGCCGAGGCCGCCGCCGCCCTGCCCCGCCAGCGCCGCCGGCGCCTGCTGGTGCTCGACTTCCTGCGGGCCGGCGCCCTGCTGCGCCTCGGCGAAACCGCGGCCGCGCGGGAGACGGCGGGCAAGGCGCTGCGCATCGCCGCGCGCGAGGGCTACCGCCGCCTGCTGCTCGACGAGGGCGAGACCGTGGCCGACGCGGTGCGCGCCTGGGCGGGCCCGGCGCTGGCGGGTGACCTCCCCAGGCGCGAGCCGGTGTTCGCCGAGTGGCTGCAGTCGATCGTGCAGGCGCTGGGGCCGGGCCGCGCGCCCGGGCCCGCCGAGGCCCCCCGCGCCGCGCCGCTCGACCCGCTCACCCGCAAGGAACTGCAGATCCTGCGGCTGCTCTCGGAGGGCTATTCCAATGCCGCGATGGCCGAGAAGCTCTTCGTCTCCGACAGCACGGTGCGCACCCACCTGCGCAACATCAACTCGAAGCTCGACACCGCCAGCCGCACCCAGGCCGTGGCCGCCGCGCGCCAGCTCGGCATCCTGGGCTGAAGCGGCGCCGGGGCCGCGCGGGCCAGAATCGTCGGTAGCGACGATGCCCCGCCCCCGGCCCGCGGCTAGCACCGGAGACAAGCGCCGCAAGACCCGCGCCAAGGCGGGCCGGCAAGGGAGGACAGCATGTACCTGACACAAGCGCTGCACAAGGCCCGCCGCGAGCGCCCGGACGCGCCCTTCACCATCCATGCCGGCCGCCGGCAGGGCTGTGCCGCCTTCGCGGATCGCGTGGCCCGCCTCGCCGGCGGTCTGCGCGGCCTGGGGCTCGCCCCCGGCGACCGGGTGGGCATGCTCGCCGCCAATTCCGACCGCTACATCGAGTACATCTTCGCCACGCTCTGGGCCGGCGGCGTGCTCAACCCGGTCAACACGCGCTGGACCGTCTCAGAGATCGCCTTCTCGCTCGAGGACAGCGACACGCGCATCCTCATCGTCGACGACGCCTTCGCGCCGCTGGTGGAGGCGCTGCGCGCCCGCTGCGCCGCCGATCTCGCCATCGTCCGCCTCGGGGCGGCCGCGATCCCCGGCGCGCAGGATTACGAGGCGCTGATCGCCGCCTCCGCGCCGGCGGAGGACGCGCTGCGCCACGACGAGGACCTCGCCGCCATCCTCTACACCGGCGGGACCACCGGTGCGCCCAAGGGCGTGATGCTGAGCCACCGCAACATGTACACCGACGCGCTCGCCCTCACCGCCGCGGCCGACCATGGCGGCGACGCGCCGGGCCTGCACGTGGCGCCGCTGTTCCATGTCGGCGGGCTCGCGGTGGTGTTCCAGTTCGCGCTGCGCCGCGCGCCCCAGGTCACCCTGCCCGCGTTCGAGCCCGGCGAGGTGCTGCGCCTCATCGAGGCCGAGCGGGCGGGTGACGTGTTCCTCGTGCCGGTGATGCTGCGCATGCTGCTCGACCACCCGGACATGGCGCGGCGCGATGTCTCCTCGCTGCGCTCGATCCGATACGGCGCGGCACCCATCGACACCGCCCTGCTCGGCCGGGCCATGCGCGCCTTCCCCCGCGCGGGTTTCCTGCAGGTCTACGGCCAGACCGAATGCGCCCCCGTGGTGACCGTGCTCGCCCCGCAGGACCACACGTCGGACCCGCGTGCCGCGCACATGCGCTCGGCCGGGCGGCCCATCGCCACCGCCGAGATCCGCATCCTCGACCCCGCGGGCGGCGAGTGCCCCACCGGCGAGGTGGGCGAGATCGTGGTGCGCGGCCCCACCGTGATGCAGGGCTACTGGCGCCGCCCGGAGGAGACCGCCGCCGCGCTGGGGGACGGCTGGATGCACACCGGCGACGCCGGCCGCTTCGACGCGCAGGGCTACCTCTACGTGGTCGACCGCATCAGGGACATGATCATCACCGGCGGCGAGAACGTGTATTCCGTCGAGGTGGAGAACGCGCTGGCCCGGCACGAGGGCGTGTCGCTCTGCGCGGTGATCGGCGTGCCCGACGAGACCTGGGGCGAGCGCGTGCACGCCGTGGTGCTGTGCCGGCCCGGCGTCACGCTCTGCGCCCGCACGCTCACCGAGCACTGCCGCGGCTTCATCGCCGGCTACAAGGTGCCGCGCAGCTTCGAGTTCGTCACCGAGATGCCGCTCTCGCCGGCCGGCAAGGTGCTGAAGAAAGACCTGCGCGCCCCGCACTGGGCCCGGGCCGACCGCCAGGTGAGCTGAGGAGAGCGCATGCGACCCCGACTGCATTTCGAGCCGGAGCACGACATGTTCCGCGACAGCGTTCGCCGGTTCCTGACCGCCGAGATGGCGCCGCAGGTGGCCCGCTGGCGCGCCCAAGGCCATGTCGACCGCGAGGCCTTCCTGCGCATGGGGGCCGAGGGCTACCTGTGCATGTGGGCGGGCGAGGAGCACGGCGGCCTCGGCATCACCGACCTGCGCTTCGACCAGGTGCTGCAGGAGGAGACCGTGCGCCTCACCGACCCCGGCTTCTTCCACAACGCCCATTCCAGGCTGGTGGGCCCCTACCTCGAGCGGCTGGCGACGCCTGCGCAGAAGGCCCGCTTCCTGCCCGGCGCGGTGCGCGGCGAGACCATCCTCGGCATCGCCCTCACCGAACCCGACGCGGGCTCCGACCTCGCCGCCATCCGCACCCGCGCGGACGAGCAGCCCGACGGGAGCTGGCGGCTCGACGGCGCCAAGACCTACATCTCCAACGGCGTGATCGGCGATCTCTTCGTCGTCGCCGCCCGCACGGGCGAGGCGCGCGGCCGGATCGGGCTGTTCCTCGTGACCTCCGACATGGCGGGCTTCTCGCGCGGGCGGCACCTGAAGAAGATCGGCCTGCACGCCCAGGACACCGCCGAGCTGCGCTTCGACGCGGTGCGCGTGCCGGCGGAAAACCTGCTCGGAGACCCCACGCGCGGCTTTGCCTACATGGCCGAATGCCTCGCGGTGGAGCGGCTGATGAGCGCCATCACCTCCATCGCCCATGCCCAGGCGGCCTTCGAGCTGACATGCGCCTTCATCCTCGAGCGCCGGGCCTTCGGCAAGCCGATCGCCGCCTTCCAGAACACCCGCTTCCGCATGGCCGAGATGCGGGCCGAACTCGACGCCGCGCAATCCTTCGTCGACCGCTGCGTGTGCCTTGCCAACGAGTCCCGTCTCAGCGCGGAGGCCGCCGCCGCCGCCAAGCTCGCCACCTCCGAGACCGAGGGACGGGTGATCGACCAGTGCGTCCAGTTCCACGGCGGCGCGGGCTACATGGAGGAGTACCGCATCGCGCGCATGTATGCCGATGCCCGGATCAGCCGGGTCTATGCCGGGGCGAGCGAGATCATGCTCGAGATCATCGGCCGCGGGCTCGGCCTCGGCGAACGCGACCTGACGTGAGGGCGGCCATGAGCGACGCGATCATCTTCGAGCACGTGCGCACGCCCCGCGGCCGCGGCCGCCCGGACGGGGCGCTGCACGCGGTCACACCGCTGAGCCTCGCCGCCCAGACACTGGCCGAGCTGCGCAGGCGGGCGGGTTTCGCGCCGGCCGAGATCGCCGACACCGGGCTGGGCATCGTGATGCCGGTGGGCGAGCAGGGCTGCGACCTCACCCGCTTCGCCCTGCTCGAGGCCGGCTGGGGCGAGGGCGCGGCGGGCTACCAGCTCAACCGTTTCTGCACCTCCGGGCTCGACACGGTGCGCATCGCGGGCGCGCTCGTGGCCTCCGGCCAGGCCGAGGCGGCGGTGGGCGGCGGCGTGGAGAGCATGAGCCGGGTGCCCATCGGCTCGGACGGCGGGGCGGCCTATTCCGACCCCGCCCTGCTCGCCCGGTTTCCCTACGTGCCCAACGGCCTGGCCGCCGACCTGATGGCGAGCCTCGACGGCACCACCCGCGCCGAGGCCGACAGCTATGCCGCCGAGAGCCAGGCCCGCGCCGCCGCCGCGAGGGCCGAGGGCCGCTTCGCGCGCGCGCTCTTCCCCGTGCGCGGCCCGGGCGGCGAGGTGGTGCTGGAGGAGGACGAGGCCATCCGCCCCGCCACCACGCCCGAGACCCTCGCCGCCCTGCCGCTCGCCTTCGAGGCGCTCGGCGCCCTCGGCTACGACGACCTGCTGCGCGACCGCTACCCGGGCCTTGAGCGGGTGGAGCACATCCACACCGGCGGCAATTCGAGCGGTATCGTCGACGGCGCCTGCGCCGTGCTGGTGGGCTCGGCCGCCTGGGGGCGGGCAAACGGGCTCACCCCCCGGGTGCGCATCCGCGCCTGCGTCTCCCTCGCCTCCGAGCCGCATCTCTCGCTCGCCGGCGTGGTGCCGGCCACCGACGCCGCCCTCGCCCGGGCCGGCATGCAGATCGGCGACATCGACCTCTTCGAGGTGAACGAGGCCTTCGCCGCCGTGCCGCTGCGCTACGCCCGCCACTACGGCATCGACCGCGACCGGATCAACGCGAACGGCGGCGCCATCGCCCTGGGCCACCCGCTGGGCGCCACCGGGGCGATGCTGCTTGGCACGCTGATCGACGAGCTGGAGCGGCGCGACCTCGGCACCGGTCTCGTGACCCTCTGCGCCGCTGCCGGCCAGTCCACCGCCATGATCGTGGAGCGCTTCCGATGACCCGAGCCGCCCCCGCCGGCCCCCCTGCCACCGGCGCGCTGACCCTCTCCCTCGCCGGGCTGGAGTTCGACGGCTTCGCCGCAGCGCTCCGCGCCGCCCTCGCCCGCGCCCCGACGGGCCTGCTGCTCGACGCCCGCGACGGGCCGGGGCCGGAGCTGAACCCTCCCGGCGCGCTGCTGGCCCGTTTCGGCACCGCCCCCCCGCGCGACGCGGCCGAGGACCGGGCGCGCGCCCTCAGCGCCTGCCTGCGCGAGATGGAGACATCCGGAGTGCCGGTCGCCTGCCTCTGGTCCGGCCCGGCCTTCGCGCCCGGCTGGGAGATCATGCTCGCCGCCCATGCGCGGTTTCTCGAAGGCGACGCCCCCGCCTCGGCCCCCGCCACCGGCCTGCTGCCGGGCGGCGGGGCGGTGCAGCGCCTCGCCCGCCTGCTCGGGGTGGAGGCCGCCTCGGCCCTGCTCAGCGGCAGCCCCGCCGACGGCGCGGCTCTCGAAGCCTCCGGCCTCTGGACTCGCTGCGAGCCCGGCACCGCCGAGGCCCTAGCGCGGGCGTGGCTCGCCACCGCCGGCGTCGCCCGCCAGCCCTGGGACGAGCGGGGCTACCGCATCCCCGGCGGCACCGGCGCCACCGCGCCCCATGCCGCGCGCAGCTTCGCCCTGCCCGCCATCGCCGCGCGCGGCCGGGGCCATGACCGCGAGCCCGCCCCCCTCGCCCTGCTCCGCGCGCTCTACGAGGGCACGCAGCTGCCGATGGACGCCGCCCTCGCCCGCGAGGCGCAGATCGCGGGCGCCCTGCTCGCCGAGGGCACCGCCCTGCGCCGCCTGCGCGACCTGCCGATCCTGACCTTCTGCA
>NZ_QRGC01000027.1 GCF_003448965.1 Oceanicella sp. SM1341
AGCCGCGCCGCCTCGGGCAGCGCCAGCGCCGCCGCGGGGGCTTCGGCGGGCGCGCGGAACTCTGCCGGCCCGGTGGCCGCCGCCGCGGCGCCCCCCCAGAGCAGCAGCGCGAGGCCCAGCACTAGGCCATGGCCGGCCCGGCGGGCGGTGTCGCGCGCGCCGGCGCCCGGCGCGAAAGGGCGGCAGCCCGTGCGGGGGGCGCGTGTTCGGAATGTGTCTCGCCCCGAAAGGCTGTGACCCGGTCTCATGCTCGTGAACCTCTGTGCCCCGGTGCGGAACCCCGCGCGGCGGCCTCGTGAATTTTTATGGAAGCGTTGTCCAAGGATGTTACAGGGTGCTGCGTCCAAGTTCCAGTAAACTTGGCCGAAACCCCCGCGCGGCAGCGTGGCCGGCGGGGAGGAGAGGAGACCCAAACATGCGCATTCTGATCCCCGCCCTCACAGGGATTGTCCTCGGCCTCGCGCCGCTCTCCGGCCTGGCGCAGGAGGCCCCGCCCACCATCTCGGTGACCGGCGAGGGCGAGGCCGTTCTGGTGCCCGACCTGGCCTTCGTCACCCTCGGCGTGACCACGGAAGGCGAGACGGCAGAGGCCGCACTCACCGCCAATTCCGAGGCGATGACAAGGGTGTTCGACCTGCTCACCCAGCAGGGCGTGGCCGAGCGCGACACCCAGACGAGCCAGTTCTCGCTCAACCCGGTGTGGGCCGACCGGCAGGACGGCGGCGAGGCGCGCATCACCGGCTACCGGGCCAGCAACATGGTGACCATCCGCGTGCGCGAGATCGAGGCGCTCGGCGGGCTGCTCGACGGGCTCACCAGGCAGGGTGCCAACAGCATCCAGGGCATCTCCTTCTCCGCCTCCGACATGACCGAGGCGATGGAGAAGGCCCGCCGCGCCGCGGTGGAGGATGCGAAGGCCCGGGCCGCGCTCTACGCCGATGCCTCCGGCGTGGCGCTCGGCGGGGTGCGCAGCATCTCCGAGCAGGGCGGCGGCGGCAACGTGCCGATGTACCGCATGAGTGCCGCCGAGGCCGCCCCGGTGCCGCTGGCGCGCGGCGAGACCACGGTGAGCGCCTCGGTCTCGATGGTGTTCGAGATCGCCCCGGCGCCGGGCGAGGCCCAGCCGGAGTGAGGCGGCCCCGGTGAGGTTGCGGCGCCGGCGGGCTCAGCCCCGCCGGCGCACCCACAGGAAGTAGAGGCACATCCCCGCCCAGCCCGCGGCGAGCGCGAACCAGGTGAGCGCGTATTCCAGGTGGTCGTTGGGGATGTTGACGCTCACCGGCATCGGGTCGGTGCCCGGGAGGCTCTCCGAGCGCGCGACCACCAGCAGCGGCTCGGTTCCCAGCGCCTGCGCCATCGGGCCCGTGTCGCGGGCGAACCAGATGTTGCGCTCGCGGTTCGGGGCCGGGGTGAAGCTGTTCACGTCATCGGGCCAGAGCAGGTTGCCCTCCACCCGGTCCGGGCCGGAGGGCAGGGGTGTGTCCTTGCGCGCCTCGGGCAGGAAGCCGCGGTCGAGCATGATCCGTCGGCCGTCGGCGAGGCGGAAGGGCGCGATCACCCGGTAGCCCGGCCCGTCCGGCGGGCGCGAGGTGAGCACGTGCAGCGCGCCCTCCTCCACCGTGCCCTCGAGGGTGAGGGAACGGTACTCGTCCCGCGCCTCGTCGGGCGTGGCGGGCAGCGGGGCGAGCGGGGCGGCCATGCGGGCGGAGATGTCCTCCAGCACCGCGGTCTTCCACGCGAGGCGCTGGAGCTGCCAGCCGCCCAGGCCGAGCAGCACCGCGAGGCCGAGCCCGCCGATCACGATCAGGAACCAGAACCGGCGCATGCGCCTCTCCCCCGGAATGCATGCGGCGCGGACCGGGAGGGTCCGCGCCGGGAGTCTTGGGTTGCGAATGGTATCGGGCCGGGGCCGCTCAGCCGCCCCAGATGTAGACGGAGGCGAAGAGGAACAGCCACACCACGTCGACGAAATGCCAGTACCAGGCGGCGGCTTCGAAGCCGATGTGCTTGTCCTGGGTGATCTGCCCGGCCTGGGCGCGCAGCAGGCAGACGGCCAGGAACAGCGTGCCCACGATCACGTGGAAGCCGTGGAAGCCGGTGGCCATGAAGAAGTTGGCGCCGTAGATGTTGCCGGCGAAGCCGAAGGCCGCGTGGCTGTACTCGTAGGCCTGGCAGAGCGAGAAGAGCACGCCGAGGATGATGGCGATGAGCAGGCCCTGCTTCAGCGCCTTGCGGTCGTTCTCGTGCACCAGCGCGTGGTGCGCCCAGGTGCAGGCGCAGCCCGACAGCAGCAGGATGAGCGTGTTGACCAGCGGCAGGTGCCAGGGGTCGAAGGTCTCGATGCCCTCGGGCGGCCAGACATGGCCCTCGATCGGGTAGAGCGCGTTCTTGAAGAAGGACCAGAACCAGGCGGCGAAGAACATCACCTCGGAGGCGATGAACATGATCATGCCGTAGCGCAGCCCGATCTGGACCACCGGCGTATGGTCGCCCACCCGGCTCTCGGCGATCACGTCCGACCACCAGCCGTACATCACGTAGAGCACGCCGGCGAGGCCGATGAGCATCAGCCAGGGCCCGCTCTCCTTGAAGAACAGCACCGTGCCGAACAGCATGACGAAGGCGCTGACCGCGGCGAGGAAGGGCCAGATGCTCGGTGGCAGGATATGGAAGTCGTGATTTTTTTCGTGGGCCATCGGGGTTCCCTCTGCTGGTCCTGGGCCGGTTTCAGTTCAGGCCGGTCGTATCGTTGCTGCTGGGGGGCGTCTGCAGGGCGGAGGTGTCCTCCGGCTCGGGCAGCGCATCTCGGTGGAACGTGTAGGAGAGCGTGATCTCGCGGACGTATTTCGCCTCGATGTCATTCACGATCTCCGGGTCGACGTAATAGGTGACCGGCATCTGCACGGTCTCGCCGGGCTGCAGCACCTGCTCGGTGAAGCAGAAACAGGCGATCTTCATGAAGTAGCCGCCGGCGGAATAGGGCACCACGTTGTAGCTCGCCGAGCCTGCCACCGGCACGTCGAGCGGATTGTGCGCCTCGTAATAGGCAATCCCGGTCTCGCCGATCTTCACCTCCACCTCGCGCTGGAGGGGCCTGAAGCTCCAGGGCATGCCGGATTCGAGCGAGGCGTCGAAGCGGATCTTCATCGTGCGGTCGAGCACGGTGTCGGAGCCGGCCTCGGCGGTGGCGGTGGTGCCGGCATAGCCGGTGACCCGGCAGAACCAGTTGTAGAACGGCACCGCGGCGAAGCTGCCGGCGCCCATGAAGGCCACCAGCGCGACGAGGCCGAGCACGATGCGGGTGTTGCGGCGCGGGTCACTCATCGGGGGTCACCAGCGCCGGGCGGTAGGTGTGGTCGAACCCCTGGATCATCTGGCCGTTCATCAGCTTCACGATGGTGACCAGGAAGACCAGTAGCACGAACCCGCCGAGGATCAGCCCCAGCGAGGTGTTGCGCCCTTTGCGGCGGCTGTGCAGTTCGTGCTCGGGCTTGAACATGGCGTCCTCCGTTCAGAACAGCACCGGCCAGCCGACCGGCGCGAGATCGGCCGCGCGCAGGCCGGCATCGGCCAGCAGGGCGAGGAAATGCGCGAAGAGGTAGAAGATGGAGAAGGCGAAGACGCGCTTCTCCGCGCGGTAAGCATCGGCGCCGGCCACCTCCTCGTCGCGCCGCCACAGGCGGATGGCGCCGGCGAGGAAGCCCAGGTTCAGCACCAGTGCGGCGGCGAGGTAGACCGGCCCGCCGATGCCGGTGAAGGCGAGGGCGAGGGCCACGGCCGCGAGCAGCACCGTGTAGCCCAGGATGAGGTTGCGCGTGTGCCGGCGCCCGGCGACCACGGTCATCATCGGCACGCCGGCCTTGGTGTAGTCCGAGTTCATGAACAGCGCGAGGGCCCAGAAATGCGGGGGGGTCCAGATGAAGATCAGCGCGAACATCAGGCAGGATTCGATGGTCACGTTGCCGCTCGCCACCGCCCAGCCGATCATCGGTGGGAAGGCGCCGGCGGCGCCGCCGATCACGATGTTCTGCGGCGTCGCGCGCTTGAGGAACATCGTGTAGATCACGGCGTAGAAGAAGATGGTGAAGGCCAGCAGGGCGGCCGAGAGCGCGTTGCCGAACAAAAACAGCATCAGCACCGAGAGCCCGGAGAGGGCGAGGCCGATGTAGAGCGCCTCCTCCCCCGTCACGCGGCCCGAGGGGATGGGCCTGCCGGCGGTGCGCTTCATCACCCGGTCGATGTCCGCGTCCCACCACATGTTGAGCGCGCCGGAGGCGCCGGCGCCCACGGCGATGCACAGGATGCAGGCGAAGGCGATGATCGGGTGCACTGGCGTCGGAGCCACGAACATCCCCACCGCGGCGGTGAAGATGACGAGGGACATGACCCGGGGCTTGAGCAGCTCGACGTAATCGCCGAACTGCGCGTCTCCGGGACGGGTCTCCTCAAGGCTCCAGCTTGTATCGGCCATCGTTTGGTATTTGCCTCAGTTGGATGCGAGCCGGATGTCGCGCGGGGCGGGGTTCATCGCGAACTCCTCCTTGGCGCCTTCCAGCCAGGTTGCGTAGGCCTCCGGCTCCATCGCCTTCACGACGATGGGCATGTAGGCATGGTCCTTGCCGCAGAGCTCGGAGCACTGGCCGAAGAACACGCCCGGGCGGTCGACGCGGAACCAGGTCTCCTGCAGGCGACCGGGGATTGCGTCGAGCTTCACGCCGAAGGAGGGGATGGTCCAGGAATGGATCACGTCGGCGCCGGTGATCTGCAGGCGCACGACGGCGCCCACGGGAACCACCACGGCGGTATCGGTGGCGAGGAGGAATTCATCCGGCGCGTAGCCGTGCTCGGCGAGCTGGTCACGCTGCAGCATCACGGAGTCGAAGATGATCTCCTCGTCGGGGTATTCGTAGCTCCAGTACCACTGGTTGCCGGTCACCTTGATGGTGAGGTCGCTGTCGGGCACTTCGAGCTGCTTGAACAGGATCGGCAGGGAGAGCGAGCCGATCACGATCAGGATCAGGATGGGCACCACGGTCCAGGCGATTTCCAGCGCCGAGTGGTGGGTGAAGGTGGCCGGCTTCGGGTTCGCCTTCGCGTTGAAGCGGAAGATGCAGATGGCGAGCAGGGCGGTCACCAGCAGCACGATGGCGGTGATGATCACCAGCAGGAAGCCGTCGAGGAAGGCGATGTCCTCCTTCAGCTCGGTGGCGGCCGGCTGGAAGTGCAGCCCGCCGGGCACCGGCTTGCCGATGGTCTCCAGCGTGTCCTGCGCCAGGGTGGCCGTGGCGAGCCACGCCCCGGTGAAAGCCGTTCCCGCCCCGATTGCGAATTTTGCCAGTCGCATTGTTATCTTCCTCGATCTGCGTGCGCCGGCAGCGGCGCGGATCCCTCTCCCGCGGGCGCGGCAGGCGCCCGAAAGGGCCCCCACACGGCTTTGTGTGGAATCCCTGTTGTTTCAGTTTCCCGAAAAACCATAATGGGCCGTTACAGGCAAGTTGGACCTTTGCGGCAGTTCGACGCTTCACGCCGCCCTCCGCCGCCGAAATCCTCCACCCAGCGGAGCTTCACATGACCGATTCTTCCCCCCGTTTCCGCCCCTTCGAAACCCTGCTCGACGAGGGCCGCGCCCTGTCGCTGCTGCGCGAGGCGGTGGCGGGGGCGGATGACGGCGAGCTGTTCCTGGAGCGCCGGCGCTCGGAGGCGCTGGTGTTCGACGACGGCCGCCTGAAGACCGCGAGCTACGATGCCGCCGAGGGGTTCGGGCTGCGCGCCGTGGCGGGCGAGGCCACCGGCTATGCGCATTCCACCGAGATTTCAGAGGCTTCGCTGGCGCGCGCCCTCACCACCGCCCGGCTCGCCGTGCGCGGCGAGGACGCGGTTCTGGCCGCCCCGCCGCGCCCCACCAACCGCCGCCTCTACACCGACCGCGACCCGTTCGACGATGCCAGTTTCGGCGTGAAGCTCGAGACCCTGCGCGAGATCGACGACTGGCTGCGCAGCCGCGATCCGCGGGTGAAGCAGGTCTCCGCCTCCGTCGCCGCCTCGATGCAGGAGGTCGAGATCCTGCGCCCCGAGGGCCAGCGCCTGTGGGAGGCCCGCCCGCTCACCCGCGTGAACATCTCGGTGATCGTGGAGGAGAACGGCCGCCGCGAGACCGGCTCGGCCGGCGGCGGCGGCCGCCACGGGCTCGCGCCGCTGATCACGGCTGACCACTGGCAGGGCGTGGCCGAGGAGGCGCTGCGCGTCGCCCTGGTCAACCTCGAGGCGGAGGACGCGCCCGCCGGGGTGATGGACGTGGTCCTCGGCCCCGGCTGGCCCGGCATCCTGCTGCACGAGGCGATCGGCCACGGGCTGGAGGGGGATTTCAACCGCAAGAAAAGCTCCGCCTTCGCCGGGCTGATGGGCCAGCAGATCGCGGCGAAGGGCGTCACCGTGATCGATGACGGCACCATCCCGGACCGGCGCGGCTCGCTCTCCTTCGACGACGAGGGCACCCCCTCCGCCCGCAACGTGCTCATCGAGGACGGGGTGCTGACCGGCTACATGCAGGACCGCCAGAACGCCCGGCTCATGGGCGTCGAGGCCACCGGCAACGGCCGGCGCGAGAGCTATGCCCATGCGCCGATGCCGCGGATGACCAACACGATCATGCTCGGCGGCGACATGGCCCCCGCCGAGGTGCTCGGCGGCCTGAAGGACGGCATCTACGCCGTAGGCTTCGGCGGCGGGCAGGTCGACATCACCAACGGCAAGTTCGTGTTCTCCTGCACCGAGGCCTACCGGGTGAAGAACGGCGTGATCGGCGCGCCGGTGAAGGGCGCCACGCTGATCGGCGACGGCGCCACCGCCCTGCGCCACATCCGCGCCATAGGCAACGACATGGCGCTCGACCCCGGCATGGGCAATTGCGGCAAGGCCGGGCAATGGGTGCCGGTGGGCGTGGGCCAGCCGACCCTGCTGATCGGCGGCCTCACCGTGGGCGGCGCCGGCGTCTGACAGCCCGCGCTCCGGCGCCCCGGCCGCAGAGCCGGGGCCTCTCCGCCCGAAGTTCAGCGCGGGCCCCGCGAGGCTCCGGGTCAGGCCCGGAGCAGCGCCGCGCGGGGCACTCAGCCGCTGCGCTGCTCGGTGAAGCGCAGGCGGTTGGCGAAGGGATCGGTGACGGTCATCTCGAGGCCCCAGTCGCGGCGCTCGACCCCCGGGCGCTGGCCGGGGTGCGGGCGGCTGGCGAGCTCGGCGTGGAGGCCCGCGAGCCCCTCGACCGGCACGAAGACCGTGGCGCCGGGGCTCGCGTCGCCATGGTGGCCGGAGAGGTGCAGGCGCAGGCCGCCGCGCGACACCTGCGCGTAGAGCGGCAGCCCGGGCTCGAACCGGTGCTCCCAGTCGAGCCGGAAGCCCAGCCAGTCGAGGTAGAAGCCGCGCGCCAGCGCCTCGTCGAAGATCCGCAGGACCGGGATCGCGGCGCGCAGCTCCATCAGTAGCTGAAGTCGCGGAAGAGCGGCGTCAGGTCGCCCCGCCAGGGGCCGTTGTAGAGCTCGAGCAGCTCCTCGGCCGGGGTCTTGCCGGAGGCGACGATATCCTGCAGCGAGTTGAGGAAATGCGTCTCGTCGGGGATCAGCCCGCCGGCGCCGGGGCGGGCGCGCGCCTTCAGCCCGGCCTCGGCGATCTCCAGCACCTCGCGCGCCACGTCGCGCAGCGGGCGCCCGGCGATCTCGGCGTGCAGGCCCTTCACCGAGGCGTCGACGCGCAGCTGCTCGCGCTCTTCCGCCGTCCAGCCCTTCGCCACGTCCCAGGCGGCGTCGAGCGCGCCCTGGTCGTAGGTGAGGCCCACCCAGAGCGCCGGCAGGGCGCAGAGCCGCCGCCAGGGGCCGCCATCGGCGCCGCGCATCTCGATGAATTTCTTCAGCCGTGCCTCGGGGAAGAGCGTGGTGAGGTGGTCGGCCCAGTCCGACAGGGTGGGCTTCTCGCCCGGCAGGGCCGGCAGCTCGCCCTTGAGGAAGTCGCGGAAGGACTGGCCGAGCGCGTCGACATACTTGCCGTCGCGGTAGACGAAGTACATCGGCACGTCGAGGGCATACTCCACGTAGCGCTCGAAGCCGAACCCGTCCTCGAATGCGAAGGGCAGCATGCCGGTGCGCGAGGCGTCGAGGTCGCGCCAGATGCGGCTGCGCCAGGAGAGGTGGCCGTTGGGCTTGCCCTCGAAGAAGGGCGAGTTGGCGAAGAGCGCGGTCGCCACCGGCTGCAGCGCCAGCGCCACGCGGAACTTCTCCACCATGTCCGCCTCGGAGGCGAAGTCGAGG
Source organism: Oceanicella sp. SM1341 (assembly GCF_003448965.1). Classification (GTDB taxonomy): domain Bacteria; phylum Pseudomonadota; class Alphaproteobacteria; order Rhodobacterales; family Rhodobacteraceae; genus Paroceanicella. The sequence continues at coordinate 8,298 of NZ_QRGC01000027.1, forward strand.
TTCACCTGCACCGTGCAGGTGCGGTACATCATCTGGGTGCCATGGGTGCCGACCGTGCCCATGTAGCGGGTCATCAGGGCGTAACGGCCCTTGGGCATCACCGGCATTTCCTCGTGGGTCCAGACCGGGGCGGCGCCGAGGCCGATGAAGGCCGCGCCGATGCCCTCGGCGATCTCCTTCACCTCGGCGAGATGCTGGTTCACCTCGTCGCAGGTCTGGTGGATGGTCTCGAGCGGCGCGCCGGAGAGCTCGAGCTGGCCGCCCGGCTCCAGCGAGACATTGGCGCCGTCGCGCGTCAGCCCGATGATCTTGTCGCCTTCCAGCACCGGGTCCCAGCCGAAACGGTCGCGCAGGCCCTCGAGCATGGCGCGGATCGAGCAGGGCCCGTCATAGGGCAGCGGCGTGAGGGTCTTGGCGTCGTAGCCGAACTTCTCGTGCTCGGTGCCGATGCGCCAGGCCTCTTTCGGCTTGCAGCCCGCGGCGAGATATTCCGCCAGCTGCTCGTGACGCTCGATCGGGCCGCCGCCTTGTTGTGGAATGGACATGCGGCCCTCCTGATGATGTTGACCTGCCGGTGAATAAACATGTGCCCGCATGCTTTCAAGGGCGACGAAGGTTCAATCGCGGCTTTTCCCACAGGGTTACCAGCCGGCGGGGCGGCGTGTCGAGCAGCGCGAGGGCGCGGGGCCAGTCGAGCCCGGGCAGGGGGGCGAGCGCGTCGTAGAGCGCCTCGGCCCCCGCCGCGGCGGCCGGCACGCTGAGCGCGCGGCCGCTGTCGTCGAGCAGGTGCCACACGGTGCCGCCGGGCCCGGGGGCGAGATCGATGCGCCTGAGCGAGGGCAGGTCGACGTAGCCGCCGGTGACCGGGCCCATGTAGCCGATGCGCCACTCGGTGACGGTGACCACGCCGGGTGCTGCCACCTCGCGCGCCAGCCGCGCCCGGCGGAAGGCGGTGAGCGCCAGTCCCGCGGCGAGCAGCGCGCCCGCGCCCCAGACGAAGGGCATCACCGCGCCGCCGCGCAGCCCTGCGCGCCAGCCCGCCCAGGCGAGGCCGAGCGCGAGCACGGCAAGCGCGCCGCTTTCGCCCCAGCGGCGCAGGCCAGCGGCCACCTCGGGGCGCAGGAAGCTCACGGCGCTGCCCCTTCCGGCCCGCCCCAGTCGCCCCGCCGGGCCTGCCAGAGGGCGATGGCGGCGGCGGCGGCGGTGTCGGCGCGCAGGATGCGGGGCCCGAGCGACACCGGCACCACGAAGGGCAGGGCGCGCAGCCGGGCGGCCTCCTCGGGCGAGAACCCGCCCTCGGGCCCGATGAGCAGGGCGGCGGGCGCGGGCGGTGCCACCGCGTGCAGCGGCCGGGCGTCACGCGATTCGTCGCAGAACACCAGGGCGCGGGCGGGGTCCCAGCCCGCCAGCACGCGCTCGAGCGGGGCGGGCTCGGCCAGTTCGGGCACGAAGGTGCCGCCGCATTGCTCGGCCGCCTCCGTGCAATGCGCCTGCAGCCGGTCCGGGCGCAGGCGCTCGGAGTTGGTGTAGCGGGTGAACACCGGCAGGATGCGCCGCACGCCGAGCTCGGTGGCCTTCTCCACGATGAAATCGGTGCGGGCCTTCTTGATGGGCGCGAAGAGCAGCCAGAGGTCGGGCGGCAGGCCCTGGGGCGCGCTCTGCGCGAGGCAGCCCAGCGTGCCGCCGCGCTTGCCGGCCTCCAGCACCTCGGCCTGCCATTCGCCGTCGCGCCCGTTGAACAGCGCCACCCGGCCGCCGGGGCCGAGGCGCATCACCGCGAAGAGGTAATGCGCCTGCTCCTTCGTGAGCGGCACCCCCGCGCCCGCCGCCAGCGGCGCCTCAACAAAAAGCCTGATCTTTGCCGTTTCGTCTGTCATAACGCATCCCATGTCCGAGCATGTTTCTAGCGCCCATGGCGCCCCCGATGGAAGAGTGGCCGACGCGACGGCCGAAAACTGGGTCGACCGGTTCTGCCCGGCCTGGTCGCGGCCCTGGGCGCGGCTGGCGCGGGCCGACCGGCCGGCGGGCACTTGGCTTCTGCTGCTGCCCTGCTGGTGGGGCCTCGGCCTCGCCATGGCGGCCGACCCCGCGGGGCCGCGCCTCTACGATCTGTGGATCTTCGCGGGATGCGGTCTCGGCGCCTTCCTGATGCGCGGCGCGGGCTGCACCTGGAACGACATCACCGACCGGCACGTCGACGGGCAGGTGGCGCGCACCCGCTCGCGCCCCATCCCCTCGGGGCAGGTGAGCGTACGCGGCGCCGCGGTGTGGATGGTGGTGCAGGCGCTCCTCGCCTGCGCCATCCTGCTGAGCTTCCCGGCGGCGGCGATCTGGCTCGGCATCCTCTCGCTCGCGCCGGTGGCGGTCTATCCCTTCGCCAAGCGTTTCACCTGGTGGCCGCAGGTGTTTCTCGGGCTCGCGTTCAACTGGGGCGCGCTGCTGGCCTGGGCGGCGCATGCGGAAGGCTTCGCCCTCGCCTCGGTGCCGCTTTACATCGCCGGCATCGCCTGGACCCTGTTCTACGACACGATCTACGCCCACCAGGACCGCGAGGACGACGCGCTCATCGGGGTGAAGAGCACCGCGCGGCTGTTCGGCGAGCGCACCCATGCCTGGCTCGGCGGCTTCCTCGTGGTGTCGGTGCTGCTGATCGGGCTTTCGGTGGGGATGGCGACGGAGGGGCTGTCGCGCTGGGTGGCGCTGGCCGGGCTGGCGGGCTTCGCCGCGCATCTCGCCTGGCAGCTGCGCCGGCTCGACATCCACGACACCGGCCTGTGCCTGCACCTGTTCCGGGCCAACCGCGACGCGGGGCTCATCCTGGCCGCGGCCTTCGGGCTGGCGGGCCTGCTGTGATCACGCGTGATGTGATCACGTATCCTGTGATCGGTGCCGCCCTTGCAACGGGGGCGGTGCTGGCCTAACACCCCGGGGACATCCTTCCCGGCATCCAGAGGCGCTCCGATGCGAACCCGCGCGGCGATCTTCCTGACGCTTTCCCTGATCGGCCTGGGGGCGGGCAGCTATGGTGCGGGGCAGGCGCTCACCGCGCGCATCGAGGCGGAGACGGTGGCGGCCCTCACGCGCACGCTCAGCGCCGCCGGCCAGCACTGGGCCTCGGCCGGGGCCGACGGGCTGATGGTCACGCTCTCGGGCGAGGCGCCGGACCCGCTGTCGCGCACCGCGGCCCAGGAGGTGGCGGCGCGGCAGATCTCGGCCTGGCGCCTGCGCGACGCCACCGCCCTGCGCGCCCCGGAACCCGACCCCGACATCGCCTTCCGTCTCGAGATCCTGCGCGACGACGCCCGGGTGACCGTGACCGGCCTCCTGCCCGACGATGGCAGCCGCGCGAAGCTGGAGCGCGCCATCGGCGGTATCGGCGAGACGGCGGGCGGGGTCGACCTCGACGACACGGCGGAGACCCTGCGCGCCGCCCCGGCGGCGGACTGGGACCGCTCGCTCGCGCTGGCGCTCGAGGCGCTTGTGGCCCTGCCGAAGGCGCAGATCGGCCTCGCGAGCTGCGCGGTGAGCGTGGCCGGCGTGGCCGCCACGCCGGAGGAGGCCGAGGCTCTCGCCGACCGGCTGCGCGCCGAGGGCGGCGACTGCATCGCCGGGCTCGACATCATCGCGCCGCGCCCGCTGGTGAGCCCCTATGTCTTCTCGCTGGCCCCCGGCACGCCGGAGCAGGGCGAGGCCGCCGCGCCGCCGCCGCTGGTGGTGGAGACCTGCACCGCCCAGACCCGCGAGGAGGCCGATGCCATCGAGGCGAAGCTGCGCGCCCTCGGCGTCGGAACCCCGGCCCCGGGCGGGACGACGGGCGGGACGGGGGGCGGGACGGGGGCTGATCCGCACTGCACGGTGGGCCTCGGCGCCCCCTCGGCGGACTGGGGCGCGGCGGTGCTCTCGGGGCTCGACACGGTGGAGGCGCTCGGGGGCGGCACGCTGTCCTTCGTCGATACCGACGTGGTGCTCGATGCGCCTTCGGGAGCGGACCCGGACCAGTTCGACACCGAGGTGACGAAGCTGCGCGACGCGCTGCCGGCGATGTTCTCGCTCGAATCGCATATCGGCAGCGACGACAGCGAGGAGGAGGGGGCGCTCTCGCTCGCCACCCTGCCGCCGGCCGCCTTCCGCGCCAGGCGCGACGCCGAGGGCATGGTCGAGCTCAGCGGACCGATGCCCAACGAGGCGGGCAAGCTCGCGCTCTACACCTTCGCCGTGTCGCTCTTCGGCAGCGAGCGGGTGCAGGACCGGATGATGATCGAGCCCACGCTGCCCGACGGCTGGTCCGGCCGGATCATGGCCGGGCTGAAGGCGCTCGCGCTGCTGGAAAACGGCATTCTCGTGGTGGAGGAGGCGGGCCTGAGCCTCGCCGGCCGCACGCTCGACCCCGACGGCCGCTCGGAGGCGCGCGCCCTGCTCACCCCGGTGACCGGGGCGGAGCGCACCCTGCGGCTCGCGGTGTCCTACGACGCCGAGGCGGCGGCCCGCGCCAGCCTGCCCGCGCCGCAGACCTGCCTCGAGGAGATGCGGGCCGCGCTGGCGGCGAACCAGGTGATCTTCCCGCCCGCCTCCACCGGGATCGCGCCCGAGAGCCTGCCGGTGGTCGACGCGCTGGCCGGGACGCTGAAGGGCTGCGCGCCGGCGGTGTTCGAGATCGGCGCCTACACCGACACCTCGGGCTCGGACGAGCTGAACCTGCGGCTGAGCCGCGACCGCGCCCGGGCGGTGCTCGAGGCGCTGGTGGCGCGCGGCGTGCCGCTCGACAGGCTGCGGGCGAAGGGCTATGGCGAGGCCGACCCGATTGCCGACAACGCGACGGAGGCCGGCCGGGCGCTCAACCGCCGCATCGGCCTGCGCATCCTGGAGGAGCCCGATGGACGCAACTAGACTCACGCTGGTGATCGCGATCGTGCTGGTGCTGGCGGCGGCGGTGGGCTGGGTGCTGTGCTGGCTGTTCCTGCGGCTCAACCGCCACGCCGAGGCGCCGCACCCGCAGGAACCGGCCGACGAGACCGTGCGCCGGGCGCTCGACGCGCGCGACGCGGCGATCCTCGAGCTCGGCGAGATGCGCCGCGACTTCGCCCGGCAGATCGCCGCGAAGGACGCGGAGCTGGAAGCGACCATGTCCGGCCTCGGCAACGCCCGCCGCGAGGCGATGGAATGGCGCCGGGCCTACGAGGACCTCTCGGGGAGCACCCCGCAGAGCTGACGCAGCGGGGTGACCCCCGGGGAACGCCTGCCTCGCCGAGGGGGCTTGCGCCCCCGCAGCTCGGCAGGCGTGGCGAAGGGCCGGTGGCCCTCCGCCGCCCGGCGCGGCAGGACCGGGGAAGGCCCCCCGGGGCCGGTTGCGTCTTCTCATGTTCCGGATGGCGCGCGCTCCGCGGAGAGCAGGCGTTCGGTGCGGGCCGGGCCAGAGGCCGGGCAGCGGCGGCCTGCCCCGGGGGGGGCGCGATGTCGGCTGCCGAGGCTCGGGGCGGAAAGGGGGCTCGCCGGGGCAGCGCTGCCGGGCCCCGCTTACGCGACGCTCCCGGGCCCGGACGCGACCCTGAAGGCGCTGCCGCACCCTTGAGGTCGGGCCGGGCCCGGGATTGTATCACGCTGAACGCTGAACGCTGAACGCTGAACGCTGAACGCTGAACGCTGGACGCTGGACGCTGAACGCTACGCGGACGCTTGCACCGAGGATCATACGCAGCGCGGCGCGGGTTCCGTCGCGCGCGGTCGAAGCAAGGGCGCGCAACGGAATGAGGCCCGCGCCGGGGGGCGACGCGGGCCTCGCTTCGCTCAGACGTGCGGTCCCGAGAGGGGGGAGGGACCGCGCGGAGCGGAGTTTCAGTTCTGCAGCTGCGGGGCTTCGTTGTTCACCACCGGGCCGCTCGCGATCTCGATGCGCCGGGGCTTGAGCGCCTCGGGCACCTCGCGGACGAGGTCGATGTGCAGCAGGCCGTTCTCGGTGCGCGCCTCGGTGGCGCGGACATGGTCGGCAAGCTGGAAGCGACGCTCGAAGGCGCGGGTCGCGATGCCGCGGTGGAGGAAGCTGCGCTCGCCCTCGGTCTCGGTTTTGCGGCCAGAGACCACCAGCGCGCCGTCACGGGTCTCAATCGAGAGGTCGGCATCGGAGAAACCGGCCACCGCGATGGTGATGCGGTAGGCGTTCTCGCCGGTCTTCTCGATGTTGTAGGGCGGGTAGCTGGTCTGGCCGGTTTCGCCGTTGGCGGCCACGCTGTCGAGCATATGGGCCAGGCGGTCGAAGCCGACGGTGGAACGGTAGAGCGGGGTCAGGTCGAAGTTACGCATCTTGGTCATCCTCTCTTGAGCGATGTCTGGCAGCGGGCCCTCCGCCGTGGACGGGCCCTTTCTCCGTTGTGTCCGAACCCTGTAGCGGCCTCCGGACAAGGCTCAGATAGGATGCGCCCGCCGGCCCTTCAAGAGGGGCGGCGGGCGGGAAAATGCAGGTGGGAGACGGGCGGCTCAGAAGCGCCGTTTCGCCTTCTTCGCGAGCTTCGAGCCCTTGGCGCGCGCCTTCACCGCCTTGCGCCGCGGGGTGGGGCCGCGGCCCTTCACCGGGGCGCCGCGCGGGGCGGGCTTGCCCTCGATCTCGAGCAGCTCGAAGAGCAGGCCGCCGGTGACCGGCACCGCCTCGGCGAGCCGCACGGTGGCGCGCATGCCAAGGCCGATCTCGCGGCGGCTGCGCTCGCCCGTGAGCGTCTGGGCATCGGCATCGTAGTGGAAATACTCGCGGCCCAGCGAGGAGATGGGGATCAGCCCGTCCGCCCCGGTCTCGGTGAGCCGCACGAAGAGGCCGAAGCGGGTGACGCCCGAGACCTTGCCCTCGAACTCGTTGCCCACCCGGTCGGCGAGGAAGGCGGCGAGGTAGCGGTCGGTCGTGTCGCGCTCGGCCTCCATGGAGCGGCGCTCGGTCATGGAGATGTGCTTCGCGGTCTCCTCCAGGGCGTCGGTCTCTTCCGCCGTGAGCCCGTCATTGCCCCAGCCATGCGCCGAGATCAGCGCGCGGTGCACCACGAGATCGGCGTAGCGGCGGATCGGCGAGGTGAAATGCGCGTAGCGGGCCAGCGACAGGCCGAAATGGCCGATCGCCTCGCGGGTGTAATAGGCCTGGGTCTGGCTGCGCAGCACCGAGAGGTTGATCATCTCGGCGAAATCGGTGCCGGCGGCCTGGTCGAGCAGGCGGTTGAAGGTGGCGGTCTTCAGCACCTGGCCCCTGGCCAGCGTGAGGCCGCAGCTCTCGGCGATCTCGCGCAGGGCGTCGAGCTTCTCCACCGTCGGCTCCTCGTGGGCGCGGTAGAGCAGCGGGCGGCTGCGGCGCTCCAGCGTCTCGGCGGCGCAGACGTTGGAGAGCACCATGAACTCCTCGATGAGCTTGTGCGCATCAAAGCGGTCGCGGAAGGCGACCGAGGTCACCTCGCCCTCCTCGGAGAGCACGATGCGCCGCTCGGGCAGGTCGAGCGCCAGCGGCTGGCGGCGCTCGCGCGCGGCCTTCAGCGCGCCGTAGGCGGCGAAGAGCGGTGCGATGGCGGTGTCGTTCAGGGGGGCGGTGGCTTCGTCCGGGTTGCCCTCATGCGCGGCCTGGGCCTGCTCGTAGGAGAGCGAGGCCGGCGAGCGCATCAGCCCGCGGGTGAAGCGGTGGGAGCGCTTGGTGCCGTCGGCGGTGAGCACCATGCGCAGGGCGATGCAGGGCCGGTCCACGCCCTCGTGCAGCGAGCAGAGGTCGCCCGAGAGCTCCTCGGGCAGCATGGGCACCACGCGGTCGGGGAAATAGGTGGAGTTGCCCCGCCTGCGCGCCTCGCGGTCGAGCGCGGAGCCGGGGCGGACGTAATGCGCGACATCGGCGATGGCGACCCAGACCACGTGGCCGCCCTCGTTCTCCGGGTCGTCGTCGGGCAGGGCCGCGACGGCGTCGTCATGGTCGCGGGCATCCGAGGGGTCGATGGTGAGCAGGGGCAGGTGGCGCAGGTCCTCGCGGCTCCCCAGGGTGACCGGCTTCGCGCCGAGCGCCTCGGCCATCGCCTCCTCGGAGAACTCCACCGGCAGGCCGTGCTCGTGGATGGCGATGAGCGAGACCGAGCGCGGGGCGGCGGGGTCGCCCAGCCGGGCGACGACCTTGGCGCGCGGCAGGCCGAGGCGCGGGTTGCCGACGATCTCGCCCTCGACCAGCTCGCCGTCGCGCGCGCCGGCATGCTCGCCATGCGGCACCAGCCAGTCCCGGTCGGACTTGCGCTCGACGGGCACGATGCGCCCGCCCTGGTCGGTCTTGCGGAACAGCCCGAGGATGCGGCGCGGGCCCGAGCCGATGCGCCGGATCAGCCGGGCCTCGAAGGCGTGGCCGGCGTGTTCGACAGGTGTGAGGCGCGCGAGGATGCGGTCGCCCTGGCCGAGGCCGGGGTCGCCCTTCTTCGGCACGAAGAGGATGCGCGGCGGGGCCTCGTCGCCGTCCCACTCCTGGGGCCTGGCGAAGAGATCGCCGTCCGCGTCCGGCGCCTCGAGCACCAGCACCGAGACAGGCGGCAGCGCGCCCTTCTCGCGGAAGGACTTGCGGTCGCGGCGGATGGCGCCCTCGGCCTGCATCTCGCGCAGGAGCTGCTTGAGGGCGATGCGGTCCGCGCCCTTCACGTTGAAGGCGCGGGCGATCTCGCGCTTGCCGACGGCGCCGGGGTTGTCCCGGATCCAGCCCAGAATGTCGTCCTTGGAAGGGAAATGTGCCATGCGCCCCCCTTAGCATGGCCGCGAAACGCCCGCCATCGGGGAATGCGGGGGCCGGGTGCCGCCCTCGCAATGCCGGGGCCGCGCCCCCGGCGCGGCGAGCGCCGAGCGGGGGCTCGATGCCCCCCGAGGCGCTGACACCCCGCGCTGCCCGAGGGGGGAGGACCGGCTCGACCCCACCCTGCGGGAGGGGCGCTCGCCGGTCCCGGTTCCGCCCGGGGGCGGAACCTGTCACGTCAGAGTGGCGCGAAGATCAGCCTTCGTCTTCAGCGAGTTCGGAGGCTTTCTTCGTGCTCTTCTTCGCCGCGGCGGGCTTCTTCGCGGCCGCGGCTTTCGTCGTGGTGCTCTTGCTGGCGGCGGTGGTCTTCTTCGCCTTCGAGGCGGCGGGTTTCTTCGCCGCTGTCGCCTTCTTCGCCGGCGCCTTCTTGCGGCCCTTGCCGGTGGTCGCGGCCTTGGCGTTCACCAATTCCACCGCGGCCTCGAGGGTGATTTCCTCGGGCGTCACGTCCTTGGGAATGGTGGCGTTCACCTTCTCCCATTTCACGTAAGGGCCGTAGCGGCCGGGCATCACCTGCAGGGCGCCGCCGTCCGGGTGCTCGCCGAGCTCGCGCAGCGGCTGGGCCGCGGCACCGCGTCCGCCCCCGCGGGCGGCCTTCTGCGCCAGTACTTCCATCGCGCGGTTCATGCCGATGGTGAGCACCTCCTCCGCGTCCTTGATGTTGGCGTAGGTCTTGCCGTGGCGCACGTAGGGGCCGAAGCGGCCGATGGAGGCCTCCACGGGCTCGCCGTCCTCCGGGTGCATGCCGATCAGCCGCGGCAGCGACAGCAGGTCGAGCGCGCGCTTCAGGTCCACGTCCTCCAGCGCCATGCCCTTGGGGATGGAGGCGCGCTTCGGCTTCTCCTTCGAGCCCTCCTCCTGCTCGCCGAGCTGCACGTAGGGGCCGAAGCGCCCGGTGCGCAGGGTGACCGGCAGGCCGTTGTCGTCATGGCCGAGCAGCTTGCCGTCCGGCCCGGCGAAATCGCCGCCTTCCACCTCGCCCGACATGGGGCGGGTGTAGCGGCACTCGGGGTAGTTGGAGCAGCCGATGAAGGCGCCGCCGGCGCGCGAGGTGCGCATCGACAGCCGGCCCTCGCCGCAGTTCGGGCACAGGCGCGGGTCCTTGCCGTCCTCGCGGGGCGGGAACAGGTGCGGGGCCAGCACCTCGTTGATCTTCTCCAGCACGTCGGTGATGCGCAGCTCGGAGGTCTCGCCCACGGCGGCGTGGAAATCCTTCCAGAACCGGGCCAGCACCTCGTGCCAGTCCTTGTTGCCGGCGGAGACCTCGTCGAGGTCCTCCTCCAGCGCCGCGGTGAAATCATAGCCCACGTATTTGCCGAAGTAGTTCTCGAGGAAGGCGGTCACCAGCCGGCCCTTGTCCTGCGGGATCAGCCGGTTCTTGTCCTTCAGCACGTAGCCGCGGTCCTGGATGGTGGTCACGATCGAGGCATAGGTGGAGGGGCGGCCGATGCCGAGCTCCTCCATGCGTTTCACCAGCGTCGCCTCGGTGTAGCGCGGCGGCGGCTGGGTGAAGTGCTGCTCGGGGGAGACGTCCCGTTTCGCGGTCTTCTCGCCCTCGTGGATCACCGGCAGGCGGGCGCCGTCGCCTTCCTCGTCATCGCGCGAGGGGGCCTCGTCGCGGCCCTCCTCGTAGACCTTCAGGAAGCCGTCGAAGGTCACGACCTGGCCATTGGCGCGCAGGCCCACCTCGCCGTCCTTCGAGGCGATCTCGACCACGGTGCGCTCGAAGCGGGCGGCCTCCATCTGGCTCGCCAGCGCGCGCTTCCAGATCAGGTCGTAGAGCCTGCGCTGGTCGGGCTCCAGCGACAGCCGGTCCGGCGCGCGGGACATGTCGGTGGGGCGGATGCACTCATGCGCTTCCTGGGCGTTCTTCGCCTTGTTCTTGTACATGCGCGGGCTGGAGGGGATGTACTCCTTGCCGTAGCGGTCGACGATCACGTCGCGCGCGGCCATCACCGCCTCGGGCGCCATGTCGATGCCGTCGGTCCGCATGTAGGTGATGTGCCCGGCCTCGTAGAGCTTCTGGGCGGTGCGCATGGTGGCCTGGGCGCCCATGCCGAACTTGCGGCTGGCCTCCTGCTGCAGGGTGGAGGTCATGAAGGGCGCGGCGGGGTTGCGGCTCGCCGGTTTCGCCTCGACCGAGGTGACCGCGAGATCGCGCGAGGTGACGGCCTGCACGGCGAGGCTGGCCGCGGCCTCGCTCGCGATGTCGAACTTGTCGAGCTTCTTGCCCGAAAGCATGGTGAGGCGGGCGCGGAACTCCTGGCCCCGCGGCGTCTCGAGCACCGCCGTGACACTCCAGTATTCCCGGGCGCGGAACGCCTCGATCTCCATCTCGCGCTCGACGATCAGCCGCAGCGCCACCGACTGCACGCGCCCGGCGGATTTCGCCCCCGGCAGCTTGCGCCAGAGCACCGGCGAGAGGTTGAAGCCCACCAGGTAGTCGAGCGCGCGGCGGGCGAGATAGGCCTCGACCAGCTCCATGTCGACGGCGCGGGGCTTCTTCATCGCCTCGGTGACCGCGTTCTTGGTGATGGCGTTGAACACCACCCGCTCCACCTCGGTGGTCTTCTTCAGGGCGCGGCGCTTGGAGAGCGCCTCCATCAGGTGCCACGAGATCGCCTCGCCCTCGCGGTCGGGGTCGGTGGCGAGAATGAGCTTGTCGTCGGAGGCAAGCGCCTCGGCGATGGCGCGGACATGCTTCTGGGAGGCGGGCGCCACCTCCCATTTCATCTCGAAATTGTTGTCCGGGTCGACCGATCCGTCCTTCTCCACCAGGTCGCGGACATGGCCGAAGGAGGCGAGAACCGTGTAGTCGCTGCCCAGATACTTGTTGATTGTCTTTGCCTTGGCCGGGGATTCGACGACGACGACAGCCATGCAGACTCCTGAACAAAAAGCGCGGTTCCCTGAGGAGCGGGAACATGTGGTTTCGCGGGCAGCAATGTCAACTGGCCAGATTCCCGCATGGTTCCCCGGCTTGGCGCGGGGCGCAACCCCCGCCGTGACCCTGCCTTCCGCCCCGTAAAGCGTGCGTTTCGTCACGGACGCGGACACCGCCGATGCCCTAGGAGAGCAACCCGTCGGCACCGGCCCGGGCCGTCCCGTGGCGGCCGGTCCGGGCGCGGATGACGGAGCGAACGGCAACACCCCCGCAGGGCTGGCAGATGGGGACGACGGGCCGCCATGCAAGCCCGGCCGGGACCGCCCGCCATCCCGCCCCCCGGACCGGGCGACGGAGGAAAGCGCGCCCCGGAGGACGATACAGGCGCCGCCGTGCAGGCCCGGTGGGCGAGATGAGACGCCACCGTGCAAGCCCGGTGGACGATGAAAAGACGCCACCGCGCGAGCGCGGTGGACGTGGACACGGATTTGGGTAATCTCCCGCAAAACGACAACCGGAGGACCTCACGATGACCGACGCACCCCATTCCTACGGCTTCGACACGCTGCAGGTTCACGGTGGCGCCAAGCCCGACCCCGCCACGGGCGCGCGCCAGACGCCGATCTACCAGACCACCGCCTACGTGTTCCGCGACGCGGATCACGCCGCCGCCCTGTTCAACCTGCAGGAGGTCGGCTTCATCTACTCGCGGCTGACCAACCCCACCGTCTCGGCCCTGCAGGAGCGCATCGCCTCGCTCGAGGGCGGGGTGGGGGCGGTCGCCACCTCCTCGGGGCATGCGGCGCAGATCCTGGCACTCTTCCCGCTCATGGGGCCGGGGGACAATATCGTGTCGTCGAACCGGCTCTACGGCGGCACCATCACCCAGTTTTCCCACACCATCCGCCGTTTCGGCTGGGAGGCGCGCTTCGCCGACACCGAGGACCTCGCCGCGCTGGAGGCCGCCTGCGACGAACGCACCAAGGCGATCTTCTGCGAGAGCATCTGCAACCCCGGCGGCTATGTCACCGACATCCCGGCCCTCGCGGAGATCGCGCAACGCAAGGGCATCCCGCTCATCGTCGACAACACCACCGCCACCCCCTACCTGTGCAACCCGATCGCGATGGGCGCCACGCTGGTGGTGCATTCCACCACGAAATACCTCTCGGGCAACGGCTCGGCCATGGGGGGTGTGGTGGTCGATTCGGGCAAGTTCGACTGGTCGGCCTCGGGCCGCTTCCCCAGCCTCAGCGCGCCCGAGCCCGCCTACCACGGCCTGAAATTCCACGAGACCTTCGGGCCGCTCGCCTTCGTGCTGCACGGCCACGCGGTGGGGCTGCGCGACCTCGGCATGTGCCAGAGCCCGATGAACGCCTGGATCACCCTGCAGGGCATCGAGACCCTGTCCATGCGCATGGAAAAGCACGTGGCAAACGCGAAGGCCGTGGCCGAATGGCTGGAGGCGGACCCCCGCGTGGCGCGTGTCACCTGGCCCGGGCTCGCGAGCTCGCCCTGGCATGCGCGGGCCGAGGCGCTCTATCCCAAGGGCGCCGGCGCGCTCTTCACCTTCGGCGTGAAGGGCGGGTACGAGGCCTGCGTGAAGCTGGTGGACGCGGTGGAGATCTTCTCCCACGTGGCAAACCTCGGGGACACGCGCTCGCTCATCATCCACCCGGCGTCCACCACCCACCGCCAGCTCGATCCCGGGCAGCAGGAGGCGGCAGGGGCGGCGCCCGACATGGTGCGCCTGTCCATCGGCATCGAAAGTGCCGCCGATCTCATCGCCGATCTCGACCAGGCGCTCGCGGCGGCAACCGCCTGAACAGCCGCGCGGCGGGGCCCTTCGCGGGGCTTCCCGCCGCGCAAACCCGGTAATCATCCAGTAAAGATCCGGCAAATACGCTGGAAACGGCGGGCGGCGGGCGGTATGACACGGCCCGACAACCGCAGGGGTATTCAATGCGCTACATCTCCACGCGCGGCCATGCGCCCGTGCTTTCCTTCGAAGAGGCCATGCTCACCGGCCTCGCCCGCGACGGCGGGCTCTACGTGCCGGAAAGCTGGCCGCAGATGACCGCCGGGCAGATCGCCGATCTCGCCGGCGCGCCCTACGAGGAAGTGGCCTACCGGGTCATGCGCCCCTTCATCGGCGACGCCTTCACCGATGACGAGTTCCGCGGCGCCATCGCGCGCGCCTATGCCGGCTTCCGCTCCGAGGCGCGGGTGCCGCTGGCGCAATACGCGCCGGGCAGGTTCCTCGCCGAGCTGCACCACGGGCCGACGCTCGCCTTCAAGGACGTGGCGATGCAGCTCATCGGCCAGCTCTTCGACCTCGCCCTCACCCGGGCGGGCAAGCGGGTGACCATCGTGGGCGCCACCTCGGGCGACACCGGCTCCGCCGCCATCGAGGCCTTCCGCGGCCTCTCCTCGGTCGACGTGTTCATCCTCTACCCGCACGGGCGGGTCTCGGAGGTGCAGCGCCGCCAGATGACCACGCCGGTGGAGGACAATGTCCATGCCATCGCGGTGGAGGGCGATTTCGACGATTGCCAGGCCCGCGTGAAGGACATGTTCAACGATTTTGCCTTCCGCGACGCGGTGAACCTCGCGGCGGTGAACTCGATCAACTGGGCGCGCGTGCTGGCGCAGACCGTGTACTTCTTCACCACCGCCGTGGCGCTCGGCGCGCCGCACCGGGCGGTGAGCTTCTCGGTGCCCACCGGCAATTTCGGCGACATCTTCGCAGGCTACGTGGCCAAGCGCATGGGCCTGCCCGTCGAGCGGCTGATCGTGGCGACCAACCTCAACGACATCCTGCACCGCACGATCGAGAGCGGCAGCTACCGCAAGGAAGGCGTGCACCCCTCGATCTCGCCCTCGATGGACATCCAGGTGTCCTCCAACTTCGAGCGCCTGCTCTTCGACCTCTACGACCGGGAGGGCGATGCGGTCTCGCGGCTGATGGACGAGCTGCGCGCCGGCGGCGGCTTCACCCTCTCGCAGGGCGCGCTCTCGCGGCTGCGGGCAGAGTTCGATTCCGCCCGCGCCTCGGAGGAGGAGACCAAGGCCACCATCGCCACCATGTTCGAGCAGAACGAGATGGTGATCTGCCCGCACACCGCGGTGGGCGTGCACGCGGCCGATGCGGTGCACGGCAGCCGGCGCACGCCGGTGGTCAGCCTCGCCACCGCCCATGCGGCGAAATTCCCCGACGCCGTGGAGGAGGCCTGCGGCCAGCGCCCGGGCCTGCCCGTCCACATGGCGGATCTTTACGAGCGGCCCGAGCGGGTGCAGGTTGTGGCCAACGATCTCGCAACCCTCGAGACCCTGATCAAGGACACGCGCACGTGAGCATTGCCACCCATACCCTGCCCAACGGGTTCCGCATCGTCACCGAACACATGCCGGGGCTGCAGTCTGCCGCCGTCGGCGTGTGGGTGAACGCGGGCTCGCGCCACGAGGGCGAAGGCGAGACCGGCATCGCGCATTTCCTCGAGCACATGGCCTTCAAGGGCACGGCCCGGCGCTCTGCCCTGCAGATCGCCGAGGAGATCGAGGACGTGGGCGGCTATCTCAACGCCTACACCTCCAAGGAGATGACAGCCTATTACGCCCGGGTGCTCTCGGCCGACGTGCCGCTGGCGATCGACCTGATCGGCGACATCGTGATGAACCCCACGTTCGACGCGCGGGAGATCTCGGTGGAGCGCGGGGTGATCCTGCAGGAGATCGGCCAGACGCTCGACACGCCGGACGACATCATCTTCGACTGGCTGCACGAGGTCTCCTACCCCGACCAGCCCTTCGGCCGCTCCATCCTCGGGCCGGCCGACCTGGTGCGCGGCTTCGGCGAGGGCGACCTGCGCCGCTTCACCGGCCAGTTCTACGCCCCGGACCAGATGATCCTCTCCGCCGCCGGCGGGGTGGACCACGAGGCGGTGGTGCGCCTGGCCGAGCAGGTGTTCGGCTCGATGCCGGCGCGGCGCGTGCCCGAGGCGCTCGGCGCGCGCTTCTCGGGCGGCGAGCGGCGCGAGGTGAAGACGCTGGAGCAGGCGCATTTCGCCCTGTCGCTCGAGGGCCCGGGCTACCGCGATTCCGATGTCTACACCGCGCAGGTGTTTGCCACGGCGCTCGGTGGTGGCATGTCCTCGCGCCTGTTCCAGGAGATCCGCGAGAAGCGCGGCCTGTGCTACACCATCGGCTCGCATGCCTCGGCCTATGCCGACACCGGCTCGCTCACCATCTACGCCGGCACCGGCGCCTCCGAGGTGGCCGATCTCGCGCGCATCACGGTCGACGAGCTGCGCCGCGCCGCGGAGGACATGGGCGAGGCCGAGATCGCCCGTGCCCGCGCGCAGATGAAGGCCGGGCTGCTGATGGGGCTCGAATCGCCCTCCGCGCGCTGCGAGCGCCTCGCCCGGGTGCTGGCGATCTGGGACCGGGTGCCCGACCTCTCGGAAGCGGTGGAGCGCATCGACGCGGTGGACGCCGCCGGGGCCCGGGCCTATGCCCGCGCGCTGCTCGTCCGCCCGCCGGC
Organism: Oceanicella sp. SM1341; assembly: GCF_003448965.1. Lineage (GTDB taxonomy): Bacteria > Pseudomonadota > Alphaproteobacteria > Rhodobacterales > Rhodobacteraceae > Paroceanicella. Next base: position 24,501 of record NZ_QRGC01000027.1, read on the forward strand.
GCTGGCGCTCTACGGCCCCGTCGGCACCGCGCCGGACCACGTCGCCCTCGCGCAGCGCCTCGCGGCCTGAGACTGGTGCTGGGGCTGCTCCGACAGGCTCCGCAGGTCCGTATCCCCACGGCACGGCTCGTGCTGCGGCCCCCGCGGCGCGAGGATCACCACCCCTGGGCGGCGCTGCGCCGCGACGGGCATGATTTCCTCGCCCGCTGGGAGCCGGTGCGCGCCGCCGACCATCTCTCGCCCCAGGCCTTCCGCAACCGGGTGGCCTGGGCAAAACGCGCCATCGAGACCGAACGCGCCGTGCCGCTGTTCCTGATCCGCAAGGACGACGGCGCGCTGGTGGGCGCCATCACCCTCGACAACATCCGCCGCGGCCCGGCCCAGGCCGCCACGGTGGGCTACTGGGTGGGCGCGCCCTACGCCCGGCAGGGCTACATGTCCGAGGCGCTGGAGGCGGTGGTGGCCCATGCCTTCGCGCGCATGGACCTCTCGCGCATCGAGGCCGCCTGCCTGCCGGAAAACGCCCCCTCGCGCGGGCTGCTCGAACGCGTCGGCTTCAAGTACGAGGGCGTGGCCCAGAGCTACCTGCAGATCAACGGCCGCTGGCGCACCCACGTGCTCTACGCCACCCTGCGCCGCGACCGCCGGGGCCCCACCGACGTGGGTTGACAGCTGTCAACTCGCGGGTTGACGCCGCGTGGCTGCCGCCCGCGTGGCTTCCGAAGCCGAAGCCGAAGCCGAAGCCGAAGCCGAAGCCGAAGCCGAAGCCGAAGCGCACTGCAGCCCGGGCAATCCGGCTCCATCCCCGGGTGGGGCGGGCGAGCGTATCACGGGCCAGCCACCCTCGTCGGAGTGGGACGCGGGAATGGCTCCGGAATCGCAGGGAGGTGTGGAGGCTTGCACGGCGTCCCTCCCTCCGAAGGCGGGATCCACTGGTGCGCTCCGGGCTGAGGCCGACACCCGAGCCTCGAACCACGGGTCGGGCAGGGAGGCCTCCCGCCCCTCCGTTGACACCCGCGCTGCGCGCGACTGTCGCCTCCGCGTTGGGCCACGCCGGCCTGCGATGCAGGCCGGCGCCCGCGCGGGGTGGCGGCTGGTCTGCCCGATTGCCGCCGTCCCATGGTTACCCCCGATGCTCCAGGGTGCCGCTGGTGGCGGAGGGCCGCAGGGCCCTTCGCCACGCGGGCCGAGCTGCGGGGGCCGCGAGGCCCCCTCGGCGAGGAGCGCGTTGCTCCCCCGCAGGCCATCCCGCGCGCCCTCAGGACTGGGTCTCGATGCCGTAGGGCAGGGTGTCGCGCCGGTCGGGGTCGATGCGCAGGGGTTTTTCCAGCGGCGGCACGGCGCGCTGGTGGCAGTCGGTGCGGTCGCAGATCCGGCAGGAGATGCCGATGGGCTCGAAGGCGGTGGCGTTGGTGATGTCGAGATCGTCGGCGTAGACGAGCGCCTCGGCGTGGGTGATCTCGCAGCCGAGGCAGATGGCGAAGCGCTGGCGCGGGGCGCGGAAGCGGCCGCCGGGCTTGGTGATCTCGCGGGCGAGGCAGAGGTAGCGCGCGCCGTCCGGTGTCTCGGCGAGCTGGCGCAGGAAGCGGCCCGGCGTCTCGAAGGCCTGGTGCACGTTCCACAGCGGGCAGGCGCCGCCGTAGCGGGCGAACTGCAGCTTCGTCGCGGAGTGGCGCTTGGTGATCGTGCCGGCCTGGTCGACGCGCACGAAGAAGAACGGCACCCCCTTCGCCCCCGGCCGCTGCAGGGTGGAGAGCCGGTGCGCCACCTGCTCGAGCGAGGCGCCGAAGCGCTCGGCCAGCACCTCGAGGTCGTGCCGCTCCTGCCGCGCCGCGGCGAGGAAGCGGCGGTAGGGCAGCAGGGCGGCGCCGGCGAAATAGTTCGCAAGCCCGATGCGGCAGATGGCGCGGGCCTCCGACGTGCGGAAGCGGGCGAGGTCGAGCGTGGCGTCGAGCAGGTCGCCATGCTCGAGCAGCGCCACCTGGTGGGCGAGCTGGAAGGCGAGCGTCGGCGCCGGCGCGCGGGCCGAGAGATGCAGCACCCGGGCGGCGGCATCGTAGTGGCGCAAGGGGCCGGAAGCCTCGCGCCGGGTTTCCACCCCGCGCTCGGCGAGCCAGGCGATGCCGTTTTCCAGCTGGCCCGCGCCGGTCATCCCCGCGCGCTCGGAGAAGCGCTCGGCGGCATGGTCGACCGCGTCGATGTAGTTGTCGCAATAGTGGAAGAAGTCGCGCACCTCCTCCCAGGGCTGGGGCAGGAGGGCGCTGTCGCCGCGCCCCAGCGCCTCGTCGAGCGAGGCGAGGCGCTCGCGGCTCTCGCGGTGGGCGGCGTGCAGGTTGAGCACCGCGCGGGCCAGCATCGGCGCGTTGGAGGCGATCAGCTGCAGCTCGGCCATCGGCGGCGAGGGGCCGAAGACCGGGTCGGCCAGCGCCTCGCGCAGGTCGGCGGTCATGCGGGCGGCCTCGCCGGCGCGCAGGGTGGAGAGGTCGAAGGCGAACTCGCGCGCCAGCGCAAGCACCACCGCGGCCGAGACCGGGCGGTGATTGTTCTCCATCTGGTTGAGATAGGAGAGCGATACGCCTAACCTCTGCGCAAAGGCCCTCTGGGTGAGGCCCGATGCGGTGCGCGTCTCGCGCAGCTGGACACCGGCATAGAGTTTCTGGTCGCGCTGCATCTCTGCCCTCCCGGGAGGCTTCGCAAGTTCGCAATTCGCAGTCTGCCTGGTTTGTAAACTACGCAACTTCGCCAATCAACGCTCCACACCCGCGCGCACCGGCGCTATGGTCGCGCGGAACGAGACGGCCCAGGTCCCGGGAGGACACGCTTATGAAGGACATCCTCGAAGAGCTCGAAGCCCGGCGCGCAGACGCCCGCGCGGGCGGCGGTGAGAAGCGCATCGCCGCCCAGCATGCGAAGGGCAAGCTCACCGCGCGCGAGCGGCTCGACCTGCTGCTCGACGAGGGCTCCTTCGAAGAATTCGACATGTTCGTCACCCATCGCTGCACCGATTTCGGCATGCAGGACACCCGGATGTCCGGCGACGGGGTGGTGACCGGCTGGGGCACGATCAACGGCCGCATGGTCTATGTGTTCAGCCAGGATTTCACCGTGTTCGGCGGCTCGCTGTCCGAAACCCACGCCCAGAAGATCTGCAAGATCATGGACATGGCGGTGCAGAACGGCGCCCCGGTGATCGGGCTCAACGATTCGGGCGGCGCGCGCATCCAGGAAGGCGTCGCCTCCCTCGCCGGCTACGCGGACGTGTTCCAGAAGAACGTGCTCGCCTCCGGCGTGGTGCCGCAGATCTCGGTGATCATGGGCCCCTGCGCGGGCGGGGCGGTCTATTCCCCCGCGATGACCGACTTCATCTTCATGGTGCGCGATTCGTCCTACATGTTCGTCACCGGCCCGGACGTGGTGAAGACGGTGACCAACGAGATCGTCACCGCCGAGGAGCTGGGCGGCGCGCGCACCCACACCGTGAAGAGCTCGGTGGCCGACGGCGCCTTCGAGAACGACGTGGAGGCGCTGATCGAGGTGCGCCGCCTGGTCGACCTGCTGCCGCTCAACAACCGCGAGAAACCCCCGGTGCGGCCGTTCTTCGACGACCCCGCCCGGGTGGAGAACAGCCTCGACACCCTGGTGCCCGACAACGCCAACCAGCCCTACGACATGAAGGAGCTGATCCTGAAGGTGGCCGACGAGGGCGATTTCTACGAGATCCAGGCCGAGTTCGCGAAGAACATCATCACCGGCTTCATCCGGCTGGAAGGCTCGACCGTGGGCGTGGTGGCGAACCAGCCGATGGTGCTGGCCGGCTGCCTCGACATCGACAGCTCGCGCAAGGCCGCGCGCTTCGTGCGCTTCTGCGACGCCTTCGAGATCCCGATCCTCACCTTCGTCGACGTGCCGGGCTTCCTGCCGGGCACGGGGCAGGAATATGGCGGCGTGATCAAGCACGGCGCGAAGCTCCTGTTCGCCTATGGCGAGGCCACGGTGCCGAAGGTGACCGTGATCACCCGCAAGGCCTATGGCGGCGCCTATGACGTGATGGCCTCCAAGCACCTGCGCGGCGATTTCAACTATGCCTGGCCCACGGCCGAGATCGCGGTGATGGGCGCCAAGGGCGCGGTGGAGATCCTCTACCGCTCCGAGCTGGGCGACCCGGAGAAGATCGCCGCGCGCACGGCCGAGTATGAGGAACGCTTTGCAAACCCCTTTGTTGCCGCGGAAAAAGGTTTCATCGACGAGGTGATCATGCCGCATTCCACGCGGCGGCGCGTCTCGCGTGCCTTTGCCTCGTTGCGGGGCAAGAAGCTCACGAACCCCTGGAAGAAGCACGACAACATCCCGCTCTGAGGGGCGAACCCGGCCGGCCTTTCGCGCGTTCGGGGGATATCCCCCGAGCAGAGGAGGCCGGAATGACCCGGAACCACGGACCGTCCGTGAAGGACGACGAGACCTACGAGGCGCTGCGCAAGGAGGGCGCCTCGCGCGAGAAGGCGGCGCGGATTGCCAATTCGGGCAAGGCTGCGTCGAAGCGGGGCGGCAAGGCGCCGCCCTACGAGGACTGGACCAGGGACGACCTCTACGACCGGGCCCGCGAGATCGGCCTGGAGGGGCGTTCGAAGATGACGAAGGACGAGCTGATCGATGCATTGCGCAGCGGTTGACACCCGGCGGAGGGCCTTGTGAGCGGGGCGACGATCTTCCACCTGCTGCCGCAGGGCCCGCGCCCCGTGGCGCCGTTCAGCCACGCGGTGGAGGCCGCGGGCTGGGTGGTGCTCACCGGCCAGATGCCCACCGACCCCGAGGCGCCCGACGCGCCCCTGCCGGAGGGCATCGCCGCCCAGACCGAGCGGGTGATGCGCAACCTCGAGATCGTGCTCAAGGGCGTGGGGCTGGGGCTGGAGCACGTGGTGCAATGCCGCTGCTACCTCACCCGGTTCGACCGCGATTATGCCGAATTCAACGAGACTTACGAGACGTTCTTCGCGCCCGGCCGCCTGCCGGCCCGCACCACTGTGGGGGTGAGCGGCCTGGCCGTGGGCGCGCTTGTGGAGATCGACTGTCTCGCCCGGAGGCCGGAATGACCGACTGGGTGATGCGCCATGACGGGCCACGCACCTGCCACGCCGCGCGCGGGGCGGAGCGGGCCGATTTCGCGGCCCGGGCCGAATGGCCGGTGCGGCTCGACGGCGATGCCGAGCGCTTCCGCACGGCCGTGGCCCGGCAGGTGCGCCAGGACCTGTGGCGCGCGCTGTCCCGGGTGCGGGGCTTTTCGCCGGTGGTGACGGTGGAGACCGAGGAGCGGCCCGGGGGCGAGGCCCTGCTGAGGCTCGGCGCGGGCGGTGCGCTGCGCGCCGGCGGCCCGGTCTCGGCGGCTTGGGAGGCGCGGGCGGCCGAGCTCCTCTCCGACACCGGGCTGCGCGCCCGCTGGACCATGCATGCCCACCGCCGCGCTTGCGCGGCTGCTGAAAAGGTACGCGCCGGCGCGGCGACTGAAAAGGAATGCGCGGGCGAGGCTATTGGAACAGAACGTGCCGGCGCGGCGGTACAGGAAAGCGGCGCGGACGTGGCCCTGCAGGCAGATCGCGCCGGCGCGGCCGGAAGGGAGATCGCGACATGATCAAGCACCGCGGGTTTCCCGGCCGGCAGCCGGGCACGGACATGCAGTTCGTCATCCGCCGCGCCTCGCCGAAGCCGACCGAGCTGAAGGCGCGCGAGCGCTTCCGTGACCGTCGCCCGGCGGACCGGGAGGCGGACGAGTATTTCCTCGCCGCCCTCATCGAGCATTTCGGCGACGAGCCCTTCGAGCGCGGCAATCTCGACGCCGGCCGGCTGAGCTGGCTGCTGGGGCGCGAGGTGGTGACGGTCGAGCCCTTCGACCCCACCTCCTACGAGGCGCTGCTGCGGGTCGACCTCGACGCGGTGGCGAAGAGCTTCCCGCACCTGGCGGAGCAGGCGTGATGACGCCCCGCAAACGCTTTCGTGATCGCGCCCGTGGCGCCCTGCCGCAGGGGGCGACGGAACGAACCGCGTGCTTCGTACGTTCTTGTGTCGAAGAGGTCGCCCTGCGGCCGGTTCGAGATCACGAGAGAGGAGAAGTTCCATGCGTGTTTCCGTCATCGCCCTTCTGGCCGCGTCTGCTTTCGGCCTCGCGGCCTGTGGTTCCGGCTCGGGTGACCGTGCCGTGTCCGGCGCCGGCATCGGCGCGCTCGTGGGTGGCGCGGGCTCCGCGATCACCGGCGGTTCGGTCGCGACGGGTGCTGCCGTGGGCGCAGGTGCCGGTGCGGTCGCCGGCGCTGTCACCGACGAGGACGACGTCAACCTGGGCAAGCCCCTCTGGCGCTGAGCGCCGGCCTTCGGGCCTGAGAGATACACGAGGCCCCTGCGCGCCGCGCGGGGGCTTTCGCGTGTCCGCACATCGGCTTGCCCCCACCAATACCATTTCCGAGAGACTGGAAGGGCAGCCATGTTCAAGAAGATCCTGATCGCCAATCGGGGCGAAATCGCGTGCCGGGTGATCAAGACGGCGCGGCGCATGGGCATCAAGACGGTCGCGGTCTATTCCGACGCCGACCGTCATGCCCTGCATGTCGCCATGGCCGACGAGGCGGTGCATATCGGCCCGCCGCCGGCCAACCAGTCCTACATCGTGATCGACAAGATCCTCGATGCGGTGAAGGCCACCGGCGCCGAGGCGGTGCACCCGGGCTATGGCTTCCTCTCCGAGCGGGCCGAGTTTGCCGAGGCGCTGGCGAAGGCCGGTGTCGCCTTCATCGGGCCGCCGGTGGGCGCCATCGAGGCGATGGGTGACAAGATCACCTCGAAGAAGCTCGCGGCCGAGGCCGGGGTGTCGACCGTGCCGGGCTACATGGGGCTGATCGCCGACGCCGAGGAGGCGGTGAAGATCTCCGGTGAGATCGGCTATCCGGTGATGATCAAGGCCTCGGCGGGGGGCGGCGGCAAGGGCATGCGCATCGCCTGGAACGACGCCGAGGCGCGGGAGGGCTTCCAGCTCTCGCGCAACGAGGCGAAGGCGTCGTTCGGCGATGACCGGATCTTCATCGAGAAATTCGTCACCCAGCCGCGGCACATCGAGATCCAGGTGCTGGGCGACCAGCACGGCAACTGCATCTACCTCGGCGAGCGGGAATGCTCCATCCAGCGGCGCAACCAGAAGGTCATCGAGGAGGCGCCGAGCCCGTTCCTCGACGAGGCCACCCGCCGCGCGATGGGCGAGCAGGCCGTGGCGCTCGCGAAGGCGGTGGACTATTGCTCCGCCGGCACGGTGGAGTTCATCGTCGATGGCAGCCGCAACTTCTACTTCCTTGAAATGAATACACGTTTGCAGGTGGAGCACCCGGTGACGGAGCTGATCACCGGCATCGACCTGGTGGAGCAGATGATCCGCGTCGCCTATGGCGAGACGCTCTCGCTGCGCCAGGAAGACGTGACGCTGACCGGCTGGGCGATGGAGAGCCGGCTCTATGCCGAGGACCCGTATCGCAACTTCCTGCCCTCAATCGGCCGGCTCACCCGCTACCGCCCGCCCGAGGAGGTGGCCACCGGAACGCATGCCGTGCGCAACGACACCGGCGTGTTCGAGGGCGGCGAGATCTCGATGTACTACGACCCGATGATCGCCAAGCTCTGCACCTGGGGCCCGGACCGGCCCGCCGCCATCGAGGGCATGCGCAACGCGCTCGACGGGTTCGAGGTGGAGGGGATCGGGCACAACCTGCCGTTCCTCGCCGCGGTGATGGACCACCCGCGCTTCGTCTCCGGCGAGATCACCACCGCCTTCATCGCCGAGGAATACCCGGAGGGTTTCGGCGGCGCGGAGCTGCCCGGGGCGGAGCTTGACCGGCTGGCGGCCCTCGCGGCCGTGATGCACCGGCGGGCGGAGGCGCGTGCGGCGCAGATCTCGGGTGCGATGCGCAACCACCGCCGCGTGGTGCGCCCGGATGCCGTGGTGCTGATGGGCGGCCGGCGGTTCGACGTGTCGGTGAGCGAGACCAACGGCGTGAGCGACGTGACGGTGAACGGCGCGGTGCTGGCCATCGAGACCGGCTGGCAGCCCGGCGAGACGCTGGTGCGCGCGAAGGTGAACGGCACCCCGCTGATCGTGAAGTTCGACGCCGTGACCGGGGCGATGCGCATGCGCTTCCGCGGCGCCGACCTCACGGTGCGGGTGATGACGCCGCGCGCCGCCGAGCTTGCGGCGCTGATGCCCGAGAAGCTGCCGCCCGACACCTCGAAGCTGCTGCTCTGCCCGATGCCCGGGCTGGTGGTGTCCATCGCGGTGGCGGAGGGCGACGAGGTGCAGGAGGGCCAGGCGCTCTGCACCGTGGAGGCGATGAAGATGGAGAACGTGCTGCGCGCCGAGCGTGCCGGCGTGGTCTCGAAGATCAATGCCGCCCCGGGCGCGAGCCTCGCGGTCGATGACGTGATCATGGAATTCGCCTGAATTCCGCGTGGGCCCCGAGGGCCCCGATGCATGGGCCCGGAGGGCCCCGATACGTGGCCCCCGAGGGGCACCGATACTCAGGCCCGGAGGGCGGCGCACCGCCCCCGGGCACACCGGGAGAGCCCTCCCGGGGGGAGGACAAGCGGTCCGCCGAGGACCCGGCAAGGGAGACGCAACGATGACCGACAAGCTCGACGCCTGGCGTGCGCTGGCCGAGAAGGAACTCAAGGGCCGGCCTCTCGACGATCTCACCTGGAACACCGTGGAGGGGATCGCGGTGAAGCCGCTCTACACCGCGGACGACCTCGAGGGGCTGAGCCATCTCGACAGCCTGCCGGGGATGGAGCCCTTCACCCGCGGCCCCCGCGCCACGATGTATGCCGGCCGCCCCTGGACCATCCGCCAGTATGCCGGTTTCTCCACCGCCGAGGAGAGCAACGCCTTCTACCGGCGCAACCTCGCGGCCGGGCAGAAGGGCCTCTCGGTGGCCTTCGACCTCGCCACCCACCGCGGCTACGACAGCGACCACCCGCGCGTGGTGGGCGACGTGGGCAAGGCGGGCGTGGCCATCGACTCGGTCGAGGACATGAAGATCCTCTTCGACGGCATCCCGCTGAAGGAAATGTCGGTCTCGATGACGATGAACGGCGCCGTGATCCCCATCCTCGCGAGCTTCATCGTGGCGGGCGAGGAGCAGGGTGCGAGCCGCGCCGAGCTTTCCGGCACCATCCAGAACGACATCCTCAAGGAGTTCATGGTCCGCAACACCTACATCTACCCGCCCGAGCCCTCGATGCGGATCGTCTCCGACATCATCGGCTTCACGGCGCGAGAGATGCCGCGGTTCAACTCCATCTCGATCTCCGGCTACCACATGCAGGAGGCGGGTGCCACGCTGGTGCAGGAGCTGGCCTTCACGCTCGCGGACGGGCGCGAATACGTGAAGGCGGCCATCGCCAGCGGCATGGACGTGGACGCCTTTGCCGGCCGGCTGAGCTTCTTCTTCGCCATCGGGATGAACTTCTTCATGGAGGCGGCGAAGCTGCGCGCCGCCCGCCTGCTCTGGGCCCGGATCATGGACGGGTTCGGCGCGAAGAAGCCCGGCTCGAAGATGCTGCGCACCCATTGCCAGACCTCCGGCGTGAGCCTGCAGGAGCAGGACCCCTACAACAACGTGATCCGCACCGCCTACGAGGCGATGTCGGCCGCGCTCGGTGGCACGCAGAGCCTGCACACCAACGCGCTCGACGAGGCGATCGCGCTGCCCACCGAGTTTTCCGCCCGCATCGCGCGCAACACCCAGCTCATCCTCCAGGAGGAGACCGGCATCTGCAACGTGGTCGACCCGCTGGCCGGCTCCTACTACGTGGAGAAGCTCACCGCCGATCTCGCCGAGGCCGCCTGGGCGCTGATGGAGGAGGTGGAGGCCATGGGGGGCATGACGAAGGCCGTCGCCTCCGGCATGCCCAAGCTCAGGATCGAGGAGAGTGCCGCCCGCCGGCAGGCCGCGGTGGACCGGGGCGACGAGGTGATCGTGGGGGTGAACAAGTACCGCCCCGCGAAGCCCGACCCGATCGAGATCCTCGACGTCGACAATGTCGCGGTGCGCGAGGCGCAGGTGGCCCGGCTGAAGCGCATCCGCGACAGCCGCGACCAGCCGGCCTGCGACGCAGCCCTTGCCGCGCTGGAGGAGGTGGCGCGCTTGGGGCAGGGCAACCTGCTGGAGGCGGCGGTGGAGGCCGCGCGGGCGCGGGCCACCGTGGGCGAGATCTCGGATGCGATGGAGCGGGTGTTCGGCCGTCACCGCGCCGAGGTGAAGACGCTCGCCGGGGTGTATGGCGCTGCCTACGAGGGCGACGCCGATTTCGAGGCGATCCAGAAGGACATCGAGGGTTTCGCCGAGGAGGAGGGCCGCCGCCCGCGCATGCTGGTGGTCAAGATGGGCCAGGACGGGCATGACCGCGGCGCCAAGGTGATCGCCACCGCCTTCGCCGACATCGGCTTCGACGTGGACGTGGGCCCGCTGTTCCAGACGCCGGAGGAAGCCGCGCAGGACGCGATCGACAACGACGTGCACGTGGTGGGCATCTCCTCGCTCGCCGCGGGCCACAAGACGCTGGCGCCGAAGATGATCGAGGCGCTGCGCGAAGCGGGGGCGGAGGACATCATCGTGATCTGCGGCGGGGTGATCCCCAGCCAGGATTACGAGTTCCTGCGCAAGGCCGGGGTGAAGGCGATCTTCGGGCCGGGCACGAACATTCCGCAGGCGGCGCGCGACATCCTCGCGCTGGTGCGCGAGGCCCGCACCCGCGCCGCCGCGGAGTGATACGCCATGCCGGCACGGGGCCGCGCCGGGGTGGTCGTCGGGCCGGCAGCGCCGGCAGCCGTGGCGGGGAAATGCCGTCGCGCCCCCGCGGCCTGGCGGGGACGTGATGTCAGCCCCGGGGAATGGATCTGCGATGCTGGCGCGTGGCCGGCATGGGGTGTAAGAGGCATTCGGCCCGGCGGCAGGCCCGGGAGACGTCAAGGATGATGGGGCAGAGCACATGACTGACGACAAGATCGACGCCACGCGCAAGGCGGCGCTGGACTACCACGAGTTCCCGCGCCCCGGGAAGCTGGAGATCCGGGCCACCAAGCCGCTCGCCACCCAGCGTGACCTGTCGCGTGCCTACAGCCCCGGCGTGGCCGAGGCCTGTCTCGCCATCAAGGAGGACGTGGCCAATTCCGCGCGCTACACCTCGCGGGCCAATCTCGTGGCCGTGGTGTCCAACGGCTCGGCCGTGCTCGGCCTCGGCAACATCGGTGCGGCCGCCTCCAAGCCGGTGATGGAGGGCAAGGCCGTGCTCTTCAAGAAATTCGCCAACATCGACTGTTTCGACATCGAGGTGAACGAGACCGACCCGGAGAAGCTGGCCGAGATCGTCACCGCGCTCGAGCCCACCTTCGGCGCCGTGAACCTCGAGGACATCAAGGCGCCGGACTGTTTCGTGGTCGAGAAGCTCTGCCGCGAGCGCATGAACATCCCCGTGTTCCACGACGACCAGCACGGCACCGCCATCGTGGTGGGGGCCGCGGCCACCAACGCGCTCGAGGTCTCGGGCAAGGCCTTCGGCGAGATCAAGGTGGTCTCCACCGGCGGCGGGGCGGCGGGCATCGCCTGCCTCAACATGCTGCTCTCGCTGGGCGTGAAGCGCGAGAACGTCTTCCTGTGCGACCTGCACGGCCTCGTCCACGAGGGCCGCGAGGAGGACATGACCCCGCAGAAGGCCGCCTTCGCCCAGCCCGGCGGGCCGGCCACCCTGGGCGAGGTGATCGAGGGCGCCGACCTGTTCCTCGGCCTCTCCGGCCCCAACGTGCTCAAGCAGGAGATGGTGGCGCGCATGGCCCCGCGCCCGATCATCTTCGCGCTGGCCAACCCCAGCCCCGAGATCATGCCCGAGCTCGCCCGCGCCGTGGCGCCCGAGGCGCTCATCGCCACCGGCCGCTCGGATTATCCCAACCAGGTCAACAACGTCCTGTGCTTCCCCTTCATCTTCCGCGGCGCGCTCGACGTGGGCGCCACCGAGATCAACGAGGAGATGAAGATCGCCTGCGTGCGCGCCATCGCCAAGCTCGCCCGCTCCACCACCTCCGCCGAGACCGCCGCGGTCTACGAGGGCGAGCGCATGGTGTTCGGCCCGGATTACCTGATCCCCAAGCCGTTTGACCGCCGGCTGCTCTCCATCGTCGCCTGTGCCGTGGCCGAGGCCGCGATGGCCACCGGTGTCGCCACCCGCCCGGTGGACATGGACGAGTACCGCGCGCGCCTCGAGGGCTCGGTCTACCGCTCCTCGCTGATCATGAAATCGGTGATGGAGGCGGCCCGCACCGCCTCGCGCCGGCTGATCTTCGCCGAGGGCGAGGACGAGCGCATCCTGCGCGCCACCCAGGCGCTGCTGGAGGAGGGGGTGGACACGCCCATCCTCGTCGGCCGCCCGGAGGTGATGGAGAGCCGCTGCGAGCGCTTCGGCCTCACCGTGCGCCCGGGGCGCGACTTCGAGATCATGAACCCCCAGGACGACCCGCGCTACCGCGCCTACTGGGAGACCTACTTCAACCTCATGCAGCGCCGCGGCGTGACCCCCGCGCTGGCCCAGGCCATCATGCGCACCAACACCACCGCCATCGCCGCGGTGGCCGTGCACCGGGGCGACGCGGACAGCATGATCTGCGGCACCTTCGGCCAGTACCTGTGGCACCTGCGCTACATCGACGACGTGCTGGGCCGTGACGGGCTCACCCAGATCGGCGCGCTCTCGCTGGTGCTGCTGGAGAGCGGGGCCTATTTCATCGCCGACACGCATGTGAACCCGGAGCCCACGGCGGCGCAGATCGCCGAGATCACCATCGCCGCGGCGCGCCATGTCCGCCGCTTCGGGCTGGAGCCGAAGATCGCGCTGTGCTCGCACTCGCAGTTCGGCAACCTCGACACCGGCACCGGCCCGCGCATGCGCGAGGCGCTCGCCATCCTCGACAGCGCGCCGCGCAATTTCATGTACGAGGGCGAGATGCATTCCGACACAGCACTCGACCCCACCCTGCGCGAGCGCATCTTCCCCAACTCCCGGCTGGAGGGGGCGGCGAACGTGCTGGTCTTCGCCAATGCCGACGCCGCCAGCGCCTCGCGCAACGTGCTCAAGATGCTGGCCGGCGGGCTGGAAGTGGGCCCGATCCTGATGGGGATGGGCAACAAGGCGCATATCGTGACCTCCTCGATCACCACGCGGGGGCTCATCAACATCGCGGCGCTGGCCGGCACACCCGTGCAGCATTACGGCTGAGCGCGCTTCAGCGGCCGAGGCCCCGAAGAGGGCCCGGCCGGTCACCTGATGCACACCCGTGGCGCGTGCCCGTGCGCGCCGCGGACACAGGGAGGAAGAACGGCAATGAGCTACAAGGCTGTCCATGACGCCTGGAAGGCGGACCCGGAGGGCTTCTGGCTGCGCGAGGCGGGCAGGGTGGACTGGGACGTGCCCCCCGAGCGCGCGCTCGACGCAAGCCGCGCCCCGCTCTACGAGTGGTTTCCCGGGGCCGAGGCCAACACCTGCTGGAACGCGGTGGACCGGCACGTGGAGGCCGGGCACGGCGACCGCATCGCCATCATCCATGACAGCCCGGTCACCGGCAGCGTGAGCCGCATCACCTATGCCGAGCTGCGCGACCGCGTCGCGCGGCTGGCCGGCGCGCTCGCCGCGCGCGGCATCGGCCGGGGCGACCGGGTGATCATCTACATGCCCATGGTGCCCGAGGCGCTGGAGGCGATGCTGGCCTGCGCGCGCCTCGGGGCGGTGCATTCGGTGGTCTTCGGCGGCTTCGCGGCGCATGAGCTCGCGGTGCGGATCGACGATTTCACCCCGAAGGCCATCCTCTCCGCCTCCTGCGGCATCGAGCCGGGGCGCGTGGTGCCCTACGGCCCGCTGCTCGACGATGCGATCTCCCAGGCCCGCCACGCCCCGGAGTTCTGCGTGATCCTCGAGCGGCCGCAGGCGCAGGTGGCGCTGGTGCCGGGGCGGGATGTGGAATGGGGCGCGTTCGTGGCCGGCGCCGAGCCCGCGCCCTGCGTGCCCGTGCCCGCGACCGACCCGCTCTACGTGCTCTACACCTCCGGCACCACCGGCCAGCCCAAGGGCGTGGTGCGCCCCTCGGGCGGGCACATGGTGGCGCTGCACTGGACGATGGAGAACATCTACGGAATGCGCCCGGGCGACGTGTTCTGGGCCGCCTCCGACGTGGGCTGGGTGGTGGGGCACAGCTACATCTGCTACGGGCCGCTGCTGATGGGCTGCACCACGGTGGTCTTCGAGGGCAAGCCCGTGGGCACGCCCGATGCCGCCACCTTCTGGCGGGTGATCCGCGATCATGGCGTGCGCGCCTTCTTCACCGCCCCCACCGCCTTCCGCGCCATCAAGCGCGAGGACCCGAAGGGCGAGATGATCGCGGGCTACGACACCTCCTGCCTGCAGGCGCTGTTCCTCGCCGGCGAGCGCGCCGACCCGGACACGATCGAATGGGCGGCGAAGGTGCTCGGCGTGCCGGTGATCGACCACTGGTGGCAGACCGAGACCGGCTGGGCCATCGCCGCGAACCCGATGGGCATCGAGGCGCTGCCGGTGAAGCTCGGCTCGCCCACCGTGGCCATGCCGGGCTACGACATCCGCATCCTCGACGAGGGCGGCCACGAGGTGCCGCGCGGCACGCTGGGCGCCGTGGCGGTGAAGCTGCCGCTGCCGCCGGGCACGCTCTCCACCCTGTGGAACGCCGAGGAGCGCTTCGTGAAATCCTACCTCGGCCATTTCCCCGGGTATTACGAGACGGGGGATGCCGGCTATGTCGACGAGGAGGGCTATGTCTACATCATGGCCCGCACCGATGACGTGATCAACGTGGCGGGGCACCGGCTCTCCACCGGAGCGATGGAGGAGGTGCTGGCGGCGCATCCGGACGTGGCGGAATGCGCGGTGATCGGCATCGCCGATGCGCTGAAGGGCCAGCTGCCCATGGGCTTTGTCTGCCTCAATCGGGGGTGCAATCGCGAGCATTCCGAGGTCATTCGCGAATGCATTGCCATGGTGCGCGACCAGATCGGCCCGGTGGCGGCCTTCAAGCTCACCGTGGTGGTGGAGCGGCTGCCCAAGACCCGCTCGGGCAAGATCCTGCGCGCCACCATGGTGCGGCTGGCGAACGGCGAGGCCTTCCGCACGCCCGCGACCATCGACGACCCCGCCGTGCTCGACGAAATCCGTGCCAATCTCTCCGAGATCGGCTATCCGGCGCGCTGACGCGCCGGCAACCGGAGCATACCGCAGCCCGTCACGCGCCACCCGCGTGACGGGCTTGTCATTTTCCGGTGTCAGAACATCTCTCGGCCAGATTGCATTGCATATTGCAAACGGTTCCGGGTCGGACATTGCATAATGCGATTTTCCGGTCATGTTTTGCCCCGGAACGGCAGGCGCGGTTCTTGCTTGGAGTCGGGCGAGGCAAAGGAGAAGTACAGATGACCAACGCTTTCCCCCCTGTTCTGCGCATCGGCCTGCGGGCGATCGCGATCATCACCGCGCTGGCGGCGATGCCGGGGGGTGCGGCGCTGGCACAGGAAACCATGCTGACCCTGTCGAACGCGAATCTTCCCGCCGGCAGCAACACGGTGATGCTCGACGAACAGGCGCTGGAGGACATGCCGCAGCGGACCCTGAACACCACCAACGAGTTCGTCGACGGCAAGACCGATTTCACCGGGCCGCTGGCGCGCGACGTCATCAGCCTGATCGGCCGCGGCAGCGCCACGAGGGTGCGCCTCACCGCGGTGAACGACTACACGGTGGAGGTCGACCTCGCCGAATTCGAACAATACGATGTCATTTTCGCCCTTGCGATGAACGGCGAGCGCCTGTCCCTCCGGGACAAGGGGCCCATCTGGGTGATCTACCCGATGGATGACCATGCCGAATTGCAGGATCCTTCGTACAACAACCGCCTGATCTGGCAGCTGGTGAAAGTTGAACTGAAGTGAAAGCGCATGGATGGATCACGAGAGGGCTGGCGCTTGTCGTCATCCTGAGCATCGCCGGGCTGGCGGGCATGGGCCTGCACGCCTTCCGCAAGGACCTCAGCGCCCTGCAGCGGGCCACCAAGGAGACCATCCTGTGGTCTGCCGCCCAGCTCGAGTTCGAGATGGCGCGGTTCACCCAGGCGCTGGCCGAATACGCCGCGGACGCGCCGGACATGTCGGCCCAGACGGTCAACAACCGCTTCGACGTGCTGTGGAGCCGTGTCGCCACCTTCAAGACCGGTGACGTGGGCCGCCGCCTCTCCGAGTACGATGCGCAGAGCCAGGCCGTGGAGGCGCTGTTCGAGGACATGAAGGCGGTGGAGCCGCGCGTCGTCGGCCTGCGTGACAGCGGCGCCCCGGCGGCACTGGCGATGATCCCGATCTTCCAGGCCCATGTCGAGCCGCTGCGCCAGCTCACCCTCTCGGTGCTGCACGGCGAGGAGAGCAAGGCCGCCGAGATGCGCGACAACGTGCGTGCCAGCGCGCAGATGACCGCCATCCTCAGCTTCGCCGCCGTGGTGCTGAGCATCCTCGGCATGATCGTGCTCGCGGTGGAGGTGCGCCGGTTCCGCAGGCTCGCGGCCAGCAATCTCGCCCTCGCCGAGGACGCGGAGCGCGCCAACCTGGCGAAATCCCGCTTCCTCGCGATGATGAGCCATGAGCTGCGCACGCCCATGAACGGCGTGCTGGGCCTGCTCGCGCTCGCCAAGCAGCCCGGCCTGCCGCGCTCGCAGCTGCGCCTCATCGAGCAGGCCGAGCATTCGGGCCGCCAGATGATCGGCATGCTGGCCGACATCCTCGATTTCTCCGCCATCCAGGACGACCGGCTGGAGCTGCAGCCCGGGCCCTTCGCCCCGGTCGACCTTGCCCGCGAGGTGCAGGGCATGTCCGACCCGGTGGCGCGGCGCGAGGGCACGCCGCTCGCCGTCGCGACCGACGGCGACTGCCCGCGCGAGGTGGTGGGCGACCTGCCGCGCATGCGTCAGGCGCTCTCGCATCTCGTGGCCTACGTGCTCAGCAACGCCGGCGCGCATGACCTGCGGCTCGACCTCTCCTATGCCCGCGGCAACCTCGTCTCGGTGCTCTCCTTCAGCTACGGCGCGGGCGGCGCCACCTGGCGGCCCGAGCTCATCCTCGGCGCGCCGGAGCGCGGGGCGGACCAGTTCGCCTCCGACGCCCTCGGCCCCGCGGTGGCGCGCATGCTGGTGGAGCGCATGGGCGGCGAGATCTCGCTCGAGAGCATCGGCGACGAGCGCATCGCCGTGGTGGTGCGCATCCCCGCCGAGGCCGTGGTGCGCGACGAGACCTGCGTGCGGCTCGAGACCCGCTCCGCCGCGCTCGGCATGATCGCGCGCTCCTTCCTCAAGGGGCCGGACATCCTGTTCCACGAGGACGGCATGTCCCGCCCGGCGGACATCGTGTTCATCGAGGCGGGCGGCGAGGAGGAGCAGATCCAGCTCGCCATCGCCCGCCGCGCCTTCCCCGAGGCCCGGATCATCGGCCTCGGCCGGCCCGGCAGCTTCGAGGGGTTCGACGATTACGTCGACCTGCCGCTGAAACCCGGTGCCCTGCAGTACTGGGTGAGCACGCGCATCGCCTCCTGAGCCGCCGGGTCCTCCGGCGCGGGGGAGGGGAATCCCCCCTCCCCGGGCTTTCGTATACCGAAAACCTTTGGAAGGGATTTCCCGTTCTGGTAGGAAAGTGATGTGATCCATTGCGTTCGGTTGCATCCTGCGCAGTTCAACGGAGTCCGGATTCTTGGCCGATACGACGACGACCTCGGCACTCACGCCTGAGCAGCTTACCGGCACCGGGGCCGCGCGCTACTTCGCGATGCTGGCCCATGACATGCGCACCGCGATCGGCGGAATCACCGGCAGCCTGGCGCTGATCGATGCGCGCGGCCTCGACGAGGACACCCGCAGCAAGATCGACCGGGCCACGGAATCGGCAGACCTGCTGGTGCGGCTGCTCGAGGGCGCGCTCGACGTGGCCGAGATGGACGCGCCCCCCAATATCGCCGCGGTCGAGCTCGCCGGCATCTTGCGCAGCCAGAGCCGGATGTGGACCGCGGAGGCCACCCGCAAGGGCCTGAAGCTCGACATCTCCTTCGACATCACCGCCCCCGAGGTGCTGGTCGTCGATGCCACGCGCCTCGGCCGGGTGCTGTCCAACCTGGTGGGCAACGCGGTGAAGTTCACCGACGAGGGCTTCGTGAGCCTGCGCGCCAGCACCGACGAGAGCGGCGCCCCGGTGTTCGAGATCACCGATGCCGGGCCGGGCCTGCCGGAGGAGCTGGGCAACCGGCTGTTCCAGGCCTACGGCCGCCCCGAGCGCCCCACCAAGCCGGGCACCGGGCTGGGCCTGCACATCGCCAGCAGCCTGGTGATGCAGATGGGCGGCACCATCAGCCTGAAGAACCGCACCGATGCGCGGGGCTGCGTGGCCCGGGTGGTGCTGCCGGTCGAGACCGCCTCCGCCGAGCCCGCCGCGCAGGAGGAGCAGGGCGGCGGCTCGGCCCCGGTGCCGCTGCGCCGCAGCCTCGCCGCCGTGCCCCTGCATGGCGAGGGCGAGGAGCGCCTCTCCGGCCCCAAGCTGCCCGACCTGGGCGGGCTGCGCATCCTGATGGCCGAGGACAACCTCACCAACCAGCTCGTGGCCGGGCAGATGCTGCAGTCGATGAACGCCGAGGTGACCGTGGCCTCCGACGGCGCCGAGGCGCTGGAGCTGCTCGACCAGAAGCCCTTCGACCTGCTGCTGGTGGACATCGAGATGCCCCGGGTCTCCGGGCTCGACGTCATCCGCCACGTGCGCGGGCTCGACGACCCGCGCGCCCGCCTGCCGCTGATCGCGCTCACCGCCTACGCCATGCGCGAGCACCGCGAGAAGATCGCCGCCGCCGGGGCCGACGGGCTGATCGCCAAGCCGATCATGGGCATCAGCGAGTTCGGTCTCGAGATCCTGCGCCTGCTCGGTCGGCCGATGCCGCAGGAGCAGTCCGCCGCAGCCACGGCCCGCCCGGAGGCCGGGGTGGAGGATGCGGTGGTCGATCGCGGGGTGTTCGACGCCCTCGCCGAAACCATCGGGCCCGACGGCATGCACGAGCTGCTCACCAAGGTGCAGGAGGACCTGGAGCGCGTGGCCGCCGGCATCACCGAGGGCATCCGCACCCGCGACGCGGGCACGGTGCGCGCGCGCACCCATATCCTCATTTCCGTCGCCGGCGCCGTGGGGGCGAGCGGGGTGCAGCACCTCGCCGAGGAGCTCAACTCCGCCGCGCACCGCGACGACTGGGAAACCATTTCCGACCTCGGCACCCGCGCCGTGGGCAGCATCACCGACCTGATCGACTTCGTCGCAGGCCAGCGCGCGCCCGGGTGACGCGAGGATGACCGAGGCCGGCGCGCTGCTCCTGATCGAGGACACACCTTCCCTGTCGATGGTCTACCAGACCATCCTGCGCAATGCCGGATTCGAGGTGACCACCGCCTTCACCGCCGCCGACGGCATGGCCGGCTACGACGCGGGCGGCAACCGGGTGGTGCTGCTCGACCTCATGCTGCCGGACGCGGACGGGCTCGACGTGCTGCGCCACATCTCGGCCAGCGGCAAGGACAGCAAGGTGATCGTGATCACCGCCAACGGCTCGATCAACCGCGCGGTGGAGGCGATGCGCGAGGGCGCCTTCGACTTCCTGGTGAAACCCTTCGACGACCGCCGCCTGCTCTCGGCCGTGCACAACGCGCGCGAGGCCACCACCAGCCCCGCGCCCGCTCCCGACAGCGCGCCCGAGGGCGGCCGCCGCGGCCTCGGCTTCGAGGGCTTCGTGGGCTCCTCGCCCACCATGCACCAGATCTACGAGACCGTGGGCAACATCGGCCGCTCCACCGCCACCGTGTTCATCACCGGCGAGAGCGGCACCGGCAAGGAGGTCTGCGCCCAGGCCATCCACAACGTCTCCACCCGGCGCAAGGGCCCGTTCGTGCCGCTCAACTGCGGCGCCATCCCGCGGGACCTGCTGGAATCGGAAGTGTTCGGCCACCTGCGCGGCTCCTTCACCGGCGCCATCGCCGACAAGCAGGGCGCCGCGGCCATGGCCGACGGCGGCACGCTGTTCCTCGACGAGGTCTGCGAGATGGACCTCGCGCTGCAGACCAAGCTGCTGCGCTTCCTGCAGACCTCGATGATCCAGCCGGTGGGCGCGGTGCGCCAGCGCAAGGTCGACGTGCGCATCGTCTGCGCCACCAACCGAGACCCCGCCGAGGAAGTGCGCGCCGGCCGCTTCCGCGAGGACCTGTTCTACCGCCTGCACGTGGTGCCCATCCACCTGCCGCCGCTGCGCGAGCGCGGCGAGGACGTGAACGAGATCGCGCAGCGCAGCCTCGTCGAGTTCGCGCGCGAGGAGGGGCGGAGTTTCCTGCGGCTCTCGCCCCGGGTGCGGGAGATCTTCCGCGCGCTGCCCTGGCCGGGCAACGTGCGCCAGCTGCTCAACGTGATGCGCAACATCGTGGTGCTCAACGACGGCACCGAGGTGCTGCCGGAGATGCTGCCGCCCGAACTGCGGCTGCAGAGCATGCCGCGCGCCTTCCCGGCGGCGGAGCCCGCGGCGCCGGCCTGGCAGGGCGGCTCGGAGGGCGGGCAGCGCCCGGGCGCGCCGGGGCAGGGCGGCCGGCAGGCCGTATCCTTCGAGGCGGAGCCCGCACCCGCCGCGGGCGGGCCGGAGGAGGCGATCGGCGCGCTGGTGGGCATGTCGCTCGCCGAGCTGGAGCGCGAGTTCATCGAGGCCACCATCGCCTCCTGCGCCGGGTCCATCCCGCGCGCCGCGCGCATGCTCGACGTCTCGCCCTCCACCCTCTACCGCAAGCGCGAGGGCTGGGCGCGCTCGGGGTCCTGAGCGCGCGGGGCTTTTTCGGCCGGTCAAAAAACAGTCTTGCCAAGCCGTCGGAATTCATGCGCCATTTCGTTACAAGGTGACTCCCGCTACAGGGAGCGCGGAACTGCCCGCACCCGGGCGCCGAGACAGGAGAGATCAGACATGCTTCGCAAACTCATGCTGGCCGCGGTGGCGGGCCTTGTCGCCGCCGCGGCCCAGGCGGCGGACTTCAAGCCGGCCGTCGTCTACGACCTCGGCGGAAAGTTCGACAAGAGTTTCAACGAGGCCGCGTATACCGGTGCCGAGAAGTTCAGGGAGGACACCGGCATCGAGTATCGCGATTTCGAGATCCAGAACGACGCGCAGCGCGAGCAGGCCCTGCGCCGCTTCGCCCAGCAGGGCTACAGCCCGATCCTCGCCATCGGCTTCTCGCAGGCCGCCGCGGTGGAGAAGGTGGCGGAGGAATACCCCGACACCCAGTTCGGCATCGTCGACATGGTGGTGGAAAAGCCCAACGTGCGCTCGATCCTGTTCAAGGAACACGAGGGCTCCTACCTCGTGGGCGTGATGGCCGCGATGGCGAGCGAGACCGGCAAGGTGGGCTTCGTGGGCGGCATGGACATCCCGCTCATCCGCAAGTTCGCCTGCGGCTACGTGGGCGGCGTGAAATCGGTCAACCCCGACGCCGAGGTGTTCGAGAACATGACCGGTGACACCGGTGCGGCCTGGAACGACCCGAGCAAGGGCGCCGAGCTCGCCCGCAGCCAGATGGACCGCGGCGCGGACGTGATCTACCACGCGGCCGGCGGCACCGGCATCGGCGTGCTGAACGCGGTGTCGGACGCGGGCAAGCTGGGCATCGGGGTGGACTCGAACCAGAACGCCCTGCACCCGGGCCACATCCTCACCTCCATGCTCAAGCGCGTCGACCAGGCCGTCTACGCCGCGTTCGAGGACGCGCAGGCCGGCAACTACTCCACCGGTTTCGACGTGCTGGGCCTCGCCGAAGGCGGCGTGGGCTACGCGATGGACGACAACAACGCCGAGCTGGTGACCCCCGAGATGCAGGCCGCGGTGGACGAGGCCGCGCAGAAGATCATCTCCGGCGAGGTCGAGGTGCACGACTACATGGCCGACAGCACCTGCCCCTACTGAGGGCAGGATTGCCTGAAAATGCGGCGCGGGTCCCCCCGGGGGCCCGCGTTTTTCGTGTCCGGGCCGCTTTTGCGTTGATCTTTGCCGCCGAACATACACCATCTGGTCAAAATCCCTCCGCCAGCCGCCCGGGAGCCCGCATGAGATCTGCCCTCGCCGCCCTCGGCCTCGCGCTTCTTGCGCAGCCACCCGCGCCTGCCGTCGCCGAGCCCGCGCTCGTCTACTCCGTGGGCGGCAAGTTCGATGCCTCCTTCAACGAGAGCGCCTGGATCGGCGCCGAGGCCTGGAAGGCGCAGACCGGCGGCAGCTACGGCGAGTTCGAGATCGACAGCCCCGCGCAATCCGAGCAGGCGCTGCGCAACTTCGCCCGCAAGGGGTTCTCGCCCGTGGTCGCCATCGGCTTCATGCATGCCGACGCGCTGGCCCGCGTGGCGCCGGACTATCCGGACACCGAGTTCGCCATCATCGACATGGTGGTCGAGGCGCCCAACGTGCAGTCGGTGGTCTACCGCGAGCAGGAGGGCGCCTATGTGGTGGGCGTGATGGCGGCACTGGCGAGCGAGACCGGGAAGATCGGCTTCGTGGGCGGCATGGACATCCCGCTGATCCGCCGCTTCGCCTGCGGCTACGCGCAGGGCGTGGCCTCGGTGGCGGAGGAGGACGAGGTGTTCGTGGCCGTCACCGGCGACACGCCCGCTGCCTGGGCCGACCCCGCGCGGGGCGCCGAGCTGGCCCGCGCCCAGATCGACCGCGGCGCCGACGTGGTGATGCAGGCCGCCGGCGGCACCGGCACCGGGGTGCTGCAGGCGGTGGCGGATGCCGGCGTGCTCGGCATCGGCACGGATTCCAACCAGAACGGGCTGCACCCGGGCCACGTCCTCACCTCCATGCTCAAGCGGGTGGACGTGGCGGTGCTGCAGGCCTTCTCCGCCTGGCGGCCCGGCGTGACCAGCCTCGGCCTCGCCGAGGGCGGGGTGGCCTATGCGATGGACGCGCACAACGCGGCGCTGGTGACCCCGGAGATCGAGGCCGCGGCGAAGCGCGCTGTGGCGCAGATCACCTCCGGCGAGGTGAAGGTGATCGACAGTGCCGAGCCCGGCGGCTGCCCCTTCCTGTGAGGCCCGGGAGGCGGCGTTCCGCAGCGTCAGGGAAACCGCGCCGCGGGAGGGGGCCTTCACCGATCGCGCGCGAGGCAATAAGCTCGGCGCCATGACAAATCCAGCGGAGGGGGCATGAGCCAGCCTGCCATCGAACTCGTCGGGGTCGACAAGAGCTTCGGCCCGGTCCACGCCAATCGCGACATCCACCTGAAGGTGGAGAAGGGCACGATCCACGGCATCATCGGCGAGAACGGCGCCGGCAAGTCGACGCTGATGTCGATCCTCTACGGCTTCTACCAGGCCGACCGCGGCCGGATCCTGGTGAACGGGCGCGAGGTGAAGATCCGCGACAGCCAGGCGGCCATCGGCCTCGGCATCGGCATGGTCCACCAGCATTTCATGCTGGTGGAGCCCTTCACCGTGCTGGAGAACGTGATGCTTGGCGTGGAGGGCGGCGCGCTGCTCGGCCCCGGCCGCCGCGCCGCGCGCGCCGAGCTGCGCCGGCTGGAGGAGGAATACGACCTGCGCGTGGACCCCGACGCGGTGGTGGGCGAGCTGCCCGTGGGCCTGCAGCAGCGCGTGGAGATCCTCAAGGCGCTCTACCGCGGCGCGGAGGTGCTGATCCTCGACGAGCCCACCGGCGTGCTCACGCCGGAGGAGGCGGACCATCTGTTCCGCATCCTCGCGCGGCTGCGGGCGGAGGGGAAGACCATCCTGCTCATCACCCACAAGCTGCGCGAGATCATGGCCATCACCGACACCGTGAGCGTGATGCGCCAGGGCGAGATGGTGGCCTCGCGCCGCACCGCCGAGACCGGGGTGGAGGAGCTGGCCGAGCTGATGGTGGGCCGGCGGGTGCTGCTGCGCGTGGAGAAGGGCGCCGCCGCCCCGGGCGTGGTGCGCCTCGCCGTCGAGGGGGTGTCGCTGAAGGACGCCCAGGGCGTCACCCGGCTCGACGACGTGAGCCTCGAGGTGCGGGCGGGCGAGATCGTCGGCATTGCCGGGGTGTCGGGCAACGGCCAGTCGGAGCTGCTCGAGGTGCTCTCGGGTATCCGCGCGCCGAGCGAGGGCCGGGTGCTGCTCGCCGGTGCCGATGCCACGGGGCGCGACCCGGCCTGGATGCGCAGCCACCGCCTCGCCCATGTGCCGGAGGACCGCCACCGCGCCGGGCTGGTGACGAAGTTCCAGGCCCGGGAGAACGTGATGCTCGGCTACCAGCGCGCGCCTGATTACGGCGAGGGCGCGCTGATCGACCGCGCGGCGCTGCTGGAGGCCACGCGCCGGCACATGGAGGATTTCGACGTCCGCCCGCCCGACCCCTTCCTGAAGGCGGCGAATTTCTCCGGCGGCAACCAGCAGAAGATCGTGCTCGCCCGCGAGATCGAGCGCGACCCCGACGTGCTCCTCGTCGGCCAGCCCACCCGCGGCGTCGACGTGGGCGCCATCGAGGCCATCCACCGCCGCCTGATTGCGCTGCGCGACGCGGGCAAGGCTATCCTGCTGGTCTCGGTCGAGCTCGACGAGATCCGCGCCCTCTCCGACCGCGTGCTGGTGATGTGCGGCGGCGTGATCGTGGGCGAGGTCTCGCCCGACGCGCCGGAGGGCGAGATCGGCCTGATGATGTCCGGTGTGGGCGGAGACGCGGCATGAGCGCGGGGCGCAGCGAGAGCCTGGCGGCGCGGGACGGCCGCGGCTTGAAGGAGTATCAGGAGAGCATGGTGGAGGCCGTCGCATGAACACCCTGCCGAAATGGGTCGAATACGGGTTGCTGCCGGCGGTGAACCTTGCCGTGGCCTTCCTCGTCGCCGGGCTGGTGGTGCTGATGATCGGGGAGAACCCGCTGGAGGCGGTGCGGCTCATCGTCTACGGTGCCTTCGGCTATGGCGAGGGCATCGGCTTCACGCTCTATTACGCCACGAACTTCATATTCACCGGGCTCGCCGTGGCGGTGGCCTTCCATGCCAGCCAGTTCAACATCGGCGGCGAGGGGCAGGCCTATGTCGGCGGGCTGGGGGCGGGGCTCGTGTGCCTCGCGCTCGACCGCTACCTGTCTTGGTGGACCATCCTGCCCTTCGCCATGCTGGGCGGCGCGCTCTTCGGCTGCGTCTGGGGGGCGATCCCGGGCTGGTTACAGGCCCGGCGCGGCGCGCATGTCGTGATCACCACCATCATGTTCAACTACATCGCCGCCTCGATGATGAGCTATCTCATTGTGAACCACCTCAAGGTGCAGGGCGATGCCTCCGTGCAGTCGCGCACCTTCGAGGCGGATGCGCGGCTGCCGCATCTCGAGGGGCTGATGGGGCTCTTCGGGCAGGACATCGGCGGCGCGCCGCTCAACATCATGTTCCTGATCGCGCTCGTCGCGGCGGTGCTGGTGTGGGTGCTGATCTGGCGCACCAAGCTGGGCTACGAGATCCGCGTCTTCGGGGCGAACCCGGACGCGGCGCGATATGCCGGCATCTCGGCCACGCGCATCATCGTCACGGTGATGGCGCTCTCGGGCGCGCTCGCGGGGCTGATGGCGCTCAACCCGGTGATGGGCGAGCAGAACCGCATCTTCCTCGACATCCCCGGCGGCGCCGGCTTCGTGGGCATCGCCGTGGCGCTGATGGGGCGGGCGCACCCGGTGGGCATCGTGCTCGCGGCCCTGCTCTTCGGCGTGCTCTACCAGGGCGGTGCGGAGCTGGCCTTCGACATGCCCAAGATCAGCCGTGACATGGTGGTGCTGATCCAGGGCCTCGCCATCCTCTTCGCGGGGGCGCTGGAATACATGTTCCGCCCGGCCATGGTGCGGATCTTCGCGCGCAAGAAGGGAGGTGCGGCATGGACCTGAGCCTGTTCCACGACCTGCTGCAGGTGCTCGACGCCACGCTGCGCATCTCGGCGCCGCTGCTGCTCGCCGCCCTCGCGGGGGTGTTCTCCGAGCGCGCCGGCATCTTCGACATCGGGCTGGAGGGCAAGCTGCTGGTCTCGGCCTTCGCGGCGGCGGCGGTGGCGGCGGTCACCGGCTCGGTGTGGCTGGGGCTGGGATCGGGCATCCTCGCCTCGGTGGCGCTCGCGCTGGTGCACGGCTTTGCCTGCATCACCCACCGGGGAAACCAGATCGTCTCCGGTGTCGCGATCAACTTCATCGCGTCCGGCATCACCGCGCTGCTGGGGCAGGCCTGGTTCTCGCAGGGCGGGCGCACGCCGCAGCTCACCGGCTCCGCCCGCTTCGAGGACATCACGCTGCCCTTCGCCGAGGCCATCGCCGCCGTGCCGGTGATCGGGCCGATCTATGCGGACGTGCTCTCGGGCCACAAGCTGCTGGTCTATGTCGCCTTCCTCGCCGCGCCCCTCACCTGGTGGGTGCTCTACCGCACGCGCTTCGGCATGCGGCTGCGCGCGGTGGGCGAAAACCCCGCCGCGGTCGATACCGCCGGCATCTCGGTGGCCTGGATGCGCTACCGCGCGGTGATCTGCACCGGCATCCTCTGCGGGCTCGCGGGGGCCTATCTCTCCACCGCGCAGAACGCGGGATTCATCCGCGAGATGTCGGCCGGCAAGGGCTATATCGCGCTGGCCGCGATGATCTTCGCCAAGTGGCGGCCGATCCCCACCATGTTCGCCTGCCTGCTCTTCGGGCTTCTCGACGCGCTCGCGATCCGCTATCAGGGCTTCGAATTCCCGCTGATCGGCACCATCCCCTCGCAGGCCACCGCGGTGCTGCCCTATGTGCTGACGGTGATCCTGCTGGCGGGCTTCATCGGCCGGGCGGTGGCGCCGAAGGCCGGCGGGGTGCCATACGTGAAGGAGCGCTGAGATGGATCTGTTCGAGGCCGCGAAGGCCGTGCGCGAGAAGGCCTATGCCCCCTATTCCGGCTTCCTCGTCGGCGCTGCGCTGCGCACGCCCTCGGGCGTGTTCGCCGGCTGCAACGTGGAGAATGTCGCCTATCCGGAGGGCACCTGCGCCGAGGCCGGCGCCATCGCCGCCATGTGTGCCGCGGGCGAGCGGGTGATCGAGGAGGTGCTGGTGATCGCCGACAGCCCGGAGCCGGTCACCCCCTGCGGCGGCTGCCGGCAGAAGCTGGCCGAGTTCGCCGCGCCGGAGGTCGTCGTCACCCTTGCCGGGCTCGAGGGCCCGCGCGCGCGCATGACGGTGGCCGAGCTGCTGCCCGGTGCCTTCGCGAAGGGGCACCTGGAATGAGCCTCACCGCCGCCGCACAGCAGGTGAGTGCCGCCGGCGGCCAGCCCGCCGCCATCGGGCTGGTGCTGGGCTCGGGCCTCGGCGCGCTGGCCGACGAGGTGGAGGAGGCGCAGCGCTTTCCCTTTGCCGAACTGCCGGGATTTCCGCTCTCCACCGTCTCGGGGCATGCGGGCGAGCTGGTCCTCGGCCGGCTCGACGGGGTGCGCGTGGCGCTGGTCTCGGGCCGGGTGCATGCCTACGAGGGCGGGGGGGCCGCGGTGATGCGCCCGGTGCTGGAAACCCTGCGCGACCTTGGCGTGACCGACCTGCTCCTCACCAATTCCGCCGGCTCCACCCGCGCGGAATGGGCGCCGGGCAGCCTTGTCGCCATCGCCGATCACATCAATCTCTCGGGCATGAACCCGCTGATCGGCGAGGAGACGGACGCGCGGTTCCTGAGCATGGTCGACGCCTACGACCCCGGGCTGCGCGCCCGGCTGGGCGACATCCCCGAGGGCGTCTACGCCTGGTTCTCCGGCCCGAGCTTCGAGACCCCGGCCGAGATCCGCGCCGTCCGCGCGCTGGGGGCAGACCTGGTGGGCATGTCCACCGTGCCGGAATGCATCCTCGCGCGGTTCCTCGGGATGCGGGTGGCGGCGGTCTCGGTGGTGACGAACCTTGCCGCGGGCATGACCGGCGAGGCACTCTCGCACGCGGAGACGAAATCGGAGGCCGCGAAGGCCCGGGCGCGGTTCCGCGCCCTCGTGAAGGACTTCGTGCGCAGCTTCGCCTGAGGCGGCGCATGACAATACGGGCCCGAGGCGGCCCCGGGAGGACACATGACACCTGAAATCGCGGCCGCGCGCGCGCTGGCCTGCCTCGACCTCACCAACCTGGAAGACAAGTGCACCGGCGATGACATCGACGCGCTGTGCAAGCGCGCCGACACGCCGCACGGCTCCGTGGCCGCCGTGTGCATATGGCCGAAATTCGTGGCCCAGGCCAAGGGGTTGCTGAGCCTCACCACCGTCCGCGTCGCCACCGTGGTGAATTTCCCCACCGGTGACCGCCCGGCCTCCGAGGTGATGGCGATGACCGAGGAGGCGGTGCATGACGGCGCCGACGAGATCGACATGGTCATTCCCTACCGCCACCTGATGGAGGGCGAACCGGAGGCGGTGCGCGCCATGGTGGAGCGGGTGAAGACCTCCGCCGGCGAGGCCAAGGTGAAGGCCATCCTCGAGACCGGCATCCTCAACGATGACGCGATGATCTCCCGCGCCGCGGCGCTCGCCATCGACGGCGGCGCCGATTTCATCAAGACCTCCACCGGCAAGGTGCCGATGAACGCCACCCACCGCGCGGTGCGCCTGATGCTCGAGGAGGTGGCGCAGCACCGCGAGAAGCTCATCGGGGTGAAACCCTCCGGCGGGGTGCGCAGCCTTCAGGATGCCACCTCCTATCTCGAGATCGCCGACGAGGTGATGGGCGAGGACTGGGTGAGCCCGCTCACCTTCCGCTTCGGCGCCTCCTCGCTGCTCGATGCGCTGCTGGCCACGCTCGCCGGCCAGACACCCGCCGAAGACGGGATCGCGGAGGGCTACTGATGCTCGCGCAGGAGGTCATCACCGCCAAGCGTGACGGGCGGGCGCTCAGCGCGGAGGAGCTGCGCTTCTTCGTGGCCGGTATCACCGACGGCTCGATCGAGGACAGCCAGATTTCCGCCCTCGCGATGGCGATCATCTGGCGCGGGCTGGACGCGGAGGAGCGCGTGGCCCTCACCCTGGCGATGCGCGATTCCGGCAAGGTGCTGAAATGGGACCTGCCGGGCCCGGTGGTCGACAAGCACTCCACGGGGGGCGTGGGCGACAACGTGAGCCTGATGCTCGCCCCCGCGCTTGCCGCCTGCGGCGCCTATGTGCCGATGATCTCGGGCCGCGGGCTGGGCCACACCGGCGGCACGCTCGACAAGTTCGACGCCATCCCCGGCTACCGCACCCAGCCCGGCGAGGACGAACTGCGCCGCGTGGTGGCCGAGGTGGGCTGCGCGGTGATCGGCCAGACCGACGAGATTGCGCCCGCCGACAAGCGCTTCTACGGCGTGCGCGATGTCTCCGGCACGGTGGAGAGCCTCGACCTGATCACCGCCTCGATCCTCTCGAAGAAGCTCGCCGCCGGGCTGCAGGCGCTGGTGCTCGACGTGAAGGTGGGCAACGGCGCCTTCATGGCCTCGGCCGACGAGGCCCGCGCCCTCGCGCAGAGCCTCGTGAGCGTGGCGGGCGGCGCGGGCTGCCCCACGGCCGCACTCATCACCGACATGAACGAGCCGCTCGCCTCCGCCGCCGGCAACGCGCTGGAGGTGGCGAATGCCGCCGCCTTCCTCACCGGTGCCGAGATCGACAGCCGGCTCTGGGACGTGACGGTGGCGCAGGGCGGCACGCTGCTCGCCCTCGCCGGTCTCGCGCCCGACGTGCCCACCGGCGAGGCGCGGCTGCGCGACGCCTTCCAGTCGGGTGCGGCGGCCGAGCGTTTCGGGCGCATGGTCTCGGCCCTCGGCGGCCCGGCCGATTTCCTCGAGCGCTACGCGGAGATCCTCGCCAAGGCCCCGGTGGTGCGCGATGTCTTCGCCCCCGGTGAAGGCTTCGTCACCGGCATCGACACGCGGGCCGTGGGCCTCGCGGTGGTCGAGCTCGGCGGCGGGCGGCGCAAGCGGGCCGATGCGATCGACCCCGCGGTGGGCTTCGACCGGCTGCTGGGCCTCGGCCTGCGGGCCGACGCGGAGACGCCGATTGCCCGCGTTCACGCCGCCTCGGAGGCCGCCGCCGATGCCGCCGCCGCGCGCCTTGCCGCCGCCTATACGCTCTCCGCGCGGCCCGGGCCCGAGGCCGATCTCATCAAGGAGCGGATCTCGTGAACGGGCGGAGGACAGGCTGATGCCCCGCGCCTTCCTGCTGGTGATGGACAGCGTGGGCGCGGGCGGCGCGCCCGATGCCGCCGCCTTCGGCGACGAGGGGGCCAACACGCTGGGCCATATCGCCGCCGCATGCGCCGCCGGCCGGGCGGAGGAGGGGCGCTCCGGCCCGCTGCACCTGCCCAACCTCGCTGCCCTCGGCCTGTGGGAGGCCGTCGGCCTCGCCTCCGGCGCGCCGGTGCCCGCCGGCCCTGCGCCCGCCGGCCTCTGGGGTGCGGCCGAGGAGGTCTCGAAGGGCAAGGACACCCCCTCCGGCCACTGGGAGCTCGCCGGAGTGCCCGTGCCCTGGGACTGGCACTACTTCCCGCGCAGCGTGCCAGCCTTCCCGGCCGAGCTCACCGAGGCGCTGATCCGGGAGGCCGGGCTGCCGGGAATCTTAGGCAATTGCCACGCGTCCGGCATGCCGATCCTGCGCGCGCTGGGGGAGGAGCACATCGCGACGGGCAAGCCGATCTGCTACACCTCCGCCGACAGCGTGTTCCAGATAGCGGCACATGAAGAGGTCTTCGGCCTCGAGCGGCTGATGCAGGTCTGCGAGGTGGCGGCCAAGCTGGTGCACCCGATGCGGGTGGGGCGGGTGATCGCCCGGCCGTTCCTGGGCCGCAGCCCGGAGGAGTTCCGCCGCACGGCAAACCGGCGCGACCTTGCCATTCCGCCGCCCGAGCCTACCCTGTGCGAGCGCGTGGTGGCCGCGGGCGGCCGGACCATTGGCATCGGCAAGATCGGCGACATTTTCGCCCATCGGGGGATATCCGAGCTGCTCAAGGGCGCGGACGACATGGCGCTGGTGGATCACACCATCGAGATGGCCCGCACCGCCCCCGACGGCACGTTCGTTTTCGCCAACTATGTCGAGTTCGACTCGCTCTATGGTCACCCGCGCGACGTGGCGGGCTATGCGCGCGCGCTCGAGGCGTTCGACGCGCGCCTGCCCGCGATCACCGCCCATCTGCGGGAGGGAGACCTGATGATCATCACCGCCGACCATGGCAACGACCCCACCTGGGCCGGCACCGAGCACACGCGCGAGCGGGTGCCGGTGCTGGGCGCGGGCCCCGATGTCTCCGGCCCCGTGGGGCTGGTGCGCTTCGCCGACGTGGGCGAGAGCATCGCGGCACATCTCGGGCTCGCGCCCGGGGCGCACGGGCGGAGTTTCCTGTGCCTGGCCTTGCCATGAACGCCGTGGCGCGGGACTGGCTCACCCTGCCCAAGGTGGAGCTGCACCTGCATCTCGAGGGCGCCGCCCCGCCGGAGTTCATCCGCGGCCTCGCCGCCGAGAAGGGGCTGAACCTGGGCCATATCTTCGCCGCGGACGGCAGCTATGACTGGGCGGATTTCTCCGAGTTCCTCGCGGTCTACGAGGTGGCGACCTCCGTGCTGCAGACGCCGGAGGATTACACCCGCCTTACCGAGGCGGTGCTGCGCGCCCGTGCGGCGGAAGGGGTGATCTACACCGAGATCTTCCTCGCCCCGCAGCTCTGCGCCGCCGATGGCGCGGCCTGGGCCGACATGCTCGCCGCCATCCGCGAGGGCGCGGCGCGGGTGCCGGGCATCGAGGCGCGGTTCATCCCGGTCGCCGTGCGCCACATGGGCCCGGACGATGCGCGCCGCGTGGCCGCCATGGTGGCGGGCGTGCCCGGCGTGAGCGGCTTCGGCCTCGCGGGGGACGAGCGGCGCTTTGCGGCCGCCGATTTCGCGCCGGCCTTCGCGCTGGCGCGCGAGGCGGGGCTGGGCCTCACCGCCCATGCCGGCGAGGTTTGCGGGCCCGAGAGCATCCGCGCGACGCTCGACGCCCTCGCGCCCGCGCGCATCGGCCACGGCATCGCCGCGGCGGACGACCCCGCGCTGATGGCGCGGCTGGCGGAGGAGGGCGTGGTGCTGGAGGTCTGCCCCGGCTCGAACATCGCGCTGTCGCTCTGCCCCGGCTGGGCGGAACACCCGGTGGCCGTGCTCGACCGCGCGGGCGTGGGCGTGACCCTCTCCACCGACGATCCGCCCTATTTCCACACGTCGCTGGCGCTCGAATACGCCGCCCTCAACGAGGCCTTCGGCTGGAGCCGCAAGACCTTCACGCGGCTGAACCGGCTTGCCATGCGCGCCGCCTTCTGCGACGACGCCACCCGGACCCGGATGCTGGAGAGATTGGGAGAAAGCGCATGAGCGAGCACCTGACGATCGTCGACCACCCCCTTGTGCAGCACAAGCTCACGCTGATGCGCGACAAGGCCACCTCCACCGCCGGGTTCCGGCAGCTGCTGCGCGAGATCTCGCTGCTGCTCGCCTACGAGGTGACCCGCGACCTGCCGATGACCACGATGACCGTGGACACGCCGCTGCAGGAGATGGAAGCCCCGGTGCTCAAGGGCAAGAAGCTGGCACTGGTCTCGATCCTGCGCGCCGGCAACGGGCTGCTCGACGGGGTGCTGGAGCTGATCCCCTCCGCGCGCGTCGGCTTCGTCGGCCTCTACCGCGACGAGGAAACCCTGCAGCCGGTGCAGTACTACTTCAAGGTGCCGGGTGACCTCGCCGACCGGCCAGTGATCGCGGTCGACCCGATGCTCGCCACGGGCAATTCCTCCGCCGCCGCGGTGCAGCTCCTGAAGGACGCCGGCGCCACCGACATCCGTTTCCTCTGCCTGCTCGCCGCCCCCGAGGGCGTGGCGCGCATGAAGGAAGCCCATCCGGACGTGCGCATCATCACCGCCTCGCTCGACAAGCGCCTGAACGAGAAGGGCTATATCCTGCCCGGCCTCGGCGACGCGGGCGACCGGATGTTCGGTACGAAGTAAGGCCCGGAGCGGCCGGGGCGCCGGCTCCGGCCCTCACCCCGGTCGCGGCAGGGGCCGGAGGGGGCAGCACCATCTGCTCCGCCAGCCGTTGCGGCCTGCGGGGTGCGGCGCGCTCTTCCACGCACCGATGCCGGTGCGGTGCTGATCTCACCGACCGGGGAGGGCGCATCAGCCAACGCCCTGCATGCCCCCCCGCTGGCCTCGACGGACGGGCACGGGACAGCGGCTATACATGCCGGATGGGGTACGCTCGCCTGGCTGGCCCGGAGATCGGGCGACGGCCCGTTCCGGCGAAATCCGGACGGAGCGCAGCACATCTCCGAAGAGGCTTGCGCGACACCCGGCATATGCGACGCCCAACGGCGCACGGCGCACGGCGCACGGGCGGAGCCCTGGGCCGCGGCGAGACAGCGCATGGGGCTGCCACGACAGTGCCTCCGGCCGCGCATGGGCCGGCGGGGCAGGCTTTCGGACCGGCTCCGAACGTCCGCGCTGCGCAGGATGCCGGCCCTCTGGCTCAGGCTTCGACCGGTTGCAGCAGGTCGAGCAGGGTGCGGTAGAACAGCGAGCCGTTGAAATTCTCCGACATCGGCAGGATGCAGGTCGCCCAGTCCGCGAGGCCGGGGGCGCCGCCGGGCATCGGCCAGCCGCGCGCGGGCGAGAGAAAGCCGCGCACCGCCTCCGCGTTGCCGATGCGCGCCGCCGAGACCGCACCGAAGCAGCGCGGCAGGATCCAGCGCTCCGGCAGGTCGCGCAGGCAGGAGACCGCCGAGCGCCGCTCGTTGCAGATGGCGAGCGCCGTGCCGCGCAGGGCGCGCAGGCCCGGCTCGTGATCGCCGATCAGGATGCGCTCGGCATGGGCGACGGCCTCGTCCTCCTCCGCCACGAGCGCGAGGCCGAGCGCGGCGGCGGCCAGCGCCTCGCCGCGGTCGGTGTCGAGCGCTGCTGCACGGCGCAGGGCAGCGGCCGCCTCGGCGCGCTGGCCGGCGATCAGGTCGCGCCAGCCCGCCTCCGCCTGGTCCAGCGGGTCGAGCGGCTGCGGCTCGCGGCGCTGGCGGCGCTCGGAGGGCACGGAGCCGGGCACCGAGAGCAGCAGGCGCAGGGCCTGGGTTTCGGGTGCGGCGGGAATGAGCTGCGGATAGGCGGACGGCGGCGCGGCATTGCCGGGCGAGAGCGCGGCGGCGATGCGCGTGGCGGTGGCGCCGGCGCCGATGTCGTCCTCCGCCGAGCCGGTCCAGACCAGGGTCTCGTCGGCGATGCGCCAGAGCTGCAGCCAGAGGCGCCCCTCGTCCTCGACCATCTCCAGCCGGTGATCGGCGGTCTCGGAGCGGGTGAGGCGGAGCTGGCCGGGGCGGCGGCCGAGCTGGTCGATGATATGCAGCGCGGTGCGGCGCAACAGGTGGCTGCGCAGCTGGTCCGGCGGGCCGATGCGCACCGATGGCCGGGTGAGCGGCCCGCGCACGGGGCCCGGCGCGCCCTGCCGGACCCGGCCGGGCCCGGAGGTGGCGAGCTTCAGCCGCTCCACCTCGGCGAGGATCTCGCCGTCCGGCGGGTCGTCGTGTTCCTCGAGATGCGCGAGGTAGAGCGTGCCGTAGACGCGCAGTGCCGCCGCGGTGTCGCCCATCTGCTCGTGGACGCGCATGAGCGTGATGGCGGCGGGCTGGCGGGTGCGGTCGAGGTTGAAGGCGGCGAGGGCGAGGTCGCGCCGGCGGGCGATCTCGAGATCGGGCCCGGCGAGGGCGAGGTCGATGGCCCGCATCGCCAGGGCCTCGAGATCCTGGACGCGCTCGGCGAGCCAGTGGCTGAACTCGGGGTCGACGTCGTCGCAGCCGGCGGCGATGCTCTGGAACGGGTGGTGCCGCTCCAGCAGCGCGGAATGCGCGTAGCCCGCCTCCGCGGCCCGCA
Source organism: Oceanicella sp. SM1341 (assembly GCF_003448965.1). Taxonomy (GTDB): domain Bacteria; phylum Pseudomonadota; class Alphaproteobacteria; order Rhodobacterales; family Rhodobacteraceae; genus Paroceanicella. The sequence continues at coordinate 59,526 of NZ_QRGC01000027.1, forward strand.
GCGCGTTGAGCACGTCGCAATCCACGCTCGCGAGGTCGAGCCGCACCTCGAGCCGCCCGCCCGTGAGGCCGCGGTACCCGGCCTGGGTCAGCCTGTCCACCAGCACCTTGAGGTCGCGCTTGAGCGAGTTGCGCTGGTGCTCGGCGCTGGCCGAGCGGCTCCACAGCCGTTCGGAGAGCACGGCACGGCTCTCCTCGCCGGTGCGGCTGAGCACGAGACAGGTGATGAGCGCCCGCGCCTTGGCCGAGGAGATGTTGAGGCGGCGGCCGTCGACGAACAGGTTCACCCCGTCGAACAGCTCCACCCGCAGCCGCGTGGGGCGCTCGGCCCCGGCCTCCGGCGGGGCGAGGGCCTCGCTGCCGAAGGGAAGCCCGCTCACCGCCCGGCCTCCGCCGCCTCCGCGGCGGCCAGGGCCTCCAGCCGCAGCAGGGCGATGCGGTGCACGTGCACGAGGGCGGCGGCAAACTCGGTCTGCGGATCGCGCGCGGCCCGGGTGCGGAAATCGGCGAGGATCTCCTGCCGGGTCCGCCCGCGCACCGCGATGATGTAGGGAAAGCCGAAGCGGGCGCGGTAGGCGGCGTTGAGCTCGGTGAAGGCGGCGAACTCCTCCGGGGTGCAGCGGTCGAGCCCGGCGCCGGCCTGCTCGGCGGAGGAGGCGGCGGTGAGCCCCCCCGCGAGCGCGAGCTTTCCGGCGAGGTCGGGGTGCGCGCGCAACAGCTCGAGCCGCTGCGCCGGGGAGGCGGCCTCCACCCGGGCGGCGAGCACCGCCGCGAGGGCGGACGGTGCGTGCAGCCCGGCGGGCAGGCCCGCGTCCCAGGCGCCCTCGGCCACCCAGGGCGAATGTTCGTAGACACCGCCGAACCGGCCCACGAAGGCCGCACGGTCCAGCGCTGCCGGGTCGGTCGCGAAGCGTGCTCCGGGCTCTGTCACTCTCTCACCTCCCCAAGGTTATCCGCGTAGTTTCGGGCTTTTGCGGGGCAGAGCGCAAGTGTATTGTTGCGATGCGAAGCGAACGGGGAGAGCGCATGGAAGCGGTGTTTCACGACTGGATCAGCCTCTTCGTCCGCTGGGCCCACATCATCGCCGCCGTCGGCTGGATCGGGTCGAGCTTCTACTTCATGGGGCTCGACTATTCGCTGCGCAAGCGCAAGGGCATGACCGACGACAAGGTGGGCGACACCTGGCAGGTGCATGGCGGCGGCTTCTACCACATGGTGAAATACAAGGTGGCGCCCGAGCACATGCCCGAGGAGCTGACCTGGTTCAAGTGGGAGAGCTACTCCACCTGGATGACCGGCTTCGCGATGATGGCCGTCACCTATTACTGGGGCGCGAAGGGGCTGCTGATCGACCGCTCGGTGGCCGACATCCCGGTGGCGCTGGCGATCCTCGTCTCGGCGGGCTCGCTGGTGGCGGGCTGGTTCCTCTACGACGCGCTGTGCAAGTCACCGCTGCGCCACCGGCCGGCGGTGATGTTCGCGGTGCTGTTCGTGGCGCTCGTCGTGGCGGCCTGGGGTTTCGGGCAGGTGTTCTCCGCCCGGGCGGCCTGGCTGCACATCGGGGCCGTGATCGCCACGATGATGAGCGGCAACGTCTTCCTCGTCATCATCCCCAACCAGCGCATCGTGGTGGACGACCTGAAGGCCGGCCGCACGCCGGAGGCGAAATACGGCCAGATCGCCAAGCTGCGCTCCACCCACAACAACTACCTCACGCTGCCCGTCGTGCTGATGATGATCTCCAACCATTACCCGATGGCCTTCGGGCACCCGTATTCCTGGGTGCTGATCGGCTTCATCCTGGTGATCGGCGCGGTGGTGCGGCACTGGTTCAACATGCATGAGCAGGGCCGGCACGGGCCGATCATGAAATGGCAGTGGCCGCTGGCCACCTTCCTCGCCATCTGCATGATGTGGTTCTCCTCCTGGCGGCCGGGAGAGGCCTCGGCCGAGGTCGACCCGCAGGCGGCGATGGCGGTGGTGGGCGCGCATTGCGCGATGTGCCATGCCGCGAACCCCACCCACGAGGGGTTCGAGGAGGCGCCGGGCGGGGTTGCCTTCGACACCCTGCCGGAGATCCGCGCCCATGCCGCGCGCATGCTGGCGCAGGCGGTGCTCTCCACCAACATGCCGCTGGGCAACGAAACCGGCATGACCGCGGAGGACCGCGCCGTGCTCGGTGCCTGGCTGCGGGCCGGTGCGCCGGAATAGCGCTTTACACCAGCAGCTTACGGCGCCTTCCTGATGCGAAGCCTCAGAACGGGCAGGGGTCTGTCGCCTCCATGCGGCGGCCGTCTGCGGGGTGGTGGAAGCCGAGGTACTCGGAGTGGAGCTGCAACCTGTCGGCGGCGGCGCGGGCCGCGCCCTCGGCGTAGAGCGGGTCGCCCAGGATGGGGTGGCCCATCGAGAGCATGTGCACCCGCAGCTGGTGGCTGCGCCCGGTGAGGGGCGTGAGGGCGAGGCGGGTGGCCTCCGGCTCGCGCCCGATCACCTCCCAGTCGGTCTGCGAGGGGCGGCCGTGCGCGTGGTCGACCTTCTGGCGCGGGCGGTTCGGCGGGTCGAAGGCGAGCGGCAGGTCGATGCGGCCGCGCTCGCCCTCCACCGCGCCCCGGACCCGGGCGATGTAGCGCTTTGCCGTGCGCCGCGCCTCGAACTGCATGGAGAGGTGGCGATGCGCCTCGGCCGTGAGGCCCAGCACCATGATGCCGGAGGTGTCGAGGTCGAGCCGGTGGACGATGCGCGCCCCGGGGTAGAGGCTGCGCGCCCGGGTGGCGATGCAGTCCTGCAGGTGCTCGCCCCGGCCGGGCACCGAGAGGATGCCGGAGGGTTTCGAGACGAGGATCAGGTGGTCATCGGCGTGCAGCACGCTGAGGAAGGGCTCGCGCGGGGGCGCGTAGTCCAGCTCGGGCGGCTGGCGCTCGGCGGGGGGCAACGGCTGTCGGGTGTCTCTGGCCATGCGCGGGCTCCGGGGCTGTGCGGGCCCTTTCCTTAGCGTCAGCGGCGGGCGCGGGCAACCGCATGCGCTTGCACCTGCCGCGCCGCCCTCGCAGGATGCGCGGACGGACGAAGGAGACAGCCATGACCACAGCCGCCATTCCCGCACCCGTGATCCGGCTCGCCCGGCCCGAGGACAGGCCGGAGCTGGAGCGTTTCATGGCCGCCCTGCAGGCGCATGAGCAGGCGCGCTCGCCGGGCGCGGGGCTGGTGGCGCCGGCGCGCATGGCCGCGCCGCACCTGCGCTGGCTCGAGACCTGGGTGGAGGAGAGCGGCGGCGTGATCCTGGTGGCGGAGGGTGCCGAGGGCGCGCTGCTGGGCTTCGCGGTCTGCGGCATCGGCGAGGACGGCGGCCACCACCTGCCCGAGCGCCTGCGCCGCTTCGGCGAGGTCTCGGACCTCTACGTGGCCGACGCGGCGCGCGGCCGCGGCGTGGGCCGGGCGCTGCTCGACGCGGCGGCGGAGGCGTTCCGCGCCCGTGGCCTCGCCCGCATGACCATCACCGCGATGGCCTCGAACCCCGAGGCGGTGAAGACCTACCGCGGCCTGTTCGGCTCCGAGACCTACCTCACCTTCGAAGCGCGGCTGTGAGCGGCGCGCCGGGCTGCGCACCGGGAGGCCTGGCGATCACGGGGGGGGCCGGGGGGCGCGCTCAGCCCGGGGCGCTCGGGGAGGCCGGGCAGGCGGGCCCCGCGCCGGGCGGCGGCCCGTGGCCCCGTGCCTCCGTCAGCGCTCGCGGGTGACATCGGTGCCGTAGAGCCAGTCGAAGGCGGGGGCGAACAGCGACGGGGCGAGGCGCGTGGCCAGCGCCATGGGCCCGAAGCGCACCAGGCGCGTGCGCGCGCCCTCGGCGTGGAACAGGGCGGCGTTGCCGGCAGCGCGGGCCTGCACCTTCGTGGCGCGGGCATGGCGGCGGGCGGCGTAGTCGGCGAAGCCGGCGGAAATCTCGCCGGTGCGCTCGAGGCTCGCGGCCAGCACCCAGGCATCCTCGATGGCCATGGCGGCGCCCTGGGCGAGAAAGGGCAGCATCGGGTGGCAGGCGTCGCCCAGCAGCACCGTGCGGCCCCGGCCCCAGCTCGGCATCGGCGGGCGGTCGCACAGCGCCCAGAGCCAGCATTCCTCCACCGCGTCGAGCAGCCGGCGCAGGCCGGGGTGCCAGCCGGCGAAGGCGGCGCGCATCGCCTCGGGGTCGCCCTTCGCGGTCCAGCTCTCGGCGGCCCAGGGGCCCTCGCGCACCGCGACGATGTTCACGAGGCTCCCGCCGCGCAGGTAGTAGGTGACGACATGCGCACCGGGCCCGGCCCAGATCGTGGCGTCCGGGCTCACCAGCCCCGGCGGCAGGGCCTCGGCCGGCACGGTGGCGCGCCAGCAGACATTGCCGGTGAAGCGCACGTCGGCGGGGCCGAACAGCGCCTTGCGCACGGTGGAATGCAGCCCGTCGGCGCCCACCAGCCCGGCGGTCACGCGCGTCTCGCCGGTGGCGAGGCCGAGCTGCAGCGCCTGCGCCCCCTCGCTCACCACGTCGAGGCGGGTGCCGGTTTCCACCTCCACGCCGGCGGCGCGGCAGGCTTCGAGCAGCAGGCCCTGCAGGTCGGCGCGGTGGATCTGCACGAAGGGCGCGCCGTGGCGGGCGCGGATGCGGGCCCCGAGCGGCATGCGGAACAGGGTCCAGCCGCGGCGGCCGTCGCGGATCACGGCATGCTCGGGGGTGAAGCCCGCCGCCTCCACCGCCTCCGCCAGCCCGAGCCGGGCGAGCACATGCATCGCATTGGGCCCGAGCTGCAGGCCGGCGCCCACTTCCGAGATCTCGGCGGCGCGCTCGATCACCCGCACGGGGATGTCGCGGCGGGCGAGGGCGAGGGCGGCGGAGAGGCCGCCGATGCCTGCCCCCGCCACGGTGATCGCCCGGGGGGCGGGAGGGGAGGTCATGCCATCAGCCCCCGCATCAGCCGGTTCTGCCGCTCCACCGCCGCGCCGAGCTCGAGGCCGGCAAGCTGCCCCTCGCGCACCACCGCGCGGCCTTCGACGAGCAGGTCGCGCACCGTGAAGGGGCCGCAGAGCACCAGCGCCGCCACCGGGTCCCAGGCGCCGGCGGCGCCGAGGCCGGAGACGTCCCAGACCGCGAGATCGGCGCGCAGCCCGGGCGCGATGGCGCCGAGATCCGGGCGGCCGAGTACGCGCGCGCCGCCGAGCGTCGCCATCTCCAGCGCCTCCCGCGCGCTGAGCGCATCCGCCCCGCGTGCGACGCGCTGCAGCAGCAGCGCCTGCCGCGCCTCGGAGAGCAGGTGGCCGCTGTCGTTCGAGGCCGAGCCGTCGACCCCGAGGCCCAGGGGCACGCCAGCATCGCGCAGCGCGCGCACCGGGGCGATGCCCGAGCCGAGCCGGCAGTTCGAGCAGGGGCAATGCGCAACCCCGGTGCGGCTGCGGGCGAAGAGGTCGATCTCGGCCGCGTCGAGCATCACGCAATGGGCGTGCCAGACATCCGGGCCGGTCCAGCCAAGGGCCTCGGCGTAATCGCCCGGCCGGCAGCCGAAGGTTTCCAGTGAATAGGCCACGTCCTCGGCGTTCTCCGCCAGATGGGTGTGCAGCATCACCCCCTTGTCGCGCGCGAGCAGCGCCGCGTCGCGCATCAGCTCGCGGCTCACCGAGAAGGGCGAGCAGGGGGCGATGCCGATGCGCAGCATGGCGCCCGGCGCGGGGTCGTGGAAGGCGTCGACCACGCGGATGCAGTCGGCGAGGATCGCGGTCTCGCGCTCGACCAGCGCATCGGGGGGCAGGCCGCCCGCGCTCTCGCCGATGCTCATCGCGCCGCGGGTGGGGTGGAAGCGGATGCCCACGGCGCGCGCGGCGGCGATGGTGTCCTCCAGGCGCACGCCGTCGGGGTAGAGGTAGAGGTGATCGGCCGAGAGGGTGCAGCCGGAGAGGGCGAGCTCGGCGAGGCCGATCGTCGCCGCGCTCTCCATGTGCTCGGGGCGCATGCGGGCCCAGACGGGGTAGAGCTTCTGCAGCCAGCCGAACAGCAGATCGTCCTGCGCCACGGCGCGGGTCATGGTCTGGAACAGGTGGTGATGGGTGTTCACGAGGCCGGGGGTGACCACGCAGCCTTTCGCGTTCAGCCGCTCCGCGCCCTCTGCCGCGGGCGTGGCGCCGAGGCCGGGGCCCACCGCCTCGATCACCCCGTCGCTGAGCAGGATGTCGCAATCGGCGATCTCGCGGCGCTCCGCGTCCATGGTGACCACGAGGCCGCCCTCGACGAGAAGCCTGCTCATGCCGCGGCCCTCGGCTGGTTGCCGGCGGTCCGGACGGCGCGGATCGCGCGGTCATCGCCCAGCATGATGGTGGGGAAGATCTGCTCCCAAAGGCTCTCCGCCCGGCCGGCGCGCTGTGCGATCACCGGGGTGGAGGCGAGGTCGAGGGCGATGATGTCGGCCTCGCGGCCGGGCGCGAGATTGCCGATGGCGTCGCCCATGCGCAGCGTGTCGGCAGCGCCTTGGGTGGCGAGCCAGAGGAGCTGTGCGGGGTGCAGCGCCGTGCCGGAGAGCTGGCCGATCTCGTAGGCCGCCGCCATGGTGCGCAGCATGGAGAAGCTGGAGCCGCCGCCCACGTCGGTCGCGAGCCCCACCGGCACGCCGAGGCGCTGTGCGGCGGCCATGTCGAACAGGCCGGAGCCGATGAAGGTGTTCGAGGTCGGGCAATGCGCGATGCCGGTGCCGGTCTCGGTGATGGCGGCGCGCTCGCGCGCGGTGAGGTGGATGGCATGGCCCATCACCGCGCCGGGGCCGGCGAGGCCGAAGCGCTGGTAGACGCCGAAATAGTCCGGCGCGTCGGGGAACAGCCCCGCCACCCAGGCGATTTCCTCGTGCTGTTCGCTCAGGTGCGTCTGCATCAGGCAGGACGGGTTGGCGGCCCAGAGCGCGCCCGCCGCCTCGAGCTGCTCGGGGCTCGAGGTGGGGGCGAAGCGCGGCGAGACCACGTAGGTCAGCCGGCCGCGGCCGTGCCAGCGGGCGATGAGCGCGGCGCTTTCGTCGTAGCCGCGGGCGGGGGTGTCGCACAGGCCCTCGGGGGCGTTGCGGTCCATCATCACCTTGCCGGCGGCGAGGCGCAGGCCGCGTGCCTCCGCGGCGCCCATCAGCGCGTCGACGCTTTCCGGGGCCGAGGTGCAGTAGCAGCAGGCGGTGGTGATGCCGTTGGCCGCGTTGAGGTCGAGGTAGAGCCCGGCGATCTCGGCCGCGTAGGCGGGGTCGGAAAAGCGCATCTCCTCGGGGAAGGTGTAGCCGTTGAGCCAGTCGATGAGCCGCTTGCCCCAGGAGGCGATGATGCCGGTCTGCGGGTAATGCGCGTGGGCGTCGACGAAGCCTGCCATCAGCAGGGCTTCGCCCATGTCCTCGCGCGGCACCTGCGGGTGGGCGGCGAGGAGGGCCTCCGCCGGGCCGACCTTCGCGATGCGCCCGTCCTCCACCAGCACCGCGCCGTGGCGGTGGTGCTGCACCGCCTCCTCCGGCGGCACGGCGAAGGGGGAGGCGGTGAAGGAGAGGGTCTGCCCGGTGAGCAGGCGGCGGTTCATCCCAGCTCCTCGAGCCGGTCGGTCGCCGGGACCGGGGTGGGGGAGAGGGCGGAGATCTTCGCCCGCACGTCCTCGGTCATGTTGTAGTCGGCGGCGGCGATGGCAGGGGCGAGCTGCTCCACGTTGCGCGCACCGATGATCGGCGCGGTGACCGCGGGGTGGGCGGCCACCCAGGCATCGGCGAGGGTGACCGGGCTCACGCCGAGGTCCTTCGCGAAGGCGACGAACTCGCGCACCACGCCCTCCACCCAGGGGGCGGCGTAGCGCTTGGCATACATCTCCATCTGGTCGAGCCGGCCGCGCGCGTTGCCCGCGCCCTCGTCGGGCAGGTACTTGCCGGTGAGCACGCCGGCGGCGAGCGGGTTGTAGGGCACCACGGCCACGTCCTCGGCGGCACAGAGCGGCAGGATCTCCACCTCGGCCTGGCGCTTCACCAGGTTGTACATCGGCTGGAACACGTCGAAGCGGGCCCAGCCCTCGCGCTTCTGCACCCCGAGCGCTGTGGCGAGCTGCCAGGCCGCGTAGTTGGAGGCGCCGAGGTAGAGCACCTTGCCCTGGCGCACCAGGTCGTCGAGGGCGCGCAGCGTGTCCTCCAGCCGGGCCTCGGGGTCCCAGCGGTGCATGAAGAGCACGTCGATCCGGTCGGTGCCGAGCCGCTTCAGGCTGGCCTCCACGGAGGCGAGCACGTTGCGCCGGCTGCCGCCCTTGTCGGAGGCGAACTTGGTGGTGAGGGTGATCTCCTCGCGCTCATGGGCGATGAGCCGGCCGAGGATCTCCTCCGCCGTGCCGTTCTGGTAGACATTGGCGCAGTCGAAGAAGTCGATGCCGGCGTCGCGGCAGGCGGCGTAGAGCTTCGCACTCTGCGCCTCGTCCGCATCGCCGCCGAAGGACATGGTGCCGTAGCACAGCGCGGAGACGGAGGTGCCGGTGCGGCCGAGGGGCTTCCTGAGCATGGTGCGTTTCCTTTCCCGAAGTCGGCGCCATCAAAGGCGATTGCCGGGGCAGGTGCAAGCGGAGCCTTGGGGGGTGGCGCCCGGTCGGGGCCAGGGCCGCTGCCGCCCCGCATGCGGAGCCCTCCGCGAGACGCCCGGGCGCCGCTCTCCGCCGGCGCGACCGGCGAGGCCGCTCTCCCGCCGGGCGACCGGCTGCGGCGGGAGAGCCACCGTCAGGGCCGCCCGCCGGCAGAAGGCGGAGCCGCGCCTCCGAAGCCGACGCCCGGCAAGCGGCGCGCGCCCTCACACGCAGCGTCCGGCGTCCCGGGCCTGCCCCGGGACCTCGCCGTGCCCGCGCCGCCCTCGCCACCCCGAAACGCAAACGGGGCCCGCGCGGGGCCCCGTTCGGTGTCGCTCAGGCGCCGCGCCTCACTTCGGCAGGTCGCCCTCGATGCCTTCCACGTAGAAGTTCATGCCCAGCAGGGTGCCGTCATCGGCCACCTCGCCCTCGGCCAGCCAGGGCGAGCCGTCCTGCTTGTTGATCGGACCGGTGAACGGGTGCAGCGTGCCGGCGGCGATGGCGTCACGCGCCTCCATGGCCATCTGCTTCACGTCCTCGGGCACCTTGTCGGAGAACTCGGCGAGCTGGACCATGCCGGTGTCGAAGCCGCCCCAGGTGTCGGTCTCCTCCCAGGTGCCGTCGAGCACGGCCTGCACGCGGGAGATGTAGTAGGGGTCCCAGTGGTCCATGATCGAGGTGAGCTGGGCGTCGGGGCCGAACTGCTTCATGTCCGAGGCCTGGCCGAAGGCGAGGATGCCGTTCTCCTGCGCGATGGTCATCGCCGCCGGGCTGTCGGTGTGCTGCATGATGATGTCGGCGCCCTGCTCGATCAGCGCCTTGGCGGCGTCGGCCTCCTTGGCGGGGTCGAACCAGGTCGAGACCCAGACGATCTTGAACTGCACGTCCGGGTTCACCGATTTCGCCGCGAGATAGGCCGCGTTGATGCCGCGCACCACTTCGGGGATCGGGAAGGAGGCGATGTAGCCGATGGTGTTGGTCTTGGTCATCTTGCCGGCGACGAGGCCGATCACGTGCCGGCCCTCGTAGAAGCGCGAGGAATAGGTGGAGACGTTGTCGGCGCGCTTGTAGCCGGTGGCGTGCTCGAACTTCACGTCCGGGAACATCTTCGCCACCTTGATGGTCTGGTCCATGTAGCCGAAGGAGGTGGTGAAGATCAGGTCGGTGCCCGAGCGGGCCATCTGCTGGATCACGCGCTCGGCGTCCGGGCCCTCGGGCACGCTCTCGACGAAGGTGGTCTCCACCTTGTCGCCGAACTCGGCCTCCACGGCCTTGCGGCCCACGTCGTGCTGGTAGGACCAGCCGAAATCGCCCACCGGGCCGACATAGACGAAGCCGACCTTCACGTGATCCTTGGCCTGGGCAAGCGCGCCCGAGGCCCCGAGGGCCAGTGCGGCCGCGGCGGCGAGCACGGTTGATGCGAGTTTCATGGCTCAGTTCTCCCTGTTGAACTCTGCGTGCCCGGGGGCTGCCCCGGGCGGGTATGAGGATGCCCCGGGCCTCAGCCCGCGGCGTGGAACACGCGCCCCAGGCTGGCCGGGGCGTTGAGGGCGGCGCGCGCGCGGTCGCGCGACATCACCACCAGCACGAGTATGGTCACGAGATAGGGCGCCATGGAGAGCCAGGCAGAGCCGATCTGGAAGCGCGGCGCGGCGAGGCCGAAGGCCAGTGCCGCCGCCCCCAGTCCGAGGGCCGCGAGAGCGAGGCCCGCCGGCCGCCCGGCGCGCAGGGCGAGGCCGAGCCACACGAGCCCCACCACGATCAGCCCCGCGCCCGCCGGCAGCGCCGGGTTGAGCGACAGCGCCTGGGTGTTGAGCTGCAGGATGGTGACCCCGCCGAAGAGATAGGCGCCGAGCAGCACCCGCCAGGGCTTCCAGGAGGCGAACACCACGATGGCGAGCGCGATCCAGCCCGCCCCCGCGGTCATCCCTTCCGTCCATTGCGGCACGCGCACGAGGCTCAGGTACGCGCCGCCCAGCCCCGCGCAGGCCCCGCCGAAGGCGATGGCGGCGAGGCGGATGGGCACCACCTTCATGCCCAGCGAATGCGCGGCGTCATGGTTTTCGCCCACCGCGCGCAGCACCATGCCGCCGCGGGTGCGGGCGAGAAACCACCACACCGCCGCCACGAGCAGGATGGAGAGGTAGACCATCGCATCGAAGGAGAACAGCAGCCGGCCGAGCACCGGGATGTCGCCCAGGAGAGGCAAGTCGAGCCGCGGGAAGGGCGGCGGCTTCACTCCCGCGTAGGGCTGGCCGATCAGCGCCGCGAGGCCGAGGCCGAACATGGTGAGGGCGAGGCCCGTCGCCACCTGGTTCGACAGCAGGTACTGCGTCATCACTCCGAAGATGAGCGCGAGCACCGCGCCGCCCGTGGCGGAGGCGAGAAAGCCCAGCCAGGGGCTGCCGCTCTCCACCGCCGCGGCGAAGCCGGTGATGGCGCCGAACACCATCATGCCCTCCACCCCGAGGTTGAGCACGCCGGATTTCTCGGTCACGAGCTCGCCCGTGGCGGCCAGCACGAGCGGCGTGGCGGCGATGATCAGGCTCACGATCAGGGCGATGGGGTCGAGGGTGCTCAGGTCCATTGCGGGGCCTTTCGGGGGGTGGTCATGTCCGCGCCTCCCGGCGCTTCGGCACCAGCCTGTAGCGCACCAGGATGTCGAGGCCGAGCAGGAAGAACAGCAGCATGCCGCGGAAGGTCTCGTTGGCCGCAGCCGGGATGCCGAGGGCGAACTGCGCCGTCTCGCCGCCGATGTAGGTGAGCGCCATGATGGCCGCGGCCAGCACGATGCCCGGGGGCGAGAGCCGGCCGAGGAAGGCCACGATGATGGCGGTGAACCCGTAGCCCACCGGCAGCGAGGGCGCGAGCTGCTGGGCCGGCCCCGCTACCTCGAACATGCCCGCAAGCCCCGCCGCCGCCCCCGAGAGCCCCATGCAGGCCCAGGTCACATGCGCGCGGTCCACCCCGGCGAAGCGCGCCGCCCGCGGCGCCTCGCCCGAGAGGCGGATGCGGAAGCCGAAGATGTGCCGGCTCATCAGCACCTGCGCCGCGATCACCACGAGCAGGGTGACGAGCACGCCCACATGCACGCGGGTGTATTCCATCAGCACCGGCAGCACCGCGCTGTCGTGGAAGCTGCGCGACAGGGGGAAGTTGAAGCCCTGCGGGTCGCGCAGCGGGCCGGAGACCATGGCGATGAGGAACTGCTCGGCCACGTAGACCAGCATCAGGCTCACCAGGATCTCGTTGGCGCCGAAGCGGGTTTTCAGCACGGCGGGGATCATCGCCCAGCCCGCCCCCGCCGCGGTGCCGGCGACGAGCATCAGCGGCAGCAGCCAAAGCCCCTGCACGTCGTAGAAGGCCAGCGCCACGGCCGAGGCCGCGACGGCGCCCATGATGAACTGCCCCTCGGCGCCGATGTTCCAGATACCGGCACGAAAGCCCAGCGACAGGCCGATGGCGATGAGGGCGAGCGGCGCGCCCTTCACCATGAGCTCGGAGCGCGAATAGGGGTCGAACAGCGGGTCGACGAAGATCACCCGCATCGCCGCCACGGGGTCTTTCCCCAGGGCCGCGAAGAGCGCGCCGCCGAAGAGCACGGTCAGCGCCACCGCCAGCACCGGGGTGAGCAGGAGCATGGCGCGCGAAGGCTCGCGCCGCGCCTCAAGCCGCAGCATGGGCACCTCCGCGGCAGGGCCGGGGGCGGGCGCCGCCCGGGCCGCCGGGGCGCTGCGCGCCGGCAGCCGGTGTCGCGGCGCGGGCCGCGCGGCTGCGCAAGGGGTCAGGCAGGGGCATGCGTCTCTCCCGCGTCTTTCACTGTGCTGCCGCCCATCATCAGGCCGATCTCGTCGATGCCGAGGCTCGCGGCCGGGCGCGGCGCGGAGAGCCGGCCGCCGGCGAGCACCGCCAGCCGGTCGGAGATCTCCATCAGCTCGTCGAGGTCCTGGCTGATCACGATCACCGCCGCCCCGCCGGCGGCGAGGGTGACGAGGGCGGCGCGGATGGCCGCGGCGGCGGCGGCGTCCACCCCCCAGGTGGGCTGGTTCACCACCAGCACGTCGGGCTTCTGCAACACCTCGCGGCCCACCACGAATTTCTGCAGGTTGCCGCCCGAGAGCGCCCTGGCCGCATGGTCGACCCCCGGGGTGCGCACGTCGAAGCGGCGCACGATGGCCTCGGCGAAGCTGGCGGTGGCGCGCCATTTCACGAAGCCGCCATTGGCCAGCCGCTCGCGGGTGAGGCCGGTGAGCAGGGCGTTCTCGGTGAGGGTCATCTCGGGCGCCGCGGCATGGCCGAGCCGCTCCTCGGGCGCCGTGCACAGGCCGAGGGCGCGGCGGCGGTTGGGCCCGAGCGCGCCGATCTCCTGCCCGCGCAGGCGGATCATGCCCGGCGCCACCCGCCGCTCGCCGGAGAGCGCGGCCTGCAGCTCTTCCTGCCCGTTGCCGGCCACGCCGCCGATGCCGAGGATCTCGCCCTTGTGGAGGCTGAGCGAGACATCGCGCAGCGAGGTGCCGAACGGGTCGGGCGAGGGCAGGGCGAGCCCCGCGAGCTCCAGCACGATGCCGCCCACGGCGTGGGATTTCGCCACCGGCCGGGCGAGCGCGCTGCCGATCATCGCCTCGGCGAGGGATTTCGCGGTTTCCTGCGCCGGCACGCAGCTGCCCACCACGCGGCCGCCGCGCAGGATGGTGGCGCGGTCGCACAGGCTGCGGATCTCCTCGAGCTTGTGGGAGATGTAGAGGATGGCCACGCCTTCGGCCGAGAGCTTGCGCAGGGTGGCGAAGAGCACCTCCACCTCCTGCGGGGTGAGCACCGAGGTGGGCTCGTCCATGATCAGCAGGCGCGGCTCCTGCAGCAGGCAGCGCACGATTTCGACACGCTGGCGCTCGCCCACCGAGAGGTCGCCGACCAGCCGGTCGGGGTCGAGCGGCAGGCCGTATTCCGCCGAGACCGAGCGGATGCGCGCCGGCAGGTCGCGCCCGGCCTGCGCGGCTTCCATGCCGAGGGCGATGTTCTCCGCCACGCTCATCGCCTCGAAGAGCGAGAAGTGCTGGAACACCATCGCCACGCCCGCGGCGCGCGCGTCACCCGGCCGGGCGGGGGTGTAGGGGCGGCCCGAGAGGGTCATCTCGCCGGCATCGGGGCGCACGAGGCCGAAGATGGTCTTCACCAGCGTGGACTTGCCGGCGCCGTTCTCACCGAGCAGGGCATGCACCTCGCCGGGGGCGATGTCGAAGGAGACGTCGGAATTGGCCACGACACCGGGATAGGCCTTGGTGAGGCCGCGCAGCGAGAGCAGGCTCATGCGGCGCCCTCCCGGGGGTGGGCGGCGGCGGCGGCGGCATCCTCGCGCAGCATCTGCGCCGCGATCCCCAGCGCCACGGCGGCCGGGGCCTTGCCGAGGGCGCGGTCGCCGATCGGGCAGTCGAGCCGGGCGAGGGCGGCGGGCCCGTGGCCGAGGGCCGTGAGGCGGGAGCGGAAGCGCGCCGCCTTGGAGGCCGAGCCGATCAGCCCCAGCCGGCCGGAGGGGCGCGAGAGCACGCGGTGGCAGATCTCGAGGTCGAGCGCGTGGGAACAGGTCATCACGATATGGCGGGCCTCCTCGGGGGCATGGCGCACGGCGTCGGCGGGGTTGGCGGCCACGAGGCGTTCGGCATGGGGAGGCAGGCGTTCGGGGAAGCGCGCCGCGGCGCTGTCGACCCAGAGCACGCGGTAGGGCAGCCCGTCGAGCACATGCACCAGCGCGCGGCCCACGTGGCCGGCGCCGTAGAGCACCACGGGCCGGCCGGGGCCCGCCACGGGCTCCACCGCCCATCCGCCGTCGACAAGGGCGCTGCCTCCCGATGCGCCCGCGCGCGCCGCCCGCAACAGGCGCTGCAGGCCGAGCGGCGCATGCGGCGGTGCGACCCCGGCCAGCGGAGCCTCGCCGCTGGCGGTGGGCCGGGCGAGCATCGACGCCCCCCCGCGGACCAGCGCCGCCAGGTGGTCCGCTTCCGCTTCGCCGAACCGCTCCAGCAACAGTTTCACCGATCCGCCGCAGCACTGGCCGAGGGCCGGCCCGAGGGCCAGTGCCGCCTCGGCCCGTGCCCAGGGCCCGGGTGCATCGAGAAGTGCGCGCGCCCGCGCCGTCGCCTCGAACTCGAGCGCGCCGCCGCCGATGGTGCCCTCCTGCCCGTCGTGCCACACGAGCATCGCGGCGCCGGCCTCACGCGGGGCGGAGCCGCCGGTGGCCGTCACGACCACGCGCACGACCGAGCCCTCGCGGGCCACCGCGGCGCAGAGCCTGGAGATGTCGATACCTGCGCTCACGGGAGCCGCCTTGCGGCGCGGGCCGCGGCGGGGGCCACCTCGGGCCGGCGGGTGACCCCTAGGGCAGCCGCCGCGGGAGCGGGGATCGGGGGCGGCGCGCACTCAAGGGTGATCGGCGCAGGCGACTTGAGGAATGATCGACAGAGTTCCGGGGCCCTGACCCTCCCTGCTTTCCGACCTCGCCGAGAGGCGGCGGCGTGAGCACGGGTGCGGGCGCCCGCGACAGTCCGGGCGTCGGCGACGTGCAGGGAAGGGGTGCAGGTGTTCCTGCCGGCGGCGGACGGGGCTTTGCCGGACGGGAGGTGGGAGCGCTCGGGCCGCGCGGCGCGGCCTGCAGCCGGATGCGGCCGGGGACCGGGGGGCTTCGTGCGACACGCGCGATAGTGCGGCGCGCGGCCGGCGCGCGCGGCGGGGGCGACCCCGGACCGGCGGGCGACCCCGCGGCCAGTCGCCGCCCGGACGGGGATGGGCCGGGTCACCATGGTTCACCCCGCTGGGCGTCGATGGCGCGCAGCAGGCGCTCGGGTGTGGCCGGGGCGTCGAGCGCGGGGTAGAGGGAGCCGTCGCCGCAGGAGGCCACGGCGTGGGAGAGGGCGAGGAAGGCCGAGGTGCCGAGCATGAAGGGCGGCTCGCCCACCGCCTTGGAGCGGTAGATCGTGTCTTCCGGGTTGTCGCCCTTCCAGAGCTCGATGGTGAGGGCGCGCGGGCGATCGGAGCAGGCGGGGATCTTGTAGGTGGAGGGCGCGTGGGTGGTGAGGCGGCCGGCCTTGTCCCACACCAGTTCCTCGGTCATCAGCCAGCCCGCGCCCTGCACGTAGCCGCCCTCGATCTGGCCGAGGTCGAGGGCGGGGTTCAGCGAGCGGCCCACGTCATGCAGGATGTCGGTGCGCAGGATGCGGTTCTCGCCGGTGAGCGTGTCGAGCGCCACCTCGGTGACCGCGGCACCGTAGGCGAAGTAGAAGAACGGCCGGCCGCGGCCGGCGCGGCGGTCCCATTGCAGGCGGGGGGTGGCGTAGAAGCCGGTGGCGGAGAGCTGCACGCGGGCCTGGTAGGCGGCGCGGGCAAGCTCGGCGAAGCCCACAGTGCCGGCGCCCACGCGCACCGTGCCTTCCTCGAAGCGCACTTCGGAGGCGCTCACCTGCCAGCGCTCGGCGGCGAAGGCGGCGAGGCGCTCGCGGATGGTCTCGCAGGCCGCGCGGGTGGCCATGCCGTTGAGGTCGGAGCCCGAGGAGGCGGCGGTGGCCGAGGTGTTGGGCACCTTGCCGGTGTGGGTGGGGGTGATGCGCACGGCGGAGACCGGCTGGCCGAACACCTCCGCCGCCACCTGGGCCACCTTCATGTTGAGCCCCTGGCCCATCTCGGTGCCGCCGTGGTTCAGGTGGATGGAGCCGTCGGTGTAGACATGCACCAGCGCGCCGGCCTGGTTGAGATGGGTGAGGGTGAAGGAGATGCCGAACTTCACCGGGGTGAGGGCGATGCCGCGGCGGATGATCGGGCCGGCGGCGTTCTCCGCCTCGATGGCGGCGCGGCGGGCGTGGTAGTCCGAGCGCTCGGCGAGGGCGGCGACCAGCTCGGGGGCGATGTTGTCGGTCACCTCCATCAGGTAGGGGGTGGTGAGCCGGCCGGGGCCGCCGTAGAGATTTGCCTGGCGTATGGCGAGGGGGTCTGCGCCGAGGGTTGCGGCGATATGGTCCATCACCCGCTCGATACCCACCAGCCCCTGCGGGCCGCCGAAGCCGCGGAAGGCGGTGTTGGAGGCGGTGTTGGTCACCAGCCGCTCGGAGGTGATCTGCACCGCGGGCAGGTAATAGGCGTTGTCGGCGTGCAGCACCGAGCGATCGGCCACGGCGAGCGAGAGGTCCTGCGACCAGCCGCAGCGGATGTACTGGTCGAAGCGGATGCCGGTGATGCGGCCCTCGCCGTCGAAGCCGCAGCGGTAGTCGATGCGGGCCTCGTGGCGCTTGCCGGTGATGCGCATGTCGTCGTCGCGGTCGTAGCGCATGCGGCAGGGGCGGCCGGTGCGGCCTGCCGCGATGGCGCAGGCGCAGGCCAGCGCGTTGCCCTGGCTCTCCTTGCCGCCGAAGCCGCCGCCCATGCGCCGGGTCTCGACCGTGACGGCCGCGAAGGGCAGGCCGAGGGCCTCGGCCACCTTGTGCTGGATCTCGCTGGGGTGCTGGGTGGAGGAATGCACATGCATCCCGTCCTCCGCCGGCAGGGCGAGGGCGGCCTGGCCCTCGAGGTAGAAATGCTCCTGCCCGCCGAGCTCGAGCCGCCCCTCGATCACGTGGGTGCCGGCGGCGATGCCCGCTTGCCAGTCGCCCCGGCTGACCACGATGGGCTCCTCGAGGCGCGAGCCGATGGCGAGCGCGTCGTCGATGGTGAGGGCTGCCGGGCGGTCGCGGTATTCCACCACCGCGGCGCGGGCGGCGCGGCGGGCAAGGTGATGGCTGGTGGCCACCACGATGAACAGGGGCTGGCCGTGGAAATACACCTCGCCGGTGCAGAGCAGCGGCTCATGGTCGCCCGAGGGCGAGACATCGTTGGCGAAGGGCAGGTCGGCGGCGGTGAGCACGTCGACCACGCCGGGCATGGCGCGCACCGGCGCGAGATTCATCGAGATCACCTCGGCGCGGGCGCGCTCGGAGAGGCCGAAGGCGAGGTGCAGGCAGTTGCGCGGGGCGGGGATGTCATCGGTGTAGAGCGCGCGGCCCGAGACATGCGCGGGTGCGCTGTCATGCGGATGCGGATGGCCCACGGCCGGCGCGGCGCGCGGGTGGCCGGCGCCGGGCTGCGCGGTGGCGCCGGGCATGCCGCGGGTGATGAGGTCGTCGCCGCCGCTCATGCCGCCCCCCGGCCCGCGAGGCGGGTGCGCGAGAGCGGTCCCCGGTCTTCTTCCCAGGCGCGCATCAGCAGGTTCTGCGCCACGCGCAGGCGGTAGGGGGCGGAGGCGCGCATGTCCGACAGAGGCGCGAAATCCTCGGCGAAGGCGCGCTGTGCGGCCTCCACCGTCTCGCGCGTCCAGGGCTGGCCGAGGAGGGCGGCCTCCACCGCTGCGGCGCGCTTCGGCACGCCCGCCATGCCGCCGAAGGCGATGCGCGCGGAGGTGACAGTGCCGCCCTCGGCGAGGATGTTGAAACAGCCGCAGACCGCCGAGATGTCCTGGTCGAAGCGCTTGGAGACCTTGTAGCAGCGCAGGGCGTCGGGCCCGGCGGGGATGTGCGCGGAGGTGACGATCTCGCCCGCGTTGCGGTCCTGCTGGCCATAGGCGAGGAAGAAGGCCTCGAGCGGCAGGGTGCGCGGCCCGTCCGGCCCCAGCAGCGATACCGTGGCGCCAAGGGCGATCAGCGCCGGCGGGCTGTCGCCGATGGGCGAGCCGTTGGCGATGTTGCCGCCTAAGGTAGCGGCGTTGCGCACCTGCACCGAGCCGTAGCGGCGCAGCAGCTCGGCGAAATCGGGGTAGCGCCCGGCCATCAGCCCGCGCAGCCGGGCGATGGTGACCCCGGCGCCGATGGTGAGGCCGCTCTCGTCTTCGCTCACCGTGCCGAGCTCGGCCACACGGTGGAGGAACACGGCGGGCTCGATGTCGCGCATCGACTTGGTGACCCAGAGACCCACGTCGGTGCCGCCGGCCACCGGCACCGCCCCGGGCTCGCGCGCGAGGATGGCGGCGAGGCTGTCGAGCGAGGCGGGCACCATGCCGCCCTCGATGGCCACGTCCTCGTCATGCGCGAGGGCGGCGAGGGCGGCCGTGTCGGCCCCGATCCAGGGGGCGGGGGGCGCATCGGCCACGGCTTCGGCCGCGCGCACGATCGGGCCGTAGCCGGTGCAGCGGCAGAGGTTTCCGGCCAGCACCGTGTCATGGTCGCGCCGGCCCTGGTGGCGGGCGGCATGCATCGACATCACGAAGCCGGGGGTGCAGAAGCCGCATTGCGAGCCGTGCTCGGCCACCATGGCCTGCTGCACGGGGTCGGAGCCGTCCGCCGACAGCCCCTCCACGGTGCGCACAGAGCGGCCCTCGAGCTGGGGCAGGAACAGGATGCAGGCGTTCACCGCCTCCTGCACCAGCCGCCCCTCCTCCAGCCGGCCGAGCGCCACGGTGCAGGCGCCGCAATCGCCCTCGTTGCAGCCCTCCTTGGTGCCGGTGAGGCCGCGATGCTCGCGCAGGAAATCGAGCAGGGTGAGGCTGGCAGGCGCGTCGCGCAGGCGCATTTCCTCGCCGTTGAGCAGGAAGGTCAGCTCGTCGCGCATGGCTCAGCTCCCCCGGTAGGTGGAATATCCGAAGGGCGAGAGCAGCAGCGGCACGTGGTAATGCCCGTCCTCCGCGATGCCGAAGCGGATGGGGATGAGGTCGAGAAAGCGCGGGCCCCCGGCGGCGGGGCCGGTCTCGTCGAGATAGGCGCCGGCGTGGAACACGAGCTCGTATTCGCCGGGGCGGAAGGCCTCGCCCTCCAGCAGCGGCGCGTCGCAGCGGCCGTCGGCGTTGGTGAGCGCCTGGGCCACCGGCATGCGCGCGCCGTCGGCGTGGCGGAACAGCTCCACCCGCAGCCCCGCGGCGGGGCAGCCGCGCGCCGTGTCCAGAACATGTGTCGTCAGGCGTCCCACGGCCCCTCCCGGTCTGATCGCGCGTCTGTTATCAGGCCCCATCGGCCCGGCCAATGCAAGACGTTGATTGGACGGAACTGTTTGCCGCAACGTTTGCCGCGGGGGCAGGCCCGCCCGGGCCCCGGGCGCGCGCATCGGCGCTGGCGCTGGCGGGGCAGGGCGCGCTATGCAGGGTGTCATGAGCACGCCGCGATTCATCCACCTGCGCACCCACACCGCCTATTCGCTGCTCGAGGGCGCGATCCAGGTGAAGGCCCTCCCCAAGCTCGCCGCCGGAGACGACATGCCGGCCGTGGCCGTCACCGACACGGGCAACCTCTTCTGCGCGCTGGAGTTTTCCGAGTATGCCGCGGGTGCGGGGCTGCAGCCGATCATCGGCTGCCAGATGCGCCTCGCCTATGCCGCCGCCGCGAGCCCGACCGAGAAGGCCCCCGCACCCCGCGACATCGTGCTGCTGGCGCAGGACGAGGCGGGCTACCTCAACCTCATGAAGCTCAACTCCTGCGCCTTCCTCGACAGCCCGGACGCCGAGCCGCACATCACCCTGCCCGAGCTCACCCGCCACGCCGAGGGGCTGATCTGCCTCACCGGCGGCGCCGCGGGGCCTGTGGGCCAGTTGTTGCAGGACGGGCAGGGCGCGAAGGCGCGCGCCCTCACCGAGAAGCTCGCCGGGCTGTTCCCCGGCCGGCTCTACATCGAGGTGCAGCGCCACGGCACCGCGCCCGAGCGGCGCACCAAGGCGGAGGCTGCCACCGAGCCCGGGCTGATCGAGCTCGCCTACGCGCTCGAGCTGCCGCTGGTGGCCACCAACGACGTGCATTTCGCCAACCGCGAGATGTACGAGGCGCATGACGCGCTGCTGTGCATCGCCGATGGCGCCTATGTCGACCAGGCCGCGCCGCGCCGCCGGCTCACGCCCGAGCATTGCTTCAAGACGCAGGCCGAGATGGCCGCGCTCTTCGACGACCTGCCGGAGGCGCTGGAGAACACGGTGGAGATCGCCCGGCGCTGCGCCTTCCGGGTGCGCACCCGGAAGCCGATCCTGCCGCGCTTCGCCGAGGACGAGGTGGAGGAGCTGCGCCGCCAGGCGGCCGAGGGCCTCGCCCGCCGGCTCGAGGTGATCCCCCACGCCGCCCCGGTGGAGGAATACGAGAAGCGGCTGGACTACGAGCTCGGCATCATCGAGGGCATGGGCTTTCCCGGCTACTTCCTCATCGTCGCCGATTTCATCAAGTGGGCGAAGGACCATGACATCCCGGTGGGGCCGGGGCGCGGCTCGGGCGCGGGCAGCCTCGTGGCCTACGCGCTGACCATCACCGACCTCGACCCCCTGCGCTACTCGCTGCTGTTCGAGCGCTTCCTCAACCCCGAGCGCGTGTCGATGCCCGATTTCGACATCGACTTCTGCATGGACCGCCGCGAGGAGGTGATCCACTACGTGCAGGAGAAATACGGGCGCGAGAAGGTGGCGCAGATCATCACCTTCGGCGCGCTGCTCTCCAAGGCCGCGGTGCGCGACGTGGGCCGCGTGCTGCAGATGCCCTTCATGCAGACCGACCGGCTGTCGAAGATGATCCCGGTGGAGGGGGTGAAGCCGGTCTCCATCGCCAAGGCGCTGATCGAGGAGCCGCGCCTGCGCGAGGCCGCGCGGGAGGAGGAGGTCGTCGCCCGCATGCTCGACTTCGCCGAGAAGCTCGAGGGCCTGCTGCGCAACGCCTCCACCCATGCCGCGGGCGTGGTGATCGGCGACCGCCCGCTCGACGAGCTGGTGCCGCTCTACCAGGACCCGCGCTCGGACATGCCGGCCACCCAGTTCAACATGAAATGGGTGGAGCAGGCCGGGCTGGTGAAGTTCGACTTCCTCGGGCTGAAAACCCTCACGGTGATCCAGAACGCCATCGACCTCCTGGGCCTGCGCGACATCAGCCTCGACATCGGCGCCATCCCGCTCGACGACAAGGCGACCTACGACCTCTACACCTCGGCCCAGACGGTGGCGGTGTTCCAGGTGGAAAGTTCGGGCATGCGCGACGCCCTGCGCCAGCTCCGCCCCACCTGCATCGAGGACATCATCGCGCTGGTGGCGCTCTACCGCCCCGGCCCGATGGAGAACATCCCGAAATACTGCAACGTGAAGAACGGCAAGGAGAAGCTCGAGAGCCTCCACCCCACCATCGACCACATCCTGGCCGAGACGCAGGGCATCATCGTCTACCAGGAGCAGGTGATGCAGATCGCCCAGGTCATGGGCGGCTACTCGCTCGGCGGCGCCGACCTGTTGCGCCGCGCCATGGGCAAGAAGATCAAGGAGGCGATGGATGCCGAGCGCCCGAAGTTCCAGGAGGGCGCGAAGAAGAACGGCGTGGACGCCAAGAAGGCGACCGAGGTGTTCGACCTCCTCGAGAAATTCGCCAACTACGGCTTCAACAAGTCCCACGCCGCCGCCTATGCGGTGGTGAGCTACCAGACCGCCTGGCTCAAGGCCAACCACCCGGTGGAGTTCATGGCCGCGGTGATGAACTGCGACATCCACCTCACCGACAAGCTCAACGTCTACGCCCAGGAGATCCGCCGCCTGGAGATCCCGCTGGTGCCCCCTTGCGTCAACCGCTCCGACGCCACCTTCACCGTGCGCGACGGCGCGGTGGTCTATGCGCTCGGCGGGCTGAAGAACGTGGGCGTGGAGGCGATGCGGATGATCGTGGAGGCCCGCGGCACCGGCTTCACCGACCTGTTCGACTTCGCGCGCAAGGTCGACATGAAGCGCATCGGCAAGCGGCCGCTGGAGATGCTGGCGCGCGCCGGCGGGTTCGACGAGCTCGACCCCAACCGCCGCCGGGTGCTCGAGAGCCTCGATGCGCTGATCGGCTATTCCGCCGCCACGCTGGCGGACCGCGAGTCCGCCCAGACCTCGCTCTTCGGCGATGGCGGCGAGGCGCTGCCCGCCCCGCGCCTGCCCAACCCGGAGGACTGGCTGCCCACCGAGCGGCTGGCCGAGGAGATGAAGGCCGTGGGCTTCTACCTCTCGGGCCACCCGCTCGACGATTACATGGGCCCGCTGAAGCGCAAGCGCGTGCTCACCTTCGCCGAGCTGGTGCAGAAATGCGGCGGCGGGGCGACGGTGGCGAAGATCGCGGGCTCGGTCACCGGCCGGCAGGAGCGCAAGTCCGCCCGCGGCAACCGCTTCGCCTTCGTGCAGCTCTCCGACCCCACGGGCATCTACGAGGTGACCGTGTTCTCCGACACGCTTGAGCAGGCGCGCGAGTTTCTCGAGCCCGGCTCCAACGTGGTGCTCACGGTGGAGGCCGAGCCGCAGGGCGACCAGCTCAAGCTGCTGGCCCGCGCCGCCCAGCCGGTGGACACGGCCGTGGCCGATGCCGCCGCCGCGGGCCTGCGCATCTTCGTGAACGAGGCCGCGGCGGTGGAGAGCATCCGTGCGCGCCTCGGCGACGCCGGCAAGGGCTCGGCCCGCGGCCGCGGCCCGGTGCATCTCGTGCTCGTGCACCCCGACCTGCCGGGCGAGGTGGAGATCGCGCTGAAGGAGACCTACCCGGTCTCCCCCCAGATCCGCGGCGCCATCAAGCACGCGCCGGGCGTGATGCATGTGGAGGAATTCTGAGGGGAGGAGTTCTGACGGGCGTCTGGCAGCACTCCTCCGGGAATGCTGCCAACACACTGAAATAAAACGCCTTTTCGGCGAAATTTTCTTGTCACGTTAACCTTGTCGCGGCACGCTTTGCACATGACGCAGTGCAAAAGAGGTGCCGCATGAAACCATCTCCGTCGGAAACCGAGCTCATGCTGTCCGGTCACGGGCTCACCACCGCGCAGATCTACTACCGCATGCCCGACTGCCAGTCCCTGCTGCAGACCTTCGTCTGGCAGGAATACGATCTCGCCCCGAAATTTCCGCGATTGCGCAAGTTTCTCGACTTCTGGCGCGACGAGCTGGAGGGGCCGCTGCACTCGGTGGTCTATTCCCATTGCCGGCTGATCCGGCCCGGGGAATGGCGCAAGGTCGACGGAGAATTCCTGCTCAACTGAGCGCCACTCTCCCCGCTGCTCTTCCCGCCCCGCCGAGCGGGGCGGCATTGAGCCCGTGTACGCCACGCGGAGAGATCTCCGGTGCCATGCGGGGGGCAGCTTCGGGCCTCGTCGCTGTTCCTTGTGCCGCGTCCGGCCCGGGCCGCTGCCGCCGCTACCAGTGCGGCGGCGGCTGGTGTGCGGGCGGGGCATCGCCCGGCTCCGCGCCCTCGTTGATCCGCTCCACCAGCCGCGTGAGGCTGCGCTTGAGCATGTCGATCTCCGCCCATTGCCGGTTCACGGTCTCGGAGAGTTCGGTGATCACCATCTCCTGATGCGCCACATGGATCTCGAGATCCGTGAGGCGCTGTCCCATATCCGTCATCCGGTTCCCCTGCTCCACACCCACTGCACCCAGCCCGTCCTTGCCCAGACCGGGATCATTCGCTAAACCACGCCCGCGTCCGTCTCCCGGGCGCGAGGCAAGCCCCGTGCCCGCTTTTCGGGCGCACCACAAGCGTTGGACACCCGATTATGGCCAAGGACAAACAGAAAGTCAGGCGCCCTCGCGCCGAGACCCCCCGCGGGTTTCGCGACTACTTCGGCACCGAGGTGACCGAACGCAACCGCATGCTCGCCACGATCACGGAAGTGTACCACCGCTACGGATTCGATCCGCTGGAAAGTTCGGCGGTCGAGACGGTGGAGGCGCTCGGCAAGTTCCTGCCCGACGTTGACCGCCCCAACGAAGGCGTGTTCGCCTGGCTCGACGAGGACGCCTGGGTGGCGCTGCGCTACGATCTCACCGCGCCGCTCGCCCGCGTGTTTGCCCAGCACCGCAACGACCTGCCCTCGCCCTATCGCCGCTACGCCGTGGGGCCGGTCTGGCGCAACGAGAAGCCGGGGCCGGGGCGTTTCCGCCAGTTCTATCAATGCGATGCCGATACCGTGGGCACCCCCACCGTGGCGGCCGACGCCGAGATCTGCGCCATGCTGTCGGACGCGCTGGAGGCCACCGGCATTCCGCGCGGCGACTACCAGGTGAAGCTCAACAACCGCAAGGTGCTCAACGGCATCATGGAGGTGATCGGCGTGCTCGACCCCGCCGACCCCGACGCCCATGCCGCCCGCCGCGGCATCGTGCTGCGCGCCATCGACAAGCTCGACCGGCTGGGTGACGCGGGCGTGCGCGCCCTGCTCGGCGAGGGCCGCAAGGACGAGAGCGGCGACTATACCGAGGGCGCGAAACTCTCGGCCGAGCAGGCCGAAATCGTGATGGGCTTCATGGCCGCGAAGCGCGACACGGGGGCCGCCACCGCCGCCCGGCTGCGCGAGCTCGTTACCGGCTCCGACACCGGTGCCGAGGGGGTGAACGAGCTCGAGACCATGGCCGAGCTGCTCGACGCCTCCGGCTACGGGCCCGACCGCATCCTGATCGACCCCGCCGTGGTGCGCGGCCTGGGCTATTACACCGGCCCGGTCTACGAGGCCGAGCTCACCTTCGAGATCCGCGACGAGAAGGGCCGCCCGCGCCAGTTCGGCTCGGTGGCCGGCGGCGGGCGCTACGACGACCTGGTGAAGCGCTTCACCGGCCAGTCGGTGCCCGCGACCGGCGTGTCGATCGGGGTCGACCGGCTGCTCGCCGCCCTCACCGCGAAGGGCAGGGCGGGGATGGTGGCCGAGGGCCCCGTCGTCGTCACCGCGATGGACCGCGCCCGCATGGCCGATTACCAGCGCATGGTGGCCGAGCTGCGCAACGCCGGCATCCGCGCCGAGGTGTTTCTCGGCGGCGGCAACATGGGCAAGCAGCTCAAGTATGCCGATGCGCGCAACAGCCCGGTGGCGGTGATCGAGGGCGAGGACGAGCAGGCCCGCGGCGTGGTCCAGCTCAAGGACCTCGCGCTCGGCGCCCGGCTCGCCGCCGCCATCGAGACCAACGAGGAATGGAAGGCCCAGCCCGCGCAGATGGAAGTGCCGCGCGCCGAGCTGGTGGAGCAGGTGCGCCGCATGATGGCCCGGCGCGGGGCGCAGGGCTGATGCTCACCGCGCGCGCCTACCTGCCGGACGGCCGTCTCGGCGCCGGGCTCGCCCGGCTCGAGGCCGAGACCGCCCGCATCCTCACCGCCTACGGCGCCGCCGGCGCCACCGTGGTGGAGCCCGAGGCGCTGCAGCCGGCCGACGTGCTGCTCGACCTCTACGGCGAGGATATCCGCGCCCGCGCCTACGTGACGCAGGACCCCGTGGCGGGCGAGATGATGCTGCGCCCGGATTTCACCGTGCCGGTGGTGCGGCTGCACATGGCGCATGGCGCGGCACCGGCCCGCTACGCCTATTGCGGCCCGGTCTGGCGCGCGCAGGAGCCGGGCTCGCGCCGGCCGAACGAGTACCTGCAGGCGGGTTTCGAACTGTTCGACGCCGGTGACCCGGCGGAGGCCGATGCCGAGGTCTTCGCGCTCATGGCCGGCCTCGTGGGCGAGACGGGCTCGGAGGTCGCCACCGGTGACATGGGCATCCTTGCCGCCGTGGTCGACGGGCTGGAGACCGCGCCGCACCGCCGCGCCGCCCTGCGCCGGCACCTCTGGCGCCCCGAGGCGTTCCGCCGGCTGCTGCGCCGCTTCGGCGCCGGCCACGAGGAGGCCACGGCCGCCCGCGCCACGCTGCTCGCCGCCGCCGAGCGCGGCGCCGAGGCGGTGGGCGAGCTCATCGCCTGGGCCGGCGAGCCGGTGGGCCTGCGCGACGCCGAGGACATCACCGCCCGCGCCCTGCGCCTGGCCGGCGAAGCCGCGACCCCGCCGCTCACCGAGGCCCAGGTGGCCGCCCTCGACGAGGTGCTCTCGGTGAGCGGCCCCTCCGCTGCGGCCCTCGCCCGGCTGCGCGGCCTCGCCCCCGACATGCCGGGGCTGAAGGGCGCCTGCGACCGGGTGGAGGCGCGGCTCGAGGCGCTCGCCCGCCGCGGCATCGACGCGGGCGCGCTGCCCTTCTCCACCTCCTTCGGGCGCACCACGCTGGAATATTACGACGGTTTCGTCTTCGGCCTCTCGGCCCCGGGCCGGCCCGACCTGCCGCCGCTCGCCCAGGGCGGGCGCTACGACCACGTGACCGCCGTGCTCGGCGGCGGGGCCGGCATTCCGGCGGTGGGGGCGATCATCCGCCCCGAGGCGCTGATCGCGGCACAGGGAGGTGCGGCATGAGCCGGCTGAAGCTCGGACTCCCCTCCAAGGGCCGGCTGCAGGGCCAGTGCATCGCCTGGTTCCATGAGCGGGGCATCGCCATCGAGCGTACCGGGGCGGAGCGTGAATATGCCGGCACGGTGTCGGGGGTCGACGGGGTAGACCTCGTGCTGCTCTCGGCTTCCGAGATCCCGCGCGAGCTCGCGGCCGGGCGCATCCACCTCGGCATCACCGGGCAGGACCTGGTGCACGAGACCATCCCCGGCTGGGAAGGGCGGGTGAGCCAGCTCGCCGCGCTCGGCTTCGGCCGCGCCGACCTGGTGATCGCGGTGCCCTCGGTCTGGGTCGACGTGGAATCGGTGGAGGACCTCGACGCGGTGGCCGCCGATTTCCGCGCCCGCCACGGGCTGCGCCTGCGGGTGGCGACGAAATATCACCGGCTGGTGCGCGACTTCCTGCGCCGCCGCGGCGTGGCCGACTACCGCATCGTCGACAGCCAGGGCGCCACGGAAGGCACGGTGAAGAACCTCACCGCCGAGCTTATCGCCGACATCACCTCTACCGGCGAGACCCTGCGCGCCAACCACCTGCGGGTGCTGGAGGACGGGCTGATCCTCGCCTCCGAGGCGGCGCTCTTCGCCGCGCGGGCAGCGAGCTGGGGTGCGGAGGAGCGCGCGACCCTGGCCACCCTGTGCAGCCGCATGGGGCTGGACGAACCGGCGCTCTGAGCCACCGCCGGCGCGGCGCGCGGGGGGCCGATGCGGCGCCCCCGGGGCCAGCGAAGGGGCGGCCACCCCCGGGCCCCGCGCGCCTTTCAGAGCGCAGCCTGCCCGGCGGCACCGGGCCTTCGCCCGCAGCCCGGGCGGCAGTCCGTGCCGCGCGCCCGGCTTCAGCGATAGGGACGCCCCTCGGCCGCACGGCGCTTCAGCGCGTCCGTCGCGCGATAGGCCGGGCCCAGGTGCGCGTGGCGGGCGCAGAGCGCCACGAGCTCGGGCAGGCCGGTCCGGTCGGCCCAGGCGAGTGCGCCGCCCATGTGCACCGGCAGGCCGATGCCCGTCACCAGCGCCATGTCGAGCTCGGCCGGGGTGGCCGCCACGCCGTCCTCCAGCGCGTGGATCGCCTCCATCACGAGGGCGAGCATCATGCGCTCGCCGATCTCGGCGTCGCCCGGCTCCGGCCCGATCATCGTCGCCCCGCCGGCCTCCGCCGCGTCCCGGCGCAGGCCGGCGATCAGCGCGTCGGCGGCGGGGTCGTCCTGCCTGCGCAGCCGGCCGGTGTCGTCGCGGCTCCAGGCGTAGAAACCGGCGCCGGATTTCTGCCCCAGCCGGCCGGCGCGGGCCATGGCCGCCACGGCGTCCGGCCAGTCCCGCGTCATGCGCTCGGGGTAGCCGGCGGAAATGGTCCCGATCACGTGGGCGCCGGTGTCCATGCCCACCACGTCCTGCAGCAGGGCGGGGCCCATGGGCCAGCCCATCGCCTCCATCACCCGGTCGATGCGGCGGAAGTCCACCCCCTCGGCCACCAGCCGGGTGAAGGCGTTGATGTAGGCGGTGAGGATGCGGTTCACGAGGAAACCCGGGCAGTCGGCCACCACCACGGGGGTCTTGCGCATCGCGAGCGCGGTGGCCACGGCGGTGGCCACGGCGGCGTCGCTGCTCCGCGCCCCGCGCACGATCTCCACCAGCGGCATGCGCGGCACGGGATTGAAGAAATGCATGCCCACGAGGCGTTCCGGCCGGGCCATGCCGGCGGCGAGATCGTCGATCCGCAGGCTCGAGGTGTTGGAGGCGATCACCGCCTCCGCCGGGAGCAGGGCCTCGAGCGCAGCGATCACCTCGCGCTTCACCCCGAGCCGCTCGACCACGGCCTCGACGACCATCCCGGCCGCCGCGAGGCCCTCGGGCGCGGTGGCGCTGGTGATGCGGGCCCTGAGGGCGGCGCCGGCGGCGGCATCGAGCCGGCCGCGCCGGGCTTCGCCCGCGATGAGCCTTTCGATCTCCTCTCCCGCCGCGTCGAGCGCGCTGCGGGCATGTCGCCGAGGCGCACCTCGATGCCGCTCAGCGCCAGCGTGTAGGCGATGCCGCCGCCCATGATGCCGGCGCCGAGCACCCCGGCGCGCGCCGGGGCCGCCGCCCCGGCCGCCGCAGCCTTCGCCGCCTTCGCCACCGCGCGCTGCGCGAAGAACATCTGCGTGAGCGAGGCGGCGGCCCGGGTGGTGGCGACCTGCGCGAAGCCCAGGCACTCGGCCTCCTGCGCCCCGGCCCGGTCCATCGCGGCGGAGCGCTCGACGAGGTCGATCGCCATGCGCGCCGCGGGCTGGTGCGGGCCCGACCGGTCGGCATTGCGGGCGGCCGCGAACAGCGCCGGGTCGCGGTCGGCGACCGGAGCGCGCTTCACCGCGCGGGCCTGCCGCCAGTCGCCGAAGGCGATGAGGCCGGCCAGCAGCCGCTCCGCCGCCGTCTCGAGCGCATCCGGCGGGGCGGTCACGGTCACCAGCCCGGCGGCGCAGGCCTGCGCGGCGTCGACGGGCCTGCCCGAGACGATCATCTCCAGCGCCCTTGCCACGCCCGCCAGCCGCGGCACTCGCACCGTGCCGCCGAGGCCGGGGAACACGCCGAGCGAGACCTCCGGCAGGCCCACCCGGCCGCTCTCGCTCAGCACCCGGGCATCGCAGCACAGCGCGAGCTCGAGCCCGCCGCCGAGCGCCATGCCCGGCATGGCCGCCACCGTGGGCACCCGCAGGTCCTCGAGCGCGCGGAACCCCTCGTTGAGTGCCCGGCAGCGCGCGGCGATCTCCGCCTCCTCCAGCGCGAAGAGCCCGGCGAACTCGCCGATATCCGCCCCCACCACGAAATCCTCCCGCGCCGAGGTGAGGATGAGCCCGGTGACGGAGGCATCCGCCTCCACCGCCGCCAGGGCGCGGGCGAGATCGGCATGCACCGCGGCGCTGAGCGTGTTCATCGGCCCCGGGGTTTCGATGATCAGCCGCGCCACCCCCTCCGCGCCGCGGGTGAGGCGCATGGTGGCGCCTTCGAAACCGGTCATCGCATCCTGCCGCATCACGTCCCTCCCTCAGTCCAGCCTGCGCGCGTCGAAGCCGAGGCCCCGCGCGATGATTTCCTTCATGATCTCGTCGGAGCCGGCGAAGATGCGGCTCACCCGCGCGTCGCGGTACATGCGCGAGATGCGGTATTCCTCCATGTAGCCGGCGCCGCCGTGGAGCTGCACGCAGCGGTCGATCACCCGGTTCTCCAGCCCGGTGGTGACGAGCTTCACCCCGGCCGCCACCTCCGCGCTCAGCCGGCCGGCATTGGCGAGCATCACGCAATCGTCGGTGAAGCTCTGGGCGATGTCGAGCTCGGCGCGCATCCGCGCCATGGCGAAGCGCGTCTCCTGGAAGGCGCCGATCGGCCGGCCGAAGGCGCGGCGCCCGGTGACCCAGGCGAGGGTCTCGTCGAAGGCCGCCCCCGCGTGGGCCATGGAGCCGATGGCCACCATCAGCCGCTCGGTTGCGAGCAGCTCGCTCATGTAGGCAAAGCCCTTCGCCGGCTCGCCCAGCAGGTTTTCGGCCGGCACGCGCACATCGTCGAAGAAGAGCTCGGCCGTGTCCTGCGCGTCGAGCCCGGTCTTCCTCAGCCGCCGCCCGCGCGAGAAGCCCGCCATGCCGCGCTCGACCACGAAGAGCCCGATCGCGTGCGGCCTCTCGGGGTCGGTGCGCGCCGCGACCACCACGGCGTCGGCCAGCAGGCCGTTGGAGATGTAGGTCTTGCTGCCCGAGAGCAGCCAGTCGGTGCCGTCGGGCCGGGCGCGGGTCTGCATGCCGGCAAGGTCGCTGCCCGCCGCGGGCTCGGTCATCGCGATGGCGAGGATCGTCTCGCCGCAGACCGCCTTCGGCATCAGCCGGTCCTTCAGGGCGGGGGTGCCGAAGCGGTCGATGTAGGGCGCCACGATCTGCGAGTGGAGGTTGAGATAGAAGCCGGGGTCGGCGCCGCGCACCACCTCCTCCTGCAGCACCTGGTCGAAGCGGTAGTCGCGCACGCCGGCGCCGCCGTAGGCCTCGTCGGCCCAGAGGCAGAGGAAGCCCTGCGCGCCGGCGGAGAGGAAGCTCTCGCGGTCGACCTCGCCATTGGCGCGCCAGGCCCCGACCCGGGGGGCGAGCGCCTCGGCCACCCAGCGCCGGGCGCTGTCGCGGAACTGCTCGTGCTCGGGCTCGAAGATGGTGCGGGGGATGAGGCTCATGCGCGCTCTCCTTCGTGGAAGCGCCGGCCGGCAGCGGCATGGACGCGCAGGGCGGCGGAGGGGCGGAAGCGGGCCCCGTGCCGCGCCGCCAGCTGGTCGCAGGTGGCAACGAAGGCCTCCGCGCCGGTCATGTCGATGTAGCTCAGCGGCCCGCCGGTCCAGGAGGGGAACCCCACGCCGAGCACCGCGCCCAGGTCGGCGTCTTCCGCGCGGGCGACCACGCCTTCCTCGAGGCAGCGGGCGGCATCGAGCGCCTGGATGGCGAGCAGCCGGGTGCCGATCTCCTCCACCCCCGGCTGGGGGGCCGCGGCGGGGAAGACCTCCGCCAGCCCGGGCCAGAGCCGCTTCGCCGCCCCGGCGGGGTAGTCGTAGAACCCCGCGCGCGCCTTGCGGCCGGGCCGGCCGAGCCCGAGCATCCGCGCGATCACCGGGCGGGCGTGGCCGCGCAGGAAGCGCGGGGCGAGACCGTCGGCCTCCGCCTGGTCGATCACCTCCTGCTGCAACGCGAGCGAGACCTCGTCGGTCACCGCCAGCGGGCCGACGGGGGCGCCGATGCGGCGGGCGGCGTTCTCGATCAGGGCGGGGGCCACGCCCTCGGCCAGCATGGCCATGGCCTCGTCGATCCAGGTGCAGAAAATGCGGCTGGTGAAGAAGCCGGGGCTGGTGCTGACCACGATGGGGGTCTTGCCGAGCTGCAGCACGAGGTCGAGCGCCGCGGCGAGGGTGGCGTCGCTCGTGGCGCTGCCGCGGATGATCTCGACCAGCGGCATCCGCTCGACCGGCGAGAAGAAATGCAGTCCGAGGAAGCGCCCGGGCGCGGGCAGGGCGGCGCCGAGCGTGTCGATGGAGATGGTCGAGGTGTTGGAGGCCAGGATGGTCTCCGCTCCCAGGTGCGGCAGTGCCGCGCGGGTGACCGCCTGCTTGAGCGCCGTCTGCTCGAACACCGCCTCGATCACCAGCTCGGCCCCGGCGAGCGCTTCGGGACCGGCTGCGGGGGTGATGCGGGCGAGGGTGGCGGCGGCGGCCCCGGGCGTGGTGCGCCCGGCGGCGACGGCCGTCTCCAGCGCCGCGGCGATGCGGGCGTGGCCGGCGGCGGCGCTCTCGGCGTCGCGGTCGAGCAGGGTGACGGCGATGCCGCGCCCGGCGGCGGCGCGGGCGATGCCGGCGCCCATCATCCCGGCGCCGATCACGCCCAGCCGGGTGAAGCTGCGGCGCGGCGCCCGCGGCCGGGCGGCGCCGGCCTCGGCCC
>NZ_QRGC01000028.1 GCF_003448965.1 Oceanicella sp. SM1341
GGGGGCGTGCCGCGCGGTGGCTGCGCGGGGGCCGCGCGGTGGCTGCGCGGGGGCCGCGCGGGGGCGTGCCGGGCCCGCGGGGCTCGTGCCGGGGAAGGGTGACGGGCGCGGCAGGAGAGATCCGCTGCCGCATCGGTCCCCCCGGGAGCAGGGGGCCGGGGACGCAGGGCAGGGCGATCCTTCCGGGGGGCAGTGCCGGGGGCGGGCCGGTGGCGCTGCGCGGGGAGGCGGTGGCGGGGAGGGGCGCGCCCCCCGGGCGGCTCCGGACGCCCGGGGGGAAAGATGGCGGGCGGGCGCGGGACAAGGCGCTTGATGTGGCCGGGCTTTGCGCCGAGACTTGGGGCTGCGGTCCGCGGGCGCGCCTGCGGGTGCGCGGGAATTTCCCCCGCCGGTCCCGGGCCGCGACGACCCCGCCCGCCGGGGCGGCCGCCCGGGAGCGGCCGGCGCGGGGGGCGGGCAGACGGCCCTTTTCATCATGCTTTCCCGCTACAAGGACATTGCCATGCCCGCGTCAGACCTCACCCGCCCCGCCGCCCCGCTCACCTGCTTCAAGGCCTACGACATCCGTGGCCGGCTGGGGATCGACCTCGACGAGGCGATCGCCCGGCGCATCGGCCTCGCCTTCGCCCGGGTGATGCTGCCCGGCACGGTGGTGGTCGGCGGCGACTGCCGGGCCTCGAGCACCGCGCTGAAGGCCGCCCTCGCCGAGGGGCTGCGCGACGGCGGCGCCGACGTGATCGACCTCGGGCTCTGCGGCACCGAGGAGATCTACTTCGCCACCGCGCACCTGCGCTGCGGCGGCGGCATCGAGGTGACCGCCTCGCACAACCCGATCGACTACAACGGCATGAAGCTGGTCGCCGCGGGCGCCCGCCCGCTCGACCCCGCGGCCGAGCTCGGCGCCATCCGCACCCTGGCCGAGGCCGGGCCCGCCCCCGCCCCGGTGCGCGGCAGCTACCGCGAGGCCGACACCCGCGCGGCCTATGTGGAGAAGGTGCTCTCCTTCGTCGATCTCTCCGCGCTGAAGCCGCTGAAGATCCTGGTGAATGCCGGCAACGGCACCGCGGGCCCCGCCTTCGACGCCATCGAGGAAGCCCTCGCCGCCGCCGGCGCGCCGCTCAGCTTCGTGAAGCTCCACCACACTCCCGACGGCAGCTTTCCCAACGGCATCCCCAACCCGCTCCTGCCCGAGAACCAGCCGGTGACCGCGGAGGCCGTGCGCGCGCATGGCGCCGATTTCGGCGTGGCCTGGGACGGGGATTTCGACCGCTGCTTCCTGTTCGACGAGACCGGCGCCTTCATCGACGGCTACTACATCGTCGGGCTGCTGGCGCAGCAGGCGCTCACCCTCGTGCCCGGGGCGACCATCATCCACGACCCGCGCATGACCTGGAACACGCTCGACATCGTGGCCGCGGCCGGCGGGCGGGCGGTGCAGTCCAACACCGGGCACGCGCTCGTCAAGGCGGCGATGCGCCGGGAGGGGGCGGTCTACGGCGGCGAGATGAGCGCGCATCACTATTTCGCCGGCTTCATGAACTGCGACAGCGGCATGATCCCCTGGCTGATGATCGCCGAGCTGGTCTCGCGCGCCGGGCGGCCGCTCTCGGCCCTGGTCTCGGAGCGGCTGGCGCGCTTCCCCGGCTCGGGCGAGCGCAACTTCACCATCGCCGACCCCGAGGCGGCGCTGGCGCGCGCCCATGCCGAATACGCCGGGGCGGCGCTGGCGGTGGACTGGTCGGACGGGCTGAGCATGGAATTCGCCGACTGGCGCTTCAACCTGCGCCGCTCGCAGACCGAGCCGCTGGTGCGCCTCAACCTCGAGACCCGCGGCGACGCCGCCCGGGTGGAGCCGCTGGTGGAAGGGATCGTGGCGCTGCTCTGAGGGCGGCGCGACCCTGGCCGGCCAGGCCGCCGCCATGGCTTCAGCGCGGAATGGGGACCTGCGGGGCCCGCCCGGGCGGGGGTGCCCGGCGCGCCTCGGCCGGAGCCGGGACATACCGTGTGGGGCCGCGCCGGAAGCGCGAGGCGCGGGGGCGCCCGGGCGGGCCGGGGCTCCATCTGTCCGTCACGGCGGTGGTGACGGGGCCATGGTGTCCGGGCTGGGGCCGGGAAGGGATTGGCGGAGGACCGGCCCCGTCGCACCCGGCGGGGATCTTCCCCCCGGGGGCACCGAGCCCCGTCGAAGAAGAGCCGTCGGGGAAGGGCCGGGAGGACCGGCCCCGTTGCTCCCGGCGGGGATCTTCCCCTCGGGGGCATCGAGCCCCGTCGGGGAAGGGCCGGGGGGGCCGGCCTGCACGTCGCCGTGGCGCAAGGGCCGGGCGTGCAGGGTACGGGTACAAGGCAGGGGCACGAGGCAGGGCGCGCGCGGGCGGTCAGAGCCCGGCGAGCCGGGTCTCGTTGGCCCGGGCATGGCGGGCGAGGAGGGCGGTGTCCTGACCGCAGGGGGCACCGGCGGCATCGAAGAGCGGCCGGCCGCCGAAGGCGCCGGGGCCCGGTCCGTGGTCGGCCAGCTGCTCGAGCCGGGCCACGCCCTCCGCCCAGTCCGGCACATGGCCCCCCGCCACCCACCAGAACACGAAGGGCGGCCAGGCGGGGGTCTCGAACCACTCCCGGCCGCGGGCCATCGCCTCGCGGTG
Source organism: Oceanicella sp. SM1341 (assembly GCF_003448965.1). Lineage (GTDB taxonomy): Bacteria > Pseudomonadota > Alphaproteobacteria > Rhodobacterales > Rhodobacteraceae > Paroceanicella. The sequence continues at coordinate 2,640 of NZ_QRGC01000028.1, forward strand.
GATCGCGGCGCGGTAGGTGAAGGCCAGGGCCGCCTCCGGGCTCTCCCAGAGCGACAGCGTGGCCGGCGACCAGCCGTCGCCCCGCTCGGTGTAGAAGCGCGGCCAGACCTGCGGGCCCCAGCTCGACGGCCCCGGCTCCCCGGCATAGCCCGAGCGGCCGAGAAAGCCCGAGGCCGCCTCCGCGGCGCGGAAGTTGCGGTCGTTGCGGGCGTGGAACCCGTCGTTCTCCGGCGCCGCGGAGGGGCGGGAGAACATCCCGAACGTGTAGAGGGCAACCGGCATCCGCCTGCTCCTGTGTCGAATTCCTGTCCCGGAAGGCCGGGAGCCTGTGCCCCCGGCCCGGGCCCGGGCCGGGCAGGAGCGCCCGGGCATCGCCGCCCTGCGGCGTGCCGCCCGCCAGCCCGCCCGCCCGTGCAGGCCGCCCGTGCAGGCTGATCGTGCAGGCCTGCCGCGTAGTGCCGGGGGCGCTGGCCCTGCCGCCCCCCCCGATGGGCCCCGTGAGCCCCCGCGGCGCCGCTGTGCCCGCGGAAGGCAGCACCGTGCCTGCCCTGGCCGGGCCGCGCGGGACCCTGCCCGGGGGCTGCGCCTCGCTGCCGGGTGCGGGTGCGCGCCGGCTGAGCCCCGGGGCGGCCCCCGTGCGCGCCATCGGCCCGGCGCACCGGGCGGGGCTGCGGCCCGCGACAGCGGGCTCGTTCCCCGAGCGGGGGCTCGATGCCCCCCGAGGGGAAGCCGCCCCGCGCTTCGGCCGGGGCGGGGCGCCTCGGCCGAAGCGCCGCAAGGGCGCCGAGCGGCAGCGGATCGCGCGGGCGGGCGTCCGGGGGCTCCCGCCGCAATCCCTCTCGCCTGGCGGGGAAAGGGGACCCCGCGCAACGCCCCCCGGGGGCCTCAGCCCCCCACGGGCGCCCGGCCCACCGAGACATAGGCGAGCCCGGCGCGGGCGGCCTCCTCGGGGGAATAGATGTTGCGCAGGTCCGCCAGCCGCGGCTCGGCCATCGCACCGGCCAGCCGCGCGAGGTCGAGGGCGCGGAACTCGTTCCACTCGGTGAGGATGACCGCGGCCACCGCGCCCGAAGCCGCCTCGTAGGGGTCCTCCATCCAGGTGACGCCGGGCAGGAGCGCCTCGCCCTCCTTGCGCCCCTCGGGGTCGACCACCCGCACCACGGCGCCCGCGCCCACCAGCGCCGGCACGATGGTGAGCGAGGGGCTGTCGCGCATGTCGTCGGTGTTGGGCTTGAAGGTCACGCCGAACACCGCGATCACCTTGTTCGCCACCCGGCCGCCGCAGAGCTCGAGGATCTTGTCGACCATCGCCCGCTTGCGCGCCTCGTTCACCGCGATCACCGTCTCGACGATCTCCATCGGCGCGGCATGGTCCTGGCCGATGCGCGCCAGCGCCTTGGTGTCCTTGGGAAAGCACGAGCCGCCGTAGCCCGGCCCGGCATGCAGGAACTTGTTGCCGATCCGCCCGTCGAGCCCCATGCCCTTGGAAACCGCCTTCACATCGGCGCCCACCTTCTCGCACAGCGCCGCGATCTCGTTGATGAAGGTGATCTTGGTGGCGAGGAAGGCATTGGCGGCGTACTTGATCATCTCCGCGCTCTCGAGCCCGGTGTAGACCATCGGCGCCTCACGCAGGTAGAGCGGCCGGTAGAGCGCGCCCATCACCTCGCGGGCCCGCTCGCTCTCCACCCCGACCACCACCCGGTCGGGGCGCATGAAATCGTCGATCGCCGCCCCCTCGCGCAGGAACTCGGGGTTGGAGGCCACGTCGAACTCCGCCTCCGGGTTCGCCTCGGCGATGATGCGCGCCACCTCGCGGTTGGTGCCCACCGGCACGGTCGATTTCGTCACCACCACCGTGTAGCCCTTCAGCGCCGCGGCCACCTCGCGCGCGGCGGCGTAGACGTAAGTGAGGTCGGCATGGCCGTCGCCGCGGCGGGTGGGGGTGCCGACCGCGATGAACACCGCGTCGGCCGCGGCCACCGCGGAGGCGAGATCGCCGGTGAAGCTCAGCCGCCCGGCGGCGACGTTCTTGGCCAGCAGCGCCTCCAGCCCCGGCTCGAAGATCGGCACCTCGCCGCGGGTGAGCTGCGCGATCTTGTCGGCATTCGTGTCCACGCAGGTCACGTCATGGCCGAAATCCGAGAAACACACACCCGAGACCAGGCCCACATAGCCGGTACCGATCATTGCCACGCGCATGGCGGTCATCCTTGTCCTGGGGAGCCCGCGGCGCGGGGCTCCGGCCCGTCCCCGGGGCCCGCAGGCCACTGATGCGCCGGGAACATCGGCTGCCTGTTTATCCGCTTCGCGGCATGAACGGAACCCGTGCGCGGGCGGGGCTGCCCGGGGCTGCGGGGGGCGCAGCGGGGCCGGGTCGAGGTTAATGGATCGTCAGCAATTGCTTGCTAGCGTCCCTCCCGGCGGCGCCCCCGGAAGGTTTCGGGGAGAGACCGCATTTCGAGTCGGCCCTGCCCGGCTCCGAGGGCAGAACGCCCCGAGGCCCGCGGGCCACGGCGGCCGCACGGCTCCCGGAGGCGGCCGGGCCCGGGCCCCGGGCGCCGGTCCCGGCCCCCAGAGCGGAGCGGAGCATGGACGGAAGCGGATCTCCCGAAGACATGACCGGGGACATGAGCGGCGACATGGCCGAGCGACTGGCCCGCGCCGGCCTCATCACCCATCGCATCGAGCTGGACCCGGAGGCGCTGGCCGCCCCGGAGGATCCCGGCCTCGAGACCGCCCTGCTGGAGGCGATCTGCGAACGCGTCTCGGGCCAGGTGTTCCGGCTGGGCGCCTTCTCCTACGGCGTGCAGGTCGAGGGGGGGGAGGAGCCCGGCGCGGAGGAAACCCTCGCCGCCGGGCTGGCCGGGGCGCTCGGCCTCTCCACGGGGTTCGGCGTCGTGCGGGTGGAACCGCTCGCGCCCGCGGGGGGGCCGCTCCCGTCGCTCTCCTCGCTCGACGACCAGGCGCTGATCCTCGTCGGCGCCCTGCAGGACGCGGCGCGCAGTGCCGCCGGCCCGGGCGTGCGCTCGGTGCTCGACGCGGGCTATGCCATCGCCGCGGCCCGGCTCACCGCCGGGCGCATCACCGAGCTGGTCGATGCCGCGCTCTCCGGCGTGGCCGAGCGGGTGCGCGCCATCATCCCCGCCCCGGTCGCCGTGCCCGCCTCGGAGGACGGGGCGCGGATGGTCGAGCGGCTGGAGGCGATCGAGGCCCGGATCGGCGAGACCGACCCGCAGGCGCTCTCCGCCCTCGCCGAGGCGCTCTCCGGGCTCGACCCGCGGCTCGCCGCCCTGCAGGAGGCGGTCTCCGCCCCCGACCCGGAGGAGCTCGCCACCGCCCTTGCCGCCGCGCTCTCCGCCCGGTTCCCCGCCCCCGAGGCGGAGCCGGAAGAGACCGGCGAAGAGGCCGGCCGGCTCGCCGAAGCCCTCGCGCCGCTGCTTCCCGGCCCGGACCCGGAGGCCCTCTCCGAGGCGCTCGGTGCCCGGCTGGACGCGGCGCTCGCCGCCCTTCCCGAACCCGCCTCCCCGGAGGCCCTCGCGGAAGCCCTCACTGCGCTGCTGACGCCTGCGATCACCGAAGCGCTGCCGCGGGGCCCCGACGCCGAGATCCTCTCCGAGGCGCTCGCTGCCCGGCTGGACGCGGCGCTCGCCGCCCTGCCGGCCCCTGCCGAGCCCGTCTCCCCGGAGGCCCTGGCGGAAGCCCTCACCGCGCTGCTGACGCCTGCGATCACCGAAGCGCTGCCGCAGGGCCCCGACGCCGAGGCCCTGTCCGAGGCGCTCGGTGCCCGGCTGGACGCGGCGCTCGCCGCCCTTCCCGAACCCGCCTCCCCGGAGGCCCTGGCGGAAGCCCTCACGGCGCTGCTGACGCCTGCGATCACCGAAGCCCTGCCGCGGGGCCCTGACGCCGAGGCCCTCTCCGAGGCGCTCGCCACCCGGCTGGACGCGGCGCTCGCCGCCCTTCCCGAACCCGCCTCCCCGGAGGCCCTGGCGGAAGCCCTCACGGCGCTGCTGACGCCTGCGATCACCGAAGCCCTGCCGCGGGGCCCTGACGCCGAGGCCCTCTCCGAGGCGCTCGCCACCCGGCTGGACGCGGCGCTCGCCGCCCTTCCCGAACCCGCCTCCCCGGAGGCCCTGGCGGAAGCCCTCACGGCGCTGCTGACGCCTGCGATCACCGAAGCCCTGCCGCAGGCCCCCGACGCCGAGGCCCTGTCCGAGGCGCTCGCCGCCCGGCTGGACGCGGCGCTCGCCGCCCTGCCGGCCCCTAGCGAGCCCGCCTCCCCGGAGGCCGTGGCGGAGGCGGTTGCGGCCGTGCTGCCGGCCGCCCCGTCTGCCGAGGCCTTCAGCGCGGAACTCGCACCCCGGCTCGCCGCCACCCTGGCCCCGGCGCTGGCCGCCGCCCTGCCGCCCGGGCCGGATACGCAGGCGCTCTCGGATGCGCTGTCCGACGCCCTGGGCACCCGGCTGGACGCGGCCTTCGCCGCCCGTCCCGCCCCGCCCGAGCCCGATGAGCAGGCCCGCAGCCTCGCCGAGGCGCTGTCGGGAAGCTTCACCGCCCGGCTCGCCGCCGATCTCGCCCCCATGCTCGCTGCCGCCCTGCCGCCGCCGCCCTTCGAGGCGCTGGACCGCCGGCTGGAGGCGATCGAGGCCCGGCTCGCCGCCCTCGCCCCCTCCGGCCAGGAGGAGGCCGGGCGCCTCGCCGCCGGGCTGCGCGACACCCAGCGCCGGCTCGACACCCATGCCGCCGATCTGGAGGAGGCCCTCTCCCGCCTGCTCGCCCGCGAGGAGGAGCGCCAGGGCCGCACCGTCGATCTCGACGAGCGGCTGGGGGTGATCGAACACGCGCTGATGCGCTTCGGCGATGCCGCGCTCTCGCGCCGTGCCGACCCGCCCCTGGGCGAGAAGGCCATGGCCCGGCATGTGGAGATCGTGCAGGCGCGCCTCGCCGATCTCGCCGGCAGGGTGGAGGCGATCGCCGCCCGCCCGCAGCCCGAGGCGCCGGACATCGAGGGGCTGAAACAGGCGCTCGAGGCCGGTTTCGAGGCGGGGTTCGGCCGGCTCGACGGCACGATGGCCGCCCTTCCCGCGCCCGAGCCGGTGGACCTCGCCCCGCTCGAGGCCCGGCTCGCGGCGCTTTCCGACCAGCTCTCCGGGGCGCTCGGCGGGCTCGCGCCCGGGGTCGCGGCCGAGCTTGCCGCCCCGCTCGAGGCACTGGGGCGCGAGCTCTCCACCCTCGCGCACTCCCTGCCGCAACCGGAGGACCCGGAAGCCCTGCGCAGCGCCCTCGCCGAGGAGATCCGCGCCGGCCAGGCCGCCGCCGAGGCCCGGATGGAGCCGCTTGCCGCCCGGATCATGGCCCTGCCCGAAACCGCCGATGCCGCGCTGGAGCCGCTCACCCGCCGGCTCGACCGCATGCACAAGACCCTGCAGAGCCTCTCCACCCGTGCTGCCGTCGTGGGCCAGAGCATCGGCCCCGAACGCGCCCGGCTGCAGGGCATCGTGCTCTCGCTCCAGGCCGTGGCCGAGCACCTGCAGGGCGGCGGCGAGGGCGGCAGCGCGCCCGCGCCCGATTTCTCCGCCCTTGAGGCGGCGATCGCCCGGCTCGACACCCGGCTGGAGGGGCTGGCCGAAACCCTCGCCTCCGGCACGGCCGGGGCGGAGCCGGAGGCCCTCGCCGAGGCGCTCGCCCGACTCGAGACCCGGCTCGACGGGCTGGCGGGCGAACTCGCCCCCCCGCCCCCCGGCGAGGAGGGGGACAGCGCTCAGGCAGCGCTCGCCCGGCTCGAGGCCCGGCTCGACACGCTGGCCGAAAGCCTGGCCGCCGCCGCCCCCGGCGGGACGCCCGGCGCCGAGGCGCTGGCCGCGGCTCTCGGCCCGGTCCTGGCCCCCGTTCTGGCTCCGGTCCTGGCCGAAGCGCTCGGGCCCGCGGGCGAGGCGCCCTCCGCCGCGCAGGACATCGCCCGCATGGAGACCCGTGTCTTCGGCGAGATCGGCAACCTGCGCCTGATGCTGGGCGGCATGCGCACCACGCTCAACGAGCTCGGCCGCACCACCGCCCCGGAGCCCGACCCGGAGCTGCGCGCCCGGCTCGACCATATCTCCTTCATCCTCTCGGAGTATCTCTCGCGCCTGCAGCCGGGCGGCGAGGGCCTGTCACGCCGCCCGGCCGCCGAGGCCCCGGCGCGTGATCCCGAACCGGTCGGAGCCCCGGCCGACAGCCCGGACGAGGCCTGACCACCGGCCCACCTTCCCCCTGTCCGACCCGGCCCGGGCGCATGCGCTGCGCCCGGGCCGGCACGCATGTGCGCCCCCGGGGCGGCAGCGGCCGGTGCCGCATGATGCGACTGCGCCCGGCGCGGAGCATGAATGCATTCCGGGCCGCGGGCGTGTATCGGTTCGGGGAGAGCACGCGGGCAGGCGGGCGGGGAGAAAGCGGGCACACCCTTTCCGGGTGAGAAAGAGCTACGCCCGTGCCGGACGAGAAAAGGTACACCCGTTCCGGAAGGGAAAAAGTCACACCCGTGCCGGACGAGAAAAGGTACACCCGTTCCGGGTGAGAAAAAGTGACACCCGTTCCGGGTGATGCGGGAGAGCGGCGCCGGATGAACGATCGGGATGCAGACCTGGCCGACCCGGCCCCCTGGGCGGCGGCGGAGCGGCAGATGCCGCGGCGGCTGGCCCGGGTGGCGGCGCTTCTGGCGCGGCTCGACGAGCGGCTGGGTGGCGCCGGGGCCATGCCGGCGCGGCTGGCAGAGGAGGAGGCCGTGGCTCTCGCGCGCGCCGATGGCGCGCGGCTGGCGCTGGAGGCCTTCCTGCTCTGGCGGCACGGGGCGCCGGCGGGCGGCACGGCCCCGGGGGCGCTGCTCGCGGCCGGCTGGGCGGCGCGCCGGCTCACCGGGGCCGCGCCGGAGATCGGGGCGGGGGCGGCCGGGCTGCGCCGCTTCCTCGGCCATGACGGCAGCGAGACCGACCTCGCCCTGCGCCCGCTCCTGCGCCGCCCCACCGGGGCGGACTGGGATGCCGAGGCCGAGGCCTGGTCGCAGGAGATGGCCGGGCTTGCCGCCCTGCACCCGCTCACCCGCGGCGCCGCGGCGCTGGCGCTGTGGCACGGGCACGGGCTGGGGGGCGCCGGGGCGGTGCTGGAGGGCACCGTGCTCGCCGCCCGGATCGCCGCGGCCGACCAGGCCCGGGCCCGGTTCCTGCCGCTGGGCGATGCGCCGCGCGCCGCCGGACCGGGGCCGGAGGCCCGGCTCGCCGCCTTTCTCGAGCGCGCGGAGGCCCGGCTGGAGCCGGTGCTGGCCGGGCTGGCGCGCCGGGCCGACTGGGCCGGCCTCGCCCGGACCCGGGCCGCGGCGCTGCCGGGGCGGCTGCCGCTGGCCGCGGCCGAGCTCATCGCCGCGGAGCATCTCGTCTCCGCCAACCTGCTGCGCGACCGCCTGGGCGTGAGCCAGCAGGCCGCGAATGCCGTGCTGCGCCGTTTCGAGGAACTGGGGCTGGTGCGCGAGATGTCGGGCCAGAAACGCTACCGGCTCTGGCAGATACGCGCCTGACCCCCCGGGCTGTCGGTGCCGTGGTGACGGGTATCGGGTGAGCGGGATCCGGTGAAGAGGCCGCGGCGACCGGGCTTCAGGCGTCGGGGCCGCGGGCCGGCTCGGGCCGGGCGGACCAGCCGCGGGCCGGGCGCGGCGCGCCGGCCTCCTCCGCCTCGCGGCGCGGCGGGCAGATGTCGGGGAAGACCATCGGCAGCAGGAAGACGAACCCCGCCCCCGAGAGCCAGAACACCAGCCCCGCGGCCAGCGCCGGCAGCCCGATCCACCAGCAGGCGAGGGCCAGGATGGCACCGCTGCCATAGGCGCTCAGCAACAGGCGGAAGGGGAACGCGTTCATCTGGGCCACTCCAGGAAACCGGACATGTACGACAACCTTAGGATGCACATCCTAACGCACTATTAATCTAATAGCCCGAGCATTTTCCCGCCCCGGCCGGCCATGAGCATGGAAAGGGCGCGTTCTTCGGCCCGCTCGCGGCGGCGCCGCTCCCCGGCTTCTGCGCGTTTCGCGAGCATCGCCACCGCCCGGCAGCGGGCGAAGGCCTCCGCCGCATCGGCGCGGCGGGCCGCGGCCTCGCGGCGGGCGGCGGCGATCCGGGCCTCGAGCCGGGTGGTCTCCTGCCCGTGCCAGACCAGCCAGGCCTCCAGCACCTTCGGGTCGGTGTCCGGTGCGCGCAGTGCGGGGGCGCGGCGGGCGAGATGGGTCGCGAGGGCCGCCTCGGCGGCCTGCTGCGCGGCGGTGGCCGCACCCAGCCGGGCGCGGCGGTTGGCGAAGGCGCGGTCGGCGAGATCGGTGAGCCGGGCGATGGAGGCGGGCGAGAGCGTGTCGGCCATGGCTCAGCTCCAGCCGGCCCGGGCCCGGGCGCGCATGGTCTCGGCAAAGCGGATCGCCGCGGCCACGGCGCGGTAGAGGTCGGGCGGCACCTCCTCGCCGATCTCCACCAGCGCGTGCAGGGCGCGGGCGGTGGGCGGGTCGGCGTGCAGCGGCACCCCGGCGGCGGCCGCCGCCTCGCGGATGGCGCGGGCGGTCTCGTCGACCCCCTTGGCCACGCATTCGGGCGCCGAGCCGGGCTTGCGCGACCATTTCAGCGCCACGGCGTAATGACTGGGGTTGGTGATCACCACATCGGCCTTCGGCACGTCGGCGAGCATCTGGTTGCGGGCGATCTCCTCGGCGCGGCGGCGGCGGGCGGCCTTCTGGTGCGGGTCGCCCTCGGCCTCCTTGGCCTCGTCGCGCATCTCCTTGAGCGACATGCGCAGGCGCCGGGCGTGGTTGAAGCGCTGCCAGAGCACGTCGAGGGCGGCGATCACCACCGCGATGGCGGTGATGGCGCCGAGCAGCCCTGTGCCCAGCCGCACCATCTCGCCCGGCAGCATGCGGGCCGGCGCGCGCATCACCCCGATGATCCGGTCGCTCTCCGAGGCGAGGTAGAGCCAGAGCACCCCGGCGATGGCACCCATCTTCACCGTGCTGCGCAGGAAATCCATGATGCCGGTGGGGCCGAACTTGTTGCCCGCGTTCGACACCGGGTCGATGCGCGAGATCTTCGGCAGCAGCTTTTCCGGCGCGAAGGCGAAGGCGCGCTGTGCGAGCAGGGCGATGAGGGCGGCGAGGGCGGGCAGGGCGAGCAGCGGCAGCAGGCCGAGCATGGCCTCGCCGATCAGCGCCCCGGCGAGCCCGGCGCCGCCGGGCCCGAGGATGCGGCCCTCGAGCTGGTCGGCCCGGTCGATGAACCGGGCGAGCGCGCCGCCCGTGGTCGCGACCGGCGCCGCTCCGGCCGCGAAGATCGCCAGCAGCAGCCCCAGGTAGGCCGCCGCCGCCGAGAGGTCGGTCGATTTCGCGACATCGCCCTGGCGGCGGGCATCGGCGAGTTTCTTCTCGGTGGGCTCGAAACTCTTCTCGCCGCCGCTGTCGTCCGCCCCGCTCATCGGGGCAGCGCCAGCGGGTCGGCCAGCACCTCGTCGAGCGCCCCGGTCCAGATGCGCAGCATCACCGGGGCGGCGAGGAACAGCAGCGCCAGCCCCGCCCCGGTGATGAAGGGCGCGCCCACGAAGGCCACCATCAGCTGCGGCATCGCCCGGTTTATCGCCCCGAGTGCCACGTTGTAGAGGAAGGAGAGCAGCACGAAGGGCCCGGCCAGCGTGACCGCGAGCGCGAAGCCGCGCGCCACGCTCGCCGTGCCCCAGGCGGCCATGTCCGCGCCATCGGGGAAGCGGCCGAAGGGCAGCATCTCGTAGGACCAGGCGATCATGATCGCCGCCTTCACGTGCAGCCCGAGCGTGACGGCCAGCGCGATGCCGGCCATCACCAGGATGTTGCCCATCGCCGGCATCGGGTCGGGGGTCACGCCTGCGCCGGCGATCTGGGAGATGGCGGTGGACTGGGCGGCGATGGAGCCCGCGAGCTGCAGCACGATGAGCATGAAGCGCAGCGCGAGCCCCAGCACCAGCCCGGCCACGCTCTCGGCCGCGAGCACGAGGAACAGCCCCGGTGCGGTGGGCGCCCAGTCCGCCCCCGGCAGCTCGGCATGCGCGGCCAGCATCGGCCAGACCGCGGCCGAGAGCGCAAGCGCCAGCGCGAGCCGGGTGCGCATCGAGATGGTCTGCTCGCCGATGCCCGGCAGCAGGGTCACCACCGCGCCCACCCGGGCGAAGACGGCGATGAAGGTGAACACCAGCGCCGGCCCGCTGTTGCCCGCGATCCCCAGCGCCGCGAGCGCCTCGGAGATCCCGGCGAGCCCCTCGAGCCCGGTCATCGCGGCGCGCCCCGGGGGGCGGGCGCGCGCGCGGGCACCGCGCGTCGTTCCCCGAAGCGGGGGCTCGATGCCCCCCGAGGGGAAGGCCCGGCCGGGCCCCCGCGCTCCGGGGTCCGGGGCGCGGCCATCACGCCACCCCCAGCAGGGCGGGTTTCACCTCCGTGCCGATCTCCTCGAAGGAGAGCACCGGGTTGCGGATGCCCTTGGCCGAGAGCACCGTGCGCAGGAAGCGCCGCCGCCGGGTGGAGGTGGCGATGGCCGGGTAGCGTCCCTCGGCCCCGGCCTTGGCGAGCTTCTCGGCCACCGAGCGGGCGAGGCGGTTGAAATCCTGCGGCGGCAGCGCGACATCGACCCCGCTCTCCGCCCCGTCGATCTGGTGGGCGAGGAAGGTCTCCTCCCACTCGGGGGCGAGCTGGATCAGCGGCAGCGCCCCGTCAGGCTCCACCAGCTCGGCCACGAGCTGGAAGCCCAGCCGGTGGCGCACGTGCTCGCAGATCGCCTCGGTGTGGTTGACCACGGTCTTGGCCTCGGCGATCGCCTCGAGGATCAGCGGCAGGTTGCGGATCGACACCCGCTCCTCCAGCAGCAGCCGCAGCACCTGCTGCAGCAGGTCCACCGGCACCCGGTCGGGGATGAACTCGTCGAGGATGCGCCGGTTCGCCTCCGCCCGCGCGGTGTCGGAGACGCGGGTGAACTCCTCGAGCAGCTTGCGCAGGGTGCGGCGGCTGAACAGCCGGCCGAAGTTGAGCTTGAGCACCTCCATCAGATGCGTGGCCACCACCTCCACCGGCGTGACCACCGAGAGCCCGTTGAGTGCCGCCTCCTCCTGGTCGGCCTCCGCGATCCAGCGCGCGGGCGCGCCGTAGACCGGCTCGGAGACATCCTCGCCCGCCGGCGCCTCGCCCATCGCCTCGTTGAGCAGCACCAGCACGAAGCCGGTCTTGAGCTGGGCGCGCGCCATCTCCACCCCCTGGATGCGGATGGCATAGGTGCCGCGCGGCAGGAGCGCGTTGTCGGTGAGGCGGATCTCCGGGATGATCAGCCCCCAGGTCTGGGCGATGTGGTTGCGCATGTTGAGGATGCGCCCGTCCAGGCCCGTCGCCTCGTCCATCACGGTGGCGACGAGGTCGGGGGCGAACTCGAGGTGGATCTCGTCGAGGTCGAGCATGTCTCCCAGCCGGCGGGCGGGGGCGGGCGCGGGGGCCTCGGCCTCGGTGCGCTCGGCGGTCTTCGCCCGCTCCTGGCGGCCGGCGGAGATCCAGGCGATGGAGCCCAGGATGGCGGAGGCGGCGACGAAGGGCAGGGTGGGCAGGCCCGGCAGCAGCCCGAAGAGCCCCAGCAGCCCGGCCACGGTGGCGAGCGCCAGCGGGTAGCGGCCGAGCTGGCCGAAGAGCGCCTTGTCCGCCGTTCCCAGCGCGCCGCCCTTCGAGAGCAGCAGGGCGGCGGCGATGGAGATGATCACCGCCGGGATCTGGGTGACGAGCCCGTCGCCCACGGTGAGGATGGCATAGGTCTCGAAGGCCTCGCCCGCCGGCATGCCGTGCACGAGGATGCCCATGGCGAGGCCCACGAGCAGGTTCAGCAGGGTGATGAGCAGCCCCGCCACCGCGTCGCCCTTCACGAATTTCGACGCGCCGTCGAGCGAGCCGAAGAAGGTGGTCTCCTCCTGCTCGGTCTTGCGCCGCTCGCGGGCCTGCTCATGGGTGATGGCGCCGGCGGCCATGTCGCTGTCGATGGCGAGCTGCTTGCCGGGCATGCCGTCGAGCGCGAAGCGCGCGCCCACCTCGGCCATGCGCCCCGCGCCCTTGGTGATCACGATGAAGTTCACGATCAGCAGCACGCCGAACACCACGAGGCCCAGCCCCACCGAGCCGCCCATGATGAACATGGCGAAGCCCTCGATCACCCCGCCCGCGGCCTGGGGCCCGTTGTGCCCCTCGCCGATGATCAGCTTGGTCGAGCTCACGTTGAGCGACAGCCGCAGCATCAGCGAGGCGAGCAGGATGGTGGGGAAGGCCGAGAAGTCGAGCGGGCGCTGGATGAACAGCGTCACGGTGAAGATCAGGATGGCGAGGGCGAAGGAGGCGGTGAGGCCGACATCGAGCACCCAGGCCGGCATCGGCAGGATCATCATCACGATGATCGCCATCAGCGCCAGCGCCAGCATCACCGTGGGCTGGGAGAGCATTGCGGGAGAGAAACCGGCGCGGGTGGCCATGGGCAGGGACCTTCAGTCGAAAAGCGGGCGGCCGCGGGTGAGCAGCCCTTCGGGCGAGGCGGTGGCGAGCAGCCCGCCGGTGGAGGCGGGCAGCACCAGCGAGACCGCCCCGGCCGTGCGCGGCAGTGCGACCATGGCGACGGTGACGGGCAGTTCGGGGGCGCGCGGCGGCAGCGGGGTGAAACCGCCCTCCTCGGGCATCGGCGGCAGGCTGGCGCGCAGCCGGGCGAAGCGCGCGCCGTAGCGGTTGGCGAATTCCGGGGTGCGGGAGTGGTAATGGCTCGCCGCCGTCTCCCAGTTGCCGCTCTCGGCGTAGAGATCGGCGAGGAAGCGGGCCGCGTAGCGGGCATTGGCCAGCGGGTCCATCATCTCGTCAAGGGAGGCGAAATGCTCGCCGTGCCAGCGGAAATTCACCTGGTAGCAGCCCATGTCGAAGCTGCGCGCGCCCTCGGCATGGCGGGCCCGGGCGTAGGCCACGGCCTCCTCCGGCCCGTCGAACCACAGGCCCTTGCCTTCCATGTTGATGGTCCAGGGCCAGGGGCGGAACTCCCCCTCCAGCTTGCGGCCGGTCTCGGTGCGGGTGATGGCGCGCAGCACGTCGAGGGGCACGCCGCTCTCCGCCGCGGCCTCACGCGCGACGATGTCGCAGATCGCCGCCGTGGCGCGGGCCCCGCCCTCGCCCGGGGGCGGGGCGGCCGCGGCCGGCAGGCCGGCGAGCAGCAGGAGCAGCAGGACGAAGGTCTGCAGCGCCCGGGCGGCCCGAAACACACCCGCCGCGAGGCGGGCCGGCCCTGTCGCGCGGGCGGGCGGGGCGGCCGCGGGAGGGCGGGCCCGCATCTCAGGACCCGACGATGGCGGGCAGCACCCGGTCGTGGAAGAAATCCACCAGCAGCCCGCTCATGAAGCCCATGGTGATCCAGTAGACCACCATCATCGCCGCGAGCTTGGGCACGAAGGTGAGGGTCATTTCCTGCACCGAGGTGAGCGCCTGGAACAGGCCGATGGCCAGGCCGATGGCCAGCGCCACGCTCAGGATGGGCAGGCAGAGCAGGAACCCGGCCCAAAGCGCCTCGCGCAGGATGTCGTAGATCTGGGTGTCGCTCATGGAAACGGCTCTCCCGCGGGGCGGTTGTGGCGGCCGCGGCGCCGGCCGGTCGGGCATCGGCCGCGGCGCGGGCGGGTCCTTCCGGCAGGCCGGTCAGGGGCCGGGAGGAAGGGCATATCAGACGGGCAGGTCAGGCAGGCATATCAGGCGGGCATGGCAGCCGGGCCGGCTCAGACGGGCATGCGCAGGATTTCCTGGTAGGCTTCCACCACCCGGTCGCGCAGGGTGACGGCGGTCTCGATGGCAAGCTCCGTGGAGGCGAGGGCCATCACCACCGATTGCGGCTCGGCCCGGCCGGCGAGCCCGGCCTGGGCCACGGCCTCGTTGCGGCGCAGGTCGTCGACGATGCCGCGGGCGATCTCGGCGAAATCCGGGCCGGCGACGGCCTCCTTCGGCTCCGCCGGGGCGGGGGGCATGCTGGTCTGGGCGCGGGAATAGAGCTGGGAGACGAGATTCTGGGGTTCCATTGCGGGCTCCGTGGGGTTGGGCGTGGGCGCGCGCTCAGGCGCGCAGCAGGTCGAGGAAGGAGGAGGCCATCTGGCGCGCCTGGTCGAACATGCGCAGGTTGGCCTCGTAGCTGCGCTGCGCCTCGCGGGCATCGGCGATCTCGACCATCAGGTCGACGTTCGAGCCCATGTAGGTGCCGTCGGACCCGGCGAGCGGGTTGGAGGGGTCGAGGATGCGGGCATGCTCCTCCTGGCCGAAGGTGATCGGGCCGGTGGTGACCACCTCGCCGCCCTCGTCGGTGGCGAGCTGCTCGAAGGTGACGATCTTGCGCGTGTAGCCGGGCGTGTCGACGTTGGCGATGTTCTCGGAGGTCACCCGCAGGCGCGTGGACTGGGCCACCATGCCATGGGCCGAGGCGATCATGCTGCCGAAGAAACTCTCCATCATCTTCCTCCTCAGCGGATCCGGCCGAGGCCGGCCCGCAGGATCTGCAGGGATTTGTGGTAGACGCCCAGGGCGAGGTCGTGCTGCAGCTGCAGCTCGGCCGAGCGCATCATCTGGTCCTCGATGGCGACGGAATTGCCGTTCGGGCTCACGGCGCCGGGGGCGGCGTCCTCCTCCAGCGCGAAGCCGGCGAGACCGTCCTTGCCGATGATGAAATGCCCCGGCCGGCTGGGCCGGGCCTCCGGGATGCCGTGCGCGGCATCGGCATAGGCATCGGCGAAGGGCAGGAGGTCGCGCGCGCGAAAGCCCGGCGTGTCGGCGTTCGCGATGTTCTCGGCGATCACGCTCTGGCGCACCGAGGCATAGGAGGCCAGACGGTCCGCAAGACGAATGATGGCGAGATCGAGGTTCATGACAGGGCTTCTCCCTTGGCGATCCCTTCCCGCTTAACCCTTCTTTCTTGATAAAAGGTTTTAGTTCCGGAGGGCCCTGAGGGGGGCGCCGCCGGAGACACCTTTCATGTTCGAGACGCTCGAAGACAGCCTGTCGCGCATCACCCCGCACCGCCGGGCGGGGTCCGTCACCTCGGTGGACACCGGCTCGCTGCAGGTGACCGGGGTGCAGGGCTTTGCCGGGCTGGGCGACCGGGTGGCGATCGACTGCGCGCCCACGGGCGAGGCGGGGGCGCCTTCGCGGGTGCCGGGCGAGATCGTGGCGCTCTCGGCGCAGGGCGCGCGGGTGATGACCTACGGGCCGACGGACGGGCTGAGCCTGGGTGCGCGGGTCTGGCTGGAGCCGGACCTGCCGGTGGCGCCGGGGCCGGGCTGGGCGGGCCGTGTGGTCGATGCCTTCGGCATGCCGCTCGACGGCCGGCCGCTGCCGCAGGGGCCGGCGCCGGTGCGCCTGCGCCGCCCGGCGCCGCCGGCCAACGACCGCCGGCTGCTGGGCCCGCGGCTGCGCACCGGGCTCGCGGCCTTCGACACCATGCTGCCGCTGGCGCGCGGCCAGCGCATCGGCATTTTCGCGGGCTCGGGGATCGGCAAGTCCTCGCTGCTCGCCGCGCTTGCGCGCGGGGTGGAGGCGGACCGGGTGGTGGTGGTGCTGATCGGCGAGCGCGGGCGCGAGCTGCGCGAGTTCATCGAGCACACGCTGGGGCCGGAGGGGATGGCCCGCGCCGTGGTGGTGGTGGCGACCTCCGACCAGTCGCCGCTGATCAAGCGCCGGGCGGCTTGGATGGGCATGGCGGTGGCCGAGGCGTTTCGCGATGCGGGCGAGCACGTGCTGCTGCTGGTCGATTCGCTCACCCGTTTTGCCGAGGCGCATCGCGAGGTGGCGCTCACCTCCGGCGAGCCGCCCAGCCTGCGCGCCTACCCGCCCTCCACCGCCGCGCTGATCGCGGGGCTGGCGGAGCGGGCGGGCCCCGGCCTCGCGCGCGCCGGGCAGGGCGACATCACCGGCGTGTTCACCGTTCTGGTCGCGGGCTCGGACATGGAGGAGCCGGTGGCCGACATCACCCGCGGCATCCTCGACGGGCATGTGATCCTCGATCGCGAGATCGCCGAGCGCGGGCGTTTCCCGGCGGTGGACATCCGCCGCTCGGTCTCGCGCGCGCTGCCGGGGGTGGCGAGCGGGCCGGAGAACGCGCTGCTCTCGCGGGCCCGGCGGCTGCTGGGCACCTACGAGCAGGCGCTGCCGATGATCCAGACCGGGCTCTACGCTCCGGGCAGCGACGCGCAGATCGACGAGGCGATCCGCCTGCACCCGGGGCTGGACGCGCTCTTCGCGCGCAGCAGCGCGTCGGTGGAGGAAAGCTTCGCCGGCCTCGCCGAGGCCCTCGGCGCCCCGGCTCCGGGCCAGAAACCGGTGTAGCCGGCGGGCCCGGGGCCGGGGCGCGGGGGATCAGGTGCGGCTGAGCAGCAGGTTGGCGATGCCGGCGGAGCTCAGGGCGGAAGAGTTTCCGCCCTGCAGCAGGCTGAGCGCGGCGAAGCCGGGGGTGGAGGCGGAAGGGCCGGCCTCGGCCTGGACGCGGGCCATGTAGATGCGGATCGCCTTCTCGACATTCTCTTCCGAGACGAGGTCGGAGAGCTTGCTGGAGCCGAAGACCGAGGAGGCCTTGTCCTTGAAGAAGACGAGCTGCTGCTCGACGTCGAGGGCGCCGAGCTTTTCGGGCAGGCCGAGGGCCTTTTCCATCACCGTGCGCAGCGGCGTGTCGCCCATCAGCGTGTACCAGGCGGCGTTCTCGCCCATGTCGCGGTCGACGAGGGCCTGCAGGCTGTTGGAGTAGTTGAGCGCGAGGCGCATGCTGTTGTCGACCTCGCCGACGGCGACCTCGAACATGTGGTTCTTGTATTTCTCGACGATCTTCTCGCCGAAGCCCTCGTCGCCGGTGCGCGCGCCGAGCACGTTGCCGAAGCCGAAAGCCTCGGAGAACTGGCGGTAGCGCCGGTCGGTGAGGCGCATGGCGAAGGCTTCCGGGTCCTCGGTGCCTTCCTCGAGGATCTTGCGCACCCAGGCGCCCTTGGTGATGTCATCCTCCAGGCTGAAGGCGCCGAGGGCGACCTTGAGCAGGGTGCGGTCGCCCATGAGCTGGTCGACGCTGGTCACATCGCCGATCTTCTCGAGGAAATACTCGGTCTCGCGCTTGACCTGCACGCTGGTGTCGAAGGCGGCGCGCTGGGTGTCCTGGGTGCGTTGCAGGAACTGCCAGCCGGCCATGCCGGAAAGGGGGATGACGGGTGTGTAGGTCACTGGGCCATCCTCGTCTCTGAGGGGGGGCGCGGGACGGCCTGCATCAGCCGCGCCTCGCGCGAGAGCAGGCTGCGCAGGGCCTTGAGGGCAGGGTAGTATTTCGCCTCCATCGCGTGGGTGGTGGCGGCGTCGAGCTTGGCGCGGCTGTCGGCGTCGGTGAAGACCTGGGAGAGCTGCTCGATGCCGGTCAGCAACTGCTGGCGGGCGAGGCTCTCCTCCGCCTCGCCGGCGAGCACGAGCTGGGCGATGTAGCACACCCGGCGCACCGGGGTGTTCACCTCGCTGGGGTGGATGGCATCGCGCAGCCGCAGCACGTTGGCGTTCTCGGTGACGACGCAGATCCGCGCCCGGTGGTCGCCGTTCTCCATCACGACGCCGTTGACCATGAAGCGCTCGCCGGGCGTGAGCTTGAGGATCAGGCCGGGCATCAGGCGTTCTCCGTTCCGCCGCGCAGGCCGCGCATCACGGCCGTGTTGATGTCGACGAGGGCGGCGACCGTGGCGGTGCCGTCGAGGATCTTGCGGCTGTGCAGCCGGGTGAACTCGGCGAGGTAGAAGATCTGGGCGCGCAGGGGGGCGGGCAGGCCGTTGGCGCTGTCGGCCACATCGGCGGCGAGCAGGGTCCAGAGGCGCTGGTTCTCGCTCACGGCCTCGGCCAGGCGCGGGAAATCGAGAGGATCGGTCTGGCCGGCACGCGAAAGGCGGTGCGTGGCCTGGGCGAAGGCCCGGTATTCGGTGCGCCGCGGCGTGCCCTGGGCAGGGGCGGCACTGTCGTATCCGGTCCGGGCGAAAGCAGCACTGTTCATTCGTTCGGTCCTCGCTCCTTCAGGTGACGCGACGGATCCCGGGGGCGGCCCGAAGGCGCGGCGGGCCCCCGGGGGGAGCCGCCGGCCGGTCAGGCCGGGGCGGGCCGGAGCCCGCCCCGCTCATCGGATCAGCGGAACAGCGACAGGACGTTCTGCGGCGCCTGGTTGGCGATCGAGAGCGACTGGATGCCGAGCTGCTGCTGCACCTGCAGGGCCTGCAGGCGGGCGGAAGCCTCTTCCATGTCAGCATCGACCAGTGCGCCGATGCCGGTCTTGAGCGAGTCCGTCAGCTTGCTGACGAATTCGTTCTGGATGTCGATGCGGGCCTGGGCCGAACCGAAGGCCGCCGAGGCGTCGATCGCGGTCTGGATCAGCGGCTCGATGGCGGTGAGCGCGCCGGCGGCATCCGCCGTCACGTCGATGCCCTGCAGGCCGGAGAGGCCGCCCGCACCCGGCGCGGTGATCTCGCCGGAGAAGGCGAGGTCCACGGTCGTGGTGTTGGTGAGCGTGATCGTGCCGGTGCCCATGGTCACCACGAGGCCGGAGATGCCGAGCGAGGAGATCGCCGTGGCCACCTTGGACATGATCACCGTGTTCGGGTCCGACCCGTTGGTGGTGTCCATGTCGTTGGCGGTGACCGTGTAGGTCGCGGTCTGGCCGCCGATGGTGATCGAGATCTTCTCGCCGCCGGTCGCGCCGGCGAAGTTTGCGGTGTCGAGCGACAGGGTGTTGGTGCCGGTGCCGCCGTCGATGATGCCACCGAAGCTGGTGCCGTTCGCCGAGACCGAGCCGTTGGCCACGGTGAAGAAGCCGGTCGGCGCGGTGCCGGCGGCGGAGGCGAGATCCTGGCCGGAGACCTGGATGCTGGCCACGCTGACGTTGCCGGTGCTGCTGCGGTTGAGCGAGGCGAGCACGTTGATCGAGCCGGTCTGGCCGTTCACGAGGTTGAGGCCGTTGAACTGGGCGGCGTCGACCACCGAGCCCACCTGCTGCACGAGCTGGTCGATGTCGGTCTGCAGCTTGGCGCGGTCGGACGCGGGGTCCTGCGCGGCAATGATCTTTTCCTTCACCTGGCCCAGCAGGCCGGTGACCGTCTCGGCGGCGGTGCGGGCCACGGCCACGGCGGCGGAGCCGGTGTTCAGGCCGTCGGAGATGCCGGAGAAGCCGTCGACATCGGTCTGCATGGTCTGGGCGATGGCCCAGATCGAGGCGTTGTCACGCGCGGTCGCGACCGACTTGCCGGTCGAGATCTCGTTCGTGGTCATCGCGAGGTTCTTGTTGGTGGAGTTCAGGGTCTGCAGCGCGACCATGGCGCTGGTGTTGGTGAGGATCGAGGACATGTTCCGTCTTCCTTTGGCGTGGGGCGTTTTAACCCCTATTGAATGGGTGGCCGGGTTTGCCCCCGGCCCGTGAGCCGCCATTCTGACGTGTGCAGTTCCGCGAGGCTTTCCGCCAGGCAGGCGGACCCCTGTCGGTCCGTCTCTGCTTGCCTGCCGTGCACCCGCCCGGTCTGCGCCAACCCATCCCGGGCCGCAGTCCGGAAACTCGCCCAGAATCCATAACGGAGTGTTACCGCGCACCGGGAATTGCGTAAAACTTACAACGATATACCGGCATTTCGGCGAGAGGATCCGTTAACCGTGAGGCGAGGATTTCTGCCTAGCCTTCCCTCGCGCCACAGGGGCGCGCGAAGAGGAGGGCATGATGCGGGTCGTTCAGGACAAGAAGCCGAAGCCGAAGGGGCCCGAGCGGCCGATTTCCAAGAAGTTCCGCTACGGGATCCGGCATTTCGAGGAGGGCGTGACCTTCATGGGCCGCAGCCAGTTCGCCGAGGCGGCCGCCTGTTTCGAGCGTGCGCTGAAGAAGGACCGGCGCAATGCGGGGCTGCTGTTCTACCTCGGCGCCTGCCTGTGCAACATGGACGAGACCGCGCGCGGGCTGCGGCTGCTGCGCGAGAGCCTGTCGATCAAGCCCGACGAGCCGAACCGCTGGTGGAACTACGCGAATTTTCTCTATTTCGCCGGCGAGCTGGAGGAGGCGGGCCGGGTGATGCGCCGGGCCATCGACATGCAGCCCGGCAAGGTCAACCCGATGTACAACTACTGCACCATGAGCAATGCCGGCCCGGACGACCCGATCGTGCACCGGCTGGAGGCGCGGCTGGAGGACGAGGGGCTGTCGCGGCTCGACCGCAGCTTCGTGCATTACGGCCTGGCCAAGGTCTACGACCGGGCGAAGCAGCATGACCGGGCCTTCGAGCAGGCGCTGCTGGGCGGGGCGGCCTACGGGGTGGAGTGCAACCTCGACGACGAGAACGTGGAGCGCATCATCCGCGCGAACACCCGCGAGGCGCTGACCCGCCGGCCCTGCGGGGGGAACCCCACGGAGGCGCCGGTGTTCATCCTCGGCATGCCGCGCTCGGGCACCACCTTCACCGAGACGGTGCTCTCGCGCCACCGTGACGTGCTGGCGGCGGGCGAGCTGTCGGGCTGCCGCACGGCGGAGATCCTGGCGATGAACTGGGCGGCGCAGAATACCCCGATCTCCAACGCCTTCGAATCGGTGCGCACCATCGTGCCGCAGGTCGAGGAGGTGGCGGCGCAGTACCTGCTGGACCAGGTGCGCGGCTTCGCGCCCGGGCGGGAGTTCCGCCGCTTCACCGACAAGCTGCCGGAGAACGTGTTCCGGCTGGGGCTGATCTCGCGCATGTTCCCCAATGCGCGGGTGGTGGTGATTCACCGCCATCCGCTGGACAATTGCGTCTCCTGCCTGTTCCAGCGCTTCAACGACATCCAGTATTCCTACACCAACACCATCGAGACCCTGGCCACCCAGTACCGCGCCTACCAGAAGGTGCTGGCGCATTGGCGCGAGGTGCTGCCGCTGCGCATGCACGAGGTGGTCTACGAGGACATGGTGGCGGATTTCGAGACCCATGTGCGCCGGCTGGTGAGCTTCCTCGACCTCGAGTGGGACCCGGCCTGCCTCGATCCGGCCGGCAGCACCCGCGCGGTGCGCACTGCCTCGGCGGCGCAGGTGCGCGAGGGGGTGAACAGCCGTTCGGTGGACAAGTGGAAGCGCTACGGCGCGCGGATCGGCCCGCTCGTCGAGGCGCTCGGCGGCATGGAGCAGATCGAGGCCTGGGCCCGTCCTCGCGGCTGACACCCTCCCCTCGCCCCCGGTTCCGCCTGGCGCCCGGCCGGGGCGGAGCGCCGGGGCGCGCATGATCCGGAAATCCGGATCATCTTTCCGGCCGATGGCCGGAAAGCGGCATGCCTGCATGCCGGCGCGCCGTTCCGCCCCCCACCGGCCGGGGGCGGCGGGCGGCAGGCGGGGTCAGGCGCGCCGATCGGAGCGGGCGCGGGCAGGCGGGTCGGGCAGGCGGTCACCGCTGCGCGAATAGAGCCCGATCTCGGAGGTGGATTTCTCGATGCGCTCGAGCCGGGTGCGGGCATCCTCCACGCCCTTGCGGAAGGCCTCGATCAGGCGCTGGTTGCGCCCGGCCTCGCTGCGGATGCGCTCCAGCATGGCCTGCGTATCCTCGCCGCCGGGCCCGGGACGGGCGGCGAGCTCGTCCACCAGCCGGTCGCGCTTGCGCGCGAGAGCGACGAGCTCGGTGAGCCGGGCGCGCTGCAGCAGGCTGCGCTCCTCGGCCAGCATCGAGAGCACGCGGCGGGCGCGGTGGCCCCAGGAGAGACGCTCAAACATCGCCTGCCCCCTCCCGCGCCACGAGGGAGCGGTAGATGTGCTCGGCCAGGCCCACGCCGCCGCGCGCGGCCAGCAGCCCGGCCTGTTCGCGCAGCAGCAGGCTGGAGAAGGCCTCCTCGCCCGCCCCGCCGCCGAAGTTTTCCCGTGCCTTGCCGACCCCGGCGGATTTCAGCATCTCGGTGAGGAACCCCGCCTCCAGCTCCTGCGCGAGCTGGTGCAGCCGGGCCTGCCTGTCCCCCGCCCCCCCGGGCAGGTCGGGCAGCGGAGCGGTCCTGCCCGGCAACAGGCCGGGAACGGCGGCCGGGGCGGTGAGGATAGGGCTGGTCATGCGCGGCTCCATGATCGGTGCAGGGGGCCAGTTTCGCGGGTTTCGGTAAATGATTGGTAAGGCTTGGGCCGCATGCTGTGCGGGCAGTTTCCAGCAACGAAGAGAGCGGTACCCTGGCATGAGCGGCAAGAGCGCGACCCCGGCATGAGCGTGCCGGTATTCCCATCCGCCGGCCCCGCCGGAGCGCCTGCCGGCACGACCCGCGGAGCCGGGCATGCCGGCAGCACGCAGGAGGGCGGAGAGGCCCGGCTCGCGGGAAGCGCCCGGGGGGAGGAGGGCCTGCGCCGCGAAAGCCGCCGCGAGGCGGAGGGAAGCGGGGAGACCGGCGCCGCTGCCCGCCCCGCGCCCCGCCGCCCCGCCGCCGCGGAGGACGGGGCGGAGCCTGCTCCTGCGCTCGCGCCCCCGCCGGCCGATCCGGCCAGGCCCCTGCCGGGCGGGGATTTCGCCGAATTCCTTTCCGCGGGCAACGCACCCGCTCCGGCCCCGCCCGCTCCGGATCGGGCGGGCGCCGTGCTTCCGGTCGCGGCCGGTCAGGCCCGGAATGCCCTGCCCGCCGGCGGGGCGGAGGCGGATGTCGCGGTGCCCGGCACCGGCAGGACACAGCCCCCGGCGGCGCGCGCCGACGGCGCCTTCGCCCTCTTCACCGCCCGGCAGGGCCGGGCCGACGCCGGGCATCCCGTCTCCTCCGCGCGCCCGGCTCCGGTCACGGAGACCGCCGAGGCGCCGCTTCCCGCAGCCCCGCAGGTGCAGGCCCGGGCTCCCGCCGGCAGCACCCCGGACCCGGCCCCGGCGCAAGCCCCGACACAGGCTCCGACGCAGGCCCCGACGCAGCCCCCGGCGCAGGCATCCGCCTCCGCGGCGCCCGGGCCCGCGGGCGCTGGCCCCGGCCCGGCTCTCGCCTCGCCCGTCGCCGCCGCTGCCCCCGCGGGAGCGGAGGAGGCACCGCAGCCGCCGGCCCCGCCCCCCGCGGCCGGCGCACCGGCCCCGCAGCCCTCGGCACTGCCGGCACCGCCCGTCGTGCCGCCCGGGAGCGGGGTTTCCGCCGAACCTGCCGCGAACCCGGCGCCCGAGGCCGAAATCCTGCCCGGGCTGCGCGCACCGCAGGAAGCGGCCGGCCCGGACCATCCGCCCGCCCTCCCGGCGCGCAGGCCCCTGGCGCCGGGGGCGGTACCCGGCCTCGCCGCACCTCCCGCGCCCGAGACCGGGCCGGGTGGCGTGCCGGAGCCGGACCTGCCGCCCGAGGCCAGCCTGCGCGGCCTCCCGGCGGAGCGTGCGGGCCCCTCCGCTCCGCCCCCCGCCGCCACCGCGAGCCCGGCAGCGCCCCCGATGGGGCTCGCCGCGCCGGTGCAGGCCCTGCAGCCGCTGCCGAAGGCCGGTGGAGACACCGGGCGGGGCGGTGAACCGGCCGCCGATCCGCTGGGCGCGCCGGAGTTCGCCACCCTGCCGCCGCCGCGCATGGCCGGGTTCCTCACCGCCGCCGGCCCCGCCGTGCCCGCCTTCCCGCTGCCGGTCCGCCCGGCCGAACTCGTCGCCCAGATCGTCAGCGCGATCGATCGGCGCGACGCCGGCCGGCGGGTGGAGCTGCGGCTCGACCCGCCGGAGCTCGGCCGGGTCACCCTTCACATCGCCACCGATGACGGCAATGCCGTCGCGGTGGTGACGGTCGACCGGCCCGAGACACTCGACCTGCTGCGCCGCCATGCCGAGCTGCTGCAGCGCGAGCTCACCGATGCCGGATTCCGCGGCGCGCAGCTCTCCTTCGGGTCCTCCGGGCAGAGGTCCGAGCACCCGGGAGGCGGCGGTCAGCCGGCACGCTTCGATGCCTTCGCCGGCCCCGCGCCCGGCCTTGCCGCCACCGGCCCGGCCGGCGGCGCCCCGGCCGGGCCGCAGCGCCGCGACGGCCCGCTCGACATCCGCCTCTAGTCCGATGGAGCCAGACCATGGAGATCAACAGCACCACCGCCGCGAGCGCCACCGCCGCGAGCAAGGCCGCCACACCGGCCGACAGCACGGGCACCCGCGGCCTCACCGCCGATTTCGAGACCTTCCTCACCCTGCTCACCACCCAGCTGCGCAACCAGGACCCGCTCGAGCCGGTCGAATCGACCGAGTTCGTCGCCCAGCTCGCCTCCTTCTCGGCGGTCGAGCAGCAGGTGCAGGCCAACGAGAGCCTCAAGGCCATCGCCGAGCTGCTCTCCAACGGCTCGGCCGCCGGCCTGTCGGAATGGATCGGAACCGAGGTCCGCGCCTATGCCGCCGCCCCCTATGACGGCACGCCGCTCACCCTCTACGCCGACCCGGTGGAGGGGGCCGATCTCGCGGTCCTGGTGGTCAGCGACACGAGCGGGGCCGAGGTCGGCCGGGTAACGGTGAACCCCGCCGCCGAGCAGATCGTCTGGGACGGCGAGGGCACCACCGGCACCCTGCCCGAGGGCAGCTACAGCTTCACGGTGGAGAGCTACCGCGAGGGCACGCTCGTCGACCACCGCGCGGTGGAAGTGTTCTCCCCGGTGGTCGAGGTGCGGCGGGAGGAGGACAGCACCGTCCTCGTGCTCGCCGACGGCAGCCGGATCGACAGCGAGGACATCACCACCCTGCGCGCCGCCGGCGGCTGATCCCCCGGGGCGCTTGCCCCGGGCCAACCCGGAGACGGGGCCGGCTCACGGCCGGCCAGGATCGGGACGAAACAGGGGGCGGTGCGAAATGCGGCGGCGTCCGGAACGCGGAACGCATGGAAGAGGGGGCCGCCGGCCCCCTTTCTGCTGCGTGCCCCTGCCGCCGCTCTTCGCGCCCGGGGGGATCACATATCCTGGCGCAGGATGTCGGTGACCAGCACGTCGTTCACCCCCGGCCCGATGATGTTGCGGGCCACCTTGCGCAGGCTGATGCGCAGGTCGGAGAGGGTGCGCGGGTCGGTGAAGACGCCGGAGAACCCGCCGCTGCGCTCATGCTCGAAGAGCACGCGCAGGAAGGCGTCGCGCAGCTTGGGCTCGCGGGTGGCGATCTGGGTGTCGAGCCCGGGCTCGGTCTCCAGCGAGATCGACATCACGATCAGCGCGCGCACCCTGGTCTCGCCCATCACCGGGATGATGAACTGCTTGTCGAGCTTGTTGTATTCCCAGCCGTCCTCCGGCGCGGGGGCGGGGGCGGGCTCCAGCGGGTCGCCCTCCGGGGCGGCATGCGGCTCCTCCTCGCCATGGCCGGCTCCGGTCATCGCGAGATTGGCCTGCTCACCCTCCTCCGAGGGGGCGCGCAGCATCTGCCCGGCGAAGAGCCCGCCGCCGAGGCCGAGCAGCACCAGGATCACGGGCAGGAGCTTTTTCATCGGTCCATCTCCTCAGAACGGCAGGATGATGTCGGCCACCTGCTGGCCGTAGCGCGGTTGCTGTACGTCGGTGATCTGGCCGCGGCCCCCGTAGAGGATGCGGGCGTCGGCGATCTTGTCATAGGTGATCTCGTTCTTGCGGGTGATGTCCTCGGGGCGGATGACGCCGGCCACCTGCAGGTCGCGCAGCTCGTAATTCACCCGGATCTCCTGGGTGCCGGCAATCACCATGTGCCCGTTGGGCAGCATGTCGGTGACCGTGGCGGCGATGCGCAGGGTGATCTCCTCCTCGCGGTCGACGGTGCCGGCCCCGGAGGAACCCGAGCTCGAGGCGACGCTTGCCGCCGGCTCCAGCGTGCCGGCCCCGGGCAGGATCGTGTCGGCCACCGAAGGCAGGCCGAGCAGGGCGGCGATGCTGAGATTCTCGTTGCCGGTGCGGTCGCGGGTGGTCTCGTTGGAGATCGAGGCGCTCTCGTCGATCTCGATCACCACGGTGACGATGTCGCCCAGGGTCTGGGCGCGGCGGTCGCCGAAGAGCGAGGTCGGCCCGTTGCGCCACAGCGAGCCCGCGGCATAGCTCTCCGGTGGCGGCGGCAGGCGCGGGGTGGCCAGCGCGATGCGCTCCGGTGCGATGGGGGCCATCACCGGCATCGGCCGGCCGGGCGGGGTCATCTCCGGCGGCTTGCCGACATTCTCGAGCCGCGAGCAGCCCGTGGCGGCCAGCGCGAGCCCCAGCAGGACAAGGGCGCGCCTCATTGCCCGACCTCCACGCTGCCGTCGGGTGCGACCCGGCCCTCGACGATCTGGCGCGAGGACAGGTTCATCACCCGTATCGTCTCGCCCTCCCCGGCGCGGTCCAGGGCGCGGCCCTCGGTGGTGATGAACAGCGGCCCGTGGCGAAAGCTGAGCGTGACGGTGGCATTGCGCTCCACCAGCGCCGGGGGGCCGACCTGGGTCTCGTAGATCGGCCGGCCGGGGTAGAGGGCGGCGCGGGTCTCCTGGCCGATCGCCTCATCGGCGGAGGAAAGCGCCCCGGGGGTGCCGCCGGGCAGCAGCGTGACATCGTCGGCCGTGAGCACGGTCGAGGGGCGCACCGCGCGGGTGGCGACCAGCGTGTTGTCCCCGGCGAGGGCGGCAGCCGGCACGAGGAGCGCGAGCAGCAGGGCGGGAAGGGCGCCTGGCATCATGGTTACCTGAGCTGGGTGGTGGCGCCGAGCATCTGGTCGGCGGCGGTGATGACCTTGGCGTTGAGCTCGTAGCCGCGCTGCGCCTCGATCAGCTCGGTGATCTCGCGCACGGCGTCGACCGAGCTCTCCTCGAGGTAGCCCTGGCGGAAGGTGCCGCGACCGTCGACCCCGGGGTCGCCCGCCACCGGCTGGCCGGAGGCGGCGGTTTCCTTGTAGAGGTTGCCGCCGAGCGCCTCGAGCCCTTTCTGGTTCACGAAGGTCACCAGGGTGAACTGGCCCAGGAGCTGGTCGTCCACCTGGTCGTTGAAACTGGCATAGACCTCGCCCGCGGCATTGACGGTCACGCCGGTCGCGTCCTCGGGGATGGTGATCTCGGGAACGACGGAGAAGCCGTCGGAGGTGACGATCAGCCCGTCGGCATTGCGCTTGAGCGCGCCGTCGCGGGTGTAGGAGGAGGAGCCGTCGGGCATCAGGATCTCGAAATAGCCGTTGCCCTCGATGGCGACGTCGAGCTCGCCCCCGGTCTGCATCAGCGCGCCCTGGGCGACGTTCATCGACACGGCGGCGGTGCGCACGCCCAGGCCGAGCTGCACGCCCGCCGGCAGCAGCACCCCGGTGGTCGAGTTCACCGTGCCGGCGCGCTGGACCTGCTGGTACTGCAGGTCGGCGAACTCGGCCCGGCGGGTGTTGTAGGCGGTGGTCGACATGTTGGCGAGGTTGTTGGAGATCACCTCGACCCGCATCTGCTGGGCCTGCATGCCGGTGGCGGCGATGTTGAGCGCGCGCATGGGAGTGTTCCTTTCGTGGTCAGACCTGCTGGCCCAGGGTTCGGACGAGGTTGCGGATCCGGTCATCCTCGCGGTCGGCGAAACCGGCGCCGAGTTCGTAGGCGCGCTGCACCTCGATCATCCGGGTCATCTCGACCACCGGGTCGACGTTGGACTGCTCGAGCCGGCCCTGCAGGATGCGGCTGGTCGCGGAGGGCAGGAGCACATCGTCGGTGGCGAAGAGGCCGGAGGCCTCGCGCAGCAGCGTGCCGGGGTCCTCGACCTCGACGAGGCCGAGTTCGCCGATGGTCTGGCCGTCGGCATCGATCGTGCCGTCGGCGGCCACCGCGATGGCGGCGGCATCGGGGGGCAGGAAGATCGGGGCGCCGCCGGCGTCGAGCACCCGGTTGCCGTCGAAGGTGACCAGCTCGCCGTCGAGGCTGCGCGCGAAGGCGCCGTCCCGGGTCAGGCGCGGGCCCTCGGGGGTGTCGATCATGAAGAAGCCGGGGCCGTCGATGGCGAAGTCGAACGTGCCGCCGGTGGTGGCGAGCGGCCCGGGCGAGAAATCGGTCAGGCGCACCCGTGCCGCGGTCATCGCCATCGTGTCGGGCTGGCCGGGGATCGGGGCGTACATCTCGGCGAAGAGCACGCCTTCGCGGCGGAACCCGTTGGTCGACATGTTGGCGATGTTGTTGGCGATGATGGTCATCGCCCTCTGCAGGCCGCTCTGGCGGCTCAGCGTGACGTAACTGGGGTTGTCCATGTCCGGCTCCTTCCGGTCAGCCGCCCGGCGCCGGGGCGGGCGGCGGGAGATCGAGGGTCTCGGCGATGAGGGCGCGGGCGCTGCGGGCCAGTTCCATGGTCTGCCGGGCGCCCGAGAGGCTGATCTCGGCCTCCGGCACCGGCGTCTCGAGGAAGGCGGCGAGGCCGGCGGCATCCTCCGTCTCCGCGAGGCCGGCGGCATCGGGGCCGAGCCCGGCCATGTAGGCGGCCATCACCCGGGCGACCGGGTCCGGCGCCTGCAGGGCGGCGGGCCAGTCCCCGGCGGCGAAGGCGAGGGTCGCGGCCTGCTGCGGATCGTCCAGCCCGGCGATGGCGGCGCGCGCGCCGGCGTAATCCTGCTCGCGGGCGAAGGCGGCGACGCGCAGCCGGGCCACGTCCGGCCCGGCCATGCCCTCGAGAAGGTCGAGCACCGGGCCCGGCTCGCCCAGCATGTCATGCGCCCGCGCCGCGGCGAGCCGGGCCTCGGGCGCACCGCGCGCCAGGGTGGGGGCGAGGATGTCGAGCGCCGCGTTGGGCAGGCCGATGCGGGTGAGCTCGCCCGCCACGATCAGCCGCGCAGGATCGGCCTCCGTGCCCTCCGTGAGCAGGCCGCGATGGGCGAGCACGGCGGTGGCATAGCTCGCCGGATCCTCCTGCGGCGCGCTGGCCCGGGCCAGCACCCGGGCGGCGGCCTCGTGCAGCTCCGGGCCGCGCTCCGGCGCCTCGGCCAGGTCGTCGGCGATCAGGCGCAGCGCGCGGTCGAGCTCGCCCCCCGCGGCCCTGGCCTCGATCTCCGCCGCCTCCAGCCGGCGGCCCTGCTCGGTGCGGCGGGCCTGGCGGGCGCGGTCGGCGAGGTCGGAGGCCATCGCGCCGGGCGGCGGCAGGCCGCGCTGCAGCCGGCTCTCGGTGAGCGCGATCATCGCCGCCGGGGCATTGGGCCGGTTGCCGTCGATGAGCTGGCGGTAGATCGCCTCGGCCGCTTCCGGCGCGCCCTGGGCCTCGAGCAGCTTCGCGCGGGCGTACTGGTAGGCGTCCCCCGGCTCCCCGGGATGGACGGCGGTAAGCGACAGGATCAGCCCGGCATCGGCCTCGCGCCCGAGATCGAGCAGCCCGAGCGCCATGCGCGGCCCGAGCAGCCGGCGCGGCACCGCGGGAAACTCGGAGAAACTGTCGCGCAGGGCGGCACTGTCGGGGGCCGGGATGCCGGGGGCCACGGCGCCGGTCTCCGGGTCGATGCCCGCGAGCAGGCCCCAGAACCCGGCCCGCCCCGGGCAGCCCGCCTGGCGGGACAGCGGCCCGTCGGGCGCCGGCAGGCCGCCTTCGACCACCCGCGCGAGATCGCGCAGCAGCGGGCTGCGCGGCACCTCGGTGCCCATGTTGTCGAGCAGGTCCTGCGCCTCCAGGCCGAAGCCGTAGTGGATGTAGAGCCGCACGAGACGGCTCACCGCCTCCGGGTCGGGCCGGTCGAACTCGCCGATCAGACCGGCGCGGGCCGTGGCGATCTGGGCGGCCACCGGCTCGCCCCCCGCCCAGGCGGCGAGGTCGAGCGCCTCGTCGGGCAGGCAATGGGCCGGCGGCGGCAGGTCCGGGTCGGTGTCGGCCGCCCGGTCCCGCTCGCGTGCGGTGGTGACGGAGAGCTGCGACGCACCGGGGGGCGGCGGGGGCCCGGCCGTCTCGGTGCTCTCGCCCTCCTGCTGCCCCTCCTCCCCGGCGGTCTCTTCGCCGGGTGCCGCGGCCGTGTCGTCGGAGCCGGTGTCGGCCGCCTCGGGGGCGGGGCCCTCGCCGGCCTCGGGGCTGCGGAATTCCACCAGCCCCTGCTCGGCGGCGCGGGCGAGCTTTTCCATCAGCCGCGCACGCGCCGCCTCGATGGCGGCGAGATCGTCGGCGGCAAGCGGCGGCCCGGTCTGCGGGCGGGGCATCGGCGTGGCGGCCGGCACGTCGGGAGCGGCGCCGATGCGCGGCGGGCCGGCGGGCCCGTCCTGCGTTCCCGGCTCCGGCGGGATCTCCCCGGCGGCAAGGCCGGTGCGCAGCGGGTCGGCCCCGGCGCCCTCCTGGCCGGAGGCGGCCTCCTCGCCGGAGGGGTCCTCGTCCCCGTCCGGCAGGGGCGCGCCCCGGGGCGTCCCGCCGCCGACACCGGTGCCCGGCGCCCGGGCGGTGACCGTGCCGGTCACCGAACCCTCCGGCGCCGCGGGGGCGGTGGCCTCCTCCTTCGGAGCGGTGCGGTCCCGCACGTCGATGATCAGCTTGCGGGGGCCGAGCGCGAAGCTCTCCGCCGTGCAGTCACAGGCCAGGGTGAGCAGCAGGATCGTGCCCGTCACCTCGTTGCGGACCTGGGCCGAGAGCACGCGGCTCGCCCGGCGGTCGGGGAAGATGGCGCGGGTGTCGAAGTCGAGCGCGATGCCGGGGAAGCGCACGGTGACCGTGCGCCCGTCCTGCCCGGTCGACCAGGAGGTGCCCGGCGGCAGGTCGAGCACGAGGCGCGACATGCGGCTCTGGTCGCCGGCGCGCAGCAGGAGCGGGGCCTGGGCCAGGGCCGGCAGGGCGAGGGCGCAGGCGAGCAGCAGCGCGGGCAAAAGGCGCAGCGGCGCGGGCCACATGCGCAGCCGCGCGGACCGGCCGCCTGCGGGATGGCGGAGGCCCGGGCTCATGCCGCCGCCCCCTTGGTGTTGCGCAACGCCTCGTCCATGGCGTTGAAGCTCGGACGTACCGCGTGCGGCGTGTTCTGCCGGCCCACCTCGATGCAGATGTTGGGCGCGTGGTTGTGCAGGTTGGCCACCAGCACCTCGCGGATCAGCACGTAGAACTGGTGATCGGCCTCGCAGACCGTCTTCACCCTGGCCGCGAAGGGCCCCATGATGCCGTAGGCGAGGAACACGCCGAGGAAGGTGCCCACCAGCGCACCGCCGATCAGCGCGCCCAGCACGGCCGGGGGCTGGTCGATCGAGGCCATGGTCTTGATCACGCCCAGCACCGCGGCCACGATGCCGAGCGCGGGCAGGCCGTCGGCGATCTGCTGCATGGCGTGGCTGGAGTGCAGGGCGTGGTGCTTCTCGGCGTCGAGCTGCTTGTCGAGCACCTCCTCCACCTGGGCGGGGTCGTCATAGTTCATCGTGGCGTTGCGGAACGTGTCGCAGATCATGTCCACCGCGGCATGGTCGTGCTGGATCTTGGGGTATTTCGAGAAGATCGCCGATTCGTGCGGGTTCTCGATATGGCCCTCCAGCTCCACCGGGTTCTGCCGGGCGATCTTGATCAGCTCGAAGAGCAGGCACAGCAGGTCCTGGAAGTCCTGGCCCTTCCACCTCACCCCCTTGAACACCTTGCCCATGTCCTTGAGCGTCTGCTTCACGGCAGCACCGTCATTCGAGATGATGAAGGCGCCCACGGCGGCGCCGCCGATGATGATCATCTCGAAGGGCAGGGCGTGCAGGATGATCCCCATCTTGCCCCCGGCCGCGATGTAGCCCCCGAAGACCATGACAAGGATGACCACGATCCCGACGATTCCTGTCACTGGGCTTCTCCCGGTTGCTGAGGGACAATGGAGCGGGTTTCCCGCCTGATCCTGACACTGATCCTGACGGGGCCGAGTATCGGCCCGGCGAGGTTAAGAAACTGCGAAGCAGGCAGGGCTGCCGGCGCCTTACTGGGTGGGTGCCCGGGCGTTGCGGCCGGCCATGGTGGCGGAGATCGCGTAGGCGCGGTCGGCCTCGATCCCGGCCAGGATCGCCGCCGCGCTCTCCGGGCGCATGCGCGACAGGAAGCCGGCGGCGAAGCCCACGTCCATGGTGGCGAAGATCTGCGAGGCGGCCTTGGGGTTCATGGTCTCGTAGACCGAGACCAGCCGGGCCACGTCCTGCTCGGCCGCCTTGTCGGCGATGGCCAGGGTCTCGGCCAGGCGCTTCTCCGCGTCGTCGAGGGCGGCGACCTGCTCCTCGAGCTTGGCGCGGGCGATGCTGAGCATCTGCTCGCGCCCGGCAAGCTCGGTCTCGCGGGCCGCGAGCTGGGCTTCGCGGTCACGGATCGCGGCAAGCAGGTCGTTGGCACCGGGATCGGCGGTGCAGCCGGCGACCGGGGCCGGGGCGGCCGCGACCTCCTCGCCCTGGCCGGTGATCTCGGCCGCGATCGCCTCGCCGTGCTCGGTGAGGCGCAGGGCCAGCGAGCCGCCGAAACACACCGCGACGAGCATCAGCGCCCGGGGCGCGGCCTGGCGGCGACGGAGCTGGAGACGGGGACGGCTCATGTCTCTTTCCTTCCCAGGAGGTCACGAAGGGCATTGCGCAGGCTCTCGGCCGCGGGCGTCTCCGGCACGGGCCGGTCCGGCGGCGGGGCGAGGGCGAGTTCGCCGTCCTCCTCCTCTGCCGCCTCGGAGGCGGGCAGGGGGGCGCGGCTCTCCCGGCCGGACCGCTCCTGGGCGACCGGTTCCGGCAACTCGGGGTCGGGCCCGGGCGCCTCCTCCACGATGCCGGGCCCAGCATCGGCGCGCGCGTCGGGCTCGGGCTCCGGTTCGGATTCGGGCTCCGGCTCCGGTTCGGGTTCAGATTCGGGTTCGGAGAATAGGGTCTCCTCCTCGTCCCCTTCCTCCGGCAGGGCGGCGAATTCCTCGGCGAAGACAGAGGGCCGCGGTGCGGCCGGGGCCTCGCCCGCGTCCTCCCGCGGGGGGGCGGCCGTGGCCGCGGTGCCGGGTGCGGCCGTGGCCGCGGTGCCGGATGCGACCGTGGCCGCATTGCGGGCGGCGGCGCGCAGCTCCGGGTCGAGCGGGCGCGCGCCGTCCTGGGCGTGCAGCGCCGCGAGCAGCAGCTCCAGCCGGCCCGCCGCGGCCTCGGCCTTCGCGGTCATCTCGCGCAGTTCGCGCACCGAGGCGCCCGAGACCCGCTTGGCCTGTTCCAGCGCGCCCTGCATGCCGTCGACCTGGCGCGAGAGCCCGGCGATCGCCGCTCCCAGCCCCTGGTCGAGATTGCTCAGCCCGTGCACCCGTTTCGAGAGCACGATGCAGTAGATCGCCGCGACCAGCGAGGCCACGATCATCAGTCCGTCCGCGATCAGCGCCATGGCACTCTCCTCGGGTCTTCTCCGCCGGGCCTGCGGAGCATCGGTTGCAGGGGCCCGGCTGCGGCCGCGGGGGGGGTCCCGGGCCTCAGTTCAGCACGAAATTGGTGATCAGCAGGTCGCGCACCCGGCCCTCGCCGGTGACGATCTGGATGCGGCGCAGGAGCTGGGCACGGATGCGCCCCATCGCCGCGGGGTCGGCAAGGTCGCGCAGTTCCACCGCGCGCAGGTAGGTGTTGACCACGTCGAGCATGCGCGGCTGCAACAGCTCCACGTCGGCCCGGTAATCCGGGTTCACCTCCACCTGGCCGGAGAACTGCAGCTGGCGCGCGCCCGCGGGCGCGCCCAGCGTGATCACGATGTCGCCCAGCGGCAGGAAGGCCATGGGCGACAGCGGCTCGGGCGCCGGGGTCTCCGGCGCGGCATGGCCGGCCTCCCCCCCGCCGCCGAAGGGCAGCGAGACCATGCCCGAGAAGGTGGCGTAGAAGCCGCCGGCCCCGAGGAGAATCGCGGCAACGAGCCCGAACAGCAGGCCCTTGCCCTTCTTCTTCGGCGTGGAGCCGGCCTCCGCCGCGTCTTCCGCGAGGGCCTCCGCATCCATCGTCGCATCGCTCATCGCGCATCCCCGGCAGCCAGTGGTCGATGAGCCCATCTAGCGCGGCAGGGACTAACTTAATGTTAAGTGTGCGGCAGCGAAGATCCCCCCCAGGCGAAGGGGGGCCAGAACGGCCCTTCAGGCGATTAGCAATGAGAGCACCCTGCCTTGGACCGACTGGCCTCACTCTGGAAGGAGATGGATGCGCGGAAGCGAATCCTGGCGATCCTGGCGGGTCTGGCGACCGTCGCCGTCGTCATCGCCCTCGCGCGTCTCGCAAGTGCGCCCTCGATGGCGCTGCTTTATGCCGGGCTCGAGCCCCGCGCCGCCGCCGAGGTGATCACCTCGCTGGAACAGAAGGGCGTGCCCTACGAGCTGCGCGGGCAGGCGATCTACGTGCCCGCGGACGAGCGGGACAGGGTGCGCCTCGGGCTCGCCTCGGAAAACCTGCCCGCCACGGGAATCGCCGGCTACGAGCTGCTCGACGGGCTCTCGGGCTTCGGCACCACGGCGGAGATGTTCGACGCCACCTACTGGCGCGCGAAGGAGGGGGAGCTGGCGCGCACGCTGCTCGCCGCCCCCGGCATGCGCGCCGCGCGCGTGCATATCGCAAACCCCGTGCGCCGGCCCTTCGAGCGTGACAAGTCGCCCACGGCCTCGGTGATTCTCACCTCCGGCGGCGGCACGGTGGACGAGACCCAGGCGCGCGCCGCGCGCTACCTCGTGGCCTCCGCCGTGGCCGGGCTCAACCCCGAGAACGTGACGGTGATCGATTCGGTCGCCGGCGTCGTCCTCGCGGCGGGAGACGATGCGCCGGCCCAGGTGAAGGACCTCTCGGGCACCGACCGGGCCGAGGCGCTGCGCGCCAAGCTCGAGCGCCTGCTCGCCGCGCGCGTGGGCGAGGGCAGGGCGGTGGTCGAGGTCACCGTGGACACGGTGATGGAGAGCGAGACCGTCTCCGAGCGGGTGATCGACCCGGCGAGCCGCGTGGCGGTGGCCGAGGAATCGAGCGAGAAGAGCGAATCCTCGGAAGGAGGCGGGCCCGGCGGCGTCACCGTCGCCTCCCAGCTCCCCGACCCGGCCCAGGCCGGCGAGGGCGGCCAGACCTCGCGCCGCTCCAGCTCCGAAACCCGCGAACGCTCGAATTTCGAGGTCTCCGAGGTGCGGCGCGAACGCGTGCGCATGCCCGGCGACATCCGCCGCCTCTCGGTCGCGGTGCTGGTCGACGGCATCACCACCACCGCGGCGGACGGCACCACCACCTGGGAAGCCCGCCCGGAGGCCGAGCTCACCGCCCTCTCCGAGCTGGTGCGCTCCGCCGTCGGCTTCGACGAGGCGCGTGGCGACGTGGTGACCATCGACAGCCTGGAATTCTCCCCCGAGCCGGTGCTGGGCACCGCGGCGGAGGCCGGCGTCTTCGACCTCTTCGCGGTGAACGCGATGACGCTGATCCAGCTCGGCGTGCTGGCCGGCGTGGCGCTGCTGCTCGGCCTCTTCGTGCTGCGCCCGATGCTCGCCGCCCCGCCCGCCGCCCTGGCCGACGAGCGCGAGGACGACGCGCCGGAGGGGGCGGACGGCCCGATCAACCCCGAGGAGCTCGCCGCCTCGCTGGAGGCCGCGCAGGAAGTGCTCGGCCCCACCCCCGAATCGGAGGCGCGCCTCCTCACCCTGCGCGAGGCGATCGCCGAGCGCTCGGAGGAGGCGACGCTGCTGCTGCGCAACTGGCTGGAGACCCGTGAACCGGGCGAGGATGCCGCATGAGACAGGTCGTGATGTCCCTGGAGAATTTCTCCTCCGCCGCCCCGCGCCAGGCCCCGCGCCCCACGGTGGACGCAGCCGAGATGGAGCGCGCGCTCACCCGGGCGCGCAGCGAGGCGCATGCCCGCGGCTACGAGGAGGGGGCTGCCGCCGCGATGGCGGCCGGCGATGCCGAGCAGCGCCTGCTGCTGGGCCAGATCGCCGAGGCACTGGCCGATTTCGACATCGCCGGGCAGGAGGCGCGCGCCGCGGTGCTGCGCGCCCTGCACCCGCTGCTGCGCGCCTTCGTCGGCGCGGTGAGCCCGGCCCTCGCCCGCGCCGGCCTCGCCCATGAGATCGCCGACCGGCTGGAGGCGGCGCTGCGCGAGGCCCCGCCGGAGCAGGTGGCGATTCTCGTCGCCCCGGAGATGGCCGAGCGGCTGCGCGCCACGCTCGCCCCGGGGGTCGACATCCGCCCGGACCCGGAGCGCCGGGCGCTGGAGGCCCGCATCGCCTGGGCCTCGGGGTTCGACGAGATCGATCTCGAGGCCAGCATGGCCGGCGCGCTCGCGGCGGTGGACCGGTTCCTCGCCGAGGGCGGCGCGACCGATGAGACAAGGAAGCAGATCCATGGATGAGCAGGACGACATCACTCCCGAGGCGGGCCTGCCGGCCATGGAGCCGGCGCAGAACCGGCGCCGCTCCAGCGCGGTGCTCGGGGTGCCGATCGAGGTGATCATCTCGGTGGGCAAGGCCCGGCCGCTGGTGAGCGAGCTGGTGAACCTGCGGCGCGATTCCGTGCTGCCGCTGGACAGCAAGATCGAGGACCCGGTGGAGATCTACATCGGCGAGCGGCTCATCGCGCGCGGCGAGCTGCAGGAAATGGATGGCGACAGCGGCCGGCTCGGCGTGCGTCTCACGGAAATCGAAGACCTCTCGAATGGCATCTGACCCCCCCTGCTGCCGCCCGTCCCGGCCGGGGCGGGTCCCGGCGCATGTCCCGGTGCCGCGGCCCGTGCCTGTGCCCCTGCCCCTGCGCGGGCTGGTGCCGGTCCTCGTGCTCGGCCTGGCGCTGCTCCTCTGCGCCGGCCCCGCGGCGGCCCAGCAGTTCACCCTCGACCTGGGCGAGACCGGGGCGGAGGGCGGCTCGCTCACCGGGCGGGCGATCCAGCTCTTCGCCATCGTCACCCTGCTGAGCCTCGCGCCCGGCATCGCCATCATGGTCACCTGCTTTCCCTTCATCGTCACGGTGCTCTCGATCCTGCGCCAGGCGGTGGGCGTGCAGCAGGCGCCGCCCAACATGCTGATCGTGAGCCTCGCGCTGTTCCTCACCTGGTTCGTGATGGAGCCGGTGTTCACCGAGGCCTGGGAGAGCGGGGTCTCGCCGCTCATCGAGGGCACGGCCGAGCCGGAGGCGGCGCTGCGCGCCACCGCCCTGCCGTTCCGCAGCTTCATGGAGGCGCGGGTCGACCCGGACACGGTCGCCGAGATGCAGGCCGCCGCCCCCGCACGCCTCGCCGGGGCCGGGCCGGACGACCCGGTGAGCTTCGGCGTGCTCGTGCCCGCCTTCCTGCTCTCCGAGGTCACCCGCGGCTTCGAGGTCGGCTTCCTCGTCTTCCTGCCCTTCCTGGTGATCGACCTCGCCGTGGCCTCCATCCTGATGTCCATGGGCATGATGATGGTGCCGCCGGCGGTGGTCTCGCTGCCCTTCAAGCTGGGCTTCTTCGTGCTCGCGGACGGCTGGAGCCTGCTCGCCGGCGCCCTGGTGCGGAGCTACGGCACATGAGCGCTCCCGACAATCTCCCGGCGCTGGCGCGCCAGTCCCTCGCCCTCGCCCGGATCAACGGCGAGGAGCGGACGACGGACGAACTGACCCCGACCCAGAAGGCGACGATCATCCTCGCGGCCCTCGGGCCCGTGCAGGCCGCCGGCGTGCTCAAGGAGCTCGGCGAGGCCAATGTCCGCCGCTTCGCCCGCACCATCGCCACCATGGGCCGCATTCCCGCCCAGGTGCTCGACCAGGTGAGCCAGGAATTCCTCAACGAGCTCGGCGGTGACTACGACGTCTCCGGCGGCATCGTCACCGCGCGCAAGATCCTCTCCGAGGCGCTCGACCGCGAGGATTACGACCGCATCATGGAGGACGTGCAGGGCAATGTGCGCCTGTCGATCTGGGACAAGCTGGGCAATGCCCCGGTGGGCTCGCTGGCGAATTTCATCGCCGCCGAACACCCGCAGATCGGCGCCGTGGTGCTGGGGCGCATGCGCGCCGACCGCGCCGCGCGCGTGCTCGAGCGCCTGCCCGGCGAGATCGCCCATATCATCGTGCTGCGCATGAGCCGGGTGCCGCGGGTCGACCACGTGGTGCTCGAGCAGGTCAAGCAGGTGATCGAGGAGGAATTCCTCTCCGTCATCCAGCGCGAGAGCGGCACGAAGAAACCGGCCGAGCTGCTGGCCGGACTGATGAACCACGTCTCCAGTGCCGCGCGCGAACAGTTCCTCGCCCAGCTCGAGGAGGACGAACCGGTCTTCGCCGCCGAGGTGCAGCGGGTGATGTTCACCTTCGGCGACATCGTGGCCCGCGTGGTGCCGCGCGACATCACCCAGATCACCCGCGAGCTGGAGGAGCCGGTGCTGATGGCAGCACTCAAGACCGGGATGGAGACCAATCCGAAGGTGGTGGAATTCATTCTCGGCAACCTCTCCAAGCGCCTCTCGGAGCGCATGAGCGAGGATCTCACCGCCATGCAGGCCCCGCCGCTGAAGGAAGGCGAGGCGGCACAGGCCGAGCTGGTGAAGGCGATCCAGGCCCTGGCGCAGCGTGGCGCGATCCGGCTCAACCAGCCCGAGGCCGCGGACGAGGACTGACCCCCGGCCGGGGTGCGTATCCGTCGGAGAGGGGCAGGGCCCCCGCCTCCGGATCCGCGTCGGGACCTTGCGGTCCCTCCCGCCCGCCCCGGCGATCTTCCCGGGGCAGGCGTGGTCTCTGCAGTCATCCGATGCCGCTGGCCGCCGCGCAGACGCGGCGAGCGCCGGGAGGGGGCTCGATGCCCCCTCCCGGCGCTTTTGCCCTGCACTGACCTCCGTGTTGCCGGGCGCCCGCGGCGCTCAGCTGAGCGCCCCGAGATGGGCTTCGAGCGCCTGGCGCATGTCCGCCGCACTGAAGGGCTTGGCCACGAACTGGTCGACGAGGTCGGCCGTCGCCTGGTCGCGGTAGGCATCAGAGGTGGCCAGGAACACCGGGATCCGGTTGAACACCGGGTGGCTCTTGATCTTGCGCGCCAGGTCCAGCCCCGAGAGGCCGGGCATGTTCAGGTCCGAGATCACCACGTCGAACATCTTGGTGTTCATCACGTCGAGGGCGCCTTCGCCGGTGGCGGCGAGCGAGACGTCGACGACACCGATATGCTTGAGGGCCTGCCTGGCAAGTCCCCGCATGGTCTGCTGGTCGTCGACGACGAGGACTTTGAGGGATTTGGCTGCGGGCATTGGGAGGTCTCCTTGCTTGGCTTGGGGGTCACATGGCCTGGCGGGCGGACCCGGCGCTGCCCTGCGCCGCGATCCGCTCCGCGAGAGCGGGGATGTTGAGTTCCTCGTTCACGGCGCCGAGCTGCATCGCGGCCTTGGGCATGCCGTAGACGACGCAGCTCTCCGGCGACTGGCCGAGGCAGCGCGCACCGGCCTGGCGCATGGCCAGCATCCCGTCCGCGCCGTCCCGGCCCATGCCGGTGAGGATGACGCCGAGCGCCTGTTCTCCCGCGGACTGGGCCACGGAATGGAACAGCCGGTCGACCGAGGGGCAGTGGCCCGAGACCGGGTCCGTGCCGCCGACCTGGACAATCAGCCCGGCGCCGCTCCGCGTCACGGTCATGTGCCGGTCACCCGGGGCGATGCGGATCATCCCGGCCCGCAGGGGCTCGCCGTCACGGCCCTCGGCCACGTCGAGCCCGGTCTCGGCGGCGAGCCGGCCGGCGAAGCGCTCGGTATAGCCCGCAGGCATGTGCTGGGTGATCAGGATCGGCAGGGAACAGCGCCGCCCCAGGGCCTGGAAGAGCTGGCCGAGCGCGCCCACCCCTCCGGTCGAGGCGCCGATGGCGACCATGCGCCGGCCGGTGGGGGCAGCGGTGACCGCCGGGCGCCGCGCGGCCACGGCCGCGACGGCAGCGGGCGCGGGTGCACGCACCGCGCGTCGCTGCACCTTCGCCGCCGCCGCCACCCGCACCACGCTGCGCAGCAGCGGGCCCCAGGCCGCGGTGGCCTGCGGGCTGTCTGGCTTGGCGATCGCATCCACCGCCCCGATCGACAGCGCCTCCAGCGCCGTCTCGGTGCCGCGGGCGGTGAGCGAGGAGACCATCACCACCGGCGTGGGGCGCAGGGTCATGATCTTCTCGAGGAAATCGAGCCCGTTCATCCCCGGCATTTCCACGTCGAGGGTGATCACGTCCGGGTCGAGGTTGCGGATCATCTCGCGCCCCTCGCCGACATGCGCGGCGAGGCCGACGACCTCGATGTCGCCATCGCCCGAGAGGGCGGAGCGGATCATCGCCCGCATCAGCGAGCTGTCGTCGACGACCACGACGCGGATGGGGCGGCCCCGGCCCGGCATCAGAACAGCTCCACGCCGCCGGCCTTCGGCGCGGCCTGGGCCTTGGTGCGCAGCGCCATTTCCTCGTTGCGCAGGCGGCGGTTGTCGGAGATCGGCAGCTTCAGCACCGAGGCGCGGCCCGAGTCGGGGAAGAAGAACACCCGGCGCGCCCGGTCTCCGCCGAGGTCCTGGGCGGTGATGCGGATGCCCTCGCGGCGCAGGTAATCGGCCACGAAGCGCGAGTTTCGGTCGCCCACGGTCTCGGCCGCGGAGACGTCGATCACGTTGGCACCGCCGAAGACCTTCGCCTCCAGCCGGCCCTTGGAGCCGCCGCGCTTGAGGATGTCGTTGATCAGCACTTCCATCGCGTGCACGCCGTAACGGGCCGATTTCTGGTCGGAATTCGTGTCACCGGGCAGCAGGAAATGGTTCAGCCCGCCGATGCCGAGCTGCGGGTCGCGGATGCAGGCCGCCACGCAGGAGCCCAGCAGGGTGACGAGGGCGAGATCCTTCTCGTCGGTCACGGCATGGAACCCGGGCAGGACCGTCTGGGTCATGGCGTTGATCTTGGGGTCCCAGAAATGGCCCTGGCGGCCGCGGTCGGCAGCGGTGCTCATGCGCGTCTCCTGTAGGTGGTCCGTCAGCAGGACAGAAGCTTGGGGTGTTCGCCGAGAAGCGATTCCGAGTGACCCAGGTAGAGAGCGCCGTGCGGCGCGAGCAGGTCGGCGAAACGGTCGACGATGCCGAGCTTGGTCTCGGTGTCGAAATAGATCAGCACGTTGCGGCAGAAGATGGCGTCGAACGGGCCCTTCACCGGCCATTGGTGCAGCAGGTTGAGCTGGCGGAAGCGGATGGGCGCCTTGAGCACCGGGCGCATCTCGAGCGTGCCGTCGGGCCGCTGGCTGGCAGCGGCCGAGAGCACCGCGGGGGGCACGCCGGTCACCCGGTCGGCGGCATAGACCCCGGCCGCGGCGCGGGCCAGAACATTGCTGTCGAGGTCGGTGGCGAGCAGCCGGTAATCCCAGCGATGCGCCAGCCCGCCCGCCGCCTGCATGGTCATCTGGATGGTGTAGGGCTCCTCGCCCGTCGAGCAGCCCGCAGACCAGATGCGGAAGCGCGAGGCCCCCTTCGCCATGCAGGGCTCGATCACCTCGCTGCGCAGGTGGTCGAAATGATGGCTCTCGCGAAAGAAGGAGGTGAGGTTGGTGGTGATGGCATTCATCAGCTCGCCGATCTCCGCCGCGCTTTCCGGGGAGTCGAGCAGGCGCAGGTAGCTGTCGAAATCCGTCAGCCCCAGCGCCCGCAGCCGGCGGCTGAGCCGGGTATGGACCATCTGGCGCTTGTGTTCCTTCAGCACGATGCCGGTGAGCTG
The DNA here is from genome assembly GCF_003448965.1 of Oceanicella sp. SM1341. Classification (GTDB taxonomy): domain Bacteria; phylum Pseudomonadota; class Alphaproteobacteria; order Rhodobacterales; family Rhodobacteraceae; genus Paroceanicella. The sequence continues at coordinate 44,127 of NZ_QRGC01000028.1, forward strand.
GTAGACGCGCTCGGCGATGGCCTTGAAATTGGCCTCGGTCAGGACGGCGTCCTTGCCGGTTTCGGGCGAGGGGGAGCGGGGTGCGAGCGACATGTTCAGAACTCCGACCAGTCGTCATCGTGCGGCTGCGAGGCCGCGGGAGCTGCGGCCCGGGGCCGGGCGGCGGGGGCCTGGGGCGCCCGGGGCAGCGGGGTGGCAGGCTTGCCGCCGGGCCGGGGCGGGGCGGCTTTCGCCGGGGCGGGCTTTGCCGGCGCCGCTGCGGGTTTTGCCGCTGCGGGCTTTGCCGGAGCCGGGGCGGGCTTCGGCGCGGCGGGAGCTTTCGCCGGCGGCGCAGGGGCCCGGGAGGAGGCGGGGGCCGCCCGGCGGGCCCGGGCCAGCCGCTCCCATTCCGCGTCCTGGTGCCGCTCGCCCGGGGTGGCGGAGGGCGCGGAGGCCGGGCGGCGCGCGGCGGTGTCTGCCGGCGCGGCGCCGGCCACGGGCGGCAGGTCGGTGGCGGTTTTCCCGGTGCGGAACACGCCGATCAGCGCGCCGAGCTCGCCGGCGATCTCGGTGATCTGGCGCGCCGAGCCCGCACTCTCCTCCGCGGCCTGGGCATTGGCCTGGGTGCGCTGGTCCATGCTGCTGACCACCGAGGAGATCTCCTCGATGCCGGTGGACTGCTCGCGGCTGGCGTTGGAAATCTCCTCGATGGTCTCGGCCACGCGGCCGACGGATTCCACGATGCCCTTGAGCGAGGTGCCGGTGCCCTTCACCAGTTCCACGCCGCGCGCCACATGGGCCGAGCTGTCCTGGATCAGGTCCTTGATGTCGCGCGCCGCCTGGCTGGAGCGCTGCGCGAGGGTGCGCACCTCGGAGGCGACCACGGCGAAGCCCTTGCCGGCATCGCCCGCCCGCGCCGCCTCCACCGCCGCGTTCAGCGCCAGCAGGTTGGTCTGGAAGGCGATGGAGTCGATCACCGCGGTGATGTCGGAGATCTTGCCCGCACTCTCCTCGATCTCGCCCATGGCCGAGACCGCGTTGCCCACCACCGCCTGGCCCTCGCTGGCCCGGCCCGCGGCATCCCGGGCGAGCCCGGTCACCTTGGCGGCGTTCTCGGCGCTGGCGCGCACGTTGGCGGTCATCTCCTCCATGGTCGCGGCCGTCTCCTCCAGCGAGGCGGCCTGTTCCTCGGCGCGCTTGGCGAGATCGGTCGCCCCGGTGAGGATGGCGCGGCTGCTGTTGGTCATGCGGCCCTGGGCGGCGGAGAGCCGCGTCACCAGGTCGCTCAGGGTCTCGAGGCTGCGGTTGGTGACCTCGGCGAGGCGCTGGTACTGGCCGCCGCGCGCAGCGTCCATGCGCCGGGTCATGTCGCCCTCGGCCAGCGCGCCGAGCACGCCGTCGAGCTCGGCGAGGAAGCCGCTCACCAGCTCGCCGATCCGGTTCACCCCCTGCGCCGCCTCGCGGATGAACCCGTCCTGGCTCTCCACCTCCATGCGGCGGGAGAAATCCCCCGCCCCGATCGCCGCGATCATCTGGGAGATCTGCTGCTCGGCCGCGCGCTGGCGGGTGCGCTCGGTCCATTGCGTGACGTAGCCCAGCAGGCTGCCGTCCTCCAGGTGCACCGGGGCGAGGATCATCTCGAAGACCCGGTTGTCGAAGGCAAGCTCGCTGGTGACCGGGCTCTCCATCACCTCGAGATTGCGCCGCTCCAGCACGCCGCCGCGCCCGAACGTGTCGAGGTAGCGGCCGATGAACCGGCCGTCCCAGCCCGGGATCTGCTGCTGGAAGAAGCCGCGCGAGCTCTCCAGCGCCTTCTTCAGCGCGGTGTTGAGATAGACGATCTGGCGGTTCTCGTCGGCGAGCAGGAACAGCGCGGAGGAACTCTCCACCGCCGCCCCCACGCGCTTGGCCTCGGCGGAGGATTCGTGGATGGCGAAGAGCGCGCGCGACAGCTCGCCGATCTCGTCGCGCCGGGTGGCGGCGGGCACCTCGGCCGGCTCGCCCTCCGCGAGCTTCTTCACCGCGCCGGTGATGCCCAGGATCGGGCCGGTGAAGCTGCGCGACAGCAGGTAGCCCAGCAGCGCGGCGCCCAGCACCAGCAGCGCCGAGATGCCCAGGATCCGCAGCCCCAGCGCCCGTACCGGGGCCAGGAACACCTCCTCGGGCACCTGCGAGACCATGCGCCAGGGGATGGTGGCGCCGGGCATCTGCGGCACCGGGGCAATGGCGACATGCGCGGTTTCGCCGGTGAGCCCGGTCGCGGTGCCCACGCCCCCTTCCGGCGCGCCGGCATCGAAGCGGGAGGCGAGGATGTCGTTCTCCGGCGTCAGGCTCGTGTCGCTGCGCAGCAGGCCGTCCGGGCCGACGAGAAAGGAATAGCGCCCGGTCTCCGGGTCGTCCTCCGCCTCGAACAGGCTCTCGATCCGATCGGAGGGGATCTGCGCGGCCATCACCCCCTCGAGCGCGCCGGACGCGCTCCAGACCCCCAGGGCCATGAAGCTCGCCGGTGCGCCGGCGCTCGGCCCGTAGGGGCGGAAATCGGAGAAGGCGACGCCGCCGCCCGGACCGGCCTCCCGCACCCGGGCATAGACCTCGCCCAGGCCGGAGGCGGCCAGCGGCCCGGCGGAGAGGTCATCGCCGAAATCCGCTTCCTTGAACACGGTGTAGAGCACCTGGCCCGCGGGGCCGACCAGGAAGAGGTCGTGGTAGCCGCGGCTTTCCTGGAAGGCGCGCAGGCCCGGGTGCCAGAGGGCATGTGCGGCGGAATAGGCCGAACCGTCGCCGGCATCGTCCAGCGCCTGGCGGCTGCCGGCGGGATTGGGGTTGTCCTCGAGGTAGCGCCGGCGCAGCGCGCCCGCCTCCCCCGCCGCCCAGCCCTCGCGGAAGGCGGCGATCCCGCCGCCGGCCCGCACCGAGCCCGCCAGGTACGCAAGGTCGTTCCGGACCTCGCCGAGATACGCAGCCACCGCCGCCGCCTCGCGCCGGACCCGGGCAGTGAGGTTGTCCTCGGCCCGCGTCACCGCCGCTTCCCGCGCGTTGAAGTAACTCATGCCCCCCACCGCCGCGGCGACGACGAGGCACAGCCCCGCCACCATGAAGGTGAGCTGGGTGCGCAGGCTGCGGGACAGGACGGCGGGCAGGAGACGCATGGCAGGGGTTCCGTTGGCGAGGGCCGGTGCTTCAGAGGGTCTCGAAGCCCTGGGTGACGAAGAGCGAGGCGAGGTCGAGCAGTGCCACCATCACCTCCTCGGTGTTCACCAGGCCCGAGATGGCGCTGGCGTCCCCCTCCCCGGCCGAGGACGGCACCGGGCGGATCTCGTCGGCGGAGACCGAGACGATGTCGGAGACCGCGTCGACCAGCACGCCCACGGTCTGCTCGCGGATGGCCACGATCACCACCACGTGGTTCTCGGTCGCCTCGGTCATCTCGCCGCTGAAGCGCGCGCGCAGGTCATGCACCGGCACGATGGTGCCGCGCAGGTTCAGCACGCCGCGGGTGAAATGCGGCTGGTTGGGCAGCGCCGTGGTCGGCGACCACTGCTTGATCTCGCGCACCTGCTTGATGTCGACGCCGTAGACACGGTCGCCCACCAGGAAGGTCACGTACTGTTTCGTGCGTCCGCTGCCCTGGGCCTGCGGATCGTCGAGTTCGAGGCCGAAGTCGCTCAATGGTACATCTCCATGCCGGAAGACGCCCCGGGGCCGCCCCTTACGAGCGCGGGCACGTCTAGGATGAGGGCGACGCGGCCGTCGCCGAGAATGGTGGCGCCCGAGACACCCTCGACGCGGCGGAAGTTCGCCTCGAGGCTCTTGAGCACCACCTGCCGCTGGCCGATGAGTTCGTCTACGAGGAGCGCCACCAGGCCGTTGGTCTCGGTGTCGACCACGATGGCCATGTCCTCCTGGCGCACCGGCCCCTCCACCCGCAGCGCCTGGCGCAGCGAGATCAGCGGCAGGTACTGGCCGCGCAGGAACATCACCCGGGAGCCGTTGGGCAGCGCCTCGGTCTGTTCCTCCTCGATCCGGAGCGCCTCGATCACCGAGGAGAGCGGCAGGATGAAGCGCTGGTCGCCGACGCAGATGGTCATCCCGTCGAGCACCGCGAGGGTGAGCGGCAGGGTGATCATGAACTTCAGCCCCTTGCCCGGCACGTTCTTGAGCGTGCAGCGGCCGCCGAGGGTCTGGATCTTCTTCTTCACCACGTCCATGCCCACGCCGCGCCCGGAGACCGAGGAGATCTCGGAGGCGGTGGAGAAGCCGGGGTGGAAGATCAGGTTGTCGATGTCGTCGGGGGAGAGCTGGTCCTCGGGCTGCACGAGACCCTTCTCGATCGCCTTGGCCAGCACCCGGTCGCGGTTGATGCCGCGGCCGTCGTCCTCGATGGAGATGATCACCCGCTCGCCGCGGTGCTCGGCGGCGAGGCGGATGGTGCCGATGCGCGGCTTGCCGATCTGCTCGCGCTCGTCGTTGCCCTCCAGCCCGTGGTCCATCGAGTTGCGCAGCATGTGGGTGAGGGGCTCGGCGAGCTCCTCGATCACCGTGGTGTCGACCTCCGTATGCTCGCCCGAGAGCACCAGGCGCGCCTCCTTCTTCAGCGTGTCCGACAAATCGCGCACCACGCGCGGCATGCGCTGGAACACCGACTTCACCGGCTGGGCGCGGATCGCCATCACGCTTTCCTGCAGCTCGCGGGTCTGGCGGGTCATGCTCTCCACCGCGTGGCCGAGCTCCAGGTTTCCGGAGGTGTCGATCTCCGAGAGCTTCTGCGCCATCACCGCCTGGGTGATGACGATCTCGCCCACGAGGTTCACCAGCCGGTCGATGCGCGGCAGCTCGACGCGCAGCGACTTGGCGATCTTGGGCTTTTCCACCGGGTGCTCGCCATCGTCGCCGCCGGAGGCGGGCTTGCCGCCCCCGTTCCTGCCGCCGCCGCCGCCGCCGGACGCGGCGGGCGGGGCCGCCGGCGGCGGGGCCGCGGCCGCGGTCGGGCGCGTGTCGGGTGCGGGAGCCGCCGGGGCCGCCGCCGCTGCCGGCGCTGCCGCCGGCGCTTCAGGCTCCCCCGCGGGGTCCGCCCCCTCCTCGGGGGCGGGCAGGATCACCTCGATGTCGACGGCATGGCTGTAGAAGTCGAAGAACCCGTTGAGCGCCGTGGCCGGCGCGTCGCTCTCGAAATCGAGCAGCCAGGACAGGCCCGGGGCATGCAGGTCCAGCTCGCCCAGCGGCGCGATCTCCTCGGGCGCGGTGACCCGGCTGAGCCCGTGCGCCTTGAGCGCCCGGATCATCTTCAGCGGATCATGGCCGGAGAAGAGGAAATTCTCCCCCAGCGTGAGACGGACGGAGAATTCGTGGAAACCGCCCTCCTCGAGCAGCTCCTCGACCACCGGGGCGGGGGCCGCCTCGGCCGGCTTCTCGGCCGGGGCCTCGAGGTTGCCCAGCTCGCGCAGCTCGCCCAGCACCCGCTCCACCCGCTCCTCGGGCAGGCTGCCCCCGTCGCGCGCGTGCTCCACCAGCACCGCGATCACGTCGCCGGCCCGCATCAGGATGCTGCACACCTCCGGCGTGAGCTCGAGCGTCTCGGAGCGCACCTGGTCCATCACCGTCTCGAAGACATGCGCGAAGGCGATCAGGTCGCGGAAGCCGAAGGCCGCAGCGCCGCCCTTGATCGAGTGCACGGCCCGGAACGCGGCGTTCACCGTGTCCATCGACCCCTCCCCGTCGAGCAGCTCGTCCAGCCGCTCCTGCAGGTCGACCAGCAGCTCGGAACATTCCGAGAAGAAGATCGCCTGGTAGTCCTCAGCATCGTCCATCGCCATGTCGCGCTCCCTCCGCTCAGGTCAGCTGGTCGACCAGTTTGAGAACCTGGTCGGGGTCGAAGGGCTTGGTGAGCCAGCCGGTGGCGCCCACCGCGCGGGCGCGCTGCTTGAGCCGGTCGGCGGTCTCGGTGGTCAGCAGCAGCATCGGCAGGCCCTGGCCCTCCGGCTCCTTGCGGGCGGCCTCGATGAAATCGAGCCCGTCCATCACCGGCATGGTGAGGTCGGTGATCACGATGTCGGGCTTGTGGGCCTTGAGCTGGTCCAGCGCCTCCTGGCCGTTGCCGGCCTCGTAGACGTCATGCCCGGCGCCGCGCAGGCAGTCGCAGAGCATGTTGCGCAGGGATACGGCGTCATCCACGGCCAGAATCCGTTTCATTGGCAGAACTCCATCTTCATCAGGTCCTGGAACAGACCGAGATCCGAAAACGCATCGACAAACCCGGCACTTGGCCGGATCACGCTGATCTTGCCGCCCTCCTCGGCCAGCGCCCGCCCCACGGCGGTCAGCGCCAGCACGAAGGCGGTGGGCAGGTCCTCGACGCCGCTCGCGTCGATGACCGGAGCGGCGGGGGTCTGCCGCATCTCGGCCAGGAAGGCCTCCGCCGCCGGCAGGGTCGGGCGGGCCGGTAGGGTGTGGGTCGGTGTCATGCGCCGGTCTCTCCTGTCAGGCTGCGGATGTGCTTCACGAAATCGGGGTCGGGCGGCAGGGTGAGCTTCACCGCCTTTTGGCCCTCGAAGGCGCCGAGCCGGCCCACGGCCAGCGGCACCTCGTCCTGGCCGGGCAGCATCAGCTCGATGCGGCTGCGCCCCGAGGCCGGGATCTCGAGCACATCGCCCTCCTTCCATTCCTGGATGGCGCCGAGGTCGAGATGCAGGCGGTGGATGACGGAGGTGACGCGCACCGGCGCCTCGCGCGCCGCCCGGCTCATGCGGTTCGACCACAGGTCGAGCAGGTTGCGCTCCGAGGCCGAGGAGGTGCGGCGCTGCGAGGCCGCCTTGAAACTGTCGAGCACCGAGAGGGGGATGACCATGTCGAAATCCCCCGAGCGCGCCGCCTCGCCGATGTCCAGGCTCACGTTGAGCACCAGCACGTCGGCATTGTCGGGGGCGATGCGGGCCATGGTGACGTGCTGCTCGAACTGGCGCAGCGACATCCACTCCAGCTCCGGCGCGCCGAGGTAGATGCTGATCGCCTGGGTGAAGGCGCCGATCAGCGCATTGACGAAATCCGAGCACAGCGCGCAGTCGAGCGGCGTGATCGAGCGCGCGGTGGGCACCGGCGACTGCTCGGTGTCCCCGCCCATGCGCAGGTCGACGATGTGGTAGATCAGGTCGTTGGAGATGTTCACCAGCGCCGAGGCCGGGGAGTTCTTCACCTCCACCACGCCCAGCATCGCCGGCACGGGGATCGATTCGAGCACCCGGGAGAGCTTGCGCACCTCGCAGTCCAGGATGATCGAGGAGGTGATGGTGCGCAGCAGCCGGCGCAGCCGGTCGTCGAGGATCTTGGCGAAATCCTCCCCGATCATCTCCACCTGGGGGATCGGCGATCGGCTCACGCGCGCCGAGCTGATCTTTCGCGCAACGATGGTCTGCCCGGCTTCGCTCATCTGGTCCCCTGCCTCGAACGGCTTCTCCGCCACCCGGAGCACCGCACCCGTTCGGGGGGGATCTCCGGGGCCCGGGCACACCAGCGGCCCGGGAACGAGGCCGGAGTTTTCGCCGCTCTCTATTGCCAAGGGCTTAAGCGCGCGCCGATTGCATCCGCGGAAAGCCTGTCGAATTGTCGCGATCCCTTCGCGGCCGCAGCAACCGCTTGGCAAGCTTTCCGCCCGAGCCTGCGGGCGGGACAGTGACGCCGAGGAGAGTGAGCGTGGCCAAGGGAGACAACACGCGGCCGATCATCAAGCGCAAGAAGATCGTCGCGGGCGAGGGCCATCACGGCGGCGCCTGGAAGGTGGCCTATGCCGATTTCGTCACCGCGATGATGGCCTTCTTCCTGCTCATGTGGCTGCTCAACGCCACCACGGAGGACCAGAAGAAGGGCCTGGCGGACTATTTCAGCCCCTCCGTGCCGATCTCGCGCCTCTCCTCGGGGGGCGACGGGCTGTTCGCCGGCAAGACGGTCGCCGCCGACGACGAGCTCACCGAGAACGGCATCGGCGCGCGCGAGGATTACCGCGGCGACGGCACCAACGACGAGAAGGAGCCGGACAAGGATTACGAGAGCACCGACCCCAGCCAGGAGGACCAGGCCTTCTCCGCCATCCAGAACCTGCTGCGCGGCGACAGCGGCGAGAGCGACGTGGAGGACGAGCTGCTCGCCCATATCTCCACCCGCGTCACCGACGAGGGGCTGATCATCGAGCTGATCGACCGCGACGGCCCGCCGCTGTTCCGCGCCGGCACCGCCGAGCCCTCGCCCAAGATGCGCGCCCTGCTCGACCTCGTGGCCGAGGTGGGGGGGCTGCTGCAGAATCCCGTTGCCGTGGAAGGACATACCGATGCCCTGCCCTTCGCCGGCCAGGGCTACGGCAACTGGGAGCTCTCCACCGACCGCGCCCAGGCCGCCCGCCGCCTGCTGGAGACCGACGGCATCGACACCGCCCGCTTCCGCCGCGTCACCGGGCACGGCTCCTCCTCCCCCGCCGTGGAGGACCCGCTCGCCCCGCAGAATCGCCGCATCGCCATCACCTTCCTGCGCACCGACCTGGAGCGCGCGAAAACGCCTTGAATGCGATGCATTTCCGCCCCCGCCCCGGCACTCACGGTTAGGGGAAGCTTAAGGGCTCGCGGGGCAGAGAGGGACGACAGGGCCGGCTCCCCTCCGCGCGGGGGCCAGGCCGCCGCCCCGGGCACCGGGCCGGAGACACCCGCAAAGCCGGGACAGGACCAGCCGGGACACCGGAGACAGATCCCCGGGGAACCGGGAAACAGATACCCGGAAACCGGGCCCGTGACACCAGAGAGCCGTTTGCTTCCGCCGAAGGGAAAGACATGACCATCTCCTCCTCGCTCAACGCCGGCGTGACCGGGCTGTTCGCCAACGCCTCGCGCCTCGCGACGATCTCCGACAACATCGCGAACTCGGCCACCTACGGCTACAAGCGCGCCGGCACGGATTTCTCCTCGCTGGTGCTCACCGAGAGCGCGGGCAGCTACACCGCCGGCGGCGTGCGCACCCAGAGCTTCCGCGAGGTCTCGGGCAAGAGCACCCTCGTGGGCACCACCAACCCCACCGACATCGCCGTCTCCGGCGTGGGCATGCTGCCGGTGAGCACCCTCACCTCCATCGAGGCCGGCGCGCTGAACCCGCCGCTGCTGCTCACCACCACCGGCTCCTTCCGCCCCGACGAGCAGGGCTACCTCACCACCACCTCCGGCCTGGTGCTGATGGGCTGGGCGGCCAACAGCGACGGCACCATCCCCGCCAACGCGCGCGATTCCGCCTCCGGGCTGGAGCCGATCCGCGTCTCCACCGGCTATTCCGCCCAGCCCACCACCGAGATCGAGCTGGGCGTGAACCTGCCCGCCACCGAGGCCCAGGCCGCGGTGCTCGCCGGCACGCCGGGCGACACGCTGGAGCTGCCCATCGCCTATTACGACACGCTCGGCGCCTCCCAGACGCTGGACATCTCCTTCACCCCCACCGGGGCGAACGACAACGAATGGACGATGGAGATCTCCGATGCCGGCGGCGTGCTCGAGACCCTCACCGTCACCTTCGACGACACCTCCGGCCTCGGCGGCGCGCTCCTCAGCGTGACCCCCACCACCAATTACGACACCACCACCGGCGTGCTCAGCCTCACCCTCTCGGACGGCAACCCGCTGGCCGTGGACATCGGCGCCCCCGGCGACATCGACAACATGACCCAGGTCGCGGCCGAGTTCGCCCCGGTGGGCATCTTCCGCGACGGCGCGCCCGCCGGCACGCTGGTGAGCGTCGAGATCGACCAGAGCGGCATGCTCAACGCCATCTACGACACCGGCTTCACCCGCACCATCTACCAGGTGCCGCTGGTCTCGGTGCCCAACACCAACGGGCTGAGGGCGGAAAGCAACCAGACCTTCTCGGTCACCAAGGAATCGGGCCAGTTCTACCTCTGGGACGCGGGCGCGGGCCCGACGGGCGAGGTGAACGGCTACGCGCTGGAGGAATCGGCCACCGACATCGCCGCCGAGCTCACCCAGATGATCCAGACCCAGCGCGCCTATTCCTCCAACGCCAAGGTCATCCAGACCGTCGACGAGATGCTGCAGGAAACCACCAACCTCAAGCGCTGACGGTCCCGCCGGCCGGCACCCCTGAAGGAGCAGAGCGATGAGCATCAGCCAGGTCCTCAACAACGCCTATTCCGGCCTCGTGGCCAGTTCGCGGCGGGCCGAGGCCGTGTCCGACAACGTCGCCAACGCGATGACCGAGGGGTTCGGCCGCCGCTCGGTGGAGCTCTCCTCCTACGTGCTGGGCCGTTCCGGCGGCGGCGTTCGGGTGGAGGGGATCGTCCGCGCCACCGACATCCGCGCCACCGCCGATCGCCGCCGCGCCGAGGCCTTCGAGAGCGGCGCCGCGATGATGAAGGAGGCCCTCGCCCGCCTCACCGACGTGCTGGGCGAGCCGGGGGCGGCCGGGGCGCTTTCCACCCGGGCCGATGCCTTCGGAACCGCGCTCTCCGCCCTGCGCGACACGCCCGAATCCACCACCCTGCAGGGCAGCCTGCTCGAGGCCGCGCGCGGCTATGCCGGCGCGCTCAACGCCGCCGCCGCCGAAACCCGCGCCCTGCGCGAGGAGGCCGACAGCGCCATCGCCACCGACGTGAAGACGGTGAACACCAACCTCGCCCGCATCGAGGACCTGAACCGCGAGATCCTCGTGCGCAACGCCGCGCGTGACGACACCGCCGGGCTCGAGGACGAGCGCCAGCGCCTGATCGACCAGGTGAACGAGATCATCCCGCTGCGCGTCGCGCGCCGCGACGGCGACCAGGTGGCGCTCTACTCCGTGGGCGGCGCCACCCTGCTCGACGGCCGCAGCTTCGAACTCGGCTTCCAGCGTACCGCCACCATCACCGCCGACATGACCCTCGCCGCAGGCGGGCTCTCCGGCCTCACCCTCAACGGGCGCGACATGGAGATCGGCCAGGGCTCCGGCCTGCTCGAGGGTGGCCGCCTCGCCGCCGCCTTCGCCTTGCGCGACGTCACCCTGCCGGAGGTGGGCGGCCGGCTCGACGCCCTCGCCGCCGACCTGATCTCCCGCTTCGAGGACCCCGCCGTCGACCCCAGCCTCGCGGCCGGCGACCCCGGTCTCTTCACCGATGCCGGCAACGCGCTCGACCCGCTCGATACCATCGGCCTCTCCGGCCGGATCGAGGTGAACGCCGCGGTCGACCCCTCGCGCGGCGGCAGCCTCTGGCGGCTGCGCGACGGCATCAACGCCACCGCCCAGGGCCTGCTGGGCGACGACACGCTGCTGCGCGCCATGGACGCCGCCTTCACCGCCCGCCTGCCCGCGCCCGCCGCCACCGGGGTGAGCGGCAGCCTCTCCGCCGCCTCTCTCGCCTCCGAGGTCTCCTCGCTGCTCTTCGGCGAGGCGGCCGCACAGGACGCGACGGCGAGCTACGCCGCAGGCCAGGCCGGCGCGCTGCGCGAACACGAGCTTGCCCTCACCGGCGTCGACACCGACCAGGAGATGCAGGACCTGCTCCTGGTCCAGACCGCCTATGCCGCCAATGCGCGCGTGATCACCGCGGTGGACGAAATGCTGCGCCAGCTTCTGGAGATCTGACACCATGATCGGCACCACCCCCGACCTGCTCTCGCACCTGCGCCTGTCGCGCTCCAATGCCTCGCTCTCCGCGGCGCTCGAACGCGCGGGCACCGAGCTTACCACCTTCCGCAAGTCCGACATCCTGGAGGCGACGGGGGGCGACCCGCGCCGGCTCTACGGCATCGAGACCCGCATCGCCCGGCTCACCGCGCGCACCGACACGCTGTCGCTCGCCGCCTCGCGCGCCTCGCTCAGCCAGTCGAGCCTGCAGACCATCTCCGCCGCCACGGTCGACATCGGCGTCGACCTGCTGGCCGAGATCGGTCGCCAGGACCTCACCTCGGCCCGCACCGAGGCCTCCCAGGCGCGCAACGCCCTCGGCTCGGTGATCGGCGCGCTGAACGCCAGCTTCGCGGGGCGCAGCCTGTTCTCCGGCGCCGCGGTCGACACCGCGCCGCTGATCTCCTCCGAGGAGATGATCGCCGAGCTCCGCACCCTGGTCGATGCCGCCCCCGACGTGCCCTCCGCCCTCGCGGCCATCGACACCTATTTCAACGACCCCGCCGGCGGCTTCGCCACCTCCGCCTACCGCGGCGCCACCCAGGACGCGCCCCCGGTGGAAACCGATGACGGCGAGTTCGCCGATTACGCCCCGCGCGCCGATGCCGACCCGCTGCGCGCCATCATGCAGGGGCTCGCCACCGCGGTGATGGCGGTCGAATCCGACTTTTCCGCCGATCCCGGCTCCCAGACCCTGCTCCTGCAGCAGGCCGGTGACGAGATCGTGAACGCCCGCCTCGCCGTGGTCGAACTGGGCAATGCCCTCGGCGTCCAGGAAGCACGGATCGAGGAGGCCGCCACCAGCACCGCCGCCGAGCAGGCCGCGCTCGAACTGGCGCGCTCCGGGATCATCGCCGTCGACCCCTACGAGGCCGCGGCCCGCTTCGCCGAGCTGCAGGGCCAGCTCGACTCGCTCTACACCGTCACCGCCCGGCTCACCTCCATGTCGCTCACCTCCTACCTCAGGTGACCGCCCCGATCCCCCGCCCGCTGCCCTGCTCCCCGGCCGGTACCGCCCCCGGCCGGAGCGCCCCTGAAAGGTCCCGCCCATGACCCGCCTCGCCCGCCTCCTGCTGGGCCTCTGCGCCCTCTTCGCCGCCGCCCTGCCGGGGGCCGGGCAGGCCGCCTCGGCGCGCATCAAGGACCTCGTGGAGGTGGACGGCGTGCGCGGCAACGACCTGGTCGGCTACGGGCTCGTGGTCGGGCTCAACGGCACCGGCGACGGGCTGCGCAACGCCCCCTTCACCGAGGAGGCACTCGCCAACCTGCTGGAACGGCTGGGGATCAACGTCTCGGGCGAGCAGTTCCGCCCCAAGAACGTCGCCGCGGTGCTGGTCACCGCCACGCTGCCACCCTTCGCGCGGGCGGGCGGACGCATCGACGTGGTGGTCTCGGCCATCGGCGACGCGAGCAGCCTGCTCGGCGGCACGCTGATCATGACCCCGCTCAACGCCGCGGACGGCCAGATCTACGCCGTGGCCCAGGGCGGCATCCTCGCCGGGGGCGTCGTCGCCCAGGGCGCGGCCGAAAGCGTGACCCAGGGCGTACCCACCGCCGGCACCATCCCCGGCGGGGCCCGGGTGGAGCGCGAGATCGCCTTCAGTTTCGCCACCATGGACAACCTGCGCCTCGCCCTGCGCGACCCGGATTTCACCACCGCCAGCCGCATCGCCGCGGCGATCAACACCGGGCTGGGGCGCCCTGTCGCGCGCATGCAGGATTCGGGCACCGTCCAGCTCGACCTCGCGGCCTCCGGCGTGCCCCCCGCCCAGCTCATCGCCCGGCTGGAGAACATCGAGGTCACCCCCGACCAGCGCGCCCGCGTCGTGGTTGACCAGCGCTCGGGCACCATCGTGCTGGGCAATGACGTGCGCGTCTCCCGCGTCGCCATCGCCCAGGGCAACCTCACCCTGCGCATCTCCGAGGCGCCGCTCGTGGTCCAGCCGAACCCCTTCACCCGCGGCGGCGACACCGTGGTGGTGCCGCGCACCGATGCCGAGATCATCAACGACCCCGGCACCCAGCTCGCGGTGGTCGACGACACGGTCTCGCTCTCCCAGCTCGTCCAGGGCCTGAACGCCCTCGGCATCGCCCCGCGCGACATGATCGACATCCTCAAGGCGATCAAGGTCGCCGGTGCCCTGCACGCGGATTTCGTGGTGCAGTGACCCCCGGGACCACTGCCCCCGCGCCTGCATGACAGTTCTGTGATATGCTGCCTCGGGCGCATTGCGCCCGCCCGCGAGGCAGGGTCCGAGGTGGTGCACCGCCATCGCCTCTCTCCGCCGCGGCGAAGACCAGGCGAAGCCCTTCGGGGGAGGCGACCGATTTTCCGCTTCCCATCGTTAACTCTTATTGGTACCTCTCCCGGGCACGCGCGATGATGTCCGGGTCGGAAAGACATCATTTTTATTAGAAAAAACAGAGAGATACCCCGTGCAGAACCCCTCCCGGAAGTACGTGTTCATCATCACCTACGGCCGCTCCGGCTCCACGCTTCTGCGCAGGATCCTCGGCACGCTGCCCGGCTGCCACATCACCGGTGAAAACTACATGACCCTCTACCCGCTCTTCCTGAGCGCAGAGGCCGCCCGGCAAACCAAGAAGAGCTTCGGGGAGAAGCCGCTGGCCGACATCGACCCCTGGTTCGGCGCCGACCGCATCGTGCCCAGGCGCTACGCCCGCCGGCTGGTGAATGTCTTCATCGACGAGGTGATCGCGCCCCCCGAGGACGCCCGGATCATCGGCTTCAAGGAAATCCGCTACTTCGAGGGCGGCCGCGACATGGAGCGCTTTCTCGATTTCATGGCCGAGCATTTCGCCCCGGCGAAATTCGTCATGAACACCCGTAACTGGGAGGCGGTGGCGAAATCGAGCTGGTGGAAGAAGCAGGACCCGCAGAAGATCCGCGGCCTGGTCGAGACCGCCGATCAGCGCATGCATGCCTATGCCGGGCAGAACCCCGACCGCGCTCACGTGATCGACTATTCCGACTTTTCGCGCAACGACCCTCACGCCCTGGACGCACTGTTCGATTTCCTCGGCGAAACCCCGGACCACGAGAAGATCGGCGAGATCATGGCCGAACGTCTCACCCACTGAAGCGCAGCGGACGCGGAGAGCCGAGATCGAGGCGATCTCCGAGGAACATCACTTCGACTGCGCCTTTTACAGCGCGATCACCCGCACCGAGAACACGCTGAACGCATTCCGCCGCATCAGGGTGGCGGAGCGCGCCTGACGCCCCGGACGCGGCATTTCTCCTTGGTTGCGGCGCGGCATCCGGTGTAGATTCTCGTCCGGGCGGCGGGGGAATTTCTCCCCTGTCCGCTTGCCTGCGTCGCCCTCCGGCGGCCCTGACCGTTGTCCTGTGCGGGGCGTTCCGCGCAGGGGGGGCGCGGCCCCGTTTCCGATACCGAATTGATCCGCATCGCATTTTTCCCGGGCCGGCCCCGTCACGCCGGCCGCTGACACCAGGGGGAGCTTCCCCGGCCGGCCGCCGTTGCGGCGTCGCCCGCGCCACCCGTTCCCGGCCCCGGCATTTCCCGACGGCCGGCCCGCGCGCCCCGCGGCGCGATTGTTGCCGATATCCGTTTGGTTCGAAGTGATTCCATGAAACAAGACACCCCCCGCAGCCTGTCCGATCGCACGGCCGGCGCCGGCATCTGGCTCGTCGCCGGAAAGCTCGCCTCCAAGGCCATCGACTTCCTCATCCTGCTTCTCCTCGCCCGGCTGCTCGGCCCGGAGGATTTCGGCCTCGTCGCCATGGCGCTCACCGTGGTGCTGATCGTCGAGGCGGTGCTCGAGCTGCCGCTGATGCAGGCGCTCGTGCGCGTGCCCGAGCCCAGCGTGGCGATGTTCGACACCGCCCTCACCCTGGGCCTGCTGCGCGGGCTGGTGATCGCGGGGCTGCTCGGCGCGCTGGCCTGGCCGGTGGCGGCCTTCTACCAGGAGCCGCGGCTCGCGCCGCTGCTGGTGGTGCTCGGCCTCGGCCCGGTGATGCGCGGCATGATGAGCCCGCGCATGGTGCTGTTCATGCAGCGGCTCGACTTCCGCCGCGAGGCCGCGCTCGACATCACCGGCAAGACCGTGTCGCTGCTCGTCGCGGGCGGCATCGCGCTCGCCACCGGCAGCTACTGGGCGATTGCCGCGGGCACGGTCACCACCCCGGTGGTCACCACTTCGCTCTCCTACGTGATGGCCCCGCACCGGCCGCGCCCCACCCTGTCCGAGTGGCCGCGCTTTGCCGACATGGTGGGCTGGAACAGCCTCTACCAGCTGTTCTCGGCCATCAACTGGCAGATGGACAAGCTGATGCTCGGCCGCTTCCTCGCCCCCGGGCTGTTCGGGCGCTTCTCGCTGGCCAACGACCTCGCCACCATCCCCTACCAGGCCATCCTGATGCCGCTGCTGCGCCCGCTCATGGCCGGGTTCGCGCCGCTCGCCCAGTCGCCGGAGGCGCTGGGGGCGGCCTATTGCAAGGCGGCGAACGCAGTGGTCTTCGTCACCGGGCCGCTGCTGCTGGGCCTCGCGCTGCTGGCCGAGCCGGCGGTGCGCATCGCCCTCGGGCCGCAATGGCTCGAGGTGGCGCCGATGCTCACCTGGCTCGCCCTCTGCGGGCTGATGCCGCTGCCGGTGCGCCCCATGCAATCCCTCGCCATGGTGCTCGACCGCACCCGCTACACCACGCTGCAGATCGGGCTGGAATTCGCCTTCAAGCTGCCCGCCACCCTGCTGGGCATCCTGTGGTTCGGCATCTGGGGGGCCATCGTGGCCCGCGGCCTGGCAAACCTGGTGGTGATCGCGGTCTCCGCGCTGATCGTGCGCCGGCTGATCGGCCTGTCGCTCACAGCCCAGGCCCGGGCGGTCTGGCGGCCCTCGGCGGCCCTGCTGCCCATGGCGGCGGTGCTGCTCGCCGGCGCGCCCTGGCTCGGGGGGATGCCCGCCGGCGCCGGGCTGCTCGCGGCCGGCGCGCTCCTCGGCGGGGCGGCCATGGCAATGTTCCTCGCCGCCGACCTCGCCCTCTGGCGCCTCACCGGCCGGCCCGGCGGCATCGAGGCGGTGGTGGTGGCGCGCGCCAGCCGCATCCTCTCCCGCCTCCTGCGCCGCCGCTAGCCGGGCCGGCCGGGGCGGGGCCGCGCGCGCCGCGCGTCGTTCCCCGAGCGGGGGCTCGATGCCCCCCGAGGGGAAGGCCCGGCCGGGGGCCCCGCGCGCCCCTTTGCCGGCTCAGCTCATGTCGCGCACCCGCCCCGGGCTCAGCCGCCCGGTGAGCGCGTGCAGAAGGGCCAGCAGGTTCCCCCCCAGCCGCCCGCGCCGGTCCACCCAGGGCTCGGGGCGGAGCGCCCGCCCCGCATTGGCGATCAGGTTGCGCTTCATCTGCGCGAAGGCCCGCCCGCGCGACATGGTGCCCTTGCGGCTCAGATACACCGGGTTGGCGATCTGCGAATAGCCCAGCCGCCGCCCCGGCGAGCGCCCGCGCTTCGAGCCCAGGTGCACCCCGCGCAGCCGCGCGCTCTTCACGATGCGCCCGTGTGCGGCGATCTGCCGGCTGAAATCCACGTCCTCCAGCCAGGCGTAGAAGGGCAGCCCCTCGTCGAAGGCGAGCCCATGCGCGCGCACCGGCGCCAGCCGCACCACCATGTTGCAGCCATAGCCGTTGTAGGCCTCCGCCAGCCCGTCGCCCTCCCCCATGCCCGGCGCGGGCGGGGCCACCTGCAGCGCCGCCATCCCCTCGGCCAGGCTCAGCCCCGGCCCGAGGATCCCGTCGGCCAGCACCGTGCCCGTGGCCATCACCACGTCGGGCGCCTGCAGGAACAGCCGCTCCGTCTCGGCCAGGAACTCCGGGCAGGGCAGGAAATCATCGTCGAGGAACACCATGAGATCGGCCTCCGGCGCCGCGCGCATCAGCGCGTTGCGCTGGTTGCACAGCCCGCGCGGCGCGCTCACCACCGCCGAGGGCCCGGGATAGCCCGCCCCCAGCCGCCCGGCGTCGAGATCGGCGCGCGGGTCGGCCGGGCAGATCAGCAGCCGGTCGGCCGGCCGGGTCTGCCGGGCGAGGAGGTCGATCGTGTCGGCCAGCACCTCGCGCCGCCCCGCGGTGGCGATGGCGATGGCGATATTCAGTCGGTTGGGGGTCGGCCGGTCGGGGGTCATGGGCGATGTGCTCCTCTGCGCCGCCTGTGTCCGGATGCGCCATTGACGCGGCGCATCCGAGACGAAAGGATCAGGGATATTGAGATGGCCTGTCCCGCGCGGGGCAGGCCGGAAGAGCGCCCCCGGCCCTCGTGCCGGGAGCAGGTTCGAAAGTCGTTTTTGCCGGGCCGGTGTTTCCGGCCCTCCATTGCAGTTCGCATCCCCGGGGCCAGGCTCCGGGCCCGCCTCCGCGTTTTGTTCCGGAGGGGCGCCCGGCCAGGCGAGACGGCCCGGCTCCCGGCTCCGTGCGTGGTCAGGTCAGGTATGATGTCAGCAGTTCTCCCGCCGGTGGCGCCCCGCCCCGGCAGCATTCTCCCGCCCCGTGTCGCCGGCGCCCCGCGCCGCCCCGCGCCGGGAGCCCTCTCTTGAGCCCCGCGCCGCGCCGTTTCCTGCTGGTCTCGCGCGTGGGCGCGCAGAGCCTGCATGCCGGCTGGATCGCCCCGGGCGAGGACCGGCTCTACGATGTCTTCCTCTCCGCCTACGACCCCGCGCTGCCCGAGATCACCGGCGAGGGCCTGTTCTTCGAGCGCCGCGAGGGCACCAAGGTGGCGGGCTATGCCGGCTTTCTCGACGATCACGCCGCCCTGCTCGGCCGCTACAGCCATGTCGCCTTCTTCGACGAGGACCTCGCCGCCGATGTCGCCACCCTCAACGGGCTCTTCGCCTGCTGCGCCGAGCATGACCTGCGCCTGGCCCAGCCCGCCCTCACCCTCGACAGCCATTTCTCCTTCGCCGCCCTGCTGCAGCAGAAGAGCTTCCGGCTGCGCTACGTGAACTTCGTCGAGATGATGTGCCCGGTGTTCCGCGCCGACGCGCTGCAGCAGGTGCGCCCGCTGTTCGGCATGGGGCTGGAGAGCGGCATCGACCTTGCCTGGTGCAACCTGCTCTACCGCTCGCCGCGCGATTTCGCGGTGATCGACGCCTTCCCGGTCACCCACACCCGGCCGGTGGGCGCGCAGAAGGAGCGCAACGGCTTCGAGGGCGCGCGCGGCTACGAGGACGACATCGGCACCGTGCTGGGCCTGTTCGAGCTGCCCTGGCTGAGCTGCGTGCCCTACGCGGCCGAAACCCGCTCCGGCCGCCCGGTGACCTCGCGCGCCCGGCTGCTGCTCGGCGCGCTCGGCCTCGCGGCGGCCCCCTTCCGCCAGCGCCCCGTCGCGCGGCGGCTCAAGGCCATCGCCCTGCACTGGTACCACCTGGTCGAGCGCCCGCCGCGCAACATCCCGCGCGGCCTGCCCGCCAGCCTGCGGAGCTGAGGGCCCGCCGCTCATGCCGGCAGCGCCCCGGCCGGCCGGCCGGGGCCGGGGGCGGCCCTCGCCACCCGCTCGCGCGCCGCGCGCCGCTCGCCGGCGAGCGCCACGGCGGTGATCAGCCCGTACTGGAAGGCCACCATCGGCCCGGGGTCGGGGGTGGTGCCCACCAGCAGCACCAGCACGAAGCCCGGCGGGTAGGCCCAGCGGATGCCCGAGATCATCGCCGCCCCCTCCGCGTCCTGCGGGTGGGCGCGGCGGGTGAAGGTGCGCAGCAGGAAGACGGCATAGAAGAACGCCCCGGCAAAGCCGGTGTTGCTCGCCACCGCCACGGCGAAGTTCGAGGCCCGGGTCGAGCCCACGCCCACCCCCAGCCCCCAGGTGTCGAGCGCCGCCTGCCAGGAGACCGCGGTCCACATGCCGCGCTCCTCGAAGGAGCTCGAGGAGGTCTTCTGCAGCACCATCCGGTCGATCATCGCCACCAGCGGGTCGAGCACCGCGGGGTGGAAGGCCACGACGGCGGTGAGGGCGCCGAACCCCGCGAAGGCCAGCCAGAACTCCGCCGCGAGCCCCCGCCTGCGGTAGGCGCCGCGCTTCAGCGCGCCCGCCCGCCAGGCCCATTCCATCACCACCATGCAGATGAACAGCGCGAGGCCCACATAGGTGGCCGAGGAGGTGGAGAACCAGCCGAACAGCACCAGCCCGCCGCAGAGCAGCGGCGCGCGCCGGTTGCGCAGCCGCTCGTCGCGGATCGCGCGGCGCAGGAACCACAGCGCGGTGAGCATGGCGATGCACACCGAGCCGTAGGAGGAGGCCTCGGGCATCAGCCCCACCACGCGCTTGGCGCCCAGCACCTCCACGTCGGTGAGCAGCGCGTAGGAGGCGGTGCGGAACGGCGCCAGCACCGGCTCCAGCGGCACGAACTGGGTGGCATAGTCGAGCGCCCCGGTCACCAGGGTCATCGTGGCGCCGAGGCAGAGCGCGCGCAGCGCGTGCTGGCGCATCTCGGCCCCCTGCAGCAGCCGCGAGAAGGCCACCACCGCCAGCACCGAGATGGTGAGATAGGTGAGCTGCGAGATGTTCTGCGTGCTCGGCATCAGCGGCGCTGCCTGCGACAGCAGCCCCCGCACCGGGATCACCCCCACCGTGCCGGCGAAGATCCGCGGCATGGTGAAGGTGGTGAGCACCGCCACCAGCCAGAAGGCGAAGAGCCACATCAGCCGCCGCTCCTCGATGGCCGAGGTGATGACATAGGCCAGCGCCCGCTGCCCCATGAACATCCGCGCCGTGATCAGCAGCGCCACGATGGGCGTGGGCGTGAAGGTGAGCCCGCCGAGCGCCTCCGGCGGCACCACGGCGAAGGCCCCGAAGGGCATGGAGCCGAAGAACAGGTACAGCAGCACCGGCTTGCGGCTCACCAGCCCCCAGATGGCAAAGCCCCAGAACAGCGCGAGCGGCAGGAACACCATCGCCCCCTCACTCCGGCAGGGCGTAGACCCGCACGTGATCCACCAGGAGATACGAGGGGTCGGGGGTCTCGTCGATCGGCCAGCCCGAGCCGAGCGCGAGGTTCACCAGCGGGTAGAAGGGCATGTCGAACTCCGGCGGGCGCGGCACGTCCCACACCGCCCGGCGGTCGAAGTAGAAGGTGATGTGGTTCTCCTCCAGCAGCACGCCCCAGCTGTGGAAGGCCTCGGCCAGCGGCGCGCCCACGGTGGTGCGATGGGTGCGGCTGCGGTCCTCGCCGCCGGTGCGCGCGCCCCAGACATGGATCTTGCTCGAGAAGCGCTCGGGCATGTGGCCGTAATGCTCCATCACGTCGATCTCGGCCGACATCGCGCTGCGGTCGAGCCCCATCAGCCAGAAGGCCGGCCACACGCCCTTGCCCGGCGGCACGCGCATCCGCGCCTCGAAATACCCCGTGCGCGCCGAGAAGCCGCGCCCCTGCGGGTCGGTGGCCGAGAGCAGGCCGGCGCGCCAGTGCCCGTCCGCCTCGCGCCGCGCCTCGATGCTGAGCACGCCGTCGTCTTGCGTGAAGGGAAAGCCCGGCCCGGGGTCGGTGAACTCGGCATCGCCGAAATCGCCGTTCCAGGGCGTGTGGGCGATCCAGCGCGAGGGCCGCTCCCCCCAGGGGGTGACATCGAGGGGGGCGTCGAACTCCTCGGCAAAGACGAGGGTCCAGCCCTCGGGATCGATCAGGCTCTCGCTCGCCGCCGGGGGCGAGGCCAGCAGGCCGAGCGCGAGGGCGAGGGCGTGCATGAAACGGGGCATGAAGCGATCGGGCATGGGGCCGGTCCTTTCCGTCCCGGGCGGGGGGGTGCGGGCGGACGCGGGCCCGCTCCCCCGCCGGGGGGCTCAGAGCGTGTCGATCACCGCGCGCATGCCGCGGCGGAAGGCGTCCTCGTCGTAGCGGGCGGCATGGGCGGTGAGGGCGGCGGGGTCGAGCCGGTCCAGCCCCTCGCGCTCGAAGGCCTCCACCGCCGCGATCAGCCCCTCCACGCTCTGCTCCTCGAAGAGCAGGCCGGTCTCGCGGTCGCGGATGGTGTCGAGCGCGCCGCCCTTGGCATAGGCGATCACCGGGCGGCCGGAGGCCATCACCTCCACCGGGATGATGCCGAAATCCTCCTCGCCGGGGAAAACCAGGCCGCGGCAGCGGGCGAAATGGTGCTTCAGCTCGGCGAAGGGCACCTTGCCGAGGAACTGCACGCTGTCGCCGGCGCTCTTCTCGAGGCTCCCGCGCTCCTCGCCGCCGCCGATCACCACCAGCCTGCGCTTCATGCGGCTGAAGGCCTCCACCGCGATGTCGGGGCGCTTGTAGCGCACCAGCTCGCCCGCGAGCAGGTAGTAATCCCCCTGCTCCTCCCGCGGCACGGGCGCGAAATCCTGCACCGCCACGGGCGGGAACACCACGTCGGCCTCCCGGCGCCAGAAGCGGGTGATGCGGTTGGCGACATGGTTGGAATTGGCCACGAACCGGTCCACCCGGGCCGCACTCGTCACGTCCCAGATCCGCAGCTTGTGGGCGATGAGCGGCATCGCGGCGCGGGCCAGCAGGCCGGCATTGTCGCGGTAGGGGTGGTACTGGTCCCAGATGTAGCGCATCGGCGAGTGGCAGTAGCAGACATGCCGGGCATCGGGGCCGGGGATGATGCCCTTGGCCGGGCCGGCCTCGCTCGACAGGATCAGGTCGTAGCCGGTGAGGTCGAGCTGCTCGAGCGCATAGGGCATCAGCGGCAGGTAATGCTTGTAGAGCCGCCGCGCCGCGGGCAGGCGCGAGATGAAGCTGGTGGTCACCTTGCGGGCGCGGATCACGTCATCCACCCCGTCGGGGTCGTAGACATGGGTGAAGATGTCGGCCTGGGGGTACATCTCGCACAGCGCGCGCAGCACCTTCTCGCCGCCGCGCATGTGGAACAGCCAGTAATGGACGATGGCAACCTTCATTCGGGGCTTCATGCGGGGCCTCGTACGCGGCCTTGTGCGGGGCCGCCCCGCTGCGGCGGGCCGGCGCGGCCGCCGGACAGGATGAAAGACATGAAGAAACTCACTTGTGACGCGAAATCGACGGGTTACGGGAAAGGCCCCCGCGCCGCGATGCCGGCGCGGGAGGGCGCGGGGGCCGGGGGAGCGCCCCGGCCGGGGGCTCAATAGGCCCCGCGCCCGCTGAGCATCATCCGCGCGGTGCGCAGCACGATGCGGATGTCCCCGGCAAAGCTCCAGGAGCGCACGTAATCGGCATCGAGGCTCACGCGCTGCTCGTAGCTCGTGTCGCTGCGCCCGCCCACCTGCCAGGGCCCGGTGAGGCCGGGGCGCACCGAGAGGTAGAGCGGCGCGTGCACGCCGTAGCGGATCAGCTCCTCGCGCACCACCGGCCGGGGGCCGACCACGCTCATCTCGCCGCGCAGCACGTTGAACACCTGGGGCAGCTCGTCGAGGCTGGTGCGGCGCAGGAAGCGGCCCACCGCGCCGAGGATGCGCGGGTCGTCGCGCAGCTTGCGGGTCTCGAGCCACTCGGCCAGCGCCTCGGGGTGCTCGGCGAGGTGCCGGGCCAGGATCTCGTCGGCCTCCCGGCGCATGGTGCGGAACTTGAGGCAGGCGAAGGGCCTGCCGTCACGCCCCACCCGCTCGTGGCGGAACAGCACCGGCGCGCGGTCGGTCAGCAGGATCATCAGGGGGACGATGAGGAACACCGGAAGTGCCAGGCCGATCAGGCCGAGGCTGAACAGGACGTCGAAGAACCGCTTGCTCCGGCTGCTCGCACCCCGGGAGGGGGGGAAGAGCACCCCGCCCGCCTCGACCCGGGCCTCGCCTACATCTCGTCCGATCATTTTGCAGCCTTCTCAAATTGCGCGTTTCCGCAAACCTCCCCGAAGGCCTTCACGGCCAGCGGCGGCGGGTTTCGCACGGGCTTGGGCAACGCATATGACAGATACATTTATGAAAGTAACAGGAACAACGAAAATAACGGTGGCGGCCTTCAGGCCGTACAATACAAAACAACGCTCATGAAAATCGCAAAACTCACGCGTTATCGGAAAACCGAAAACATTACGCAGTAAAACAATCCGGCCTTACTGCTGCAACGCCGGATTGTTGCGTTGCAGCAGGATGCAGCAGGCCCCGATTCCCATCAAGGGGAGATATCGATCGGGGTCGGGTCGACGGAGGTGATCAGGCTGAGCACCTTATCGACCTCTTCCAGGAAGGCGTCTGAGACGAAGATCACATCCTCGTCCTTCATGTCGAAGACCTGGGCGGCGAACAGGGTGGTGGGGTTCGAGAAATCGAACTGGTAGATGGTCGGCACCACCTGGGTGGTGAAGCCGCTCACGTCGGCGCCCAGGTCGGCCAGCACGCTCACCGGGGTGCGGCGGTAGAGGAACACGCCGCGCCGGTCGGCCTGGCGGTTGACCATGCCGCGGGACTGGCCCATGGCCGCGGCCAGCGACAGCTCGGGGCGGGCGAACTCGTATTCGCCGTTCTGCGCCACGCCGCCCAGCACCACGAAGCGGTGCCGCACGTCCTCCACCTGGATCACGTCACCCGGCCAGACACGGACATTGTAGACCGGCGAGGTGATCGCGGTGTCGAAGGGGATGGTGTAGCTGATGCCGTCGCGGGTGAGGGTGAGGGTGAGGTCGGAGGACTGTTTCAGCGGCCCCCCGGCCAGGCTCACCAGGTCGACCAGGCGCTGGTCCTCCAGGTCGAGGTTGAAGCGCCCGGGCTGGGCGACCTGGCCGATCACCGCGGCGCGCGAGGAGGCCCGGTTGGCGATGCGCACCACCACCGAGGGCTCGACGAGCACCTGGGAGAGCTGCGAGATCAGCCGGCTCTCGAACTGCTGGACGGTGAGGCCCGCGGCCTGCACCCGGCCCAGCGGCGGCACCTGCACCCGGCCGTCGGTGCCCACCTCCTGCAGCGGCAGCTGCGTGGTGGAGAGGGGCGAGACGCTCGACTGGGTGAAGTCGATGAAGCCGGTATCGCTCATCGAGACGATGCCGATCTCGATCTGGTCGGAGACCCCGATGGTCATGCGCGGCGGCGTGTCGTCCATGAAGAACGGCGCGCTGTCGGCCATGTTGTAGGCGAAGGCGGAGTTCACCTTGCGCGCCATGCTCTCGTCGAGCGTGACGAGGGCGAAGGGTTGCTTCGGCCCGGGAAGTGTCCGGACGGCAGCTGAGTCTGTGAGGATGGCCTGGGTGGTCGGCCCGGCCCCGGGAACCGCTTCACAGGCGGTAAGGGCCGTGCAGGCGAGGAGAAGGGCAAGTCTACGCATGGAACCTCTGACATTTTTTCGGCAACAGCTGGCTGCGGGCAAAATCCACAATCTGACGCCAAGACTTTTGAATTTTTCTTTAACGTGATGGTTAATATGTAGGCCGGTTCATGATCTCCGGTTTCGGTTTCGATGCAAAGCAAAATCGTTCCGCGGGCCCGGGAAACAGGGCGCGGAGGCTCTTATTTCCCGTAATAGTCGTTGTACTTGCCCTTGTAGTACCCGTATGAGTCGTAGGCGTACTTTCCGGCCTTGGTTTCGTTGACCATTGTCAGGACGATTCCCGCCAGCGGTGCATTCACCGAGCGCAGTTCCCGCAGGCCCTCCAGCACCGCGCCGCGCGGCGTGTGGTCCCAGCGCACCGCATAGACCACCGCGTCGGCATGGCTCGAGATGATGCGCGCATCGGTCACCACCAGGGCGGGCGGGGTGTCGAGGATCACCAGGTCGTAGGAGGCGGCGAGGTCGTTCACCAGGGCGCGGAAGCGGTTCGAGGCCAGGATGTCGGCGGCATTGATATGCGCCTTGCGCTCCGAGGCCCGGGCCATGAGCACGTGCAGCCCGGTCTCGGCATCGACGAAACGCGCGTCGTCCACGCTCGCCACCCCCTCGAGCACCGAGAGCAGGCCCGGCCGGCCGTCGTCCTGCTCGATGAGCGAGGCGAGGGCGGGCAGGCGCAGGTCGCAGTCCACGATGATCGCCGAGCGGCCCATCTGCCGGCTCGCCATCGCCACCAGCATCGAGGTGGTGGTCTTGCCCTCCTTGGGGGTGGTGGAGGTGAACATCACCACCCGCGGCGGGTGGTCGACGTTGGAATAGAGGATCGAGGTGCGCAGGTTGCGGATCGCCTCGGCGAGGCCGGAGTTCGGCCGGCTGCGCACCGCGGCCAGCACGTCGATGCGCTTCTTCTTGTTGCCGGCCGTGGGCAGGGTGGAGAGCACGCCCAGGCCGGTGAGGCTCTCGACCTGGCGGGGGTTGCGGAAGGTGTTGTTGAGGTGCTCGAGCAGGAACACCACGCCGATGCCCACGAAGCCGCCCAGCATGGTCGCCCCCAGCACGATCACCTTCTTGCGCCCCGAGCCGGGGTTGAGCGGCACCTCGGCGGGCGAGAGCACGCGGGCGTCGGCCGTCTGCAGGTCCTGCTGCTCGGCGGTCTCCTTCATGCGGCCCAGGAAGTTCTCGTAGAGCACCCGGCTCGCCTCGGCCTCGCGCTCGAGCTGGCGCAGGCGCACCTGCTTGCCGGACTGCTCGAGCACCTGCTCCTCGAGGTTGCGCACCTGGGCGACGAGCGAGGTCTCCTGCTCCTGGGCCGCCTCGAGGTCGGAGCGCAGGGCGCGGGCGATGCGCTCGCCCTCCTTCTGCAGGTTGCGGCGGATCTCGGCGATCTGGGCGTCGAGCCGCTCCAGCGCCGGGTGGCCGGCGCGCACGGTGGGGGCGAGCAGGGCGCGGCGCGACTGCAGCTCGCTCTCGTCGGCGCGGAAGTTCTGGATCACCGGCGAGTTGCGGAATTCCGAGACCGCGCCGTAATCCGCGCCGGTCTCCATGCTGTCGGTCACCCGGTTGTAGCGGGCCTCGAGGGCGAGCAGGTTGTTGCGGGTCACGGCCAGTTCGCCGTTGAGGTCGTCGAGCTGCTGCTGGGTGACCTCGAGCCCCTGGCCGCCGGCCAGCGCCAGCTCGGAGCGGGTGCTCTCCACCGCCTCCTCGGCCTCCTGCACCCGGTCGCGCAGCTCGTCCACCCGCACCGAGAGCCAGTTGGTGGCGTCGCGCGTGGCGTCGAGCTTGGCGTCGAGCTGCAGGTAGATGTACTCGTCCGCCATGGTGTTGACCACGCGCGCCGCCCGCTCGGCATTCTCCGAGGTGAAGCCGATCTCGATCACCCGCGAGTTCACCACCGGGTTGAGGATGAGGTGGTTGCGCACCTGGTCGATCACCAGCAGCCGCTCGATGGCCGCCGCCTGCTCCTCCGACAGCGGCGGCGGCGGCGGCGAGATCACCCCGAGGTCCATCAGCTTCGTCTTCAGGCTGTCGGGCAGCAGCGCGCCCTTGATCGTGTCGATCAGCGAGGGCCCCTCCTTGAGGGTGGGGTTGAACTCGGGCACCGACTTCAGGTCCAGCTTCTGGGCCACGCGGTCGATCAGGGTGGTGGAGTTGAGGATCTCCACCTGGTTCTGCAGCGAGTCCTTGTCGAACTCGGGGTTGGTCATCACGTTGGTGAGGTCGATGACATTGAGCTGCGGCGGGTCGAAGAACACCTTCGCCCCGGCATAGTAGCGCGGCGGCATCTGGCTCACCGCGAGGATGGAGAGCACCGCGGCGATGAACACGCAGACCATCACGATCCACTTGCCCCGCCACAGGGTGAGGAACAGCGCCCGCAGGTCGATGAGGTCTTCGGCCTCCGGCTCCTCCTGGGACGGCCGCGGCACCATGCGGGACGGGTACTCGATACGTTCGGGCATGGTGTTCATAAGGCCACCTCGCGCTCGACCGGCGGGGTGACACGCCGGGCGCGGCCGATGTGCAATGCGGTCAGCGGTTTCTGAAACTACAAATTCCGACCCTGAGGGGGATCGGTAAAATAAGTCTAAATTCTTCTACTTCGCCTTCTTAGCGCAGATTCCCGTGGCACCCAACAGGCTTGTTGGGCCGCGAGGCCGGAAATCGGCCCCCGGGCGCGGCGAATTGCTGCGGTTCCGCGCGCGGATGTTGCATCGCAATATTTGCTGCAACCTGTGCGCGCATCCGCGGCTCTCTGCGCGTGATGTTGCCGGTACTGTGCAGGCCGGGCTTGCCTGGGCGCCGGGCTCTGCTAGAGATCGGGAAACGCAGGGGCCCGGGCGACGCATCCGGGCCGCAGGGGGGTGCTGCCCGCGCGCGCGCGCCCTCCCCGGGAGGAGACAGCCGCCATGAGCCGATCCGCGAACAGGTTCCAGCGCCGGTCCTCCGGGTCCTTCCCCGGCGGGTCGCGCGCCTCCTCCGGGCGGCGCTGGTGGCAGTCCGACGCGCCGGCGCAGGCGGTGATCACCTGGACGGCGGTGGCGATCACACTCGGGGCGGCGCTGGCGCTGGCGGGCAACCGGCCGGTGACATGGATGTTCCTCGGGCTGGCGGCGGGGCTGCTGTTCCTCGCCCAGCTGGTGCTCGATCTCCTGCGCCCGCCGGGCCCCGCCGCCCGGGCGGTCTGGCTGCCGGGGCTGCTCTATCTCGGCGTGCTCGCCTGGGGCTGGGTGCAGACCATGCCGGCGCCGCTGCCGGGCTGGGCGCATCCGCTCTGGGCCGAGACCGAGGCGCTGGTGGGGGTGCGCGGCATCGACAGCATCTCCGCCGACCCGCTGGCCGGGCGGCAGTACCTGCTGCGGCTGGCGAGCTACGGCGCGCTGTTCTGGATCGGGCTGCGCGGCCTTGCCGACCGGGAGCGGGCGGCGACCTTCCTGCGGGTCTTCGCGCTGTTCTCCGGCCTGCTCGCGGCCTACGGGCTGGCGGCGCTGGTGCTGGGGGTGAACCCGATCCTGGGGGTGGAGAACACCTCGCCGGTGGTCACGGCGAGTTTCGTGGGGCGCAATGCCTATGCCTCCTATGCCGGGCTGGGGCTGATCGCCAATCTCGCGGTCTATCTCGAGCTCACCGGCGGCGACGCGCCCCCGGCCGACAACCGGCTGCAGGCGCTGCGCCGTTTCATGGAGCGGTTCTTCGGCGGGGCCTGGGTGTTCGTGCTCGGCGCGCTGCTCTGCGGGGCGGCGGTGGCGCTGAGCCAGTCGCGCATGGGGGCGGCGGCGGCGCTGATCGGGGTGGTGGTCTTCCTGCTCGCCACCCGCGGGCGCCGGGGCCCGGCGGATGCGGAGGCACTGGCCGAGGGCGCGCCCTCCGCCGCCCCCGCCTCGCCCGCCGGCACCGCCTGGCCGATGCTGATCACCGTGGCCGTGGTGCTGGTGTTCCTGGTGACGACGAGCATCTCCGGGCTGATGGACCGGGTGATGTTCACCTCCGACGAGGACGGGCGCTTCACCGTCTATCCGCGCATCGTGGCGGGCATTCTCGACCGGCCGCTGCTCGGGCACGGGCTGGGCGGGTTCGAGGACACGTTCCGGGCCTACCTGCCGTTCCGCTCGGCCTTCGGCGACTGGCGCGAGGGCCATGACAGCTATCTCGAGAACGCCTACGAGCTGGGCCTGCCGGCGGCGGCGGCGCTCTACGCGGCGCTGGGGCTGGTGCTGTGGCGGCTGTGGCGCGGCACGCGGATCCGCCGGCGCGACCGGCTGTTCCCGGCGGTGGCGCTGGCGGCGATGGCGGCGACGGGGGTGCACACGGTGTTCGACTTCCCGCTGCAGATGCCGGCGACGGCCGGGCTCTTCGCGCTGCTGCTGGGGATGGGCTGGGCGCAGAGCCATTCCCGCGCGGCCCTCCGCGCGCACGGATCCTCTGCCCCGGCCCCCGCCCCGCAGCCGGCCTGAGCCTTCTCTCCCCGGGGCGCAGGGCATCCCCCTCCCGCCCGGGCGACCAGCCCGGGCCGCGCCCGACCCTCCCCCCGGGAGGGCGCGATGGCGATGTCGGTTGCCGCACAGCCCGCGTCCGGAGCTTTCACGATAAACCGCTGACCACGGGCGTGGATGCGCCCACCCAGGGTCGGGCGCGGCCCTTCGCACCTGGCGGAAGCGTGGCAAAGTCCGGCCGTGCCGCAGGCACCCGTGTCGCAGGCACCCGTGCTGCATCTGCCGTCTTGCCCGGGCGACCAGCCCGGGCCGCGCCCGACCCTCCCCATGGGAGGGCGCGATGGCGATGCCGCCAGCCGCTCAACCGTCGTCCGGGGCTTTCACGATAAACCGCTGACCACGGGCGTGGGTGCGCCCACCCAGGGTCGGGCGCTGCCCTTCGCTCCCGGCGGAAGTGTAGTAGGGTCCGGCCGTGCCGCAGGCACCGCGCCCCTTCGCACCTGGCGGAAGCGGGGCAAAGCAAGGCCGTGCCGCAGGCACCCGTGCCGCAGGCACCGTGCGCCGGACACTCAGCACCCGGCGTTGCCAGCTCCCGCCGCCCCCCTAGTCGGAGCGGCGGATCTGCAGGCGGCGCACCACGTTGTCGCCGCTGACCGTCTCGCCGGGGCCGACGCGGAATTCCAGCCGGTCGCCCTTGCCTAGGGTGACGGGGAAATCCTCCAGCGCCATGTGGCCGCGCACCTCCGCCGCCATCAGCCGGGTGCCGTTGAGCAGGATCTCCAGCGTCACCCCGTCGGAGGTGTCCTTCGTCACGGTCCAGGCGGCGTCGAGCAGCATCTCGCCGGCCTCGGGGGAAACGAAGGTCTCCGAGACCGCGAGCGGGCTCGCGCCGCCGCCGCCGGGCACCAGGCTGTCGGCGTTCACCCGCAGCGGCTTCGACCAGGGCGTGCCGAGATAGGAGGTCCATTCCCAGTCGATCCGGGTGAGGGGCACGGCCTTGCCGTCGGCGCCCACCACCGCGTAGTCCCAGGGCGCGTGCCCGAATTGCAGCAGCGCGTCGCCCAGCACCCCGGTGGGGCCGGGGCGCAGGGTCTCGGGGCCCACCACCACCACCGGGTCGGGGCCGATGCGGATCTCGGCCGCCCCGGCGCGCGGCGTGCCGTCGGGGGCATAGACATCCGCGCCCGGCGGCAGCGGCACCAGGCGCGGCGCGCCCCAGATCACCTGGGCGCGGTTCGCCGCCCCCTCCGGGCCGAAGGCGTAATGGTGCAGCAGCGGATCGTCGGAGAGCCGCTCGAGCTCCCCCGCCCCCAGCAGCACCCGGCGCAGGAAGCGGAAGGCCTCGAAGGCCGGTTTCTGGCGGCCGTTGTCGTCGATCAGCCCGGTGTCGGGGTAGGCCTCCTGGTCGAGCAGCGCATACCAGTAGGCCTCGCGCACGCCCGAATCGACCATCAGCGCCAGCATGCGCGCCATGTAGCTCGGCGCCTCGGCGGGGTCGGTGAAGGCATGGGTGAACTCGGTGGCATAGACCGGCTTCGCCCCGCCGAACTCCTCCATCAGCGCGCGCAGCTGGGAAAGCTCGGTGTCCAGGTGCTCGGGCACCGGCCGGTAGGGGTGCAGCGCGATGCCGTCCATCGCCTGCAGGGCGCCGTCCTCGAACATCTCCCGGAACAGCCCCAGCGGCACCGAATGCGTGGCCCCGCCCAGCACCAGCACCTGCGGGTCATGCGCCTTCACCGCCGCATAGACCACCTCGAGCAGGGCGGCATAGCTGCCCGCGCGGTCCTGCGCCGCCGGGCCGGTGACGAAATTGCCGTTGATCTCGTTGCCGATCTCCACCGCCCGGATCAGCCCGCCCCAGTCCTTCAGCGCCTGCACCACATAGGCGGCGAAGGCGGCCCGCCCCTCGGGGGTATAGGGGGTCTCGCCACCGTCGTAGAGC
This sequence comes from Oceanicella sp. SM1341, assembly GCF_003448965.1. GTDB lineage: Bacteria > Pseudomonadota > Alphaproteobacteria > Rhodobacterales > Rhodobacteraceae > Paroceanicella. Next base: position 75,336 of record NZ_QRGC01000028.1, read on the forward strand.
GGGTTGCGATGCGCGAAGGTCATGATCATCGTCATGCCGCGCGCCCGCAGCTCCTCCATGTAGGCGGCGAGATGCGGGGGGTACTCGAACACCCCCGGCTCGCGCTCCACCAGCGCCCAGGGCAGGCTGTCGCGGATCGGCGGGTTGCCCAGGGTGTCGAGCCGGCCGTAGAGCGCCAGCGGCCAGCCCTGGGAGAAATGCAGCTGCACCCCGTATTCCATCGCGCGCTGCGCGGCGGCGGGCAGGGGCGCGCCGGCAAGTGCCAGCGCCAGCAGGGAAACGTGCCAGAGGCTCGGTCTCATCTCGGCTCCTTTCTCGCCGCCCCCGCATGCGCCGCAGCTGTCCGGCCAAGTTCCTGCCCCGGAAATCCGTGCGGTTGACTCGTTTTCCGCCACTCACGCGGAAGATGCAGAGGCAATTATGCAACTAACGATCAAGATCAGAAGAATTCAATTCGAAGCATATTGAAGATATTTACGGAATCGTGTACCAATTTTCCATTATTGGTTCCGCATTGGCGTATCTTTCGGCTTTTGCAGCATTTGCAAGCGCGCGTGCACCGGACGGACCTGCCGCCCCCCGGCAGGCAGGGTATTTCGGGCCCTCTTCTTCTCGCATCCCCTCGCCCGCGATACCCGTCCGTCCGACCTGCCGTCCGGGGATGGTCCCTCCATGCCCCACCGCGCGCCGCCTGCCCGAGCATGAAGTAGCTTGTGCGTGTGCATGAGGTTCCTTTTCCGATGAAGCATTTTCCCCCCCGCAAGAACCGCTACGACGTGCTCGTGCTCGGCGCCGGTGTCACCGGGCTCGCGCTCGCCCGCATGCTCTCGGCCCGCGGCAGTTCCGTCTGCCTGGTCGACGATTACCCCAGCCCCGGCGGCAACCACATCTCCTGGGAAACCGGCGGCATGAGCTTCGACATGGGCTCGATCTTCTTCTGGTCCGACAACCCGCTGTTCGGGCTCTTCCCCGGCCTCGCCCGGCGCTGCCCCGAAGTGCGCTTCGCCGTGCAGCGCATCGCCCCGGACGGCGCGGTGCGCGCCTACCCGTTCGACATGCGCGCCGAGGTGCTGGAGCGCCCGCTCGCCTACCGGCTGCGGGTGGCGGGCGAGCTGGCCGCCGCCCGGGCGCGCCGCATGGACCGCCGCTCCGCCGAGGGCTTCCTGCGCCACCATCTCGGCCCCACCCTCACCCGCGACAGCGGCATCCTCAACTACATGCAGCGCTTCTACGGGCTCGCGCCCTCCGAGATCAGCTTCGCCTTCGCCGAGAGCCGGATGCGCTGGGTCTCCAGCCGGGCCAGCCTGCGCGCCCGGCTCTCCGGGCTGCTGCGCCGCCGCCCCGCCGGCCCCGCGCCGCGCTGCCTGGTGCGCCCGCCCGAGGGCTTCGCCGCGCTCTATGCCGGCGCGCTCGCCCGGCTCGAGGCGGAGGGCGTGCGCAGCGTGATGGGCGCCGGCCTGCAGGCCGCCCGCCGCCACCCCGACGGGTTCGAGCTCAGCTGCGCCGCCGGCACCGTCTCCGCCGCGCGGCTGATCAGCACCATCCCGATGCTGCACACCGCCGCCCTGCTGGGGCTCGAGGTGGCCGAGCCGCCGGTGTCGCGCCGGCTCACCACCCTGTGCTGCCGCTTCTCGGGGCGGCGCGGCTTCGCGGCGCCGGTGCTCTACAATTTCCACGCCGAGGGCGCGTGGAAGCGGCTCACCATGCATTCCGACTTCTACGGGCCGCGCGGCGGGGCGGAGTATTTCTCCCTCGAGGTCTCGGCCGAGGACGACGGCACACCGCCGCAGGCGCTCTTCGCCGAGTTCGCCCGCACCGTGCGCGCGGCGGGGCTGTTCGAGGGCGAGCTGGAGCTGGTGGAGAGCCATGACACCGAGTTCGCCTACCCGGTCTACGACCATTCCGCCGCCCGGCGCCGCGACGCGCTCGCCGCGCGGCTGACGGCCGAGGGGGTGGAGCTTGCCGGCCGGCAGGGGCTGTTCACCTACATCCCCTCCTCGGCACTGGCCGTGCGCATGGCCCAGACCGCCTTCGCCTGAGCGGGGTGCCTGCGGCACTGCCGGTGCCCGCGCCACTGCCGGTGCCCGCGGCCCTGCCGGACACTGCGGCATGGCCCGGACCGGCCAGGCCCCCGCCCTCTGCCAGGGGGCGCGGTGCCTGCGGCACGGCCCGGTGCACGGCCTGCCGCCACCCGGCGCGGGGGGCCGATGGTCGGCCCTGCCAACACCTCCGCCGGGTGCGAAGGGCCGCGCCCGACCCCGGGTGGGCGCACCCACGCCCGTGGTCGGCGGTTTATCGTGAAAGCTCCGGACGCGGGCTGAGCGGCAACCGGCATCGCCATCGCGCCCTCCCGGGGGGAGGGTCGGGCGCGGCCCGGGCTGGTCGCCCGGGCGGAAGGGGGAAGCCGGGCGCCCTGCGCCCCGGCCAGCGAAAGGGCCGCCCGCCGCCATCTCAGCCGGTGCCCGCGACACGGCCAGTGCCTGCGGCGCGGCCTCCCTCCGCGGCACGGCCCCCCGCGCGGCCGGGGTCCTCTTCCCCCATTCCGGAGGCACCGCCCCATTTCCCCGTGCCGGAAGCACCATTCCAATCCCCCGTGCCTGCGGCAGCGCGGGCGCAGGCGGCTTCCAGCCCGTCGCACCAGGCTTCCGGGGTGAGGCCCAGCGAGGGGGCCACGGCCACGGCGTTGCGGCTCATCCGCGCCACGGCGGCATCGTCCTGCATCAGGCCGGCGAGGGCGGCGGCAAAGCCCGCCTCGTCAGCCACGTCGACCGCAAGCCCGGCGCCTGCCGCCACGATCTCGCCGGCGAGGAAGGCGGTCTTCGCCGCCACCACCGGCAGGCCGCAGCCGAGCGCCTCCACCGCCACCAGCCCGAAGGGCTCGGGGTAGAGCGAGGGCATCACCAGCGCCCGGGCCCCGGCGGCCAGCACCCCGATCTCCTCGCGGCTCTTCCAGCCCAGCATCTCCACGCCGGGGCAGGCGGCGCGGATCGCGGCCTCCTCCGGGCCCTCGCCCGCCACGCGCAGCGGCACCCCGGCGCGGGCGGCGGCCCGGGCGAGCGCGAGCCCGCCCTTCTCCGGGTCGAGCCGCCCGGCAAAGAGCAGGTAGCGCCCGGCCTCCGCCGCCACCCGCGGCGGGCGGAAGGGTGTCACCGGGTTGCGCAGCACCGTGAGCCGGGAGGCGGGCAGCCCGCCGCGCACCAGCAGCGGCGCCATGGCGGGGTGGATCATCAGCACCTCCGGCCCGGTCTCGTCGAAGGAGAACAGCGCCCGGCGCAGCGCCGCCCGGGCCACGCGCCAGAGCTTCTGCGCCTGGTTGCGCTTGTCGCAGCGGCTCGCGAGGCAGGCGGCCGAGAGCGGGGTGAGGGCACAGGCCTCGGCGCGCGGGTAGTTCCAGTAGCCGCCGTTGGGGCAGGCGAGGAAGAAGTCATGCGCATGCACCACCAGCCGCCCGCGCACCGGCGCGAGGGCGGAGAACACCGCCGGAGAGAGGATCTTCGACCAGCCGTGCAGGTGATACACGTCGTCCGGCCGGCCCTCGGCGGCGATCCAGTCGCGCACGAAACGTGCCGCCCCGGCATTGTAGAGCCCGCCCATGAGCGCCGCGGCCCGGCCGCGCGCCATCACGTGGCGGCCGCCCGCGCCGCGCAGGGTCACGCCGGCTGCGGCAAGCTCGGGGTTCTCGCCCGCGTCGCCGCACAGGTAGACCACCTCGCGCCCGCGCTCGGCCAGCAGGCGCGCCGAGAGCAGCGCCAGCCCCGTCGCCCCGCCCCGGGCGCGGGAGAAATCGTTCAGGATGACGATGCGTGCCCCCCGGCCCGCCCCGCTCATGCCCCGCCCCCGGAGACCACGCGCAGTTCCGGCCGGCCGGGCTGCCCGGCGAGGCCCGCGGCGGCGAGCAGCGCCGCCACCCCCTCCCAGGTTTCGGCGAGATGGGCGGCATGGGCCTGCGGGTCGATGCCCTCGGCGATGGCGCGCAGCACGAGATCGGCGAGGTCCTGCGGGCCGGTGCCGCCGCCGGTCTCCTGCACGGCATAGGCCTCGCGGCCGACGGAGGCGAAGAAGCTCACCAGCTTGCGGTCCCAGCTCAGCCCCACCGCGGGGATGCCATAGGCATGCGCCACGATCGTGGCATGCAGCCGGTGCGCGAGCACCGCGCGCAGCGGCGCGATGGTGCGGGCGAGCGCGGTCGGGGTCTCGGGCGGCGGCGCCACGTCGAGCCAGCCCTCCGAGGCCCGGGCCGCGATCTCGGGATGCGCGGCGAGCCGGGCCAGCGTGGCACGGTCCTCCGCCGCCCCGTTGCAGAACAGCCGCACCCGCTGGCCGCGCGCCACCAGCGCCAGCGCCGTGGCGGCGAGAAACGCATCCGCCCGCCCGCCGCCGGCCACCGCCATGTCCGAATGATAGGCGAGCAGCGCGGGGTCGGTGATGCAGATGCCCACCGGCCCCGGCTCAGTGCCATGCTCGGGCCCGGCCTCGGGCCGCCCGTAACAGGCGGCGGCCAGCAGCCCGGGGTCGCGGCAGAGCTGCGCCTGCGGCCCGGCCCCGCCGGTCTGCGCCACCCAGGCCTCGCGGGAGAAACCGTCGCGCAGCGCGACATGGCACAGCCGCCCCTCCAGCATCCGCCCGAACAGTGCCGCGCCGCGCGGCGACCAGTTGCGCGCCACCCCGGCGGCGAACACCGCCGTGGGCACGCCCGCCGCGGCGCTCAGCTCCGCCGCCCGGGCGATCTTGAGGGGGAAGTTGAGGTCGGCATCCGAGAAGATCTGCCCGCCGCCGAACACCGCGAGATCCGCCCCCTCCAGCGCGGCGCGCCAGCCCGGGGTGGCCCGCTCGAGAAACCGGCCCAGCACCAGCTCCACCGCCCGGGCGCGCAAGGGCCCCGGCAGCGCGTTCAGCACCCGCAGCTTCCAGCCCCGGCCGCGCACCGTGGTCTCGCCATAGCGGCTGCGCCCGGCCAGGTCGACCGAGACCATCTCCAGCCCCGGGGCGAGGCGCGTCATTGCGTGGGAAAGACATTCCGCGATCAGGCCATCACCGACATTGGCACTGTAGCGGACGGCGAAGTTGACGACCCTCACCATGAGGGCCCTGACGAAAATACCGTCACCCTGTCACCTCTGTACAAAAAATAAGACTACGTATCGAAAAACACCGCCATCCTGCCACGCCGGCGCGCACCGCACAACTCTCCTGTCCGGTGCCCGGTGCCTGGTGCCTGCGGCACGGCCTGACTTTGCAGCGCCTCCGCCAGGCGGGAAGGGCCGCGCCTGACCCTGGGTGGGCGCACCAACGCGCGTGGTCAGCGGTTTATCGTGAAAGCTCCGGACGCGGGCTGTGTGGCGGATGACATCGCCATCGCGCCCTCCCGGGGGGAGGGTCGGGCGCGGCCCGGGCTGGTCGCCCGGGCAAAAGGGAGACGCCGGGCGCTCTCAGGCCTTCCCGGCCGCGGCCCGGGTACGGCAGAAGGCGAGATAGGCCCGGTCCGGGCTGCGCAGCGCCGGGCGGCCGCGCGCCACCCACATGTCGCGCCACTCCTGCTCCAGCCAGTGCGGGTCGAACCCCGGTGCCACCGCGCGCGCCTCGTCGTGGATGCCGGCCGAGAGCAGCGGGCCGCCGCTCTCCTCCGCCCGGCCCGACAGGCCGGGGCGGCGGGGGCGGAAGGACACCAGGTCATCCTCCCCCAGCGCCAGCGCGTAATCGGGCAGATGATCCTCCTCGGCCATGTCGCGCACCATGCGCCGGAACACCCGCCGCGGGCTGGCCGAGCCGGATTTCTTCAGCAACACCTCCAGCCCCACCCGCCATTCGCGCTGCCGCCCGCAATGCTTGCGCGCCAGCTCGTACACCCGCCGCTCCAGCGGCTTGCGCAGCCGGAAGTAATCCCGGTGCAGCGTCAGCACCGATTTCGTCAGCACCGCGCGGTAGAGCCAGTCCGACAGCGTGACCGTGACATTCACCATCCGCCCCGAGCGCGTGCGCCGCACGATCGCCCAGGCGTCGATCAGCCCGAACCCGTGCGTGGTCTCGGTGCCGCCGGTCTCGATGTTGGTCACGATCCGCGTGCCCGAGAGCCGCTCGAAGGCCTCGCGCAGCCGCCGGTAGCCGTCGCCCGAGGTCTCGCGGTTGGTCGCCACCAGCAGATCATGCGCCTTCATGTGCACCTCGCGCGCGATCGGCTCGCCCCGGTTCTGCGCCGCGATCAGCTGGCTGATGCAGTAGATCAGGATGTCCTTGTCATGGATGGTCGCCAGCCCCTTCACGCTGGGGGTGATCTCGACCATCGTCTCGCCATGGACGTATTTCAGCACCCGCCGGTCGGGGCGGGTGGAGAGCGAGAACACCGGGTGCTCCATGCTCGCCATGTCGTCCTTGGGGATGACGTCGACCACGTCGCAGACGAAGAAATCCGCCCCCGCCACGGGTGGCGGCGCGGCCGGGCCCGAGCGCCTGGCCGTGGGTTTCGACGCCGATTGCGACGCCGGTTTCGGCGCGGTTTTCGGGGGGCCGGAAGACCGGGGGCGGCGGGGGGTATGCCCCCCTGCCCCGCCGGTTGCGGGTTCACCCATGACTGCCTCTGTTCCGCCCGCCGTGCTGCCCGGAACGGCGCGCCCCGGGGGGTCACGCCCGGCCCCCGGGGCCGGCAGATCTGTTCGTGTCTTTGCCTGGTTCCGGCTGCTCTGCGGCGCCGGCTCTGCTCGTCGGGTCGCGTGTCCGGGCCCGGTTTTCCCGGGTCCCGATTATCGTGGTTTCAGTGACACCGAGCCTAGACCGCCCCCGCCCGGCTGACAAGCGCGGCTTCCGTGGTTCCGGAATCGCCTGTGCGTGGTTCTGGACTCTCTCCAGCGTGGTTCCGGAATCGCCCACACCCCTTCCGGGCCGGATTTCCCTTGCCTCTTCAATACCTTGCAAATTTGCCCCGCGCCCGTAACACTTAATATAACACCCGAATAACACTCCGGCTTTTTTCCACACCCCCTCCGACCCCGGTTTTGCGCCCCTGGCAAAGCGCTGAAATGCTTAGAAAATACCTGGAATGTGCGATTTTTCGATACAGATGCGCATTTTCGTGGTACATAACTCGAAATCGAGCATGTCAGAGGCGCACCCATGCCCCCCAAGGCCGAATCCCACCTGCCGCCCTATTTCAACATCCCCCCCGCGGAGGCGCTGAAGGCTCTCGGCGATCCGGTGGGAACCGCAGGCTTCGCCGAGGCCGCGGAGGCCGCCTCCGAGGGTCGGCTCGACCTCATGCGCCGCGGCCATTCGCCCGAGGGCGAGAAGAGCCTGCGCCGCTTCTCCACCTGGGAGGTGACCCGCTATCTCATCCCCGTCGCCACCCCGCATTTCCGCCGGGTCCTGAAGGCCCATCCCGAGCTGCCCCAGGGCGTGAGCGAGACCGAGGCCGGCACCCGCTGGTTCACCCTCGAGGAGGTGCTCACCCTGCGCGAGTTCTTCGCCCGCGAGGGCCGGCGCGCGAAGGAGTACAAGCCCTGGCGCCCGGAGGGCCTGCCGGCCAAGGTCGTGGCGGTGGCGAACTTCAAGGGCGGCGTCGGCAAGACCTCGACGGCCGCCCATCTCGCCATGTCCGCCGCCCTCGACGGCTACCGCGTCCTCGTCATCGACCTCGACAGCCAGGGCTCGATGACCTCGATCTTCGGCGGCCGCGTCGAGAGCGAGTGGCAGACCGTCTTCCCCCTCCTCGCCCGCAACTACGCGGAAGGTCTCCAGGCCGAGAACCGCGCCCGGGTGAGCCGCGGCGAAACGCCCGCCCCCTTCGACGACATGCTCACCGAGGCGCTGAAGGTGCGCGCCGACCAGCTCATCGCGAAAACCCACTGGCCCAACATCGACCTCATCGGCGCCCAGCTCAACCTCTACTGGGCGGAGTTCCAGATCCCGGTCTGGCGCCTCGCGCTGCGCGGCTGGAAGCTGTGGGACGCGCTCTCGGAGAGCCTCGCCGCCGACGGAGTGCTGGAGCGCTACGACATCGTGCTGCTCGACACGCCGCCCGCCCTTGGCTACCTCACCATCAACGGGCTCTCGGCCGCCGACATCCTGCTGGTGCCGCTCGGGGCGAGCTTCCTCGAGTTCGACAGCACCTCGCGCTTCTTCGACATGCTGCATGCCACCTTCGCCTCGATCGAGGAGGGGGAGAACCGCGCCGCCCGCGCCCTCGGCCTGCCGGAGCTGCATTTCGAATGGGACGCGGTGCGCACCATCGTCACCCGCTACGACGCCGGCCAGCAGGCCGAGCTCGCCAGCCTGATGCAATCCTACATGGGCCCCTACATGAGCCATGTCCGCCAGGACTACACCGCCCTCGTCGGCCAGGCCGGCGAGCAGGTGAACGGCATCTACGAGGCCGATTACCGTGACTTCAACCGCGAGACCTACATCCGCGGCCGCGAGACCTTCGATGCCACCTATGCCGAGTTCAAGCGGCTGCTGATCGGCTCCTGGGCCCGCGAGCTGCGCGACAGGGAGGAGACAAGCTGATGGCCCGACGCCGCCTCACCCCCGCCAGCCCCGCCCCGCGCGAGGAGGGCCCGCGCGCCCGGCCCGCCGGCCTGCCCGGCATGCCGCCCATCGCCTCCGTCGCCTCCGAGGCCGCCACCGAGGCCGCCCTCACCGAGCTCACCCGCGGCCTCGAGCAGGCCCGCGCCGAGGGCAGGCTGATCGTCGCCCTGCCGCTCGCCGACATCGCGCCCGGGCATCTCTCGCGCGACCGGATCGAGGTCGATGCCGAGGAGATGCAGACCCTGATCGAGAGCCTGCGCGCCCATGGCCAGCGCACCCCCGTCGAGGTGACCGCCACCGAAGGCGCGCGCCCCTACGGCCTGATCTCCGGCTGGCGGCGCTACCACGCGCTGAGCCATCTCCTGGCCGAGACCGGCGAGGAGCGCTTCGCCACCATCCGCGCCATCGTCCGTCGCCCGGAGACCGCGGCTGAGGCCTATCTCGCCATGGTCGAGGAGAACGAGATCCGCGTCGGGCTCAGCCATTACGAGCGCGCCCGGGTGGTGGCGGCCACGGTCGATCTCGGGGTGTTCGCGGACGAGGGTGCGGCGCTGCGCGGGCTCTTCGGCGCGGCGAGCCGGGCGAAGCGCTCGAAGATCGGCTCCTTCCTCGCGCTGCACCGGGGCCTGGGCGACGTGCTGCGCTTTCCCGCCCGCATTCCCGAGCGGCTTGGCCTCGCACTGGTCGAGGCGCTGCGCGAGGGCCGCGGCCCCGCCCTGCGCGCCCGGCTCGCCGCCGCGGAGCCCGAGACGGCGGAGGCCGAGCTGGCCCTGCTGCAGGCCGCCCTGCGCGGCGATGTTTCGCGCGCGAAACACCCCCGGCCGGAAAAGCCGGTGGAGACCGGCAGCACCGAGATCCGCCCCGGGGTGCGGCTCACCATCAGCCGCGGGCATGGCGAGATCACGCTGAAGCTCGCGGGCCCCGGCGTCTCGGAGGCGCTGCACGAGGAGCTGCATGCCGGGGTGCTGGCCATGCTCACCGAGCGGGCGCGAAAGGGCTGAGCCCCCGCCCGGCCGGGTTAACCGGCCGGTGACGTTAAGACTCCGTTATTCATAACATTGCATTGCTTTCTCCTGGACGGGCGGGGGTCCGGTCCCTGTGGCTTGCGGGAGGATGCGATGCGCGTGGCGGTGTTCGGGCTGGGCTATGTGGGCTTCACCACCGCCTGCTGCATTGCCTCGCAGGGCCACCATGTGGCGGGGATGGACGCGAACGCCGCCAAGCGCGCCGCCATCGCCGCGGGCCAGGCCCCGATCTCCGAGCCCGGCGTGCAGGCGCTGTTCGACACTGCCCGGGCCGAGGGCCGCTTCACCGTGGCCGGCTCCGCCGCCGAGGCGCTGGAGGGCGCCGATATCGCGATGATCTGCGTGGGCACCCCCTCGGGGCCGGACGGCGCGCAGGACATGCGCTTCATCGCCGAGGTCACCCGGCAGATCGGCGAGGCGCTGAGCCTCGCGCCCCCGCGCGCCCTCACCCTCGCCTATCGCTCCACCCTGCGGCCGGGCTCGATCGAGGAGCTGGTGCGCCCGGTGCTCGCGAGCCGGCTCCCGCCCGCGCACATGGCGGCGCTGGAGCTGGTCTCCAACCCCGAGTTCCTGCGCGAGGCGACCGCGGTGGCCGATTACTTCGCCCCCCCGCGCATCGTCATCGGCACCGAGGCCGGGCACGGCTCGGTGGCGCTCGAGGCGCTCTATGCCGGCATCGAGGCGCCGGTGTTCCGCTGCCGCTTCCGCGAGGCGGAGTTCACCAAGTTCGTCGACAACACCTGGCATGCCGCGAAGGTGGCCTTCGCCAACGAGATCGGCCGGCTCTGCCTGCGCCTCGGGCTCGATGCGAAACAGGTGCACGAGATCTTCGTCTCCGACACGCGGCTGAACATCTCGCCGGCCTACCTGCGCCCGGGCGGGGCCTTCGGCGGCTCCTGCCTGCCCAAGGACGTGCGCGCCCTGCAGCACATCGCCGCCGATTGCGGGGCCAACACCCATGTGGTCGACGCGCTGCTGCGCTCCAACGAGGTGCACAAGCACGAGCTCTACGAGCGGGCGGTGCGCACGCTGCCCGCCGGCGCCTCGGTGCTGCTGGTCGGGCTCGCCTTCAAGCCCGGCACGGATGATCTGCGCGAGAGCCCGAACGTGGACATGGCGCGCAAGCTGCTGGCGGCGGGGTTCCGCCTCGCGGTCTACGACCCGGCGCTGGACGCGGGCAAGCTGGTGGGGGCGAACCTGGGCCATGCCTTCGCCAGCCTGCCGCGGCTGTCGGACCTGCTGGTGAGCCGGCAGGTGGCGGAGGCGGGCGGCTTCGACCTGGTGATCGCGGCCAATGCGACGATCGAGGAGCTGAGCTTCCTCGCCCCCCCGCCCCGCATCCTCGACATCGGAGTGCTCGCATGAGCCAGGACCGCCGCCCTCCCGCGCCTGCCCGTCCCTCCCGCGCCCCGGAGCGGCCGGAAGGGGCCCCGGCGCGGCCGGCCGGCTTTCCCGAGCGGCCCGCCTGTTTCCCCGAGCGCGGCGAGGCGGCGCGCGGCCCGGCCCCGCTTGCCGGAAAGGCTCCGGGCAAGGGGGCCGACACGCCGGCCCGCCCGGTCCCGGCCGCGGGCCCGGCGGGATTTGCCGAGGCCCCGGCGCGGTTCCGCCCGGCGCAGGCGCTGCTGCCGCCGGGTCTGCCGGCGGGTCTCTCGGCTCCGGTTCCCGGGGAGGAGGCAGGGCCGGGGCCGGCGTTCGGGCCGGACCCCGAGCTCGGGATCGGGCTCGGGCTCGGGCTCGGCCTCGGCCTCGCCCCGGAGGGGCGGCTCGCTGCGGAGCAGCGAAAAAGCCTCCCGGAGGGGCGGCTCGCTGCGGAGCAGCTGAAAGGACTCCCGGAGGGGCAGCCCGCTGCGGAGCAGCGAAAAAACCTCCCGGAGGGGCAGCTTGCTCCGCAGGAGCACGAAAACATTCCGCAGGCGCAGGAAAACCTCCCGCAGGAGCAGGACGGCCCCCTGGTAGCGCCGCCCGCCCCGCGGGAGGCGGAAAGCCCTCCGTCGGCGCGGTCTGCTCCGGCCGTGCCGGAAGGCGGCCCGGCGGCACGCCCCGCCCCGCGGTCTTCGGACGGCACGCCCGGAGGCCGGGCCGCGTCGTCGGCGCCGGAGACCCCTGCGCGGGCCCGGCCTGCCCCGGAGGGGCGCGCGCCCGGCGAGGACGCGCCCGCCCCGCAGCCCCGGAACCCGCTTGCGGACATCCGGCCCGAGGCCGCCGTGCTGCGGAGGGGTGCCGCGGAACGGGCCGGGGGCCCGGTTCCGGAGCCCGCCCCGGAGCCCCTCCTCGCGCAGGTACTTCCCCTGCCGCCGGCTCCCGGCGTGCTGGGCGGGTTTGCCGGGGTCACGCCGGGGCTGCTGAGCGGCCGGCGGGTGCTGATCATCGTGGAGAACCTGCCGGTGCCCTTCGACCGGCGGGTCTGGCTGGAGGCGCGCACCCTGCAGGCGGCGGGGGCGGTGGTCTCGGTGATCTGCCCGCTCGGGCCCGGGGCGCAGGCGCGCTACGAATGCCTCGAGGGCATCCACGTGCACCGCCACCCGCTCACCCAGGCGCGGGGGCCGGCGGGCTATGCGCGCGAATATGCCGAGGCGCTGTTCTGGCAGTGGCGGCTGGCCTGGCGGGTGTTCCGCACCGAGGGGTTCGACACGCTGCAGGGCTGCAACCCGCCGGACCTGATCTGCCTCGTCGCCCTGCCCTTCCGGCTGCTGGGGCGGGCCTATGTGTTCGACCATCACGACCTGTCGCCGGAGCTGTTCGACGCGAAATTCCCCGCGCCCCGGGGCCGGCTGGCGCGCTGGCTGCACCGGCTGGCGCGCCGGGGGCTGAGCCTCGCGGAGCGGCTGAGCTTCGCCTCCGCCGACATGGTGATCTCGACCAACGAGAGCTACCGGCGCATCGCGCGCACCCGCGGCCGCAAGGGCCCGGGCCAGGTAGTGGTGGTGCGCTCGGGCCCCGATCTCGCCCGGGTGCGCCCGATGCCGCCCGACCCGCGCTGGAAGGCGGGCCGGCGCCACCTCGTGGGCTATGTCGGGGTGATGGGCGCGCAGGAGGGGCTCGACCTGCTGCTGGAGGCGGCGCGCCACCTGGTGTTCGACCGGGGCCGGCGCGACGTGCAGTTCTGCCTCGCCGGTGACGGGCCGGAGCGCCCGGCGCTCGAGGCGCTGGCGCGCGAGCTGGGCCTCTCGGGCCATGTGACCTTCCCCGGCCGGCTGCCGGATGCGGATCTCTTCGAGATGCTCTCCACCGCCGATCTGTGCGTGAACCCCGACCGGGTGACGCCGATGAACGATCTCTCGACCATGAACAAGATCCTCGAGTACATGGCCCTGTCGCGGCCCATCGTGCAGTTCGAGGTGACCGAGGGGCGGGTGAGCGCCGGCGATGCCGCGCTCTACGCCCGGCCCGACGACGCGCGCGATTTCGCCACCTGCATGCTCACCCTGCTGCGCGACCCGGCCCTGCGCGCGCGCATGGGCGCCATCGGCCGCCGCCGGGTGGAGACGCGTTTCGCCTGGGAGCACGAGGCGGGCCGGCTGGTCGAGGCCTATCGCCGCCTCGCCCCGCGCGGGTTCCGGCGCGGCTCCGGCGGGGGCTGACCATGGCCCGCCGCAGCCCGGACGCCTCCGCCGACCCGCCCCGCGCCCGCCGCGCGAAACCGGGCCCCCCGGCGGCCTCGCCCCTCCTCCCGGCGCCGGAGCCCGTGTCCGCCGCGAAACCCGCGCCGCGCCGCCGCGCCGGCGGGCCTGCTCCCGCCCCCGAAACGCCCGCCCCCGAAAAGCCCTTCGCCGAGGCGGCTCTCCCCGAGGCGGCCCTTCCCGACGCGGCCCTTCCCGGCACGCCGGCTCCCGCCGCCGGCCCGCG
>NZ_QRGC01000029.1 GCF_003448965.1 Oceanicella sp. SM1341
CGCCACCGCCCGCCGGAGCCGGGCCCCTCCCCCGCGGCCGGCGAACCGTCGCCCCCCGCGCCGCCCGGCCCGGGCCCGACGCCCCGCCGCCCCGCCCCGCCCCAGTCCATGCTGCGCAGCGGCCTGCGCTCGCCGCTTGCCCGCCGCATCATCGGCATCAACATGATCGCGCTCGGCGCGCTGGTCTGCGGCATCCTCTACCTCACCCGCTTCGAGGACGCGCTGCTGCGCGAGCGCACCAGCGCGCTGGCGACCGAGGCCCGGCTGGTGGCCGGCAGCATCGCCATGCGCCCGGGCAACGAGCTGAAGGACCGCCTCCTGCCCGCCTTCGAACAGGCCCGGCTGTTCCAGCAGGTGAGCGGCAGCCGCCTGCAGATCTTCGACCGCGCCGGCAGGCTGGTGGTCGACACCGGGGAGGAGCCCGCCGCCCTGCCGAACCTCGAGGTGCCCCTGCCCCCCGAGATGCACGACGGCATCGAGGGCGCCGCGCGGCCCGACCTGTTCACCCGGCTCGGCGCGCTCATCACCGACCCCGACACGCCGGACGCCTCCGCCGCCGCGGCGGCCGCCGACAGCCTCGCCGGTGCCGCGCCGAGCGACGATCCCCGGGTGCGCGCCGCCCTCGTCGGACGCTCGGGCATCTACCACGAGACCGGCCCCGACCGGCAGACCATCATCGCCGCCGCCATCCCCATCGAGGTGGCCGAGGGCATCATCGGCGTGGTGCGTGTCGCCACCCGGCGCGGCGACATCGACGATCTCATCCGCTACGAGCGCAACCGCATCATCCAGATGGCCGCCGTGGCCGCCGCGATCTCGGTGCTGCTCTCGCTGGTGCTCGCCAACACCATCGCCCTGCCGATCCGCCGCCTCGCCGCCGCCGCCGAGCGCGGCCAGGGCCGCTCGCGCCGCTTCCTCGACCCCGGGCGCATCCAGATCCCCGATCTCACCGCCCGGCGCGACGAGATCGGCCATCTCTCCGGCGCCATGCGCGGCATGACCGCGGCGCTGCTTGAGCGGGTAGAGGCCACCGAGCGCTTCGCCGCCGACGTGGCCCACGAGATCCGCAACCCGCTCACCTCGCTGCGCTCCGCCGTGGAAACCCTGCGCGTGGCGCCCGGGCGCGGGCCCGCCCGCCAGCGCCTGATGCGGGTGATCGAGACCGACGTGATGCGCCTCGACCGGCTGGTGACCGACATCTCCAACTCCTCCCGCCTCGACAGCGAGATGGGCCGCGAGGACCGCACCACCTTCTCGCTCACCGGCCTGCTGCGCATGCTCACCGAGGTGGAGGCCCCGCCGGCGGACGGCCGCCGCGGCCACCTGCTCGCCGACCTGCCGGCCGACCCGCTGCTGCTCACCGGGCTCGAGACCCGCCTCGCGCGCGTGTTCATAAACCTCATCGACAACGCCGTCTCCTTCCTGCCCCCCGGCGGGCTGGTGGTGGTGAGCGCGCGCCGCGCCCCGGGCGGCGACATCGAGGTGAGCGTGCGCGACACCGGCCCCGGCCTGCCTCCGGAAAACCTCGACGACATCTTCCGCCGCTTCTACTCCGAGCGCCCGGAGCAGGAGTTCGGCGGCCATTCCGGCCTCGGGCTGAGCATCTCGCGCCAGATCGTCGACGCCCACGGCGGCCGCATCTGGGCCGAGAACCGCCCCGCCCGCCCCGACGGCAGCCCCGGCGGCGCCTGTTTCCGCGTGGAGCTGCCGCGATGAGACCTCCCCTGCCGCCCCCGCCCCCCGGCCGCATGACCCTCACGCAGGCAAGCTGCGTGGCGGTGGGCATGCGCGGGCTGCTGGTCACCGGCGCGCCGGGGGCGGGCAAGTCGCTCCTGTGCCTGCGGATGATCGCGCTCGGTGCCCGGCTGGTGGCCGATGACGGGGTGATCCTGCGCCGCGCCGGCTCGCGGCTGATCGCCGTCGCTCCCGCCGCCATCGCCGGGCGCATCGAGGCGCGCGGCATCGGCCTCGTGCAGATGCCGCGGGTGCGCGACATCCCGCTCGAGCTGCATGTCGACCTCGACGAGCCCGAGCCGGACCGCCTGCCGCCGCCGCGCTTCCGCAGCCTGCTCGACGTGGAGCTGCGCAGCCTGCGCGGCCGCGGCCACCCCGACCTCGCCGCCACGCTCACTGCCGCCCTGCGCCCCGGCGCCCGCCTGCTGGAGATCCCATGAGCACCGACCCGCGCGACAGCGCCTCCCACCCGTCGCCGCATGTGCCGCCCGGGCGCGACACCCAGGTGGTGGTCTTCGTCACCGGCCCGTCCGGCGCCGGGCGCAGCACCGCCATCCGCGCGCTGGAGGACCTGGGCTTCGAGGTGATCGACAACCTGCCGCTGAGCCTGGTGCCCCGGCTGCTGCAGGGCTCCGACACCTCCGGCCGGCCGCTCGCCATCGGCATCGACGCGCGCACCCGCGGCTTCACCCCCGGCGCGCTGGCCGAAACCGCCCTCACCCTGCGCGACGTGCCCAACCTCTCCGGCACGCTGCTCTACCTCGACTGCGCCGACACCGTGCTGCTGCGCCGCTTCTCGGAAACCCGCCGGCGCCACCCGCTCGCCCCCGGCGGCAGTCCCGAGGCCGGGCTCGCCCGCGAGCACGCGCTCCTCCACCCGCTGCGCGAGATGGCCGACATCCTGATCGACACCACCGACCTCACCCCGCACGAGCTGAAGGCCGAGCTGCAGAGCTGGTTCGGCGGTGCCGCCACCCAGGGGCTGGCGGTCTCGGTGGTGTCCTTCTCCTACAAGCGCGGCATCCCCGGCGGGCTCGACATCATGTTCGACATGCGCTTCCTGTCGAACCCGCACTGGATCCCCGAGCTGCGCCCGCTCGACGGCCGGGACACGGCAGTTGCCGAGCATGTGACCGCCGACCCCCGCTTCGAGACCTTTTTTTCACGTTTTACCGGTCTCATATCAGACCTCCTCCCGGCCTACCGGGATGAAGGCAAGGCATACCTGAGCATCGGCTTCGGGTGTACCGGCGGGCAACACAGGTCCGTCTGCGTGGCCGAGGCCGCCGCAAAACGGCTTGAACTCGCAGGCTGGCCTGTGTCTATTCGCCACCGTGAACTCGAGCGGCTGGGCAGGAGCGCAAATGCCCGGAAGGGGAAGTGACCGATGATCGGTCTTGTGATCGTGGCCCATGGCGGACTTGCTCGCGAGATGCTCGCGACGCTCGAGCACGTGGTCGGCAAGCAGCCCGGCGCCCGCGCCATCGGCATCGCGCCCGACGACGACCTGCGCGCCAAGCAGGAGGAGATCCGCCAGGCGGTGCGCGAGGTGGAGGACGGCTCGGGCACGGTGGTGATCACGGACATGTTCGGCGGCACCCCCTCCAACCTCGCCATGGGCACCTGCCGGATGGGCAACGTGGAGGTGATCTACGGCGCCAACCTGCCGCTGCTGGTCAAGCTGGGCAAGACCCGGCACCTGCCCCTGGGCGAAAGCGTGGCGCTCGCGCTCGACGCCGGGCACAAGTACATCAACTCCGCGGGCGCCATCCTCTCCGGCGGCCGCACCGAGCCCGTCCAGCAGTGACCCCGTCAGGCAGCGAAGGCGGCAGAGCCCCGCAGATGATCCCCAGATGACCCTGAGCCTCGAGATCCGCAACGAGAAGGGGCTGCACGCCCGCGCCTCGGCCCGCTTCGTCGAAACCGTGGAGCGGTTTGACGCCAGCGCCCGGGTGAGCCGCGACGGCATGACCGTCTCGGGCGACAGCATCATGGGCCTGCTCATGCTCGCCGCCGCCAAGGGCACCTCCATCGAGGTGGAAACCTCCGGCCCGGAGGCCGAGGCCCTCGCCGAAGCCCTGAGCGCCCTCGTCGCCGGCCTGTTCGGCGAAAGCCGCTGAAGCCACCCCGAGGGGCGCGCCGCGCTACTCCGCCAGCCCGTCCTGCTCCAGCAGGTGCCGGCCCTCGCGGCTCTCGACCTCGATCACCCAGATGTCGGGATCGAAACCGCGCTGGCGGGCGATGGCGGCATCGACCTCCGGCTCCGCGCCCTCGGCCAGCACGTCCCAGCGCCGGCCCTCGAGCGTGGTGATGCGGTGGAAGCACCGGGCGCGGCCGTCGAGCGTGCAGAGCTTCACCAGCACGGCGCCGGCCTCCTCGTCTCCGCGGGCGGTGACATAGACCGGGATGTCGGCGAGCCGCAGGCGCTGCAGGTAGGCGCCCACCCAGAAACCGGAGGCGAGCCGGGCCATCACTCCCCCCCGGCGGCAGCGCCGCGACCGGCCGGGCGCAGCGCCTCGGGGGGCATCGAGCCCCCGCTCGGCGCTCGCCACGCCCGCTCCGGGGCGCGGCGGGACCCGCCAGGACCGGAGGGCCCGCAAGGGCCCGACGCGCGTGCCGAGGCGGAGGGGGCCTGCCCCCTCCCCGAGGCGCGCGCTCGCCCTCTCATGCGCCGTCCTTGAAGTCGAGCCCCATCTCGGAGTAGCGCTCCGGCTCCTCCAGCCAGTTCGGCCGCACCCGCACCTGCAGGAACAGGTGCACGTCGCGGTCGAGGAACTCGCGCAGCTCGGCCCGGGCGGCGGAGCCCACGGCCTTGATCGTCTCGCCCTTCGCCCCCAGCACGATGCCCTTGTGCCCGTCGCGCGCCACGTAGACCACCTGGTCGATGCGCACGGAGCCGTTGTCGTGCTCCTTCCAGCTCTCGGTCTCCACGGTGAGCTGGTAGGGCAGTTCCTCGTGCAGGCGCAGGGTGAGCTTCTCGCGGGTCATCTCGGCGGCGATCATCCGCAGCGGCAGGTCGGCGATCTGGTCCTCGGGGTAAAGCCAGGGGCCGGCGGGCATGCGCTCGCCCAGCCAGGCCTTCAGGTCCTTCACGCCGTGGCCGCGCTCGGCCGAGATCATGAAGGTGGCGGCGAAGTCGCGCTTCGCGTTCATCGCCTCGGAGAGGGCGAGCAGCGCCTCGGCCTTCACCCGGTCGATCTTGTTGATCGCCAGCACCACGGGGCGGGTGCCGGCCTGCTCGGCCAGGGTCTCGAGGATCGCCTCCACCCCCGGGGTGATGCCGCGATGCGCCTCGATCAGCAGCACGATCACGTCGGCGTCCGAGGCGCCGGTCCAGGCGGCGGCCACCATCGCGCGGTCGAGCCGACGGCGCGGGCGGAACAGGCCCGGCGTGTCGACGAACACCACCTGCGCCGCCCCCTCCAGCGCCACGCCGCGGATGCGGGTGCGCGTGGTCTGCACCTTGTGCGTGACGATGGAGACCTTCGCCCCCACCATGCGGTTGAGCAGGGTCGACTTGCCGGCATTCGGCTCGCCGATCAGGGCCACGAACCCGCAGCGGGTCGCTTCCTCATTCATCTCCGGTCTCCAGTGACTTGAGCAGCGCAGAGGCCGCCGATTGCTGTGCCGCACGTTTCGACCGGGCCTGGGCCACGGCGCGCTCACCGCTCGCCAGCCGGACCTCGATGGTGAACACCGGCGCATGCGGCGGCCCGCTGCGCCCGATCTCGCAATATTCGGGCGGCACCTGGCCACGCCCCTGCGCCCATTCCTGCAGCGCGCTCTTCGCATCCGCCGCCCGGGCCTCCGCGGTCTCGATCCGCCCGGCCCAGGCGCGCAGGATGAAGGCGCGCGCCACGTCGAGCCCGGCGTCGAGATAGACCGCCGCGATCACCGATTCCATCGCGTCGCCCAGGATGGCCTGCTTGCGCCGCCCGCCCGAGAGCATCTCCGAACGCCCCATCACGATGGCCGCACCAAGGTCGAGCGCGCCCGCAACCTCGGCGCAGGTCTCCTTGCGCACCAGCGCGTTGAGCCGCGGCGCGAGCACGCCCTCGGCCGCGCCGGGATCCTGCTCGAGCAGCGCCTCGGCGATCACCAGCCCCAGCACCCGGTCGCCCAGGAACTCGAGCCGCTGGTTGTCCGGGCGCACGGCGGTGGAGAAGGAGGCATGGGTGAGCGCCTCGTCGAGCAGGGCGATGCGGGCAAACACGTGCCCGATCCGTGCCTCGACACGGGCCAGAACCTCGGCGCGCGCAGCCATCAGGCGCGGCCGGCCCGCCGGCCGGCCTGCGAGAGCCCCGCGAGGGGCCCGGCGGATGCGCGCGCGCCGCTCACTCGACGGCCTTGAAGAAACGGTCGGCGCGCCAGTCCCAGAAGGCGAGCAGGCTGTCGCCGGCGGAGGAGAAGATGATCCGGTCCGCCCGGCCGATCAGGTTCTCGAAGGGCACGAACCCCACCCCGCCCTCGGACTGCGAGAAGCGGCTGTCGATGGAATTGTCCCGGTTGTCGCCCATGAAGAAATACTCCCCCGGCGGCACGGTGAACTCGACCGTATTGTCGCCCCGCGTCTCGGTCACATCAAGGATTTCATGCGTGACACCGCCAGGCAGGGTCTCGGTGAAGGCGCGCTTCACGCAATCGGCGCCCTGGGCCACCGGGCCGTTGATGCAGTTCGGCCGCGAGCCGGGATGGGTCTGCAGCCCCTGGGCCACGTAGGGCTCGACGAAATCGGGGGCGACCTGCGTCTCCACGGCCGCGCCGTTGATGTAGAGCTGCGACTCCTTCACCTGCACCCGGTCGCCCGGCAGGCCGATGAGCCGCTTCACGTAATCCTCGCCGGTGCGCGGGTGGCGGAACACGATCACGTCGCCCCGCTCCGGCTCGCTGGCCCAGATGCGCCCGGAGAAGGGACAGGCCGAGAACGGGCAGGAATTGCGCGAGTAGCCGTAGGCGAACTTGTTCACGAACAGGAAATCGCCGATCAGCAGCGTCGGCTTCATCGAGCCCGACGGGATCCAGAACGGCTGGAACAGCAGGGTGCGGAACACCGCCGCGATGAGCAGCGCATAGACCACGGTCTTGACCAGTTCGACAATGCTGCTGCTTCCGCTCTTCGCCTTGGTGCTCATCTCGTTCCGTTCCATCGGAGCCCGCGCAGGGACGCGACCGGGCTGGTCAATCGGTGCCCGCCGCAGGACGCGGGAGGGCTGGTCAAATCTGTGCCCGGCGCGGGGGCGCGGCCGGGCGGGTTGTCGCGCCTCGGGCGGGCGCTGTCAAGGAAGGCCCGGCCCCTGTCACGGCGCCGCGAACCCCTGCCCCGCCCGGCCCCCCTCCGGCCAGGCCTCGATCACCACGAAGGCCTGCGCCCAGGGGTGATCGTCGGTGAGCGAGACATGGATGTGCGGCGCATGCCCCTCGGGCAGCATGCGCGCCAGCCGCTCCGCCGCGCCGCCCGAGAGCCGCATGGTGGGCTGGCCGGTGGGGAGGTTCACCACCTCCATCTCGATCCAGGCGATGCCCATGCGCAGGCCGGTGCCCAGCGCCTTGGAACAGGCCTCCTTCGCCGCCCAGCGCTTGGCATAGGAGGCAACGCGCTCGCGGCGGCGCTCGGAGCGGTTCTGCTCGATCTCGGTGAAGACACGGTTGACGAAGCGGGGGCCGAAGCGCTCCAGCGTGCCCCCGATCCGCTCGATGTTGGCAAGGTCGGTCCCGACCCCGAGGATCATGCGGCGCCCGCGTCGCCGAATGCCTCGCGCCGGGCCTCGTCCATCAGCGCGCGCATGCGGCGGATGGCGCTGTCGAGCCCGGAGAAGATCGCCTCGCCGATGAGGTAGTGGCCGATGTTGAGCTCCATCACCTGCGGGAAGGCGGCGACGGGCTTCACGGTCTCGTAGGTGATGCCGTGGCCGGCATGCACCTCGAGCCCGATGGAATGGGCAAAGGCGGCCATGTCGCGCAGGCGGGCGAGCTCGGCGTCGCGCGCCTCGAGGCGGCCCTCGTTATGCGCGTCGCAATAGGCGCCGGTGTGCAGCTCGATCACCGGGGCGCCGATGCGCGCGGCGGCCTCGATCTGGCGCTGGTCGGCGGCGATGAAGATGCTCACCCGGCAACCGGCCTCGCGCAGCGGCGCGATGAAATGCGCCAGCCGGTTCTCCTCGCGCGCCACCTCCAGCCCGCCCTCGGTGGTGCGCTCCTCGCGCCGCTCGGGCACGAGGCAGACGGCATGCGGGCGGTGGCGCAGGGCGATGGCCTGCATCTCCGCCGTCGCGGCCATCTCGAAGTTCAGCGGCACGGTGAGGGAGGCGACCAGCCGCTCGATGTCGGCGTCGCCGATGTGGCGGCGGTCCTCGCGCAGATGGGCGGTGATGCCGTCGGCCCCGGCGGCTTCGGCCAGGCGCGCGGCGCGCACCGGGTCCGGCGTGTCGCCGCCGCGCGCGTTGCGCACCGTGGCGACATGGTCGATGTTCACCCCGAGCCGCAGCCGGCCCAGGGGCCTTGCGGGGGGTGTGGCGGGCGTGTCGGTGGCCATCTCGGTCGGGTCCTCTGGTCGGCGTGCCGTGGACCGGGCCCGGTGGCGCGGTGCCTCGCGGCGGTGATCTCTCGGCGCGGGACGGGCCCGCGGGACAGTTTCGCGGGGGTGCCCGCGGGGGGTATCGCGGCGCAAGGCGCGCGCCGCGGGACGGTCACTCGGCGGGGTCGATCTTCGGCGTGAGCCCGGATTTCCCCTGCTGCTCGGAGCGTTTCCGCGCCGCAGCTTCCATCTTCTGCTTCACGCGCGCAAGCATCTGGCCGCGGCGGCGGCGCTGGTAGGCGCCCACGAGCACCCGGCAGATCACGTAGATCACCGCGCCGCAGCCGAGCCCGGCGATGGTGCCGCCGAGGAAATACGGCAGGAACACGTCGTGGAAGAACAGGAACAGCCGGTCGAGCGCGCTGGGGCCGTAGCCGAACCAGCTCTGGAACGTCTCCCAGATGCCGCCGAAAGCCTCGCCGAAGGCATGGGTCACCTGGTTGAAGGTCGAGCCCTCGTCGCCCCGACCCAGCAGCCAGCGGCCGATGCCCAGCGAGGTGATGGCGATGAAGGGGAAGGTGAGCGGGTTGCCCACCGCGGTGCCGATCAGCGAGGCAATGACATTGCCGCGCACCAGCCAGGCCACCGCCGCGGCATAGAGGAAATGCAGCCCGAACATCGGGCTGAACGACACGAAGGCCCCGGCGGCGAAGCCCATCGCGATGCGATGCGGGCTGTCGGGCAGCCGCTTCACCCGGTGGCCGAGATACTCGATGCCCCGCCGCCAGCCCTTGCGGGGATAGAAGAACTCCCGGGCCCGGTCTGCCAGGGGCAGCCTGTCACGCCGCTTGAAGACCATCAGCGCCCCCGGGACGCGCGCGATCCGCTACGCGTTCCGGGCGCGCGGGCTCCGCGCATGTCCCGGTCTACAGGCTCCACTCCACCGTCAAGCATTGCAGCCATCGCAGCTCGCTCTGCCTCCCCTTGTCTCCGGACGGACATCGCCCGGACGCGCCCGATCACTCGACCCCGGCCGTCACCCCTACGGCACTCTGGCGCACACGCGTGACCTGAGTGATAACCGACTCGGCCTCAAGCGCACGAATGATATGGTGAAGGTGTTTCACATCCCGCAACTCGAGATCAACATGGAGGCGGTAAAAATCGGTCTTCCGCTCGGTGAAGTCGATGTTCGAGATGTTCGCGCCCAGCTCTCCGAACAGGGTGCACACCCGCCCCAGTGCGCCGGGGTCATTGGCTAGAACGATCTCGAGCAGCGCATGGTTCGATGCGTTCCGCCCCGCGTCCGGATTCCAGCGCAGGTCGATCCAGCGCTCCATCTGGTCCTCGAAGGCGCCGAGGGAGGGGCAGTCGATGGCATGGATCACCACGCCGCGGCCGCGCTCGGCGATGCCGATGATGCGCTCGCCGGGCAGCGGGCTGCAGCAGGGGCCGGCGATGGCGTCCTGCCCGGCGGCGAGACCGATGTAGATCGGCCCCTCCAGGCTGGCGCGCAGCGGCTCGGACACCGTGGGAGTGGCGAGGTCGGGGTAGAGGCAGGCGACCACGTCATGCCCGGTGATCTCGGCCGAGCCGAGCTTGGCCAGCAGGTCGTCCCCCCGCCCCACCGCGAGGCTTTTCGCCGCGGTGTCGAGCGCCTTGTCGGTGGCCTGCTTGCCGATGCGCTCGAAGGCGATGCGCGCGATCTCGCGGCCCATGCGGATGTCGGCGGCGCGGCGGTCGTTCTTCAGCGCCCGGCGGATGGCGGATTTCGCCCGGCCGGTGACCACGATCTCCTCCCAGGAGGACTGCGGCCGCTGGCCCTCGGCGCGGATGATCTCCACCGCCTGGCCGTTCTTGAGCTTGGTCCACAGCGGCACGCGCCGGCCGTCGACCTTCGAGCCCACGCAGGAATGGCCGATGCGGGTGTGGATGGCATAGGCGAAGTCGATCGGCGTGGCGCCGCGCGGCAGTTTCACCACCTCGCCCTTGGGCGTGAAGCAGAACACCTGGTCCTGGAACATCTCGAGCTTCACGTGCTCGAGCAGCTCGGCCGGGTTCTCGGTGGTCTCGATCTCCTCGGCGAGCTGGCGCACCCAGCGGAACGGGTCGACCGCGAACGGGTTGTCGGAGGGCACGCCGTCACGGTAGGCCCAGTGCGCGGCCACGCCGGCCTCGGCGACCTCGTGCATCTCGCGGGTGCGGATCTGCACCTCCACGCGCTTGGCGTTGCGCCCCGACACGGTGGTGTGCAGCGAGCGGTAGCCGTTCGACTTGGGCTGCGAGATGTAGTCCTTGAACCGCCCCGGCACCGCCACCCAGCGCCGGTGCACGGCGCCCAGCGCGCGGTAGGTGTCGTCCACCGAGCGGGTGATGATGCGGAAGCCGTAGATGTCCGACAGCCGGTGGAAGGCCTCGCCCTTCGCCTCCATCTTGCGCCAGATCGAATAGGGGCGCTTCTCGCGGCCATAGACCTCGGCCTCGATCCCGGCATTGGCCAGCGCGCCGTTGATGTCGTCGGTGATCTGGGTGATCAGGTCGCCGCTTTCCTTGCGCAGGGTGGCGAAGCGGTGGATGATCGACTTGCGGGCATCGGGGTTCAGCACCTGGAAGGACAGGTCCTCCAGCTCCTCGCGCATCCACTGCATGCCCATGCGGCCGGCGAGCGGCGCATAGATGTCCATGGTCTCGCGCGCCTTGCGCTCCTGCTTGTAGGGCTTGAGGTGCTTGATGGTCCGCATGTTGTGCAGACGGTCGGCGAGCTTGACCAGCAGCACGCGCACATCGCGCGACATCGCCATCAGAAGCTTGCGGAAATTCTCCGCCTGCTCGGTCTCGCGGGAGGTGAGTTGCAGCTTGGTGAGCTTGGTCACGCCGTCGACGAGATGGGCGATCTCCTCGCCGAAGATCTCCGCCACCTCCTCGGTGGTGCAGCCAGCATTGTCCTCCACCGTGTCGTGCAGCAGCGCGGTCACGATGGTGCTGTCATCGAGCCGAAGATGGGTGAGCATCTTCGCCACCTCGATGGGGTGGTTGTAATAGGGCTCGCCCGAGGCACGGAACTGCCCGGCGTGCGCCCGGGCCCCGTAGACCCAGGCCCGTTCGATCAAAGCCTCATCTGTGTTGGGATTGTAGGCCTTGACGAGGTCGATCAGCTCGTCGGGGCGGGTCACCACACCCTTCACTCCTGCCAAGGGCGCGTCGGGGGCGGCCATGCTCCGGCTGCCCCCCTGCGTCGTCATTTCGGGTCCTGCGCCTCCATGAGCGCACGCAGGAGCTTCTCCTCGGAGAGGTCGTCTTCCTTGGGCGCCGGGGCGTCGGCCAGCAGCAGGGCGGCCATCTCGTCCTCCTCCGGCTCGTCGACCTCGATCTGGCGCTGATGGCTCTCGATCGCGGCCTCGCGCAGGTCATCGACGAGAATGGTCTCGTCGGCGATCTCGCGCAGGGCGACGACGGGGTTCTTGTCGTTGTCCCGATCGAGGGTCAGCGGGGCGCCGGTCGCGATCTCGCGCGCACGGTGGGCGGCGAGCATGACGAGCTCGAACCGGTTCGGGATCTTGTCGACGCAATCTTCGACTGTCACGCGGGCCATGTGCTGATGCTCCACTTGGTTCCGGAATTACGAAGGGGATGTATCTAAGGCCTCGCCGCGGCCAAGGCAAGAGGCGAATCATTCAACCCTGAAGCTCAATGACACCCTCCAGCGCCGCCTCCGGCAGGCGCGCATGCATCTCCCGCACGCTCAGCCCGGTGAGGGGATGCACCCAGTCCGGCGCCACGTGCAGTAGCGGGGCGAGCACGAATCCGCGCTCGTGCATGCGGGGGTGCGGCAGCACGAGATGCTCCGGCGCCGGCAGGTTTCCCGCCTCCAGCCCGAGGGCCATCAGGCGCTCCACCTCCGCCCTGTCGGGGGTCACGATATCGTTCCAGGCCAGCAGGTCGAGATCGATCACCCGCGGGCCCCAGCGCGTCTCGCGCACGCGGCCGAGAGCGTTTTCAACGCGCTGCAATGCAGCGAGGGTCTCCTCGGGGCCGAGCTGTGTCTCGGCGAGAAACGCACCGTTCACGAAATCGGGACCTATTCCCGCTGGCCATGCCGGGCTGCGGTACCACGGCGAGACTATCCGCGGGCGGATCGATTCGTGTATGATCGCCGTCAGGGCCGCGGAGAGCGGATCCGCGGCCCCGGCAGCGTCGGGACGCCTGTTTGACCCTACGGCAACATAAATCAGATTCATGTGTCCTCCACGCTAATCGCCTTTCCTTCTTCGGGCCAAATGCCTAAAACCGCGCTGTTGCCACGGGGGGATGTGGATGTCTCACCACGAAGCCCGCGGACAAAATCTATTTGGAGGTTCCCCAGATGTTTTACCGCGATGAACGCCTGGCGTTGTTCATAGACGGCTCCAATCTCTACGCGGCGGCCAAGGCCCTCGGGTTCGACATCGACTACAAGCTCCTCCGTTCCGAGTTCATGCGGCGCGGCAAGCTTGTCCGGGCCTTCTACTACACCGCGCTGATCGAGAACGAGGAGTATTCCCCCATCCGCCCCCTGGTGGACTGGCTGGACTACAACGGCTTCACCATGGTCACCAAGGCCGCCAAGGAATTCACCGATTCCATGGGCCGGCGCAAGGTGAAGGGCAACATGGACATCGAGCTCGCGGTCGACGCGATGGAGATGGCCCCGCATATCGAGCACATGGTGCTGTTCTCCGGCGACGGCGACTTCCGCCCGCTGGTGGCCGGCATCCAGCGCCACGGCGTGCGGGTGTCGGTGGTCTCGACCATCCGCTCCTCGCCGCCGATGATCGCCGACGAGCTGCGCCGCCAGGCCGACAACTTCATCGAGCTCGAGGAGCTCAAGGACGTGATCGGCCGCCCGCCGCGCCCGCAGCAGGCCCAGCCGCGCGAGGACGCCGAGATCAACGGCGACTGACGCCGACTGACCGGGGCCGCCCCTCCGGGGGCGCCCGCGTGCCCGGCCCCGCCCGGGTGCGCTCCCCTTGCCCGCGCCCGGCCCCCCGCGCTCCGCGCCCGCCGGACACCAGCAGGAGCTCCAGCCCTTGCCCGCCAGCCTCCCCGCCATCGCCGCCGCCCCGGAAGCCGAGCCCGGCTGCACCCTCTGCCCCCGGCTCGTCGCCTACCGCGAGGAGGTCCGCGCCCGCGAGCCCGGCTGGTACAACGGCGCCGTGCGCTCCTTCGGCGATGCGGACGCCCGGCTGCTGGTGATCGGCCTCGCCCCCGGCGTGACCGGGGCGAACCGCACCGGCCGCCCCTTCACCGGCGATTACGCGGGCGACCTGCTCTACGCCACGCTCACCCGCTTCGGCTGGGCGAACGGCAGGTTCGACGCCCGGCCGGACGACGGGCTCGTCCTCACCGATTGCATGGTCACCAACGCCGTGCGCTGCGTGCCGCCGCAGAACAAGCCGGTGGGCGCCGAGATCAACACCTGCCGGCAGTTCCTCGCGGCGCGCATCGCCGCCCTGCCCCGGCTGGAGGCGATCGTCTGCCTCGGGCGGATCAGCCACGAGAGCACGCTGCGCGCCCTCGGCGCGAAGCTCTCGGCCCATCCCTTCGGCCATGCCGCGCGCCACGAGATCGGCGGGCTGAAGCTCTTCGACAGCTACCATTGCTCGCGCTACAACACCAACACCGGCCGGCTGACCACGGAGATGTTCGAGACCGTCTTCGCCGCCGTGCGCACCGAACTGGGCTGAGCTGGGCTGAGCCGGGCCGAGCCCCGCGTTCACGATGCCGCGGGGCGGTTTCCTCCGCCCTCCACGCGCGGTAAGCTGCGCCCGACATCCGCCTTGGGAGACATTCATGCCTGAGCCGCTCATGCTCTATCTCGCCGCCCCCCGCGGCTTCTGCGCCGGGGTCGACCGGGCCATCCGCATCGTCGAGATGGCGCTGGAGAAATGGGGCGCGCCGGTCTACGTGCGCCACGAGATCGTGCACAACCGCTTCGTGGTGGACGGGCTGCGCGCCAAGGGCGCCGTCTTCGTGGAGGAGCTCGACGACTGCCCGGCCGACCGCCCGGTGGTGTTCTCCGCCCATGGCGTGCCGAAGGCCGTGCCGGCGGAGGCCGCGCGCCGCGAGATGCTCTTCGTCGACGCCACCTGCCCGCTGGTCTCCAAGGTTCATGTCGAGGCCGAGCGCCACCATGCCGCCGGCCTGCAGATGGTGATGATCGGCCACGCCGGCCACCCGGAGACGCTGGGCACCATGGGCCAGCTCCCCGAGGGCGAGGTGCTGCTGGTCGAGACCGCCGAGGATGTCGCCACCCTGACCCCGCGTGACCCCGAACGCCTCGCCTTCATCACCCAGACCACGCTCTCGGTCGATGATACCGCCGGCATCGTGGCGGCGCTGAAGGCCCGCTTCCCCGCCATCGTGGGCCCGCACAAGGAAGACATCTGCTACGCCACCACCAACCGCCAGGAGGCGGTGAAGGCCGTGGCGCCGAAGATCGACGCGCTGCTGGTGATCGGGGCGCCGAACTCGTCGAACTCCCGCCGGCTGGTGGAGGTGGGCAAGCGCGCCGGCTGCGCCTATTCCCAGCTCGTCCAGCGCGCCGCCGACATCGACTGGCGCGCCCTTTCCGGCATCCGCGCCGTGGGCATCACCGCCGGGGCGAGCGCGCCCGAGGTGCTGGTGAACGAGGTGATCGACGCGTTCCGCGCCCGCTACGACGTGACCGTGGAACTGGTGGAGACCGCGCAGGAGAACGTCGAGTTCAAGGTGCCCCGGGTTCTGCGCGAGAAGGTGGCCTGAGCTGCCCGCCGCAGGCGCGGCCGGCGAGCCCGACCGCGCCCCTGCACCAGCCGCCGGCCCTCGTCACCCGCCAGGCATGCCGCACAACTGCCCGTCCTGCCCCGCCCCTGCCAGCCGAGCCTGACACCTGACCCTTCGCACCAAGCCTGCCAGTCTGCACCGAGCCCGGCAGGCACGCCCGGTACCAGGCCACTCCGCCCCGCCTGCCACCACGCCCGCCCGTCCCGACCCGCCACGCAGCCCCGGAGCCTCCGCATGACCGACAGCCCGCCCGTCCCGGACACCCCCGCCACCATCACCGGCGGCTGCCAGTGCGGCGCGGTGCGCTACACCATCGGCGGGGCGCCGCTGGGCATGGCGCGCTGCCACTGCACCGCCTGCCAGGCGCAGAGCGCCTCGGCCTTCGGCCTGTCGCTGTTCGTGCCAACGGAAGGCTTCACCCTGACCGGCGAGACCGCCTTCTTCGAGGCGAAGGCGGATTCCGGCCGGGTGAAGCACTACCATTTCTGCCCGTCCTGCGGCACGCGCATCTACCACATCAACGCCGGTGGCGCGCCGAGCATCGCGGTGAAGGGCGGCACGCTCGATGCCGGGCACGGCTTCCGCCCGGCGGCCGACCTCTTCACCGCCCGGCGCCTGCCCTGGGTGGCGCCCATCCCCGGCGCGCTCGACTTTCCCCTGCAGCCGCCCGACATGAACGCCGTGTTCGACGCCTTCGCCACCACCCGCTTCTATGACAGCGAGGCCGCCACCTACGCCGCCTGGTCGACGCCCGAGCGCGTGCCCGGCAGCCTCGCGCGCTTCCTCGGCCGCTTCGAGGCGCCCTCTGACCTGCTCGACCTCGGCTGCGGCGCCGGCTGGGCGGCGGCGGAGATGCGGGCCCGCGGCCACCGGGTGAGCGCCATCGACGCCTCCCCCGGCCTCGCCGCCGAAGCCGCCGCGCGCCACGGGCTTGCCGTGCGCATCGAGCGCGTCGAGACCCTCGCCGACACCGCCGCCTTCGACGGCATCTGGGCGCATTACAGCCTCCAGCACGCCGCCCGCGCCGCGATGCCGGACATCCTCGCGCGCATCGCCCGCGCCCTGCGCCCGGGCGGGCACCTGCTCATCGGCCTGCAGGCCGGCACCGAGGACCGGCGCGACGGGCTCGGCCGCCACTACGCCTACTACGCACCGGAGGACCTGCGCAGCCTGCTCGCCGCCGCGGGTTTCACGGACATCAGCATCGACAGCCGGCCCGGAAAGCATTACGACGGCCACCCGTCCGAGAACCTGACCATCGAGGCCCGCCGCAATGCCTGAACTCTTCGCCTACACCGACGGTGCCTGCTCCGGAAACCCCGGCCCCGGGGGCTGGGGCGCCCTGCTGGTGGCGCGCGAGGGCGATGCCGTGCTCAAGGAGCGCGAGCTCAAGGGCGGCGAGGCCCAGACCACCAACAACCGCATGGAGCTGATGGCCGCGATCTCGGCGCTCGAGGCGCTGGAGCGGCCCACCACCGTCACCGTGATCACCGACAGCAACTACGTGAAGGGCGGCATCACCTCCTGGATGTTCGGCTGGAAGAAGAACGGCTGGAAGACCTCCGACAAGAAGCCGGTGAAGAACGAGGACCTCTGGCGCCGGCTCGACGAGGCGCACCGCCGCCACAAGGTGACCTGGGAATGGGTGAAGGGCCACGCCGGCCACCCGGAGAACGAGCGCGCCGACGCGCTGGCCCGCGCCGGCATGGCGCCCTTCAAGCCCGCCCGCGCCCGCGGCTGATCGGCTGATCGGCTGAGCGGCTGAGCGCCCGCCCCCGCCGGCGAGAGCGCCGGCACAGGCGCGGCGCGGCTCCCCCGCAGGGTGGCCCCGGGCCGGGCCCGCCTGCGGCTGGCCACGCGGGCTCGCACCCGGCTCGGGAGCGCCCCCGGCCGGCGGCCGGCTCAGTCCCGCCCGGCGGCGCGCCCGCGCCAGGTCAGCCAGCCGTTGAGCATCAGCAGCGCCAGAACCACCAGCGGCGGCACCGCATGGGCATGTTCGCCATTCGCCACGACCGTCACGGCGGCGGCGATCATCACCCCCGCGCCGAGCAGGCTGCCCGCCAGCCGGCTGAACGGCACCACGAGCAGCGCCGCCGTGACCCATTCGAGAATGCCGGTGACGATGTGGAAGGAGGCCGGGTAGCCCCAGCGCACGTAGTCGGCGCGGATCTCCTCGGAGGGGAAGAGGTTCAGCGAGCCGCCGAGCACGAAGAAGGCGGCGAGCAGCCCGGCACAGAGATGGCGCCAGGGAAAGGTCTTCACGGATAGGGTTTTCACGGGCGATGCGTCCTGTACCGGGGCGCGCCGGCGGCGGTGCCGCCGGGCGCGAAGCCTTGATGTCTTGCGCAGCGGGCTCACAGCGGCCTCACACCGCAGAAACGGCGATCGTGCCAGACCAGCGGCGCGCGGGTCTTGTCGAAATCGATGCGCCTGGGCACGGCGGCGAACAGCCGGTGCCCGGCCATCACCGCCTCGTCGCTCACCGTGCAATCCATGCAGGCCACCGCGCCCAGCAGCCGCGGGTGGCCCGAGGGCCAGGCCCGCCAGTCGCCGTGGCGGAAGCGCTGCTCTGCCGGCGTGCCGCCGGCGAAGGCCTCTGCCACCGGGCGCTGCACCTCGCCCAGCATGGCGAAGGACAGCCCGCCGGTGCGGCCGATCACCGCCGCGAGCTCGGAATCGGCCCGGATCGAGACCAGCACGCTCGGCGGCTCCACCGCCAGCGAGAAGGCCGCGGTCACGATGCGCCCGGTCCGCCGCCCGTCCCCGGCGGCGGACACGAGGCAGGTGGTGGCCGCCAGCGCCGCCATCGCGTCGCGAAAGCGCTGCGGGTCCGGCGGGCCCGCGGCTGCGGCCGGCGTGTCTGGAGAAGGGGTCATGATCGGTCTCCGCGCCCCGGTTCGGGCGAAAAATGGCTCTGCAGCTTGCCCGGCACCCCGTCCATGGCCTCGGCGTCCGGCGGCGGGGTGCCGGGGGTGTCGATCACCGGCCAGAGGGCCGCGTAGCGGCGGTTGAACGCCACCCAGCGCTCCATGTCCGGCGCGGTGTCCGGACGGATGGCATCCGCCGGGCACTCGGGTTCGCAGACCCCGCAGTCGATGCATTCCCCGGGGTCGATCACCAGGGCGTTCTCGCCCTCGTGGAAGCAGTCGACGGGGCACACCTGCACGCAGTCCATGTACTTGCAGGCGATGCAGTTCTCGGTGACGACGTAGGTCATGGCGCCTCGGAGGGTCGGTGTCGGGCGCCCGTCCCGCGCCCGCCGCGCGGGACGGGCTCGGGACGGGCTCGGGACGGGCTCGGGGCCGCTCAGCCGAGGTTGGCCTCGGCGAACTCGTAGTTCGCCAGGTTGTCGAGGAAATTGGCCACGTAGTCCGGCCGCCGGTTGCGGAAATCCACGTAGTAGCTGTGCTCCCACACGTCGAGGCCCAGCAGCGCCGTGCCCTCCCCGGTGGCCAGCGGGTTCACGCCATTGGGGGTCTTCGTGACACCGAGGCGCCCGTCGGGCTTGCGGATCAGCCAGGCCCAGCCAGAGCCGAACTGCCCCACCGCCGCGGCCTTGAACGCCGCCTTGAACGCGTCGACCGAGCCGAAATCCTCCACCAGCCGGGTCTGCAGCCGCGCGGGCATGCGGCCGCCCTCCGGCGAGAGCGCGTTCCAGAAATGGATGTGGTTCCAGTGCTGGCCGGCCTGGTTGAACACCCCGGCGCGCGCCGTGTCGCCATAGGTGAGGGTGACGATCTCCTCGAGCGTCTTGCCCTGCAGGTCGGGCTGGGCCTCCACGAAGCCGTTGAGCGCGGTCACGTAGGCCTGGTGGTGCTTGTCGTGGTGCAGCTCCAGC
Organism: Oceanicella sp. SM1341; assembly: GCF_003448965.1. Classification (GTDB taxonomy): domain Bacteria; phylum Pseudomonadota; class Alphaproteobacteria; order Rhodobacterales; family Rhodobacteraceae; genus Paroceanicella. The sequence continues at coordinate 18,888 of NZ_QRGC01000029.1, forward strand.
GTCTCCTGGCTCATGCCCCGCCCTTCCAGGGCGGAGGCGGAATAGTTCAGTGCGGGCAGGTCGAAGGCCATCTCGGTTCTCCTCTCGCGCCGGGCTTGCGCCGGGCCGCGCGCTTCGATATTAAAACAAGCAACATCTTTGAAAAAGATCGGAGCCATTATGTCAAGACATGACTTGGATAATTCCGCATGGTCGCCGCGGGCCCCTTCCGAGCGCATCCTGATGGCGCTGAAGATGCAGGGCGCCCTCACCTCCGCGCAGCTCGGGCACCGGCTGGAGACCACGGGCGAGGCGGCGCGACAGCAGCTCCAGAAGCTGGCGGAGGACGGGCTGGTGGCCGAGGAGCGCCGTGCCTCCGGGCGGGGGCGGCCGGCGGTGTGGTGGCACCTCACCGACAAGGGTCACGCCCGCTTTCCCGACAGCCACGCCGCGCTCACTGTCGACATCCTGCGCAGCATCTCCGAGGTGCTGGGCGACGCGGCGCGCGACAAGGTGATCGCCGCGCGCGAAGCCACGACCCGCAGGCTCTACGAGGCCGAGATGACCGGCTGCGCCAGCCTGGCCGCCCGGGTGGCGAAGCTGGCCGAGCTGCGCAGCGCCGAGGGCTACATGGCCCATGCCGAGGCCTGCGAGGACGGCAGCCTGCTGCTGATCGAGAACCACTGCCCGATCTGCGCCGCCGCCAGCCATTGCCAGGGTTTCTGCCGGGCCGAGCAGGCGGTGTTCGAGGCGGTGCTGGGCGAGGAGGCGGCGGTGAAGCGGGTGGAGCATATCGTGAGCGGCGGCCGGCGCTGCACCTACGTCATCAGCCCGGCGGGCGCGCCCGGCGAGGCGGGTCGATGAGCCGGCCCGCGCGCCCGCCCGTGCCGCCGGTGGCAGAGGCGCTGGCCGAGGGGCTCGACGAGGCGATGATCGGCCGGGTGGTGGCGCGATTCTACGACCTCGCCCGCGCCGACCCGGTGATCGGCCCGCTGTTCCGCGCCCATGTGCCGGATGCGAAATGGGCCACGCATGTGGCGCGGGTGGAGGATTTCTGGTGCTCCGCCCTGCTGGGCACGCGCGCCTACGACGGCAGGCCCATGCAGCGCCATCTCGGCATCGCCGGGCTGGAAGACGCGCAGTTCCGCCGCTGGCTGGCGCTGTTCCGCCACACGGCCACCACGCTCTGCCCGCCGAAGACCGCCGAGCTGCTCATCGGCCGCTCCGAGCGCATCGCCGAGGCCTTCCGGGTGAACATCGCCATGCACAGCCGCGACGGCATCACCTTCCCCAGGCCGCTGACCCGCGAACCCTGGCCCTGAGCCGCCGCGGCCGCACCCCCGGCCTGCGGGGGGGCTCGGCGGCCCTCTCGGGGCAGAAGAAACCGCAGCCGGCCCCGCCACCGCGGGCGCGCTTTGCCGGCGCCGGGGCGAAGACGTCCACACAGGGCCTGATCCGGCAGGCAGCAGGCAGCAGGCAGCAGGCAGCAGGCAGCAGGCAGCAGGCAGCAGGCAGCAGGCAGCAGGCAGCAGGCAGCAGGCAGCAGGCAGCAGGCAGCAGGCAGCGAGGATGGCTCAGGCAGGGCGGGCGATGGCAAGTCCGCCGGCGGAGCGGCCTGTCCCGGCGCTGCGGTTTGCGCGGGGCGGCGCCGGGAGCGCGGGCACGTCAGGCACCGGCGGCACGGGGCGCCGCGGCCGCAACGGGAGACGTGAGTGCCGGCGAGCGACGTCCCGGCTCAGTCGAACCGGGAGCCCGCCGCCAGCGGGAAGCCGCGCAGGAAGTCCTCTGCCTGCATGGCGCCCTTGCCCGAGCGCTGCAGCCGGGTGAGGCACACGGCGCCCTCGCCGCAGGCCACGGTCACCCCCTCGGGCCCGGTGGCCAGCACCTCGCCGGGCTCGCCCGCGCCGGGCACGACGCGGCTCGCGAGGAATTTCACCCGCTCGGGCGCAGGCCCGGGGCCCGTCTCCGCCCAGGCGCCGGGGAAGGGCGAGAGGCCGCGCACCAGCCGGTCGACCTCCGCCGCGGGGCGCGTCCAGTCCACCTTTGCCTCGGCCTTGTCGATCTTGGCGGCGTAGAGCACGCCTTCCTCCGGCTGCGGCTCGGGGGTGAGGCCGGGCTGCGCCAGCGCCTCCACGATCAGCCGCGCGCCGAGGGCGGAGAGCCGGTCGTGCAGGGCGCCGGTGGTCTCCTCCGGCCCGATGGCCAGGGCCTCGCGCAAGAGCACCGGGCCGGTGTCGAGCCCGGCTTCCATCTGCATGATGCACACGCCGGTCTCGGCATCGCCCGCCATCACCGCGCGGTGGATGGGGGCGGCGCCGCGCCAGCGCGGCAGCAGGCTCGCGTGGATGTTGAGACAGCCGCGCGCCGGCGCGTCGAGCACCGCCTGCGGCAGGATGAGCCCGTAGGCCACCACCACGGCGATCTCGGCGCCGAGCGCGGCGAAGGCCTCGCGCTCGGCCGGGTCGCGGAAGTTGAGCGGGGTGCGCACGGGCAGGCCCAGCGCCTCGGCCCGCGCCTGCACCGGCGAGGGGCGCGGCTTCTTGCCCCGGCCCGCCGGGCGCGGCGGCTGGGAATAGACGGCGGCCAGCTCGTGGCCCGCCGCCACCAGCGCCTCGAGCACCGGCACCGAGAACTCGGGCGTGCCCATGAACACGAGCCGCATCAGCGCCTCCCGGCCCGGGCCCGGGCCTTCATGTATTTCGCGAGCAGCATCTGCCGTCGCGCGGGCTTGAGCCGGTCGAGGTAGACGAGCCCGTTCAGGTGGTCGATCTGGTGCTGCACCGAGGTTGCCTCGAGGTGCACGAAATCGCGCTCCACCCAGGCCCCGCTCTCGTCCATGTAGCGCACGGTGACGGCGCGCGGGCGCTCCACCTCGGCATGGAGGCCGGGCAGGTTCGGGCTCGCCTCGGTGTGGGTGCGCGGCTTCACCGAGGCGTGCAGCACCTCGGGGTTCGCCATGCGGATGGGAGAATTCTGCGCCTCGGAGCAATCGACCACCGCAAGGCGGCGCATCACGCCGATCTGGCAGGCGGCGAGGCCCACGCCGGGCATCGCGTACATGCTCTCGAGCATGTCCTGCCAGGTGGCGCGCACGTCGTCATCCACGGCCTCCACCGGCTCGCAGGGCGTGCGCAGCCGCTTGTCGGGCCACTGGAGGAACGGGCGGATCACGCGCGCTGCCGCTTCAGCTTCTTCATCTTCGAGGTGATCATCGAGCGCTTCAGCGCGCTGAGATAATCGATGAACAGCCGGCCGTTGAGATGGTCGAGCTCGTGCTGGGCGCAGGTGGCCCAGAGCCCGTCGAACTCGCGCTCCTGCGGCTTGCCGTCCATGTCGAGGAAGGCCATGCGCACGCTCGCGGGGCGGGTGACGTTCTCGTAGATCTCGGGGATGGAGAGGCAGCCCTCCTCGTGGGTGTTCACCTCCTCCGAAGCCCAGGTGATCTCGGGGTTGAACAGCACCATCGGCTCCTCGCCCTCGTCCTTGCCCGAGCAGTCCATCACGAAGACGCGCGAGAGCACCCCCACCTGCGGTGCGGCGAGCCCGACGCCGGGGGCGTCGTACATGGTCTCCAGCATGTCCTCGGCGAGGCTGCGCATCTCCGGGGTGACCTCGGAGACGGGATCGCAGACCTTCTTCAGGCGGGCATCCGGATGGATGAGGATGTTGCGCGTGCTCATGCTCGCGATTTAGGCGATGCCGCGCGCGGGCGCAAGCACAGGCACCCCGGCGTTGCATCGGGTGCAACGGTGGCCGCCCTCCGGCCTTGGATTCGGCGGTAGCCGCCCTCCGGCTTTGGATTCGGCGGTAGCCACCCTCCGGGTGGACGCAGCTTCCTCCCCCGCGCCGCGCCGCAGACATCTTGCGCCCGGCGCTGCATCCGATAGCGTGGCGGCCGGAGAAGGAGTACCCCCTGATGAGTTTTGATTTCGACACGGTCGTCGACCGTCGCAACACGCATTCCGCCAAGTGGGACAATCTCGAACAGATCTACGGCGTCTCGCCCGACGAAGGGCTCGCCATGTGGGTGGCGGACATGGAGTTCCGCGCCCCCGACTGCGTGAACGAGGTGCTGGCCGAGGCCGTGCGCCACGGGGTGCACGGCTATTACGGCGCCGATGCCTCCTACCGTGCGGCGATCATCGGCTGGATGAAGCGCCGGCACGGCTGGGACGTCGAGAAGGAGTGGATCCACACCGCGCACGGGCTGGTGAGCGGGCTGGCGCTGTGCCTGCAGGCCTATACCGAGCCGGGCGACGGGGTGATCCTGTTCACCCCGGTCTACCACGCCTTCCACCGCATCATCCGCGCCAATGACCGGGAGGTGGTGCAATCCCCCCTCGTGCAGCGCGACGGGGTGTTCCACATGGACCTCGAGGCGCTGGCGGCGGAGCTCAACGGCCGCGAGCGCATGGTGGTGCTGTGCTCGCCGCACAATCCCGGCGGGCGGATCTGGACCCCGGAGGAGCTGCGCGCCCTCGCCGCGTTCTGCGCCGAGCATGACCTGATCCTGGTGGCCGACGAGGTGCACCACGACCTCGTGCTGCCGGGCAACACCCACACGGTGACGGCGCTGGCCGCCCCCGAACACCTCGACCGCATGGTGCTGATGACCGCGGCATCGAAGACCTTCAACCTCGCCGGCGGCATGACCGGCAACGTGATCATCCCCGACCCCGATCTGCGCCGGGCCTTCGCGGCGCGGCTCGCGGCCTCGGGCGGCTCGCCCAACCGCTTCGGCATGCTGATGGCCGAGGCGGCCTACACCGGCGGCGACGCATGGCTCGACGCGCTGGTGGCCTATATCGCCGGCAACGTCGCCCTGTTCGACGCGGCGATGAACGCGCTGCCCGGGGTGCGCTCGATGCCCATGCAGGCCACCTACCTCTCCTGGGTCGATTTCGCCGGCACCGGGATGAGCCCGGAGGAGTTCACCCGCCGGGTGGAGAAGGAGGCGAAGGTGCTGCCCAACCACGGCACCCCCTTCGGCGAGGGCGGCGCCACCTGCCTGCGCTTCAATCTCGCGATGCCGCGGGTGCAGGTGGAGGACGCGATCTCGCGCATCTCCGCGGCCTTCTCCGACCTGCAGTGACGGCAAGCGCGCACCGATCCGGGCGGGGGAACGCCTGCCTCGCCGAGGGCGCCTGCGGCGCCCGCAGCTCGGCAGGCGTGGCGAAGGGCCTCCCGGCCCTCCGCCCCGGGCGGCGGTGTCCGTCCCGGCAACCTTGCCGGACCGATGGCGCAGGACGGGCAGGCCGGTGCCCCGCGCACCGGCCCGCAGCGCGGGCCGGCACGGCCCAACGCGGAGGCGGCTTCCGCGCGCAGCGCGGCTGACCGCCGGAGGGGCGGGAGGCCCCCTGCCCCGACCCGTCTGCCTGGCCCTCCGGTGCCCGGATCTGACCTGCCCCATGCGGACCTGATGTAGCGAGCAGCCCCGCCGGAAGCTGAGGGCTGAGGGCTGAGGGCTGAGGGCTGAGGGCTGAGGGCTGAGGGCTGAGGGCTGAGGGCTGAGGGCTGAGGGCTGAGGGCTGAGGGCTGAGGGCTGAGGGCCTGCATGCCCCCGCCCGGCCTGCAACCGCCACGTCCGCCCTCTCCAACCCGCGTGTCCGGGGATCTCCGCCGGGCACGGAGGGTCGCGCCCGACCCCGGATGGGCGCAACACCACTCGTGATCGGCGGTTTACCCCGAAACTCCCGGACGAAAGGTGAGCGGCACAGCGAGATCGCCATCGCGCCTTGCCGGCGGGGTCGGGCGCGGCCGGGGCCGGTCGCCCGGGCGGTCGGGGGGAGCGGCGGCGGGAGTCAGTAGATCGTCACCGCCACGGGGATGCGCCGCGGCACGCCCTGGCCGCTGCGCTCGAGCAGCACGAAACGGTCCTCCCCGGTCGCGTCGCCCGCCGTGTAGGTAAGGCGCACGCCGGGGACCGGGCGTCCGGGACAGCCCGGGGGAGCGCCGGCGCCCGCGGCGACGGTGCCGCGCTCCTCGCGCACCAGGCCGAGGCGCGGGCCGGCACTTTCCGGCGCATACTCGGCATGGCCGGTCACCGAACAGCCGGGCCCGACCAGCGCCTGGATGCCAAGGCTGAGCCGTTCACCGGGCCGCAGGGAAAGGCGGGCGGAACCGGGGCTGCCCTCCGGCCCGGGCCCGTCCGAGGCGGGCGCGGAGACAGCCGCGAGCGGCGAGGCCGCACGTTCGGCACCGGTCTCGGCCGCGCAGGCCGAGAGCATGGCGACGGCGAGCGGAGCGAGGGGGCGAAGGGCACGGGCTGACACGGGCGGGAACCTCTCGGGTGCGCGGGAACATGCGAGAGGCTAGAGACCCCGACACCCGGCTGGCAAGCCACCGGCGCGCGCAGGCCGCACTGTCGTGCCCGCCGTGGCCGGGGTGCCGCACCGGTCGCGACAGCCGACGGCCCGGGTCGGCCGGGAGGATCGGGGCGCATCGCGGCGCAAGCCGCCGGGCGGCGGCTCAGGCACCACCGGGCGCAGGGTGAGCCGTCGGAACGGCCGCCCGGTCACGCCCCGGCCGGCAGGACGCGCCCGAGAGAAGGGCCCGGCGGTTCGAAGCGGCCGGCAGGCCGCCCCGTGGGCCAGGCAGGAGGTTCAGGCGGCGGCGTCCGGGCGCTGCGGCTTCGTCCGGCGCCCGGCCTCGGCCCGGGCGAAGGCCGCCGGCCAGTAGAGGATGGAGGCGATCTGCCCGGCCTCCTCGCCCAGCAGGTCGGCCCAGAAGGCCGCCGGCGCCGGGGCGAGGGCCAGCGCGCCCTCGGCGTCGCCATCCTCGAAGGACATGTTCAGCCCGGCCTTGCGCGCCACCGCGATCATCGGCCGGTTGTTCTGACTGGTGAAGATGCGGATCGCCTTCGCGCCCAGGGCCTGGGCGCGGCGGCGGGCGCGCTCAAGCAGCATCAGCCCGATGCCGCGGCAGCGGAACTCCGGCTCCACCGTGAGGGCGGCCTCCACGTCGTCCGCGCCGAAGCGCAGCTCGGCGGTGCCGCGCAGCACGCCGTCGCGGAACCAGCCGATCACCTGGCGGTCGCGGCGCAGCGGCTCGGCGGAATACTCCTCGAGGATGTCATGTGCGGGCAGGTTGCAGAAGCGGCGGCGCAGGTCGTCGGCGGGCAGGCGTTCGAGATGCGCGAGCAGGACCGGCCCCTCCCAGGGCATGAGCGAGCGGAAGCTGCCCGAAACCGAAGTGTTCATGTCGATCGTCTCCTGCACGTGTCGCATCTGCCGCCCCTCCACGCGGCCGTGTTCCCCGGGGCTGCCCCCGGTGGCGTTGCCGCCTATGTAGAGCCGCGCCCCCTTCCCCGCACCCCATATTCGCGCAATGCTGCTATGCCGCGCCAAGCCGCCGCAGGGGGCTGGCCACGGCCCGGAACCGACAGCTGGCCCCGCCCCGCGGCCGCGAAAGTTGACAGCTGTCAACGCAATATTCTAACCGTGATGTTAACAAATCCGGAATTTCCTTCCCCAGAGAGGTCACGATGAGCTTCAAGGTCCAGCCCGCTCCGCCGGCGCGTCCGAACCGCTGCCAACTCTTCGGCCCCGGCTCGCGCCCGGCGATCTTCGAGAAGATGGCCGCCTCGGCCGCGGACGTGATCAACCTCGACCTGGAGGACAGCGTCTCGCCGGCCGACAAGCCGGAGGCGCGCGCCAACGTGATCGCGGCGATCAACGACATCGACTGGGGCACGAAGACCCTCTCGGTGCGCATCAACGGGCTCGACACGCCGTTCTGGTATCGCGACGTGGTGGAGGTGCTGGAGCAGGCGGGGGAGCGGATCGACCTCATCATGATCCCCAAGGTCGGCTGCGCGGGGGATATCTACGCGGTGGACGCGCTCGTTTCGGCCATCGAGGCGGCGAAGGGCCGGGCAAAGCGCATCGGCTTCGAGGTGATCATCGAGACCGCCGCGGGCCTCGCCCATGTCGAGGAGATCGCCGCGGCGAGCCCGCGCATGCAGGCGATGAGCCTCGGGGCGGCGGATTACGCGGCGTCCATGGGCATGCAGACCACCGGCATCGGCGGCACCCAGGCGGGCTATTACATGCTGGCCGACGGGCCGGGCGAGCGCGCGGTCTCCCAGCCCGATCCGTGGCATTACCCCACCGTGGCGATCGTGGCCGCCTGCCGCACCCACGGGCTGCTGCCGGTGGACGGGCCTTTCGGCGATTTCTCCGACGATGCCGGCTTCACCGCGCAGGCCCGGCGCTCGGCCACGCTGGGCATGGTGGGGAAATGGGCGATCCACCCCAAGCAGGTGGCGCTGGCCAACGAGGTGTTCACCCCCTCCGAGGCCCAGGTGAGCGAGGCGCGCGAGATCCTCGCCGCCATGGCCGAGGCCGAGAAGGCCGGCCAGGGCGCCGCGGTCTACAAGGGCCGGCTGGTCGATCTCGCCTCCATCCGCCAGGCGCAGGTGATCGTGCGGCAGTCGGAGATGATCGGCGGCTGAGGGGCGCTGCGGCCCGCGCGTGTTGCAATCCGGCACCCGTTCAACATATATCGCGGCTGAGCGATGCGAACGGGTGCCCCAGTGATGCAGAACTATCTCGATTTCGAAAAAGGCCTCGCGGAGATCGAGGGCAAGGCGGAAGAACTCCGCGCCCTCTCCCGCAAGAACCCGGATGCGCCGGTGGAGAAGGAAGCCGCGGCGCTGGACCAGAAGGCCCATGACCTGCTGCGCGACCTCTACGCGAATCTCGACGCCTGGCGGAAGTGCCAGGTGGCCCGGCACCCGGACCGCCCCCACACCGCCGACTACATCCGCGCCCTGTTCACCGAGTACATGCCGCTGGCCGGCGACCGCAACTTCGCCGAGGACCGCGCGGTGCTCGGCGGGCTCGCCCGGTTCGACGACCGCCCGGTGGTGGTGATCGGCCACGAGAAGGGCAACGACACCCGCTCGCGCATAGAGCACAATTTCGGCATGGCCCGGCCCGAGGGCTACCGCAAGGCGGTGCGCCTGATGGACCTCGCCGACCGCTTCCGCCTGCCGGTGATCTCGCTGATCGACACCACCGGCGCCTACCCCGGCAAGGGTGCGGAGGAGCGCGGCCAGTCCGAAGCCATCGCCCGGTCCACCGAGAAGTGCCTCGCCATCGGCGTGCCCTTCGTGTCGGTGGTGATCGGCGAGGGCGGCTCGGGCGGCGCGGTGGCCTTCGCCACCGCCGACCGGCTCGCGATGCTCGAGCACTCGGTCTACTCGGTGATCTCGCCGGAGGGCTGCGCCTCGATCCTGTGGAAGAACGCGGAGAAGATGAAGGAGGCCGCGGCCGCCCTGCGTCTCACCGCGCAGGACCTGCTGAAGCTCGGCGTGATCGACCGCGTGATCCCCGAGCCGGTGGGCGGCGCCCAGCGCCACCCCGACGAGACGATCTCCCGCGTGCGCGAGGCCATCGCCTCCATGCTGGCCGAGCTCTCGGGCATGGCGCCCGAGGCGCTGCGCAGCGCCCGGCGGCGCAAGTTTCTCGACATGGGGTCGAAGTCGCTCGTCTGAGCGGCTCTCCCCCGGAGCACCGAGCGCGCCCGCCCCTCCCGGCGGGCGTTTTCGTCTGCGCCCTGCGCCGGCGGCGCCGCCTGCGCCTTGCCGGCTGCCGCCGGGCACGGAGGGCCGCGCCCGACCCTGGGTGGGCGCACCCACGCCTGTGGTCAGCGGTTTATCGTGAAAGCCCCGGACGAAGGCTGTGCGGCGACCGACATCGCCATCGCGCCCTCCCGGGGGGAGGGTCGGGCGCGGCCCGGGCTGGGCGCCCGGGCGGAAGGGGTAAGCGGGGAGTTCCTGAAGCATCCGCCCCCGGACGCGGGGGAGCGGGCGCGACGGTCTGGCTCAGTCCTGCGGGCGGAAGCCGGCCTCGGCCTCGAGCGCCTGGCTTGCCTCCTCGATCTCCACTGTCACGCGCTTCATGAAATCGCCGATGGGAAGGCCCTGCGGGACCGTCGGGAGAAACTCGATCACCGCGGTGCCGGGCCGGCGCCAGAGGCTGTTGCGGCCCCAGAACACGCCGGCGTTGGTGGCCATCGGCGTGCAGTCGAGCGCCATGCGCTGGTAGAGCACCCCGGCGCCGATCTTGTAGGGCGCGGTGACACCCGGCGCCACGCGAGTGCCCTGCGGGTAGATCACCACCTGGCCGGGGTCGTCGGCGGTGCCGGTCACGTCCTGCACCATCTGGCGCATGGCCGCCCCCTTGCGGTTGCGCTGCACCGGGGCACAGCCGATGCGCATCGCGTACCAGCCCAGCACCGGCGCCCATTTCAGCTCGGCCTTCATCACGAATTTCGGCCGCTCGAGGCAGTTCACCAGCATCAGGATGTCGAGGAAGCTCTGGTGCTTGGCCACCACCAGCGCCTCGCCCGAAGGCGGCGTGCCGCGCACCTCGGTGCGCAGGCCGCAGATCACCCGCAGCAGCCAGAGCGCGATGCGGGTGTAGCGCTTCACCGCCCAGTAGGCGCCATCGCGCGAGGCCAGCGCCAGCGGCGCGCAGAGGATGCCCATCACGGCCATCAGCCCGTAGAAGCAGGCGTCGAACAGGAAGGAGCGCAGCAGGATCATCGGGTCTCCCGGGGCGGCGGCGTCACAGCACCTGGCGCAGCGCGTAGCGCGTTGCCCAGCGCGTGGACCAGAAGGCGGCGAAAGCGGCGGTGAAGGGCACGAGCGGCATCATCAGCCAGCCCCAGCCGGTGGGCGTGAGCCCGGTGATGAAGGCGTCCTCGCGCCCCGCCCCGGGCAGGGCGAAGAGCACGATCAGCGCCAGCACGGTGCCGGCCAGCCCGCCGGCCAGCGCCCGCAGCGTGAAGCGGCGCACGAAGGCGCGCATGATGAAGGCATCCCCCGCCCCGATCAGCCGCAGGGTGAGGATGACCGACTGGTTCGCCGCCAGCGACGAGCGCGCCGCCAGCATCACCATCACCGCCATCAGCAGCACCACCAGCGTCACCGCCACCACGGCGAGCATCTGCATGCCGCCCGCGGCGCGCAGCAGCGGCCGTCGCCAGCGGGAATGGTCGTCGTAGATCGCGCCGGGCACCTCGCCGGCGAGGCGCTGGCGCAGGCTGTCGCGGTCCGGGCCGGCGGCGCTCTCGATCACCTCGATGAGCCGCGGCACCGGCAGGGCGTCGAAGGGGATGCCCTCGCCCAGCCAGGGGGTGAGCAGCGCGCGCTGCTCGCCTTCGGTGAGGGCCCGGGCCGAGACGATGCCGGGCGTCGCCTCCAGCAGCTCCAGCGCCGCACTCACCCGGGCGTCGAGCTCGGCCGAGGGGCCGGAGATGCGCACCGTAGCGGCATGGGCGAACTCGGTGGACCAGCGGTCGGCCAACCGCGCCGCGGCGAGGCCGAGGCAGATGGCCGCCACGGCGAGAAACGCCATCGCGGCCGAGGAGAAGCCGACCATGAGCGCGCTGAAGCCGGTGGCCGGCACCACGCCGTCGGCCTCCCGGTCGCCGGTCACGAGGCGGGTGATCTCGGCCCGGGTCACAGTGCTGCCCCGGCGGTGAGGATGCGCCCGCGCGAGATGCGCAGCACCCGCGCCTCCACCTGGCTCTTGGCGGCGCGGATCAGGTTGAGGTCATGGGTGGCGACGAGGATGGTCTTGCCCAGCCGGTTGAGCTCGATGAGCAGGCGCAGGATGCGCTGGCCCATCTCCCAGTCGAGGTTGCCGGTGGGCTCGTCGGCGAGCACGAGATCGGGCGAGCCGATCACGGCGCGGGCCAGGGCGGCGCGCTGGCGCTCGCCCCCCGAGAGCTCGGGCGGCAGCGCCTCGCCGCGCTCCTCCAGCCCCACCCAGGAGAGCAGGTCGGCGAGATCGTCGACATAGCTCTCCTCCGGGCGGCCGAGCACGCGCAGCGGCAGGCCCACGTTCTCCACCAGCGTGAGATGGTCGAGGAACTGGCAGTCCTGGTGGACGATGCCGATGCGCCGCCGGGCGCGGGTGATGCCCTCGCGGTCGAGTTCCTCGACCGGGGCGCCGAAGGCCAGCATCCGCCCTTCCGAGGGCCGCAGCGCGAGGTAGCACAGCTTGAGGAAGGTGGTCTTGCCCGAGCCCGAGGGCCCGGTGAGGAAGTGGAACGAGCCGGGCGCCAGCGACAGGTCGATCCCCTCGAGGATCGGCCCGATGCCATAGCTGAACCCGGCCTTCTGAAAGCTGATCACCGCGAACCTGTCCCCGCATGGTAAAGCGCGCCTCCGGCGCCGGGCGGACAATCGCAGAGCTTCGGGCCAATCTCAACCACCCGCAAGCCCCCGCGGCTGCGGCGCGAAGGCCCGGAGTCCGCTTGGCATGCGGGGGCGCACCGTCTATCTCTGGGGGCCGAGCACCGGCGCGCCGCCCGCGGCGCCCCCAGCGGCCAGAGGAACGATGCGACTTCAGTGCCCAAATTGCAGCGCCCGCTACCAGGTGCCGGACAGCGCCATCCCGCCCACCGGGCGTTCGGTGCAATGCTCCGCCTGCGGCACGTCCTGGACCCAGCCGGGCCTTCTGCCGCTGGAGGACCCCGAGCCGGCCCTGCCGATGCGCGAACGGCCGGCCGAGGACGGCGGCTGGTCGGTGCTGGGCCCGGACCCCGCGCCTCCCCCGGCCGAAGCCCCTGCTGATTCGGGCACGCGCGCGCCCTCCGGCCGCGACCCGCTCGATCTGGCGGTTGCCGCGGCGCTGGCCGCCGAACTCGGCCGCGGCCTCGAGAGGCCGGTGCCGCGCGATGCCCCGCCGCAGGACCAACCCCCCGCTGGCATCGCCCCCACCGGGCCCGAGCCGGCCGCGCCCGAGGACGCGGAACACGAGACCGCCCTGCCCCCGCTGCCCGACGGCGCCCGCCGTGCCCATGAGCGCGAGGACGCGCTGATACGGTCGCTGCAATCCCGGCTCTCGGAGCGCGAGCGCCGGGCCGAGGCGACAGCCGTGGCGGCGATCAGCACCCTGCTCTCGCGCCAGGAGGCGGCGCAGGAGGCAGGCCCCCGCCGCCCCGAACGTCCGCACGCCGAGCCCCCCCGCTCCGCGCCCCCCGCGCCGCCGCGCAGCCTGCCGGTGCGCGTGGCTCCGGCCGAGCCCGAAGCGGCCGGGCGCGCCGCGGGCACGCAGGGGCGCTTCGCCCTCGGCCTCGCGATCCCGCTCACGATCTTCGGCCTCGCGCTGCTGCTCTACGTGCTGCATGAGCCGGTGGGCACGCTGGCGCCCGGCGCGGCCCCGGCCCTGGGCTCCTATGTCGAGGGCATCGACACCGCCCGCGCCGCGCTGCAGGACGGCTGGCAGACTGCCGTGGCCTCCGTGCGGGAGCTGGCCGGGCGCTGAGCCCCCCGCCCCGGCGGGCCCGCGCTCTCGGCAGCCGTGCTCCGGCGCGTCGGGTCGTCGCCCCGGCGATGCTGCAGGGTGACGGAGCCGGCATCGCGCGGGCGTCTTTCAGGAATTTTCCCCGGCCCTTAGGGGTGGAGCGGCCGCGCGAGGCCAGGTTTGCGGCCTGTCGCCCGGCCGACAGGGATGACCCGCAAGGGGGCCACGCCGGACGGCGCCATTTCCGTGACGAACGACCGTCCCTGCCCCGCGATGCTCCGGGGCAGGCCGATGCCCCCGTCTCCGACCGCCGCGCCCGGCGGTGGCCTGTGTTCGCGATGCGCCCCGGCATGGCGCGGGAAGCGGCCGCCCGCAGGCCGCGGGTGCGGGCTTCCGGCGCCGCGCGCGCTTCGCAGCGCATTCCCTGTCCGCTCGCGGGGGAAGGCCGCTCGCAGTGCCCGGCCGGACGGACATCGGAGCAGGCGGGCCGCCGCTTCGCGCGCAGGACGCGCCCGGCCCCTTGCCTTCCGGCGGAGCGGCAGCGAGGGCACGGGGCGCGGCGGGCCCTCTCGGGGCCCGGGCCGGCTCAGAAACGGTCGAGCAGGCGGCGCAGGTAGTCGAGCTCGGGCTCGGGACGGTCCTGCTCGCCGGCGCGGCGGCGGATCTCGTCCTGCAGCTGGCGCGAGCGCTTCCAGGCCTCGGTGCCGGGGATCTGCACGTCGTTGCCCTCGATGTCGCCCTGGCTGCCCGTGGGGCGGCCGAGGGGGTCGCGCGGCTCGCCGGGGGCGTTTTCCGCCCGTTCGGGGCCGCCGGGGGAGCCCGGCTGGTTCTGGGCCTGCTGGCGCATCGCCTCGTCGAGCGAGCGCATGCCCTCGCGCAGGTTGTCGAGCGCCTGGGCCTGGTCGTCGACCGCCGAGCCGGGGTCGCCGTTTTCCAGCGAATCGCGGGCCGAGCCCATGTCGCGCTCGGCCTGCTCGAGCGAGCGGCGGGCCTGCTCGCCGGGGTCCTGGCCGTTCTGGCCGGGCATGCCGCCCTGGGGCATGCCGCGGCGCAGCTCCTCGAGCAGCTGGCGCAGCGCCTCCTGCTGGCGGCCCAGCGCGCCCGAGCCGTCGCCCTGCTGCTGGCCCTGGCCCTGCTGGCCCTCCTGCCCCTGCTGCCCCTGCTGACCCTGCTGGCCCAGCTGGCCCTGCTGGCCGAACTGGCGCTGCAGTTCCTCGAAGGTCTGGTCGCCCAGTTCCTGCTGCTCGCGCATAAGGTCCTGCAGGCCCTGCATCATCTGCTCGCCCTGGCCGGGCTGCGGCTGGCCGTTGCGCATGGTCATCTGGAGGTTTTCCATCAGCCGCTGCAGCTGCTGGAGCAGTTCCTGCGCCTCGGCGCGCTGGCCGTTCTGCATCATCTCGTTCATGCGGTCGAGCATCTCCTGCAGGTCCTGCATGGACATGTTCGGCTCCGCCTGGGCCTGGTCCTGGTCCTGCGGGTTCTGCTCCTGGTTCTGCAGCGCCTGGCGCATCATCTCCTGCAGGTAGTCCTGCATGGCCTGCTGCATCTCTTCCATCAGCCCGGCGATCTCCTCGTCCGAGCTGTCGGGGTCCTCCAGCGCCTGGGAGAGGCGGTCCTGCGCGCGGCGCAGCCGCTCCAGCGCCGAGGAGAGGTCGCCGTCCTCCACCAGCAGCGCCGCGTGCCAGAGCATGTCGGAGACCTCGGGCCGGCGCTCGGCCACGGCATTGCCCTCGCGCGCGTAGTCGAGCCGGCGGATGGCGGTGCGGGTGGCGAGATAGGCCTTGGTGTTGTCGAAGATGTCGTCGGGCCGGTGGGTGATCGCCTTCAGGAGCTGGCTCACCCGCGTGGTGTTCTCGAGGCTCCACAGCAGGTCGCGGCGCTGCTCGACGAGGGCGCGGGCCAGCGGCTCGTAGAAGCGCCGGCCGGGCAGAACCACCTCGTAGGGCTCGGAGACCGTCTCCTGCCCCGCGGCGTCACGCGCATGCAGCACCACCTTCACCGGCAGGCCCGCCCAGGGGTGCTCGGAGAGGTCGATGATCTCGCGCTCCTCGAAATCCTTCGCGACGCCGGTGCGCGGCAGGGCGAGGTCGAACTCGATGGGCTCGCGGGCCTCGGGCTCGGCCACGAGGCCATGCGCGCGCTCGATGCGCTCGAGGTCCAGCGTCACGCGGGCGAAGGCGGCGGTGATGCCGTAATCGTCCGCCCCGCTGTAGACGAACTGCGCGGCGCCCTCGGAGGTGCGCTCCGGCGGCTCGACCAGCGCGATGACGGGCGGTGCGTCGGGGGTCACGGTGAAGGCCCAGTCGCCCAGCGTGGTCCCCTCGTCGGAGATGGTCACCTGGCCGTTGCGGGTGACGGTGAACTCCGCCTCGGCGAGGCCGGGCTCGCCGGTGAGCGCGGCCGGGCTCGCGCCGCCGGACACCGCCTCCTCCAGCGCCGGGGCCTCGGAGCCGCCGTAGAGCCGCAGGGTGACGGTGGAGCCCACGGGCACCTCGAGGCTGTTCGCGTCGAGCTCGGAAAGGTAGACGACCGGGCGGCCGGTGTAGGCCGGCGGGCTGGCCCAGGCTTCCAGCACCGGGCCGGTCTCGTCGGCCGCCGCGGGAGGCAGCACGGCGCGGGGGTCGAGCTGCTCGCGCACCGAGCCCTGCCCGAAGACGAGCGCGGCGAGGAACAGCACCAGCGCGCCGTAGCGCAGCGCGCGGGGGTCGCGCGCGGTGAGGTTGATGTCGGGGAAGCGGGCGCGGGCCCGGTCGGCCTGGGCGGCGATGCGGGCCATGTGGATCTGCCACACGGCGCGGGCGGCGGGGTCGTCCTGCCCCAGCTCCTGCCGGTCGCCCAGCGAGGAGACCGGGCGGCCGGGCAATTCGTCGTCCAGCCGGCGCACCGCGTCACCGCGGCCGGGCCAGCGGAAGCTGCGCACACCGCGCACCGCGGCCCAGCCGAAGCCGGCGACAAGGGCCAGCAGCACCAGCAGGCGCAGCCACTCGGGCAGGATGCCGATGAGTTCAAGCCGGATGAGGGCGAAGGCAAGGAAGGCGATGCTCCACACCGGCCAGAAGGCCTGCGTGATGCGCTCGATCACCAGGGCCGCGCGGGTCTGGTCGATCCGCCTGCGCAGCCGGGCGAGCGCGTCCTGCGCGCCGGTCAGCGCCTGGCCGGCAGGGCTGCGGACAGCAGTCTGGCCCGAAGTCTGGGAGGACCTGGAGGAGGGAGTCGCCTGCTTCTCACCCTTCATTTCACCTCTCAATCGGCGGGCGAGGGGGGGATTCCCGACTCAGCCCATCCACGAGGGTATCGTATCGCGTGCCAGCATTTCCTCAATGGAGGGCCGGGCCCTGACCACGTCAAAGTGATCGCCCGAGACCAGCACTTCCGGCACCAGCGGGCGGGAGTTGTACTCCGAAGCCATTACCGCCCCGTAAGCGCCGGCCGAGCGGAAGGCCACCAGCGCCCCGGCGGAGAGCGGCGGCATCGGCCGGCCGCGGGCGAAGGTGTCGCCGGTCTCGCAGACCGGGCCGACGATATCCGCCGGCTGCGGCTCCAGGCCCGGCGCGGGCTCGACCACCGGCAGCACGTCGTGGTGGGCGTCGTACATCGCCGGGCGGATGAGGTCGTTCATCGCCGCGTCGAGGATGAGGAAGCGCCGGCCCTCCCCCTCCTTCACGTAGATCACTTCGGAGACCAGCAGCCCCGCGTTGCCCGCGATCAGCCGGCCCGGCTCGATCTCGATCTGGCAGCCCAGGTCGCCCACGGTGCGGCGGATCACCTCGCCGTAGTCGAAGGGCAGCGGCGGGGCCTCGTTGGTGCGGGTGTAGGGGATGCCCAGCCCGCCGCCGAGGTCGAGCCGGCGGATGTCGTGGCCGGCCGCGCGCAGGGTGCGGGTGAGCTCGGCCACCTTGGTGAAGGCGGCCTCGTAGGGGGCGAGCTCGGTGAGCTGCGAGCCGATGTGCACGTCGATGCCCACCACCACGATCCCCGGCAGCGCGGCCGCGCGGGCATAGACCTCCGGCGCGCGGGAGATCGGGATGCCGAACTTGTTCTCCGACTTGCCGGTGGCGATCTTGGCATGGGTCTTCGCGTCCACGTCCGGGTTCACCCGGATGGCGATCGGCGCGGTGGTGCCCATGGCGGTGGCGATCTCCGAGATCGCCTCCAGCTCCGGCTCGCTCTCCACGTTGAACTGGCGGATGCCGATGGTCAGCGCCTGCGCGATCTCGGCCCGGGTCTTGCCCACGCCGGAGAACACGATGCGGCTGCCCGGCACGCCGGCGGCCTGCGCCCGGGCGATCTCGCCGCCCGAGACCACGTCCATGCCCGCGCCGAGGTCGCCCAGCAGCTTGAGCACCGCGAGGTTGGAATTGGCCTTCATGGCGTAGCAGATCAGGTGGTCCATGCCGGCGAGCGCTTCCTCGAACACCCGGTAGTGCCGGGTGAGCGTGGCGCAGGAATAGACGTAGAAGGGCGTGCCCACGGCGGCCGCGATTTCCGGCAGGGCGACATCCTCGGCATGCAGGATGCCGTTGCGGTAGGTGAAATGGTCCATCGGTCTCGGCTCGCCCCGGCATGAAAGAGGGCCGGGCGCGCGGGGGCTCCGGCCGGGTAAGGATGCCGGCCCCGCGGGGCGCGCGCCACCGCCGGCCGGAGCGCGACGGTTAGCCCGCGGGGGGCTGCGTTTCAACCCTGTTGCACGCTTGTTTCCGGGCGTCGGGGGCCTGCCGCGGGCCGGAGGGCAACCCGCGCGCGAGGGGCGTGGCGCCGACATGCTGCCGGACCGGCGTCGCAAGGGAGGGCAGCCTGCAGGCGCGGGCCGCCCCCTGCCCCTCCCGGCCGGCCCGGGTGCGCGGCCCGCGCCAGCGGGCCGTTTCCCGAGCGGGGGCTCGATGCCCCCCGAGGGAAAGCCCCGGCCGGGCCCCTCGGGAAGGCGGCGACACCCCGCGGCTGCGGCCTACTGCACCTTCATGTGGAAGATCGACCAGATCCAGTAGTCGTCGTTCATCTCGGCGAGGTCGTCGCGCTCGGCCCGGGGAAAGACGATCTGCGTCGGGCCGAAGCCGCCGATGCCCATGGGCGCGCCGTCGCGCTTGAGCGCCAGGATGGCGCCGTTGCGCACCAGGTAGCTCACCGGCACCTCGATGGCGTAGCCGTCGAGCGCCATGGCGGTGAGCGTGTCGCCGTCCGCGCCCGCGGCCTCGAGCACCGCGGCGATGCTCGGGCCCTCGAACTCGTGCTCCTCGCCGCCCTTGGGGAAATCGGCGCGCACCTTCACCATGTCGAGCTTCTCGAGGCTGAGGTAGTCGAAGCCGGTGCCCTCGCCGAATTCCACCGCGTTGTGGCCGAAGAACTTGTCCACCTCGGGGTCGTAGCCGCCGCGGTTGGGCTTGGTCACGTCGCCGGTGACGGTGAGGATCACCGGCCCGCGCTCCTGCGCCGCCGCCCGTCCCGCGGGCCCGGAGGCAGAGGCGGCCGCGAGCGCGAGCCCGAGAGCCATGGCCAGCGCGGCCGGCCGGTGAAGGTTGAGAAAAGTGCCAAACATAATATCGGAACTCCCTGGCGGCTGCGCGATATGCTCCGCGCCGGCCGCCTTCCCTGTTGAAACGGGTGAGGGAGCCCCGATCGGCACAGACCGGGGGTCAGGACCTTGCGGGGTCCCTCACGGGTTGGGCCCCGTGGTGGCCTCCTGTCGGTCGGGCTGGTGCGGCGTCGGGGCGACGGGGTCGCCCTTCTTGCCGCACCCGGCGAGCACGAGGAACACCGCGAGAAACACCAGCCCGGCATAGCGTATCATGCGAGGTCCTCTTTCCAGCGTGCAACCTGCGCACGAACGCCTGCGGGTGATGTTCCCCCGTAGCTTGCCCGACTCGCGACAGAGTTGTCCACACCCAAGACTTCGAACACCCCTGCGTTGATACCCTGGTTAACCGCGCGCATTTCTTCCAGCGTCAGGTCCGGCAGGTCGCAATTCTTGTCTTCTGCCAGTTTCACCAGCGTGCCGGTGACGTGATGCGCCTCGCGGAACGGCAGTCCGAGCTCGCGCACCAGCCAGTCGGCGAGGTCGGTGGCGGTGGAGAAGCCCGAGCCCGCGGCGGCGCGCAGGTTGTCGGCCCGCGGCGCCATGTCGCGCACCATGCCCTCCATGGCGGCAAGCGCCAGCATCAGGCTGTCGGCGGCGTCGAAGACCTGCTCCTTGTCCTCCTGCATGTCCTTCGAATAGGTCAGCGGCAGGCCCTTCATCACCGTGAGCAGGCTGATGAGCGCGCCGTTGATGCGGCCCACCTTGGCGCGCACCAGCTCGGCCGCGTCGGGGTTCTTCTTCTGCGGCATGATCGAGGAGCCGGTGGAGAAGCGGTCCGACAGCGCCACGAAGCGGAACTGCGCCGAGGACCAGATCACCAGCTCCTCCGCGAAGCGCGACAGGTGCGTGGCGCAGATCGAGGCGAGGGAGAGGAACTCCAGCGCGAAATCCCGGTCCGACACCGCGTCGAGCGAGTTGGCCGCCGGCCGGTCGAAGCCCAGCGCCTGCGCGGTCATGTGCCGGTCGATGGGGAAGGAGGTGCCGGCAAGCGCCGCGGCGCCGAGCGGGCTCTCGTTCATCCGTGCCCGGGCGTCGCGCACGCGGGAGCGGTCACGGGCGAACATCTCGACATAGGCGAGCATGTGGTGGCCCCAGGTGACCGGCTGGGCGGTCTGCAGGTGGGTGAAGCCGGGCATCACCATGTCGGCCCCGGCCTCGGCCTGGGCGACATAGGCGCGCATCAGCGCGGTGAGCGCGCCATCGAGCGCGTCGAGCTGGTCGCGCACCCAGAGGCGGAAGTCCACCGCCACCTGGTCGTTGCGCGAGCGGGCGGTGTGCAGGCGGCCCGCCGCCTCGCCGATCAGCTCGCGCAGGCGGTTCTCCACGTTCATGTGGATGTCCTCGAGTGCCGTGGAGAACTCGAAGGTGCCGCCCTCGATCTCTGACAAGACCGTGAGCAGGCCTTCCCGGATCGCCTCCGCATCGCTATCCGTGAGGATGCCCGTGGCGCCCAGCATCGCGGCATGGGCGCGGGAGCCTTCGATATCCTGCCGGGCCAGACGCTTGTCGAAGCCGATGGAGGCATTGATCGCCTCCATGATCGCGTCGGGGCCGGAGGCGAAGCGCCCGCCCCACATCTGGTTCGAGGATCTGTCCTGTGTCATACCCGCATTCCTGTCATCCTGGAGGAAGAGACACCATGAAGCGTCGGGCGCCCCTCCTTTCCGCCCTGCTATACGCGGCGGCGCTGGCCGGCGCAAACCCTGCCGCGGCGCAGGAGGTGACACCGGAGCTGCTGGCCACGCTGAAGGCCGGGCTCTCGGGCGACATGCGCAAGCTCGCCCTCGCCGAGGCGCCGGGGCGGAGCTACGACGCAGGCTTCAGGACGGCGGCGGGCGAGGACACCACGCTCGCGGCCGAGGCCGCGGGCCGCATCGCGCTGGTGAACTTCTGGGCCACCTGGTGTGCGCCCTGCCGCGAGGAGATGCCGGCGCTGAACGCGCTGGAGAAGGAGCTGGGCGGGCCGGATTTCACCGTGATCACCATCGCGACCGGGCCGAACAACCCCGCGAAGATCGACAGGTTCATGGAGGACGAGGGCATCGACGCCCTGCCCCGCCACACCGACCAGCGCGCCGCCCTCGGCCGCCAGGCGGGGGTGCTGGGCCTGCCGGTGACGATGATCCTCGACCGGGAGGGGCGCGAGCTCGGCCGGCTCACCGGCGGTGCGGACTGGGCCTCGCCGGAGGCGCGCGCCCTGATCGAGGCGCTGATCGCGGGCGAGCCGGCGTCCTGAGGCCAGGCGGTGTTCCGGGGTTCGGAACGGCAGCGCAAGCCTTGAGGAAGCCTTCCCCTCGGGGGGCATCGAGCCCCCGCTCGGGGAACGATCCCGCCTGCGCGGGACGGGCGCCCTGCCCCGGCCGGGAGGCAGGACCGGGCGCGCCTGCCCCGGAGCTTGCTTCGGCGGCTCCCCCAGAGCCGCGTTTCACCCGGCAGCGTCGCGCCCTGGCCTTTCGCCGGATCGCCCCGCTCAGGCCCGCTTCGCCCGCGCCCGGCGCCGCCAGGCGAGGAGCAGCGCCAGCAGCCCCGAGACGAGCAGGCCCAGCCCGCCCAGCGGCAGGCTGACGAGCGCGAGCCAGCCGGCGACGCCCATGGCATAGAGCGTCTCGCCGAGGTTGGCGCCGAGCAAGACGCAATCATGCGCCGAGCCCTCGTCGAGCCGGCAGCCGAGCGCACCGGCGATGGCCGCCGCAGCCAGCACGCTCAGGATCGGCAGCAGGGCGACCAGCGCCGACAGGGAGGCGCCGGCAAGCAGCAGCCGGCGGGGTGTCACCGGGCGAGATCCGCGTGGCGGTGGCAGGTCACCACATGGTCGTTCACCATGCCCACGGCCTGCATGAAGGCATAGACGATGGTGGGGCCGACGAAGCGGAAGCCCTCGGCCTTCAGCGCCTTCGACATGGCGCGGGATTCGGGCGTCTCGGTGGGGACGGCGGACATGTCGGCCCGGGCGGGCTGCAGCGGCGCGCCGCCCGTGAAGGCCCAGAGGAAGTCGGAGAAGCCCTCGCGCGCCTCGATGCGCTCCCAGGCGCGGGCGCCGTCGATCGCCGCCTCGATCTTGCCGCGGTGGCGCACGATGCCGGGGTCGGCGAGGCAACGGGCCACCTCGGCCTCGCCCCAGCGGGCGATGCGCGCGGGCTCGAACCCCTCGAAGGCGCGGCGGAAGTTCTCGCGCTTGCGCAGGATGGTGATCCAGGCGAGCCCGGCCTGGAAGCCGTCGAGCATCAGCTTCTCGTAAAGGGCGCGGCCGTCGCGCTCAGGCACGCCCCACTCGGTGTCGTGGTAGGCGACATAGAGCGGGTCTGTGCCGCACCAGGCGCAGCGGGTGTCTGGGGTCATGTGGCTCTCGCTCCCTCGGGCGGATGGACGGTATCGGAACGGACATAGAACAGGCAGCGGCGATTCACAAAGCGAAAGGATTTCGGGCGTAGGAAAGGCGCAGCGGGACGCGGGCAAGGGGCGGCGAGACATGACGGATGAGGATGGCGTGGCGGGCTGCGGGACCGGGGGCGACAGCGTCGCGACCGGGCTGCTGAAGAGCTTCGGCGTGCGCCTCTACGAATGGGACCTGGCGAGCGACGCCATGCGCTGGGTCGGGGCGGATGGCCCGTTGCCGCAGGTGCCCGGCCTGGGGCGGGTGGGCGACGGCCATGCCTTCGCCGGCCTGCGCGCCGACGGGGCGGAGCGCACCGCCTGGGCCCTGCGCGCGGCGCCGGGAGAGATGAAGCGCTTCTGCTTCTCGGTGCCCAGCGGGCCGGTCACCCTCGCCTGGTTCGAGGACAGCCTGCGCCGCCTGCCCGACCCCGCAACCCGGCGCTTCGGCGGCATGCTGCGCCGCATTCCGCCGCCGCGCGCGACCGGCGTCGCACCGGCGCTCTCCGGCAGCATGGCGCCGGTCCATCCGCCCGTGGCACCGGTGCAGGAGGCCCGGGCCGCCCGCGCCCGGCTGCGCGAGCGGCTGGCCGGCGTCTCCCTCTCGGAGGACCGCTACTACGTGGTGCTCGGCGTCGACAACCTGCGCGACCTCAACCGCACCCTCGGGGCGGACGTGACCGACGAGATCCTGGAGGAGGTCTTCGCCCGCATCGCCCGCGCCCGGCCGGACCACTCGATCTGCGCCCGGGTGTCGAGCTCGAAGGCCGGTCTCGCCCTCTCCGGCCCCGCGCCGGAGGCCCTCGCCGCCGGGCTGCGCGCGGTGATGGAAGCGGTGGGCCGCAACACCATCGACACCGGCGCCGGTCCGGTGGCGGTGACCATATCGGCCGGCGTGCTGCACACGCCCCCCGGCGCGGTGCTGCCGCCCGACCCGCTCGCGGAGGCGCTCGTCGCCTTCGACCAGGGGCGCTTCGGCCGGGTGGAGGCGCTGCGGCTCACCCGCGGCGACGCCGCGCAGAGCCTGCAGCGCGAGCGCATGAGCGCCAGCGCCCGGCTGGTGATGGACGCCGTCTCCCGGGGGGGCATCGCGCTGGCCTTCCAGCCCGTGATGCGCGCCGGCGGCGCCGGCACGGTGGCCTTCCACGAATGCCTGGTGCGCATCCTCGACGCCGGCGGGGCGGAGGTGCCGGCCGGCGCCTTCATGCCCGCGATCGCCAATCTCGGCCTGGTGCGCCAGGTCGACCGGGCGGTGCTGCGCCACGCCCTGTCGGCCCTGCGCCGCAACCCCGGCCTGAGGCTGTCGGTGAACCTCTCGCCGCAGTCGATGCAGGACAGCGAATGGCTCTCCGCGCTGGAGGAGGCGGCCGCCGGGACGCCGGACGCGGTGGAGCGGCTGATCCTCGAGATCACCGAATCCTACGCCATCATCGACCCGATGCGCACGCTGGAATTCATGACCCGGGTGCGCGCGCTCGGCTGTGCCTTCGCGCTCGACGATTTCGGCGCCGGCTACACGTCCTTCCGCCATTTCAGGGACTTCCACTTCGACGCGGTGAAGATCGACGGCAGTTTCGTGCGCGGCATCGCGACGAGCGAGGACAACCAGATCCTGGTGCGCACCCTCGTCTCGATCGCCGGGCATTTCAGCATGTTCACGGTTGCCGAATGCGTGGAGACCGCGCAGGACGCCGCGCGCCTCACGGCCATGGGCATCGACTGCCTGCAGGGCTACCATTTCGGCCGCCCGCGCATCCGCGAGGACTGGTACCGCGGCGACGACCGGCCGACCGACCAGCGCCGCGCCTGAGGCAGGCCGGGCGGCGCGCGCCCGACCCGTTGCTCAGGAGAAGCGGCTCAGGGCTTGCCGACCAGCTTGGAAAGCTGCGCCTGCATCTCGGCGAGCTGGGACTTCATGTCCTCGAGCTCGGTGTCGCGGGCGGCGGGGGCGCTGCGCGGCTCGCCCCCCTCCTCCGCCGCCTTCTCGTTCTCCGCGGCCCGCGCGGCCCCGGCGAAGGGCGCGAACATGCGCATGGCGTTCTCGAACCACTCCATGTTGGTGCGCGCCATGGTCTCGAAATTCGCGAAGGCGGGATTCGCGTCGAAGGCGGCCCGCACCTTCTCGCGCATCGCCTCCTGGTTGGAGGCGAAGGTGTTCATCGAGGCTTCGAGGTAGCCCGGCACGAAGCCCTGCAGCGTGTCGCCGTAAAGCCGGATGAGCTGGCGCAGGAAGCTGATCGGCAGCATGCTCTGGCCGCGCGACTCCTCCTCGAAGATGATCTGCGTGAGCACGGAGTGGGTGATGTCGTCGCCGGTCTTGGCATCGTTCACCACGAAGTCGGTGCCCTCACGCACCATCTCCGCCAGATGCTCCAGCGTCACGTATGTCGATTTGGAAGTATTATACAGCCTCCGGTTGGCATATTTCTTGATGACAACCGGCGCTTGTTTCTCGGCATCCAACACGAGGCTCCTCCCCTATCCGCAGCCGGTTGAGACCGGTGCCCGTCATTGATAGGAGCACTTTACTACCCGGTTGCGGCATCGCAACGCAATTTTTGCATACGCGAGTGCGCGCCACGGGTTATAGGCTGTTCGAATGCAACGGAAAGAGGACCAGGCAGATGAAGGGGCGGAGGCCGCGGCGGCGGATCCTGAGCGCGCATCTGCCTACCTCGATCTCTGGGAGCGCAACATTTCTCGGCTGGCGGAGGAGGGTCCGGCGCCCGAAACCACCCCCGCCTGACCGCAGCGGCTTCCCCGCACCGCTGATCTTCCACCTCGCCTCGGGCGCCGCCATCCTGGAGAAGGGCGTGGCGCTCTCCCCGCTCTCGGGCGACGAGCGCTTCCCCTGGGCGCCCTCGCTGCTGGAGCGCGGCCGCGACATCGGTCGGCTGGAGCCGGTGGATGTGGCCCGAGAGGCCGCGCGCCGGCTGGGCGAATTCGTGGCCGGGGTGGAGCGCTGGCAGACCCACCCGCATGCCCGCACCCTGCCCGACCCGCCGGCGCTCTGGCGCGGCGGCGCTTCCCGGCTGCTCGATTTCGGCGGCGAGGGGCCGGCCGTCATCGCCATCCCCTCGCTCATCAACCGCGCCTACGTGCTCGACCTCTCGGCCGAGACCTCGCTCATGCGCCATCTCGCGCGCAGCGGGTTGCGGGTGTTCCTGGTCGACTGGGGCGTGCCGGGCGCGGCGGAGGCGGGGTTCGACCTCACCGCCTGGCACGACCTGCGCCTCGCCCCCATGCTGGAGGCGGCGCGCGCGGCCGCCGGGCCGCCGGCGCTGCTGGGCTATTGCATGGGCGGGGCGCTGGCCGCCGCCGCGGCGCAGATCGCGCCCGCCGGCCTGCGCGGGCTCGCGCTGATCGGCACGCCCTGGAGCTTCGAGGGCGGGCCCGGCATGGGCCCCACCCTGCGCGGCATGGCGCGCGAATACGGCGCCGAGCGGCTCACGCAGGAGCTCATGTCGATGGACAAGGCCTTCGGCGCCGTGCCCTCCGACCTGCTGCAACTGCTGTTCGCCCTGCTCGACCCCGGGCTGGCGCTGGCGAAGTTCCGCCGCTTCGCCCGCATGGACCCCGGCTCGGCCGAGGCGCGCCGCTTCGTGGAGCTGGAGGACTGGCTGAACGACCCCGTGCCCCTGCCCGGCCCCGCCGCGGTGGAAATCCTGGTGGACTGGCAGATCCGCAACCTCACCGGCGCGGGGCGCTGGTGGCTCTCGGGCAATCGCATCGCCCCGGAGCGGCTGGCCCTGCCCGCCCTCGCCTTCTGCTCGCGCACCGATCGCATCGCGCCGCAGGCCAGCACCCTGCCGCTGGCGCGGGCGATTCCGCACGCCCGCATCCTCGAGCCGATGTCGGGCCACGTGGGCATGATCGTGGGCAGCCGGGCGCGCCGCGAAGTCTGGGAACCGTTGAGGGATTTCCTTGCAGACCCCACGGAGGGGTACCAATATAGGAACAGTTGACCCGTGACAGGGCCGGTTCCCGCAACTATGTTGCGCCGCACAAACGACTGCGATGGGGAGCCCGCATCTGCGGGTCCGAAAGGAGAAACGCATGACGAACGTAGTGATCGCCTCCGCTGCCCGCACGGCGGTGGGGAGTTTCAACGGGTCCTTCGCCAACACGCCGGCCCATGACCTGGGCTCGACCGCGATCAAGGCCGTGCTGGAGCGCGCCGGCGTTCCCGCCGAGGACGTGTCCGAGACCATCATGGGCCAGATCCTCACTGCCGGCCAGGGCCAGAACCCCGCCCGCCAGGCCCATATCAACGCCGGCCTGCCCGAAAGCTCCGCCGCCTGGGGCATCAACCAGCTCTGCGGCTCGGGCCTGCGCGCCGTCGCCCTCGCCTGCCAGCACGTGATGCTGGGCGATGCCGACATCGTGGTGGCCGGCGGCCAGGAGAGCATGTCCATGGCGCCCCATGCAGCACACCTGCGTGCCGGCCAGAAGATGGGCGACATGAAGTTCATCGACACGATGATCAAGGACGGGCTCTGGGACGCCTTCAACGGCTACCACATGGGCCAGACCGCCGAGAATGTGGCCGAGCAGTGGCAGATTTCGCGCGAGATGCAGGACGAGTTCGCGGTGAAGTCGCAGAACAAGGCCGAGGCCGCGCAGAAGGCCGGCCGCTTCGCCGACGAGATCACCCCCTTCACGGTCAAGACCCGCAAGGGCGACATCGTGGTCGACCAGGACGAGTACATCCGCGCCGGCGCCACGCTGGAGAGCATGCAGAAGCTGCGCCCGGCCTTCGCCAAGGACGGCTCGGTGACCGCGGGCAACGCCTCGGGCATCAACGACGGCGCCGCCGCCGCCCTGCTGATGACCGACAAGGAAGCCGAGCGCCGCGGCATCGAGCCGCTGGCGCGCATCGTCTCCTACGCCACGGTGGGCCTGTCGCCCAAGATCATGGGCGTGGGGCCGATCTACGCCTCGCGCAAGGCGCTGGAGAAGGCGGGCTGGAAGGTCGGCGATGTCGAGCTCGTGGAGGCCAACGAGGCCTTCGCCGCCCAGGCCTGCGCGGTGAACAAGGACATGGGCTGGGACCCCGAGATCGTGAACGTGAACGGCGGCGCCATTGCCATCGGCCACCCGATCGGGGCCTCCGGCGCGCGCGTGCTCAACACCCTGCTGTTCGAGATGAAGCGCCGCGACGTGAAGAAGGGCCTTGCCACGCTGTGCATCGGCGGTGGCATGGGCGTTGCCATGTGCGTCGAGCGTCCCTGACGCTCCTGACCTCGGCCGCAGCCGGGCGCCCGTGCCCGGCTGCGACCGATTTTCCATTTAAACACTTGAAAAACACGATAGAAAAAGACTGCCTAACAGAGAGGAATCCCTACGAATGGCACGAGTTGCACTAGTCACGGGGGGCTCGCGCGGGATCGGCGCGGCCATTTCCAAAGCCCTCAAGGAGGCCGGCTACACCGTCGCGGCGAATTATGCCGGAAACGACGCGGCAGCGGCGACATTCACCGAGGAGACCGGCATCAGGACCTACAAGTGGTCCGTGGCCGACTACGAGGCCTGCAAGGCGGGCATCGCCGCGGTGGAAGCCGATCTCGGCCCGGTGGACATCCTGGTGAACAACGCCGGCATCACCCGCGATGCCATGTTCCACCGCATGACCCCCGAGCAGTGGCGCGAGGTGATCGACACCAACCTCTCCGGCCTGTTCAACATGACCCACCCCCTCTGGACCGGCATGCGCGAGCGCAAGTTCGGCAGGGTGATCTCCATCTCCTCCATCAACGGCCAGAAGGGCCAGATGGGCCAGGCGAACTACTCCGCCTCCAAGGCCGGCGACATCGGCTTCACCAAGGCGCTGGCGCAGGAAGGCGCGCGCGCCGGCATCACGGTAAACGCCATCTGCCCGGGCTACATCGCCACCGACATGGTGATGGCGGTGCCCGAGAAGGTGCGCGAGGGCATCATCGGCCAGATCCCGGTGGGCCGGCTGGGCGAGCCGGAGGAGATCGCGCGCTGCGTGGTGTTCCTCGCCTCCGAGGAGTCGGGCTTCATCACCGGCTCCACCCTCACCGCCAACGGCGGCCAGTACCTGGCCTGACGAGGACCCCCGGCGGGCGGCGCGCGCCGCCCGCCCCTGCCCCGCGAGAGAGCCGATTGCTCCCGCCGCGCGTTGCGATATTGTGCGCCGCAAACGGAGGCAGGCCATGCGAATCGGAATTCTCGAAACCGGCGATATCCCCCCCTACCTGGTCGCGGCCGAGGGCAGCTACCCGGCGATGTTCGCCCGGATGCTGCTGGCGGAAGACCCGCGCCTGAGCTTCCAGACCGTGAGCGTGGTCCACGGCGAGCAGCCGGCCGACCCGCGCCAGGCCGATGCCTGGATCATCACCGGCTCGCGCCACGGCGTGTATGACGGGCTGCCCTTCATCGAGCCGCTCAAGCAGTTCATCCGCGACTGCGTGGCCGCGGGCGTGCCGATGGCCGGCATCTGCTTCGGCCACCAGATCCTGGCCGAGGCGCTCGGCGGCAGCGCGGTGAAATCGGACAAGGGCTGGGGCCTCGGTGCGCAGGATTACCCGGTGGTGAACCGCCCCTCCTGGATGGCGGGCAGTGCGG
The DNA here is from genome assembly GCF_003448965.1 of Oceanicella sp. SM1341. Classification (GTDB taxonomy): domain Bacteria; phylum Pseudomonadota; class Alphaproteobacteria; order Rhodobacterales; family Rhodobacteraceae; genus Paroceanicella. The sequence continues at coordinate 47,658 of NZ_QRGC01000029.1, forward strand.
CCGGCTACACCGGCCTCGCCGTGCACCAGGACCAGGTGGTGGCGCTGCCGGATGACGCGACCGTGCTCGCCGCCTCGCCCTTCTGCGAGATCGCCGCCGTGGCCTATGGCGATGCCGAGCGCCCCGCCGCCATCTCGGTGCAGAGCCACCCGGAGTTCAGCCCGCCGGTGGTGCGCGCCATCGTCGAGGACCGGCGCGGCCTGGCGGTGCCGGAGCCGGTGGCCGAGGCCGCACTCGCCAGCCTCGAGACCCCGCCGGCCGACAACCCCTGGCCGCGCTGGATCCTGTCCTACTTCCGCCGCATGGCGCTGGCCCGCGCGGCGTGAGCCGGCAGCGCGCCACGCTGATCGGCGGCATCGCCATCCTGCTCTGGGCGTCGCTCGCCCTGTTCAGCGTCGGCGCCGCCCCGGTGCCGCCCTTCCAGCTCAACGCCATGTGCTTTGCCGTGGGCGCGCTGGTGGGGCTGGCTTGGATGCGCGCCGGCGGGAGGCGCATCGCACTGCCGCGGCTGGCGCCGCGGGTGTGGGCGCTCGGCGTGGTCGGGCTCTTCGGCTACCACGCGCTCTACTTCACCGCCCTGCGCAACGCGCCGCCGGCCGCGGCCGGGCTCATCGCCTATCTCTGGCCGCTGCTGATCGTGATCTTCTCCGGCCTGCTGCCCGGCGAGCGGCTGCGCTGGCCGCATCTCGCGGGCGCGCTGGTCTCGCTCGCCGGCGTGGCGGTGCTGCTCGGCGGGGGGGCTGGCTTCGGCGCGGGCAACACGCTGGGCTATGCCGCGGCCTTCGCCTGTGCGCTGTTCTGGTCGGGCTACTCGGTGCTGAGCCGCCGGGTGGGCGATGTGCCCACCGATTGCGTGATGCTGTTCTGCGCCGTGACGGCGCTGCTCTCCGTGCCCTTCCACCTCGCTTTCGAGGAGACCGCCTGGCCGGTGGGCGCCGCGGGCTGGGCCTCGGTGCTCGCCCTAGGCCTCGGTCCGGTGGGCCTTGCCTTCTATGTCTGGGACGTGGGGGTGAAGCGCGGCGACATCCAGCTTCTGGGCGTGCTGTCCTATGCAGCACCGCTGCTCTCCACCCTGCTGCTGATCGTGACGGGTGTGGCGGCGGCGGAGGAGAGCCTCGCGATCGCGGCTCTCCTCGTTGTCAGCGGGGCCGCTCTGGCGGCCTGGGGCTCGGCCCGGCGCTGAGGGAACGCACCGGGCGGGAGACCGGATTCCTGCCTACTGGAGCTCCACCGAAAGGCGGGATATCTCCTCCTTGAGCCGCAGCTTCTCGCGCTTGAGCTCGGTGAGTTTCAGACTGTCGGTGGAGGGGCTGCGCGCCTCCATCTCGATACGCTCGGACAGCGTCTCGTGCTTCTTCTGAAGTTGGGAGATATGCGAACTCAGGCTCATGGAAGACTCCTCTCCAGTCCGTTGATCGTGCTCCGATTAGAGCATTGATTCTTTTTTGTGTCATCAGCGGAGTTTCGCGCATTGCGCGACAACTTGCCGATCATTGCGCGGACACCGTGTGCCACGCAATATACCAAGGCACTCCACCCGACAGCTGCAACGGTAGTGGAGGAATTCTGAATAAATCGTGATCCTGCACTGCAACCGTTCCGGGGTATCCGGGGAGGGCCACACGCGCGCGGGCGCTGTCCCGTTGCGCAGCAGCCATTTCCGGAGGACGACATGCTGAAGACCACTCTCCTTGCCGCCACTCTCGCCTGCCCTGCCGGGCTCGTTCTGGCCCAGGACACGCTGCCGCCCGCGGAAGTGTCCGACCCGATCACCCTGCGCCAGCACGCGATGGAGAACATCGGCAAGGCGATGGGGCTCGCAGGCGCGATGATGAAGGGCGAGGCGCCCTATGACGCCCGCGTGGCCGATGCGGCGCTGCGCGCCTTCAACAACGGCGCGCTGGGGTTCGGGCTGATGTTCCCCGAGGGCAGCAGCGAGGGCGAGACCGCTGCCGCCCCGGCGATCTGGGAGGACAGCGAAGGCTTCGAGGCCGCGGTGCAGAAGTTCATCGACGACACCGGCGCCGCCGTGGCCGCCGCCCCGGCCGACCTCGACGCGTTCAAGCCGGTGTTCGGCCAGGTGGCGCAGAACTGCCGCGCCTGCCACGAAGACTACCGCATCAAGCGCAACTGATGCTGAAGCTCGCTGCCGCCGGATGCCTTGTCCTCGCCGCCGGGGCGGCCTGGGTGCTGAGCGCGCCGCAAGTGGTGGAGGCGGAGGACCTGCCCGCCTACACCGCCGATGCGGGGCGCGGCGAACGCATCTTCGACATCGGCGGCTGCGCCTCCTGCCATGCCGCCGAGGAGGCGGAGGGGGATGCGCGGCTGGTGCTGGAGGGCGGGCGCGGCATCGTCTCGGATTTCGGCACCTTCCGGGTGCCCAACATCTCGCCCGACCCCGACGCGGGCATCGGCGGCTGGAGCGAGGCCCAGTTCGTCTCGGCAATGATGCACGGCACCTCGCCGGAGGGGCGGCACTACTACCCCGCCTTCCCCTACACCTCCTACGCGCGCATGCGCGAGGAAGACGTGCGCGATCTCTTCGCCTACATCCTCACCCTGCCGCCCTCGGGGCGGGCCGACACGCCGCATGACATCCCCTTCCCCTTCTCGGTGAACCGGGCGATCGGCTTGTGGAAGCTGCTCTACCTCGCGCCCGAACCGGTCATGGAGCTGCCGCAGGCGGATGACGCCGTGCTGCGCGGCCGGTACCTCGCCGAGGGCCCCGGCCATTGCGGCGAGTGCCACACCCGGCGCGACCTGATCGGCGGACCGGTGAGCGCCGCCTGGCTGGGGGGCGGGCCCAACCCGGACGGGCCGGGCCGCATCCCCAACCTCACGCCGGCCGGGCCGCTGGAGAGCTGGTCGGCCTCCGACATCGCCTATTACTTCGAGACCGGCTTCACCCCGGACTACGACAGCGTGGGCGGCTCGATGGCCGACGTGGTGACCAACCTCTCCCGCCTTCCGGCGGAGGACCGCGAGGCCCTCGCGGCCTACCTCAAGGCCCTTCCCCCGGTCACCTCCGAGGGCGCCCGCTGAGCGGGTGCCGGCGGGCGGGCAACGCCCGCCTCGCCGAGGGGGCCTCCCGGCCCCCGCAGCTCGGCGGTCGTGGCGCAGGCCCTTGCGGACCTGCGCCACGGAACGTCCCCGGAGGTACCCGTGATCCGGGCAGCGTTGTGGCCTCGGCAGGAGAGAGCCCCGGGGACCCGAGGCCTCGACGTACCCACCGCCCCTTCCCGCCTTCTCCACGCCGGACGCCGCCGGCGGAGGACCTCGGGTCCTTCGCCACGCCTGCCAAGCTGCGGGGGCCGCAAGGCCCCCTCGGCGCGGCGGGCGTCCCCCCGGCCGGGGCAGCGCGGTTCAGCGGTCGTTCGCGTCGTCGCGGCCGGACGGACGGCTGGGGGTCACCTCCACGTCGGAGAGGCCCAGCCCGTCGAGCACGTTGCGGAAGATGGTGCCGGTCATGCTGTCGGCATCGGGGTCGCTGCGCCGCGGCCGGTCGTCGGCGAAGAGCAGCGCGGGGGATTTCGGCTCCGGGGCGATGGCGGGCAGCGGGCGCGGCGGGTGGCCGGCCTCGATACGCGCCATGGTCTCGTGGAAGATGTCCGCCGGCAGCCCGCCGCCGGTGACACCGGTGAGCGGGCGGTTGTCGTCGTAGCCCATCCACACGCCCACCACGTAGTCGGCCGTGAAGCCGATGAACCAGGCGTCGCGCGCCGCGGAGGTGGTGCCGGTCTTGCCCGCCACCTCGCGGTCGGGCAGTGCCGCGCGCTGGCCGGTGCCCTTGCGCACCACCTCGCGCAGCATCCAGGTGACCAGCCCGGCCTGCTGCTTCGTGAGCAGCTGCTCCGGTTCGGCCCGGTCGGAGCCCATCAGCTCGCTGCGGTCGCTGCGCAGGCGGATCTCGCTCAGCCCGTAGGGCCGCGCCTGCCGGCCCTCGTTGAGGAAGGTGGCGTAGAGCCCGGTCATCTCCAGCAGCGGCGCCCCGGTGGTGCCGAGCGCGATCGCCGGCCCCGGCGCCATGTCGCCGCTCATCCCCAGCCTGCGCGCCATCGCCCGCACCTTGTCGCGCCCCACGTCCTCCGACACCCGCACCGCGGCGGTGTTGATCGATTTCGCCAGCGCCGTGGTGAGGGTGATGTGCCCGAGGTAGGAGCGCGTGTAGTTCTTCGGCGACCACTGGCCGTAGCCGGGCACGTCGATGGTGAGCGGCGCGTCCTCCACCAGGTCCTCGGGCGACTTGCCCGCCACGATGGCGGCGGCGTAGATCACCGGCTTGAACACCGAGCCGGTCTGCCGCGTGGCCTGGGTGGCGCGGTTGAAGGCGCCCGCGGTGGGGGAGATGTCGCGCCCGCCCACCATGGCGCGCACCGCACCGTCGGGCGAGAGCACCACCACCGCCGCCTGCGCCTCCGAGCTCTCCTTCACCTTGGTCTCGAAGACATGTGTCACCGCGGCCTCGGCGGCCTGCTGGATCTTCGGGTCGAAGGTGGTGAGGATGTCCACGTCCTCGCTGGTCTGGCGGGTGAGATAGGCCGGGCCGCTCTCCATCACCCAGTCGGCGAAATAGCCGCCGGCGCGCGCCTGGGCCGCGCCCGAGAGCTGCGCGGGGTTCGCCCGCGCCTCCGCCACCTGCGCGGGCGTGAGATAGCCCTGTTCGCCCATCAGCCCGAGGATGACCGAGGCCCGCCCCTCCGCCGCCGCGAGGTTCGAGGTGGGCGAGTAGCGCGAGGGTGCCTTCAGCAGCCCGGCCAGCATCGCCGCCTCGGCCGGGTTCACCTCGCGCGCGCTCTTGCCGAAATAGCGCTGTGCCGCGGCCTCGAACCCGTAGGTGCCGGCGCCCAGATAGACCCGGTTGAGATAGATCGAGAGGATGTCGTCCTTGGCGTATTTCAGCTCCATCGCCAGCGCGATGGGGATCTCCTTGAGCTTGCGCTCCAGCGTGCGCTCGTTGTCGAGGAACACCACCTTCGCGGTCTGCTGGGTGAGGGTGGAGCCGCCCTGCACCGCGCGCCCGGCGGCGATGTTGGCGGCCATGGCGCGCAGGATGCCCATCGGGTCGACCCCGGGATGGGCGTAGAAGCGCCGGTCCTCGGTGGCGATCACCGCGTCGCGCAGCCAGGGCGACACCTCGGTGGCGCGCAGCTGCCCGCCATACTGGTCGCCCCGCCAGGCGAAGACATCGCCCGAGCGGTCGAGCAGCGTGACCGAGCCGCGCGAGCGCCCGTCCAGCAGGTCGGTGAGCGGCGGAAGCCGGGCGTAGAACCAGGCCGTCGCCCCGCCGACGATGAGCAGCACGATGATGCCGACACGCAGCCCCACCCACCAACCGATGCGGAAGATGCCGCGCAGCAGCCGCCGCAGGCTGCGCTCGATCAGGCCGGGCTTGCGCCCGCCTGCCCCGCCCTTCGGCTTCGCCGCCGCGCCGGCCTTGCGGCCACGTCCCGGCTCATGCCGCGGCGCCGGCCGCTCGCGCGCCCGGCCGGTTTTCGTCTCACGCGTCATTGCCCGCCTTCGTCTGCTCGATGCGTCGCCTTGTTTGCGGTGCAGGATAAGGGCAAACGCCGGCTTTGTGGAGCCCGGGCGGCAAGATATAGCGGATGCTGCGCAAAAACATCGCGCCGCCCCCGGCCGGAGCCGCGCGGCACAACACTTTCTTAGCAGCCCTGTGGGACCAGTGAGGCAAGCAGTCGGAACCGGGGGCCCACACATGTCACTTGCCGGACGCATCCTGCGCATCACCCCCGTCGCGATCGGCGGCATGCTGCTCGTCGCCGTCATCGGCATCGTCGGCGACATGGTGCAGTCACGGTTCGAGCGCCGGCAGAGAGAGGCGGAAGACCTGGCGCTCGGGGTGGTGGAGCTCGAGCGCAGAATGCTCGACACCCGGCTGCTGGAGATGCAGCTCCTGCTCACCCGGGCGCCGGAGACGATAGAACAGCTCCGCGCGTTGCACGAGCGGATGCCCGCGCGGCTGGAGGCCCTCTCCGCCCGGCTCGCCGCCTTCCTGCCGGACGCGGACGGCAGCGCGCTGCAAAGCCTCACGGGCCACTGGACGCAGCATGCGCAGGAAACCGCGGAGCTGGTCGACGATCTCGTCCGCCTCGGGCTGGACGAGGACAGCGGGCTGCAGGGCCGCCTGCGCGAGGCCGTGCACGCCGCGGAGCAGAGCGTGGCCGAGGGCGCCACGCCGGAGCTCATGGTCAAGATCCTGATGCTGCGCCGGCACGAGAAGGATTTCATCCTGCGGATCGAGCCCAAATACGTCGAGCGGTTCCGCGAGCGGATGGACGAGATCCGCGCCCTGCCCGTGGCCGCCTTCGGCACGGCGGCACTGCGCGAGGAGGTCCTGGGCAACCTCGCGACCTACGAGACCGCCTTCGGCGAGTTCGCGACGCTGAGGATGCAGGCGCGCTCGGCGCGCGGCGCCGTTGCGGAGAGTTTCGCCGCGGCGCAGCCCGCGCTGGACGCGATCCACGGGCTGGCGATGACCGAGCTTGCGCGCGCCGAGGCCGCGGGCACGCGGGTCACCCTGTTGCGCTGGGTCGCGGTGGCGCTGATGATCTGCGGCGCCGTCGTCGCCGTGACCCTCATCACCCGGCGGCTCGCCCGGGCGATCAGCACGCCGCTGGCGGAAACCACCGCCGCGCTCTCCGCCTTCGCGGAGGGACGGACGGACGCCAGCCTCGGCGGCCGCAGGCGCGAGGACGAGATCGGCGAGATCGCCCGCGCCTTCGAGCGGTTGCAGCAGCGCATCCAGGCCGAGAGCGCCCGGCGCGAGGCCGAGATCCGCGCCCGCGCGGAAGCGGAGCAGGCCCGCTCCGAGGCGGAGAGCGCGCGCACCCGCGCCGAGAAGGACGCGCTGGACGCCACCCTGTCCCGGCTCGGCACCGCGCTCGACCGGCTGGCGCGCGGCGATCTCGCGGTGCGGGTGGACCAGGGCGTGGCCGGAGAGTTCGCGCCGCTGCGCACCGCCTTCAACGACACGGCCGACCGGCTGTCGGTGCTCGTCCGCCGCATCTGGAGCGCGACGCATGCCATCGCGGACGCCACCGGCCACATCGCCGGCGATGCGGCCGACCTCACCGAGCGGGCCACCAACCAGGCCGCCTCGCTGGAGGAAACCGCCGCCACCATCGAGCAGATCTCCGCCACCGTGCGCACCAACGCCGACGCCACCGGGCGCGCCGACACCGCCACCGGCGAGGTGGTGCGCCGGGCCCGTGCCGGGGGCGAGGTGGTACGGGAGGCCGAGACCGCGATGAACCGCATCGAATCGAGCGCCGCGCGCATCGCCGAGATCAATGGCGTGATCGGCTCCATCGCCTTCCAGACCAACCTCCTGGCGCTCAACGCGGCGGTCGAGGCCGCCCGCGCCGGCGAGGCGGGCAAGGGCTTCGCCGTGGTCGCCGCCGAGGTGCGCACCCTCGCCCAGCGCGCCTCCGAGGCCGCAAAGGACATCGGCACCCTGGTCCAGGAGAGCTCGGGGCATGTCGGCGAGGGCGTCCGCCTCGTGCGCGAAACCGGCCTGGCGCTGAGCCGGATCAACGATGCGGTGGGCTCGCTCACCACCGACATCACCGACATTTCCGCCGCCAGCCGCGAGCAGGCCAGCGCCGTGGCGGAGATCGCGACCAACGTGAGCGCCATGGACGCGATGACCCAGCACAGCGCCGAACTCGCCGAGCAGAGCGCGGCCCGCGCCCGCGACCTCGAGCGGGAGAGCGCCGGCCTGCGCGAACTGGTGGGCTACTTCGAGCTGGAGGCCGGGGGAAGGCTGAGCAGCGCCGCCTGAGCGGCGGGACATTCCCCCGCGCGCCGCCCGGCGCACCCCCGGCCGGAGCCCGCTCCGGCCGGCCTTCGCCTGCGCGGGTGCATCCGGCCTGTCTGACCGGAATCGGTCAGATGCCGCGAAATCAGGCAGTGTGGTTGACGCAACCGTGAGCGACCGGGCTGGTGCCCGAATGCAACCCCATGGAAATTCGCCGCTTTCGGCGAGTTTTTTCGTTTGGCACGGTCCTTGCATGGAGCTTAGCTGTCAAAACTGCAATGCAATCACGCTTCAGGAAAACGGACGCGGGGGATCTGATGAAACTGATCATAGCCGTCATCAAACCCTTCAAGCTCGAGGAGGTGCGCGAAGCGCTCACCACCACGGGCGTGCAGGGCCTGATGGTCTCGGAAGTGAAGGGCTACGGGCGCCAGTCCGGCCATACCGAGATCTATCGCGGCGCGGAATACGTGGTGAACTTCGTTCCCAAGATCAAGCTGGAGATGGTCGTTTCCGACTCGATGGTCGAAAAGGTGGTCGACACCCTGGCCGCCACGGCCAAGACCGGAAAGATCGGCGACGGGAAGATCTTCGTTCTCGACGTGGAACAGGCGATGCGGGTGCGCACCGGCGAGATCGGTGAAGACGCGCTCTGAGCCGTCGGGAAAACATCATCATGAGAGGGATGCAATGAATACCATCAGCAAATATCTCGGCCTCGCGGCCGGAGTGGCGCTCTTCGCCCTCCCCGCGTTCGGCCAGGATGCACCTGCCGAGGCGGCGGAGGCCCTGCCGCCGGTGCCGGGCGAAATCGGCTACATCTTCACCACGTTCATGTTCCTGGTCACCGGCTTCTTGGTGATGTGGATGGCCTGCGGCTTCGCCATGCTCGAGGCCGGCCTGGTGCGCTCCAAGAACGTCACCATGCAGCTCACGAAGAACATCGTGCTCTTCGCGCTCGCCGCCATCATGTACTACCTCGTCGGCTACAACCTGATGTACCCCGGCGACGGCTGGACCATCCCGAACTACCTCGGCGCCTTCTCCTCCACCGTGCTCGAGCCGGTCGGCCTCGAGGGCACGGAGACCGACCTCACCTACGCCTCCGTGGGCTCGGACTTCTTCTTCCAGCTGATGTTCTGCGCCACCACCGCCTCGATCGTCTCGGGCACGCTGGCCGAGCGCATCAAGCTCTGGCCGTTCCTGATCTTCACCGTGATCCTGACCGCCTTCATCTACCCGATCCAGGCCTCCTGGAAATGGGGCGGCGGCTGGCTCGACGCCGACTGGGGCTTCCTCGACTTCGCCGGCTCCACCGTGGTGCACTCGGTCGGCGGCTGGGCGGCCCTCGCCGGTGCCATCGTGCTCGGCCCCCGCATCGGGCGCTACCGCGACGGCCAGACCGTGCCGATGCCGGGCTCCAACCTCACCCTCGCCACGCTGGGTACCTTCATCCTGTGGCTGGGCTGGTTCGGCTTCAACGGCGGCTCGCAGCTCTACATGAACACCGCCGGCAACGTGGCCGACATCTCGCGCATCTTCGCCAACACCAACGCGGCCGCCGCGGGCGGCGTCGTCGCGGCTATGCTCACCACCATGGTGCTGTTCAAGAAGCCCGACCTCACGATGATCCTGAACGGCGCGCTGGCCGGCCTGGTCTCCATCACGGCCGAGCCGCTCACCCCCGGCCTCGGCGGTGCGACGCTGATCGGCGCCGTGGGCGGCGTGCTGGTGGTGATCGCGGTTCCGATGCTCGACAAGATGAAGATCGACGACGTCGTCGGCGCCATCCCGGTCCACCTCGTGTGCGGCATCTGGGGCACCCTCGCGGTCTGCCTGTCGAACCCGGACGCCTCCTTCTCCGGCCAGCTCGTTTCGATCATCGCCGTGGGCGTGTTCGTGTTCGTGGTGTCGCTGGTGCTGTGGCTCATCCTCAAGGCGGTCATGGGCATCCGTGCCAGCCAGGAAGACGAGGTCGCGGGCATGGACGTGGCCGAGCTGGGCATGGAAGCCTACCCGGAATTCTCGAAGTCCACGAGCTGAGGCTTCGGGAACGAAATCCCCAGGGAGGCCGGAGCGGCCTCCCCGACTTGAGCCCGGGCCCTGCAAGGCCCGGGCTTTTTTGTTGCCGACACACGAAAAAGGGCCCCCGCGGGGGCCCTTTGTGCTGTGCCGCGGAGGCGGGCTTACTCGGCGGCCTGGGCCATCGGGCTGCCGCCGGCACGGAAGGCGGCGAGCAGTTCCTCGCGGCGCTTCTCGGCCGCCGCGGCGTTGGCTGCCTTCACATGGCCGAAGCCGCGGATCTGCAGCGGCAGGCGGGCCAGCGCCTCGGCCACCTCGGCGGTGCGCGGGTCGATGCCGGGCATCAGCGCGGCCATGTCGGCCTCGTACTGGGCGATGAGCGCGCGCTCCATGCGCCGCTCCCCGGTGCGCCCGAACGGGTCGAACGCGGTGCCGCGCAGGCCCTTGAAACGGGCGAGCATTCCGAAGGCGCGCAGCATCCAGGGCCCGAAAGTGGATTTCACCGGCCGGCCCTGCGCGTCCTTGCGGCCCAGGATCGGCGGGGCGAGGTGGAATTTCAGCCGGCCCGTATCCTCGAACTGCTCGGCCAGCGCCAGCTCCAGCGTCTCGGCATGCAGGCGCGCCACCTCGTATTCGTCCTTGTAGGACAGGAGCTTGTGATAGCCCAGCGCCACGGCCTCGCCGAAGGCATCGCCGTGCTTGCGCGCTTCGGCCACGAGGGCGCGGTAGCGCGCGGCCAGCGCCGCGTCCTGGTATTTCTCCAGATGCGCGGCGCGGATGTCGATGCGGGTGTCGAGGCTTTCCTCCTCCGGGTGCACCTCGGGGGTGAGCGTCGCCTCGGCCTCGCGCGGGGCGAAGACCGCCCAGCGGCCGATCTCGAAGGCTGCGAGATTGCCCTTCACGCCCGCGCCGTTGAGCTCGATCGCCCGGCGCAGCGCCGCGCCCGAGAGCGGGATCAGCCCGGCCTGCCAGGCGGCGCCCAGCATCAGCACATTGGCGTAGATCGCGTCGCCCAGCAGGCGCTCGGCGAGCCTGGTGGCGTCGAAGAAGCGCGCCGCCTCCTCGCCGATGCGGGCGCGCAGGGCGAGCATCAGCCGGTCGGTGGGCAGGGCGAACTCGGTGTCGCGGGTGAAGGCGCCGGTGATGATCTCATGCGCGTTGCACACCGCGCGGGTGCGGCCGCGGGCCATCAGCCCGAGGGTCTTCGCCCCCGCCGCCACCACGAGATCGCCGCCGATCAGCCCGTCGGTCTCGCCCACGGCCACGCGCACGGCGGAGATGTCCGACGGCGTCTCGGCGATGCGGCAGTGGATGTGCACCGCGCCGCCCTTCTGGGCGAGGCCGGCCATCTCCATCATGCCGGCGCCCTTGCCCTCGAGATGGGCGGCCATCGCGAGCAGCGCGCCCACGGTCACCACGCCGGTGCCCCCCACCCCGGTGATGACGAGGTTCCAGGTGCCGTCGATGGCGGGCAGCGCGGGCTCGGGCATCTCCGGCAGGGTGAGTTCGGCGGCCTTCGCCTTGCGCAGCGTGCCGCCCTCCACGGTGACGAAGCTGGGGCAGAAGCCCTTGAGGCAGGAGAAATCCTTGTTGCACGAGCTCTGGTCGATCTGGCGCTTGCGGCCGAACTCGGTCTCCTTCGGCAGGATCGACACGCAGTTCGACTGCACGCCGCAGTCACCGCAGCCCTCGCAGACGGACGGGTTGATGAACACCCGGCGGGCGGGGTCGGGGAAGGCGCCGCGCTTGCGGCGGCGGCGCTTCTCGGCGGCACAGGTCTGGACGTAGACGATGGCCGAGACGCCGGGCACCTCGCGCAGCTCGCGCTGCACCGCGTCGAGGTCGTCACGCGTGGCGAAGGAGACGGTGCCGGGGAAGAGCGCGCGGTCCACCTCCTCCTTCGGGTCGGTGACGCAGGCGACCTTGCGCACCCCCATCGCCACCAGCTCATGCGCGATCTGCTGGGGCGAGAGGTCGCCCTCGTTGTGCTGGCCGCCGGTCATCGCCACGGCGTCGTTGAACAGGATCTTGTAGGTGATGTTGGTGCCCGCGGCGAGGGCGGCGCGGATGGCCTGCACGCCGGAGTGGTTGTAGGTGCCGTCGCCGAGGTTCTGGAACACGTGCCCGCGCGAGGAGAAATGGCTCTCGCCGATCCAGTTCGCCCCCTCGCCGCCCATGTGGGTGAAGCCCTCGGTCTCGCGGTCCATCCACTGCACCATGAAGTGGCAGCCGATGCCGGCGTAGCCGCGCGAACCGTCGGGGAGCTTGGTGGAGGTGTTGTGCGGGCAGCCGGAGCAGAACCAGGGCAGGCGTGCCGCGATCTCGGGGGCGTTGTCGGAGCGGGCGGCCGCCTCCAGCCGCTCGCGCGCGGCGGCGAGCGCTTCCGAGCCGTGGCCCTCCTCCTCCAGCACCTTGCCGAGCTGGCGGGCGATCAGCACCGGGTCGAGCGCGCCCTTCACCGAGAAGAGGAGATCGCCGTTCTCCTTCTTCCAGCCGATGATCCGGCGGCCGTGGCGGTCGTTGAAGATCGCCTCCTTCATCTGCACCTCGAGCAGCTTGCGCTTCTCCTCGACGCAGATGATGAGATCGAGCCCCTCCGCCCAGTCGCGGAACGAGGTCATGTCGAGCGGCCAGACCATGCCCACCTTGTAGGTGGTGATGCCGAGGCGCTCGGCCTCTGCCGCATCGATCCCCAGCAGGTCGAGCGCGTGCACCGTGTCGAGCCAGCTCTTGCCGGCGGAGACGATGCCGATCTTCGCGCCCCGCTTGCCGGACATGCGCCGATCGAGCCGGTTGGCGCGCGCGAAGGCCTCGGCGGCGAAGCGCTTGTAGTCGTGCAGGCGCGCCTCCTGGGGCACGCGGTCATCGCCGAGGCGGATGTTGAGCCCGTCCGCCGGCATGTCGAAATCCTGCGGCAGGCGGATGTCGAGCCGGTCGGGCCGGCCGTCGACCACCTCGGTGACCTCGATCGTGTCCTTCACCGCCTTCAGCCCCACCCAGCAGCCCGAGTAGCGCGACAGCGCCCAGCCCAGGATGCCGTAATCGAGGATTTCCTGCACGCCCGCGGGGCTGAGCACCGGCATCAGCGCGTCGACGAAGGCGAATTCGGAATGGTGGAGGGTGGTGGAGCTCTCGCCGGTATGGTCGTCGCCCATCACCGCGATCACGCCGCCGTGGCGCGAGGTGCCGGCCATGTTCGCGTGGCGGAAGACGTCGCCGCAGCGGTCGACACCGGGGCCCTTGCCGTACCACATGCCGAAGACACCGTCGAAACGGCCCTCGCCGCGCAGCTCGGCCTGCTGGCTGCCCCAGAGGGCGGTCGCGGCGATGTCCTCGTTGAGCCCGGGCTCGAAGGTGACCTGTGCGGCCTCGAGCAGCTTCTTCGCTTTGGCCATGTTGAGGTCGACACCGCCCAGCGGCGAGCCGCGGTATCCGGTGACGTAGCCGGCGGTGTTGAGCCCGGCGGCCGCGTCGCGCGCATGCTGCATGAGGGTGAGGCGCACCAGCGCCTGGGTTCCGTTGAGAAGCACCTGCCCGGCATCGAGGTCGTAGCGGGTGTCGAGGGTAACGGGACGAAGCTCCATGTTTCAGCCTCCCTGGCTTTGGGGGGCACTCACATGTCACCCCCTCGCTCCGCGCTGTTGGCCGCGCGTGATGCAATTTAGGGAAGCAGGCTTGACCCATCCTGTCAAGCGCCGCGGGCTTCCCTCCCCCGCGGCGCCCCTCCCGGGCCTAGAGGCCCGAGAGCACCGAGGCCACGGTGTTCATCGAGATCGCGGCTTCCGAGACCCGCTTGGAGGCGGGCTGGCAGACCTCGGGCTTCACGATATAGCCGCGCGCGCATTGCACCGAGACCATGAGCACCTCGCTCTCCTCCGCCACCCGGGCCTTGTAGGCGGCGAAGCGGCCGCCGCGCTGCACCTCGTCGATCTTGCGCAGCACCTGGTCGCAGGTGACGTTCTGGCCGCGCAGCGCCTCGCCCAGCACCGCGGGCTTGTAGGAGGAGGCGCAGAGCTTCCACAGCACGTCGGTCATCACCATCGGGAACAGGCCGAACAGCGGGCGGAAGCGCGGCTCAAGGCTCTCGTAGCCGAAGGCCACGCCCTCGGGCGGCCAGAACGGGTAGGAGATCAGGAAGGTGTCGGGGTCGACCACGCGCTTGCGGTAGGTGGGCGGCTGGTAGCCGGCGGGCACCTGCGGCACCTCCACGTCGGGCGGCAGGAAGACGAGGGCGTTGGTCTCGTCGATCACCGGCTGACCGGAGGCGTCGAGCGGGATGGCGATCATCCGCAGGCCCACGGCCTCCGGAAAAATCCGGATCTTCACTTTTCGTTGAGGAAACTCGATCACCGTCTCCGCGGCGGTGCCTGTGGAGGGGGCGTCGAACTCGGCGACGGTGCCGTTGGAATCGGTGAAGCGTCCGCGCAGTCCGCCTCCGGAGGGCGTGATGTCCAGCCGCATGCCCTGGGCCTCGGCCACGCCCAGGTAAGTGCCTTTCAACCTTTCCACCTGTGCCTGCGCCGGTGTAAGAACGGCCGAAATCACCAGGACGGCCAGGAGGGTTCCCAGGGTCCGGAAGAAGTTGGATGTCACGAAAAAGCTCCCGTTGATGCTCGCGCCTCTTGGCATAGAAGCATAAATAGGGCGATTGTGCAGCTTGTCCGCCGCCAGGGGAGAGTGAGAAGAAATGGGACTGACGATGGATTGGGACAGGCTGCGCATCTTCCATGCCGTGGCGGATGCCGGCAGCCTCACCCACGCGGGGGAGAGCCTGAACCTGAGCCAGTCGGCCGTCTCGCGGCAGATCCGCCACCTGGAGGAGGCGCTGGCCTGCACGCTGTTCCACCGCCACGCCCGCGGCCTCATCCTCACCGAGCAGGGCGAACTGCTGTTCGAGGCCACCAAGTCGATGGCCAAGCGGCTCGACAGCGCCACCGCCCGCATCCGTGATGCGGAGGACGAGGTGTTCGGCGAGCTGCGCGTCACCGCCACCACCGGTTTCGGCACGCTGTGGCTGGCCCCGCGCCTCGGCCGGCTCTACGACCAGTACCCCAACCTCAAGATCCAGCTCCTGCTCGAGGAGCGCGTGCTCGACCTGCCGATGCGCGAGGCGGATGTCGCCATCCGCATGAAGGAGCCGAGCCAGGCCGACATCATCCGCCGCCGGCTGATCGACATCCGCATGCGGCTCTACGCCTCGCCGGACTACATCGCCGCCAAGGGCCTGCCCCGCACGGTGGATGAGCTGTCGGACCACCGGCTGCTGTTCTTCACCATCGACAGCCACCAGGTGTCCGCCGGCCGGCAATGGATGCAGCGCTTTGTCGACAACGAGAACACCTCGCGGCTCTCGGTGAACAATTATTTCGGTGTCCTGCAGGCGGTGCGGCATGGCCTGGGCATCGGCGCGCTGCCGGAATACCTCGCCGTCGATTCCCCCGACCTGGTGAATGTGCTGCCCGAGGAGGCCTCGGACACGATTCCGGTCTATTTCGCCTACGCCCAGGAACTGCGCCAGTCCAAGCGCGTGGAGGCGTTCCGCGACTTCGTGCTGGCCGAAATTTCCGGGCTGCGCAAGGCCTTGGGGGGCTGAGCCCGGCGTTTTCAAACTGCCCAATAGATATGCATTTGCGCCATATCAGCCATGCATCTCGCATTTGCGGCATATTCCGACTTGATCTGCGGGGCCGACTCTCCTATCTCACCCTCATGACGAGCCGGGACGCAACACTGTTGCATTTCAGCACGTCATACCTCCCTGTTGGACTTGGGCCGAGCTTTGCTCGGCCTTTTTTTTGGCCGATTGCCATCTGAAGCAGTGCGGACGCTGCCGGGCTGCGCGCCATGGTTGCATTCCGGGTGGCACGGCCGGCCGGGGCCATGGCAGAAATACATCACAGCGGCGTGAACGAATGCCGTTCACCGCCTCTTAAAGACAAGCTGTCGAAGATGCCGCCGGCTTCACCATTTCCAAAGGCTGAGTGGCCATTGATAGGGCACGCGGGCGCTGCGCATTCCACGCTTCCCCCCTCGCGCCGCAATGACTAAAAGACCCGTGAATCGCAAGAGGAGCGAACGGTGACCGAACCCGAAGTGAACCCGGCCCTTGCAGCCGAGCATGGCCTCAAGCCCGACGAGTACCAGCGGATCCTCGACCTGATCGGCCGTGTCCCGACCTTCACCGAGCTCGGCATCTTCTCGGCCATGTGGAACGAGCACTGCTCCTACAAGTCGTCGAAGAAATGGCTCCGCACCCTGCCCACCAAGGGACCGCAGGTGATCTGCGGCCCGGGCGAGAACGCGGGCGTCGTCGATATCGGCGACGGCCAGGCGGTGGTCTTCAAGATGGAGAGCCACAACCACCCCTCCTACATCGAGCCCTACCAGGGGGCTGCCACCGGCGTGGGCGGCATCCTGCGCGACGTGTTCACCATGGGCGCGCGCCCGATCGCGGCGCTGAACTCGCTCTCCTTCGGCAGCCCGCGCCACCCGCGCACCAAGGCGCTGATTTCGGGCGTGGTGCGCGGCATCGGCGGCTACGGCAACGCCTTCGGCGTGCCTACCGTGGGCGGCGAGCTGCGCTTCCACTCCGCCTATGACGGCAACTGCCTGGTGAACGCCTTCGCCGCCGGCATCGCCGACGCCGACAAGATCTTCTATTCCGCCGCCTCGGGCGTCGGCATGCCGGTGGTCTACCTCGGCGCCAAGACCGGGCGTGACGGCGTGGGCGGCGCCACCATGGCCTCGGCCGAGTTCGACGACACGATCGAGGAGAAGCGCCCCACCGTGCAGGTGGGCGACCCGTTCACCGAGAAGCGCCTGCTGGAGGCCTGCCTCGAGCTGATGGAAACCGGCGCGGTCATCTCCATCCAGGACATGGGGGCCGCCGGCCTCACCTGTTCCGCGGTCGAGATGGGCGACAAGGGCGACCTCGGCGTGCGCCTCGACCTCGAGCGCGTGCCGGTGCGCGAGGAGCGCATGACCGCCTACGAGATGATGCTCTCCGAGAGCCAGGAGCGCATGCTCATGGTGCTGCGCCCGGAGAAGGAGGCCGTGGCCCGCGCCATCTTCGAGAAATGGGACCTCGATTTCGCCATCGTCGGCGAGACCATCGCCCAGGACCGCTTCCTGGTGATGCTGAACGGCGAGGTGAAGGCCGACCTGCCGCTCAAGGCGCTCTCCGGCACCGCGCCGGAATATGACCGCCCCTGGGTGGAGCCGGCCGCTCCGCCGCCGCTCACCGACATCCCGGAGATCGACCCCTCCACCGCCCTGCTCGCGGTGATGGGCAACCCGAACTACTGCTCGCGCGCCTGGGTGTGGGAGCAGTATGACCACATGGTGCTGGCCGACACGGTCGTCCGTCCCGGGCAGGATGCGGCCGTGGTGCGGGTGAACGGCGGGCCCAAGGCCCTCGCCTTCACCTCCGACGTGACCCCCCGCTACTGCAAGGCGAACCCGGTCGAGGGCGGCAAGCAGGCGGTGGCCGAGGCCTACCGCAACCTCTGCGCCACCGGTGCGACGCCGCTCGCCACCACCGACAACCTCAACTTCGGCAACCCCGAGAAGCCGGAGATCATGGGCCAGTTCGTGGGCTGCGTGAAGGGCATCGGCGAGGCCTGCCTCGCCCTCGACATGCCCATCGTCTCGGGCAACGTGAGCCTCTACAACGAGACCGACGGCACCGCCATCCTGCCCACCCCCACCATCTGCGCCGTGGGCCTGCTGCCCGATCTCGACGCCATCATCCCCACCGCCCCGCAGGAGGGCGACGTGGCGATCCTGATCGGCGAGACCACCGGGCACCTGGGCCAGTCGGCGCTGATGGCCGAGCTCTACAAGGCCGAGGAGGGCGACGCGCCCCCGGTCGATCTCGAGGCCGAGCGCAAGGCGGGCGAGCTGGTGCGCGCGCTGCATGCCGCAGGCCTGATCACCGCCGCGCATGACCTGTCGGACGGCGGGCTGGCGGTGGCGGCGGGCGAGATGGCGCTGGCGGCCAACATCGGCGTGATCCTCGCGGACAACGACCTGCTCACCGCCGCCGAGTGGTTCTTCGGCGAGGACCAGGGCCGCTACCTGATCTCTGTGCCGGCGGAGCGCCTGCGCGAGACCATGTCGCAGATCCTCGACGCCGAGGTGCCCTGCACGCATGTGGGCCATTTCACCGGCCACCGGCTGGACTTCGCCGGCCGCGCCATCGACCTCGCGGACCTGCGCGCCGCCCATGCGGGGGGGCTCGCCGCCTTCGCGGGCTGAGCCCCCGCCCTTGCGCGTGCCCCCGCGCCGTTCTACATCGGAGGAGATGCAGGAAGTGCGGGAGCATGCTGAATGGCGATCGAAGCGGCGGAAATCGAGAAGCTGATCCGGGAAGCCTTCCCGACGGCGGATGTCACCATCACCGACCTGGCCGGTGACGGGAACCACTACGCGGCAAACGTGGTGGCCGAGGAATTCCGCGGCATGAACCGGGTGCAGCAGCAGCGCGCCGTCTACGCCGCCCTGAAGGGCAAGATGGACGGCGCGCAGGGCGAGCTGCACGCGCTGGCGCTCACCACCAAGGCGCCCGACTGACGGAAGATACGCCGCGGCCCCGGCCCCCGGACCCGGCGAAGCGAACCCCAGAGCGCCCGCGCGGCGCGGACAAGGAGCATGGAACATGACCGATGCGGCGACCACGGATGTCCAGGCAGCGATCAAGGCCGATGTCGAAGGCAATGACGTGGTGCTCTTCATGAAGGGCACCTCCAGCATGCCGCAGTGCGGCTTCTCGGCCCGCGTGGCCGGGGTGCTGAACTACATGGGCGTCACCTTCAAGGACGTGAACGTCCTGGCCGACCCCGACCTGCGCCAGGGCATCAAGGATTTCTCCGACTGGCCGACCGTGCCGCAGCTCTACGTGAAGGGCGAGTTCGTCGGCGGGTGCGACATCATCACCGAGATGACCCTCTCCGGTGAGCTCGACGCGCTGTTCGACCAGAAGGGCGTTTCCTACAACAAGGAAGCCGCCGAGAAGATCCGCGAAGCCAACGGCTGAGCCGACGGCACCGCGATGCGGAAAGGGCGCCCCCGGGGCGCCCTTTTTCGTGTCCGCCCCCTGCCCCGGCCTCAGAAGAAGTCCAGCGGCCCGGGGTGGGTGCCCACGGGGAGCAGGTGGGTGGTCAGGCCCGCCCCCTCGCGCCAGTGGTGCAGCAGCAGCGCCGGCGGCTCGATGAAGGAGGCGGGCTCCGCCCCCGGCTCCAGCCGCAGCGCGATGGCTGTGGTGGTGCTGGGCGCGGTCATCAGCAGCGTGCCGCCGAAGCCGGTCACCACGTGGCGGTGCACGTGGCCGCAGAGCACGCGCAGCACCTCCCCGTGGCGGGCCAGCAGCGCGGCGAGCCGCCGGGCGCCGAAGCAGCGATAGGTGTCGATGCAGCTAATGCCGATCTCCACCGGCGGCTGGTGCATCACCAGCAGCGCGGGCCGGCCGCCGCCGCGCGCCAGCGCCGCCTCGAGCCAGGCCTCGGCGGCGTCGTCGAAGGCGCCGTGGTGCTCGCCGGGCACGGTGATGTCGAGCCCGAGCAGGCGCAGCGGCCCGGCCTCGGCCTCGAAATGCGCCGGGCCGGCGGCCGCCATGCCCGGCTGGCCGGCGAAGCAGGCGCGGAAGCCTTCGGGGCTGTCGTGGTTGCCGGGGATGGCCAGCAGCGGCGCGCGCAGCCGGGCGAGGGTGGCGCGGGCCTGCGCATAGTCCGCCGCCGTGCCGGTGTCGGTCACGTCGCCGCTCAGCAGCACCACGTCGGGCTGCGGCGTGAGGGCGTTGAGCGTGTCGATGGCCGCGTCGAACATCGCGTTCGAGGGCACCTGCCCCTGGTAGAGCAGGCCCGCGGCCCGCAGGTGCGGGTCGGATATCTGCGCGATCAGCATGGAAAAGGGCCCCTCCCCTCGCGTGGAAGGAGCACCCTAGGGCGAAAACGGCGCGAGGGGAAACGCTCTCCCCGGGCCGGGCTCAGCTCTCGGCCGGCTCCAGGCTCTCGGCGATGGCCTCCAGCCGGGCCGCGGTGCGGTCGAGCAGGTCGACCGCCTGGTCGGCGAGGTTCTCGATCTCGATGGCGCGGGGGTCCGGGGCGGCGTGATGGGCGGTCACGGCGGATTCCGCGGCGCGCAGTCGCGCCCGGGTTTCGCGCAGGGCCTCCTCGGTGCCGCGGTGGCGCGATTCCTGGCCGATCATCCGGTCGGCCAGCATCAGGCCGGCCATCAGCAGCATGCGGCTCTCGGGCACGGTGCCGATCGCCTTGGAGAGCGCGTCCGCCTCGGCGTCGAGCAGGCCCGCGGCGTCGCGCAGGCGCTCCTGCTCGCCGTCCTCGCAGGCCACGCGGAACTGCCGGCCGCCGATGTTCAGGGTAATGTCAGCCATCAGGAACGCTCCAGCAGGGGTCGCAGGTCGGCGAGAATGGCGGAGACGTCATCGGCGTCCTTGCGGCGCTCGGCCCGGATGCGGGCGAGGTCGTCGCGCAGGGCGGCGATCTCGGCGCTCTGCGCCTCGCCGGCGCTGGCCATGGCCTGCAGGGCCGCCGGCTCGGGCCGCTCGCCGAGCGCGGCCTCGATCCGTGCGAAGGCGGCATCGAGGCGCGCCTCCAGTTTCGTGAGTTTCGACATGGCTCTCCTGCCTCCTGGAGATCTTGGTGCCCGGGCTCCGTGCACGGATTTTTCCGCATCACGGGTGGTCTCGGACATTGCGAATCGCTGCGCCCGGCCGTCTGTATGACAGTCTAGCCCGATCCGACAGAGGTCAACCAGCCCGCGCCCCCTTCCGCGGGGTCGCACGCCGCAGCGCTTGACCGTATCGGGCGGGCTGCTAAACAGCCAGCAACCTTAACCGGCGCCGTCCGCGGCGCAAGACGACAGCGAGGCCCGAAGGTGGATATTTCCGAGCGGCGCAAGGCGCACCCCGAACACTGGATGAAGGCCGCGGCGCTCCGCGTGCTGGCCATGGACGCGGTTCAGGCCGCCAATTCCGGCCACCCGGGGATGCCCATGGGCATGGCCGACGTGGCGACCGTCCTGTTCGAGAAGCACCTGAAATTCGACGCGAGCACGCCTGACTGGGCCGACCGTGACCGGTTCGTGCTCTCCGCCGGCCACGGCTCGATGCTGCTCTACGGGCTGCTCTACCTCACCGGCTATCCGGAGATGACGCTCGAGCAGATCAAGAACTTCCGCCAGCTCGGCTCCATCACCGCCGGCCACCCCGAGTACGGCCACGCGCCGGGCATCGAGACCACCACCGGCCCGCTCGGCCAGGGCATCTCCAACGCCGTGGGCATGGCGATGGCCGAGGCCTCGATGGCCGCGCGCTTCGGCCGCAAGGTGGTGGACCACTACACCTACGTGATCGCGGGCGACGGCTGCCTGATGGAGGGCATCTCCCACGAGGCCATCGGCCTCGCCGGGCGCCAGAAGCTCGGCAAGCTGATCGTGTTCTGGGACAACAACGGCATCTCCATCGACGGCGAGGTCTCCAAGGCCGACGTCACCGACCAGATCGCCCGTTTCAAGGCCTCCGGCTGGGACACCGCGTCCATCGACGGCCATGACCCGGAGGCGATCGACGCCGCCATCACCGCCGCGAAAAAGACCCGTAAGCCCACGCTCATCGCCTGCAAGACCCATATCGGCTACGGCTCGCCCAAGAAGCAGGACAGTGCCGGCGCCCACGGCTCGCCGCTCGGCGCCGAGGAGATCGCCACCGTGCGCGAGATCTACGGCTGGAGCCACGAGGCCTTCGACATCCCCGCCGAAATCCTGAAAGCCTGGCGCACCATCGGCTCGCGCGGGCTGGGCACGCGCGCGGCCTGGGAGGCGGAACTCTCCGGCCTCTCCGCCACGAAGCGCGCCGAGTTCGAGCGGGTGATCTCCGGCGCGGTGCCCAAGCGCCTCTCGGCCACCATCAAGGCGCTGAAGAAGCAGATCTCCGAGGAGAAGCCGAACATCGCCACCCGGAAATCCTCCGAGAACGCGCTGGCGGCCATCAACCCGGTGATGGGCGAGACCATCGGCGGCTCGGCCGATCTCACCGGCTCCAACAACACGCTCACCAAGGATCTCGGCACCTTCGAGCCGGAGAACCGCAAGGGCCGCTACGTGTATTACGGCATCCGCGAGCACGGCATGGCGGCGGCGATGAACGGCCTCGCGGTGCACGGCGGCTGCGTGCCCTACGGCGGCACCTTCCTCACCTTCTCCGACTATGCCCGCGGCGCCATGCGCCTCTCGGCGCTGATGGGGATCCGGGTGGTCTACGTGATGACGCACGACTCGATCGGCCTGGGCGAGGACGGCCCCACCCACCAGCCGGTGGAGCATCTCGCCGCCCTGCGCGCCATCCCCAACATGCACGTGTTCCGCCCGGCCGACGCGGTGGAGACCGCCGAGGTCTGGGAGCTCGCGCTCACCATGCAGGATGCGCCCTCGGTGCTGTCGCTCACCCGGCAGAACCTGCCCACCCTGCGCACCGAGCACAAGAACAACAACCTCTCCGCCCGCGGCGCCTACGTGATGGCCGAGGCGGAGGGCAAGCGGCAGGCCATCCTGCTCGCCACCGGCTCCGAGGTGGAGATCGCCATGCAGGCCCGCGAGATGCTGCAGGCCGAGGGCATCGGCACCCGCGTGGTCTCCATGCCCTGCTGGGAGCTGTTCGAGGCCCAGGACGAGGCTTGGCGCAAGAAGGTGCTCCCGGCGGGCCCGGTGCGCGTCGGCATCGAGGCCGGCCTGCGCTTCGGCTGGGACAAGTGGCTCTCCGGCGAGCGCGGCCTCGACCGCAAGGCGGGCTTCGTGGGCATGGAGGGCTTCGGCGCCTCCGGCCCCGCGCCCGAGCTCTACAAGCATTTCGGCATCACGCCGGAGGCGACCGTGGCCCGGGTGAAGGCCCTGCTCTGATCGCGGGCCCTGCCCCGTACCGACCCGTCCTGATCTGCGGCCCGTCCCCTTCCCCGGGGGCGGGCCGCCTGCATTTGCGAAGGGGTCGCCTCGGTGCGCCCTGCCCTGCACCCTCGGCATACCACCTTTGCACGAGTGGCAATCTGCGCCTTTCTCGGCTGGCGCAAAGACTATATAGAGCCTAGCAATGCAGTCCTGCGGGGAGGATCCCCGCGCATTAACGGGAGCGAAAGATGGCAGTGAAGGTCGCAATCAACGGATTCGGTCGCATCGGGCGCAACGTGCTGCGCGCGATCGTGGAATCGGGGCGCACCGATATCGAGGTCGTCGCGATCAACGATCTCGGCCCGGTCGAGACCAACGCTCATCTGATGCGCTACGACAGCGTGCACGGCCGGTTCCCCGGCACCGTGACCGTCAACGGCGACACGATGGACGTGGGCCGCGGCCCGATCAAGGTGACCGCGATCCGCGACCCGAAGGAACTTCCCTGGGGCGATATCGACGTGGCGCTGGAGTGCACCGGCATCTTCACCGCGAAGGAGAAGGCGGAGCTGCACCTGGCCAACGGCTCGAAGAAGGTGCTGGTCTCGGCGCCCGCCTCCGGCGCGGACAAGACCATCGTCTTCGGCGTGAACGACAAGACGCTCACCGCCGCCGACAAGGTGGTCTCCAACGCCTCCTGCACCACCAACTGCCTCTCGCCCGTGGCCTATGTGCTCAACAACGCCATCGGGATCGAGAAGGGGTTCATGACCACCATCCACTCCTACACCGGCGACCAGCCGACGCTGGACACGATGCACAAGGATCTCTACCGCGCCCGCGCCGCGGCGCTGTCGATGATCCCGACCTCGACCGGTGCGGCCAAGGCCGTGGGCCTGGTGCTGCCCGAGCTCAACGGCAAGCTCGACGGTGTCGCGATCCGCGTGCCGACCCCGAACGTCTCGGTGGTCGACCTCACCTTCATCGCCTCGAAGCCGACCTCGGTGGAAGAGATCAACGCCGCGATCAAGGAGGCCGCCGAGGGCGAGCTGAAGGGCATCCTCGGCTACACCACCGAGCCGCTGGTGTCCTCGGACTTCAACCATGACCCGCATTCCTCGGTGTTCCACATGGACCAGACCAAGGTGATGGAGGGCACCATGTGCCGCATCCTGACCTGGTACGACAACGAGTGGGGCTTCTCCAACCGCATGGGCGACACCGCCGTCGCCATGGGCAAGCTCTGAGACCGACCGGCCGGCCGGGGGCAGCCCCGGCCGGCCAGGCCCGCCTGCGCGCGGGCCCTCGTGCCGCTGCGGGCGGCCGTGCACGCTCCGGGCCTCCCTGCCCGTGACGCCCGGGCCGCCGCCCCGCATCCCCGACCCTGGAGAGAGAACATGGCCTGGAAAACGCTCGACGACATGGATTTCGCCGGCAAGCGCGCCCTCGTGCGCGTTGACATCAACGTGCCCATCGAGGCCGGCCGCGTGACCGACACCACCCGCATCGACCGCATCGTGCCCACGGTGAAGGACATCCTCGCCAAGGGCGGCCGGGTGCTGCTGCTGGCGCATTTCGGCCGGCCGAAGGGCAAGGTGGTGCCGGAGATGTCGCTGAAGGTGACCGTGCCGGCGCTGGAAGCCGCCCTGGGCCAGCCGGTGGTCTTCTCCGAGGACGGCACCGCGGAGGGCGAGGTGGTGCTGATGGAAAACACCCGCTTCCACCCCGGCGAGGAGAAGAACGACCCCGATTTCGCCGCCTCCCTGGCGAAGCTGGGCGACATCTACGTGAACGACGCCTTCTCCGCCGCGCACCGCGCCCATGCCTCGACCGAGGCGATCGCCCGGCTGCTGCCGGCCTGCGCCGGCCGGCTGATGGCCGAGGAGCTGGGCGCGCTGGAGAAGGCCCTCGCTCACCCGGTGCACCCGGTGGTGGCGGTGGTGGGCGGCGCCAAGGTCTCGACCAAGCTCGATTTGCTGGGCAACCTGCTCTCCAAGGTCGATGCGATCGTGATCGGCGGCGGCATGGCCAACACCTTCCTCGCGGCCGAGGGCAAACCGGTGGGCAAGTCGCTCTGCGAGCATGACCTTGCCGACACCGCGCGCGAGATCATGGCAAAGGCGAAGGCGCAGGGCTGCGAGCTGGTGCTGCCGGTCGACGTGGTGGTGGCGCGCGAGTTCAAGGCCGGTGCGGAGTGCGAGACCGTGGCCGCCGACGCCTGCCCGGAGGACGCGATGATCCTCGACGCCGGCGCCCAGTCGGTCGCCGAGGTGGCGGAGCGCTTCAACGCCGCGAAGACGCTGGTGTGGAACGGCCCGCTCGGCGCCTTCGAGATCCCGCCCTTCAACGCCGCGACCGATGCGGCCGCCCTGCATGCGGCCGAGCTCACCGTGGAGGGCAAGCTGCTCTCGGTCGCCGGCGGCGGCGACACGGTGGCGGCGCTCAACAGCTCGGGGGCGGCGGCGAAATTCTCCTATGTCTCCACCGCCGGCGGCGCCTTCCTCGAGTGGCTGGAGGGCAAGACCCTGCCCGGCGTGGCCGCCCTCGAAGGCTGACCCCCCTGCCCCGGGGCCGCGCGCCGGCCCCGGGCACTCCGCCTGTCCGCCCCACGCCCCCAATCGCCCCCGCGCCTGCACCGCCCGGCCCGGGGGCCATGGCGGTCGGCCCTCAGGCTCAGGCTCAGGCTCAGGCTCAGGCTCAGATCCAGAAGATCCGGATCGCCGCCAGCGCCATCCCGAAACACACCAGTGTCACCGGCCATCCGGCCCGGGCGAAATCGGCGAAGCGGTAATGCGCGATGCCGAAGGCGAGCGTGTTGTTGTGATGCCCGAAGGGGGTGACGAAATCGAGCGAGGCGCCCAGCGAGACCGCGATCAGCAGCGGCTCGGGCGGCACGTTCGCGATGCGCGAGAGCTCGAGCGCGATGGGCGCGAGCACCACCGCCGTGGCCGAATTGTTCACGAAGGGCGTGACGAGGATCGCGATCCCCAGCAGGGCGGCGGTGAGCGGCAACGCTCCCGCCCCGGGCAGCGCGGTGCCGATCATCCCGGCAAGCTCGCGCGCCGCCCCGCCGCGCGCCACCGCCTCGCCGAGCGGGATCATCGCGGCGAGCAGGATGAGGATCGGCCAGTTCAGCTCGGCAAGTGCCGCCCGCAGGTCGAGCGCGCGGGCGAGGCAGAGCACCAGCACCACCGCGCCGAGCGCCACCGGGATCGGCACGAGGCCCAGCCCCGCGGCGAGGATGCCGGCGGCGAACACCGGCACCGGCAGGCGGGCGGGCGAGCGCGGCCGGGCGCGCGGCAACGGCGAGACCTGCAGGGCGCCCGCCTCCTCCAGCGCGTCGCGGATGGCGCCGGGGTGGCCGCGCAGGAACAGCACGTCGCCGATGCCGAGGCGGATATCGGCGAGCCGGCCCTCGATGCGCGGCGTCTCCACCGCGAGCGCCTCGATGGCGATGTCGCGCTCGGCAAAGCTCTCCAGCGTGGCGATGCGCGAGCCCACGAGCAGGCTCTGCGGCATCACCACCGCCTCGGCCCAGCCCTCGGGCCCCGGCGCGCCGGCAGGCGCACCCGGCCCGGGCAGCCGCAGCCAGCCCGCGCCGAGCCCCTGCTCCAGCCGCTCCAGCGTGGCCTCGACCAGCAGCATGTCGCCGGGGGCGAGGGCGGTGTCGGCGCGCAGCGGGAACAGGCGGCGGCCGGCGCGCAGCACGCCATGCACCTGGCCGTCGAGGGCCACGGACACCGCCTCGGGGCTGGCGGGGGCGCTGTCGCCACCAGCCAGCAGCACCTCGCTCACCACCCGGCGCGGCGCGCTGTCTGCCGCAGCGCCGCCCTCGGCCGTGAGCCCGCGCGGCACGCGCCACAGGATGACCGCGAGACCGGCGAGCGCCACCGTGACACCCACCGGCGCGAAATCGAAGAAGCCGAAGCCCTGCCCCCGCTCGGAGGCGAGGGCCGCGCTCACCACCAGGTTTGCCGGGGTGCCGATGGCCGAGCACAGCCCGCCGAGCAGCGTGGCGAAGGAGAGCGGCATCAGCAGCATGCGCGGGTCGCGGCCGCGGGCGCGGGCCACTTCCAGCGCCACCGGCAGCATGAGGGCGAAGGCGCCGATGTTGTTCATGAACACCGAGAGCCCGGCGCCCAGGCCGCAGAGCGCCACCAGCAGGCCGGTGTCGCCCGGCATGCGCGCGTCGATCCAGCGGGCGGCGGTGTCGAGCAGCCGGGTGCGGGCGAGCGCGCGCACGATGAGCAGGATCTCCACCACGGTCACCACCGCGGGGTTGGCAAAGCCCGAGAAGGCCTCCGCCGGCGGCACGAAGCCCGCCGCCACGCCTGTCGCGAGGCCGCAGAGCGCCACGAGCTCGATCCGCCAGCGGTCGAGCGCGAAGACCGCCAGCAGGGCGATCAGGAGGAGGATGAGGCCGATCTGCTCGAGGGTCACCGGTTTTCCCGTTGTGTCCGGAGCGCGCGCATCGGCGCTCCGGACCGGGAGAATGCCCCATTCGCGCGGGGCGCGAAACGGGGATCTTCAGGCGCGCCGCTCAGGCCGTGCGCACCGCGGCGCGCATGGCCACCAGGTCGCGCAGGGTCTCGGCCGCGCGGGCGGTCTGGCCGAGGATCTCCGGCACGCCGGTGATCTCGAACAGGCTGCCCTGCCCCAGCGGGCCGATGGCGAAGAGGCCCGAGAGATCGTCATCGGGCACCCACACCCGGCCGTCGGGCGCCACCTTCAGGCCGATGCCCAGCGGGTCGGGCACCGCGAGGCCCTCGCGCAGCAGGCCGCGCAGCAGCGGCGCCTCCATGTCCGGCCGGTGGCCCGAGCAGTCGAACACGATGTCCGCCAGCAGGGTTTCCGGCACGCTCTCACCGCGCCAGACCACCTCCAGCCGGGCCGGCTGGCCGGGCCGCGCCGCCACCACCCGGCCGGCGCGGTGGCAGGTCTCGGGCTTGTCGAACTCGGCCATCAGCCGCGCGTGCTGGCCGGCGGGCAGCCGGTGGCGATGCGCGTCCCAGATCCGGCGCAGGTGGCGCATGAAGCGGCTGCGGTCGGCCTCCGAGAGGGTGCGCCAGATGTCCTGCGCGAAGGGGCGCAGGCGGTTGATCTCGCCCTGCCAGGGCCGGCCCTCGGCCTCGGCCCGGGCCACGGCGCGGCGCAGCTCGGCATAGAGCACGCGCAGCGAGACGCCCTCGGTTACCTGCCAGGCCGGCGGGCGCACCGAGAGCGGCGCATGCGGCTGGGGCATCAGCCCGCGCCGCGAGATCACCGTGATCTCGGCGCGCGAGCCCATGGCCCGCAGGCGCAAGAGCGTGTCGACCATCGAGAGGCCGGAGCCGACGATGGCGATATGCCCGGCGTTCTCCAGCTCCGCCGCCTCGATGCCGGCGAAGGGCGAGCGGCCGAACCGGCCCTGCGCCTCGCCGTAGCCGGTGGCGAGCACCACGGCCTCCACGCTCACGCCCAGCCCCGAGACGAGATCGACCCGGAAGCCGCCGCCCGGGCGGCGGGCGATGCCGATCGCCTCCTCGCGCACGGTCTCCACCGTGACATGCGGCGAGCGCGACACCAGCTCGTCGAAGCGCCGGCGCAGGTAGTCGGAGAAGGCCGCGCGCGGGGCGAAGCGCTCACCCGCCGCGGCGAGATCGTCCCGTGTCGGTGCGCCGCCGGAGGTGAAGCCGGCCAGCCAGTCGGCGAAATCGCCGGGGTGGCTGGCGAGCAGCCCGAGGTCGCGGGCGCGCACGTTCAGGAGCTCCCCCGCATGGGCCCGGCCGAAGGCGAGCCCGCCGGCGCGGGCGGCATTGCCCTCGATCATCACGATGTGCAGCCGGTGATCCACCGCCTCGATGAGTGCCGCGGCCATCGCCATCCCGGAGAAACCGGCGCCGATGATCGCGATGCGGCCTTCCTGGCGGCGGGCAACCATCGCGTTCACCCGGGCCATCGCGCGTGTCCTCACGTCAAGCATATTTCACCTCCAGGGGGCGGTGCCCCTCGTCTGCGGCGGGCTCGGGATAGAGCCGCCAGTTGGTGGGACGGAACGTGATCGTGTCGCCGGTGCTCACCTGCTCGCCGGCGGGAATGTCGATCTCGACCCGCTCGCCATCATCCGGGCCGAGCGCGAGCTCGACCCGGCGCAGCCCGCCCACGCGCCGGTACGAGACCACCGTGCCGGACAGGCCTTCCCCCGGAGAGACGATCCGGGAGATCTCGTGCGGCCGGAAGTAGAGCGTGGAGGCCCCCCTCCCGTGCGCGCGCAGCCCCAGCGGGCGGCCCGCGTGCCGGATGATGCCCTGGCCGATCTCCACCGGCAGCTTGACGGACTCGCCGATGAACCCGTGCACGAAGGCCGAGGCCGGCGCGTCATGGATCTCGTCGGGCGTGCCCACCTGCTCGATGCGGCCCTGGCTCATCACCACCACCCGGTCGGCGAGCTCCATCGCCTCCTCCTGGTCGTGGGTGACGAAGATGGTGGTGTGGCCGGTGCGGTCATGCACCTCGCGCAGCCAGCGGCGCAGGTCGCGGCGCACCTGGGCGTCGAGCGCGCCGAACGGCTCGTCGAGGAGCAGCACGCGGGGCTCGATGGCCAGCGCACGGGCCAGTGCCACGCGCTGGCGCTGCCCGCCCGAGAGCTGGGCCGGATAGCGCCCGCCCAGCCCCGGAAGCTGCACGAAGTCGAGCAGCTCCAGCGCCCGGCGCCGGGTTTCCGACGCCGTGGGCCGGCTGGCGCGCGGCCGCACCGAGAGACCGAAGCTCACGTTTTCCAGCACCGTCATGTGGCGGAACAGCGCGTAATGCTGGAACACGAAGCCCACCCGGCGGTCCTGCACGGGGCGGCGGGCGGCATCCTCCTCGCCGAACATCACGGTGCCGGCGGAGGGGGTTTCCAGCCCGGCGATGAGCCGCAGCAGCGTGGTCTTGCCGGAGCCCGAGGGCCCGAGCAGCGCGATCAGCTCGCCGGAGCGGATGTCGAGCGAGAGCTCGTGCAGTGCCGCCGTGCTGCCGAATTCCTTGGCGATCTTGCGAAGGGTGACGTCCATGATCCTGTCTCCTGTGGGAAGGGTCAGTGCTTGCGGGTGGCGGCAAGCGCCGCGCCGTAGCGGATTTCGAGCAGGGTTTTCACCGTGAGGGTGACCAGCGCGAGGCAGGCCAGCAGCGAGGCCACGGCGAAGGCGGCGACGAAATTGTATTCGTTGTAGAGGATCTCGACATGCAGCGGCATGGTGTTGGTCTCGCCCCGGATATGGCCCGAGACCACCGAGACCGCGCCGAATTCGCCCATCGCACGCGCCGTGCACAGGAGCACGCCGTAGAGCAGGCCCCAGCGGATGTTGGGTAGGGTGACGCGCCGGAAGGTCTGCCAGCCGGAGGCGCCGAGGCTGAGTGCGGCCTCCTCCTCCGTCGTGCCCTGGTCCTGCATGAGCGGGATCAGCTCACGCGCAACGAAGGGGAAGGTGACGAAGATCGTCGCCAGCACGATGCCCGGCACCGCGAAGAGGATCTCCACCCCGTGATGCGCGAGCCAGGGCCCGATCAGGCTGCCCGAGCCGAAGAGCAGCACGTAGACCAGCCCCGAGATCACCGGCGACACGGAAAACGGCAGGTCGATCAGGCTGATGAGCAGCGCCTTGCCGCGAAACTCGAACTTCGCGATGGCCCAGGCCGCCGCCACGCCGAACACCACGTTGGCCGGCACCGCGATGGCCGTGACCGTGAGGGTGAGGCGCATGGCGGCGAGGGCGTCGGGCTCGGTGAGCGCGGCGAGCCAGGCCGCCGGCCCCTGCCGGAACGCCTCGGTGAAGACGGAGGCGAGCGGCAGCGCGAGGAACAGCGCGAGGAAGCCGAAGGCGGCGAGCATCAGCGCGCGGCGGGCCCAGGGGGCTTCCGTGGTGGGCGCCGGGATGCCGGCCCCGAGGGCGAGCGTGTCAGACGGCATGGCCATACCTCTTGCGGCTGCGGGCCTGCACCCAGTTGATGAGCAGGAGCATCGAGAAGGAGATCGCCAGCATCATCGCCGCGATCGCGGTGGCGGCGGGGTAGTTGAACTCCTCCAGCCGGATGACGATGAGCAGCGGCGCGATCTCGGAGGCATAGGGGATGTTGCCGGCGATGAAGATCACCGAGCCGTACTCCCCCACCCCGCGCGCCAGCGCCAGCGCGAAGCCGGTGAGCAGCGCGGGCGTGAGCGAGGGCAGCAGCACCCGCGCCACGGTCTGGAAGCGCCCGGCGCCCAGGGTGGCGGAGGCTTCCTCGACCTCCTTGTCGATCTCCTCCATCACCGGCTGCACGGTGCGCACCACGAAGGGCAGGCCGACGAAGATCAGCGCGAGCACGATGCCCGCCTGGGTGTAGCTGATGCGGATGCCGAGGGGCTCGAGCAGCCCGCCCACCCAGCCGTTCGGGGCATAGAGCGCGGTGAGGGCGATGCCCGCCACCGCGGTGGGCAGCGCGAAGGGCAGGTCGACCAGCGCGTCGACCACCCGGCGGCCGGGGAAGCGGTAGCGCACCAGCACCCAGGCCACCAGCGTGCCGAACACCAGGTTCACCAGCGCCGCGATGAACGCGCTGGAGAAGCTGATGCCCAGCGCCGCGAGCGTGCGCCGGTCCATCGCGAGCGCCGCGAACTTCTCCCAGCCCAGCGAGGCGGACTGGAAGAAGATGCCCGAGAGCGGCACCAGGATCATCACCACGAGCCAGACCAGCGTGACTGTCATTGCCAGCCGGAAGCCGGGGATGATGCCCGGCTTGCGGAAGCGCCAGACCGGGGCGCGGACGGCCGGAGCGGGCGTGCCCATGCTCAGTTTCCTTCCGCGAAGATCTGGTCGAACACGCCGCCATCGGCGAAATGCGTCTCCTGGATCTGCTTCCAGGAGCCGAAGACATCCTCCACCTTCACGCGCTCCACCTCAGGGAAACGCTCCATGTCGGCGGGGTCGGCCAGCTCCGGCTCGGCGGGGCGGTAGAAGTTCTTCGCCGCCAGCGTCTGGCCATCCTCCGAGTAGAGATACTCGAGATAGGCCTCGGCGAGCTTGCGGGTGCCCTTCTCGTCGACATTCGCGTCGACCAGCGCCACCGGCGGCTCGGCCAGCACGCTCACCGAGGGCACCACGATCTCGAAGGCGTCCGGGCCCAGCTCCTCGAGCGAGAGATAGGCCTCGTTCTCCCAGGCCAGCAGCACGTCGCCGATGCCGCGCTGCACGAAGGTGGTGGTGGCGCCGCGCGCCCCGGTGTCGAGCACCGGCACATGGCGGTAGAGCTCGGAGACGTATTTGCGCGCCGCCTCCTCGGAGCCGCCCGGCGCCTTCAGCGCGTGGATCCAGGCCGCGAGGTAGTTCCAGCGCGCGCCGCCCGAGGTTTTCGGGTTCGGCGTGATCACCTCCACCCCGTCGGCCAGCAGGTCGTCCCAGTCATGGATGCCCTTGGGGTTTCCCTTGCGCACCAGGAACACGATGGTCGAGGTGTAGGGCGCGCTCGCATGCGGCAGGCGGCTCTGCCAGTCGGGCGCGACGCGGCCGGTCATCTCCACGATCTGGTCGATGTCGGCGGAGAGCGCGAGGGTCACCACATCCGCCTCCAGCCCCTCGATCACGGCGCGGGCCTGCTTGCCCGAGCCGCCGTGGGACATGCGGATGGTGACGCTCTCGCCGGTCTCGGCTTCCCAGTGTTCGGCGAAGGCCTCGTTGTAGGCCTGGTAGAATTCGCGCGTGGGGTCGTAGGAGACGTTGAGCAGCGTGCTCTGCGCCCGCGCGGCCCCGAGGGCCGGGCTGAGGGCGGGGGCGAAGCTGGTCAGCGCGAGCGTCAGTGCCGCGCCGGCAAGCAGGGTTCGTCTTGAGCAGGTCATTCGGGCCTCCCGTGTTGGATGCCCTTTAACTCTACCTAGTAGGTCGTGTTAGTCAACAAAAACCGCGCAACCCTGGAGTGTATTGCCTAACCCTCTGATTTTTCAGGAAGCCTGGCCGATTTCCGGCAGCGCAGCGCCGCCGTTCAGCGCGTCGGCGATGGTCACGGTGTCGAGCACGGCGCGGCTGGCCTCGGCCACCCGGGCGAAGACATGGCGAATCTCGCACTCGCCCTCGTCCACGCAGCTCTCGCAGCGCCGGTAAGCCACGCGGCTGAGGCAGGGCAAGGGGGCGATGGGCCCGTCGATGATGCGCAGCACCGCGCCGAAGGTGATCTCGTCGGCGGGCTTGAGCAGCAGGTAGCCGCCGGCCTTGCCGCGGCGGCTCATCACCACGCCCTGGTGCTTGAGGTCGAGCAGGATCTGTTCGAGGAACTTCTTCGGGATGCGCTGGGCCTCGGCGATGTCGCCGATCAGCAGCGCCTCGTCCGGTTCCGCCCGGGCGAGGGCGAGCAGCGCCCTGAGTGCGTACTGGGCCTTCTGGGAAATCATCGGCGCCTCCGCCCGGTCCGGCCCGGCGCGGGGGCGCCGGGCGCTCTGCCCCGAATCTCTATGGGGCCAGTCGTCTCATACGCTCATGTGCGGGAATACGCAACGCGGGCGCTCAGCCCAGCTCGCGCACGTCGGTGAGGGGGGCTGCGCCGAAGGCATCGCCCAGCAGGTGGGCCACCATCCTCGCCGCCGTTTCGGCCGGGGTGGCGAGCGCGCCGGTCTCCTTGAGCGAGACGAAACTGTCGCGCAGGCCGAAGCGCTCCTCCGGGGTGCCGCGGATGGTGGCCTGCATGTCGGTGTCCACCACGCCCGGCGCCATGGAGGTGATGCGCAGGCCCGGCAGGCCGTCTTCCTGCACGGTGGCGGCGTGATGGTCGAGCGCGGCCTTGGTGGTGCAGTACACGCTCCAGCCCGCGTAGGGCTTGCGCCCCGCGCCGCTGGAGACATGCAGGATGCGCCGGTCGGCCCGCGCGCCTGTGGCGGCGATGAAGGCCTCGGCGAGCAGCAGCGGCACGGTGACATTGAGGCTCACCGCGCGAGCCACCGCCTCCGGCGCATGGGTGCCGGCCGGGCCGATGGGCTCCACCGTGCCGGCGTTGTTGATCAGCATAACCGGGCCCTCGCCGCCCTCGAGGAAGGCCGCCAGCGCGCCGCCCGTGGCCCAGGCGGCCACCGCCTGCGCGTCCGAAAGGTCGAGCGCCACTTCGCGGAAGCGCCCGGGGTACTGCGCCGCGAGCCCGGCAGCACTGCCGCGCGCGAGCCCCAGCACCTCCGCCCCCTGCCCCAGCAGCTCCGCCGCCAGCGCGGCCCCCAGGCCGCGGGAATGCCCCGTGATGATCGCCTTCATGCGCCTGTCCCCCTCGCATCTGTCGCCGCGCGCGCCGCGGCCTCACATGCTCATAGCGCATGGGCGGGGGCTTGGCACCCCCGTCGCGGCGGCCCGGCCAGCCGCGCGGCCCCGCGGGGAGGTGCCCGCCGCGGGGCCAGGGGGCCGGTTCCCGTCGACACGTCGCGCAGCGCGCTTTCGCCCGCGCGTCCCGCGCCGCGCTTTCAGCCACGCGTCCCGCAACGTGTCTTGCGCCACGCGTCCCGCCACGTGTTTTCAGCCACGCGTCCCGCGTGAGGCGGCGCACCGCCCCCTCAGCGGGCGGGAGAGCCGCCCGCCTCGCCGTTCAGCGCGTGCTGTTTCTGGTGCACCCCGGCGGGCATCTCCGGTGGGCGCGGCGCGTTGCGGCCGTAGCGGATCGCCACCGGCGCCGGGGCCGGGCGGGCGCTGAGCAGGGCCTCGAAATAGGCGATGGTGCGCTCCAGCCCGTCACGCAATGCGACGCGGGGCGCCCAGCCCAGCTCCTGCTCGGCGCGGGTGATGTCGGGGCGGCGCTGGGTCGGGTCGTCCTGCGGCAGCTCGCGGAAGGTGAGCGGCGAGCGCGAGCCGGTGAGCTCGAGCACGATGCGCGCGAGCTCGGCCACCGAGATCTCCACCGGGTTGCCGAGGTTGACCGGCAGCGGCACCCCCTCGGGCGCCCGCATCAGCGCGAGGAAGCCGCGGATCAGGTCGTCGACATAGCAGAAGGAGCGGGTCTGCCGGCCCTTGCCGTAGAGGGTGATCGGCTCGCCGCGCAGCGCCTGCACGATGAAGTTCGACACCACCCGACCGTCGTTGCGGTGCATGCGCGGCCCGTAGGTGTTGAAGATCCGCGCCACGCGGATGTCGAGCCCGTACTGGCGGTGATAGTCGAAGAACAGCGTCTCGGCGCAGCGCTTGCCCTCGTCGTAGCAGGCGCGCGGGCCGATGGGGTTCACGTTGCCCCAGTAGCCCTCCACCTGCGGGTGCACCGAGGGGTCGCCGTAGACCTCGCTGGTGGAGGCCTGGAAGATACGCGCCCCGGTGCGCCGAGCGAGCTCGAGCAGGTTGAGCGCGCCGTGCACGTTGGTGCGCACGGTGCGCACGGGGTCGGTGCGGTAATGCACCGGCGAGGCCGGGCAGGCGAGGTTGTAGATCTCGTCCACCTCCACGCAGAGCGGCTCGGTCACGTCGTGGCGCAGGAGCTCGAAGGCATGCACGTCGAGCAGGTGGCGGATGTTGTCGCGCGTGCCGGTGTGGAAATTGTCCACGCAGAGCACTTCATGGCCGGCGTCGAGCAGCGCCTCGCACAGGAACGAGCCGAGGAAGCCGGCGCCGCCGGTGACGAGGATGCGTCTTGAATGCGTCATTGCGATCTCCTGGTTCGGCGTTTGAGCGGCGCGCTGGCCGCGCCTCATGCCCCGGTTCCGCCCAGGACGGCCCGAACCGTCCTGAACAGGATCACGACATCGGACCATGCCGTGCGGGTGTCGATGTAGTGGGCGTCGAGCTCCTGCTGGCGGGCGGCGTCGGCCTCGGCGCGCTCGGAGACCTGCCACAGGCCGGTGAGCCCGGGCACCACGGTGGCGCGCTTCGCGCGCACCGCGCGCGGCATCGCCTCGAGGTGGTACTCGGGGAACGGGCGCGGGCCGACGAGGGTCATCTCGCCGGCGAGCACGTTCACCAGCTGGGGCAGCTCGTCGAGGCTGGTGGCGCGGAACAGCCGGCCGATGCCGGGCAGCAGGCGGGGGTCGTCGCGCAGCTTGAAATGCGCCTCCCATTCGCGGCGGGCGCCGGGGTCGCGGTCGAGCAGCGCGGCCAGCATGCGGTCGGCGTCGCGGTACATGGTGCGCAGCTTCCAGATGCGCACGGGGCGGCCGTGCAGGCCCGCGCGCTCCTGGCGGAACAGCACCGGCCCGGGGTCCGCCCGCCAGACCAGGGCCGCGGCCACCAGCAGGAGCGGGGCCAGCAGCACCAGCGCGGGCCCGGCCACCGCGATGTCGCGCAGCCGCGCGAGCGCGCCCGGCCCCCGGGCGTCGGCAGCGGGCGGGCGCAGCCGCAGGCCGCTCGCCCCGGCCATGTCGACCGGCAGCAGGCCGGCGCCCTTCAGCCCCACCCTGTCGGCGGGCAGGAACAGCTCGTCGTAGCGGGCGCGCAGCCCGGCGAGGCGCCCGGCCTCCGGCAGCCCCGCCCCGACCAGAACCGCGACCCGGGCCGTGCCGGCGCGCCCGGGCACGAGACCGAGCCGCCAGTTGCGTGCGAATTCCGCCCCGGCGGCCGCCGCGCGCTCCGGCGGGCCGAGAAACTCCGCCTCCACCGCCCAGAGGCCCAGCGCGTGCAGGCCGCGCAGCAGCAGCTCGCGCAGCAGCAGCTGCAGCGGCAGCGCGAGCGCGAGCATGATCAGCGCCACCCCCGCCGCCCGGGGATTGTGGAGCACGAGAGCTGCCGTCGCACCCGCCAGCGCCGCCGCCGCGGCGAGGGCGAGCGTGCGCCGGCGCAGCAGTTCCGCCGGCTCGAGCCGCATGCCGGGGTAGAGCCCAGCCGCCGCCAGGCCGGCCAGCGCCGCGAGGCCGGCGACGAGCGCGAGATCGCCCGCGGCGCCACCCGCCCCGGCCCCGGC
>NZ_QRGC01000003.1 GCF_003448965.1 Oceanicella sp. SM1341
GGCGCCTCGTGGCCGCCCCGCTGCCGGCGCGGCCGCCGGCAGCGCTCCCCGGCCCGCCGCTGCTCTCGCTGCGCGGGCTGTGCCGGCGCCCGGGCGGCGGCGGGGCGCTGCATGGCGTTTCGCTCGATCTTGCCGCCGGGGAATGCCTCGGCCTCACGGGGGAGAGCGGGGCGGGCAAGACCACCCTCGCCCGCGTGATCGCCCGGCTCGCCGATGCCGGGGCCGGCGAGATCCGCCTCGACGGTACCGATATCGGCCGCTGCCCGGCGCGGCGGTTTCACGCCCATCCGGCGCGCGGCGCGGTGCAGCTGGTGTTCCAGGACCCGCTCGACAGTCTCACCCCGCGCCGCCCTGTGGCGCAGGCCATCGCCGAGCCGCTGCGCCGGCTCTCCGGGCTGCGCGGCGCGGCGCTGGAGGCGCGGGTGGCGGCGCTCGCCGAGGCGGTGCAGCTTGCGCCCGCGCTGCTCGGGCGCCTGCCGCACCAGCTCTCGGGCGGGCAGCGCGCCCGGGCCGGGCTCGCCCGCGCCCTCGCGCCGGGGCCCCGGCTGCTGGTGCTCGACGAGCCCACGGCCGCGCTCGACAGCCATGTCCGGGCAGACGTGCTCGCCCTGCTCGCCCGGCTGCGCGCCGAGCGCGGCCTCACCTGCGTGCTGGTGAGCCACGATCTCGCGGTGATCCGGGCGCTGAGTGACCGGGTGGCGGTGATG
Organism: Oceanicella sp. SM1341; assembly: GCF_003448965.1. GTDB lineage: Bacteria > Pseudomonadota > Alphaproteobacteria > Rhodobacterales > Rhodobacteraceae > Paroceanicella. The sequence goes on from NZ_QRGC01000003.1 coordinate 708, forward strand.
CAGGCCGGGCGCATTGTCGAGGACGCCCCGGCGGAGCGGTTTTTCACCGCGCCGGAGCACCCGCACAGCCGGGCCCTGCTTGACGCCTCCGCGCTGTAGGGCCGGTGCGCCGGCCCCGGGGTGGGTGCTGCCACGCGCGTGGAGGGCGATGGATACCGAAGCCCCTGCGCACCACTGCATCATCTCGCCCCCGGCACCTGCGCCAGGCACGGAGGGCCGCGCCCGACCCTTGGGTGGGCGCGGCGCCGCTCGTGGTCAGCGGTTTATCTCAAAAGCTCCGGACGCGGGCTGTGCGGCGCAAGGCATCGCCGTCGCGCCCTCCCGGGGGGAGGGTCGGGCGCGGCCCGGGCTGGTCGCCCGGGCGCAAGGCTGGGGCCGGGCGCGCTTCGGGGCTCGCGACGGCCTCGCTCAGCGCAGGCGTGGCGGTTTCGAGGGGTCCATGCCGGGGGCGGCGCCGGGGATGGGCTTCAGCTCGGGCTCGGCGGGCGGCGCGGGGATCTCGAAGCCGATGCCATGGCGGCGGAAGGCGGCCAGCACCGGGGCGGCCTCGTCGAGGAACAGGATGTCGAGCACGGCGGTGTCCGGGCCTGAAAGCCGGTGCGTCTCGGCCAGTGCCTCGGCCACGGCGGCGCGCGCCGGCTCCGGCACGCCGGTGAGGGCAAGCACCGGAGCCTCGGCGCCACCGGGATAGACCGCGTTCGCGAGCCAGGCGCCGCCCACGATGCCGGCGAGCCCCGCGAGGCGTTCGTCGAGCGCCAGCACCCGCGCCTCGATCACCTTCGGGCGGCCGATGCGCTCGGGCGCGAGGCTCTCCTCGTCGAGGCCCGCGCCGAGCACCTCGCCCATCCAGCCCAGCGCCTCGGGCGGCAGCAGGATGGAAGAGGGCGCCACGCCGAGGTTCAGCCCCAGCGTCACCGCGCGCTGGGCGAGCAGGGCCGCCAGCCTGCGGCCGGAGAGCGCGGCATAGGGGGTGGGCGCGTCGACGAATCCGGCCATGCGGTCTTCCGTGTCGAAGGCGAGCGCCACGTCGCCCTCGGCCGTGGGCAGGATCATCGGGCTGAGGCTGGTGGCGCCGTCGGCCGGCTCCTCGTCGAGCAGCAGGAACAGCTCGGCCCCCGCCAGCCGCTCGTAGAAGCGCATCCGCGCCGCCACGTCCTCCGGGGCGGCCTCCATCGCCGCATGCGCCGCATCGAGTGCCGTCTGCCGCTCCGCGCTCATCGCCTGCCTCATCGCCTGTGGGACCGCACGCCGCGGCCGCTTCCCCGCCGGGATGACCCATTCCGCCGCCGGGAGCAACCCCCCTGCCCCCCGGCTGCGCGGGCGCCCGCAGCGGCCGGCGCCCGCGCAGCCGGGCGACAGCGGACGCGGCGGGGGCTTCCCGCGCGGTGGGCCCTGCCCGTCAGTCCCCGGCCTGTTCCAGCACCCAGTCCGCCACGTCCGCATGCACGGTGGCCGCGTCGAGGTCGCGCAGCAGCATGTGCCAGCCATCGGACATGAAGGCGAAGCGCTTCTCGCCCGGCAGCGCCGCGTAGGCGGCGCGCACGGGGTCTTCCGGCACCACTTCGTCATGGGCGCCGTAGACCATAAGCGTGGGCAGCGGGCTGGTGGGGGCGGCGGCGACTGCGCGGTCCATCAGCCGCACGAGCCCCATGAAATCCCGGCTGGCCGGGGCGTGGATGACGAGCGGGTCGGCGGCGAGGGCCTGGAGCATGGGGATGTTGTCGGAAGGCTGGATGCGCACCACGCCGTCACCGGTCCAGCGCTTGTCGGGCACCAGCTGCTCGACGATCCAGGCCGAGGCGCGGTAGGGCAGCGGCAGCGTGCTCCCGCCCCAGACGGCGGGCGCGAGCAGCACGAGGCCCGAAGCCTCCGGCAGCCGCCCCTCGCCCGCCGCCGCCAGCGCCACGCCGCCGCCCATGGAATGGCCGAGCACGAAGAGCGGCAGGCCGGGGTGGCGGGCGGCCACGGCGCGGGCCACCTCGGCGAGGTCGTCGATCAGGGCGCCGGGGCCGGGCCACTCACCGTGGTCGGCGTTGTGGCCGAAGCCGCGCTGGTCATAGGCATAGAGCTCGAGGCCGCGCGCCGCCCAGGCGGGCCCGGCCTGGGCGAAGGTGGAGGCGGCATAGTCGCCATAGCCGTGCAGCCCGAGGACGACCGCCCGCGGCGCGCCCTCCGCCGGCCAGTGGACCAGCGGCAGGGCCACGCCCTCGGCCTCCACCCGCTCGCCCGAGAGCCGCACCGGGCCGAGGGGGCCGGCCTCGGGCGGCGGCGCGCAGCCTGCCAACAGCGCCAGCAGGGCGGCCACCTTCAGGGCAACAGCCGGGAAATCTCGCCACGCAGCCACGGCACCACCTCCTCCTCGAACCAGGGGTTACGCTTCAGCCAACCCGTGTTGCGCCAGGATGGATGCGGCAACGGCAGAAGGTGCGGCAACCGGGCGCGCCAGTCCGCCACCGTCTCGGTGACCGGGCGGCGGCGACCCAGGTGCCAGGCCTGCGCATGCCCGCCGATCAGCAGCGTGAGCTGCACCTGCGGCATCACCGCGAGCGCCCGCGCCCGCCAGGTGGCCGCACAGATGGCGGGCGGCGGCAGGTCGGCGCCGCGGGCGTCGTAGCCGGGAAAGCACAGGCCCATGGGCAGGATGGCGAAGCGCGATCGGTCGTAGAAGGCGGCACGGTCCACCCCCAGCCAGCTGCGCAGCCGGTCGCCGGAGGCATCGTCGAAGGGCAGGCCCGAGGCATGCACCCGCGCGCCCGGCGCCTGGCCCGCGATCAGCACAGGCGCGGTGGCGGAGAGATGCGCCACCGGGCGGGGCGCATGCCGGGTGCGCGTGGCGGCAAAGCGCTCCGCGCAGATGCGGCAGGCGGCGATCTCCGCGCCGAGGCTCTCCACCGTGTCGCTCATGCAGCCCCGCCGAGGGCGCAGGCGGCGCGCAGGGTGACATCGGCCTCCACCGGCCCGGAGGTGACGGCGATGGCGCCGGAGGGAAAGCGGAAGGCGGCGAGCGTGCTGCCCGGGCCCCCACCCCCGTGCCCCTCGACAAGAACCGGGCCGCGGCCCGCATCGAGCGTGCCGGCCATCAGCCCCAGCCCGTAGGCGGGAGTGACCCAGGGCGGCGGTACCGCCATCTCCACCCGCGTGCCGTCGCGCATGGCGGCGAGGGAGGCGGGGCCGATCAGCCGGCCGTCAAAGAGCGCGCCCAGCGCCTGCGCCGCCTCCCCCACCGGGCCGATGAGCGTGCCGTGATAGACCCAGCCGGGGTGATAGGCCTGCCCGCCGGGAAAGGCGGTGCGCGCCATGTCCTGCCGGGTTTCGGCCAGCCGTGCGGTAAGGCCCAGCGGCGCGAAGAGCTCCGCCAGCAGGGTGCCGAGGCCCTTCCCCTCCGCGGCCTCGAGGTGCCGGCGCAGCAGCAGGTAGCCGACGTTGGAATAGGCGAAGGGCGCGGGCGCCGGCCCGGCGGGAGGGAGGCGCGCGAGCATCTCCTCGGCCGTCCAGGGCTCCTCGTTCGCGGCCACGGCGGCGGAATAGGCGGGCAGGCCGTAGTAATCCGGCAGGCCGGCGCGATGGGCGAGGATCTGGCGCGGGGTCGCGGCGTGGCCCGGCAGCGGCGCGTCGAGCGAAAGCCGCCCGGCTTCGGCCGCGCGCAGCACCAGCACGGCGATGAAGGTCTTGGTGAGGCTCCACCACGGCACCGGGCTGTCGGCCGCAAGCCCTTCGCCCGTGCAGCCGCGGCGCAGCGCGCCGTCCGGGCTGCGCAGGGCCCGGATAAGGCCGTCGGCCAGCGCTGTCACCGCTCGACCTCGAAACAGGCGGAGCGCTTCTCGGCCAGCAGGGTTTCCGCGCCGCGGGCGATGCTGTTGGCCCGGCGCTGCACGAAATCGGTGGCGCGGGCGGCGGAGCGGCCCTTCGGGTCGGGCAGGATGGCGGCGATGCGCGCCGCCTGGCCGAGGCTGAGCCCCACGGCGGAAGTGTCGAAGTAGCGCTGCGCCGCGGCCTCCACGCCGAAGACGCCCTCGTCCATCTCGGCGATGTTGAGATACACCTCCATGATGCGCGCCTTGGGCCAGGTGAGCTCGATGAGCACGGTGAAGCCCGCCTCCAGCCCCTTGCGCAGCCAGCTGCGCCCCTGCCAGAGGAAGGCGTTCTTCGCCACCTGCTGGGAGATGGTGGAGGCGCCGCGCAGCCGCGAGGTGTCGGCCATCGCATCGCGGATGGCGTCGAGGTCGAAACCCCAATGGGCGCAGAAATGCGCGTCCTCCGCGGCGGCGGCGGCGCGCGGCATCCAGGGGCTCATCTCCTCGAGGCTCACCCAGTCGCGGCGGATCTCGCCCAGCCGCACCCATTCCGAAACCTGGTAGGGTGTCACCGGCGGGTTCACGAAACGGTAGAGCAGCACCCAGAGCAGGCAGAGCACCGCGAGGCGGAGCGCCCAGCGGAAGGCGAAGCGCAGCACGAAGCGCAGCGGCCGGGGCAGGCGCAGGCGAAGCCGGGAGCGCTTCATCCGGCCGTCCCGCACCCGGGCAGGCAGTGGCCGGCACCCCCGGACAGGGGCGCCGGCCGGAACGTCATGTCGGCGTCACGCGCTGCGGGCCACGCCGGCATCCGAGAGCGGATGCGCGAGCCGGGCCAGCATCTCGCGCGGGCAGACCTGGCGGAACTTCGGCAGGGCGATGTCCCAGTTGCGCAGCATCTCCGCGCCGCGGGGCGAACCGGTCTCGGCCACGTGCTCCTCCACCAGGGCGCGAAGCACGCCTTCCCAGTGCTGGGAGGCAACGGGCTGGACGACGATGGTCTCGGCATTGATGCGGTCCTCGAAGCTGTCGTCCTCGTCATAGACGAAGGCCATGCCGCCTGTCATCCCGGCGCCGAAATTGTCGCCGGTCCGACCGAGGATCACCGTCATGCCGCCGGTCATGTACTCGCAGCCGTTCGAGCCGCAGCCCTCCACCACCACGGTCGCACCCGAGTTGCGCACGCAGAAGCGCTCGCCCGCCCGGCCGGAGGCAAACAGCCGCCCCGCCGTGGCGCCGTAGAGCACCGTGTTGCCGATGATCGTGTTCTCATGCTGCACCAGCGGGCTGCCCAGCGGCGGGCGCACCACGATGATGCCGCCCGAGAGCCCCTTGCCCACGTAGTCGTTCGCATCCCCCGACACCTCGATCTTGAGGCCGGGTGCGGCGAAGGCACCGAGCGACTGGCCGCAGGAGCCGGAGAGCTTCACGGTCAGGTGGTCGGGCTGCAACGGCGAGTTCCGCATGCCGAACTTGCGCACGATATGGCTCGAGACCCGGGTGCCGATGGTGCGATGCGTGTTCTGCACGGCGTAGGAGAGCTGCATCTTCTCCCCGTCCTTGAAGAACGGCTTCGCGTCATCGACGATCTGGGCGTCCAGCGTGTCGGGCACGACGTTGCGCGGACGCGAACGGTCATACACGTGCTGGCCGTCGTCGATCTTGATCAGCATCGGGTTGAGGTCGAGATCGTCGAGATGCTCGGCGCCCCGGCTCACCTGCGCGAGAAGGTCGGCGCGGCCGATCACCTCGTCGAGCGAGCGCGCGCCGAGCTGGGCCAGCAGTTCGCGCACCTCCTGGGCGTAGAAGGTGATGAGGTTCACCACCTTCTCGGCCGTGCCGGTGAACTTCTTGCGCAGCGCCTCGTCCTGCACGCAGACGCCGACCGGGCAGGTGTTGGACTGGCACTGGCGCACCATGATGCAGCCCATGGCGATGAGCGCCGCGGTGCCGATGCCGTACTCTTCCGCGCCCATCATCGCCGCGATGACGATGTCGCGGCCGGTGCGCAGCCCGCCATCGGTGCGCAGGGTCACCCGCTCGCGCAGGTTGTTCATCGCCAGCACCTGATGCGCCTCGGTGAGGCCCATCTCCCAGGGCAGGCCGGCGTACTTGATCGAGGTCTGCGGGCTGGCACCCGTGCCGCCGTTATGGCCCGAGATCAGGATGACATCGGCCTTCGCCTTCGCCACGCCGGCCGCGATGGTGCCGACGCCCGAGGAGCTCACCAGCTTCACGCAGACCTTGGCATCCGGGTTGATCTGCTTGAGGTCGTAGATGAGCTGCGCGAGGTCCTCGATCGAGTAGATGTCATGGTGCGGCGGCGGCGAGATCAGCGTCACGCCGGGGGTGGAGTGGCGCAGCTTGGCGATGAGCTCGGTCACCTTGAAGCCGGGCAGCTGGCCGCCCTCGCCGGGCTTGGCCCCCTGCGCCACCTTGATCTCCAGCTCCTGGCACTGGTTGAGATACTCCGCCGTGACGCCGAAGCGCCCGGAGGCCACCTGCTTGATCTTGGCGGACGGGTTGTCGCCGTTGGGCTCGGGCACGAAATGCTCCGGGCTCTCGCCGCCCTCGCCCGAGTCCGACTTCGCACCGATGCGGTTCATCGCGACGTTGAGCGTCTTGTGCGCCTCCGGCGACAGCGCGCCGAGCGACATGCCGGGCGTGACGAACCGCTTGCGGATGGCGGTGATGCTCTCCACCTCCTCCAGCGGCACGGGCTTGCCCAGCGGCTTGAAGTCGAGCAGGTCGCGCAGGTGGATCGGCGGGCGGGTGCGCATCGCGGCCGAGTATTTCTTCCAGGTCTCGAAGGAGCCCCGGTCGCAGGCCGATTGCAGCATGTGCATCATCTGCGCGCCCCAGGCATGCGCCTCGCCGGACTTGCGGGCCTTGTAGATGCCGCCGATGGGCAGCATGTCGACCCCCTCGCGCCAGGCGCGGGCATGCACGCCCGACACCTTCTGGAAGATGCCGGCGATGCCGATGCCGGAGATGCGCGAATGCATGCCGGGGAAGAACTCCGCCACCATGGCGCGCGACAGGCCCACGGCCTCGAAGTTGCGCCCGCCGCGGTAGGAGGAGATCACCGAGATGCCCATCTTCGACATGATCTTGAGCAGGCCCTGGTCGATGGCCGTGCGGTAGCGGGCCATGGCCTGCTTCAGGGTCATGTCGAGCAACCCGCGCTCGATGCGGTCGGCCAGGGTGTCCTGCGCGAGATAGGCGTTCACCGTGGTGGCACCGCAGCCGATGAGCACGGCGAAGTAATGGCTGTCGATGCACTCGGCCGAGCGCACGTTGAGCGAGCAGAAGGTGCGCAGCCCCTTGGACACCAGCCAGGAATGCACCGCCGAGGTGGCGAGGATCATCGGCAGGCCGATGCGCTCGCCGCCCTGGGCCTCGTCGGTGAGGATGATGTGCCCGGCGCCGGCGCGCACGGCCTCCTCCGCCTCCACGCGGATGCGGTCGAGCGCCTCGCGCATGTCGTGGTCGGAGCCGTCGGCGGGGAAGGTGCAGTCCACCGAGCGGGCGGTCTCACCGAAATAGGCGCGCATGCGCTCGAACTGGCCGTTGGTCACGAACGGGCTCTCGAGCGAGAGGATCTCGGTCTGCGAGCCGTCCTGGTCGAGCACGTTCTTGAGGTTGCCGAAGCGGGTCTTGAGCGACATCACCCGGTCTTCGCGCAGGCTGTCGATCGGCGGGTTGGTCACCTGGGAGAAGTTCTGGCGGAAGAAATGGCTCAGCGGGCGGTACTTGTCCGACAGCACGGCCGAGGGCGTGTCATCGCCCATCGAGCCGATGGCCTCCTTCGCGTCCTCGGCCATGGGCACGAGGATCATCTCCACCTCCTCGATGGAGTAGCCGGCGGCGATCTGGCGCTGGCGCAGCTCGGTGCCGGCGTGGATCGGGCTTTCCTGGTCCACCTCCACCAGCTCCTCGAGGTCGGTCACCGACTTCACCCACTCGGAGAAGGGCCGCGAGGCGGCGAGCTCGTCCTTGATCTGGGCGTCGCGCAGCAGCAGGCCGCGGCCCATGTCGACCGCGATCATCTGGCCGGGGCCGAGCGCCCCCTTCTCCTTCACCGTCGCCTCGTCGACCGGCACCATGCCGGCCTCGGAGCCGGCGATGACCAGCCCGTCACCGGTCACGACATAGCGCAGCGGGCGCAGGCCGTTGCGGTCGGTGCCGGCACACACCCAGCGGCCGTCGGTCATCGCCAGCGCCGCCGGGCCGTCCCAGGGCTCCATCACGGAGTTGGAGTAGGAATACATGTCGCGCCAGGCGTCGGGCATGGCGGTGGCATGCTTCGACCAGGCCTCGGGCACCAGCATGGTCTTGGCCATCGGCGCCGAGCGGCCGGCGCGCACCATCACCTCGAACACCGCGTCAAGCGCGGCCGAGTCGGACGAACCGGAGGTCACGATCGGCTTGATGTCCTCCGCGAGCTCGCCGAACGTGGCCGAGGCCATGCGGATCTCGTGGGAGCGCATCCAGTTCAGGTTGCCCTTGAGCGTGTTGATCTCGCCGTTGTGGGCGAGCATGCGGAAGGGCTGCGCCAGCCACCACTCCGGGAAGGTGTTGGTGGAGTAGCGCTGGTGGTAGATGGCGAAGGAGGAGACGAAGCGCTCGTCCTGCAGGTCGGGGTAGAACACCGCCACCTGCTCGGCCAGCATCATTCCCTTGTAGATCACCGAGCGGCAGGAGAGCGAGCACAGGTAGAGCCCGCGCACCTGGGCGGCCACGGCGGCCTTCTCGATGCGGCGGCGGATGACGTAGAGCTCGCGCTCGAAGGTCTCCTCGTCGACGCCCTTCACGTTGGAGATCAGGATCTGCTCGATCTCGGGCCGCGTGGCGTTGGCCTTCACCCCGAGGCAGGAGACATCCACCGGCACGTGGCGCCAGCCGTAGATGTAGTAGCCCATGCGCAGGACTTCCGTCTCCACGATGGTGCGGCAGGTCTCCTGGGCGGCGAAATCGTTGCGCGGCAGGAACACCATGCCGACGGCGATCAGCTCGTCGGAGGGCTCGTGTCCGGTGCGGCGGATCTGCTCGCGGAAGAACTCGGTGGGGATCTCCACGTGGATGCCGGCGCCGTCACCGGTCTTGCCGTCGGCGTCCACCGCGCCGCGGTGCCACAGCGCCTGCAGGGCGGCGATGCCGTTCTGGACGACCTGCCGGCGCGGCTTGCCGTCGATGGCCACCACGAGGCCCACGCCGCAGGAGGCGTGCTCGTCATCCTCGCGGTAGAGACCGGTCTCGGCGAGCAGCTTGCGCTTCGCGTCATACTCCGCGGCCCAGTCGGCGTCGGTGCGGGTCATGGCTGGTCTCCTCTCAGAAACGGGCGGCCCCTCTGGCGGGGCGTTGAAATCGGGGGCCGGCAGGGCCGGCGCGGTATCGGGGAGCCGGCACGGACCGGCGGGATCTTGGTGCCGGCACGGGCCGGCGGGTCTTCATGCCGGCGGGGCCGGCAGGATTTCATGCCGGCGGCGCCGGCGGGCAGTGCAGAAGCGGCCGGGGCTTTCCCCCGGCCCGGCGCCTGGCCGGCTCAGCCGAGGGTGGCGAAGAAGGCCTCGGCCTCGGCGGCGGTCATGCGCTTCAGCTCGCCGGCAAAGGCATAGGCCCCGGCGGTGCGGTCATGGAAGATTTCGCCGCCCAGCTTCAGCCCGTCGAGCGTGTCGAGCGTGCCCACCGCCACGTGCCACTCGCCGGCCAGCTTGCCGGCCTTGAGGCGGTAGAACAGGCTCGCGCCGCAGGTCGCGCAGAAGCCGCGCTGGCCCCAGTCGGAGGACTCGAACCATTTCAGCGCCTCGCCCGTCACGGTGAGGTCGTCCTTCGCCACGGTGAGCGCCATCATCACCGAGCCGGTCCAGTGGCGGCACTGGTCGCAGTGGCAGGCGCCGAACGTGTCGCCGCTCTGCGCGATCTCGTAGCTGACGGCCCCGCAGAGGCAGCGTCCGGTGCGGCTCATTGCGCCCCCTCCCCTACTCGGCGGCAACGCGCGCCGCGCAGGCCGCGAAGTGCTTGAGGATGCTCTGTGCCGCGTCGCGGCCGTCGCGGATCGCCCAGACCACCAGCGAGGCGCCGCGCACGATGTCGCCCACCGCGAACACGCCCTCGAGGCTGGTCTGGTGGGTCTGGAAATCGGCCTTCACCGTGCCCCAGCGCGTCACCTCCAGGCCGGGGGTGTTCCAGAGCGCCGGCAGGTCCTCGGGCTCGAAGCCGAGCGCCTTGACCACCAGCTCGGCATCCTCGGTGTAATCCGCGCCGGGGATCTCCTCGGGCGAGCGGCGGCCGGTGGCATCGGGCGAGCCGAGGCGCATCTTCGCCACCCGCACGCCGGAGACCGAGCCCTCGCCGGTGAAGCCGCGCGGGGCGGCGAGCCAGACGAACTCGACCCCCTCCTCCTCGGCGTTCTGCGTCTCGCGCTGGGAGCCGGGCATGTTCGCCCGGTCGCGGCGGTAGAGGCATTTCACCGAGGTGGCGCCCTGGCGGATGGCGGTGCGCACGCAGTCCATCGCCGTGTCGCCGCCGCCGATGACGACCACGCGCTTGCCGGCGGCGTTCAGCTCGCCGCTGTCGTATTCCGGCACCTCGTCGCCGAAGCCGACGCGGTTGGAGGCGGTGAGATAGTCGATGGCGCGCACGATGCCGCCCAGCCCCGCGCCGGGCCCGCCCAGGTCGCGCGACTTGTAGACGCCGGTGGCGATCAGCACCGCGTCATGCTTGCCGCGGATCTCGGCGAAGGAGATGTCCTCGCCCACGTTGCAGTTCATCACGAAGGTGACGCCCGCGGCCTCGAGCTGGGCGATGCGGCGCAGCACGATATCCTTTTCCAGCTTGAAGCCGGGGATGCCGTAGGTCATCAGCCCGCCGCCGCGGTCGTAGCGGTCATAGACGGTGACCTGCACGCCGCGCTTGCGCAGCTGCTCGGCCGCCGCCAGGCCGCCCGGGCCGGCGCCGATGATGCCCACGCTCTCCTCGCGCTCGGCGGCGGGGGCGATGGGCTTCACCCAGCCTTCCACCCAGGCGGTGTCGGTGAGGTATTTCTCCACCGAGCCGATGGTCACCGTGCCGTGGCCGGACTGCTCGATCACGCAGTTGCCCTCGCACAGCCGGTCCTGCGGGCAGATGCGGCCGCAGATCTCGGGGAAGGTGTTGGTGGCCTGCGACAGCTCGTAGGCCTCCTGCAGCCGGCCCTCGGCGGTGAGGCGGAGCCAGTCGGGGATGTTGTTGTGCAGCGGGCAATGCGTCTGGCAGTAGGGCACGCCGCATTGCGAGCAGCGGCCGGCCTGCTCGGCGGCCTTCTCTGCCGCGTATTCCTGGTAGATCTCGTCGAAATCCGCGGTGCGCTCGTCCGCGGTACGCTTCTCGGGCATGGACCGGGGGACGGTCACGAATTTCAACATACGGGTCTGGGCCATGGCCTTTGCCTCCCTGCCTGAAGATGCGCAGCCCGGAACCCGCCGCTGGCGGCGTTTCGGGCGCAGGAAGGAATATCCGCAGTCACGGAGAAATAAAAGTCAGCAATGCTGACCTATTCTCAATTATCGGCCACTTAACGGTCCATTGAGAGAGGATTATCGCGAAATTTAGGTCAGCACCGCTTACCTACCGTGCGATTCCCCGGGAAAACCGCCCTCACCCGACCACGATCAGCCCCACAAGTGCTGCCGTGCCAACAATGATTCGCCACCAGCCGAACACGCCGTAACCATGCCGCGAGACGAAGCCGAGCAGGGACTTTACCACGAAAATCGCCGCGATGAGAGCCGTCACGAAGCCCACCCCGATCACCGCCAGGTCGTCGGCGGCGAGGATGTCGCGGTTCTTCATCAGGTCGTAGGCGAAGGCCCCGGCCATGGTGGGCATCGAGAGGAAGAAGGAGAATTCCGCCGCCGAGCGCTTGTCGGCCCCCAGCAGCAGCGCGCCGACGATGGTCGAGCCCGAGCGCGACACGCCGGGGATCATCGCCAGGCACTGGATGACCCCGACCCAGAAGGCGAGGCCGAGGGGAAAGTCCATCACGTCGTGGTAGCGCGGGCGCAGCGGCATGCGGTCGACCACCACCAGCACGATGCCGCCCAGGATGAGCATGATCGCGATCAGCATGGGGGTTTCGAACAGCACCGTCTTGATGAAGTCATGCGCCAGCACGCCGATCACCACCGCGGGCAGGAAGGCGAGCAGCACCGCCACGATGAAGCGGCGCGACTTCGGGTCGCTCGGCGCCGTGGTGACGAGATGCCAGAGCTTCGCCGCGTAGACGCTGAGCACCGCCAGCACCGCGCCGAGCTGGATCAGAACCTCGAAGGCCTTGCCGGTGCTGTTGAAGCCGAGGAAGTGCCCGGCGAGGAGGAGATGCCCGGTGGAGGACACCGGGATGAATTCGGTCAGGCCTTCGAGCACACCGAGAATGGCTGCCTGAAGGAACGTCTGGTCAGCCATACGCGCTCCGGGGGCAAAAAAGTCTACGTTCTGAAATCGGCCCCGGGGTCAGTCCTGGATACGCAGGTCCCGGGCAGAATCGGTAATCTCCGTATACTGGCCCTGCGGACGGTAGGCGTAAAGGTAGCTTTCGAGAAAGATGCCCATGGGAACCGGGGCGATGCCGAGGTCGGCGAAGCCCTTCGCGCCCTCCGAGACCACGTTGTCATGGCCGAGCTGCTTCACCTGGTCCACCGTGAGCAGGGTGTTGGAGAACAGCCCGCCGGACAGGCCCTGGAGCATGTCGAGCGCCTTCGCCTGCAGCCGGGCGAGGCCCATGGGCAGGTTGACGAGCGCGCGGCGGCGGCGGACCACCTCGAGCATGCGCTGCATCAGCTCGCGGAAGGTGGCGACCTCCGGCCCGCCGAGCTCGTAGACGCCGCCGGGGGTGGCGGGGTCGACCGCCTTCTGCGCCGCGGCGGCGACATCGTCGACATAGACCGGCTGGAACTTCGTGTCCGCGCCCACCATCGGCACCACGGGCGAAAGGCGGGCCATGCCGGCGAAGCGGTTGAAGAACGAATCCTCCGGCCCCACCACGATGGAGGGGCGCAGGATGACCGCATCGGGGAAGACGCCGGTCACCGCGGCCTCGCCCGCCGCCTTGCTGCGGGCGTACTCGCTGTCGGAGTTCGCGTCGGCGCCGATGGCGGAGATGTGGATCATCCGGCGCGCGCCGGCTTCCTTCGCATGGCGGGCGATGCGCCCGGCGCCCTCGGCCTGAACGGCGCCGAAGCTCTGCCGCCCGATGGCCGCGAGGATGCCCACGCAGTTGATCACCACGTCCGCCCCGGCCACGGCACGGGCCACGGAGGCGTCGTCGCGGATGTTGGCCTGCACCGGCTCCACCTGGCCCACGTTGCCGTAGGTGCGCACGAAATGCGCCTGGTTCGGGCGGCGCACCGCAACGCGCACCCGCCAGCCGTCACGCGCGAGGCGCCGGGTGATGTAGCGGCCGACGAAGCCGGAACCGCCGAAGATGGTGACGAGGGGGACAGTTCTGGTCATGGGTCTCTCCATGCTTGTCCCCCGCAGGCAAGGGGGATCTGGCTCAACCGGGCTTAGCGCAAGGCGGGGGCCCGTTCAATATTCCTTTGCCGCGGCACGCCCGCGCCGCCCCGGCTTTGCCCAGCGCGGGCAACGGCTTGCGCCGCACCCCCCTCCCCGCCCGGGGGCGGAGAGGGAGGCCCGGCCCCTCAGGCGCCGGGCTGCTTCGTCTTGCGCAGATAGGGCAGAACCGTTTCGAATTCGCCAAAGCGCTCGCGCGCCTCCTCGTCGGACACGGCGGGGGTGATGATCACGTCCTCGCCCTGCTTCCACTGTGCCGGTGTCGCCACCTTGTGCTGCGCGGTGAGGCGGATCGAATCGAGCGCGCGCAGGATCTCGTCGAAATTGCGGCCCGTGGTCATCGGGTAGGTGAGGGTGAGCTTCACCTTCTTGTCCGGCCCGATCACGAAGACCGAGCGCACGGTGGCATTGTCGGCGGCCGTGCGCCCCGACGCATCGCCGGCCTCGGAGGCGGGCAGCATGTCGAAGAGCTTGGCCACCTTCAGCTCCGGGTCGCCGATCATCGGGTAGTCCACCGCGTGGCCGGTGGCCGCCTCGATATCGGCCTTCCAGACACGGTGGCTCTCCACCGGGTCGACCGAGATGCCGATGATCTGCGCCTCGCGCCTGGCGAACTCCTCGCGCAGCCCGGCCATGTAGCCCAGCTCGGTGGTGCACACCGGGGTGAAATCCTTCGGGTGGCTGAACAGCACCGCGTAGCCGTCGCCGATCCACTCGTGGAAGCGGATCTCGCCGGCGGTGGAGTCGGCGGTGAAATCGGGGGCGGTATCGTTGATTCTGAGGCTCATTCGCGCTCTCCTCGGTCTGTCGGGCCAGCCCGGCCCGCGGGCAAACCCTAGTCCCGGCAGGCATGCCGGACAAGCCGCCGGAAAAAGGTGAAAAAGGGCCGTTGACAACCCCCCCGCCCCCCTTTAGATACCCCGCCACGACACCTGCCCAGGTGGCGGAATTGGTAGACGCGCTGGCTTCAGGTGCCAGTGCCCTAACGGGCGTGGAAGTTCGAGTCTTCTCCTGGGCACCAACTCTCTCGCCGCATCGCGACGGCGAAGGAGAGGGGTAAAATGTCAGTTACTCTCTACCAGGGTGACATTCCCGACGACCTGGACCTCGGTCCGGTCGTGGCGATCGATACCGAGACGATGGGCCTCGTGCCCGGCCGCGACAGGCTCTGCCTGGTCCAGCTCTCCTCCGGAGACGGCAACGCGCATCTCGTCCAGGTCGCCCGCGGGCAGACCGATGCCCCGAACCTCACCCGCATGCTGGCCAACCCCGAGCAGCTCAAGCTGTTCCACTTCGGCCGATTCGACATCGCCATGCTGGAGCGCGCCTTCGGCGTGCGCGCGGGACCGGTGTACTGCACGAAGATCGCCTCGAAGCTGGTTCGCACCTATACTGACCGGCACGGGCTGAAGAATCTCACCCAGGAGCTGCTCGGGGTGGACATCTCCAAGGCCCAGCAGTCGAGCGACTGGGGCGCCGAGGAGCTCACCCGGGCCCAGCTCGACTATGCCGCGTCGGACGTGCTCTACCTGCACCGCCTGCGCGACGCCCTCGACATCCGGCTGGCGCGCGAAGGCCGGACCGGGCTGGCCCAGGCCGCATTCGGGTTCCTGCCTGCAAGGGCGGCGCTCGACCTCGCGGGCTGGGCGGAGTCCGACATCTTCGCGCATTGAAGAAGTGAGGCCCGCAGTGGACCAGCAGACCCTTCCCAAGGCCCCGGGCAAGCCCGGCCGGCTCGACACCGCCGGGCTGATGGCCGCCGGGCGCCGCGTGCTCACGCTCGAGGGCGAGGCCCTCACCCGCTTCGCCGGCACGCTCGACACGAGCTTCGCCGAGGCGGTGGGCCTGATGCTGGGCGCCCGCGGCCGGGTGATCGTGAGCGGCATGGGCAAGTCGGGCCACGTGGCGCGCAAGATCGCCGCCACCCTCGCCTCCACCGGCACGCCCTCGCAGTTCGTCCACCCGGCGGAGGCCAGCCACGGCGACCTCGGCATGGTCACCCGCTCCGACGTGGTGCTGCTGCTGTCGAACTCGGGCGAGACCACCGAGCTCGCCGATCTCATCGAGCATACCCGCCGCTTCCACATCCCGCTCATCGGGGTGGCGAGCCGGCCGGAGAGCACCCTGCTGCGCGCCGCCGACGTGGCCCTGCACCTGCCGCGCGCCGACGAGGCCTGCCCCAACGGCCTCGCCCCCACCACCTCCACCACCCTCACCATGGCACTGGGCGACGCGCTGGCCGTGGCGCTGATGGAGACGCGGGACTTCCGCTCGGAGCATTTCCACGTGTTCCACCCCGCCGGCCGGCTGGGCCAGCAGCTGGTGCGCGTCTCCAGCCTGATGCACTCGGGCGAGGAACTGCCCATCGTCACCCCCGACATGCCGATGTCCGAGGCGCTGATCGTGATGACGCAGAAGGGCTTCGGCGCGCTCGGCGTGGTCTCCGAGGGCCGGCTCGCGGGCGTGATCACCGATGGTGACCTGCGGCGCAACATGGCCGGGCTGCTCGAGCGGCGCACCGGCGACGTGATGAACCTCAGCCCCACCACCATCAGCCCGGAGAGCTTCGCCGCCGAGGCGATGGGCATCATGAACGCGCGCTCCATCACCACGCTCTTCGTGGTGGGCGACGACCGCGCGCCCATCGGCATCCTGCACGTGCACGACTGCCTGCGCGCCGGGCTGGGCTGAGGCATGGCGCGGCGGCGGCTGGGAAAATACTCGCGGACGGTCCGGTTCCTGCGCATCGGGCTGCCGCTGCTCGCCATCGCGATGATGAGCTCGGTCTTCCTGATCCAGGAGGATGATTTCGTGGGCGGAATCGAGTTTTCCGCCTCCGACATCCAGGCGCTCGGCGAAGGCCTGCGCCTCACCAACCCGAATTTCTCCGGCACAACCGACGCGGGCGAGCCCTACATGGTGCGCGCCGAATGGGCCCAGCCCGACAGCCCGGACCCCGAGAAGATCACCCTCCACGGCCTCTCCGCCGTCATCGACACCCGGGATGGCCGCAAGATCACCCTTTCGGCCACCGATGGCGAGATGCGCCCCGATGATCAGCGCGTGTCATTGACGGGAGAGGTGGAAATGACCACATCGGACGGATATGTGGCGAAAACGGGACATGCGGAGGCCGACATCCGCAGGCGTCTCGTGCGTGCGCCCGGTGCCGTTTCCGCCGAGGGGCCCATGGGCTCGATCGAGGCCGGAAGCATGGAGATCACCCGCCCCGGAGCCGAGGGGGAGGAAGAGCCCGCCTCCGGCAACGAGGTGGTTTTGTTTGGAAACGGTGTCCGGGTCGTATACCGTCCGGAACAACAGAAAACTCCGTCGGACAAGGAGTGAGGGAAGTGATTATGCCCGCTTTTCGCCAGGTGACGTTCATGGCCGCAGCACTTGCGGCCGGGCTTCTCGCCCAGGGCGCCGCCGCCCAGCAGTCCGGCGACGCGGCCCCCGCCCCGACGGAGCAATCCTCCGGCGGCAGCCCGGTGGGCGGGCCCGATTCGCCCTTCGGCTCGTTCAAGCATGATTCGACCCTGCCCATCGAGATCACCTCCGAGAGCCTCTCGGTGAACCAGGGCACCAGGGTCGCCACCTTCAAGGGCGAAGTCGTCGCCGGCCAGGGCACCATGCGCCTCACCGCGCAGCAGATGGAAATCTTCTACGACGGCACGCCCCAGTCCGGCACCGGCTCCGAGACCGGCTCCATCCGGCTGATGCGGGCGGAGGGGGACGTGTTCCTCTCCAACGGCGCGGAGGCCGCGAAGGGCAGTACCGCGGAATACGACGTCTCCAAGGGGGTGATCACCCTCGCCGGCGGCGTCGTGCTCACCCAGGGAGACAACGCGATCAGCGGCGAGAGCCTGTGGATCGACCTGAACTCCGGCGTGGGCGAGATCAAGGGCCGGGTGAAGACCGTCTTCCAGCCCGGCTCGCAGAACTGAAGCCGCCTGCGAGGCAGATACGCATGGACCAGACCACCCTCGAAAAGCCGGGCCCCAGGCTCGAGCTCGCCAGCGAGTCCTCCGGGCTGCGCGCGGTGGGCATCGGCAAGACCTACCGCCGGCGCCCGGTGCTGCGCGACGTGAGCCTGAGCCTGCAGCGCGGCGAGGTGGTGGGCCTGCTCGGCCCCAACGGTGCCGGCAAGACCACCTGCTTCTACGCCATCACCGGGCTGGTGACCCCCGAGGCCGGCACCATCACGGTGGACGGCCAGGATGTCACCATGCTGCCGATGTACCGCCGCGCCCAGCGCGGGCTGGGCTACCTGCCCCAGGAGGCCTCGATCTTCCGCGGCCTCACGGTGGAGGAAAACATCAACGCCGTGCTGGAGATGACCGAGCGCGACAGGGGCCGGCGGAAGAATCAGCTCGACGAGCTGCTCACCGAATTCGCCATCACCCACCTGCGCCGCACCCCGGCCTCCGCCCTCTCGGGCGGTGAGCGCCGGCGCGTGGAGATCGCGCGCTGCCTCGCCGGCCGGCCCTCCTACATCCTGCTCGACGAACCATTCGCCGGAGTGGACCCGATCGCGGTGGGCGACATCCGCGAACTTGTCTCGCATTTGAAGCACCGCGGAATTGGGGTCTTGATTACCGATCACAATGTGCGGGAAACTCTCGGGATTATCGACCGGGCATACATCTTGCATGGTGGCACCGTGCTGATGAGCGGCTCGCCCCGCGAAGTTGTCGACGACAGCAACGTGCGGCGGGTATATCTGGGCGAGAGTTTCCGCTTCTGAGCCGGGCCCCCGCCCGCGCGGAAGCGCAGGCGAAGGGGGGACGATGGGCCTCGGGCAGAGACTGGAACTGCGTCAGACGACACAGCTGGTCATGACGCCTCAGCTGCAGCAGGCCATCCGGCTGCTGCAGATGTCCAGCATCGACCTCGGCGCCTTCGTGGCCGAGGAGGTCGAGAAGAACCCCATCCTCGAAATGGACAGCGCCGAGGGCAGTGCCCCGGCAAGCGCCGAAGCCCCCGAACCCCGCCTCGAGGACCGGCTGCGTGACGCAGCCCCCGGCCAGGCCGAGGCCGATCTCGATACAACCCGCGAGTCCCTCTACGACGAGGCGGTGGCCGACGGCCAGGCCGCCTGGACCCGCAGCGCCGGGGCCGGCGGGGGCGGCGCGAGCTTCTCCGACGGCTCCGAGCCCGGCGACACGCTCTCCGGCACCCCCACCCTGCGTGACCATCTCGCCGCCCAGATCCGCCTCGCCCCCGGCGGGGCGGAGCGGCGGGCGGTGGCGCTGTTCCTCGTCGACGAGCTCGACGAGGCCGGCTACCTCGCCCGCCCCCTGCCCGAGATCAGCGACCAGCTCGGCGCGGGCGAGGCGCTGGTGGCGGAGGCCCTCGCCCTGCTGCAGGCCTGCGAGCCGGTGGGCGTGGGCGCCCGCAGCCTCGCCGAATGCCTCGCCCTGCAGCTGCGCGAGCGCGACCGGCTCGACCCCGCGATGCAGGCGGTTCTGGAGAACCTCGAGCTGCTCGCCGCCGGCAAGTTCGCCCGGCTGGCCGAGATCGCCGGGCTCGAGCCCGAGGACCTGCCGGAGATCATCGCCGAGATCCGCGCGCTCGACCCCCGGCCCGGCCACGCCTTCGGCCATCTCGACGTGCAGACCGTGGTGGCCGATGTCTTCGTGCGCCGCAACGGGCTGGGCGCCTGGGCGGTGGAGCTCAACTCCGACGCCCTGCCCCGGGTGCTGGTGAACAACACCTACGCCGCCCGGGTGGCCGCCAGCGGCGCCGAGGCCACCGCCTTCATCTCCGAGTGCCGCTCCTCCGCCTCCTGGCTGGTGAAGACGCTCGAGAGCCGGGCGCGCACCATCCTCAAGGTCGCCACCGAGATCACCCGCCACCAGGAAGCCTTCTTCGACATCGGCGTGGCCGGCCTGCGCCCGCTCACCCTGCGCGAGGTGGCCGAGGCGGTGGGCATGCACGAATCCACCATCTCCCGCGTGACGTCGGGTAAATATCTCTCATGTGAACGCGGCCTGTTCGAATTGCGCTATTTCTTCTCCCAGGGGCTCGCGTCCAGCGATGGCGGCGCGGCCCTCTCCGCCACCGCCATCCGGGAGCGTATCCGCCGGATGATCGAGCAGGAGGACCCCGCACGGATCCTGTCCGACGACACGCTCGTCGACCTGCTGCAGAAGGATGGCGTCGATATTGCGCGGCGCACCGTCGCGAAATATCGTGAAGGACTGAACATCCCGTCGTCGGTGAAACGACGACGGCTGAAAGCGGGGCTCATCGCAAGATGATCCCGTGTGCGGCGCTTCGGAGAGCCACTCCGTGGTTGCGGTTGACTCTCGGGGGGGCTGTCCTTAGGTTCCGCGCGCCGCGTGGGACCGCCACTCCGGCACCGGGGCATTCCCCGGACGCCGGTCAAGAAGGGAGAGATCATGCGCATTCAGATCCATGGGAAACAGCTCGACGTGGGCGACGCCCTGCGAACGCATGTCGAGGAAAACCTCACCGAGGCGGTGTCCAAGTACGCCGAGCGCCCGGTGGAGGCGGTTGTGACCTTCTCGCGTGATCGACACGAGTTCGTCTGCGACGCATCGGTGCACATCTCCACCGGTCTCACCTCGCAGGCCAAGAACCGGGCGACCGACATCTACGCCGCCTTCGATGGCTGCACCGACCGGATGGAGAAGCAGCTGCGCCGCTACAAGCGCCGGCTGAAGAACCACCACCCGGAGCGCAACGGCGATGCCCTGCCCGCGCTCGACGCCGCCTACAGCGTGCTGGCCGGCGGAGACGACGAGGGCGAGGAGCCCGATACCCTCCAGCCGATCATCGTGGCGGAGACGAAGACAACCATCCGCTCGCTCTCCGTGGGCGAAGCCGTTATGCAGATGGAAATCACGGATGCGCCGATGCTGGTGTTCCGCAACCACAAGCATGGCGGCGTGAACGTCGTCTACCGCCGCGATGACGGCAATATCGGCTGGATCGACCCCAGGAACCTGCCGACCGTCTGACCCCGCGCAAAGCGCCGGGCCGAAGCAAACGGAGCCGACATGGAGCTATCCGACCTCATCTCACCCGAAGCGGTGTTCGGCAATCTCAAGACCGCGAGCAAGAAGCGCGTGCTGCAGGAGCTCGGCTCCTTCGCGGCCGGCTTCTACGGCCTTGCCGAATCCGCCGTCTTCGCCGCCCTGCAGGAGCGCGAACAGCTCGGGCCCACCGGTATGGGCCAGGGCGTCGCCATCCCGCATGCGCGGCTGGAGGGTCTGAACAAGGTTGTCGGCGTGTTCGCGAAATTGGCCAAGCCCGTCGACTACGAGTCGGTCGACGGGCAGCCGGTCGACCTCGTGTTCATGCTGCTCGCCCCCGAGGATGCCGGCGCCGATCATCTCAAGGCGCTGGCCCGCGTCTCGCGCGTGATGCGCGCCGAGACCGTGCGCGAGAAGCTGCGCTCGACCGAGGACGCCTCGGCGCTCTACGCCATCCTCACCGAGCCGGCGGCCTCCCAGGCCGCCTGAGGCCGCGCCGGGGGCCCCCTGCGGGCCGCAGGGCGATGCTCCACCCCGGAAAGCCCCGCCGCCGCGCGGGGCTTTCTGCATTCCGGGCCCGCCCGCCGGGCATGCTCTCAGCCGCCGGCCTCCTGCCGGGCGATCCACCAGGTGGTGCCGTTCGCATCGCGCACGCCGCCGCGCCTGTCGCCGTCGGGCTTGAGCTCCTGCGGCGCCACCTCGGCGACCCCGGCGGCCAGGGCGCGGGCCTGCACCGCATCGGGATCGGCCACGTAGAGATGCAGATGCGCCTCCGGCCCGCCGGGCATCTGGCCCAGCATCACCACGCTGTCGCCGATGCGCAGCTCGGCATGGCGGATCACCCCTTCCTCGTCACGGAAGCAGCGCAGCAGCTCGGCGCCGAAGGCACGGGCGGCGAAATCGAGCGTCGCCTGCGCGTCCGCCACCACGAGGTAGGCGGAGAGGTCGGGGTATCCGTGGGGTTTGTACATCGCGGGCTCCTCCTTTCCCGGAGGGTGCCACGCGCGGCGGATTCGGAGAACCCGGGAGGGAGGCGCCGGCCCCGCCGCAGGGGGCCGGCGCCGGGTGTCAGGATTCGTAGCCGTTGCGCTGGTGCCAGCCGTAGGCGTCGCGGATCATGTGCTCCAGCGTCGAGCGGTCCGGCGACCAGCCGAGCATCTCGCCCGCCTTCACCGAGCCGCTCACCAGCGTCACCGCGTCACCGATGCGGCGCGGGCCGGTGTTGGCGGGCACTTCGCGCTCCAGCACCTTCTCCGCCGCCTCGATCACCTCGCGCACCGAGTAGCCGGAGCCGGTGCCGAGGTTGAACACCTCGCTCTCCTTGCCGGCCAGCAGCCAGTCCATGCCGCGCAGGTGGGCGTCCACCAGGTCCATCACGTGCACGTAGTCACGGATGCAGGTGCCGTCCCGCGTGGGGTAGTCGTCGCCGTGCACGGTGAGGGCGGCGCGCCGGCCGAGGGCGGCGAAGATCACCAGCGGGATGAGATGGGTCTCGGGGTTGTGGAACTCCCCGATCTCCGACTCGGGGTCGGCGCCCGCCACGTTGAAGTAGCGGAAGCGCACGGATTTCAGCCCGTGCGCCATCTCGTAGTCGCGCAGCATGTCCTCCACGGCGCGCTTGGACGCGCCGTAGGAGTTGAGCGGCATCTGCTGGCTCTCCTCGGTGAGCACCACGCCGTCCTGCTCGCCATAGGTGGCGCAGGTGGAGGAGAAGACGATCTTGTCCACCCCCGCGGCCAGCATGGCGTCGAGCAGGTTCATCGAGCCCATCACGTTGTTGTGCCAGTAGCGGCCCGGGTGCGAGGTGGCCTCGCCCACGCTCGACAGCGCGCCGAAATGCATCACCGCGTCCGGCTTGTGCTCGGCGAACACCTCGTCGAGCCGCCCCCTGTCGTTGAGATCGCCGATCTCCAGTGGTCCGAACTTCACCGCATCGCGCCAGCCCGTCACCAGGCTGTCATAGGTAATCGGGGTGTGCCCAGCGCGGTGAAGCGCCTTGCAGGCGTGCGAGCCGATATAGCCAGCACCGCCGGTCACAAGAACTTTGGCCATGTAGATAGCGTCTCCGGTCTTTTCAGGGGTCGGTCGGGAAGGTCAGGCGCGCTTGGCAGAGCTGGTGGCCGCCAGCACGTCCCGCAGGAAGGAAGCGAATTCGGAGGAGAGATCGGGACGCTCGAGCGCGAAGGCGACCGTGGCCTGAAGGAAACCGGACTTCGAGCCGCAGTCGTAGCGCTGGCCGCGGAAGCGGAAGCCGCGCACCTTGTCGCCGGTGGCGATCTCGGTGGCGATGGCGTCGGTGAGCTGAACCTCGCCGCCGGCCCCGGTCTTCATCTCGTGCAGGTGGTTCATCACGTTCGGCGCCAGGATGTAGCGCCCGATCACCGCGAGGCGCGAGGGCGCCTGCTCCGGGTCCGGCTTCTCGACCATGCCGCGGGCGGTGACGAGGTTGCCCTCCTCGGACTCCACGTCGAGCACGCCGTAGGACGAGACCTTCTCGCGCGCGACTTCCATGGTGGCCACCATGGAGCCGCCGTCGCCCTCGTTGTAGGCGTCGATCATCTGGGCGAGACAGCCGCGCTCGGCGGAGATCACGTCATCGGGCAGCAGCACGGCGAAGGGCTCGTCGCCGATCAGCCGGCGGGCGCACCACACGGCATGGCCCAGGCCCAGCGGCTCCTTCTGGCGCACGTAGGCGATGGCGCCGCTGTCCATGTCGGTCTGCTTGAGGGCGTTGAGCAGGTCGGTCTTGCCCTTGGCCTTCAGGCTCTTCTCCAGCTCGGGCGCGCTGTCGAAATAATCCTCCAGCGCGGACTTGCCGCGCGAGGTGACGAAGATGAATTCCTTGATGCCGGCCTCGCGCGCCTCGTCGATCGCGTACTGGATCAGCGGCCGGTCGACCAGGGTGAGGATTTCCTTCGGAATGGACTTGGTGGCCGGAAGGAACCGGGTGCCGAGCCCTGCGACGGGGAATACCGCCTTGGTAACCTTAGGGGTCATTTCACTTTCTCTTTCTCTCTGCCGGCGCCGTCCGCTTCCCCGCGGGAAGGCGGACGCCGCCTTGCGTGCCGGTATCCGCCGCTGCGCATCTGTCGGCGCACCAGACAGGATACAGGCTAAAAAACACTCAACTTCAGCGTACTATACTTGTCCCGATCCACCAATCCGGGGTCATCACGCGCTGCAACAGGATGTCTCGACGGATCCTGCCCACAGCCCGCAGACCGCCCGGTACCGGGTCGCTTCTGCTTCATTTCCGTCCTTTCCCCCCGGCCCTGGCCTTCTTCGCGTGCCCGGACCCTGCTTGTGTGTGAACCGTCCGCCGCTGCGCACGGTTCCCTGGTCATCCCCCGCGCCGGGCGAGGATCGCCTCCAGCCGCGCCACGTCGACCGGGTTGTTCAGCTCCCAGAACTCGGCCCCGCGGGCCTCGACCTCGACACAGGCCACCTTCACGCCGCGCTCCATGAAGCGCAGCTGCTCCAGTCCTTCCCAGCGCTCGAGCTCGCCTTCCGGCCAGCCGGAATAGGCAAAGAGCGCGGCCGGGCGGTAGGCATAGACGCCCACGTGGTGAAACACCGGCACCAGCTCGCCCTCGGCGAAGTCGCGCCCGGTGTAGGGCAGCACCTCCTTGGAGAAGTAGAGCGCATCGCCCGAGGCATCGAACACCGCGGTGGTGCCGCCCACCCGGCCGGCGCGCCGGTCCTCGCGGAAGCTCTCGAGCGTGGCGCGGTCGCAGCGCAGCACCGGGGTGGCCACCTCGGCGCCGGGCCGGGTTGCCATCGCCTCCACCAGCGCCTCGACGAACCAGGGCGGCGTGAGGGGCGCATCGCCCTGCAGGTTCACCACCACGTCCCAGTCCGTGCCGAGGGTCTCGAGCGCCGCGGCGCAGCGCTCGGTGCCGTTGCGGCAGGTCTCGGGGGTCATCACCACCTCGGCGCCGAAGCCCTCCGCCGCGTCGCGGATGCGCGCGTCATCGGTGGCCACCACCACGCGGGTGATGCCGGAGACGGAGCGCGCCGCCTCCCAGCTGCGCTGCACCAGGCTCTTCTCCACCCCGTCGGGCCCCTTCAGCCCCACCAGGGGCTTGCCGGGATAGCGGGTGGAGGCGTAGCGCGCCGGGATGACGATGAGGCTCTTCACGCTGTCAGCCCTGCGCGAGGGTCACGCCCGGGGCATAGGCGATGAAGAACGGGTTCTCGTAGATCGGCTTGCCGTAGGTGAGCGGGGTGTGATCGTCGAAGCGCACCACCTGGCCACCGGCGCCGAGCAGCACCGCGTGGGCGGCACCCGTGTCCCATTCCATCGTCCGGCCGAGGCGCGGGTAGAGATCGGCCTCGCCCGCCGCGATCAGGCAGAACTTCAGCGACGAGCCGGCGGAGAGGAAATCGCCCACCGGGTATTTCGCGATATAGGTGTCGGTCGCGGCATCGCGGTGCGACTTGGAGGCGACCACGCGCAGCTGCGCGCCGGGGGTGGCAACCTTCAGCGGCTTGGTCTCGCCCACGGTGGCGGGGTCGAGCGCGCCGGTCTCCTCCACGGTCTGGCCGGAGGCATCGGTCCAGAACATCCGGCCCTTGGCCGGGGCATAGACCACGCCGCGGGTCGGCACGCCGTCCTCGATCAGGGCGATGTTCACAGTGAAATCGCCGCGGCGCTGCACGAATTCCTTGGTGCCGTCGAGCGGGTCGATGAGGAAGAAGGTCTTCAGCCCGGTCTGGGCGTGGCTGGCCGCCTGCTCCTCGGTCACGAGCGGGATGTCGGGGAAGGCTTCGGCGAGACCGGCGGAAATCAGCTTGTCGGCGGCCTCGTCGGCCGCAGTCACCGGGCTGTCGTCGCTCTTGGCGCGCACGTCGAAATCGGGCGAATGGTAGACCTCCATGATGGCCGCGCCGGCCTCCAGCGCGAGGCGGCGGCTGATCTCGCAGATCTTCTCGTAGTCCATTCGACGGTCCTTTCTCGTGTGGGACGCCGCCTGCGCGCGCGCCCCGGGGGAATCGACTGCGGCGGGGAGAACGCGCCCCCGGCCTGAAAATGTTCATGTCCGGCCCGTCCGGCGGCGGCGCGTGCGGCGCGTCTTCGCGCCTGCAGCGAACCGGACCCGGCGCAGACTAGTCCGACAATCGTACTGGTTGCAACGGAAGCTTTCGACTCGCTCGCTGCGACATTACTCCGCGCGCGTCCGGCAGCTCGACCAGCCATCGGCGGCGATGCCACGGAAGCGCTCGGACAGAAAATCGATGAACGCCCGCAGCTTGGGCTGCGGAAACCGGCCCGGCGGGTAGATGGCGTAGATGCCCAGCTGCTGGGCCGGCATGTCCGGCAGCAGCCGCACCAGGCCGTTCTCCTCCGGCGTGCCGTCGAGGAAGAAATTCGGAACCATCACGATCCCGAGACCGCGCCGGGCGGCGGCGAGCAGCGCATCGCCGTTGTTGGCCGAGAGGCGGCCGCCGGCCCGGATGTCGCGGTCCTCGCCATTGCCGTTGGTCACGCGCCAGAAGTTGCCGGTGGCGAGATTGGAGTAATGCAGCAGCATGTGACCGGAGAGGTCGTCGATCGTGGCCGGATTGCCCACCCGCTCGATATACTCCGGCGAGGCCAGGAGCATCCTGTCGGTCTCCGCGAGCTTCTTGGCGCGCAGCGAGCTGTCCGGCAGGCTGCCGATGCGGATCGCCACGTCGAACCCTTCGGCGACCAGCTCGACGAAGCGGTCGTCGAGCACCATGTGCACCGAGACATCCGGGTACTCGGCGAGGAAATCCGCCACCACGGGGCTGAGATGGTGCACGCCGAAGCTCACCGGAGCGGAGACGCGCAGCTCGCCCTTCGGCTCGGACTGCATGGAGGAGACCATGGAATCCGCCTCCGTCGCGTCGGCGAGCACGCGGCTGGCGCGGTCGTAATAGGCAAGGCCGATCTCGGTGGGGCTCACCCTCCGGGTGGTGCGGTTGAGCAGCCGCGCCCCCAGCCGGGCCTCCAGCGCCGAGACATGTTTCGAGACGGCGGATTTCGAGAGGCCCATCTTGCGCGCGGCCTCGGTGAAGCCTCCCTGGTCGACCACCCGCAGAAAGGCTTCCATTTCGGTCAGTCGGTCCACTGGGCGGGCTCCCGGCGCATTGTTTCCAGAGAGTGTATACACATGCCAGCAGGGCGGGCACTGTCAATAGCACCCGTGGCCCGGGGCCCGGGTTTCGCGCCGGTCAGCGGCCGCAGCGGGCGAGCTGGCTGCGGTAGCGGGCGGCCTGGCCGTTCACCTGGGCGGCGACGTCGCGCAGCCATTTCTTGTCGCGCCAGCGGCCGCGCTGATAGCCGGCATGGCCCTCGTGGTAGGCGAGGTAATGGCTGTAGGCGTCCGAGGGGCTGAGGCCGATCACCCGGGTGGAGCGGTTGGTGTACCAGCCGACGAAATCCGCCGCGTCGCGGAAATCGTCGCGGTCGGCCCAGGAATTGCCGGTCGACTCGCGGTACCAGTCCCAGGTGCCGTCGATGGCCTGGGCATAGCCGTAGGCGCTGCTCACCCGGCCGGTGGGCACGCCGAGGAAATAGGTGCGCGGGGTGCGGGCATCGGCGCGGAAGCTCGATTCGCGCCAGATGATGGCGAAGAGCACTTCCGGCGGCGTGCCCCAGCGCTGCTCGGTGCGCTTGGCGGCCTGGTACCAGTCCGGCTGTTCGCGGATGATGACGCAGGCGTCTTCGGTGTTGCTCACCCCCGGGTCGGAGGTCGAGGAACACGAGCCCAGTGCCACGGCCACCAGGAGATACAGGATACGCCGGATTCCCGGTCTGCCGAACTGCCTCAACATGCGGCGCACGATAGCCGATTTTTCTGGCCTTGTAACCTCTTCCGAGCAGGTCTTCACAACAGGAAGGCGAGCATCACCGGAATGGCCGGCACCGAGAGCAGCGTGGAGACCACGACAAGCCCCGCCACCGCGTCGGGATGGGTGTTGTAGCGCGCCGCGAGCAGGTAGGAGGAGACCGCGACCGGCATGGTCATCTGCAGCAGGAAGGCGCCGCCCGCCGCCCCCCAGCCCAGCCCGAAGGCGAGCACGAGCACCACGCTCACCCCCGCTCCGACGGCGAGCTTGAGCGCCGAGACCCCCAGCGCCAGCCCCACGTCGCGCGCCGAGAGCCGGGCGATGGCCACGCCCAGGGTGATGAGCATCAGCGGGATGGAGATCTGCCCCAGCAGGGTGAGCGTGTTCATCGCCCAGTCGGGAGGATCGTAGTCGAAGTAGAGCGCGAAGCCGCCGAGGATGGCGCCATAGACCATCGGCTGGCGCAGCATCTCGCGCGAGCCCTCGCCGGAGACCAGCCACACCCCGAGGCTGAAGTTGAGGATGATCATCACCGCGAAGACCACCAGCGCATAGGCAAGCCCGGTGTCGCCATAGGCGAACAGGATCACCGGCAGGCCGATGTTTCCGGTGTTGCCGAAGATGATCGGCGAGAGCATGGCGCGGATGTCGAGGCGGAACAGCCGGCACATGCCGTAGCTGAGCACCGCGATGGCGGCGTAGCCGGCCAGCGCCGCGAAGGCGAGGTCGCGCATCGCGGCATGGTCGACCTCGGCGCGGGCGAGGGCGGTGAAGATCAGGCAGGGCATGCCCAGCGTCATCGCGAGGCGCGAGACGAAGGCGAGGTCGTAGCCGAGCCGCATGCGCACCCAGACATAGCCGCAGCCGGCAAGAATGAATACCGGGGCGACCACGCCCAGCACCTTGACGAGAATATCCATGAGGCCCTCCTGCCCGCAGCGCTAGCACTTGCGCGGGCAGATGTCAGCCGCTACGATCAAAGGGTTGTTTACGGCCCCGGCGACCCTTGTTGCCGGGGCCATTTCGGTTTAGATGGGAAGCATGTTACGCGCAGCAGCCAAATTCTCGATCGGCCAGGTGGTCCGCCACCGGTTCCACCCCTTCCGGGGGGTGATCTTCGACGTGGACCCCGTGTTCGACAACACGGAGGAATGGTGGCTGTCCATCCCCGAGCAGCACCGCCCGGACCGTGACCAGCCCTTCTATCACCTGCTCGCGGAGAACGAGACCAGCTACTACGTGGCCTATGTCTCCGAGCAGAACCTGATGGAGGACGACAGCGGCGAGCCGGTGGACCACCCGGAGGTCACCGAGATGTTCGGCGCCCTCGTGGGCAGCCAGTACGAGGTGGAAGTGCCGCGGCACTGACCCCCCCCCTCCCCTTGCGACGACGCGCACCCCGGCCGGAGACGGCGCGGGGTGTTTTCGTATGCGCGAGGCCCCCGGCCGGGCCAGCGCCTCGGGGGGCATCGAGCCCCCGCTCGGCGCTCGCCGGCCCGGGGCGGGCCGGCGGGGCACGTCGCGGGCCGCGCGGGGTGTTGCCCGGGTCGGGGCTCAGAAGCCCAGGGCGCAGCCGTCCTTGCGGGGGTCGGAGGCGCCGAAGAGCAGGCCGCGCTCGCGGTCGATCAGGATGGCCTGCGCGCCGCCCAGCGGCGTGTCGGGGATGCCGACCGCGTGGCCCATGCCGGTGAGCGTGCCGCGCACCGCGTCGGAATAGCCGCGCTCGAGGCCGAGCACGCCGTCATCGGTGAAGCTGCGCGGGCCGTCGATGGCCTGCTGCGGGTGCATGCCGAAATCCACCATGTTGGAGAGCACGCGCACGTGGCCGGCGGGCTGGTAGGCGCCGCCCATCACGCCGAAGGGCATCAGCACCTCGCCGTCCTTGCGCAGCATGGCGGGGATGATGGTGTGCATCGGGCGCTTGCCGCCGGCGAGCTCGTTCGGGTGGCCCTCCATCAGGCTGAAGCCGGCGCCGCGGTTCTGGAAGTTCACCCCGAAGCGGGTGGAGGCGAGGCCGGAGCCGAAGCTGTGGTAGACGGAGTAGATGAGCGAGACCACCATGCGGTCGGCGTCAACCACGGTGAGGTAGACCGTGTCCTTGTGGACCTGCTCGGCGAGGGCGGCGGGGGCCGCCATGGCGCGGGCGGGGTCGATCAGCGCGGCGAGCCGGGCGGCAGTGTCGTCCGAGAGCATGTGGGCGAGGCGCAGCTTGACATGGCCGGGGTCGGCGATGAAGCGGTTGCGCGCGTCATAGGCGAGCTTGGCCGCCTCGGTCTCGAGATGGGCGCGGGCGGCGCCGAAGGGCTCGAGCGCCGCGATGTCGAAATTCGACAGGATCTTGGCCATCAGGATGGCGGTGGCGCCCTGCCCGTTCGGCGGCAGCTCCAGCAGCTCCATGCCGCGGTAGAGCCCCGAGACCGGGGTGACGTAATCGCAGGCGGTGGCGGCGAAATCCTCCGCCGTGTGCACCCCGCCGAGCGCGCGCAGGGAGGCGACCATGTCCTCGGCCACCTCGCCCTCGTAGAAGCCGGCGCGGCCCTCGGCGGCGACGCGGCGCAGCACCTCGGCCTGGCCGGGGGCGCGGAAGATGTCGCCCGGGCGCGGGGCACGGCCGTCCGTCAGGAAGAAGCGGCGTGCCTCGCCGGAGAGGTTGCCCGCGTCCATCTCCCAGTCGCGCGCCACGCGGGGGGCGACGGGCACGCCTTCCTCGGCATAGCGGATGGCGGGGGCGAGCACGGTGTCGAGCCCGAGGCGGCCGTGATCGGCGGAGAGGCGGCAGAACCCGTCGATGGCGCCCGGCACGGTGACGGCATCGGCGCTGTGCAGCGGCATCACCGACAGGCCGCGGGCGCGCAGTTCCGCCGCGGACTGGGCGGCCGGCGCGCGGCCGGAGGCGTTGAGCCCGATCACCTCGCGCCCCGGCCCGGGCTGGACCAGCGCGAAGCAATCGCCGCCGATGCCGGTCATCTGCGGCTCGCAGATGCCCAGCAGCACCGCGGCGCCGATGGCGGCATCCACCGCGTTGCCGCCCTGCTCCATCAGCTTCACCGCCGTGGCGGCGGCGAGCGGGTGCGAGGTGGCACACATGCCGCCGGTGGAAATGACCGTCGAGCGGCCGGGCATCTGGAAATCGCGCGTGGTCATGGGCCCTCCCCCGGGAACCTGTTGCGGGACCGTCTTAAACCGCGTGTAAGGGGGTTAATCCAGTGAATTCCTCCTCCGCCCCGGCCCCCGCGGGGCGGCCCGGGCGTTTAGCCCTTGTCAGCCGGGCCGCGGCACACCATTCTCGATGCATGAACATCGTGAACGGCACGGCCTTCGGCGCAGACCGTCGGAGCTACGATCAGGTGACCTTCCACCGCACCGAGCTCAGTGTCATCCTGCAGCTCTACGGGCGCATGGTGGCGGCGGGTGTCTGCAAGGATTACGGCATCTCGCACCTGCGCGACTGCGCGATCTTCTGCATGTTCCGCCGCACCGCCGAAACCCCGCTCTACCGCATCGAGAAACACCCCCGCCTGTCGGACAAGCAGGGCATGTACCGGGTGCTGGGCATGGACGGGCGCATCCTCAAGCGCGGGCATGACCTGAAGGCGGCGCTGCAGGTGGTGGAGCGCAAGCTCATCCGCGTGGTGAAGGACTGAAGCCTCAGCCCCCGGGCCGCGGCGGCTCGGGCATCGGGCCGCGGCCGAGGCCGGCGAGCATCGCGTCGAGCGCCTCGCCGAAGTCGATGCCCACGGCCACGCGCTCCCCCCGCCATTCCGTCATCGCCGAGACCAGCCCCGCGAGGCCGGGCCGCCCCTCGCCGGTCACGAACACCGGGGAGCCGGAGGCGCCGAAGTTCACGTCGCAACTCAGCAGCAGCAGGTGGTCATCGCGCGAGAGCACGTGGCAGGGCTCCTGGATGGAGGCCACCTCGGAGCGGGCGCGCGCGTAGGACACCAGCGCCACCGGCTCGGAGATCCGCGGACAGGGCGCGCGGTCGAAGGGCACGGCGGCGCTCTCCGCGATCGGCTCCTCCAGCACGAGCAGGGCGAAATCCGAGCCGAGGCGGCGCTGCTGGTCGGTGTCATCCGGGTGGTAACCGGGGGCGAGCGCATAGTCGCGCACCCGGGCGTGGGCGCGCGTCTCGCCCTTGCGCCAGCCGGCGAGGAAATGCACGTCCGAGGCCGGCACCGGCCGGCCGGTGCGCGGGAAGAACAGGCAATGCGCCGCGGTCACCACCAGGTCGGGCGCGATGAGCGTGCCGGTGCAGAAGCCGCTGCCGGCCACGTTCACCCGGCCCACGGCGGCCCAGGGGCGGGCCTCCTCGGCGGTGAGCAGCCGGTGCAGGCCGGCGTCGGCGCCGGGAGGGGCAGCCTCCGCGCTGGCAGCCTGGGCGGAGAGCGGGCGTGCCTGCTGGCTCACGGCGGGCGTGGCCGCGGCCGTGGCGAGCAGAAGCGCGGGCCCGAGGGCCCGGAGGCGGAGAATCAGCTTGCGCATGGGCCGAGTATGCGCGGTTGCGGCCGCGCTGCCTATGTCCCCGGCCTATTCCGCCGCGACGGCAGGCGGCACCACCGCCTCGAGCCCCGCGGGCACCGGGCCGCCGGTGGCCCAGTCGAGCAGCTGCGCGGTGTGCACCACGGGCGTGCCGGTGCCCGAGCGCAGCTGCATCATGCAGCCGATGTTGCCGGCCGCGATCACCTGCGGCTGCGTGGCCGCGAGCGTGGCGAGCTTGCGCTCCTTCAGCTTTCCCGAGATCTCGGGCTGCATGAGGTTGTAGGTGCCGGCCGAGCCGCAGCACAGGTGCGCGTCCGCCGGCTCCACCACCTCGAAGCCCGCTGCCTTCAGCAGCTGCTTGGGCGCGGCCGTCACCTTCTGGCCGTGCTGCAGCGAACAGGCGGCGTGGTAGGCCACGCGCAGGCGCGGCGCCGCGCCGCCGATCCCGAGCTGAGCCGCGAGCTCGGTCACGTCGCGCGCCAGGGCCGCCACCTCGGCCGCGTCCGACGCGAGGTCGGTGCCGGCGAACATGTGGCCGTAATCCTTCACCGTGGTGCCGCAGCCGGAGGTGTTGATCACCACGGCGTCGAGGCCGCCGGCGCGCTTCTCGGCCATCCAGGCGCGGATGTTGCGCGCGGCCTGGGCGTGGCTGTCATCGGTCTTGCCCATGTGATGGGTGAGCGCGCCGCAGCAGCCCATGCCGCGGGCGATCACCACCTCGACCCCCGCCCGGGTGAGCAGGCGGATGGTGGCGGCGTTGATCTCGGTGTCGAGCGCGCGCTGCGCGCAGCCGGTGAGCAGCGCCACCCGGGCGCGGCGCGTGCCTTGCGCCGGGAACACCTGGGGGTCGTCGAGCCGCGAGACCGGGGGCACCTCGCGCGGGGCGAAGCGCACCATGGCGCCCAGCGTGCCGGGCAGGAGCCCCGCGATGGGCCGCGCCAGCTTCGCCCCGAACAGCGCGAGGCGGAAGCGCCCCGGGTAGGGCAGCACCTTCGCCAGCGTCCAGCGGATGGCGCGGTCCATGAAAGGGCGGCGGTAGGTCTTCTCGATATGCTCGCGCGCGTGGTCGACCAGGTGCATGTAGTGCACGCCCGAGGGGCAGGTGGTCATGCAGGCGAGGCAGGAGAGGCAGCGGTCGATGTGCTTCACGGTCTTCTCGTCGGCGGGGCGGCCGCTCTCGAGCATGTCCTTGATGAGGTAGATGCGGCCGCGCGGGCTGTCGAGCTCGTCGCCCAGCACCTGGTAGGTGGGGCAGGTGGCGGTGCAGAAGCCGCAATGCACGCAGGAGCGCAGGATGCGGTTCGAGCGGGCGATCGCGGGGTCCGCGAGCTGGGTCTCGGTGAAACTGGTCTGCATCAGCCCATCCGTCCGGGGTTGAGAATGCCGCGCGGGTCGAAGCGCGCGCGCAAGGCTTGGGAAATGGCGGCGATGGCCGGGGCCTCGGGCTGGAAGGCGCCGAGGGCGCGGCGGGTCTCCGGGCCCGCGCGCACCAGCGTGGCGTGGCCGGGGCCGGCAAGGGCGGGGCGCAGGTCGGTGCCCTCGGGCGCCAGCGCCCAGACGAGGCCGCCGCCCCAGTCGAACACGATCTCCCCTGCCCCGGCGGCACGCAGCCGCGCGGCCAGCGCCGGGCCGGCGGAGGGCGCGACGGAGACGCGCCAGAGATCCCCCGGCTGGCCCGCCGCCCAGGCGAGGTCGCGAAACCCCTCGAAGGCGGCGCGGGCGGGCTCGGCCTCGATGATTTCGGCCGACACCCCGCAGCGGGCGGAGAGCAGCGCGGCGAGCTTGCCCGCGCGCACCTTCAGCGCGTCGGCGAAGCCCTCGAGGCGCATCCAGGTCTCGGCCGGGCCGGACAGGTGGACGAGCCCGTTCGCCTCGCAGGGCGAGCCGAGCGCCACGGTCATCGCCGCCACGGCGCCCGCATCGTCGAGCCCGTCGATACGCAGGGCGAGGCAGGTCTCCGGCCGGGGCAGCACCTTGAAGGCCACCTCGGTGAGCACGCCCAGCGTGCCGTGGCTGCCGGCGAGCAGCTTCACCAGGTCGTAGCCGGTGACGTTCTTCATCACCCGCCCGCCGTTGCGCACCACCTCGCCGCCGCCGTTCACGAAGCGGATGCCGATCAGGCTGTCGCGGCAGGCACCCGCCTGGATGCGCCGCGGCCCGGAGACATTGCAGGCCACCATGCCGCCCGCGGTGGGCGTGCCGGAGGTGCCCAGCACCGCGCGGTGGTCCATCGGCTCGAAGGGCAGCATCTGGCCCTCGGCGGCCAGCGCCGCCTCCACCTCCGCCAGCGGCGTGCCGGCCTGCGCCACGAGGGTGAGCGCGCCGGGGTCGTAGAGCGTGATGCCCGAGAGCCCCGCCACCGAGAGCAGCTCGCCGGTGACCGGGTTTCCCAGCCCCTGCCGCGTGCCGCCGCCGGAGATGCACAGCGGCCCGCGCGCGTCGCGCACCGCCTCGGCCAGCTCCTGTTCCGTGCCCGGCCGCATCACGAGGCGCGCCGCGCTTCGGAGGCCGCGAGGGGGAAGACCTTCGCCGGGTTCAGCAGCCAGCCGGGGTCGAACACGTCCTTCACGTCCATCTGGGCCGAGAGGTCGACGGGGGAGAACTGCACGCTCATCAGGTCGCGCTTCTCCACCCCCACGCCGTGCTCGCCGGTGAGGCAGCCGCCGGCCTCCACGCACAGGCACAGGATGTCGGCGCCCAGCGCCTCGCATTTCTCCAGCTCGCCCGGCACGTTGGCGTTGAAGAGGATGAGCGGGTGCATGTTGCCGTCACCGGCGTGGAACACGTTGGCCACCTCCAGCCCGTACTGCGCCGAAAGCTCCTCGATGCGGCGCAGCACCATGGGCAGCGCGCTCACCGGGATGGTGCCGTCGAGGCACATGTAGTCGTTGATCTGGCCCATGGCGCCGAAGGCCGCCTTGCGCCCCTTCCAGATCAGCGCCGACTGCTCGGCGCTCTCGCTCTCGCGCAGCTCGGAGGGGGAGTGCCGCTCGGCGATGGTGCGGATGCGGGCGAGCTGGGAGGCGATCTCCTCCTCCGAGCCCTCGACCTCGACGATCAGCAGCGCCTCCACGTCCGGGTAGCCGGCGTGCACGAAGGCCTCGCAGGCGCGGATGCAAGGGCGGTCCATGAACTCGATCGCCACCGGCAGCACGCCGGCGCGGATGATGTCGGCCACGCAGGCGCCGGCGACCTCGTTGGAATCGAAGCCCAGCATGATGGGCCGCGCGCCCTCGGGCCTGGGCAGGATGCGCAGGGTGGCTTCCGTCACCACGCCGAGCTGCCCCTCCGAGCCGCAGACCACGCCGAGGAGGTCGTAGCCCGCCGCGTCGAGATGCGCGCCGCCGAGCTCGACCACTTCGCCGTCCATCATCACCATGGTGACGCCGAGCAGGTTGTTGGTGGTCACGCCGTATTTCAGGCAATGCGCCCCGCCGGAGTTCATGCCGATGTTGCCGGCGATGGCGCAGGCGAGCTGGCTCGAGGGGTCGGGGGCGTAGAAGAACCCGTCCGCCTCCACCGCGCCGGTGACCGAGAGGTTGGTGCGCCCGGTCTGCACGCGGATGTAACGGTCGTCATAGGATGTCTCGAGCACGGCGTTGAGGCGCGCGACACCGAGGATCACGCTGTCGGCCGTCGGCATGGCCCCGCCGGCGAGCGAGGTGCCCGAGCCGCGCGGCACCACCGGCACCCGCTCCTCGTGGCAGATGCGCAGCACGGCGGCCACCTCCTCGGTGCTCGCGGGCAGCACGGCGGCCAGCGGCTGGCAGCGATAGGCGGTGAGCCCGTCGCATTCATAGGCGCGGGTTTCCATCGGGTCGGAGATCACCGCGCCGGGGGGAAGCACGGCCTCCAGCCGCGCCACGATCTGCGGCTTGCGGGCCAGGATGCTGGCATCGGGGGTTGGCATTTCCATGGCTGTCCTCCCTTGTGGCGGCCGCGGCCGTGGCGGCGGGTCTGGCGATATTGGTGACTTCATATTACCAATTCATGGTTTTGCAAAGCCACCGGGCCACGGTATCAGTGCTGCATGATGCCCGAAATCTTCACACTGAGCAGTTTTTTCACCCTGCGGGATGCCTTTGCCGGGGCGTTCCTGCTGCTGGCCTGGGCGATTTCGGGCTACGTGATCGAGCACGCGCCGAAGCGCCGGCCGTCGATGCACATGCTCATGCAGTCCTACCGGCTTTCGTGGATGCAGGAGATGTGCCTGCGCGACGTGCGCATCTTCGACACCAACATCCTCAACACCCTGCGCCAGGGGCCGAGCTTCTTCGGCTCGGCCTGCATGATCGCCATCGGCGGCGGGCTGGCGCTGCTGGGGCAGACGGACCGGCTGGTTTCCGTCGCGCAGGACCTGAACGTGGACGGCGCCTCGCTGCGGGTGGTCTGGGAGGCGAAGATCCTGCTGGTGGTGATCATCCTCGCCTCGGCCTTCCTGAAATTCGTCTGGTCGCACCGGCTGTTCGGCTACTGCGCCGTGGTGATGGCCTCGGTGCCGAACCTCGGTCCGGAAGGGGTGACGGAGGAGATGCACGAGATCGCGCGCAAGGCGGGCTATCTCAACATCTACGCGGCGCGCAGCTTCAACCGCGGGCTGCGGGCGGTGTATTTCGCCCTCGCCGGTCTCTCCTGGCTGCTGGGGCCGGAGGCGCTGGTGGTGGCCACGCTCTTCACGCTGTTCACGCTCTACCGGCGGGAATTCAACTCTCAGTCCCGGGCCGTGGTGCTCGGGCTGCGCTGAAGCTGACGGGGTCAGGCACCGCGGCGCCGCGCTCGGGAGCAAGCTCGGCGATAAGCGAGGAAAACTCCGCCTGCACCGAGAGCGTGTGCGAGCGCAGCCGCTCGAGCGCCGCGAGCACCTGCGCCTGGCTCACGGCATTTCCGCCGTCAAGCACCTCGTCGAGCAGGTAGTTGAGGTTGGCGATCGGCAGGTAGAAGCGCTCCAGCGCCCGGTCGGCCAGCGCCTCGAACTCACGCTCGATGCTGCCCGAGGGCAGGAACCCGTCCCTGAGCAGCGACACCAGCGTGCCCTCGGCCGAGCGCGCGGTGAGCATGATGCGCTGGCGCCGCCCCGGGCGGCGCAGCATGCGCAGCGTCACGCCCTCGAGCCGCAGGCCCGGCGTGCGCAGGCTCTCGGCCGGAAAGGAGATGTCCGGCCCGCCCTCGCGCCCGGCAAGCTGGCGGCACTCCTCCTCCAGCCGCTCGGCGATGGAGGCGCGCAGCACCCGCCGCACGGGCTCGGCCCGGGGCAGGCTGAGCACGAGTTGCGCGGGGCCCAGCGCGGCGGCGATGCGGCGCACGCGCAGGCCCATGTCCACCCCCAGTTCGAGCACGACGGAAAGCCCCGGAGCCTCCGGGTCGGCGGTCGACCTTATCAGGGTATGCATCATATCCGTGACCCCCCGGGGTCCAGCACGAGCTCGACAGAGGCGAACGCGACCCGCGACCTGGCTGATCAGGCATTCTCCGCCGCGCACGGCGGGAAGCCTCCTGGCAGCCCCGGATCCGACTGATTCACCCCGACATCATACATCCATTGCGTACGTTTCCCGCAACGTCGTTACATCGGCCGTCGTTTCAGCGACATGCTGCCGCAGCGGCAGCCCGCCCGGCCCGGCTCAGCGCCCCTCCAGACGCCAGGCGCCGAGGGTGAGTGCCGCCGCGAGCGCGAGCATCAGCCAGCCCGGCGCGAGCGGGGTGAGGCTGATGTCGCGCACCGTGTAGGCCTCGCGCTCGGCGAGCCCGATCCAGCCTCGGCCGGCGGCCACCCTGTCCTCGCGCACGCGGCGGATCTCGGGCACGCCGGTCTCGGCCAGCCGCAGGATGCCGCCGTCGGTGGCGGTGACCAGCGGGGCGAGGATGTCACCGGTGGAGATCGGGTTCTCGAACTCGCGCGGCGAGGGCGGGCCGACGGCCACCACGATCTCGTGCGCCTCGTCCGACAGCCGGTAGAGCCCCTGCTCCTGCGCGGTGAAGGTGGTGGTCCAGCGGCCGGGGCGCTGCAGGGTGAAGGGCACGACGCTTTCCTCGCCCGAGGGGCTGACCACGGTGAGGTCGGAGGTGAGGTCCTCGAGCGAGCGGCGGTTCACCTGCACCTGCGCGCCCGACACCGAGGCGGTGAGCGCCTCCTCCTCCAGCTCGGGCTCCTTCATCAGCCAGTGCGCGAGCCGGCGCAGGAGCTCGGCCTGCGGCCCGCCCCCCTCGTAGCCGCGCGACCAGAGCCAGGCATGGTCGGAGGCGAGCATCGCCACGCGCCCCTCGCCCGGCCGGTCGAGCACCAGCAGCGGCCGGTCGCCCGGGCCCTCCATCACCGTCTCGCCGCGCTCGGCCTGCATCTCGATGAGGCGGAACCAGCGGCCCCAGGTCGGGCCGCTCTCGTCGGCCGAGACCGCGCCCTCCAGCCCCTCGGTCACCGGGTGGCGGAAGCCGAGCCGCGAGACATGCGGGCGGAACCCCTCCTCGAGGATGCGCGCCGTGGGCTCGGCCGGCAGCACGTCGCGGATCGGGGTGCGGTGCAGGCTCTCGATGCCGGCATAGGCCGGGCCCGAAGCCACCAGCACCGCGCCGCCCTCCTCCACGTAGCGGGCCACGTTGGCGAGATAGGCGCGCGGCAGCACGCCCCGGCGGCGGTAACGGTCGAAGATGATGAGGTCGAACTCGTCGATCTTGTCCATGAACAGCTCGCGCGTGGGGAAGGCGATGAGCGAGAGCTCGAACACCGGCACGCCGTCCTGCTTCTCCGGCGGGCGCAGGATGGTGAAATGCACGAGGTCGACCGAGGGGTCGGCCTTGAGCAGGTTGCGCCAGGTGCGCTCGCCGGGGTGCGGCTCGCCGGAGACGAGCAGCACGCGCAGACGGTCGCGCACGCCGTTCACCGAGATGACGGCGGAATTGTTGCGCTCGGTCAGCTCGCCCTCGCGCACCGGGGTGGTGAGCTGGATGACGTTCGCGCCGCCATGGGCGATGTTCACCGGGATGTCGACCGTGCGGCCCACCGGCACGGGGATGCGCGCGGTCTCCTCGCCATCCACCGCCACGCGGATCTCGGCGTCCTGCGCGGCGGAGGCGGGCGGGCGGCCCAGCGCCTCCACCGAGACGCGCAGGGTGACATCCTCGCCCACGATGCCGAAGGCCGGCGCGGTCTCCACCTTCAGGCGACGGTCCCATTCATCGGCGCGGCCGGTGAGAAGCACGTGCACCGGGGCGGGAAACTCGGAGAGCACGTCGGGGTCATGCACCTCGCCGTCGGTCACGAGGATGGCGCCGGCGATCCGGTCCGGCGCCACTTCGGCGGCGGCGTCGGAGAGGGCTGTCATCAGCCGCGTGCCGGGGTCGTCGGACACGCCGTCGGGGGGGGCGAGATGCACCACGCGGGTCTCGACCGGCGCCTCGCCCGGGCGGGCCTCGGAGAGGCGGCGCAGCTCGGCCTCGATCTGCTCTGCGGTTTCGGCCGAGACCTGCGACCGGTCCTCGATGTCCTGGCTCGCACTCTCGTCGATCACCAGGAAGGCGATGTCGGCGAGCCCGTCGCGCTCCTCGCTCTGCAGCGAGGGGCCGGCGAGGGCGGCGAGCAGGCAGAGGAAGGCGAGCCCGCGCAGCCACCAGCCGCGCCCGCGCCGCCAGGCCGCCACCAGCGTGAGGAGCAGGGCCAGCGCCGCCAGCACCGCCAGCAGCGCCAGCGGCACGAGAGGGTCGAATCCGAGGCTCGCGTTGAGATCCATCGTCACTGTCCCAGTCGTTCGAGGAGGGCGGGCACGTGCACCTGGTCGGATTTGTAGTTGCCGGTCATCACGTGCATCACGAGGTTGATGCCGAAGCGCCAGGCCATCTCGCGCTGGCGCTCGCCGCCGAGCGCGCGGCCGACGGGGAACATGGTGCGGCCGTTCTCGTCGAGCGCCCAGGCGGCGGCCCAGTCGTTCGAGCCGATCACCACGGGGGTCACGCCGTCATTGAGGTTTCGGAAGGGCATGCCGTCGACCGTGTTGGGGTCCTGTGCGGCCTCCACCCAGACCGGGCCCTCGGCGTAGCGGCCGGGGAAGCTCTGCAGCAGGTAGAAGGCGCGGGTGAGCACATGGTCGTCCGGCACCTGCTCGAGCGGCGGAATGTCGAGCTGGGCGGCGATGCGCTGCAGGGCCTTGCCGTTGGGCGTGCCGGTGCCGAGGCCGGCGCCGAGATCGGCGTCACGCGTGTCGAACACGATCATGCCGCCGCCGCGCAGGTACGCGTTGAGCTTCGCCACCGCCTGCGGGCTCGGCATGGGCTGCAGCTCGGAGATCGGCCAGTAGAGCATGGGGAAGAAGGCGAGCTCGTCGCTCTCGATGTTCACCGCCATCGGCTCGCCCGGCTCGATGGCGGTGCGGGCGGCGAGCATGCGCGAGAGGCCGGAGAGGCCGGCGGCACTCACCCGGTCCACCCGCTGGTCGCCGGTCAGCACATAGGCGAGCACGGTCTCGGTGGTGGCAGTGACGGCGCGGTCGTCGCCCTCCTTCGGCGGGTCCTCGAAGGGCACCACCTGCGGGCCGGCCTGCGCCGGCTGCTGCGCTTGCTGCTGGGCCTGAGCCTGCGCCGCCTGCGGTGCGGCGAGGGCCAGCAGCCCGGCGAGCCCGGCGGCGAGCGTGAGCCCGGCCACATGCCCGGCATGGGTGGGCCGCCCGCCGCGCAGCCGGCCGCCGAGCCAGAGCGTGGCGAGAAGATCGGCGGCAAGCAGCAGGATGGCCATGATGAGGAACCATTGTTTGAGCCCGGTCTCGGCCGTGGCGCCGAGCTGCTCCACCCGCGCGCCGGCGGGGGGCGCGGCGGCGGCCGCGAGCGTGCTCTCCTCGCCGAGCAGGTTGATCGCCACCGTGCGGTCGGAGGCGGAATAGATGCCCGGAGGCGCGTCGGGGCCCGGCCGGCCCTCGGCCAGCCGCGCGCCGCTCACGCCCGCCACGGCGCTGGCGTCGATCGGGCGGCCGTAGCCGTCGATCACCAGCTCCGGTGTCCAGACCGTGCCCTCGAGCGCGCCCGCGTCCGGCGCGCCGGCGCGGGCACTCACCGCGAGGCGCTCGAGCATCTGCACGAAAAGGCCGGAGAGCGGCAGGCTCGACCATTCGGCATTGGCGGTGACGTGGAACAGCACCACCCGGCCCTCGCCCTCCTCGCGGGAGGTGACGAGGGGCGTGCCGTCCTCCAGCGCCGCCCAGATGCGGTCCGGCAGGTCGGGGTCGGGCTGGGCCATCACCTGGCGGGTGATGGTGACCTCCCCGGGCGTGGGCAGGCCGGCGAAGGGGCCGGAGCGCGGGAAGGCGCGCAGGGTGCGCGGCGCGCCCCAGGACATGGCGCCCCCCACCGAGCGGCCACCCTCGCGCAGGCGCACGGGCAGGAGCGGGTCGAGCTCCTGCGTGCCCTGGCTGGAGGCGGCGAGGCGCGGGCCGGCGAAGCGGATCAGCAGCCCGCCCGCGTCGACCCAGGACTGCAGCGCCTCGTGCTCGGCGGGCGCGAGCACGCCCACGTCGGCCAGCACCAGCACATCGGGGCTGGCGGCGAGCATCTCGGAGAGCGGCGCCTCGATCACCTCGGCCGTGGGCGCGAGGGCCTGGCGCAGGTAGTGCAGCGGCGAGACCAGCTGCTGGCCCTCCTGCGCCTGGGCGCCGGCCATAAGCCCCACCTTGCGCCGGCGGATCGCCTCGTCGGTGAGGGTGACGGCGCCGGCCGAGGCCTCGGCGGGAATGGTGAGCCTCGTGATGCGGTTGCGCAACTCCAGCGGCAGGTCGAAATCCACCGTGGCGGAGGTGTCCCCCTCCGCGAGATCGGCGGAGGCGAGGGCGAGCCTGCGCTCCTGCCCGCCGGGGTCGGTGCCGATGGCGGCGACCTGCACGCTGCGCGGCCCCTGCCCGGGGGCGCGGGCGATATCGGCGCGCAACAGCCCGTCCTCCAGCCGCGCGGGCTTCAGGCCGATGGCGAGGCGCTCGGGCCCGATGACGGTGAGCGGGCCGAAGCCGGCGAGCGTGTCGGTGAAGCCTTCCTCGTCGCCGTCGGCCAGCCCGTCACGCAGGTACCAGGTGTCGACCTGCCCGGCCTCGGCCACGGCGGCCTGCAGCGTTTCGGCCCAGCCGGCGCGGTCCGGCGCCCAGGCGCGCGGGCGCAGGCCGGAGAGCCGGCCCAGCCAGTCGGAGGCCGGGCGCAGGTCGAGCCGCGGCTCGGCCGGCACGGGGTCGGCGAGGGAGACGAGGGCCACCGGGCGCTCGGCCCGGCCGGCCTGCTCGAGGAGCTCGCGCACGCGGGCCTGGCGGTCTGCCCAGTCCGGCGCCGAGGCCCAGCCGCCGTCGAGCACCACCAGCACCGGGCCGGAGCCGGTGATGGGCTGGCGCGGGTTCAGCACCGGGTCGGAGAAGCCGAGGATGGCGGCGGCCACCGCGAGGATGCGCAGCAGCAGCAGCCACCAGGGCGTGCGCTCGGGCTGCTTTTCCGGGTCGCGCAGGCCGAGGAGCAGGCGCACGCCGGGAAAGGCGAGGCGCCGCGGCCCCGGAGGCGTGGCCTTGAGCAGGAAATACAGCGCCGGCAGCGCCGCGAGGGCCACCAGCAGCCAGGGGTTGAGAAAGGCGAAGGCTCCGAGACTCAGCATCGGCTATTCCCTGTCCGGCATCCGGACCGCGCCCGTTCGGCCGGCCCTGCCGCCCCGGCGCGGAGGCGGATCGCAGTCTGTGCGCGCCCCAAGGCGCCCGGCTGTTGGCGGCGCCCCAAGGCGCCCGACTGTTCTTGGCGCGCGGGTGCGCCCGGCTTTTCGTGGCGCCCGAAGGCGCCGGGATTTGCATGGCGGCCGGAGGCGCCTGGCTTTGCGTGGCGCCCGGAGGCGGCCACCCGCCGGCGGCCCGCAGACACGCCCTCCTTGCGTTGGTCGCGCTCGGGCGCGCCCGCCGTGCCGGCCCCGCGGGCCGTCACCGGTCTCCCCCGACGGCCATGTAGAGCCAGAGCAGCGCCTTGCGCGGGCTCTCGGAGGTGCGGTGCTGGAGGAACTGCCAGCCCGAGCGCAGCGCGCGTTCGGCCAGCATCTCGCGCCGCTCGGCAAGGCGGGAGACATAGGCCTCGCGCAGGGCGCGGGCGCGCTGGGTCTCGAAATCGACCACGCCGGCCATGGAGCGGAAGATCAGCCGGCCGTCGAAGGGGAAGCTCTCCTCCGCCGGGTCGAGGATCTGCACCAGCGCGCCGGAGACGCCGGATTCCGCCGCCCGGGCGATGGCGTCGAACAGGTCGGCGCTCGGGCCCATGA
Organism: Oceanicella sp. SM1341; assembly: GCF_003448965.1. Classification (GTDB taxonomy): domain Bacteria; phylum Pseudomonadota; class Alphaproteobacteria; order Rhodobacterales; family Rhodobacteraceae; genus Paroceanicella. The sequence continues at coordinate 43,592 of NZ_QRGC01000003.1, forward strand.
AATCGGAGAGGAAGACGGCCCGGCCGCCGCGGGTGAGGGGGTCGGCCGGCGGCGCGCCGTAATCGGGGCGCTCCTCGCGGCCGCGGGAGAGCTCGAGCGCGATGCGGGTGAGCTGGTTCTCGCCCGGCCGCGGGCGCGACTGGGCCGAGCCCATCAGCCCCACGCGCTCGCCGCCGCGCACCAGCAGCACCGAAAGGGCGAGGGCCAGCAGCGCCGCGCGGTCGGCCTTGGAACGGGGGGCGGCGTCGGAGCGGTAGTCCATCGCCTGGGCGTCATCGGCCCAGATCTGCACGCTCTGGGCCGATTCCCACTCCATCTCGCGGATGTAGTAGGAATCCGAGCGCGCGGAGTGCCGCCAGTCGATCGCGGCGGCGCTGTCGCCCGGCACGGCGTGGCGGTATTGCCAGAAGCTCTCGCCCGGCCCCGCGCGCCTGCGGCCGTGCACGCCCGCCACCACCGTATGCGCCAGCCGCTCGGCCTCGGCCATCAGCGGCGGCAGCGCACCGGAGATGCGCTCCGCGTCGCGGCGCAGCCATTCCGCGGTGCCGCCGGGGCGAGACGCGCCTGCGCTCATGCCGCCTCGGCCCGGCGGGTCACGGTGTCGACCAGCTCGTCGATCACGCTCTCCAGCGTCTGGCCCTCGGCGCGGGCGGCAAAGCCCAGCGCCATGCGGTGCTTGAGCGCCGGGCGGGCCAGCGCCACCACATCCTCCAGCGAGGGCGCGAGCCGGCCCTGCAGCAGGGCGCGGGCGCGCACCGCGAGCATCAGCGCCTGGGCGGCGCGGGGGCCGGGGCCCCAGCTCACCGCGCGGTTCACCCGCTCGGAGGCGCCCTCCTCGCCCGGGCGGGCGGAGCGCACGAGGTCGAGGATCGCGTCGACCACCGCCTCGCCCACCGGCAGGCGCCGCACCAGCTGCTGGGCGGCCATCAGGCTCGCCGGGTCGAAGACCGCACTCGGCGTGCTCTCGGCGAGGCCGGTGGTGGCGAGCACGATCTCGCGCTCGGCGGCGCGGTCGGGGTAGGTCACGTCGACCTGCAGCAGGAAACGGTCGAGCTGGGCCTCGGGCAGCGGGTAGGTGCCCTCCTGCTCGATCGGGTTCTGGGTGGCGAGCACGTGGAAGGGCACCGGCAGGTCGCGCCGCGCGCCGGCCACGGTGACATGGCGCTCCTGCATCGCCTGCAGCAGGGCGGACTGGGTGCGCGGGCTGGCGCGGTTGATCTCGTCGGCCATCAGCAGCTGGCAGAAGATCGGGCCCTGAATGAAGCGGAAGGCGCGGGAGCCGTCCTGCGCCGTCTCCAGCACCTCGGCGCCGAGGATGTCGGCCGGCATGAGGTCCGGCGTGAACTGGATGCGCGCGCCGTCGAGCCCGGTGACGGTGCCCAGCGTCTCCACCAGCCGGGTCTTCGCGAGGCCGGGGGCGCCGACGAGCAGGCAGTGCCCGCCCGAGAGCAGGGTGATGAGCGTGAGGTCCACGACCTCCTGTTGGCCGATGACGCGGAGCGCGATCTCCTCGCGCGCCCGCGCCAGCCGCGCTCCGGTGGCCTCGATCTCGCCGAGCAGTGCCGCGCCGTCTTCCACGCCGTCCTGCGCGCCGGTCTTCGCCCCGAATTCGCTCATGCCGTAAAACTCCCGCTGGGGCCCGTGGAGGGCAGGGCCACAAGATGCCGTGCGGCATGGGAATGCCGCTCCGTTCAGACTACGTTGAATCGGGGGCGTGTCCAGTCCGCCCCTGACGCAGATTGGAGGGGAAGCGATGCCGACCGATCAAAAACCCGCGACGAAGCCTGGCACGCCCAGCGCCGAAGGGCTTGCCGAAACCGTGCGCGCCGCGGCCCGCAAGGGCCCGCCCCCGGTGCACCTGTGGGATCCGCCCTGGTGCGGCGACCTCGACATCCGCATCGCGCGGGACGGCACGTGGTTCTACCTCGGCACGCCGATCGGGCGCGAAGCGCTCGTCCGCCTCTTCGCCTCGGTGCTCAAGCTGGAGAATCATCGTTACTACCTGGTTACCCCGGTGGAGAAGATCGGCATCACGGTGGAGGATGCGCCCTTCGTCGCGGTCGATTTCCGCATCGAGGGCGCGGGCCATCACCAGCGCATCACCTTCACCACCAACGTGGGCGACGAGACGGTGGCCGGCCCGGAAAACCCCATCCGGGTGGAGCGCGACCCCGAGACGGACGAGCCCGCACCCTACGTGCACGTGCGGCGCGGGCTGGAGGCGCTGATCGACCGCAAGAGCTTCTACCGGCTGGTGGAGGCGGGGGCGCATCACGCGGGCTGGTTCGGCCTCTGGTCGGACGGGGCGTTCTTCCCGGTCATCCTCTCGGAGGAGATGCAGGAGAGCTGAGCGGGCGCCGGAGCCGGTTTCCCCGAGGCCCTTCCCGTGCGAGACTGGCCGGGTTTTCGACCAGAGTCATTCTTGCAGATATTTTCGGGAGGTGCCGATGGCGTCCTGTCCCAGGTGCCACGGGGGCGGCTCCGTCCAGGGCGATCACCCGCCCTGCGGCCGCTGCGGCGGCAGGGGTTTCACCGGCTCGGATACCACGCAGCGCTGCGGCAGCTGCGCCGGTACGGGCCGGATGGCCTCACGCGAATGGGTGACCTGCCCCCATTGTTCCGGCACGGGGACCGACCCCTTCGCCCCGCGCCCCGCGGCCGCGCGGAAGGCCTCGGGCGAGCCGCGCCCGCCGGCCGGCAGGACGCGGCAGGACGCGGCGGCAGCGCAGGACAGCCCGGCCTGGCTCACCCTCGTCACGGCGGGGGTCACCGCAGGCTGGGCGCTGTTCTTCCTCGCCCCGGGCTTCGGGCCCGGACCGATCGACGACTGGGCACCGCTGGCGCTGGCCGGGCTCGCCGGACTGGCCGGGGCGCTGCTGTGGCGGCTCGCGGCGCGGGTGGTGCTGTTCTGCGGCGTGTTCCTGCTCGCATGGGGCTGGCTCCGGGCGGAAGCCGGCTTCGACGCGGCCTGGGTGGCGCCGGCGCTCGGCCTCGTCGCGGCGCTGGTGGCGCTGCGTGCCTGGCAGGTGGCGGCGATGCTGATGCTGGCCGCGGCCGGGTTCGTGCTGCTCCTCGCCACGCAGGACGGGCTGAGCCCGGAGCAGGTGCGGGGCATGGCGGCCGGGCTGGTCGACAGGCTGCTGCGGCCTCTCGGGGGCGGCTGACCCGGCCCGGGCGGGCTCACGCCCCGCCGAAGAGCCGCCGCAGGCGCTTCACCCGCTTGCGCACCGAGCGGGCCAGCCGCTCGGGCAGGCTGCGCGGGCGGCGCGGCTTCGTGGGGTCGTCGACATGGCGCTCCCAGCCGATGTGGCGCACGGCCGGGTTTCCCAGCACGGCGTAGCGGAAGCCGCGCTTGCGGAACCAGTAGGAGATGTCCTCCTCGCCGCCGATCGCCTCGATGGGCGCGGCGGCGCGGAAATCGGAGAGCCGCCGCAGGCCGGGGTTGAAGGAATAGCCGAAATATTCCGGGTGCAGCCGGGTGTCGAGCGGGTAGCAGGGCACGCCGCCCACCTCCTCCAGTTCCGAGCCGCGCACCAGCGGGTTCAGCTCCTGCAGGTCGCGCAGGCTCACCATGGAGATGTCCGGCCGCGCCTCGAGGATGCGCGCGCTCTCGGCGATGAAGCCCTTGCGGAAGAACTCCCAGTCATCCTCGCAATGGAAGACGTAAGGGGTTTCGATGGAGGCGTAGAGCCGGTCGATGGAGGCCATCTGGCCCAGCCGCTCGCCGTTGACCATCACCCGCACCGGCACCGACTGGCGCGCCGCCACCTCGCGCACCCGCTCGTCGCCGCCGTCCTCGATCACCACGATCTCCGCCGGGGGCACGTCGAGATGGTCGATGAGCGAGCGCAGCGTGGCGTCGAGCAGGTCGAAGCGGCCGCAGCTGGTCAGGGCCACGGTGTAGACAACCCCGCCCGCCTCCGGTACACCGCCCATTGTCATCAAGAAGCCCCCTTTCGGCCCGAATGCGGACCCCTATTAGATGGTTCACTCCCCCGCAGGCAAGGCTCCGCTGAGCTGCTACATCCGCACGCTCAACGAGGAACGCCGCATTGCCGACGTGGTCCGCGCGGCGCTGCGCGTGGCCGACGAGGTGATCGTGGTCGACTCCGGCTCCACCGACCGCACGCTGGAACTTGCCGTGGCCGAGGGCGCGCGCATCGTCGACCAGCCCTTTCTCGGCCAGGGTTTCCAGAAACGCGTGGGCGAGGACGCCGCCCGGCATGACTGGCTGCTCGACCTCGACGCGGACGAGGTGGTGCCCCCTGCCCTGGCCGACGAGATCGCCGCGCTGTTCGCGCAGGGCGAGCCCTCCGGCCCGGTCTACGCGCTGCCGATGATCATCTGCCCGCCCGACGGCCCGGCCTGGGAAGGCTTCTCCATTTCCTGGCGCAACAAGCTCTACGACCGCCGGCGCCTGCGCATGCCCGAGCACAGGCGCTACGACCAGCTCGAGCTGCCCGCCGATGTTGCACCGCAGCGAATGGCCAACCCGATCCATCATTTCGCCTTCCGCGACATCGCCAACCTGGTCGCCAAGATGAACGGTTCCAGCACGCGCGGCGCGGAGGGCTCGAAGCGCAAGGGCCGGGCGGTGCTGGCCCTGCGCATCCTGTTCGGCATGCCGGCCTACATGCTTCAGCACGTGGTGATGCGCGGCAGATGGCGCGGCGGTCTCTATGGAGTGGCCGTGGGTACGGTACTCGCCTGGGGCCGATGGCTGCGCGACGTGAAGATGTACGAACTCCACCGACGCGAGCAATGGCACCGCCGGAATCCGCCGAAATAGCCAATGATCACAAGGGGTGCGCAGCCATCCTTCACCTGCCCAAATTTTGGACACTCGCGCGTCGGGGTATGTCGTTTTGTCGCGGAGCACCGGTTTTTCGGGTAGTCAGTGATTGTGTTTTGCTGCAATGCAGTCCAAAAGCCAAAAGAAACTTTTTCCCCCCAGGCGCATCCGCGAGGAGCGCGCCGCCAGAAGAAGCGAGAGCCTCATGACCACGCCGAATGTAGCGCCGATTCCGGAGCTGTATGTGTCCTACGACAGCGCCGCTAAGCTGAAGCTGGAAGCCGCGGAGCTTTTCTCCATCGACCTGACGCCGCGCCAGCTTTGCGACCTCGAGCTGCTGATGAACGGCGGGTTCTACCCTCTCAAGGGCTTCCTCTCGGAGGCGGACTACAACGGTGTCGTGAAGGACATGCGCCTGGCGGACGGCACGCTCTGGCCGATGCCCATCACCCTCGACGTGTCCGAGGAGCTGGCCGGCAAGGTCGAGCCCGGCCAGGACGTGGCGCTGCGTGACCAGGAAGGCGTGATCCTCGCCATCATGTCGGTCTCCGACAAGTGGGAGCCGAACAAGGCCCTCGAGGCCGAGAAGGTCTTCGGCGCCGACGACCTCGCCCACCCGGCGGTGAACTACCTGCACAACACCGCGGGCAAGATCTACCTCGGCGGCCCGATCACCGGCATCCAGCAGCCGATCCACTACGATTTCCGCGCCCGCCGCGACACGCCGAACGAGCTGCGCGCCTATTTCCGCAAGATGGGCTGGCGCAAGATCGTCGCCTTCCAGACCCGCAACCCGCTGCACCGCGCGCACCAGGAACTCACCTTCCGCGCCGCGAAGGACGCGCAGGCCAACCTGCTCATCCACCCGGTGGTGGGCATGACCAAGGCCGGCGACATCGACCACTTCACCCGCGTGCGCTGCTACGAGGCCGTGCTCGACAAGTACCCGGCCGCGACCACCCACATGTCGCTGCTGAACCTCGCCATGCGCATGGCGGGCCCCCGCGAGGCCGTGTGGCACGGCATCATCCGCCGCAACCACGGCTGCACGCACATGATCGTCGGCCGTGATCACGCCGGCCCGGGCAAGAACTCCGCCGGCGAGGATTTCTACGGCCCCTACGACGCGCAGGAGCTGTTCCGCACCTACCAGGACGAGATCGGCTGCGAGATGGTCGACTTCAAGCACATGGTCTACGTGCAGGAGCGCGCCCAGTACGAGCCGGCCGACGAGATCGAGGAAGGCGTCACCGTCCTCAACATCTCCGGCACCGAGCTGCGCCGCCGCCTGATGGAAGGTCTCGAGATCCCCGAGTGGTTCTCCTTCCCCGAGGTGGTGAACGAGCTGCGCAAGACCAAGCCGCCGCGGGCCCAGCAGGGCTTCACCGTGTTCCTCACCGGCCTCTCCGGCTCGGGCAAGTCCACGATCGCGAACGCGCTGATGGTCAAGCTGATGGAGATGGGCGGCCGCCCCACCACGCTGCTCGACGGCGACGTGGTGCGCAAGCATCTCTCCTCCGAGCTCGGCTTCTCCAAGGAGCACCGCGACATCAACATCCGCCGCATCGGCTATGTCGCCTCCGAGATCACCAAGAACGGCGGTATCGCGATCTGTGCGCCGATCGCGCCCTACACCGCGACCCGCCGCTCGGTGCGCGAGATGATCGAGGCCTACGGCGCCTTCGTCGAGGTGCATGTCGCCACCCCGCTCGAGGAGTGCGAGAAGCGTGACCGCAAGGGCCTCTACAAGCTCGCGCGCGAAGGCAAGATCAAGGAGTTCACCGGCATCTCGGACCCCTACGAGGAGCCCGCGAAGCCCGAGCTGCGCATCGACACCCAGGGCACGGATGTCGACTTCTGCGCCCAGCAGGTGATCCTGAAGCTCGAGCAGATGGGCCTGATCGGCTCCGAGCGCTGATCGCCCTCGACTGACGCCACCCCGGCCCCGGCCGGAACAGGCCCGCGCAGCCCCGCTGCGCGGGCCTTGCTTTTGCGCCGGCCCCCGGCAATGCTCGGTGGTCAACGGGGGGTAAGTGTACATGACAACGGGCAGAACCATCGTCGGCGGAAGCCGGGACGATACGCTTGCGGGCGGCAGCGGAGACGACACGATCGCGGGCTGGGGTGGAAACGACGTTCTCACCGGCAAGGCGGGAGACGACATCCTCGTCGGCGGCTTCGGCAACGACATCCTGTTCGGCGGTATCGGGGACGACCTGCTCTACGGCGACGAGGGACTGGACACGATCCACGGCGGCGACGGCGATGACGTGCTCCTCGGCGGCCCGGGCGGCGACGCGCTCTACGGCGGAGCCGGAAACGACATCTTCGTCGCCCACGAGACATATGGCGTCGGCCCGAACACCATCGACGGCGGGGCCGGTTTCGACGTGCTCTCCTGGCAGGACGCCGTGGAAAGCCTGGCCTTCCGGGTCGATCTCGGCGCCGGCCTGCTCATCGGCCCGCGCACCCGCGACACGTTCACCGGCATCGAGGCGGTGGTCGGCACCCAGGGTGACGACGTGTTCATCGGCGGCACCGATCTCAGCGTCTTCTACGGCGGCGGCGGCAACGACACGATGGTCTGGCGCGGCGGCGACAGCTACTTCTACGCCGACGAGGAGCTGGGCCCCTACCACGACCCCGACACCGCGGATTTCTCCGCCGTCACGACCTCGCTGCGCTACGACCCGAGCCGGGGCTACATCAGCATCGCCGGCCATGCCGGCGCCGTGGTGATGCAGGGCATCGACGCGGTCATCGGCTCGGCCACCGGGCGAAACCACTACACCTCGACCGGCATGTCCTCGCAGTTCCACGGCGGCGCCGCTGCCGATCTCTTCGCCACCCGCGGGGCGTCCGACACGCTGTACGGCGGGGCGGGGAATGACCGGTTCATCACCCGCGAGATCGGGCTCAGTGCCTTCCATGGCGATGACGGCGACGATTACTTCCGTGTCGACCGCGGCACGCATGCCCTCGTCTACGGCGGCACCGGGGATGACCGGGTCGTGGCCGGGCTGCACACGCTCGACGCCGATCTCGGTGCCGGGAACGACACTCTGATCGTGCTCGCCGCCCAGCACGTCACCGCCGACGGCGGCGCGGGCCGCGACAGGGTGGTGATCCACAAGGGTGGCATCGACCTGCTCAGCAACTTCGAGGAGATCGTCACCCGGATGCCCTTCTACCGCATGACGGTGGAAGGCGATCACCGGGTGCACCTCACCCTCGCGGACGCGCGCAACGATTTCCGGCTGGACGCGGACGCGACCGTGGTGATGGGCGAGGTGCGCAACACCATCAGCTTCAGCGGGGGCGACCTTGTCCTGCGCGGCCGCTCGGCCGACGACCAGGTGTACGACGGGCTCCACGGCGAAGGCCCGCGCGGCGATACGGTGCATTTCTACGGCGGCGGCGGCAACGACGGGCTCAGCCTCGCCCGCCACACCGGCAGGGCCTACGGCGGCGACGGGGACGACGGCCTGCGCCTCGGTGGCACCGAGGCGGCGCCGGCTTTCCTCGCCGGCGGCGCGGGCGACGACCAGCTGCGGCTCGACTGGGGCGAGGTGCATGGCCAGGCCGGCGATGACCGGATCATCGGCGGCTCCGGCCCGCTCTACGGCGAGATCGGCAACGACCGCATCGTCGGCTCCGGCCACATGTATGGCGGCGCCGGCAACGACACTCTCGAGACACCCTGGCGCCCGCAGCAGCAGGAGCTCGGCCTCACCGCCTGGCTCTACGGCGGCAGCGGCAACGACAGGCTGCTCAACGCCGGCCACCAGTACGGCGGCGCGGGCAACGATTACCTGACCCTGCGCATCGACGGCACCTATGCCGAGGGCGGCACCGGGGCCGACCGGTTCGAGATCCACGTCGACGCGGGCGCCGCCACACCCGCCATCACCATCGGGGATTTCGACGCGGGCGCGGACAGCCTGCGGTTGCGCGGCGACCATGGCACGCCCTGGCGCGTCACCTCCTTCGACGAGGCGCAGTGGATACAGCAGGTCGGCGATGACACGGTGATCCGGTTCCGCGCCCCGGAGGGCTATGCCCAGCCCGGCGGCATGGTCATCACCCTGCAGGATTTCGACATGTCGCTCCTCACCGACGACCTCCTGTTCTGATCCTGCCCTCCGGGCCCCGCGCGGCCGCGCCCCGGAGAGGGCGCGGCCAGCGCCGAGCGGGGGCTCGATGCCCCCCGAGGCGCTTGCTTCTTCAGGGGGGATACGCCCGGGGGATCAGCTCTCCGGATGGCCGTCCCAGGGGCGCAGGGGGGTGCCGGGTTCCGCGTCGTCGGCGCCGGCCAGCATGCCCATCGCGGCACCGCCCGAAGTGGCGGCGGAGCCGGTCACGAACACCACCTTGCCGCCGGCCTCGGCCGCGGCCGTGAGCGCTTCCATCTCGTTGATCGAGGTGAAGAATTTCAGCCCCGCGTCAGGCCCCAGCCCGGTCTCGCCGCTGAACAGCTTCAGCGCCTCGGCGTTGCCCTCGGCCACGATCTTGCGGAAGCGGGCATAGGCCTCGCCCTTGATCTGCAGCGCCTCGCCGTCGGCATTGGCGCGGGCCACCATGCGGATGCGCTCGGCCTCGGCCTCGTTGGTCGCCGCCTCGCGCAGCCGCTCGGAGGAGATCACCCGGTCGAAGGCCGCGCGCAGGTCTTCCGAGGGCTGGGGATCGTCCACCAGCACGTTCTCGATGTGGTAGCCGAACTCGGCCATCCGCTCGGTGAGCGTGCGCTCGATCTCGCTCTCGAAGAAGTCGCGCGACTGGAACAGCGCGTTGAACGGCTGGGAGGAGGCCGAGGAGCGCACCTGGTTCACCACGTAGGAGCGGATCTGCCCGGCCGGGCTCTCGAGCAGGTAGTAGGCGTCGCGCTCGGCGCCCTGCTTCACCCGGTACTGCACCCGGATCGGCACCACGACGAAGGCGTTGTCGGAGCTCTTCACCTCCACCTCCTCGCCGATCTCGCGCAGCTTGGTGGAGAAATTCGCCGTGGCGTTCTGGATCGGCCAGGGCAGCTTGAGCGACAGCCCGGCCCTCCGCACGCTGGTGAACTTGCCGAAGGTCTCGATCATCCGGACATGCCGCTCGCGGGTGATGACGATCATCGACGCCCCCAGCGCCAGCACGAGGATGACGACGACGACCAGGATGGGGAGATTCTCGGCAAGCATGACGCGGGTCCTTTCGGAAACGGATACGAGGGGGGCGGATCATCGCGAAGCGGGCCGGGGCACGCAAGCGGAAAGCCCCCCGGGGCGGGGGCGGCGCATGCGGCTGCCGGGCGTGGCAACCACCGGCCGGTGGCCGGCCGGTCACGGGAGAGGCCGCGGGGGGGGGTGAGGCAGTTTCCCTCCCGCGCCGGCGGCGCGCTGCCCTTCCGCGCCGGCGGCGCGCCGTCCCTCAGCGCGCCTCGGCGAGCGAGGCGCCGCCGGAGGGTTCCTCGCCCTCGATGGCCCGGCGCGCGGCGCCGGCGGCGGCCTGTTTCTCCTCCTCGGTGAGGGTCTTGTCGCCCACCCGGTCGGGAATGTGCACGGTGACCTCGCGATGGGCGAACTTGATGCCGTTCTCGGCGAAGACCTCGCGGATACGCTGGTAGACCAGCTTGCGCGTGGTCCACTGGTCGCCCGGGCGGGTCATGAACTTCACCCGCACGATCATCGCGCTGTCCTCCATCATGTAGACCCCCTGGCTCTTGAGCGGCTGCACGAACTTGTGGCCCTCGGTGGGGTGTTCCAGCAGCTCCTGGCCGAGCTTCTTGATCACCTTGCGCAGCTTGTCCACGTCGGTGTCGTAGGTGAGGCGCAGCGGCAGCTTCATCATCACCCAGTCGCGCGAATAGTTCGTGAGGTGGCGGATCTCGCCGAAGGGGATGGTGTTGAGCGCGCCGAGGTGGTGGCGCAGCTGGAAGGAGCGCAGCGAGATCTTCTCCACCGTGCCCTTCACCTCGCCCACGTCGATGTACTCGCCCTTGCGGAAGGCGTCGTCGAGCAGGAAGAACATGCCCGAGAGGATGTCGCGCACCAGCGTCTGGCTGCCGAAGCCGATGGCGAGCCCGACCACGCCCGCACCGGCGAAGAGCGGCGCCACGTTCACCCCGAGCTGTGCCGCCACGATCAGCGCAACCGCGGCGAAGACGCAGATCAGCACGAAGCTGCGCACCAGCGGCAGCAGCGTGCCCAGCCGGCTGGCGGCACTGCCGGCCCCGCCCTCGTCGCCGGGCTCGAGCGCGGGCGTGTCGTACACGCCTTCGTCGCGGATCTTGCGATCCATCCAGATGCGCACGGCGTGGAAGAAGATGTAGCCGAGGAAAACCGTGTCGACGATGTCCCCCGCGAGGTTCCAGAACGAGCCCTCCTCCATGACCTCGGTGCCGACCCAGAGCCGCACCAGCAGCCAGGCCGAGATGCCCAGCGCCAGCAGCGAGGCGGCGCGGCGGGCGAGGTCCTCGAAGGTGGTCATGCCGTGGCGGAAGCCCGGCATCGTCTCCTGGGAGAGCGGCCGCGAGACCACCGTGCCGCCGCCCTCCTCGTCGCCGTCGCCGTCCATGTCGCTCTCGTCGCCCTCCCAGGCGGCGGTGGCGAGGGCCTCGGTCTCGCGCTCGGCCCGGGCGCGGCGCGCCTCGGCGGCGGCGCGGTTGAGCTGTGCCGCGCGGCGGGTGTGGATGAACACCCGCTCCACCGCGAACATGATGATGGCGTAGACGATGAGCGAGATGAGGAAGATCCAGAAGCCCGAGACGATGCCCGGCACCCCCGGCAGGCCCATGATCTCGCGGTAGCTCGCCATCACCCAGGAGAAGGCGAGGTAGAGCACCGCCACCGGCGCCCAGAGCCGCGAGGCCACCACCACCAGCCAGCCCGAGTCGCGCCGCGGCCGGCCGGCGAGGATGGCCGCCGTGACCGCGTCGCGGTTGGTGAGCAGCAGCACGATGAGCAGCAGGGTGCTGATCAGCCCGAAGCCCACCCGCACCAGGCTGAGCACCTCGGCGCTCACCCCGACCATCTCGAGCCAGAGCTGGATGCCGATCATCACCACCACCGCGGCCGAGGTGCCGGAGAGCCAGAAATACATCCGCACCGCCTGCGCGTCGGACATCCGGGGAATGCGGTAGCGCGGCAGGTAGGGCGAAACGATCATCCGCCAGGTGGTGTCGACCGAGACCATCACCGCGTAGCTGCCCAGCAGCACCAGCGCGGTGCGCAGGGTCACGTGCTGGCGGTCGAAGAAGAACACCCCGAGCCCCAGGGTGACCAGCAGCACGATGGCGAGCCCCAGGAGGGTGAGCGCGACCCGCAGCGCGAGCACCGGCAGCTTCTCCACGATGCCCTCCGGCGCCGGGCGCTGCACGCTCACCATGATCGGCCGGGCCACGTAGGCGGCGTAGAGCGAGCTCACCGCGCGGCCGATCACCAGCAGGATGGCGATGAACACCAGCAGGCCCACGAAGAACAGCGGGTCGCCCCCCGGGGCCGAGCTGCGGATGGCGCGCAGGATCTCGCTGCCCGCCCCCGGCGCGGCGGAGAGCACCCGTTCGGCGCGCTGGCGGAACACGTCCACCCGCTCGGAGGCGGCGTCGATCATCACGCCCGCATCGCTGCCGGAGATGCGCCCGTAGGCCTCCAGCTCGGGCGGCAGCGGGGCGCGCAGCACGGCGGCGCCATCGCCCGCGGGCGCCGGGGTGCTGCCCGGCGCGGCCCCTCCGCCGCTGCTGCCGCCGCCCAGCGCGCCATAGCCCCCGGCGCTGCCCGGGCCGCCGGCCTGCTGGGCCATCGCGGTCTGCGCCGGCAGCAGCACCGCCAGCCCCAGGACCAGCAGCAGGACGGACAACAGCATCTGCGGGAACTTCATGCGTTCCGAACCTTTCATTTCTCGCGCGCCACCCCAGCTATCGTGCCGCGCCCCGCCGGAGCAACGGGCCACCGGCCGCGCAGGATAGGCAATCCGCCGGGGCATGCATAGTGCGCACCCGGCTGTGCAGGCAGTGCAGAAAACCGTTGCCATGCCGGCGACGGGCCTGCATGACTCGGGTTCGAGGGGGGCGACGGAGCGCGCTTGCCGCAAAGGGGGACCGGGCCGACCATGGATGGATCGTCCGCACTGGCAGACGGCAGGGCGCCCGCCGCTCGGCGCGTCCTGCTCTACAGCCATGACACGTTCGGGCTCGGCCATCTGCGCCGGTCGCGCACCATTGCGCAGGCGCTGGTGGCGGACGACCCCGAGCTGTCGGCGCTCATCGTCACCGGCTCGCCCATCGCCGGGCGGTTCGACTTCGCCGACAGGGTGGACCACGTGCGCCTGCCCGGCGTGGTGAAGCTGGCCGACGGCGAGTATGCCTCGCACAACCTCGGCATCCCGCTGCAGGAGACCGTGCGGCTGCGCGCCGAGATCCTCTCGGCCACCGACCGCGCCTTCCGCCCCGACCTGCTCATCGTCGACAAGGAGGCCTGGGGCTTCCGCAACGAGCTGGGCCCGACGCTGGAGGCCGCCCGCGGCCGCGGCGCGCGCATCGTGCTCGGCATCCGCGACGTGCTCGACGAGCCCGAGGCCCTGCGCGCCGAATGGCAGCGCAAGGGCCACATGGAGGCGATCGAGCGCTTCTACGACGAAATCTGGGTCTACGGCCTGCCGCAGATATGCCGGCCGCTGGAGGGGCTCGGCCTGTCGCCGCGCTGGGAGGAGGAGGACCGGCTGGTCTACACCGGCTACCTGCGGCGCGAGCCGCCCGACTGGCCGCCCATCGGCACCCGCCCGCCGGACGACCCCTACATCCTCGTGACCACCGGCGGCGGCGGCGACGGCACCTTCCTCGTCGACTGGGTGCTGAAGGCCTACGAGGCCGACCCCGGGCTCGATATCCCCGCCGTGCTGGTCTACGGGCCGTTCATGGCGCCCGACAGCCGCAGCGAGTTCGACCGCCGCGCCGCGAAGCTCGGCAGCCGCATCCGCGTGCTCTCCTTCGACAGCCGGCTGGAGCGCTGGCTCTCCGAGGCGCGCGGCGTGGTGGCCATGGGCGGCTACAACACCTTCTGCGAGATCCTCACCCTCGACAAGCCGGCGGTGATCATGCCGCGGGTGAACCCGCGCCAGGAGCAGCTCATCCGCGCCTCGGCCGCCGAGCGGCTCGGCCTCGTGCGCATGCTCTACGGCCCGCGCGACGGCGAAGGGCCCGAGGTGATGGCCGCCGCCATCGCCGCGCTGCGCGACCAGCCGGCCCCGGCCAGCCGCGCCCTGCCCGGCATGCTCGACGGGCTGGAGATCATCAAGCGCCGCGTGCGCCTCTGCCAGGACCTGCCGGCGGAGGCCGATAGCCGTTGACCCCCCGCATGCCCGAACGCCTGCCGGAACCGCGGCTCGCCGTGGTGGTCAAGGGCTACCCCCGCCTGTCCGAGACCTTCGTGGCACAGGAGCTGCTCGCCCTGCAGCAGGCGGGCTTCGACTTCGAGATCTGGTCGCTGCGCGCCCCCTACGACGACCGCGAACACCCGATCCACGGCCGCATCACCGCACCGCGGCGCTACCTGCCCGAATACCTGCACGACGCTCCGGGCCGCGTGCTGCGCGCCCTCTGGCGCGCGCTGCGCATGCCCGGCTTCGGCGCCGCCCTGCGCGCCTGGGCGCGCGATCTCCGCCGCGATGCGAGCCGCAACCGTGTCCGCCGCTTCGGCCAGGCGCTGGTGCTGGCGGCCGAGCTGCCGGCCGACATCGGCTTTCTCTACGTGCATTTCCTGCACACGCCGGCCTCCGTCACCCGCTATGCCGCGCTGATGCGCGGGCAGGGCTGGGGGTTCTCGGCCCATGCGAAGGACATCTGGACCATCCCCGACTGGGAGAAGCGCGAGAAGCTCGCCGACGCGCGCTTCGGCGTCACCTGCACCGCCTCCGGCGCCGCCCACCTGCGCGGCCTCGCGCCGGAGCCCGGGCGGGTGAGCCTCGTCTACCACGGGCTCGACCTCTCGCGCTTCCCCGAGCCGCCCGCCCGCGGGCCGCGCGAGGGGCCGCTGAAGCTGCTCTCCGTCGGCCGGCTGGTGGCGAAGAAGGGCTACGACGACCTGCTGGAGGCCCTCGCCCTGCTGCCCCCGGAGCGGGAGTGGCACCTCACCCATATCGGCGGCGGCGAGCTGAAGGAGGCGCTGGCCGGGCGCGCCGCCTCGCTCGGGCTCACCTCCCGCATCACCTGGCTCGGCAAGCGCGACCAGGACGAGGTGGTGGCCGCCATGCGCGAAGCCGATCTCTTCGTGCTGCCCTCCAAGATCGCCGGCGACGGAGACCGCGACGGCCTGCCCAACGTGCTGATGGAAGCGGCGAGCCAGGGCCTGCCCATCCTCTCCACCGCCGTCTCCGCCATCCCCGAGTTCATCGGGGACGGGGTGCACGGCCGCCTCGTGCCGCCGGGCGACCCGCGCGCCCTCGCCGCGGCACTGGAGGAATGCGCCGCCCGTCCCGAGGCCCTGCAGGCCATGGCCGCGGCGGCCCGCGCCCGGCTGGTGGCCGAATTCCGCATGGAAGCCGGCATCGAGACCCTCGCCGCCCGGCTGCACGCGGCGATGGCCGGGCCCGGCGCCAGGGGCACAACGGAGGCCCCGGAGGCGGCAGCATGAAGCTCGTGGCCTTCTACGCGCCGATGAAGGCGCCCGACTCCCCCACGCCCTCCGGCGACCGCGAGATCGCCCGCCTCACCCTGCGGGCGCTTTCCGAGGCCGGGTTTCGCCCCGAACTCGTCTCGCGCCTGCGCAGCCGGGAGCCCTGCGGCAGCGCCGAGGCCCAGGCCCGGCTGGTGGCCGAGGCGGAGGCCGAGATCGAGCGGCTGAAGCGGGTGTGGGAGCACGCCCCCCCGGCGCTGTGGTTCACCTACCATTGCTACTGGAAAGCGCCGGACCTGATCGGCCCCGCCCTCGCCCGGCATTTCGGCATTCCCTACGTGATCTCCGAGGCGATCTACTCCGAGCGGCGCAACACCGGCCCTTGGGCGGATTTCGCCCGGCGCGCCCATGCGGCGCTGGAGGCGGCGGACGTGCTCTACTGGACCACGGCGCGCGACCTGCCCGGCCTGGCCGAGACCGCGCGCCCCGGCCAGCTGCGCGAGCTGCCGCCCTTCATCGACCCCGGGCCGGAGCCGGTGGCCCCGCCCCCGTCCCCCCCCGGCGCCGGCCCGCGCCTGCTCACCGTCGCGATGATGCGCAAGGGCGACAAGCTGCACTCCTACGCGCGCCTCGCCGAGACCCTGCGCCACCTGGCCTCGCCCTGGAGCCTCACCGTGGTGGGCGCCGGCCCGGCCGAGGCGGAAGTGCGTACCCTTTTCAACGGGATGGAGGGCATTACCTTCCACGGGCAGGAGGATGACCCGGCGCGGATGCGGCGGCTCTACGAGAGCCACGACGTCTTCGTCTGGCCGGGTGTGGGAGAAGGGTTCGGCATGGTGTTTCTCGAGGCGCAGGCGGCGGGTCTGCCGGCGATCTGCGACAACCATTCCGGCCCGGCCACCGTGGTGCCCCACCGCCCCCTGCCCGATCCCGCCGACCCCGGCGCGCTCGCCGCCGCCATCGCCGCCCTGCCGCATGATGCCGCGGCCCGGGCCGCCACGCGGGCCCATGTCCTCGCCCGCCACGGGCTGGACGCCGCCGCGCAGAGCCTGCGCCTCCAGCTCGGAGAGCTCATCACATGACCGCCACCACCCGCATCGCCCTGCTGCGCCATTTCCCCACCGAATGGAACGACGAGGGCCGCCTGCAGGGCCGAACCGACGTCCCCCTCTCCCCCGCCTCGCGCGCCGAGATCGCCACCCTGCGCCTGCCCGAGGGCTGGGACGAGGTGCCGGTGGTCTCCAGCCCGCTGTCGCGCGCGGTCGAGACCGCCCGCGCCATGGCAGGCGCGCGCGAGATCCGCACCGACGCGCGGCTGGTGGAGATGGATTTCGGCGGCTGGGAGGGCGCGGTGAGCGACGATCTCGTGGCCGACCCCGAGGTGGCCTTCGGCCCGGTGGAGACCTGGACCTGGCACCTGCGCCCGCCCGGCGGCGAGAGCCCGGCCGAGATGGCCGCCCGCCTGCAGCCCGCCATGGCCGAGATCGCGGTCGCGGGCCCCGCGCTCGTCGTCTGCCACCGCGGGGTGATCCGCTGCCTGCTCGCGCAGGCCAGCGGCTGGGCCTACGAGGGGCCGGAGCCGTTCCGCATCCGCCGCGCCGCGATCCACGAGATCGAGCTCGCGCCGGACGGACGGCCGGTGGCCCTGCATCCGCCGGTGAAGCTCGTGCCGCGATGAGTGCCGCGCGGGTTCTGATCGCGGTCAGCCATCTTACCGGCACGGGGCATTTCGTGCGCAGCCTCGCCATCGCCCGGGCCCTCGCCGCGCGCGGGGCGGAGCCGCTGCTGCTCTCCGGCGGCCGGCCGCTGCCGCATCTCGACAGCAGTGGCGTCAGGCTCGTCCAGCTTCCGCCGCTGATGGTGGAGGCGATGGACTACACCACCTTGCGCCACCCCGACGGCACCCCCGCGCGCGAGGCCGATCTTGCCGCGCGCCGCGCCGAGGCGCTGGCGGCGCTGGCCCGCTTCGCCCCGCACGTGCTGGTGACCGAGACCTGGCCCTTCGGCCGCGGCAGCCTGCGGGCGGAGTTCGCCGCCCTCGCCGCCGCCGCACCCGGCCGCCGGGCCGTTTCGCTGCGCGACATCCCCGAGCCCACCGACCGCCCGGAGAAGCGCGCCCGCGCCGAGGCCGATCTCGAAGGCTTCGACGCCATCCTCGTGCATGGCGACCCCGCGCTCGGCCGGATGACCGACCATTGGCCGCTCTCGCCCGCCGCGGCCGCCCTGGTGCGCGAGACCGGCTTCGTGGCCGAGCCCCTGCCCGAGCCGGCGCCGCCCTCCGGCGAGGTGCTGGTCTCCGTCGGCGGCGGGGCGACCGGCCGGCGCCTGCTCGCCCTCGCGGCGGAGGCGGCGCGCGATTCCGCCCGGCCCTGGCGGCTGATGGTGGGCGGCGCGGATGCCGCGGCGGAGGCGGCGCGCCTCTCCGCCCTGGGCCCCGCCGTCGCCGAGCCCGCCCGGGCCGATTACCGCGCGCTGCTGCAGGGCGCCGCCTGCTCGGTGTCCCTCGCCGGCTACAACACGGCGACCGACCTGCTGCAATGCGCCACGCCCGCGGTGCTCGTGCCGCTCACCGAGGGCGGCGAGCGCGAGCAGCGCCTGCGCGCCGCGGCGCTGGAGCCGCTGGGCATGGCGGTGCTGGAGCAGGATAGCCTCACCCCGGCCCAGCTCATCGCCGCCGTGGAAGCCGCCATCGCCCGCGGCCCCCGCGCCCCCGCGGCCATCGACCTCGACGGCGCCGGGCGCAGCGCCGAGCTGCTCATCGAGCTCGCCGGCTGAGCGGCAGCATCCTGCGGTGGCGTGGTCGCGAAACCGCGGGCCCGGAGCCTCCGCCCCGGGCGAGCAGTGATGCGCCCGCCATCCCCCTTCCGCCCGGGCGACCAGCCCGGGCCGCGCCCGACCCTCCCCCCGGGAGGGCGCGATGGCGATGTGGCGTGCCGCGCAGCCCGAGTCCGGGGCTTGCGGGATAAAGCGTCGACCACAGGCGGTGCAGCGCCCACCCAGGGTCGGGCGCGGCCCTTCGTGCCTGGCGGGGGCGTCGGGGCCGGGTGCCGATGCGGCACGGTCAGCAGCGACGGCCGGAGCCGGGGCTTGTCGGTCCCGGGCACCCGCGCACAAAAGCAAACCGCCCGCGACGAGGGTCGCGGGCGGCTGAACCTGCTTGCGGTGCCGGGCCTCAGTCGCGCGGGATCACCCGCAGGCCGAGCTCGCGGAGCTGCTCGTTGGTGGCCTCGGCGGGGGCCTGCATCATCAGGTCCTCGGCGCGCTGGTTCATCGGGAACATGATGACCTCGCGGATGTTCTCCGCGTCGGCCAGCAGCATCACGATACGGTCCACGCCGGGGGCGATGCCGCCATGCGGAGGCGCGCCGTATTTGAACGCCGAGAGCATGCCGCCGAAATGCGCGTCGACGTGCTCCTTCGAGTAGCCCACGATCTCGAAGGCCTTGTACATCACCTCCGGCTTGTGGTTCCGGATCGCGCCCGAGGAGAGCTCCACGCCGTTGCACACGATGTCGTACTGGAAGCCCAGCACATCGAGCGGGTCCTGGCTCTCCAGCGCCTCGAGCCCGCCCTGGGGCATCGAGAACGGGTTGTGCGAGAAGTCGAGTTTCCCGGTGTCGGGGTCCTTCTCGTACATCGGGAAGTCGACGATCCAGCAGAAGTCGAACCGGTCGGTGGCGGTGAGGCCGAGCTCGGTGCCGATCACGTTGCGCGCCTTGCCGGCCACGGCCTCGAAACTCGCGGGCTGGCCGCCGAGGAAGAAGGCCGCGTCGCCCACGCCGAGGCCGAGCTGCTGGCGGATCGCCTCGGTGCGCTCGGGGCCGATGTTCTTGGCGAGCGGGCCGGCGGCCTGCATCTCGCCGTTCTCCTCGCGCCAGAAGATGTAGCCCATGCCGGGCAGACCCTCTTTCTGGGCGAAGGCATTCATGCGGTCGCAGAACTTGCGGCTGCCGCCCCCGGGCGCCGGGATGGCACGGATCTGGGTGCCTTCCTGCTCGAGCAGCGAGGCGAAGATCTTGAAGCCGGAGCCGGCGAAATGCTCGGAGACGATCTGCATCCTGATCGGGTTGCGCAGGTCGGGCTTGTCGGAGCCGTACCAGAGCATGGAGTCGCGATAGGCGATGCGCGGGAACTCGGGCGTCACCGGCCGGCCGCCGCCGAACTCCTCGAACACGCCGCGCATCACCGGCTCGATGGCCTGGAACACGTCTTCCTGGGTGACGAAGCTCATCTCGATGTCGAGCTGGTAGAACTCGCCCGGGCTGCGGTCGGCGCGGGGGTCCTCGTCGCGGAAGCAGGGGGCGATCTGGAAGTAGCGGTCGAAGCCCGCGATCATGCACAGCTGCTTGAACTGCTGCGGCGCCTGCGGCAGGGCGTAGAACTTGCCCGGGTGCAGCCGCGACGGCACGAGGAAGTCGCGCGCGCCCTCGGGCGAGGAGGCGGTGAGGATCGGGGTCTGGAACTCGTTGAAGCCCTGGTCGGTCATGCGGCGGCGCAGGGAGGAGATCACCTTCGAGCGCAGCATGATCGAGGAATGCAGCTTGTCGCGGCGCAGGTCGAGGAAACGGTACTTGAGGCGCGTCTCCTCGGGGTATTCCTGGTCGCCGAACACCGGCAGCGGCAGCTCCTCGGCCGCGCCCAGCACCTCGATGTCACGCACGAAGACCTCGATCTCGCCGGTAGGGAGCTTGGGGTTCACCAGCTCATCGGCCCGCGCCTTCACCTCGCCGTCGATGCGGATCACCCACTCCGAGCGCACCTTCTCCACGCCGGCGAAGGCGGCGCTGTCGGGGTCGCAGAGCACCTGGGTGACACCGTAATGGTCGCGCAGGTCGATGAACAGGATGCCGCCATGATCGCGCACGCGGTGGACCCAGCCGGAGAGGCGGACGGTCTTGCCCACGTCGGCCTTGGTGAGCGCGGCGCAGGTATGTGTGCGGTAGGCGTGCATGAGGGGTCTCCCCGAGGTGAGCGAAAGGTCGCCGCCGATACACCCTTTAAGCCCGGTGAAGTCAAGGCCGGAGGGGGCCGCGGGGCCCCCGACACGGGGTCGCGCGGCCCCTGCGCTGCGCCTCAGCCGCCGAAACGGTAGGCGTCCATGTGCAGGGCGCCGAACTCGTGGCTCTCGTGGATGCGCTGGCCGGCATCGCCCTCGGCCGCGCCCAGCGCCACGTGGAGCGGCACGAAATGCTCCTCCGAGGGGTGGTTGCGCACGGCATGCGGGGCGCGCTCGCGGTAGTGCACGAGATCGTCGACCGCGTTGGCCCCGATCTTCTGCGCCACCCAGTCGGCGAAGCTGCGCGCCCAGTCCGGCGAGGGCCGGTCGAGCACCAGCCCGCCGCGGAACACCTCCTGCAGGTTGTGGGTGATGGAGCCGGAGGCGAGGATGAGGATGCCGCGGTCGCGCAGCGAGGCCAGCGCCCGGCCCAGCCGGTAATGCGCCTCGGCGCCGGCCCCGTGCAGCACGGAGAGCTGGAGCACCGGGCGCTTCGCCTCCGGGTCGATCAGGTGCATGGGGATCCAGGCGCCATGGTCGAGCCCGCGGTCGGCGAGGCCGGGCTGCCAGCCGGCCTCGGAGAGCACTTCGGCCACCTCCTGCGCCACCTCCGGCGCGCCGGGCGCGTCGTGGTGCATGCGGTAGAGCGCCTCGGGGAAGCCGCGGAAGTCATGGATGGTCTCGGGGCGCTCGGAGATCGAGACGGTGGGGCGATGCATCTCCCAGTGCGCGGAGACCACGAGCACGGCACGCGCCTCGGGCAGGCTGGCCCCGAGACCCTCAAGGAAATGCACTGCCGGCGTGTCCTGCAGCGCCAGGGTGGGGGAGCCGTGGGAGACGAACAGAACGGGCATGCGCATCGGAGCACCTCATCGAGCCAAACGGTGTGCCGAATATGCGCCGCGCCGCCCCGGAAACAAACAGCCTCACCGTGGAAGCACTGTTTCCGCGGCATGGTTCCGCGGCCGCGCCCTCCGCTCAGGTGGGCACGGCGCCGTGGTAGAAGAAGGTGCCCATGCCGGTGGTGAACATGATCTGCCCGCCCAGCGAATGCAGCACGAAGGCGAGCGGGAAGCTGCCCTTGCGCTCGTAGGCCCAGGCATAGATGCAGCCGCCGAGGAAGGTGAGCGCCACCGCCGGCACGTTCCAGTACATCAGGTGGGCGGCGGCGAAGATGGCGCCGTTCACCACGATGCCGGCCCCGCCATGCGGGATGAGATGCCCGTAGCGGCGGAAGTAGAGCGCGCGGAACAGAAGCTCCTGCGGCAGGGCGGAGAGGAAGGGGTAGAGCGCCATCACCATAAGCCAGCGGTCGGGCGCGTAGCGCGGGAAGGAGAACATCGAGGAGGGGCGCACCAGCCAGATCCACAGCAGGGCCACCGCCGTGGTGGCCACGGTGTAGAGCAGCACGAAGCGCCAGTGCCGCAGCAGCCCGCCGCGAAACAGCGCCCGCACCTCGAAGCCGGGGGTGAGGAACAGCAGGCAGATGCCGAGCACGGTGGTGCCGCCCAGCACGCTCCACATCGCCGAGGGCGGCAGGGCGAAGGCCAGCACCATCGGGGCGGCGACGAAGAGGCCGAGAAACTCGATCCAGCGCGGCCAGGGCATGCGCGGCGCGGTGCCGCTCACCCCGGTCATGCCCGCGTCCCCGGCACCGGGCCCGCAGTATTGCACGATCCGGACCCGAAGTTCCGCAAGCCCTTTGCACAAAACGCAAGAAAAACGACACGGCCGCCGCCCGAAGCGCCCCTGCCGCGCTTGTCCGGAAGGCAGGCTTCTCCTAACGTCATGTGGCCTCGGGGTGGAAAGGTGGTCGGTGTCTGCAGCGAAATCTCTCCCAGCAATCGGACTGGCGGCCTGTCTCGCACTTGCCGCCTGTGGCCCTGTCGGCAGATTGCCGGACCTTTCAAGGATTTATGGAAGTGCGGCGCGGATACAAGGGCCGGAGCGAAAACCGCTGCTCGTGATCCCCGGCACCATGGGCTCGCGGCTGGTCGATCTCGCCAGCGGTGCCTCGGTCTGGGGCGGGCCGGACGGGCTCTCGCCCGACCCGCGCGTGGCGCGCAACCTCGCCCTGCTCGCCCTGCCGATCGCGCCCGAGGGCGAGCCCTCGCGCCACCTGCGCGACGCCATCGTGCCCGACAGCGTGCTGCGCGCCGCCACCGCCCGGGTGCTCGGCGTGCCGGTGGAGATCGAGGTCTACGGCGGCATCGCCAACATGCTGCGCCTCGGCGGCTGGGTGGCGGACGACGACCCCGACATCGGCGAGGAGAAGATCAACAGCTATCCCTTCGCCTACGACTGGCGCCGCGACCTGCTCGACAGCGTGAACGCCTTCGACCGGTTCGTGCTCACCCACGAGGCGCCGGACGCGGCCCCCCACTCGATGGACCTGCTGGCGCATTCCATGGGCACGCTCATCGCGCGCTACTACCTGATGTACGGCACCCAGGACCTGCCGGAGGACGGCAGCCTGCCCGAGCTCACCTGGGCGGGCGCGGAGCATTTCTCCAAGGTGGTGTTCATCGCGCCGCCCAACGCGGGCTCGATGGCGGCCCTCGACAACCTGGTGAACGGCAAGACGCTGGGCCCCCTGCAGCCCTTCTACCCCGCCGCCCTGGTGGGCACGCATTTCTCCACCTACGCGCTGATGCCGCGCAACCGGCACAACCGGGTGACCTGGACGGGCAGCGGCGAGCGGGTGCCCGACATCTACGACCCCGCGCTCTGGGAGGAGATGGGCTGGGGCCTCGCCGGCCCGGACGCCGACGAGGTGCTGGCCGACCTGATGCCCGACGAGCCCGACCCCGCGGTGCGCCGGGCGCGCGGCCGCGCCTTCCTCGCCGAGGCGCTGATGCGGGCAAAGCAGTTCCACGCCGCCCTCGACCGCCCGGTGGAGGCGCTGCCGCCCGGGCTCGACATCCACATGGTGGTGGGCGGCGGCTACACCACCCCGGCGGGGGCGAGCGTGGACCGGGTGACCGGCGAGCTGGTGGTCGACCGCTTCGAGGAGGGCGACGGCATCGTGCTGCGCGCCTCCTCGCTGCTCGACGAGCGCCAGGGCAAGCCCTACACCTACGGGCTCGACACGCCGCTGAAGTTCTCCTCGGTGCTGTTCCTGCCCGAGGAGCACGTGGCGCTGACCCAGAGCGCGGTGCTGGGCGACAACCTGCTGTTCTGGCTGATCGAGGGGCAGCGCACCCGCGAGTCGCTGCGCCCGGGGCCACTGGCGCCGGGGCCGCGCATTCCGCTGCTCTCGGGCGGCGGCGGCGCGGCGGCAGCGGCCACCGAACCGAATGCCGGAGACGACGACACGGACCGGTGACCCCCCGAGCCTTGACAAGGCCGCCGGCGAAAAGCGACACCATCATGGACATTTATCGCGAGAGGGGCGGCGACGCTCCCGGCAGGAGGTAACGCATGAAGAAAGTCTATGACAGTGCCGCCGAGGCCCTGGTGGGGGCGCTGTTCGACGGCATGACCATCGCGGCGGGGGGCTTCGGCCTCTGCGGCATTCCGGAGCTGCTGATCGCCGCGATCCGCGACGCGGGCACGAAGGACCTCACGGTCGCCTCCAACAACGCCGGGGTGGATGATTTCGGCCTCGGCCTGCTGCTGCAGACCCGGCAGGTGAAGAAGATGATCTCGTCCTATGTGGGCGAGAACGCCGAGTTCATGCGCCAGTACCTCTCCGGCGAGCTGGAGCTGGAGTTCAACCCCCAGGGCACGCTGGCCGAGCGCATGCGCGCCGGCGGCGCCGGCATCCCCGGCTTCTACACCAAGACCGGCGTGGGCACCGTCATCGCCGAGGGCAAGGAGCACAAGGAGTTCGACGGCGAGACCTACATCCTCGAGCGCGGCATCGTGGCCGACCTCGCCATCGTGAAGGCCTGGAAGGCCGATGACACCGGCAACCTCGTGTTCCGCAAGACGGCGCGCAACTTCAACCCCAACGCGGCGACCTGCGGCAGGATCTGCATCGCCGAGGTGGAGGAGATCGTGCCGCGCGGCAGCCTCGACCCGGACAAGATCCACCTGCCCGGCATCTACGTGCACCGCCTGATCCAGGGCGCGCACGAGAAGCGCATCGAGCAGCGCACGGTTCGCGCCGCCTGAGGACATGATGACGGGGGGCTCCGGGCGCGCATCGACCCGCCGCCCTCCCCCACCCACCCACCGGAGCGCGTCGGCCCGACGCACGCCCGGAGCCGGATTTGCACGAGGAGATCTCCCATGCCCTGGGATCGCAACCAGATGGCCGCCCGCGCGGCGCAGGAACTCAAGGACGGAATGTACGTGAACCTCGGGATCGGCATCCCGACTCTCGTTTCCAACTTCATCCCCGAGGGCGTCGACGTGACGCTGCAGTCGGAGAACGGCATGCTCGGCATGGGCCCGTTCCCGACCGAGGACGAGATCGACCCCGATCTCATCAACGCCGGCAAGCAGACCATCACCGAGCTGGCCCGCACCGCCTATTTCGACTCCGCCACCTCCTTCGGGATGATCCGCGGCGGCAAGATCGCCATGGCGATCCTCGGCGCCATGGAAGTGGCCGAGAACGGCGACCTCGCCAACTGGATGATCCCCGGCAAGCTCGTGAAGGGCATGGGCGGGGCGATGGACCTCGTGGCCGGCGTGGGCCGGGTCATCGTGATCATGGACCACACCAACAAGGCCGGCGAATCGAAGCTGCTGAAGGCCTGCACCCTGCCGCTCACCGGCACCGGCGTGGTCGACCTGATCATCACCAACCTCGGCGTGTTCGAGGTGGTGGAGGGCGGCCTGAAGCTCATCGAGCTCGCCGACGGCGTGAGCGAGGATGACGTGCGCAAGGCCACCGAGGCGACGCTGGTCAACTGACCGCCCGCGCCCCCGAGATTGCAGGCCGCGCCCCCGGGCGCGGCCTGTCTCGTCTCCGGGGGTCAGCCGAGCCGGGTCACCGTCTCTTCCGTGGTCCAGAGCGCGTTGGCGATGAAGCGGAAGTTGATCAGCGCGGCGAGGTAGCCGTCGCCCTCCGGCAGCTTGGCGGCGGCGATGGCATCGCGCACCACGGCCACCTCGTAGCCCTGCTCGAGCAGGTGGCGCAGGTGGGACTCGACGCACAGGTTCGCCGCCATGCCGGCCAGGATCACCTGGTTGCGCCCCTGCTTGCCGAGCTGCAGCACCAGGTCGTTCTGCTGGGGCCCGTAGAGCTTGTGCGGCGAGCAGACGATGGTCTCGCCATCCTCGATGTACTCCACGAACTCCGGCATCCACTCGGCGCCCGAGCCCTCGAAGCCCTCGAGCGTGAGCGGGCCCTTGCGGTCGAACATCCCCAGCCGGTGCTGCAGGATCTCCAGCGGGCCCTGCACCTTCCAGCGGTGGTCATGCGGGTAGTAGTAATGCGGCGAGATCACCACCGGGATGCCGGCCGCCTTCGCCGCCCGGAACAGCCGCACCAGGTTGGGCACCGTGCCCTGCTCGGTGACGCTCTCGCCCACCACCGGCCAGGCCGGGCTCTTCGGGCTCATGAAATCCACCTGCGGGTCGATCACCACCAGCGCGGCGCGCGCCGGGTCGATGGTCATCTCCTGGTGGGTGAGGGCGGGCTCCGCCGGGTCGGCGTAGCTGTCCGCCTCCTGGGCGGCAGCGCCCTGCGCCCCGCCGAGCGCCAGCGCGCCGGCGGCCGTTGCCCCGGCCGCAGCGCGCAGGAAGGCACGGCGCTTTCCGTCTTCCACGCAATCGCACATGATGTCGTCTCCTCGTGACTGGAAATGGAACGGCCCGGGCGGGGAGATGGCTCGCGCCTGCGCTGGCTGCGCCCGGGCAGGGAGGAGACTGCGCCCTCAGGCGCCGGCGGGTAAGCTGGGCGCGAACCAGCCGGGCCGATACGAAGGTACAGGTGGGCTTCGCCCCGCAAGCAGGCCCTCCGATACCCTGCCCCCCGGCGTTGTGCGGAGGGGCGGGGCCGCGAAAGCGCGAGCGGTCAGTGGTCGTGGCCCTGGGGCGTGTGCGGGTGGTCGGGGTCCGGGCTGTGGGTGGTGATCTCGACGGGCACGGCAGGCCGGCCGCCTGCCCCGTAGAAGGCGGCGTGCAGCCCCCAGTAGAGCCCGGCGAACAGCACCAGCGCGCCGCAGAGCGCCGGCGGGATGGCCGGCAGCCGGTGGCGCAGCCCGGAGAACAGCCGCAGGTTCTGGCTGCTGTCGGCGGCCGTGGCCACGAGGATCGCCATGATCAGCCCGTGGCCGATGAGGTCGACCCGGCCGAAGGGAAACACCGCCGCGGTGAAGATCACCAGCAGCGCCACCGCCGAGAGGCGGCGGATCAGCGGGGTCCAGATCAGCCCGAAGCCCATGGCGAATTCCGCCACCCCGGCCATGGGGATGAAGGCGCGCTCCGGCAGGCCGAAGGTGAGGAAGGGCCGCTCCTCGACCAGCGGGGAGAACCAGTCGGGATAGGCGAATTTCTCCAGGCTCGACCACATCAGCGCCACCGCCAGCCCCCAGCGCAGCGCCTCGAAGCGGCAGGCGCGCAGCCGCTCGCTGCGCAGCGAGAACAGCAGCAGGTAGGCCGCCACCCCGAGCCCGAGGGCCAGGTAGTCGAACAGGTGGAAGAGGTCGTAGTCGCGCATCGCCAGCAGCCAGAGCGCTATGATGCCGGCCGCGGCGATCGGCATGGTCGGGCGGAAGAAGATGCAGGCGGCGATGAGCAGCTGCAGCCAGGACACCCAGGCCACCGGCGTCTTGAGGTCGGGGGTGAGATAGACGCCCCCCACCGCGAAGATGGCGACGAAGAAGGCCCCCACGGTCACCCGCACGTAGTCGTCGAGCCGGGCCCGGATCGGGGCGGTGAGCCGGTCGAGCAGCCCTGTCGCCCGATCGTGCCAGGGCCCGGCCTCGACCAGCCGCGTGGCGAGGAAGAACACCAGCACCAGGGCGATGCCGCACCAGAACCAGGGGTCGGACAGCACCTGCCCCGGCGGCTGCGGCTGCGCGTCGATGATGTAGGGGGCGAACCATTTCACATGCGCCGCCGCCCCGGTGGCGGTGGCGAGCAGCAGCGGAAGCGCCGGCAGGGCGCGGCAGGGGAAGGAGCGGAACATGGGTGGCACCTTTGCTTTGCGCGGCCCCGGCCGGGTGTTCGGCCCGGCCCGGGCTCACACCCAGTAAATGCCGGCCCGGCCCGCCGCGCCAGAGGGTCGCGGGTGAGCGGGCCTACACCCAAGGTCTTGGCCACCCTCACCGCGCGGCCAGTGCCCGGGCCCTCGCCGCGATGCGATGCGGGGGCGGTCTCGCAGCGGGGACGTGGGGCGCCCTGCCGCGATGCGCCCCGGGGCCGCGCCTCAGCTCTCCGGCGCGCCCGCGCGGTGGCGGCCGCGGGGGATCATCATCGGCCGGCCGCTCAGCGGGTCGGGGATCACCAGCGCCTCGAGGCCGAAGACCTCGCGCAGCACCTGCGGGGTCATCACCGCCTCCGCCGGGCCCTCGGCATGCACCCGCCCGCCCTGCATGGCCACCAGCCGGTCGGCATAGCGGGCGGCCAGGTTCAGGTCGTGCAGCACCATCACGATGGTGGTGCCGCGGCTGCGGTTGAGGTCGGTGAGCAGGTCCAGCACCTCCACCTGGTGGCTGATGTCGAGAAAGGTCGTGGGCTCGTCGAGCAGCAGCACCCCGGTTTCCTGCGCCAGGGCCATGGCGATCCAGGCGCGCTGGCGCTGGCCGCCGGAGAGCTCGGAGAGGTCGCGGCCGGCGAGATCGGTCATCGCCGTCGTGTCCAGCGCCCGGGCGACGGCGGCCTCGTCCGCGGCGCTCCAGCGGCCCAGCAGGCGCTGGTAGGGGTGGCGGCCGCGGCTCACCAGGTCGAGCACGGAGAGGCCCTCGGGCGCGATCGGGGTCTGCGGCAGCAGGCCGAGCCGGCGCGCCAGCGCCTTGGGCGGCAGGGTGTGAACCGCCCGGCCGTCGAGCAGGACCTCGCCGCGCTCGGGCGCGAGCAGCCGCGACATCGCCCGCAGCAGGGTCGACTTCCCGCAGGCATTCGCCCCCACGATGGCGGTGATGCGCCCGGGCAGCAGCGCGAGGTCGATGCCCTCCAGCACCCGGCGCCCGCCGTAGCCCGCCGCGAGATCGCGGATTTCCAGTGTCTGCGTGCTCACAATCCACCCCCTGCGCGGTTGGTCCGCACGATCAGCCAGACGAGATAGGGCGCGCCGAGCACGCCGGTGACGATGCCCACCGGGTAGCGCGCCGGCAGCAGGTGCTGGCCGGCGAAATCGCCGAACAGCATCAGGCAGGCGCCGATCAGCGCCGCCGGCACCAGCAGCGGGCCGTCGCGCCCGGTGAGCCGCGCCGCGATCGGGCCGGAGAGGAAGGCCACGAAGGCCACCGGCCCCACCATGGCCGTGGCGCCCGCCACCAGCCCGACCGCCGCGATCACCACGCCGGCCCGCGCCCGGCCTGGCCTGAGCCCCAGGCCGGCGGCCATGTCGTCGCCCATCCGCAGCGCCTCGAGGTCGCCGCTGCGCGCGAGCAGCGCGCTGCCGAACACCAGCAGGGCGGCAAGCAGCGGCAGGGCCTGGTCGAGCTGGGCGCCGTTCACGCTGCCGGTCATCCAGCGCATCGCCTCCTGGAGCGACCAGCTCGGCGCGCGCGAGAGGGTGAAGGCGGTGAAGCTCTGCGCCATGGCCGCGAGGCCGATGCCCACCAGGATCAGCCGCGCCCCGGTCACGCCGTCGCGCCAGGAGAGCCCCCAGATCGCCACCGCGATGCCCAGCGCCGCCAGCACGGCGATACCCGAGACCGTGGCGCCCGAAAGGCCGAGCACGACGATGGAAAACACCGCCGCCGCACTGGCCCCGGCGCTGATGCCGATGATGTCGGGGCTGGCCAGCGGGTTTCGCAGCAGCAGCTGGAAGGCCGCGCCGCCGAGGCCGAAGCACAGCCCCGCCAGCACCGAGACCACCGCCCGCGGCAGGCGCAGCTCGAGCACGGTGAAGCCTGCGCCCGGCACGTCCGCCCCGGCGAGCACGCGCAGCACCGTGAGCGGCGGGGTGAAGGACTGCCCCGCCATGAGCGTGAGCGCCACGCCGGCCAGCAGCAGCGCCCCGGCGAGCGCGAAGAAGCGCCGCCGGCGCGCCGCCTGCGCCCGGCGCAGCCCGCGCAGGGGCGGCGCGGCAGGGGTGGCCGTGGCGCTCACAGCGCCGCCACCCGCCGGCGCCGGACGATCCAGATGAACACCGGCGCGCCGAGGAAGGCGGTGACCACGGCCACGTCCAGCTCGTCCGGCCGGGCCAGCAGCCGGCCCAGCACGTCGGCGCCCATCAGCAGCGTGGCGCCGGCCAGGGCCGAGCCCGGCAGCACCCAGCGGTAATCGGTGCCCAGCAGGCCGCGGCAGGCATGCGGCACCACCAGCCCCACGAAGCCGATCGGCCCGCAGACCGCGGTGACCGCCCCGCAGAGCAGGATGGCGCCGGCGGCCGAGACCGCCCGGGCCAGCGCCACGCGCTCGCCCAGGCCCGCGGCGATGTCCTCGCCCATCGCGAGCAGATTGAGCCGCGCGCCCGAGGCGAGCACCACCAGCGCGCCCAGCCCCAGCGCCGGCAGCACCGGCAGGATCTGCGCATAGGTCGCGCCGCCGACCCCGCCCAGCAGCCAGCTCTGCACCAGCCCGCCGATGTCGCCGCGCGGCAGGATGACGGCCGTGGTGAAGGAGGCGAGCGTGGCGGTCACCGCCGCGCCGGCCAGCGCGAGCTTGAGCGGAGTGGCGCCGCCGGCCCCGAGGCTGGCCACCGCGTAGACCGCCACCGCCGTCACCCCGGCGCCGGCCACCGCCACCCACAGGTAGGCGGCGGGGCTCTCTATCCCGGCCCAGGCGATGCCGATCACCACGGCCAGCGCCGCGCCCGCGTTCACGCCCAGCAGCCCGGGGTCGGCCAGCGGATTGCGGGTGATGCCCTGCATCGCCGCCCCGGCCAGGCCCAGCGCCGCGCCGGCCAGCCCGGCGAGCAGCGTGCGCGGCAGGCGCGTGGCCACCGCGGCCTGCGCGATGGTGTCGACCCGCCCGGCCAGCGCGGCGGAGATGTCGGCCAGCGTGACGTCGCGCGCGCCGAGGCAGACCGAGAGCACCGCGGCCAGCCCGACGCAGGCCAGCATCGCCGCGAGCATGCGGCCGCGCGCCCCGCTGCCCGACGGTCTCATTGCCCGGCGCTCAGCGCGTCCGACAGGGCCTGCGCGTAATCGTCGAGCACCCAGGGCAGCGAGAGCGGCGTGGGGTTTGCCGCGGTGCCCAGCGGGTCGTTGCCCAGCAGCACCAGCCCGCCGTTGGCCACCACCGGCAGATGCGCGGTGAGCGGGTTTGCCGCCAGCCCCTCGCGCAGGGCTTCTCCGCCGTAGCTCACCAGGATGTCGACATCGGCCAGCGCGTCCACCCGCTCGGCGCTCACCGCGCCGGAGAAG
This sequence comes from Oceanicella sp. SM1341, assembly GCF_003448965.1. GTDB lineage: Bacteria > Pseudomonadota > Alphaproteobacteria > Rhodobacterales > Rhodobacteraceae > Paroceanicella. The sequence continues at coordinate 74,405 of NZ_QRGC01000003.1, forward strand.
GCGCCGGTCTTCGCCGTCTCGGCCACCAGGTCGGGCGAGGTGAGGCCGAGATCGTGGAAGAAGCGCACCCGGGCGTCGTTGTCGGTGTAGAAGGAGATCCGGCTCAGGTCGTTGGCCGCGAGATGGGTGACGAACATCGCCTTGCGGCCCTCCAGCTCGGGATGGGCGGCGCGGGTGTCGGCGATCTCGCCCTCCAGCCGGGCGATCAGCGCCTCGCCCTCCGCCGCCATGCCCATGCCGGCGGCGTCGAGGCGGATCATCTCGCGCCAGCCCGTGGTCCAGGGCGCGTCGGGGTAGGCGACCACCGGGGCGATGCGGCTCAGCAGCTCGTAGTCCTGCGCGCTGAGGCCGGAATAGGCGGCGAGGATCACGTCCGGCCTGGTGGCGGCCACGGCCTCGAAGTCGATGCCGTCGCCCTCGTCGAACAGCACCGGCGTCTCGGCGCCCAGCTCCTCGAGCCGCGCGGCCACCCAGGGCAGCACGCCGTCGCCGTCGTCATCGCCGAAATTGGCGCGCGCGAAGCCCACCGGCACCACGCCCAGCGCCAGCGGCACCTCGTGGTTGGCCCAGTTCACCGTGGCGATGCGCCGGGGCTTCCGCTCGATCACCGTGGTGCCGAAGGCGTGGCGGATCTCGACGGGATAGTCCTCGGCCTGCGCGCCGACGGCCCCGGGACCGAGCGCGGCGAAGAGGACAATCGCCTGCATGAGCAGCGACCGGATCGTGGTGGACATGGGATGCTCCGATGGTTGCGTTTTCCCTCTCCTTCCGGGATTGTCGCGCCCGGTCAACCCTGACAGGGCCTTCCGGGCGGCGGCGGCACAGTTTGACCATAATTCCGACAAAAACCGTCAGCTTGATCAAGACGGCCGGCGGGCACTGCGTCTAGGTCACGCAACCGTGATGGGGTCCGGGGATCATGCGCCCGGGCCCGCACCACAGCCATCCGAGCAGGCCTGACGACGGTCCCGGAGAGCCAGGTCCAGACCGAATCAGGAGCGCCATCGTGACATTTACCCTTTCCCTTTCCCCGCGCAGCGCGCTGCGGGCCGGCTGCGCTACGCTGGCCATCATGAGCGCCCTGCCCGCGCTCGCCCAGGAGGCCGAGGAGGTGGAGGAGCCGTTCCGCCTCTCGCCCATCATCGTGAACACCGGCGGCCAGGGCGACGACGACGCGAATTCCGTCGTCGCGCAGGAGCTCTGGGTGGGCGGCAAGGTGGCGACATCGATCCTCGACACCCCGGCCTCGGTCTCGGTCATCACCGAGAAGGAGATCGAGGAGCGCAATGCCGAGACCACCGAGGAGGTGCTGCAGTACACCCCCGGCGTGCTGACCGACTATTACGGCACCGACGACCGCAACGACTATTTCCTCATCCGCGGCTTCCAGGCGACGACCTACCGCGACGGGCTCACCCTCGGCTCGATGCGCGGCGTGCGCGAGGAGCCCTTCGCCTACGAGCGCGTCGAGGTGCTGCGCGGCGCGAACTCGACCCTCTTCGGCGTGGCCGACCCCGGCGGCTCGGTGAACTTCGTCACCAAGACCCCGCGTTTCGAGCGCTTCGGCGAGGCCTCGCTCGCCTACGGCTCCTTCAACCACAAGGAAGCCACGCTCGATTTCGGCGACGTGCTGGACGAGGAAGAGACCCTGGCCTGGCGCTTCACCGGCAAGCTGCAGGACAGCGACCTGGAATATGACACCTCGCGCGACAACGAGATCTTCGCCATGGGCGGCCTGACCTGGGAGCCGAACGACACCACCTCGTTCAGCCTGGTCTACGACTATCTCAACCGCGACGGCACGCCCAACAGCGGCGGCTACCCGCTCGACCGCGAGTATGACCGCTCCGACTTCTTCGGCGAGCCCGACTTCAACTACCACGACGTGCAGCGCCACACGGTCACCGCCCTCGCCTCGCACAATTTCGGCGGCGGGCTGACCCTGCAGAGCAACCTGCGCTACTCCACCCTCGAGGACGATTTCGGTTACGTCTATCTCTACGACTATGCCGGCCGCACCGGCGACACGCTCGACCGCTACTACTTCGGCACCGACAGCAGCGCCGAGGAAGTGATCGGCAACGTGCTGCTGCAGTACGACACCAGCTTCGGCGACATCGATTCCAGCACCGTGGGCGGGTTCGAGTACCGCTTCGCCACCACGAGCGCGAGCTCGATCTACGGCGCGGCCAGCCCGATCGACCTCTCCGACCCGGTCTACACCGGCGGCCCGAGCGATCCCTTCGTCTACCAGACCGAGGACAGCGACTACCAGACCGCCTCGGCCTTCGTGCAGCAGAACTTCTCGTTCTACGACCGGTTCATCGCCACCGTTGGCCTGCGGCAGGACTGGCTCGACCTGAGCAGCGACACCACCTCCTACGGCGTGCGCACCGACGAGAGCGACAGCTTCTCCGAAACCTCGATCCGCGCCGCGCTGACCTGGAAGATCACCCCCGAGATCTCGACCTATGTCTCCTATGTCGAGAGCGTGGCGCCGCCGCAGATCGGCGTGGAGCCGGAGCGCGGCAACCAGTACGAGCTGGGGGTGAAATATGCGCCCTCCGCGATCAACGCCATCTTCTCGGCCTCGATCTACGACCTCACCAAGAAGGACGTCACCATCGCCATGGTGCAGGACGACGGCACCATCGAGCGCGAGACCGTGGGCGAGAGCCGGGTGCGCGGCATCGACCTCGAGGCCAAGGCCGAGCTCACCGACCGCTGGAGCGTGATCGGCGGCTACTCCTACATGGACAGCGAGGTGGTCGAGGGCACGCTGCGCGACGGCAGCTCGATCAAGGGCAACGACTTCGCCTCCACGCCCGAGCACATCGCCTCGGCCTGGGTGACCTACACCCTGCCGGGCCAGGGCGAGCGCAACGACCTCACCTTCGGCCTCGGCGCGCGCTATGTCGGCAGCTACTACTTCGACGCGGCGAACACCTCGAAGTCGAAATCCGCCACGCTGTTCGATGCCGCCATCTCCTACAACGTGACGGATACGGTGCAGCTTGCATTGAACGTCTCGAACATCTTCGACGAGCAGCATGTCGTCGGCTCGGGAACGGCCAACTACTACAACCCCGGCCGCCAGATCGCGCTCACCCTGCGCAAGGCCTGGTGAGCAAACCCACGGGGGCGGCGCCCTAGCCGGCGCGCCGTTCCCGCGCCCAGGCTGCGGGCGTGGTGCCCTCGTGGCGGCGGAACACCCGTGTCAGGTGCGCCTGGTCGGCGAAACCGAACTGCATCGCGACATCGGCGATGGCGGCCTCCCCGGCCAGCAGCCGCTCCTTCACCATGGCGATGCGCCGTTCCTGCTGCCATTGCAGCGGCGACTTGCCGGTGGTCTTCTTGAAGGCCTGCGCGAACCATCCGGGCGACAGGCCCACCCGCTCGGCCAGCGCGGAATTGCTCAGCCGCAGGCCCGGGTTTTCCCGGAACATCTCCCACAGCCGCCGCATCTGCACGGGCGTGAGCCCGCCGGAGCGGGCCTCCTCGGCCACCGAGCCCTCGGCGATGTCGCACAGGCCCGTCACGAGGGTGAGCGCCAGCATCTCGGCGAAGGCGGGGTGGCGTGTCGGCGCGGTGATCTCGGCGCGCAGGGCCGTGCCGACCGCGGCGAGGCTGCCGATGTCCTGGACCTCGACGGCGCGGCCCAGCGCCTCGCGCGCGCGCTCCTCGCCCAGCACCGGGGCGAGCCGCGACAGCAGCCAGTTCCGGTTGAGGTGCAGGTCGAGATGCGAGAAGCGGTGCTCGGCGCGGAAGCGCGTCCACATCGGCTGGCCGGCAGGCACGTAGAGCGCGCGCAGCAGCGGTCGGCCCTCTCCGGTGAACTCCTGCCCGTCCATGCGGATATGGTCGGAGACATCGGAGAAGAACAGCATCACCCGGGGGTCGGGCGACAGGTAGTATCCGGTGGCGCCGGCCTCGCCGCGTGCCTCCCAGAAGACACCGCAGATGCCGTCGAGCGAGCGCCATTGCACCGGCGCGGTGCGCTGGATGCCCTCGGTGCGGCAGATCATCGAATGCAGGAAGCCCATGGCCATGCAACCAAGTTTGCGAACGGATCGGTGCGCGCATGCCTGGCCACCCGGCAGGGGGTGATGGCTGGGTAGCGATTTCCGCAGAGTTACGCCGGCGCCCGGACGGAGACAAGCCGCAACTGGCCTCGCGCCCCTGCCCGGCAGGCCCCGGCGGCGGCACCCGGCCCGTCTCCCGCCGCGGCCGAGGCCGCCGCTCGGACACCCTGCGCCGGGCCACGCGCGGATCGCGGATCCTGGGGAGCGGGTGATCCCGCGTTTGCCTAGGGCCGGACGGAGCGCTGCGGGCACGGCTGCGCGGAGGTAAAACGTCTGTCCGCGTCGGGCGAGTCCGGGGTGGGTCGGCATGTCGTCAGGTGCCGATCCTGTAGCACCTCACTGTAGCAACCGGACGGAATCCACCTTGTTTTCCAGCACGTTACTGATCGCAAACGGGAAAAGAAGGGATGGTGGAGCCGAGGGGGATCGAACCCCTGACCTTCGCATTGCGAACGCGACGCTCTCCCAGCTGAGCTACGGCCCCTTGGCGGGCAGAGGTATGGCGCGGGGCGGGCGGTGTCAAGCGGGATTTTCACCATGTTCACATGCCGCGGGCCCGCGAAACTTGCCCCGAACCCCGGCCCCCCTTATCTACGGAAGCGGACCCTCAGGCAGACAGGAAATGGTTAATGGGATCGCTTATCCAGATACTTTTCATGCTTCTCGACATCATCTGGTGGATCGTGATCATCCACGTGATCATGAGCTGGCTGCTGAACTTCGGCATCCTCAACTACAACCAGTCCTTCGTCCGGCAGATCTGGATGTCGCTGGAGCGGATCCTGGAGCCGCTGTACCGCCCCATCCGCAGGGCCCTGCCCGACCTCGGCGGGCTCGACCTCGCGCCGCTCGTGGTGCTGCTCGGCATTACCGCGATCCGCATCATCATCGCCCGCAACGCCGTGTACCTCATGTGACGCGGCCCTGGGTCATCCGCGACGACGGCCTGCTGCTCACCGTGCGGCTCACCCCGCGCGGCGGGCGTGACCGTATCGAGGGCCTCACGGAGCAGGGCGACACGCCCTGCCTGCGCGCCCGTGTCTCCACCCCGCCGGTGGACGGGGCGGCCAACGCCGCGCTGGAGAAGCTGCTGGCGAAAAGCCTCGGCCTCGCCACGCGCGATGTCACCCTCGTCTCCGGGCAGACCGGGCGCATCAAGCGCCTGCACCTCGCGGGCGACGCCGAAACCCTGTCCCGCCGGCTCGAGGCGCTGCTCTGACCGCCCCCCGGGGCTTTACATATTCAATTTACACTATACATATGGGGAAATCTCCGCGAGCGAGGAGCATCCCCATGAAGCCAGACGTCACGGCCTTCTTCGACGAGGCCACCAACACCGTTTCCTACGTGGTGCGCGACCCCGGCAGCCGCGCCTGCGCCATCATCGACAGCGTGCTCGATTTCGACGCCGCCTCCGGGCGCACCGACACCCGCTCCGCGCAGGCCATCGCCGACCACGTGAGCGCCGAGGGTCTGGAGGTGGCCTGGATGCTCGAGACGCATGTGCATGCCGACCATCTCTCCGCCGCGCCCTGGCTGCAGGAGCGGCTGGGCGGGAAGATCGGCATCGGCGAGCGCATCACCGTGGTGCAGGACACGTTCGGCAAGATCTTCAACGCCGGCACCGAGTTCGAGCGCGACGGCTCGCAGTTCGACCGGCTGTTCGCGGAGGGCGACACGTTTGCCATCGGCGGGCTCACCGGCCGGGTGCTGCACACGCCGGGCCACACGCCGGCCTGCCTCACCTACGTGATCGGCGATGCCGCCTTCGTGGGCGACACGCTGTTCATGCCCGATTACGGCACCGCGCGCTGCGACTTTCCCGGCGGCTCGGCCGAGACGCTCTGGGCCTCGATCCAGAAGGTGCTCGCCCTGCCCGACGACACCCGCCTCTTCCTGTGCCACGACTACAAGGCCCCCGGCCGCGACACCTACGCCTGGGAGACCACGGTGGCCGAGCAGAAGGCGGACAACGTGCACGTGGGCGCCGGCCACAGCCGCGAGGAGTTCATCGCCATGCGCACCGCGCGCGACGCGGATCTGGGCATGCCGAAGCTCATCCTGCCCTCGATCCAGGTGAACATGCGCGCCGGCCACTTCCCCCCGCCGGAGGAGGACGGCAATGTCTACCTCAAGCTGCCGGTGAACCGGTTCTGAGGGCCGCGCGCCCGGACGTGCCGCAAACGACGGTGCCCCCGCCCCCGGAGGCGGCACGGGGCCCCGCACTGCCGGGGCCGCGCGGGCCGCGACACCATCGGGCCGCGGGCTGACACGTCCACGCCCCGCCCCGGCCGCGGGCTGTCCCGGGGCCCGGAGCGGCGGGAGCCGCCCCGTCCGCGCGGAGCGTCTGTCGTGCAAGGCGCTGCGGCGATCCTCTGCGGTGGCGCCTCTCCGGGGGCGCCGCCAGATTTTTCCGGGGGCCCGGCTGCGGGCCCCTGCCCTCCCCGCGGCCCCGGGCCGCCCGTTGCCGAAGGCTTGCCATGCAGCGTTACCTGCCGTTTCTCGACTGGGGCCGGAGCTATGACCGCGAGACGCTCGGGGCCGATCTGGTGGCGGCGCTCATCGTCACGGTGATGCTGATCCCGCAGAGCTTCGCCTATGCGCTGCTCGCCGGGCTGCCGCCGGTGCTGGGGCTCTACGCCTCCATGGCGCCGCTGGTGCTCTACGCGCTGTTCGGCACCTCGCGCACGCTGGCGGTGGGGCCGGTGGCGATCTCCTCGCTGATGACGGCAGCGGCCTGCGGCGCGCTCTTCGCCCAGGGCACGCCGGAATATGCCGGGGCGGCGGTGGCGCTCGCGGCGCTTTCGGGAGTGATGCTGCTGGGCATGGGCGCGCTGCGGCTGGGGGTGCTGGCGAATTTCCTCTCCCACCCGGTGATCTCGGGCTTCATCACCGCCTCGGCGCTGCTGATCGCCGCCGGCCAGCTGCGCCACCTGCTGGGCGTGCAGGCCGGGGGCAGCACCGCGCCGGAACTGGTGCCCGCCCTCCTCGCCGCCCTGCCGGGCACCAGCCTCACCACGCTCGCGCTCGGCGCGCTCACCATCGCCTTCCTGCTCTGGGCGCGGCGGGGGCTGGCGCCGGCGCTGCGCCGGCTCGGGCTTGCCGAGCGCGGCGCCACGGCGCTGGCGCGCACCGGGCCGGTGATCGCGGTGGCGCTCACCACGCTGGCCACTTGGGCGCTCGGGCTCGACGTGGCGGTGGTGGGCGAAGTGCCGCGCGGCCTGCCCGCCCTCGCCCTGCCGCCGCTCGACCCCGCGCTGCTCACACAGATCGCCGTGCCGGCGCTGCTGATCTCGGTGGTGGGCTACGTGGAGACCGTCTCCATCGCCCAGACCCTCGCCGCCCGCCGGCGCGAGCGCATCGACCCCGACCAGGAGCTGATCGCGCTCGGCGCGGCCAACCTCGGCTCCGCCGTCTCCGGCGCCTTCCCGGTGAGCGGGGGCTTCGCCCGCTCGGTGGTGAACTTCGACGCCGGGGCCCGCACGCCGGCTGCCGGGCTCTTCACCGCGGCGGGCATGGCGGCGGCCACGCTGCTGCTCACCCCGCTCATCCGCCACCTGCCGCAGGCCACGCTGGCGGCCACCATCATCGTCGCGGTGCTGGGGCTCGTCGACCTGCGCGCCCTCACCCGGGTCTGGGCCTATTCGCGGGCCGATTTCGCCGCCCAGGCCGGCACCATCCTCGTCACCCTGCTCGCGGGGGTGGAGGCGGGGCTGATCACCGGCGTCGGCCTCTCGGTGGCGCTGCAGCTCTGGCGCAGCTCGCGGCCGCATGTGGCGGTGGTGGGCCAGGTGCCGGGCTGCGAGCATTTCCGCAACGTCGCCCGCCACGAGGTGGTGACCGCGCCGCACGTGCTCTCGTTGCGGGTGGACGAGAGCCTGTCCTTCCCCAACGCCCGCTTCCTCGAGGATTACGTCTACGACGCCGTGGCCGCCGACCCGCGCATCCGCCACGTGGTGCTGGTCTGCCCGGCGGTGAACGCGGTGGACGCCTCGGCGCTGGAGAGCCTGGAGGCGATCATCCACCGGCTGTCCGACGCGGGCGTGACCCTGCATCTCTCGGAGGTGAAGGGCCCGGTGATGGACGGGCTGCGCCGCGCCGGCCTGCCGGAGCACCTCACCGGCGAGGTGTTCCTCAGCCAGTACGACGCCTTCCGCACCCTCGCCCCCGAGGCCGCGGCCGAGGCGATGGCCCGGCCCCGGCTGGCGGAAGCCACCCAGGCCCGCCGCGGCACCGGCCGCGCCGCGGGCTGAGCCCCGGGCCTCAGGCGCCCTCGGGCTCGGGCTCCTGCTCCTGCTCCGGCGCGGCCACGCAGGGCCGGTGCCGCGGCTCCGGCGCCTCCGCGAGGGCGGCGCGCGGCGCGATGCGCTCCAGCAGGGCGCCGCGGTTTGCGGCGATATCGGCGAGGGTCACCCCGTCGAGCACGGCGAGGAAGGCCTCGAGCGCGGCGCGCAGCGCGCTCGAGAGCCGGCACACCCCGGCCAGCGGGCAGGTATTTGTCTGCAAGTTGAAGCATTCCACCAGCTCGAACGGCCCCTCGGTGAGGCGCAGCACGTCGCCGATGCGCAGGGTCTCCGGCGCGATCGCGAGGCGAAATCCCCCGCCGCGGCCGCGCACGGTCTCGAGGTAGCCGGCCTGGCCGAGCTCGTGCACGATCTTCGTCACATGCGCGCGGCTGATGCCATGGGCGCGGGCCACGTCATCGGCCCGCACCAGCCCGGGCGCCTTCAGCGCCGCGAACTGCAGCACCCGCAGCGCGAAATTGGAATAGGCCGTGAGCTTCATCCCCGGGCCGCCTCCTCCGGCCGGCTGCGCAGCACGACGGGCGCACGAGGCGCTGGTCACGTCCTGCAGCGAATGGAATGCTACAAGCCCCCGGCTGCGACACCGTGTATCTGCGTCACGTCGCGGCGCGGCAAAGGGCGCATGCAAAAGCTATACGGGAAATATTGCTTTAACCGCAAGACCCGATAGAGTCACGGTGAACAAAGGAGGTCCCCATGTTCGGGCTTGAGGCCATCGATCTCGCCAGGGCGCAATTCGCCTTTACCGTGTCCTTCCACATCATCTTCCCCGCCTTCTCCATCGGCCTCGCGAGCTATCTCGCGGTGCTGCAGGGCATGGCGCTCTGGACCGGGCAGGATGTCTACCAGCGGCTGTTCGACTACTGGAAGACGATCTTCGCCGTCGGCTTCGGCATGGGGGTCGTCTCGGGCATCGTGATGTCCTACCAGTTCGGCACCAACTGGTCGGTGTTCTCCGACAAGGCCGGCCCGGTGATCGGGCCGCTCATGGGCTACGAGGTGCTCTCGGCCTTCTTCCTCGAGGCGGGCTTCCTCGGCGTGATGCTCTTCGGGCGCAAGCGCGTGGGGGCCGGGCTGCACATGTTCGCCACCGCGATGGTGGCGGCGGGCACGCTGTTCTCGGCCTTCTGGATCCTGTCGGTGAACAGCTGGATGCATACGCCCCAGGGCTACGGCTTCAACGACGACGGCCAGTTCATCCCGCTCGACTGGTGGGCCGTGGTGTTCAACCCCTCCTTCCCCTACCGGCTGGTGCACATGGTGCTGGCGGCCTATCTCACCACCGCGCTGGTGGTGGCGGCGGTGGGCGGCTGGCACCTGCTGCGCAACCGGATGGACGAGGGCGCGCGCACCATGTTCTCCATGGCGATGTGGATGCTGCTGGTCACCGCGCCGCTGCAGATCCTCGCGGGCGACCAGCACGGGCTCAACACGCTCGAGCACCAGCCCGCCAAGGTGGCCGCGATGGAGGGCCACTACGAGAACGACGGCCCCATCCCGCTGCTGCTCTTCGGCATCCCGGACGACGAGGCGGAGGAAACCCGCTACGCGGTGGAGATCCCGCACCTGGGCTCGATCATCCTCACCCACAGCTGGGACGGCGAGATCCAGGGCCTGAAGGACTTCCCCAAGGAAGACCGCCCGCCGGCGCTGATCGTGTTCTGGAGCTTCCGCATCATGGTGGCGATGGGGCTCGCCATGCTGGGGCTGGCGCTGTGGTCGGCCTGGGCGCGCTGGCGCGGCCGGCTCTACCACGCGCCGATGCTGCACCGGGCGGCCACGCTGATGGGCCCGGCCGGCTTCATCGCCGTGCTCGCCGGCTGGGTCACCACCGAGGTGGGCCGGCAGCCGTTCACGGTCTACGGCCTGCTGCGCACGGCCGAGAGCCACTCGCCGCTGGAGGCCCCGGCCGTGGCCACCTCGCTCATCGCCTTCATCGTGGTGTATTTCTCGGTGTTCGGCACCGGGGTGTTCTACATGTTCCGCCTGTTCGCCAAGTCCCCCGACGCCGGGCTGGACATGGAGGAGATCGGCCCCACCCGGACCGCCAAGCGCGAACCCGTCGAAAACGCAGACTGAGGAGAGACCGAGATGCTGCTGGAACTTTCCTTCATCTGGGCCGGGCTCATCGCCTTCGCGGTGCTGGCCTATGTCATCCTCGACGGGTTCGACCTCGGGGTCGGCATCCTCTTTCCCTTCGTGAAGGGCGAGACGCACCGCGACCTGATGATGAACACCGTCGCCCCCGTGTGGGACGGCAACGAGACCTGGCTGGTGCTCGGCGGCGGCGGGCTGTTCGCCGTGTTCCCGCTCGCCTATGCCACGGTGATGCCGGCGCTCTACGCGCCGATCATCGCCATGCTGCTGGGGCTGATCTTCCGCGGCGTGGCCTTCGAGTTCCGCTGGCGCACGAAGCGCGGCAAGTTCCTGTGGGACTGGGCCTTCGCCGGCGGCTCGATGATCGCCACCGTCGCGCAGGGCGTCGCCCTCGGCGCGCTGGTGCAGGGCATCCACATCGAGAACCGCGCCTATGCCGGCGGCTGGTGGGACTGGTTCACCCCCTTCTCCCTCCTCACCGGCCTCGCGCTGCTGGTGGGCTACGCCCTGCTCGGCGCCACCTGGCTGGTGATGAAGACCGAGGGCCACGTGCATGACGAGGCCCGCCGCTTCGCCTGGGTCACCGCCGTGGGCACGCTGCTGCTCATCGGCGCGGTGAGCCTCTGGACCCCGTTCAAGAACGAGATCTACCTGCAGCGCTGGTTCGCCATGCCCACCGCGGTGTTCAGCCTCGTCGTGCCGCTGCTGGTGGCGCTTTGCGCCTGGAACCTGTTCACCGGGCTGAAGGCGGGGCATGACCGGCGGCCCTTCCTCTCGGCGCTGGCGATCTTCGTGCTGTGCTTCGTGGGCATCGGGGTGAGCTTCTACCCCTGGATGGTGCCGCCCTCGCTCACCATCGCCGATGCCGCGGCGCCGGACTCGAGCCTCGCCTTCCTGCTGGTGGGCTCGGTGGTGCTGATCCCGATCATCCTCGCCTACACCGCCTATGCCTACTGGGTGTTCCGCGGCAAGGTGCGCGAGGGCGAGGGCTACCACTGATGAGCCCGGGACTGCGCAAGGGGCTGTGGTTCCTGGGGCTCTGGGCCGGCGGCGTGCTGGCCCTGGGCCTGGTGGGCCTCGCCATCCGGGCGGTGCTGATGTGAGCGGCGCGGGGGAGTGCTTGCACTTCCCCCGCCCCTGGGGTTGACTGGCGCCCGAACCTGCACCCGCACCCCGCACCCGCACCGACCCCGAGAGAAAAATGACCTGGGACGCCGACAAACTCGCCGCCATCCGTGCCAAGTACGAAGACGCGGAGGTCGGCGCCATGCATGACCCCCGCTTTGCCCGCGTGGCGGAGAAGATCTTCTCCGGCGGCACCCGAACCACCCCCTGGTCCGGCATCCCCACCCTGCTCGACGCGCCGGCCCTCGCGCCCGGCGCCGAGGGGTTCGAGGCGCTGCAGGTGGCGCTGCTCGGCGTGCCGATGGACCTCGGCATCACCAACCGCAACGGCTGCCGTTTCGGCCCCCGCGCCCTGCGCGCGATCGAGCGCATCGGCCCCTACAACCACGTGCTCGACGTGGCCCCGGTGCAGGAGCTGCGCGTGGCCGACACCGGCGACGTGCCCTTCCGCTCGCGCTACCAGCTCGAGGAAAGCCACCAGGACATCGAGGCCCATGTCGCGAAGCTGGTGGCCGCCGGCACCCTGCCGCTCTCGGTGGGGGGCGATCATTCCATCACCGGCCCGATTCTGAAGGCGGTGGGCGCGCAGGCCCCGGTGGGCCTCATCCACATCGACGCGCATTGCGACACGTCCGGCCCCTTCGACGGCACGAAGTTCCACCACGGCGGCCCGTTCCGCAACGCGGTGCTCGACGGCGCGCTCGACCCGACGCGGACCATCCAGATCGGCATCCGCGGCTCGTCGGAATACCTGTGGGAATTCTCCTACGACACCGGCATGACCGTGATCCACGCCGAGGAGGTGACCGGCCTCGGCATCCCCGCCATCATCGAGCGCGCGAAAGAGATCGTGGGAAGCGGCCCCACCTATCTCTCCTTCGACATCGACAGCCTCGACCCCTCCTTCGCCCCGGGTACCGGCACGCCCGAGGTGGGCGGCCTCACCACCCGCGAGGTGCTGGAGCTGATCCGCGGCCTGAAGGGCCTCAACATCGTCGGCGGCGACGTGGTGGAGGTGGCCCCGCAATACGACAGCACCACCAACACCGCCCATGCCGGCGCGCAGGTGCTGTTCGAGATCCTCAGCCTGATGGCCTTCAGCCCCGCGCTGAAACCCTGAGCCATCCGCGCCGGGCGCGGCCCCGGGAAACGACCACGCCACCCTCCGGGCCGTCGCCGCGCCGGCGCAGCCCCGGAGACGGGGCAGAGCAGCGCCGGGCGCGACCACCCCTCCCCGCCACGCGGCGGGGGCCCCGCCGCAGCGGCGGCCGGCCCTCCCCGCGCGGCGCCACCGAAACCGCCGGCGCCCGGCCTCCCCGGGCCCCGGCCAGCACAGACGGAGGCTCCGCCATGCGCCTGTCCATCCGCCAGACCCTGCCCGCCTCGGGCGACGTGGAGGCCAATCTCGGCCTCATCTCCCGCGCCGCGAAAGCCGCCGCGCGCGAGGGCGCCGACCTGCTCCTGCTCCCCGAACTGGTCACCACCGGCTACGGCGCCGGCGCGGAGGCGCTCTCCCGCCTCGCCGAGCCGGCGGACGGCCCCACCGTCACCGCCCTCGCGCAGATCGCGGCGGAAACCGGCGTCGCCCTCATCGCAGGCTTCCCCGAGCGCGACGGCGAGACGATCTACAATTCCGCCGTCTTCACCAACGGCGCCGACACCCCCGCCCTCTACCGCAAGTCGCATCTCTACGGCGATTACGAGCGGGAGGTGTTCACCGCCGCCGAGCCCGCCACCTGCCTGGTGGAGCATGCCGGCATCACCCTGGGGCTGCTGATCTGCTACGACGTGGAATTCCCGGAAAACACCCGGCGGCTGGCACAGGCCGGGGCCGAGCTGATCTGCGTGCCCACCGCCCTGCCCGACCTGCCGGGCTCCTATTTCGTCGCCCGGCAGATGATCGCGGTGCGCGCCTTCGAGAACCAGGTCTTCATCGCCTATGCCGACCATGCCGGCGAGGAGGGCGACTTCCGCTACCCCGGCCTCTCGCGCGTCGCGGCCCCCGATGGCGGCACCCTGGCCCGCGCCGGCGCCCGCCCCGGCCAGATCTCCGCCGAAATCGACCCCACGGCCTACGCTGCCTCCCGGGCCGAGAACACCTACCTGCGCGACCTGCGCTAGCCCCCCACCCCGCGCTGCCCCGCTCCGGGCCCCGACCCGGAGCCTCCCGGCCGACACCCCGCGCACCCGGCCGAGGCCGGGAGGCCCCGGATCTGCGTCCGGGGCAGCGGCGCGCGCGTGAATTAGGTTCAGCCTAATCCAACCCAAGGAAACATCTGCTTTACCGAAGGCGCATCCGGGCGCAGCATCTCTCCCAGCCCGAGACCCTGCTGCAAGGACCCCGCCATGATCCGCACCGGAGCCGAATACCGCGACTCGATCCGCGGCACCCGCGACATCTACATCGACGGCGAGAAGGTCTCCGACGTCACCGCCCACCCGGCCTTCCGCCCCATCGTCGACATCCGCGCCCGCATCTACGACATGCAGCACGAGGCCGCCTTCCGCGAGGTGATGACCTGCGAGGAGAACGGCGAGCGCAACGCCATCGGCAACAAGCTGCCCCGCACGCAGCAGGACTGGTGGGACAAGCGCCGCGCAACCGACACGGTGCTGAACGAGGTCTCCGGCGTCGTCACCCGCGTGGGCGACGAGACCGTGGGCGAGATGTGGTCGCTCTACGACGGCCAGGACGTGCTGGCCGAGATCGACCCCGCCTTCGCCCGCAACATCGAGACCCATATCCACAAGGTGCTGCGCGAGGACCCGTTCCACGTCTCGGCCAACACCGACCCGAAGGGCGACCGCTCCAAGGCCCCGCAGGACCAGGACCCCGACATGCTCCTGCACGTGGTGAAGGAGACCGACGCCGGCATCGTGGTGCGCGGCGCGAAATACGAGACCGCTGCCGCCTACGCGAACCAGGCCTTCACCAAGCCCACCATCGCCAACTGGGGCAATGCCGCGCTGTCGGACTATGCCGTGGGCTTCATCTGCGACCTGAACTCGCCGGGGCTGAAGTTCATCTGCCGCTCCGGCTTCGCCCAGCGCAACCCGGACGACTACCCGCTCGCCACCCGGCACGACGAGGTCGACACGCTGGTGATCTTCGACAACGTCCTGATCCCGTGGGAGAACGTGCTCTTCTACCGCCACACGAAGGCGGCCACCTTCATCCGCGCCACGCTGCACCGCTACTCGGCCTTCGCCTTCGTGCAGCGCAACCTCAAGGTGGCGGACATGATGATCGGCGCGGCGCTGTTCAACGCCCGCCAGACCGGGCTCGACAAGCAGCAGGCGGTGCAGGAGAAGCTCGCCGAGCTCGCCTGCTACCGCGAGATGATCAGCGCGCACCTCACCGCCGCCATCACCCTCGCCGAGCCCTCGCCCTCGGGCCTGCTGATGCCCAACCAGTCGATGCTCTACACCGGGCGCTACCTCGCCTGCTCGCAGCTCCACCAGATGATGCACATCGCGCGCGAGCTCTGCGGCGGGCAGATCTGCGTGACGCCCAACGCCGCCGCCTTCGAGCACCCGGAGACGAAGGCCTTCCTCGAGAAATACTACTCGGTGAACGACGCCTGGGTGGCCGATGACCGGCGCCGCCTGCTGGCCTTCGCGCGCGACCTGCTGAACTCGGATTACGCCGGCCACCGGCTCACCTTCCAGCTCTTCGCCCAGTCGCCGCCGTTCAACCATCTCGCCGCGGTCTACCGCAACTTCGACTGGGACAGCCCGCTCGCCTTCGTGAAGGAGAGCGCCGGCCTCTCCGACCGGGTGACCGCCGGCACCCCCGCCGCCGCCGCCAGCCCGGCCGACAGCGCGGTGCGCAAGTATTTCTCCGACCGCGACGCGGGCGCCGCCGCGCGCCGGGCGGCGGAGTGAGCGCGATGAGCCTCGACCTCCCCGCGCCCGCCGCCCCCGACGACCCGTTCGAGGGCTTGCGCGCCGTCGCCGCCCTGCCGTTCGACCGCGCCCGCTCCATGCCGCCCGCGGTCTACACCTCGCCCGCGTTCCACGAAGCGGAACAGCGGGAGATCTTCGCGCGGGACTGGATCTGCGTCGGCCGCGCCGGGCGGCTGGCAAGGGCTGGGGACTACCTCACCGCCGAGATCGCCGGCCAGCCGATCATCGTGCTGCGCGACGGCGAGGGCGCCATCCGCGCGATGTCCAACGTCTGCCTGCACCGCATGTCTGTGCTGCTGGAGGGGGCGGGCAACACCCGCTCCATCGTCTGCCCCTACCACGCCTGGACCTACAATCTCGACGGCAGCCTGCGCGGCGCGCCGATCATGTCCGACAACCGCGACTTCTGCCGCGACCAGCGCCTGCCGCAGGTGCGGGCCGAGGAATGGCAGGGCTGGATCATGGTCACGCTCAACCCCGAGGCGCCGCCGGTGGCCGAGCGCCTCGCCCGGCTGGAGCCGATGATCGCGCCCTTCGGCCTTGCCGAGTACACCGAGCTCTTCCACGAGACGCACCGCTGGGACACCAACTGGAAGGTGCTCTGCGAGAACTTCATGGAGAGCTACCACCTGCCCGCCTGCCACGCCGGCACCATCGGCGGCGTGACCGAGATCGACGGGCATTTCTTCACCGAGGACGAGGAGGCCTTCAACCTCCACTACCTCACGAAGGACCCCTCCTTCGTGCTGGCGAACGCCCATCCCGCCAACACCCGCCTCACCGGCGAATGGCGCGGGCGCACGGCGATCGTGGCGGTCTACCCTTCGCTGCTCATCACCGCCACGCCGGGGTATTTCTGGTATCTCTCGCTGCTGCCGCACGGAGTGGGGCAGGTCGACATCACCTTCGGCGGCGGGCTCGCGCCCGATTTCATCGGCGCACCGGAGGCGCAGGAGAGCTTCGCGAAGCTCCACGCCCTGCTCACCGAGGTGAACAAGGAGGACCGGGGCTGCACCGAGCGCGTGTTCCGCGGGCTGAACGCGCCGCTGGCGAAGGCCGGGCACCTGAGCCGGCTCGAGCGCCCGCTCTACGATTTCGCGCAGTTTCTCGCCGCCCGGCTGGCGCCCGGGCCGGCGGCAGGCTGAGCGGGGGGGCCCCGGCCATCCGCGGGGGTTGCACAGCCCGGGCGGGGGGGACATGGTGTGGCCGCCCCGGGTGGCGCCCAGCGCCGCCGTTTCCTTCCGACCCGGACCGATGCCCCGCCCCGAGCCGGCCCGGCCGACGCCCATTCAGGTGAGACCATGACAGCAGCAGCCCTCCGCGAACAGTTCATCAACGGCATGAGCCGCGCCGCCTGCACCGTGAACGTGGTGACCACCGACGGGCCCGCGGGCCGCGCCGGTGTCACCGTCTCGGCCATGTCCTCGGTCTCGGCCGACACGCCCAAGCCCACGCTGCTGGTCTGCGTGAACAAGACCGCCTCCGCGGCCGACGCCATCCTGGAGAACGGCGTGTTCTGCGTGAACGTGCTGCGCGACGACCAGTCCTACATCTCCGACACCTTCGCCGGCCGCTTCCGCGACCGCCACCCCGACAAGTTCTCCTGCGCCGAATGGGCCGACATGGCCTCCGGCGCGCCGCGGGTGGTCGACCCGCTGGTGGCCTTCGACTGCAAGGTGATCTCGGCCGAGCTCGTCGGCACGCATCACGTGCTCTTCGGCGAGGTGGGGGACCTCTTCGTGGCCGACCGCGGCTCGCCCCTGCTCTACGCCCGCCGCGCCTATGGAGCCGCCGCGCGCATCGAGAGCATCGAGCGCACCGCGCTGGAGGCGAAGACGCAGCTCTCGGTCGCCTGTTTCCACTCCTTCGGCCCGCACGTGCTGCCGCAGCTCGTCGCCCGCTTCACCCGCGAGCCGGACCCGGTGCACGTGAACATCATCGAGGGCGACCAGCGCCGCATCCGCGAGGCGCTGATCTCCGGCGAGGCGGAGATCGCCCTCACCTATGCCGGCGAGATCGCCGACGACCTTGCCTGGTCGCCGCTGGCCGAGCTGCCGCCCTACGTGCTGCTGCCCGAGGGCCACGCCCTCACCGAGAAGCGCGCGATCGCGCCGGAAGACCTCGCCGACGAGCCGATGGTGCTGCTCGACACCCCGCCCAGCCGCGACTACTTCCCCCAGATCCTGCGCGCCGCGGGGGTGGAGCCGCGCATCGGCTGGCGCTCGGCCAGCCTCGAGACCGTGCGCGGGCTCGTGGGCCAGGGGCTGGGCTATGCCCTGCTCGCCACGCGGCCCGCCGCGCCGGTGTCCTACGACGGCAGCCGCCTCGCCATCCGGCCGCTGGCCTGCGACGCCCCGCCCTCCAGCATCGTCTTCGCCACCCGCCGCGGCGCCCGGCTCTCGCCCGCGGCGGAGGAATTCGCGATGATGGCGCGCGACGCATTCACCATCGACGTCTGAACCCCGAAGGACCCCCGATCTTGGCCCATACCCGCATCCGCCCCTTCAACACGAAGGACACCTACCCCGAGCAGCGGCTCGACAACGACCTCAGCCACGCGGTGATCGCCCGCGGCACCACGGTGTTCCTGCGCGGCCAGTGCCCGCAGGACCTCGACACCGGCGAGAACATCGCCTCGATGGACCCCGGCGAGCAGGCGCACAAGGTGATGGCCAACATCGGGCAGCTGCTCACCGAGTGCGGGGCGGAATGGGGCCATGTCACCAAGCTGGTGGTCTACCTCACCGACGTGCGCCACCGCGAGGCGGTGTACCGGGCGATGGGGGAGTACATCCGCAACGTCCACCCGGTGTGCACCGGGCTGGTGGTGGTGGCCCTCGCCCGGCCGGAATGGCTGGTGGAGATCGACGCCACCGCCGTCATCCCCGACTGACCCCCGCCCGCCCCGGCCCCGGCCGGGAGGTCCCGGGGCAGGCCCGGGACACCGGGGCGCGGGGCCCCTTCCACCGGAGCACCGCCATGACCTTTTCCATCACCGCCCGCTGCGCCGAGACCGGCATGTTCGGCACGGCCGTGAGCTCCTCCTCCCCCGCGGTGGCGGCGCGCTGCGCCTATGCCCGCGCCGGGGTGGGCGCGGTGGCGAGCCAGAACGTGACCGACCCGACGCTGGGCCCCCGCGCGCTCGACCTTCTCGCCGCCGGCGCCACGGCGGCCGAGGCAGTCGCCATCCTCGCGCGCAGCGCCGCCTTCCCGGAGTACCGCCAGCTGCTGGTGGTGGACGGGGCCGGCGGCTCGGCCATCCATTCGGGCCCGAACGCGCTGGGCACCTGGGCCGGGGCGCGGGGCGAGAACGTGGCCTGCGGCGGCAACCTGCTGGCCGACCCGGGCGTGCCCGCGGCGATGGTGGCGGGCTTTACTGACGCCACCGGCCACCTGGGCGACCGGCTGCTCGCCGCCATGCGCGCCGGGCTCGCCGCGGGCGGCGAGGCGGGGCCGGTGCATTCCGCCGGCCTGCTCCTCGTGCGCGATGTCTCCTGGCCCGTGGCCGACCTGAGGGTGGACTGGACGGAGGACTGCCCCGTGGCGGGCCTTGAAAGCCTCTGGCAGATCTACCGCCCGCAGCTCGACGCCTATGTCACCCGCGCGCTCGACCCCCGCGCCGCGCCCAGCTACGGCGTGCCCGGCGACGAATGAGCGACGTCGCGAAACCCCGGGACCAGGACGATTGCACCCACGCGGTGCGGCTGCCACCATCCCGGCATGGCGACGCGATTCACCCTCCGACAGCTCGAATACCTGGTGGCCGTGGGCGAGGCCGGCAGCATCGCGCGGGCCTCGGCCCGCATCCATGTCTCGCCGCCGTCGATCTCGGCCGCCATCGCGCAGCTCGAGGCGGAGTTCGGCCTGCAGCTCTTCATCCGCCGGCACAGCCACGGGCTGGCGCTCACCACCGGGGGGCGGCGCTTCTTCCTCGCCGCGCGCCAGCTTCTGGCGGAGGCGGAGGGGCTGCACGCGCTCGCCGGCGACATCTCCGAGCAGGTGCGCGGGCCACTGGGCCTGGGCTGCCTGCTCACCGTGGCCGAAACCGTGCTGCCGGACCTGCGCCGCGGCTTCGAGACCGCCTGGCCCGAGGTGCGCATCACCCAGCACATCGACAACCAGCAGCGGCTGATCGACCTGCTGCTGGGCGGCGAGATCGACGCGGCGCTGACCTACGACATGGACATCCCGCCGGAAATCGGCTTCGAGCCGGTGGCCACGCTGGCGCCCTACGCCGTCCTGCCGGCGGAGCATGCCCTGGCCGGGCAGCGGAGCGTCCGGCTGGAGGAGCTCGCCTCGGCAAAGCTGGTGCTGCTCGACCTGCCCTTCAGCCGCGACTACTTCCTCGGCCTGTTCTCGGCCCGGGGGCTGGCGCCGCGCATTGCCGAACGGGCCGGCGACATGGCGATGATGCGGGCGATGGTGGCGAACGGCTTCGGCTATTCGCTGGCCAACGTGCCGCCGCGCTCGGCCACCTCGCCGGATGGCAAGCCGCTTGCCCACCTGTCGCTGGAGGGCCGGCACCGGCCGCTGGCGCTCGGCCTCGCGCGGCCGGTGTCCCGGCGACAGAGCCGTGCGCTCACCACCTTTGCCGCGCATTGCCACGCCACCCTGCCGCACAGCCTCGCGGGCGTGGCCACGCCCTGACGCCACCCACTCACCGGGGAGCCCGATGAAGACCGTCCATACCGAGAAACACCGCCTGCGCGCCTCGAAGACCGAGCTCAACGGCGGCCAGCTGGTGCCGCCCTTCGAATGCCCGGAGCGGGTGGAGCACATCCTGGCCGAGCTCGCCGCCCGCCGGCACGGCGAGATCATCGCCCCCGATGCCTTCGGCCTCGCCCCCGTGCGCCGCATCCATGACGGCGCCTATCTCGACTTCCTCGCCACCTGCTGGGAGGAATGGCAGGCCGCGGGCTATGCCGGCGAGGCGATCGCCACCACCTGGCCCTCGCGGCGCATGCCGCTGTCGCGCCCGCCGCGCGAGATCGACGGGCGCATCGGCTACTACTGCCTCGCGGCGGAAACCTCGATCTCCGGCGGCACCTGGGAGGCGGCACAGGCCGCGGCCGACGTGGCCCTCACCGCCCAGGCGCTGGTGGCGGGCGGCGAACGCGCCGCCTTCGCCCTGTGCCGACCGCCCGGCCACCACGCCGCCCAGGACATGTTCGGCGGCTACTGCTTCCTCAACAACGCCGCCATCGCCGCCCAGGCCTTCCGCGACCAGGGCGCGGCGCGCGTGGCGGTGCTCGACGTCGACTTCCACCACGGCAACGGCACCCAGGCGATCTTCTACGACCGGCCGGACGTGCTGTTCCTCTCGCTCCACGGCGACCCGGACGAGGCCTTCCCCTATTTCCTCGGTGCCGCCGAGGAGACCGGCGCGGGCGCCGGCGAAGGCTTCAACGTGAACTACCCGCTTCCCCCCGGCACCCCCTACCCCGCCTGGGCCGAGGCGCTCGACCACGCGCTCGCCCGCATCCGCGCCTATGGCGCCGAGGCGGTGGTGGTCTCGCTCGGGCTCGACACGTTCAAGGCCGACCCGATCTCGTTCTTCAAACTCGAGAGCGCCGATTTCACCGATTACGGCCGCCGCATCGCCCGGCTCGGCCTGCCCACGCTCTTCGTGCTCGAGGGCGGCTATGCCGTGGCCGAGGTGGGCATCAACACCGTGAACGTGCTCACCGGCTTCGAGGAGGAGGCATGAGCCACCCCGCCACCCGCGACCTCCCCCCCGCGCCGGCGTCGCACGCCCCGGCGGCAGTGACGGCGGGGCCTCCCCCCACCTGAGCGGAGGCCCCTCCCTTCCCGAGCAGGGGCCGCCCGCAGAAGCGCCCCGCCTGACCCAGCAAGGACCCGACATGGCAGACCGCATGACCCCCCGTGAGATGCTCGAGCGTCTCGTCGCCTTCCCCACCGTCTCGCGCGACAGCAACCTCGACCTGGTGCACTGGGTGCGGGACTATCTCGCCGCCCATGGCGTGGAGGCGACACTGGTGCCGAGCCCCGACGGCAGGAAGGCCAATCTCTACGCCCTCATCGGCCCGGAGGTGGACGGCGGCGTCGTGCTCTCCGGCCACACCGACGTGGTGCCGGTGGACGGCCAGGACTGGACGACCGACCCCTGGGTGGTGACCGAGCGTGACGGGCTGCTCTACGGCCGCGGCACCGCCGACATGAAGGGGTTCATAGCCATCGCCCTCGCCCTCGTGCCCGAGATGCTGGAGGCCGGGCTGAAGAAGCCGGTGCAGCTCGCCCTCTCCTATGACGAGGAGGTGGGCCACCTGGGCGTGCCCTTCCTGATCACCGAGATGCAGACCGCCCTGCCCGCCCCCGCCGCCGTTCTGGTGGGCGAGCCGACGATGATGCAGGTGGTGAGCCAGCACAAGGGCGGGGTGGCGATCACCACCCATGTGCACGGCTACGAGGTGCATTCCTCGCGCGTGCACGAGGGGGTGTCGGCCATCACCTGGGCGGCGAAGCTGGTGAACTGGCATGCCGAGCAGATGGAGGCGAACAGGATCGAGGCCGAGCGGCTGGGGGCCGAGGGTGTCGGCGCCGACTTCGACCCGCCCTACACCACGCTGCACAACGGGCTCATCCAGGGCGGCACCGCCGGCAACATCACCGCGAAGGACTGCATCTTCTCCACCGACATCCGCGTGCTGCCGCTGGAGAGCGCGCAGGACTGGCTGCAGCGCTACCAGAGCCATTGCGCCGAGCTCACGCAGCAGATGCAGGCCATCCACCCCGATGCCTGGATCGAGGTGCAGGTGCGGGTGATCAACGAGGGCTGCCGCAGGGAGGAGGACGGCGCCGCCGAGGGCCTCGCCCGGGCGCTTACCGGCGACAATGCCGAGCACGCGGTCTCCTACGGCACCGAGGCGAGCAACTTCCAGCGCGAGGGGTTCTCGGTGTGCGTGATCGGGCCGGGCGACATCGCCCAGGCCCACAAGCCCGACGAGTTCCTCGCCATCGAGCAGCTCGACGCCGGCACCGCCTTCATGCGCCGCCTGATCGACCGCCTGTCGGCCTGAGCGCCCCCCGCCGGGCCGGGTGCTGCGGCCCGGTGCCGGGGCGCGCGCGGCGGGGCGAGCAATCCCGCCACCTCCCGGTCGGTCCCCCCTGCCGAGGGCGACGCACCGGGGCCGCGCGCGTGCGGAACCGGGGCGCGGGCCGGGCAATCCCCCCCCGGCCGGTGCCCCCGGCGAAGGCGGCGCACCGGGCGCGGTACCCTGCTCGGGCAGGCCCGTCTCCCGACAGCCAGCCTCCGCGATCGGCTGCTCCGCCGGAGCAGGCCCGCGGCGCAGCGCGTGCCGGTGCCATGGCAGGGCCACCCTGCGCGTATCGGGGCGTGGCCCCTCGGCGGGAGGGGCAGCTCGCCTCCGCGGCCTCCGCTTTGCGCGCGCTCGGCGGAGCAGCATCGCCCGGCCGAAGGGGAATTGCGTCTCGGGGTGGCGATGGGTCACGGGGGAAGCGGGATGCATCGGCTCGCCTGCACGGTGAGACGCCCCTGCGCCACCTCGGCCGGCATGGGCTCAACCGTGGCATGCACCTCGGGCTTGAGGATTTGCGTGCCCGTGAACACGCTGAGGAGTGACTGGTCGCCGCCATCGCCGGCCGGAGACCCGCGCGCAGCTCCGACGCGCCGCAGCGGGGCGCACCCTTCGGCCCGTCAGGCGGGACGCCATGATGGGCGCGCGAGTGCCCCGCCGGGGGCCACCGCACTGCCGGCCGGGCAGCCGGGAGCCCCGACACCACGCCCGGGCGGCGCCAGACGCGCATTCAGCGGTGCGGAAGGGCGCCGGGGACGCCCCGAGCCCGCAAGACCGCGGATCCGCCTCCGAAGCCCGTGAGGGAGCGCCAACCCCACCGCCGCGGGGCCGAATGCGCCTCACGCGGGGAAGCTCCGGGCACAGTGCCCCACTCGGGCCGGCGTACCGTATCACCCCCGGGGCGACATGTGACAGCCGGTCCCGATCCTCCCGCTGACGACAGGCGCCTGACACGCGGCCGGGCGCCGCGCCGGCGGAGGCCCCTCGGGGCCTTCGCCACGCCCGCCAAGCTGCGGGGGCCGCGAGGCCCCCTCGGCGCGGCGGGCGTTTCCCGGAGCGGGGGTTCAGGCCTCGGCGGTGGCGGGGGCGAGACCGCCCGCGGTCTCGATGAAGCGCACGATCTCGGCGACGCCCTTGCCGTCCTTCACGTTGCACATCAGGAAGGGGCGCTCGCCGCGCATCCTGCGCGCGTCGCGGTCCATCACCTCGAGCGAGGCGCCCACGTAGGGCGCGAGATCGGTCTTGTTGATCACCAGCAGGTCGGAGCGGGTGATGCCGGGGCCGCCCTTGCGGGGGATCTTGTCGCCGGCGCAGACGTCGATCACGTAGATGGTGATGTCGGCGAGCTCGGGGCTGAAGGTGGCGGAGAGATTGTCGCCGCCGCTCTCGATCAGCACGAGGTCGAGGTCGGGGAACTTCGCCTTCAGCTCGTCGATGGCCGCGAGGTTGATCGAGGCATCCTCGCGGATCGCGGTGTGCGGGCAGCCGCCGGTCTCCACCCCGGCGATGCGCTCCAGCGGCAGGGCCTGCGAGCGCATCAGGAACTCGGCGTCCTCGCGGGTGTAGATGTCGTTGGTCACCGCGGCGATGGAGTAGCGGCCGCGCATCGCCTTGCACAGCGCGTCCATCATCGCGGTCTTGCCGGAGCCGACAGGGCCGCCGATGCCGACGCGCAGGGGACCGTGGGGAGATGTCATGGGAACCTCGTGATGTCTGCGGGCGCGGGGCCCGGGCGGAAGGAACGGCGCCGGGGCGAAGCGCCTCGGGGGGCATCGAGCCCCCGCTCGGCGCTGGCCGCGGGCGCGGCCGGTCGCGCGGGATGGCGGGCGGGCCGCCGGGAGGCCGCGCGCCCGCTCACGAGCGGAACAGCCGGCTGTACTGGGTTTCGTGGCGCATGGCGGCGATATCGGCCAGCAGGGTGCAGCCGCCGATATCCTCGACGGGGGCGGCTTCGGCCTCGGCGGCGAGGGCCTCGCAGAGCGGCAGCAGGGCGGCGATGATACGCTGCCCGTCGGTCTGGCCCAGCGGCACGAGGCGCACGGCGGCGGAGACCAGGTTGGCCGCGAAGGCCTGCAGGTAGAAGCCCAGCACCATGCGCGCCGGCAGCGCCCGCGCCGCGGCGGCGCGCGCCACGGCGAGCGGATAGGGCAGCGGCTCCGTGCCCGCGTCCGGCCAGACCGCCCCGGTTACCCGCGCGAAGGCGGCGCCCTGCGACATGGTCTCGAGGTGGCGCTCCCGGGCCGGGGCCAGCGCCTCGGCCAGGGCGGCAAGCTCGGCGAGAGCCTCCCTCTCGCCTGCGGCAGCGGCCGCCATGCCGCGCGCCAGCAGAACGGCATCGGTGCGGCCGGCACCGCGGGAGAGGCAGTCGCGCACCCAGGCCTCGGTGGTGGCGCGGTCGGTCACGGCGCCGCTCTCCACCGCCCATTCCAGCCCGTGCGAATAGCTGTAGGCCCCCACCGGGTAGGCGGGGGAGAACCAGGTGGCGAGCAGCATCGCCGCATCCGGGCCGGCGGGCGCCTCAGCCATGGCTCGGCTCGTGGGGGTGGCGATGCGCGGGCGCTTCCGCCGCGCCGGACGCACCGTGGTCATGCCCGTGCCCATGGCTGTGCCCGTGCTCATGGTCGTGCCCGTGCTCATGGCTGTGCCCATGCTCATGGCTGTGCCCATGCCCATGGCTGTGGCTGTGGCTGGGGCTGTGATCAGTGCCCTGCGCGCCGGGGGCGCGGGAGTGCGCGTGGTCGTGGTCATGGTCGTGGCCCTGGGCGGGGCCATGGTAATGCCCCATCACCCGGCCGGTACCATAGGCGCCGCCCTCGGGGGTGAAGGGGCCGCGGACGTGCTCGAGCTCCGCGCCCAGGCGGCGGAGCATGTCCTCCATCACGTGGTCGGCGCGGATGCGCAGCGCCTCGGCGCCGATCTCGCAGGGGGTGTGGCGGTTGCCGATGTGCCAGGCGAGCCGGGCCAGCAGCCCGCCGGGCGCGCGCACGATCACCAGGTCCTCCTCGGCGGCCACCACCTCGACCAGCCGGCCGTCGGCCAGGCGCAGGGCGTCGCCGGCATCGAGCGACACCGTCTCGGCGAGATCGACCAGCAGCGCGCCGCCGCCGGCGGTGGCGAGCCTGCGCCGGCGCAGCAGCCGGTCGCCGTAGTCGAGCACCACGCGGTCGGCCGGCGCCTCCGCCCAGCTGCCGCGCCGTGCCACCTCGTGGGCCGTTCCGAAATCCGTCATCTGCTCTCCCCGGTGCCCCATGCTCAGCCCGGCGCTCAGGCCGCCGCGGCGGAGCGGGCCAGCACGCGTCCATAGGCCGGGCGCTCGGCGAGACGGGCGAAATACGCCCCCACCGGGCCGCCCGGAAGCTCGAACCTTGCAAGCTTCGCCCAGGCGGCGCAATGCCCGAAGAGGATGTCGGGCACGGTGAATTCGGCACCCGTCGCCCAGGGGCCCGCGCCGAGCCGGGCGGCCAGCGTCTCCATCGCGGTGGCGAACTCGTGCCGGCAGACCGGCTTGACCTCCGGCACCCGCAGCCCGGCGGGGTGGATGAAGCTGTTCTTCGCCGCGGTCCAGAGCGCGCCCTCCACCTCGTCGACGCAGAACTGGGTGAGCGCGTCCTGCCGGGCGCGGGCGAGGCTGCCCGGAGCGGCGGTGAGCGCGCCGTGGCTGTCGGCGAGGTGATGGAGGATGGCGACCGAGTCGAGCAGCACCTCGCCGTCGACCAGCAGCACCGGCACCTTGCCGGCGGGATTGTGCAGCCGCACCGCCTCGGACTGCGGCAGCGCCGGGTTCCAGCTGTAGTCCTGGCCCAGTTCCTCAAGCATCCAGGCCACGCGCATCGTGCGGCTCTGCGGGTTTCCGATCAGCGTGTATCTCGGCATCTGCGGCCCTCCCCCAGGCCCCGGCATCACAGGCGCCAGACCCGCGGCAGCGCGCGGCCCAGCAGCGGCTCCAGAGTGTCGATGATCCGCCGGCGCAGGGCAAGCCCGTCGGCCGCGACGAGGCGCATGGAGACGAAGCCGTCGCGCGCGCTGGCGGCACCGTCGGGGCCCAGCCGGGCGCGCAGCGCCTCCAGCCGGTCCTCGGCGCCCGGGGCAACCCAGAGCAGGCTGGCGAAGGCGAAGCCGCCGGCCAGCGTGGCGGGGCCGGCCAGCGCCTCGAGCGCGGCACCGTCGATGCGCAGGGCGTCGGCATAGACCAGCCGGCCGCCGCGCCGCACCCGCCAGTGGTCGCGCAGGCGGATCTCGCGCACCCGCTCGCCCATCGCGGCCCGGCCGAGGATGAAGGGCTCGACGGCGAGCAGCGTGGCGTCCCCGGCCATCTCCACGTCGAGGCTGCGGGTGAGCGCGGAGCGGTCGAAGGCGATGGTTTCCTGCGGCAGCCAGTCCACCCGCGCGCCGGGGCCGATGGTGAGCCGGGTGGCGAGCCGGCCCGGCGCCTCGTCGGGCCAGGACTTGTAGAGCCGCTCGGCGGCCTGGGTGGTGAGCACCAGCCGCGCGCCGGCCCCGGCCTCGCCGGAATAGGACAGCCGGTCGCCGCCGGTGATGCCGCCGGAGGTGTTGAGCAGCACCGCCTCCAGCGCCGTGTCGCGCGCGGTGGGCAGCAGGATCTTGGCCGAGCCCTGCTGGTAGAGCCCGGCGAGCCGCGAGCGCCCGTCCGCCGCCAGCCGCGCCGAGATGCGCGACACGCCCACGGTGCGCGGCTGGCGCGCCCGGGCCGGGGCGGGGGCGGCGCTCATGCGCAGCACCCTCTCATCGCGCGCCCCGCAGCATGGCGATGCGGATGAAGGCGCGCTCGACGAGGGCGAGCGGCGGGGCGGCGGAGGAGGAGCGCAGGGTGAGGTCGGTCTCGGTGAGCAGCGCGAGCACGCGCTCGATGCGGCCCGGGCCCCAGCCGCGCACCTGGCGCAGCAGCGCGTCGCGGCGCGGGCCGAACACCGGGGGGCGGGCGCGGGAAAGGGCGGCCTCGGGGCCGTCCGGGGCAGCCGCCACGGCGTGGAGCTGGCGGAAATGCCGGGTGGCGGCGATGCAGAGCGTGGTGGGGTTCACCCCCTGCCCCGCCAGCCGCGCCATCTGCCGGCCGATGGCCACCACCTCGCCCTCGGCCACGGCGCGGATCACCTCGTCGAGCCCGGCCTCGGTGGTGGCCGGGGCGCAGAGCGCCACCTCGGCGGCGGTGAGCGGGGTGGAATCGCCCAGCTTGTAGAGCGCGACATGGCCGAGCACCTGGTTGAAGGCGCCGAGATCGATCTCGCGCGAGAGGGTGAGCAGCGCCTCCAGCGCGTCGGGTGCCGCGGCCTCGAGCCCGGCGCGGGTGAGGGCGGCCTCCACCTCGGCGCGGCCCGGCGGGTCGGCGTAGAGCGGGCAGGCCACGGCCTCGGGGCGGGTCTCGAACAGCTTGCGCAGCTTCGAGCGCGCGGCGAGCACGCCGGCGGTGACGATGAGGAAGGCATCCTCGCCCGGGCGCGTGGCGGCGAGCGCCTCGGCGATGATGTCGGTGAGCCCGTCGGTGGCGTCTTCCAGCAGCACCACGCGCTGGCCGGGGAAGAAACCCTGGGCGCGCAGGGCGTCCTGCAGGCGGGCGGGGTCGGAGCGCAGGGAGGCGGCGTCGATCCGCTCGAGCCGCATCTCGGCCTCGCCCTCGGGCCCGAGCAGCGCGGCGACGGCCTCGGTGCGCTTCACGCCCACGGCGATCGCATCGGCACCGTAGACGAGGCAGCCTGCGCGAGAGACGTCCGGCCGGGCAAGGAATGCCGCGATCTCGCGTCCCTTCAGCTTCACGCCGGCAGCGCGTCCGCCTGCGCGGCGATGCGGGTGATGACCCGCTCCGCGAGATCCTCGGCGATGCGCCGCTCCGCGTCACGCGCGGCGATGCGGGTGGCATAGACCGAGCCGGTGGCGGAATAGGCGGAGTAGCTGTCCACCGTGCCGGTGAGCACCGGCTCGGCTGTGCCGGGCACGATGAGCGAGAAGGTGGCGATGCCGGTGAGGTTGTAGCGCGTGGTCGCGTTGTCCTCGGCGATGGCGAGGCCGATGGAGGTGACGCGCAGGCGCGTGTCGAGCCGGTAGCGCGCGGCGCCGGAGGGCTCGCCGAGGCGGCGGCGGAGCTGGTCGCGGTAGGCGTAGGTCATGCGGTCCGGCGTCTCGCCGCGGGTGACCTCGCCGATGGCGATGCGGCCCTGCAGCTCCCGCGCGGGCGAGCCTTCGCCGTACATCGGGCGGAAGCCGCAGCCGCCGAGGGCGAGCAGGCCGAGCAGCAGGCCGCGGCGGCCGAGGGGGCGCTCAGACCACGACATTGACGATCCGCCCGGGCACGACGATGAGCTTGCGCGGCGCGCCGCCGTCGAGGTAGCGCAGCACCGTCTCGTCGGCCATCACCATGGCCTCGATCGCGGCGCGGTCGGCGTCGGCGGGCACGGAGATGTCGCCGCGCTTCTTGCCGTTGATCTGGATCGGCAGGGTCACGGTGTCCTCCTTCAGGAGGCTCTCGTCGAGCTCCGGCCAGGGCTGGGCGACCAGCAGGCCCTCGCCGCCGAGATGAGCCCAGATCTCCTCGGCGAGATGCGGGGTCATCGGCGCCATCAGCCGGGCCATCACCTGCATCGCCTCGATGCGCGCGGCCCGCGGCGCGGAACTCTTCGCCACCGCGGAGGTGAACTCGTAGAGCTTGGCGACCGCCTTGTTGAAGGCGAAGCCCTCGATGCCGGCGGTGACCTCGGCGATGGCACGGTGGGTCGCCCTTGCCAGGGCGAGCGCCTCCTCGTCCCCTCCGGCGGAGGGGAGCTCGTCGGCGCCGGCCGCGTCCGCGGCCAGCCGCCAGACCCGCTGCAGGTGGCGCCAGGCGGCCTCGGCGCCGGAGGCGGTCCATTCCACGTCGCGCTCCGGCGGGCTGTCGGACATCACGAACCAGCGCGCGGTGTCGGCGCCGTACTGCTCGGTGATGTCCACCGGGTCGACCACGTTCTTCTTGGACTTCGACATCTTGATCGACGGCCCGACGGTGACCGGCGCCCCGCCCTCGCGCAGGCGGGCGGTGCCGTCGGCGGCGATCTCCACTTCCTCGGGCGTGTGCCAGACGGTACGGCCGGCCTCCGAGAGGGTGGAATAGGTCTCGTGGGTGACCATCCCTTGCGTGAACAGCGAATCGAACGGCTCGATGGCGCTCTGCGGCAGATGGCCGGTCTTCGCCATCGCCCGGGCGAAGAAGCGCGAGTAGAGCAGGTGCAGGATCGCGTGCTCGATGCCGCCGATGTACTGGTCGACGTTCATCCAGTAGGCGGCATCCTCGGCCACGGTGGGGGTGTCGGCGCGCGGGGCGGTGAAGCGGGCGAAGTACCACGAGCTGTCCACGAAGGTGTCCATCGTGTCGGTCTCGCGCTTGGCGGGCGCACCGCAGGCGGGACAGGGCACGTCGCGCCAGGTGGGGTGGCGGTCGAGCGGATTGCCCGGCTGGTCGAAGCTCGCATCCGCCGGCAGCTCGACCGGCAGGTTCTCCTTCTTCTCCGGCACCACGCCGCAGGACGGGCAGTGCACCACCGGGATCGGGCAGCCCCAGAAGCGCTGGCGGCTCACGCCCCAGTCGCGCAGGCGGAAGTTCACCTTCAGCTCGCCCTGGCCCTGGGCGGCCATTCGGCGCGCCACCTCGGCCTTGGCGGCCTCGATGGTCATGCCGTCGAGGAAGCCGGAGTTGATGATGCGGCCGGTGTCGGTGAAGGCGGTGTCGCCGATCACGAACTCGTCCACCAGCTGGTTTTCCGGGCAGACCACGGGCGTGACGGTGAGCCCGTACTTGCGGGCGAAGTCGAGGTCGCGCTGGTCATGCGCCGGGCAGCCGAAGATGGCGCCGGTGCCGTAATCCATCAGGATGAAGTTGGCGACATAGACCGGCAGTTCCTTCGACGCATCAAAGGGATGCACCACGCGGATGCCGGTGTCGAAGCCGCGCTTCTCGGCGGTTTCCAGCGCCTCCTCCGAGGTGCCGATGCGGCGGCACTCGGCGTTGAAGGCGGCGAGCTCCGGGTTGCCCGCCTCGAGCGCGCGCGACAGCGGATGATCGGGGGAGATGCCGGCGAAGCTGGCGCCGAAGATCGTGTCCGGCCGGGTGGTGTAGACCTCGAGCTCGCCGAAGCCCTCCGGCGCGCCCAGGGTGGCGAAGCGGAACTGCAGCCCCTCGGAGCGGCCGATCCAGTTCGCCTGCATCAGGCGCACCTTCTCCGGCCAGTCGGTGAGGGTGCCGATCGCCTCCAGCAGTTCCTCGGAGAAATCGGAGATGCGGAAGAACCACTGGGTGAGCTCGCGCCGCTCGACCAGCGCGCCGGAGCGCCAGCCGCGGCCGTTCTCCACCTGCTCGTTGGCGAGCACGGTCATGTCCACCGGGTCCCAGTTCACCACCGAGTTCTTCCGGTAGGCGAGGCCGGCCTCCATCATGTCGATGAACATCGCCTGCTGCTGGCCGTAATACTCCGGGTCGCAGGTGGCGAGCTCACGCGTCCAGTCGAGGCTGAAGCCGAGCGGCTTGAGCTGCTCCTTCATCGTGCCGATGTTCTGGTAGGTCCAGACCGCGGGGCTGACCTTCTTCTCCATCGCGGCATTCTCTGCCGGCAGGCCGAAGGCGTCCCAGCCCATGGGATGCAGCACGTTGAAGCCGCGGGCGCGCTTGTAGCGGGCCACCACGTCACCCATCGTGTAGTTGCGCACGTGGCCCATGTGGATGCGCCCGGACGGATAGGGGAACATCTCCAGCACGTAGTACTTCTCGCGCGCGGGGTCTCTCTCGGCGCGGAAGGAGCCGGCCGCCTCCCAGGCGGCCTGCCATTTCGGTTCGGTCTCACGGGCGTTGTAGCGGGACATGGCGGTCGGACCCCGGGGTCTTGTCTGGTAGGCGGCCCGCACGGCGGCGGGCCTGGCTGGAACGGCTGGCGCGGGCGGGCCTCAGCCCTCCTGCTGGGCCTCGGCGATGCGCAGCTGGCGCGCACGGGTGAGGATCGAATCCTCGATCTGCCGCGGCACGTCCTCCTGCACCGGGGCACTCTGCCAGACATTGCCGTCACGCACCTCGCGGAACACGGCCACGCGCAGCGTGTCGGCGGCCAGCCGCTCGTCGGAGATGAACACGGTCACCTTGAAGCGCTCGTTCGCCGCGGCCTGGGACGTGCCCCAGTCGGTCACGATCACGCCGGAGAACGGGTCGGTCGAGGCGAGCGGCAGGAAGGACAGCGTCTCGAGCGCGCCTTTCCAGATGTACTTGTTCACCTGGAGCGACTGGCCGGTGTTCTGCTGCACGGAACCGCCGCCGAAAATGTCGCCCACGGTCGAGCCGTCGGTACCCACGGCGCTGTCGTCACCCAGGGCCTGGGCCTCGGAACGGGTAAGAATTCGGCTGTTGCTGCCGGAGGATCCGGAATCGCCGCAGGCCGCGAGCAGGCTCATCGCCCCCACACATGCAAATGCAAACTTTCCCGGCACACTGGTCACTGCCACGTCGGATCTCCCACCTTTCGCCTATGGGGCCCCTCATAATCCGTCCCCGCACTGTGAACAAGCCATTTGCCCCTCGCGGCACCGCACGGATTCGGGAATGGTCACTGTGGCGCTCCGGTTACAGTCCCCCTGAAGATTCCGCTAACCCGTGAACTCGCTTGACCCAAAAGTGCATTTCCCGTGATTTTACGCCTGCTCCACCCGGATCGAACCGGATCGGGGACAACCTTAACCTACGAGGGACACGATGAAAAAAGTTCTCTTCGCTTCGACCGCGCTGGTGGCTGCCTCCCTGGGCTCCGCTTCGTTCGCGGCCGAGCCGATCACCGGCTCTGTTGGCGGCTACATGATGATGGGCCTGGTCTACATGGAAGATCAGGGCGACGAAATCGGCGTCCTCCGTGACGGCGAAATCCACCTCGGCTGGAAAGGCACCTCGGACAACGGCCTGACCTTCGACGGTCGCGTCGAGCTCGAAGCCCACACCCAGGCCGGCGACCAGATCGACGAAAACTGGGCCCGCGTTTCGGGCACCTTCGGTTCGGTCATGATCGGTTCCGACGACTCCTCGTCCAACGCGATGGAAAAGGGCGTGTTCTACGGCCCGGGTTCCCGCGTCGGCTACTGGGACTCGTTCTACTCGGTGACCTACACCTCGATGGGCGGCGACATCCCGGTCATCCGCTACACCACCCCGAACATCTCCGGCTTCACCGCGTCGGTCGACTGGGGCCCGAACTCCTCCGCTGACGGCGTGAACGACAGCAACCTCGTGTTCGGCGGCTACGGCGCCCCCGGCGACACCGACGGCCAGCGCTGGTCGGTTGGTGCGAAGTACGAAGGCGAGATCGACGGCGTGGGCTTCGGCGTCGGCGCCGGCTACCTCGACGGCGACTCCGACTTCTACGATGACGGCTTCTGGCACGTCGGTGGTGAGATCTCCTACGTCGGCTTCTCGCTCGGCGTGCACTACGACTCCGCCGGCTACCAGTACGTCGGCCCGGCCGGCTTCTACAACACCGTTGGCACCATCTCGGTCGGCGCTCAGTACGAGACCGGTCCCTGGACCTTCGGCGGCGGTTGGGCGACCAACACCGAAGGCCGTGACGTGAACAACTGGGGTGTGTGGGCGACCTACGCCATCGCTCCGGGCGTCACCGGTACCCTCGGCTACGAAGGCAACGACGCTGGCGAGTACAACACCGTGTACGCCGGCTCCGAGAACGTCGTGACCGGCTACCTCCGCGTCGCGTTCTGATCTCGACCATCTCACGATGGTTTGAAGGCGGGCCCCCGGGCCCGCCTTTTTCGTTTCCGGTGACAATTTCGTCCGGAAAGTAACATGTTGCTGCATGTTTTGCCGGTAGGCTCCCGCCCCATTGCCCTCACGATTTCCTGAGAGCGGGTCACAATAACTTGCGTTTACGCGACTATCTTGATATCGCATCCACTGCGTGTGGAGGCCCTTACCTCTCGCGCAAGTTATCCTATGGAGAGCAGACAATGGTAATCAGAAGCGTCGTGGCAGCGACCATTCTGGCCGGCGGCTCGGCAACGGCGGGCCTCGCGGCCGAGCCGATCACCGCGTCCGTCGGCGGATACATGAACTTCGGCCTGGCCTACCAGTCCGACAACGGCGACGAAGTCGGCGTCCTGCGGGACGGCGAGATCTGGTTCGGCTGGAAAGGCACCACCGACAACGGCCTGACCTTCGACGGCCGGGTCGAGCTCGAAGCCGCCACCGACGCGAACGACCAGATCGACGAGAACTGGGCCCGCGTCTCGGGCGCCTTCGGTGCGATCACCATCGGCTCGAACGACGACGCGTCGGACGCCTTCGAGTACGGCTACTTCGAGGCGCCGAGCACCAAGATCGGCTACTTCGATTCGGACGTGGGCGTGATCGGCTCGTCCAACGGCGGCGACTCGCCGTCGATCTTCTACACCACCCCGAACATCTCCGGCTTCCAGGCGATGGTCGGCTGGAGCCCGGATGCCGGCGCCGACGGCGTGGGCAACGCCTTCCACCAGGGCGACGGCAACCTCGTGTTCGGCGACGACACCTCCAAGTGGTCGGTCGGCGCGGGCTACACCGGTGAGTTCAGCGGCGTCGAGCTCGAGTTCGGCGGCGGCTACTTCACCATCGAGAACGGCCCCGACGCCTGGCAGGGCGGCGCGACCGTCTCCTACCAGGGCTTCGGCGTGGGCGTGACCTACGACCAGCGCGGCGCCAACGACGGCGAGGACGACGCCATCGCGGTCGGCGCGCAGTACGTGACCGGTCCCTGGACCTTCGCCGGCGGCTGGGCCACTGCCCTCTCCGGCGAGGACATGAACGACTACGGTGTCTGGGCCACCTACGCGGTCGCTCCGGGCGTCACCGGCACCCTCGGCTACGAGGGCAACGACAGCGACGAGCCCGGTGACAACACCGTGATGGGCTACATGCGCGTCTCGTTCTGATTT
The DNA here is from genome assembly GCF_003448965.1 of Oceanicella sp. SM1341. Taxonomy (GTDB): domain Bacteria; phylum Pseudomonadota; class Alphaproteobacteria; order Rhodobacterales; family Rhodobacteraceae; genus Paroceanicella. Next base: position 108,911 of record NZ_QRGC01000003.1, read on the forward strand.
CGCGCAAGCGATCGGATGAAAGGGGGAGCGGGCCCGGCCTGCTCCCCTTTTTCTTTGCCCGCACGCGGGCTAGAACCGGGGGCAACGCATCCGCCGGAGGCCCTGCCCATGTCCCTTTCCGAAATCACCGCCCGTATCGACGCCGCCTGCGCGAAGGCCGGGCGCGGACCCGTCACCCTCGTCGCGGTCTCCAAGGTCCAGCCGGATGAGCGGGTGGAAGCGGTGCTGGAGCAGGGCCAGCGCGTGTTCGGCGAGAACCGGGTGCAGGAGGCGGCCGGCAAGTGGCCCGGCTTCCGCGCGCGGTTCGAGGGCATCGAGCTGCATCTCATCGGCCCGCTGCAGACCAACAAGCTGCGCCAGGCGCTCGACCTCTTCGACGTCATCCAGTCGGTCGACCGTCCGAAGCTCGCGCGGATGCTGGCCGACGAGGCCCAGGCCCGCGGCGCCTGCCCCGACCTGTTCATCCAGGTGAACACCGGCGAGGAGCCGCAGAAGGCCGGCGTGCTCCCCGCCGAGGCCGATGCCTTCATCGCGCAGGTGCGCGACGCGTACGGCCTGCCGCTGAAGGGGCTGATGGTGATCCCGCCGGTCGACGAGGAACCGGCCCTGCATTTCGCCCTGCTGGCGAAGATCGCGAAGCGCAACGGGCTCGAGGGGCTCTCCATGGGCATGAGCGGCGATTTCGAGAGCGCCATCGCCCTGGGCGCCACGCATGTGCGCGTGGGCTCGGCCCTGTTCGGCGAGCGTGTTACCGGATGATGACGCGGCTGCGCGGGCTCCAGCGCTGCAGGATCCAGCCGAGGTCGTCGCGCCGGAAGGCCACGCAGCCCGCCGTGGGCTTGCGCGGGCCGCGCCAGACATGCAGGAAGATGGCGCTGCCCGCCCCGGCCACGGCCACCGGCCAGTTGTAATCGAGCGCCCCGACGAGATCGTAGAGCCCGTCCGGCCGGCGCAGCGCCTCGTGCGAATGCGGGTGCGGGGCGCGGACGGCGGTGTTGTAGGCCGGATCGGCCGGATCGTCCGACCAGAGGTCGCGCGGGCCGATCGGCGTCGCGCCCGGGGCGAAGCCGCCGCGGTCCGGCCGGGCCATCACCTCGCCCAGGTGCCAGACGCCGCGCGGGGTGATGCCGTCGCCCTCGCAGCACTTCTGCCCGATGCCGCCGCGCCCCACCGAGCAGGGAAAGCTGCGGCCGAGGAAGCGGGCGCCCCAGGGGCCCACCACGAGGTCGGTCAGCCGCGGCGTCACAGCAGGTGGCCGCTCTTCGCCGCCTTCACCGCGAGATAGCCGCGGTTGTGCGCGTTCTCGCCCACGCGCAGCGGCACGCGTTCGGTCACCGCCACGCCGGCGCCCTCCATCATCGACACCTTGCGCGGGTTGTTGGTCATCAGCCGCACGGCGGAGAAGCCCATGCGCTTGAGGATCTCGGTGCCGATGCGGAAGTCGCGCTCGTCGTCCTCGAAGCCGATGCGGTGGTTGGCCTCCACCGTGTCGAAGCCCTGATCCTGCAGCGAGTAGGCGCGCATCTTGTTGGCAAGGCCGATGCCCCTGCCCTCCTGGTTGAGGTAGAGCAGCACGCCCGCGCCCTCGGCCCCGATCTGGGCGAGGGCGGCGCGCAGCTGCGGGCCGCAGTCGCATTTCAGCGAGCCCACGAGGTCGCCGGTGAAACAGGCGGAATGCAGACGCGAGAGCACCGGCTGGCGACGGTCCGGCGCGCCGATCTCCACCGCGTAATGCTCCTCGCCGCCGTTGCGCGGGCGAAACACGTGCACGCGGCCCGCCTCCGACACCTCGAGCGGCACGCGCGCGTCGGCCACCGGCTCGAGCGCCATCGCCTCGGGGCGGGCATTGGCCACGTCGGCGATGGAGAGCTGGCCCAGCCCGGCGGCAAGCGCGCGCGCCTCCAGCTCCGCACCGCCACCGAGGGTGACGGCGGCGGGCAGCAGGTGGGCCTGCTTGGCAAGCTGCACCGCCACGCGGGCCAGCGCCGCATCGCCGCCGCGCCGGGTGGCATAGGGGCCCTTCATCGGCATCTTCAGGTCGGAGGCGGGGTCGGCCGTGGCGCGCAGCCAGGCGGCGGCGGCATCGGCCGGCACGGCGATGCGGGCGATGTCGCCGTCATAGGCGCGGGCGCGCAGGGTCTCGGCACGCCGCGCGGTCACCACCACGTCGATCTCGCCGCCCAGGGCGCGCAGCTCGTCCAGCCGGTCGGCGGTGAGGGTTTCGGCGGCGAGCGCGAGCATCCGCGCCTCGCCCGCGCGCAGCAGCACCGGCACGCCGATGCGGAAATCGGCCTGGGCCCGGGCCACGCGCTCCTCGGCGCTGAGATGGAAGTTCATGGCAGATCCCGCTTCCCGCTGGCGTGAGACATGGTGACGTACACCTGGTACGCGCGAGCTATATAGGCAGATGACCGGCAAAGTGAAACAATTGCACATCGGGCAACACGCTTGCGTGAAATTCGTGAGCATGCCCTTGCTCCGGCGGCCACCAGACAAATCTCTTCACCAAACGAAACACTTGAGTGACTGGGGAAGACCATGAGCACGCTGCGCAAGATCCTGCTGGTAGACGACGAGGCCGACCTGCGCGAGGCCCTCGCTGACCAGCTCGTCCTCACCGATGATTTCGACGTCTTCGAGGCCGGCAACGGCGCCGAGGCGCTGGAGAAGGTGAAGGAGCAGACCTACGATCTCGTGGTGCTCGACGTGGGCCTGCCCGATCTCGACGGCCGCGAGCTGTGCCGGCTGATGCGCAAGAACGGGGTGAAATGCCCCATCCTGATGCTCACCGGCCATGCCTCGGATTCCGACACCATCCTCGGGCTCGACGCCGGCGCGAACGACTATGTGGCCAAGCCCTTCCGCTTTCCCGTGCTGCTCGCGCGCATCCGCGCGCAGCTGCGCCAGCACGAGCAGTCGGAGGACGCGGTCTTCGCCATCGGGCCCTATTCCTTCCGCCCCTCCACCAAGATGCTGATGGACGAGAAGGACCAGAAGATCCGCCTCACCGAGAAGGAAACCTCGATCCTGAAATACCTCTACCGCGCCGATGACCGCGTGGTGAGCCGCGATACCCTGCTGCACGAGGTCTGGGGCTACAACGCCGGCGTGACCACCCACACGCTGGAAACCCACATCTACCGCCTGCGCCAGAAGATCGAGCCCGACCCGGCGAATGCACGCATTCTGGTCACGGAATCGGGAGGCTACCGCCTGGTGCCCTGAGGCGCGGGGCCCGGCAGCCACGCATTCAGAATTCAATACCATCTGGCAGAAAACCCGGTGGCGGGCCTTCGGAATCCTTGACCGGCAGCCCGCCCCCGACGCACGATATGCATGCACCCGACGATCCCCAGGTTCGCGGTGCATCCCTTCGGCCCCACCCCCTCACCGGGCCGAAAACCCCTCGCAGGGTGGACGCCCGACGGCCCAGACCGTCGGGCGCTTTCCTTTCCGGCAACCGGCCATCTTCGACCTTGAGCCCCGGAACCCGGCAGGCCATTATCCGCGGCCAACAGCCGGAGACCCCCATGACCGTCACGATCTGCACCTGGAACATCAATTCCGTCCGCCTGCGCGAGCCCATCGTGCGCCGCCTGCTGGAAGAGGAAGCGCCCGACGTGCTGTGCCTGCAGGAGACGAAGTCCCCGGTGGAGAAGCTGCCGCTGGAGGGGTTTGCCGCGCTTGGCTACACCCATGTGATCGCGCGCGGCCAGAAGGGCTACAACGGCGTGGCCATCCTCTCGCGCCTGCCGATGGAGGACGCCGGCCAGCGCGACTTCTGCACCAAGGGCGATGCACGCCACGTGGCCGGCCGGCTGGCCGACGGCACCACGATCCACAACTACTACATCCCCGCCGGCGGCGACGAGCCCGATCCGCTGGTGAACCCGAAGTTCGAGCACAAGCTCGCCTTCCTCACCGAGATGCGCGCGTGGTTCACCGCCGAGCCGCCGCAGCGCTCCATCCTGGTGGGCGACCTCAACATCGCCCCGCGCGAGGATGATGTCTGGTCGCACAAGGCGCTGCTGAAGGTGGTCTCGCACACGCCGATCGAGGTGGAGCACCTCACCGCGGCGCAGGAGGCCGGCAACTGGGTGGATGTCACCCGCCAGCACATCCCCGAGGGGCAGCTCTATTCCTGGTGGTCCTACCGCGCGCGGGACTGGGACGCCGCCGACAAGGGCCGCCGGCTCGACCATGTCTGGGCCACGCCCGACATCGCGCCCGCCTCCTCCGGCAGCCGCATCCTGCGCGATTGCCGCGGCTGGACCCAGCCGTCCGACCATGCCCCGGTCTTCGCCACCTTCGAGCTCTGAACCCGCCATGATCGAGACCGCCGTCGAAGGCCCCGTCGCCCGCATCACCCTCGCCCGGCCCGAGCGTCACAACGCGCTCGACCGCGCGGCGATGGCGGCGCTGACGGAGGCGCTCGGCAATCTCGCCGCCCGGCCGGAGCTGCGCGTGCTGGTGCTCACCGGCACCGGGCGCAGCTTCTGCTCCGGCGCGGCGCTCGACGGGATCGCGGCGGACTGGACCGAAAACCCCCTCACCGCGCTCTGCGACACGCTCGAGGCCTTCCCCCGCCCCACCATCTGCGCCCTCAACGGCGGGGTATACGGCGGCGGGGTGGAGCTGGCGCTCGCCTGCGATTTCCGCATCGGGGTGGATGGCATGCGCATGTTCGTGCCGCCTGCGAAACTGGGCATCCACTACGAGCCCGCCGGCATCGCCCGCGCCCTGCGCGTGGTGGGCCAGCAGGCCACGCGGCGGATGTTCCTGCGCGCCGAGACCTTCTCCGACACCGCCCTGCGCGACATCGGCTTCCTCGACGAACTCGTGGTGCCCGAGGCGCTGGAGCCGCGGCTGGAGGCGCTGGCGGAGGAGCTGTCGGCGCTCGCCCCGCTCGCGGTCTCGGGCATGAAGCGCACCATCACCGAGCTCGGCGCAGGCCGGCTCGACACGGAGGCGGCGCGGGCCCGCATCGCGGCCTGTTTCGCCTCCTCCGACCACGCCGAGGGCCTTGCCGCGATGCGCGACAAGCGCCCTCCCCGTTTCACCGGCTCCTGAGCCCGAACAGCCTCGTGCGGCGGCGTGAGCAGGCTTGCGCCACCGCCCGGACCCCCCCTCGCGCCAAGGCGCGAAAATACAAGACACGAACCGCGACAGATTCCGCCCCGACTGCTTGCAGGCCGCGTTTTCGCCGCCTATATCGGCTCTGACTCCGATGCCCCTCACCGAAGCGTGAAGGGCCCTCAGGGATGGGGTGCGGGGGCCGCAACGGACCCGGGCTCCGGAATCGCCGCGTAAAGGAAAGGATGCAGATTCATGGGTAAAGTTATCGGTATCGACCTCGGGACGACCAACTCCTGCGTCGCCATCATGGACGGCGCGAAACCCCGGGTGATCGAGAATTCCGAGGGCGCGCGCACGACGCCCTCGATGGTCGGGTTCACCGATGACGAGCGCCTCGTTGGCCAGTCGGCCAAGCGCCAGGCCGTCACCAACCCGTCGAACACCCTCTTCGCCGTGAAGCGCCTCATCGGCCGTCGCATCGACGACCCGATGGTGACGAAGGACAAGGGCATGGTGCCCTACACCATCGTCGACGGCGGCAACGGCGACGCATGGGTGGAAGTGAAGGGCGACAAGTACAGCCCCAGCCAGATCTCCGCCTTCATCCTGCAGAAGATGAAGGAAACCGCCGAGAGCTACCTCGGCGAGGACGTGACCCAGGCGGTCATCACCGTTCCGGCCTACTTCAACGACGCTCAGCGCCAGGCCACCAAGGACGCCGGCAAGATCGCCGGTCTCGAGGTGCTGCGCATCATCAACGAGCCGACGGCCGCCGCGCTCGCCTACGGTCTCGACAAGGAAGGTGGCAAGACCATCGCGGTCTATGACCTCGGCGGCGGCACCTTCGACATCTCGATCCTCGAGATCGACGACGGCCTCTTCGAGGTGAAGTCGACCAACGGCGACACCTTCCTCGGTGGTGAAGACTTCGACATGCGCATCGTCGAGTACCTCGCCGCCGAGTTCAAGAAGGAGCACGGCGTCGACCTCACCAAGGACAAGCTCGCCCTGCAGCGCCTGAAGGAAGCTGCCGAGAAGGCCAAGATCGAGCTCTCCTCCTCGAGCCAGACCGAGATCAACCAGCCGTTCATCTCGATGGACCCCAAGACCTCGACCCCGCTTCACCTGGTGCTCAAGCTCACCCGCGCGAAGCTCGAGGGCCTGGTCGAGGACCTGATCCTGAAGTCGATGAAGCCCTGTGCGGCGGCGCTGAAGGATGCGGGCCTGACCAAGAACGAGATCGACGAGGTCGTGCTCGTCGGCGGCATGACCCGCATGCCCCGCGTGATCGAGGAAGTGACCAAGTTCTTCGGCAAGGAGCCCCACAAGGGCGTGAACCCCGATGAGGTCGTGGCCCTCGGCGCCGCCATCCAGGCCGGCGTGCTGCAGGGCGACGTGAAGGACGTGGTCCTGCTCGACGTGACCCCGCTGTCGCTGGGCATCGAGACGCTGGGCGGCGTGTTCACCCGGCTGATCGACCGCAACACCACGATCCCGACCAAGAAGAGCCAGATCTTCTCGACCGCCGACGACAACCAGTCGGCCGTGACGATCCGGGTGTTCCAGGGCGAGCGCGAGATGGCGGCGGACAACAAGCTGCTCGGCCAGTTCAACCTCGAGGACATCCCGCCGGCACCGCGCGGCATGCCGCAGATCGAGGTCGCCTTCGACATCGACGCGAACGGAATCGTCTCCGTGTCCGCCAAGGACAAGGGCACGAACAAGGAGCAGAAGATCACCATCCAGGCTTCGGGCGGTCTTTCCGACGACGACATCGAGAAGATGGTCAAGGAAGCCGAGGCGAACGCCGAGGGCGACAAGGTGCGCCGCGAGCTGGTGGAGGCGAAGAACCACGCCGAGAGCCTCGCGCATTCCACCGAGAAGTCGCTCAAGGAGCATGGTGACAAGGTCGACGCCGAGACCAAGGGCACGATCGAGACCGCCCTTGCCGCGCTGAAGGAAGCCGCCGCCGGGGAAGACCTCGAGGACATCAAGACCAAGACCCAGGCGCTGATGGAAGCCTCGATGAAGCTCGGCGAGGCGATCTACAAGGCGCAGTCCGAAGCCGGCGAGGCCCCCGAGGAGGGTCCGCAGGCCGAGGGCGGCAAGGATGACGTCGTCGACGCCGATTACGAAGACGTCGACAACGACAAGAAGCAGAACTGAGGCCATCTCGGGCGGCACCCGGGCAACCGGGTGCCGCCGTCGCAAGGGGCCTTTCATGGACCGTATCCCAGCCAGCGACCAGACGCCGTTCGGAGACCATGCCCTGCCCGGCGTGGTCGATTCGCTTAGGCGGATGGCCGATCACATGCCCGAGGGCCGTGTCGGCCTCTGGGGGGTGTCGCTGCTGCGCAAGCTCTGCCTTGCCGGGCGCGAGGCGCCGTTCGACGTCACCGTGTTCGGCAGCCAGAAGGTGCGCCTCCACCCGGCCGACAACCGCTGCGAGAAGCGCGCCTTCGCCGGCATCCACCTGTGGGACGCCGAGGAGCGCGCCTTCCTCGACCGTGCGGTGGCCGGGGCCGAGGGCGATTTCTGCTTCGTCGATGCCGGTGCGAACGTGGGACTCTACACCCTCTCGGTGCGCGCCGCCTGCCAGGCCCGGGGCATCGCCCTGAAGGCCGTGGCGGTGGAGCCCGACCCGGTGAACGCCGCGCGCCTCACCTTCAACCTCGCCGCCTCCGGTGCGGCGGAGGTGGTGCATGCGCCCGTGGCGCTCGGCGCCGAGGAGGGCAGCGTGCGCTTCGCCTCCGGCGGCCTCTCGAACCGCGGCGAGGCGCGCGTGGCCGAGACCGGCGATTTCGAGGTGCCGATGCGGCCGCTGCTGGACGTGGTGCGCGACGCGGGCCTGCCCCGGATCGACGCGATGAAGATGGATATCGAGGGGGTGGAGCTGCCGGTTCTCACCGCCTTCCTCAACACTGCCCCCGTGGCCCTCTGGCCCGGGCATGTGGTTCTCGAAACCGGCCGAGGGCCCGAGAGCGAGCCGGTGCGCCTGCTCGTCTCCCGCGGCTACGCTCCCGTGCTGCGCACCGGGATCAACACCATTCTCAGCCTGCAGGCCCGGCCTGCACGGCAGCAGGAGCCGACCGATGTCGAAACGTGATCTCTACGAAATCCTCGGGGTGGCGAAATCCGCCTCCGAAGCCGAGCTGAAGAAAGCCTACAAGAAGAAGGTCATGGAGCTTCACCCGGACCGTAACCGCGACAACCCCGACGCGGAGACGAAGTTCAAGGAGGTGAACGAGGCCTACGACATCCTCAAGGACAGCCAGAAGAAGGCGGCCTACGACCAGTTCGGCCACGCGGCCTTCGAGGGCGGCATGGGCGGCGGCGGGCGCGGGCCCGGCGGCGCCGATTTCTCCTCGGCCTTCTCGGACGTGTTCGACGACCTGTTCGGCGATTTCATGGGCGGCGGCCGTGGCGGCCGGCGCGGCGCCGGCCCGCGCGCCACCCGCGGCTCGGACCTGCGCTACAATCTCTCGATCTCGCTGGAAGAGGCGATGTCGGGCAAGCAGGCCAGCCTGCAGGTGCCCGGCTCCACCGCCTGCGACGCCTGCTCGGGCACCGGGGCCGCCGGCGGCACCGAGCCCAGCACCTGCCCCACCTGCTCGGGCATGGGCAAGGTGCGCGCGCAGCAGGGCTTCTTCACCATCGAGCGCACCTGCCCCACCTGTGCGGGCCAGGGCCAGATCATCAAGAACAAGTGCACCGAATGCGGCGGCTCCGGCCGGCAGGAGCGCGTGCGCTCGCTGAACGTGAACATCCCCGCGGGCGTGGAGACCGGCACCCGCATCCGCCTCGCCGGCGAGGGCGAGGCCGGCCTGCGCGGCGGCCCGGCGGGCGATCTCTACATCTTCATCCAGGTGGCCGAGCACCCGATCTTCGAGCGCGACGGCCAGAACCTGCACTGCCGGGTGCCGCTGTCGATGGTCACCGCCTCGCTGGGCGGCGAGATCGAAGTGCCCACGCTCGACGGCGGCCGCACCAAGGTGAAGGTGCCGGAGGGCGTGCAGTCCGGCAAGCTGCTGCGCCTGCGCGGCAAGGGCATGCCGGCGCTGCGCGGCGGCGCGGCGGGCGATCTCTACCTCGAACTGGCGGTGGAAACCCCGGTGAACCTCTCCACCCGGCAGAAGGAGCTCATCCGCGAGTTCGAGAAGGCCGGGCGCGACAACAACCCCGAGGCGACCGATTTCCTCTCGAAGGTCAAGCGCTTCTGGGACGGCATGACCAACTGAGCCCTTCCCGCGCCGCGCGGCGCGGCGGCTTCCCGCCTGCGGCGCGCGCGGGCGCGCGCGGGCCTCAGCGGCGCAGGCGCTTCACGTTGGCGGAGGTCTTGCGGCCCACGGGGGCGAGCGCGGCCTCGACGATGCGGGCCGGGCTGCCGCCGCCGAGCGCCGCCCCGGCCGCGGCGTTCACCGATTTCACGAAGGTCTCGTGCTTCTCCGTCACCATCCGGCTCATTTCCGTGCTGGTGATGGTGCCGCTCACCATCAGCATGTTGCGCCGCATGATCACCTCGCCGGCCGAAACGGCGATGGCGAGGTTGAGCTGCCCGATCTTGAGCGCGTCCTGGTAGAGGGAAAGACCGTCGAGGAGAGAGAACATCTGGGTGCTCCGGGTTATTGTGCACCGCACTATAGATGTGCGTGTGCAAATAATCCAGTAACAGGCCCCCGGGTTCCCTGCATGGCCGCTGCCCGGATTCGGCCTTGCATCCGCCGGGGCGGAGGCGTATAGACGTCTCCAACAGCGGCGGGAGGCCTCCGGGGCCTTCCACCACCGGGAAGACGAACGGGCCGCGAGCCCGTTTTTTTGTTTTCGGAGAAGGACGCCCGTGACGGATCTGGTTGCCAAAGCAGCATTCGACCGCAAGCTGGCCGAGCTCCTGCGCCCCACGGTGGAGGGCATGGGCTTCGGCCTCGTACGCCTGCGGCTGATGTCGGGAAAGAAGACCACCCTGCAGATCATGGCCGAGAGGCCGGATGGCAGCATGGAGGTGGAGGATTGCGCGAACCTCTCGCGCGCGCTCTCCGCCGTTCTCGACGTCGAGGACCCCATTCAGGGGGAATACAACCTGGAAGTCTCCTCCCCCGGCATCGACCGGCCCCTCACCCGCCTGGCGGATTTCGACCGCTGGCAGGGCTGGGAGGCGAAGCTGGAGACCTCCGAGCTCATCGAGGGCCGCAAGCGCTTCAAGGGCATTCTCGCCGGGATCGAGGGCACCGAGGTGCTGATCGAGATCGACGAGGGCACCATCGGGCTCGAGTTCGACTGGCTGTCGGACGCCCGGCTGGTGCTCACCGATGACCTGATCGCGGAATCCCTCAAGGGCCGCACCGGCTTCGACGAAGCCGAATTCGACGAGGTCGTGGAGACCGACGATGATGAACCCGATGAACCCGAACGGCGGGAGGATGCATAGATGAGCTCGACTGTCAGTGCCAACCGGCTTGAACTGCTCCAGATCGCCGACGCGGTCGCGCGCGAGAAGCTGATCGACCCGGAGCTGGTCATCGAGGCGATGGAAGACAGCCTCGGCAAGGCGGCGCGCTCGCGCTACGGCGCCGAGTACGACATCCGTGCGCATATCGACCGGCGCTCGGGTGAGCTCTCCATGTCCCGCGTGCGCGAGGTGGTCGAGGAAGTGGAGAATCACTTCACCGAGATGACCCTCGAGGAGGCCCGGGCGAAAAACCCCGAGGCCGAGATCGGCTCCATCATCGCCGACCCGCTGCCCACGCTCGACCTCGGCCGCATCGCCGCGCAGTCGGCCAAGCAGGTCATCGTGCAGAAGGTCCGCGAGGCCGAGCGCGAGCGCCAGTTCGAGGAATTCAAGGACCGCGTCGGCACCATTATCAACGGCGTGGTGAAGCGCGTGGAATACGGCAACGTCATCGTCGACGTGGGCCGGGGCGAGGCGATCATCCGCCGCGACCAGATGATCCCGCGCGAGGCCTACCGCAACGGCGACCGCATCCGCGCCTTCGTGAAGGACGTGCGCCACGAGACCCGTGGTCCGCAGATCTTCCTCTCGCGCACCGCGCCGGAGTTCATGGCCGCCCTGTTCAAGATGGAAGTGCCGGAGATCTACGACGGCGTCATCGAGATCAAGGCCGTCGCGCGTGACCCCGGTTCCCGCGCCAAGATCGGCGTGATCTCCTACGACCATTCGATCGACCCCGTGGGTGCCTGCGTGGGCATGCGCGGCAGCCGCGTGCAGGCCGTCGTGGCCGAGCTGCAGGGCGAGAAGATCGACATCATTCCCTGGACCGAAGACACCGCGACCTTCCTGGTGAACGCGCTGCAGCCCGCAGAGGTCTCCAAGGTGGTGATCGACGAGGACAGCGAGCGCATCGAGGTCGTCGTGCCCGATGACCAGCTCTCGCTCGCCATCGGCCGCCGCGGCCAGAACGTGCGCCTCGCCTCCCAGCTCACCGGCTGGGACATCGACATCATGACCGAGGCCGAGGAGAGCGAGCGCCGCCAGGCCGAGTTCGCCGAACGCTCCAAGATGTTCATGGATTCGATGAACGTCGACGAGATGGTGGCACAACTTCTCGTGTCCGAGGGGTTCACATCGCTCGAAGAAGTCGCATATGTCGAAATGGACGATCTGCTGTCCATCGACGGTTTCGACGAGGAGACCGCCGAGGAACTTCAGGCCCGCGCCCGCGAGAGCCTCGAGGAACTCAACAACCAGGCGATGGAAAAGGCCCGCGAGCTTGGCGTCGAGGAGAGCCTGTTCTCCTTCGAGGGGCTCACGCCGCAGATGCTGGTGGCGCTCGGCTCCGAGGGCATCAAGACCCTCGAGGACTTCGCCACCTGTGCCGACTGGGAGCTGGCCGGCGGGTATACCACGGTCGACGGCAAGCGCGTGAAGGATGACGGCATCCTCGAGGCGTTTGACATGTCGCTCGAAGAGGCGCAGACCCTCGTCATGTCCGCGCGCCTCGCGCTCGGCTGGGTGACCGAGGAAGACCTCGCGGCCCAGGCCGAGGCGGAAGAGGCCGAGGCCTCCGCCGAGGACGGCGACGACACGCAGGAGGCGGCCGGGGCCTGACCCGGCCGGAAGGCAGAATGACCCGGGGCGGTCGCACCAAGGATCGGGACGGCCCCGAAAGACGCTGCATCGCGACCGGCGCCTCAGGCGATACCGGCGCGATGATCCGTTTCGTGGTCGGGCCCGACGCCGAGATCGTTCCCGATCTGGCCGAGCGCCTGCCCGGCCGGGGCATATGGCTCACCGCCAGCCGCGAGGCGCTGGCGAAGGCCGTGAAGAAGAACCTGTTCTCCCGCGCAGCGCGGCAGCAGGTACGCGTACCGGAGGGGCTCCCAGAGGCGCTCGAAGCGCTCGTCGCCCGCCGGCTGATCGACCATCTGGCCCTCGCCCGCAAGGCAGGGCTGGCACTTGCCGGGCATGACAAGGTGAAGGCCCGGCTGAAATCGGGGCCCGTCGGCGCACTCATCGAGGCGTCGGACGGATCCGAGCAAGGAAGAGCCAGGCTGCGGCCCATGGCCGGCGATGCCCCGCGCATCGCCTGTCTGACCGGGTCCGAATTGGGTTTGGCATTTGGACGCGATCATGTGATACATGCGGCGCTCGACGCCGGCGGGGTCACGGATCGGATCCTGAGAGAAGCAGCCCGGCTTTCCGGGCTCCGAGACTGTGCAGCGCCATCCGGGCCGCTGCAACATGATGATGACGGGGCCAAGGACGGGCCCGAAGCGATAGGTTGACATGAGCATGAGTGACACCACTGGCGGCGACAACAAGGGCGGCAAAATGGGGCCTCGGGGCTCTGGCGACCGAGTGCGCCAGAGCTTCTCCCACGGCCGCTCGAAATCCGTCGTGGTCGAGAAGAAGCGCAAGTTCAATCTTGCGCCGAAACCGGGCGCGGCTCCTGCCGCTCCGGCGGAGGCCAGGCCAGCGGCGGCGAAACCCGCGGCGGCCCCGGCTGCACCTTCTTCCACGTCCGGCAGCGCCGCACCGGCCGCCCCGCAGGGCCAGGCCCGGCCAGCCTCCGGCGGCCAGGCGCAGCCTTCCGGCCGCGCGCCGTCCGGCGGCGGCGCCCGTCCTGCCGGTGGCAGCTCGGCCAAGCCGCGCGGCCGCGTGCAGGGCAAGGGGCAGATGCTCCGCACCCTTTCCGAGGAAGAATACGCCCGCCGGCTGAAGGCGCTCGAGGCCGCGAAGGCCAACGAGGCCGACCGGCGCAAGCGTGAAGCCGAGGAAGAGCAGCGCCGCATCGAGGAGATGGACAAGCTCCGCGAGGAGAAGGAGGCCCGCGAGCGCGAGGAGCGTGAGCGCGAGATCCGCCGCGAGCGCGAGGAAGCCGCCGCACGCGAGGCCGCCGAGGCCGAGGCGAAGCGCGTCGAGGAGGAGAAGGCCCGCACCGAGGCGAAAGCCGCCCGTGCCGCCGCCACCGCCAAGACCGCCGATCCCGCCGCCGTGCCGGGCCGCGCCCCGCGCGGCACCGAGGTTCCGGGCGACGACCGCGCGCCGCGCGGCGCCACCCCTGTCCCGGCCCGGCGCGAGCGCCCGGCAGGCGGCGACGACCGTCCCGGTGGCAAGGCCGCCAAGGGCGCCGACCGCCGCAACACCGGCAAGCTCACCATCAACCAGGCGCTTGCTGGGGGTGACGGTGCCGGTCGCCAGCGCTCGATGGCGCAGATGCGCCGCCGCCAGGAGCGCGAGAAGCGCAAGATGTTCGGCTCCAACGAGCCGCGCGAGAAGGTCGTGCGCGACGTGCAGCTGCCGGACGCCATCACCGTCCAGGAGCTCGCCAACCGCATGGCAGAGCGCACCGCGGACGTGGTGAAATGGCTGATGCAGAACGGCATCATGGCCACCCAGAACCAGACGATCGACCCGGACACCGCCGCGCTGATCATCGAGGAGTTCGGCCACAAGGTCGTGCGTGTCTCGGACTCGGACGTGGAAGACGCGATCGAGACCACCGAGGACTCGGCGGACAGCCTGAAGCCGCGCGCCCCGGTGGTGACCATCATGGGCCATGTCGACCACGGCAAGACCTCGCTGCTCGACGCGATCCGCAAGACCTCCGTGGTCTCGGGCGAGGCCGGCGGCATCACCCAGCACATCGGCGCCTACCAGATCACCATCGATTCCGGCGCGAAGATCACCTTCCTCGACACGCCGGGCCACGCCGCCTTCACTTCCATGCGGGCCCGTGGCGCGCAGGTGACGGACATTGTGGTGCTGGTGGTCGCGGCCGATGACAGCGTCATGCCGCAGACCATCGAGGCCATCGCCCATGCGAAGGCCGCCGGTGTGCCGATGATCGTGGCGATCAACAAGACCGACAAGCCCGATGCCGATCCGCAGCGGGTGCGCGTGGAGCTGCTGCAGCACGAGGTCGTGGTGGAAGCCATGTCCGGTGACGTGCTCGACGTCGAGGTCTCCGCCCACACGGGCAAGGGGCTCGACGTGCTGCTCGAGAACATCGCCCTGCAGGCCGAGATCCTCGATCTGCGCGCCAACCCGGACCGCCCGGCGGAAGGCGCGGTCATCGAGGCCAAGCTCGACACCGGCCGCGGCCCCGTGGCCACGGTCCTCGTCCAGCGCGGCACGCTGCGCCGCGGCGACGTCTTCGTCGTCGGCGAGCAGTGGGGCAAGGTACGCGCCCTGATGAACGACCAGGGCGAGCGGGTCGACGAAGCCGGGCCTTCGGTTCCGGTGGAGGTGCTCGGCCTGCACGGCACGCCCGAGGCCGGCGACACGCTCAACGTGGTCGAGAGCGAGGCCAAGGCCCGCGAGATCGCCGACTACCGCTCCCGCGTCGCCAAGGAGCGCCAGGCTGCCGCCGGTGCCCGCGGCTCGCTCGAGACCCTTCTCGCCCAGGCCAAGGCCGACTCCAATGTCGCCGAGCTGCCGATCGTGGTGAAGGGCGACGTGCAGGGTTCGGTCGAGGCGATCGTCCAGGCGATGGAGAAGGTCGGCAACGACGAGGTTCGCGTCCGGGTGCTGCACTCCGGCGTGGGTGCCATCACCGAGTCCGACGTGACCCTCGCCGAGGCGAGCAATGCGCCGATCATCGGCTTCAACGTCCGCGCCAACGCCCCGGCCCGCGAGTCCGCGAACCAGAAGGGCGTCGAGATCCGCTACTACTCGATCATCTACAACCTCGTGGATGACATCAAGGCAGCGGCCTCGGGCCTGCTCTCGCCGGAGGTGAAGGAAACCTTCATCGGCTACGCGGCGATCAAGCAGGTGTTCAAGGTGACGGGCGTCGGCAAGGTTGCCGGTTGCGAGGTCACCGAGGGCGTTGCCCGCCGCGACGCGGGCGTCCGCCTGCTGCGCGACAACGTGGTGATCCACGAGGGCAAGTTGAAGACGCTGAAGCGCTTCAAGGACGAGGTCCGCGAGGTCCGGGCCGGCCAGGAATGCGGCATGGCCTTCGAGAACTACGAGGACATCCGCGAAGGCGACGTCATCGAGATCTTCACCACCGAGGAGGTCGAGCGCACGCTCGACTGATCCGGGGCAGGATCGAGACAATTCGAAAAGGGCGCCGGCCACCGGCGCCCTTTTTCCTTATTCCGGGTCCCCGCGCCGCCGCCCCGCCTCGCGGTGACATCCGGGCACCCTGCCTCCCCGCGCGGAGGCAGCATGTTCGGCAGTCCGCCTATTGCCTGCAGGGCGCCGACCGCGAACCCGAGGCGGCCACCTCCCGACCTCGCAGCTTGCCGGAAGCCGGGAGCACGAGCCCCCCCGAGGGCGGAAAGGCGGGACAGACGGCGCGCGTGATCCGGGCTTCAGCGCCGCCGCGAACATGTGCCAACCAGGGTGCGAGCCCGTCACGCACCGCCCCGCGGGGAGGTGCGCCTGCCTCGGAGGGGGCTGAAGCCCCCGCCTCGGGAGGCGCGTCGGGCCCGTGCCGGGCCCTTCCGGCCACGTCACCGGCCGCGCCCGCCCCCGGCCGGAGCGTGGCGGGGCGGGCGGGTGGGCGACACGCTCCGGACGGGGGCGGGCGCGGCTCAGCGCTCGGTGAATTTCAGCTCGATGCGGCGGTTGCGGGCCCTCGCCTCCGGCGTGGTGCCGGTGTCGATCGGCTGGTACTCCCCGAAGCCGTTGGCCGAGAGCCGGTCGGCGGGGATGCCCTCGTCGTCGATCAGGAAGCGCACCACGGAGAGGGCCCGGGCCTGGCTGAGCTCCCAGTTGTCGGCGTAGCGGCCGCCGCGCAGCGGGGTGTCGTCGGTGTGGCCGTCGACGCGCAGGATCCAGTCGATACCGTCCGGGATCTGCTGCGAGACGTCGCGGATCACCTCCGCCACCCGGGCGATCTGGGTCTTGCCGGCCTCGGAGAGATCGGCCGAGCCGGGCGGGAACAGGATCTCGGAGGAGAACACGAACCGGTCGCCGACGATCTCCACCCCCGGCCGGTCCTCGAGGATCTCGCGGGTGCGGGCGAAGAACTCGGAGCGGGCGCGGCGCAGGTCCTTCGCTTCCGCCTCCAGCCGCTCGCGCTCGCGCGCCTCCAGCTCGGCGCGGCGGCGCTGCTCCTCGGCCACCTGGGCGAGGGCGGAGTTGAGCTGGGTGCCGAGGCTCTCGATCTGCACCTGCCGGTCGGAATCGCGCTCGGCGGCGGCGTCGAGCGTGGCCTGCAGGCTGGAGAGCTGGCGGCGCAGCTCCAGCGTCTGCTGGTTGAGCAGCGCGATGCGCTTCTGGTCCTCGCTCGCCGCGGCGCGCTGCCGGGCCAGCAATTCATTCGCCTTCGCCACCGCGGCGCGGCGCCGCTCCAGCTCGCTGCGGTCATCGGCGCGGGCGGTCTCGAGCTGGGTGCGCGCGGCATCGGCGGCGGCGAGCAGGGCCAGCGTCTCCTCCGCCTTCCTGCGCTGCTCCTCCAGCGCGAGGGTCATCGCGGTGAGCTCGGACTGCGAGTTCTCCAGCTTCTCGCGCAGCTCGCGCGCGGCGGCGGCCTCGGCGGCGGCGAGCTTCTCCTGGTCGGTGAGCTTCGCCTCCAGCCCGGAGACCTGCTCGGCGCTCTCCTCGCGGAACTGGTCGAGCAGCGCCTTTGCCTGGGCGGCCTCGGCCACGCGGGCCTGCTGCTCGGCGGTGAGCTGCTGGTCGAGCTCGGCGATGCGCGCCTCGCTCTGCTGCGCCTCCTCGCGCAGGCTCTCCACCAGCGCCTGCAGCGCCTCGCGCCGGGCGGCGGCGAGGCGGGCGGCCTCCTCCTGCGCGTCGATCTCCTCGCGCAGGTTGGCGAGGGCGAGCTGCAGCGCCTCCTTCTCGTCCACCTCGCGGGCGTTCTCGGCCTGCAGGGTGGTGATGGTGCCCTGCGCCTCGTCGAGCGCCGCCTGGCGCTGCGCCGTCTCGTCCCGCGCGGCGGCGAGGGCGGCGGTGAGGTCGCTCTTCTCGGAGAGCAGCCCCGCCACCTGCTCCTCGAAGCTCGCGATGCGGGCGGCCTGGTCGTCACGCTCGGCGGTGAGGCTGTCGATCATCAGCGCCTGCTGGCCGGCGAGCGTGCGGGTGGAGGCGAGGTCGGAGGAGAGCGTGTTCACCTGCCCCTGCAAATTCTCCGAGCGGGTGCGGGCGAGGCCGAGCGCCTGGGTGAGCTGGGCCACCTCGGAGCCGAGCTGGTCGAGCTTGCTCTCCTGCCCGGTGATGGTCTCGCGCAGGAAGAACTGCACGATCATGAACATCGAGAGCACGAACATCAGCACGAGCGTGAGCGCGGTCATCGCGTCCACGAAACCGGGCCAGATGTTGGCCTCCGGTCTTCGCCCCGATCTGCGCGAGAGGGCCATGGCTCAGCGCCCCGCCGTCCCGGAGACGGCCTCGGAGATCGCCGCGCCGATGCCGCGCGGCAGCTGGGCGAAGCCGGAGCGGATCTCGGACAGCGAGTCCTGCCGGCCGGCGGACATCTCCTCGAGGATGCGCAGCAGCTGCACGTCGATGTTGCGCAGGCGCATGCGGGTCTCGGCGTCGACGTGCTCGCCGTCCTCCAGCCGCTGGGCGGTCATCGCCAGCATGCGCTCCTGCGAGGCGGCGATGCGCTCCAGCGTGGCGGCGCGGGCCTCCTCGGCGGCGCGCTGCTCGGCCGAGGGGGTGGCCAGCGTCTCGCTCAGCCGGTCGAGCGAGGAGGCGAGGCGGGTGAGCCGGTCCTCGGTCTCGAAGCGGCGCTCCTCGCCGCGGGTGACCATCTCGCGCAGGCTCTCGATCTGCATCGCGGTCTGCTCGAGGATGCCGGCGAGAACGGTGCCGTCGAAGCCGCCATGCTCGCCGTCGCCGGTGGAGAGGCCGATGCGGGTGATGGAGGACAGCCACTCCTCCAGCTCGCGGTAGAAGCGGTTCTGCCCGTGGCCGGCGAAGAGCTCCAGCAGCCCCACCACCAGCGAGCCGGCGAGGCCGAGCAGCGAGCTGGAGAAGGCGGTGCCCATGCCGCCGAGCTGCTCCTCGAGCCCGCTCATCAGCCGGTCGAACACCGCCATGCCCTCCTCGCCCTCCTGCGGGGCGAGGTGGCGGATGGTGTCGACCACCGCCGGCACGGTGTTCGCGAGGCCCCAGAACGTGCCGAGCAGGCCGAGGAAGATCAGCAGGTTGATGATGTAGCGGGTGATGTCGCGCGCCTCGTCGAGCCGCGTGGCGACGGAATCGAGGATCGAGCCGGTGGAGGCGGAGGTGAGCATCGAGCGCGAGCCCTTGCCGCGCAGCAGCGCGGAGAGCGAGGCCAGCAGCCGCGGGGTCTTGGTGAACTCGTGCCCCGGCCGGTCGAGCGCGAAACCCTCGATCCAGCTCACGGCGGAGGTGAGCTGGAACACCTGGAAGAAGCACGACAGCACGCCGATCACGAAGACCGCGGCGATGAAGCCGTTCAGCACCGGGTTCGACATCAGCACCCCGGCCACCGAGCCGTAGATGAACCACACGCCCACGGCCACGAGCGCGAGGATCACCACCATCGCGAAGGTCTGGCGGATCGGCTGGGAGAAATGCGGGTCCGTGTCCCGATCCAGGATGATGCGTCGTGCCATTGGCTGCCCTGCTGCGCTCCGTCTGATGCGGATGGTACCGGTCTCGGACCTTAAAGGCCAAGCGTCCGAAAACCAACACACATATGCCGGCGAAGCACGGCGGGAGAGCGGGCGGGCGGGGCGCTCGCGCCCCGGTTGCGCCACCCCGGAGCGGCCGTGCCCGCGCGGCCTTGCACCCGGCGGCGTGCCCCGCAATAGTAGCGCGCATGTCACAGCATCCCCGGGGGGACCAAATGCCAAGATCCGCCGGAGCGGCCCGCCGCCCCGCCCTGCGTCGCGCCCCTCCGGCCCTGTCGTCGGGGTCGCTGTCCGGCCGTCTCGCGGCCCTCGCCCTCGCCGCGCTGGCGGCAGGTGCCGGCGGCGCCTCGGCGCAGGAGGCCTGCGGGCCCTACGTGGTCCAGCGCGGCGACACGCTGCGCTCCATCACCCAGCGGGTCTACGGCCATGACCGCTACCTCACCCTGTTCGAGGCGAACCGCGACGTGCTGCCCTCGCCCAACGCCCTCGAAGTGGGCCAGGTGCTGCGCCTGCCCTGCGAGGACGGCTCCATGCCCCCCGAGGCCGCGATGCAGGCCGCCCGCCAGACCCTCGACCCCCCGGGCATCCGCCCGCGCGGGCCGGCGGAGGAGGAGGTGCGCTTCCTCACCGCCGGCGGCATGCCGCCGCTGGTGGCCACCGGCCTGCCGGGCCGCGGCCTGCTGCCCGAGCTCGTCCGCCGGGTGATGAGCGCCGCCGCCCCCGGCCAGCAGTTCCGCATCGACGAGGTGCGCGACGGCGATGCCCAGCTCTCGCTGCTGCTGCCCATGGGCGCCTTCGACCTCGGCTTTCCCTGGGTGCAGCCCGAGTGCCCGGCCCGGCTCAGCGCCCCGCGCGAGGTGCAGCGCCTGTGCGAGGACTACGCCTTCTCCGAGCCGCTGATGACGCTGGACCTGGTGTTCTACGGCCCCGCCGACCTGCCGCGCGACCTCGAGGGCGTGCGGATCTGCCTGCCGCCCGACTACGTGGGCCCGGACCCGATCGCCACCGGCCTGCTGCCGCGCGGCGCCGACCTGGTGCGCGACGTCGCCCTCGCCGACTGCCTGCGCCCCGGCCCGGACGCCGCCACGGCCGTGTTCACCAACCGCGAGACCCTGGCCCAGCCGCCCGAGGGGCTGCGCGAGCTCTCCCGCCATTCGCGCAAGGCCGCCCTGGTGGCCGTGGCGCCGAAGGCGAACCCCGCCGCCATCGCCCGGCTGGAGGCCTTCTCCGAGGGCGTGCGGCAGGTGACCACCGAGGAGGACTGGCCCGGCATCGTGCGCGCCACGCTCTCGGACTGGAGGCGCGAACCCGCCCGCTGACCCCACCGCCGCGCAGTCCACCCGCCGCCCCGCGCGGCCGGAAGATTTGACCCCGCCCCGCGCCGCCCGACATTGAAGGGCGAGGGCGGGACGCACCCGACAGGCCGGCGCCGCATGAGGCCCCGGCCGCCCCCGAGGAAGGACACCGAACCCATGAAACTCAAAGACCCCAGCCTGCTGGCCGAGAAATCCTACGTGAACGGCGCCTGGGTGGACGGCGACAGCGGCAAGACCTTCGCCGTGACCAACCCCTCCACCGGCGAGGTGATCGCGAACATGGCCGACCTCGGCCAGGCCGAGACCGCCCGCGCCATCGACGCCGCCTACGAGGCGCAGAAGGCCTGGGCGGCGATGCTCGCCTCCGAGCGCTCCGCCCTGATGATGAAATGGTACGAGCTGATGGTGGAGAACGCCGACGATCTCGGCACCATCCTGTGCGCCGAGATGGGCAAGCCCTTCGCCGAGGCGCGCGGCGAGATCCTCTACGGCGCGAGCTTCATCCAGTGGTTCGCCGAGGAGGGCAAGCGTGTCTACGGCGACACGATCCCCGGTGCGAAGGCCGGCCAGCGCATCGTGGTGCTCAAGCAGCCGGTGGGCGTGGTGGCCTCGATCACTCCGTGGAACTTCCCCAACGCGATGATCGCGCGCAAGGTGGCCCCGGCGCTCGCCGTGGGCTGCACCATGGTGGCCAAGCCCGCCAAGCTCACGCCGCTCTCCGCCACCGCCATGGCGGTGCTGGCCGAGCGCGCGGGCATCCCCAAGGGCGTGTTCTCGGTGGTCTGCGGCGCGTCCTCCTCCGCCATCGGCAACGAGATGTGCGCCAACGAGAAGGTGCGCAAGCTCACCTTCACCGGCTCCACCGAGGTGGGCCGGGAGCTGCTGAAGAACTGCGCGCATGACATCAAGAAGACCTCGATGGAGCTCGGCGGCAACGCGCCCTTCATCGTGTTCGACGATGCCGATCTCGATGCGGCGGTCACCGGCGCCATGGGCTCGAAGTTCCGCAACGCCGGCCAGACCTGCGTCTGCGCCAACCGCATCTACGTGCAGGCCGGTGTCTACGACGCCTTCACCGAGAAACTGGTGGCGGCGGTGAAGAAGCTCAACATCGGCGACGGTTTCGCCGAGGGCGTCACCACCGGCCCGCTGATCGACGGCAACGCCGTGGAGAAGGTGAAGGAGCATGTGGGCGACGCGGTGTCCAAGGGCGCGAAAGTGGCCTTCGGCGCCGAGGAGATGGGCGGCAACTTCTACCGCCCCACCGTGCTCACCGGTGTCACGAAGGAGATGAAGGTGGCGCGCGAGGAAACCTTCGGCCCCGTCGCGCCGCTGTTCCGTTTCGAGACCGAGGAAGAGGTGATCGCGGCGGCGAACGACACCGAGTTCGGCCTCGCCTGCTACTTCTACAGCCGTGACGTGGGCCGGGTCTGGCGCGTGGCGGAGGCGCTGGAATACGGCATCGTGGGCATCAACGACGGCCTGCCGTCGACCGCCGTGGCGCCCTTTGGCGGGGTGAAGCAGTCCGGCCTCGGCCGCGAGGGCTCCAAGTACGGGCTCGAGGACTTCCTCGAGATCAAGTACCTCTCCATGGGCATCTGAGCCGAGCCTCCGGGGCGCGTGTGCGAGACGTGAACGCGCCCCGGGGAACGCGGAGCCTCCGGCGGCGTTGTCCGGCTGCAGGAGCTGTTTCCTGCCGAAAGGAGTGCTCAGCATGACAAGCATGACCGGCATGACGCAGGACGAACTCGACCGGAACGAGACCGTCACCCTCATTGCCTCCGACAAGGTCGAAGGCACCCCCGTCTACAATGCCGAGGGCGAGAAGCTCGGCTCGGTCGACAAGCTGATGATCGACAAGCGCGGCGGCCGTGTCTCCTACGCGGTGATGGCCTTCGGCGGCTTCCTCGGCCTGGGCGAGAGCTACCACCCGCTGCCCTGGGACGTGCTCACCTACGACACCGAACTCGAGGGCTATGTCGTCGCCCTCACGCGCGAGCAGCTCGAGGGCGCCCCTCGCTACGCGCGCGGCGACGAGCCGGTCTGGTCGGACCGGGCCTACAAGCAGAGCATCCACGACTATTACGGCTCGCCCCCGCGGGTGATGATGCTCTGACGCGATACAGCGCGATACAGCGCGGGGCGGGGCGGGGCGGGGCAGCCCCACCGCCCCGCCCGCTCGTGCCCCCTGCCCGGGGGCGCTTTGCGTTTCAGGCGCCCCCGGGCAAGGGGCGCCTTCCTGCGCGTCGGGCGCGTGGGTCTCGCGCGCCCTGCACGGGCGCGCGCCGGGCGTCAGACGTCGAACTGGTAGGAGGCGGGGACGAAGCGGAAGCCCTCGTCCCTCGCCTCGAGATAGCCGAGCGCGGGGAAGGGCATGTGGTATCCCGCGAAGGGAATGCGCTCTTCCGCGATCATGCCCAGCACCTTCCTGCGCGTGGCGGCAGCCGCGGCCTTGTCCATGTCGTAGGCCACCTCCCAGTCGGGGCGCTGCATCGACACCACGTAATGGTTCACCGTGTCGGCGGTGAGCATCAGGCGCGCACCCTCGCTCTCGAGGTGGAACACGAGGTGGCCCGGCGTGTGCCCGAAGGCCTCCATGGCCTCGATGCCGGGGGCCACGCTGTCGCCCGGGGCGATGAAGGTGGTCTTCTCGGCGAGGGGCACCACGTTCGCCGCCACCCCGGCGGCACCGCGCTCGGTGGGGCCGGTCTTCTGCGCGTCCGCGGTCCAGAAATCGTACTCCGCCTGGCCCATCACGTAGGAGGCATTGGCGAATGCCGGCGCACCGTCCTCCATCAGCCCGCCGATATGGTCGCCGTGCATGTGGGTGATGACCACGGTGTCGATGTCATCGGGGTTCACGCCGGCCGCGCTCAGCCGGTCGGTGAGCTTGCCCATGCCGTTGCCGCGCGCGCCCGCGCCCAGCCCGGTGTCGAACAGCACCAGCGAGGAGCCCGTGTTCACCAGCACGGGGGTGAAGCCGTTGGCGAAGCGGTCGGTGGGCAGGAAGTTCTCCTCCAGCAGGCTGGCCACCGTGCCGGCCTCCTGGTCGGCGCCGAAGGTGGGGTGCGGGCCCTCGCCGATGCGCAGCCCGTCGAGCAGTGTGGTGACCTCCATTCCCCCGAGGCTGAAGCGGTACCAGCCGGGGCGGGCGCCGCCCTGGGTCGGCACGGCGGCGGAGGCCGGGCGCAGCCCGGGCGCGAGCCCGGCGCCTGCGGCACCCGCCGCCGCGAGCGCGAGGGCGGCGCGGCGCGACACGGCCGGGGCGGCGAGGCGCGGGCGGTGCGGGGTGATCGTCTCGGTCATCTCTGGTCTCCCTCTCTCTGGCGACACCGGCAAGGCGCGCCGGCGCGGCCGAAGTGTGCCACAGCTCGGCCGCGGCGCGGCCAAATTCCTCGTGATGCGCGGCCGGCCGCATTCCCCCTGTAAGCGTTCGCTCAATGTTCTATAATGCGAACGAAAGAGAAACTCCCGGGGGATTCGCCGGAGATCCGGAGGCAGAGACATGGCCAGACACAGAGACATGGCCAGAGACGCGGACGACGACCTGTTCGAGACCGGTGTGCCGGAGGGATCAGAGGCCGCCGTACCGGCGGAGCGCCGGCGCGGGCGCGGCGCGCTCTCCAACGCCTCCGGCCGCTTCGAGGCCTACCGCCAGACCGTGTTCGACGATGGCTGGGGCGGCGACGAGGAGGCAACGCCCCCCCTGCGCACCACGGTGATGGAGGACACCACCCGCCGCATCATCACCCGCAACACCTCGCCCGACATACCCTTCGACCGCTCGATAAACCCCTACCGGGGCTGCGAGCACGGCTGCATCTACTGCTTCGCCCGGCCCAGCCACGCGATGCTCGGCTTCTCCCCCGGGCTCGATTTCGAGACGAAGCTGCTCGCCAAGCCCGACGCCGCGCGCCTGCTCGCCGAGGAGCTGCGCCGCCCGGGCTACGAGGTGGCGCCCATCGCCATCGGCACCAACACCGACCCCTACCAGCCCATCGAGAAGGAGCGCCGCATCATGCGCGGCGTGCTCGAGGTGCTGGCCGAGCACGAGCACCCGGTGACCATCGTCACCAAGGGCGGGCTGGTGGCGCGCGATGCCGACATCCTGGGCGAGATGGGCCGCAAGGGGCTCGCACGGGTGGCGCTGTCGATCACCACGCTCGACAGCTCGCTCGCCCGGCGGATGGAGCCGCGCGCCGCCACCCCCACCGTGCGCCTGCGCGCCATCACCGCGCTCACGAAGGCCGGCTGCCCCACGGGCGTGATGATGGCCCCGGTCATCCCCGGGCTCAACGACCACGAGATCGAGACCGTGCTCGCCGCCGCCGCAGGGGCTGGCGCCACCAGCGCCGGCTGGGTGGCGCTGCGCATGCCGCTGGAAGTGCACGAACTCTTCGCCGAATGGCTGCGGGAAAACTACCCGAACCGCGCCGCCAAGGTGCTGCGCATGGTGCGCGAGCTGCACGGCGGGCGCGACTATGACCCCGCCTGGGGCAAGCGCATGACCGGCGAGGGGGTTCACGCGAAGCTCATCGCGAGGCGGATGGACACCGCCCGCCGCCGCCTCGGCCTCAGCAACAACCGCTGGTCGCTGCGCGCCGACCTGTTCCGCCTGCCGCCGCGCCCGGGCGACCAGATGAGTTTCACCGACCTGCTCTGAGGCGTTTTCGGCCGAACGGCTTCGCATCGCCGGCGGTCCGGTGTATGGCTCGGGAAACACCCCCCGAGCCGTACGGAGCCTGCCACGTGACCACCCTTCCCGACCTCTCCCGCGAAGCCGCCATCGGCCCCGGCGTGATCGGCATCGACGAGGTGGGCCGCGGCCCCTGGGCCGGCCCGGTGGTGGCCGCCGCGGTGATGCTGGAGGGCTGGCTGCCCGAGGGCGTGAACGATTCCAAGCGCCTGTCCCTGCGCCGGCGCGAGGGGCTCTACGAGGCCATCATGGCCCAGGCCGTGGTGGGCATCGGCCAGGCCACGGTGGAGGAGATCGAGTTCCACAACATCTCCCGGGCCACCACCCTCGCCATGCTGCGCGCGGTCGAGGCCCTGCCCGGCCGCCCGGCCTTCGCGCTGGTGGACGGCAACCGCGTGCCCGCCGGCCTGCCCTGCCCGGCCGAGGCCATCGTGCGCGGCGACGCGCTTTGCGCCTCCATCGCCGCCGCCTCGATCATCGCCAAGGTCACGCGCGACCGGGCCATGGCCGCCCTCGCCCTGCAGCACCCCGGCTACGGCTGGGAGCGCAACGTCGGCTACGGTACGGCAGAGCATGCCGCCGCCCTACTAGAACTGGGGGTTACCGCTCACCATAGACGAACCTTCAAGCCCATCCACAAGATGTTGTACGAAGAGTCAGCGTTAACCCATTGAATCGAAAAAACAAATTGACGCCGGAATCCGTTTGACTCATTTTCGGGGCAACCCAGCCAGTTTCCGAGGGAACCCGCCCCATGCCCGCAGCCGCGCCCCGACCCCGCCTTTCCCGCACCAAGCCGATGCTGCGAGGGCCGAAAAACGCCGCCGCCTCATCCAGGCTGCCGCTGGACCAGATCCTCGCGGGGGATTGCGTGGAGCGCATGAACGCGCTGCCGGAAAACTCGGTCGACCTGATCTTCGCCGATCCGCCCTACAACCTGCAGCTGCGCGGCGAGCTGCACCGGCCGAACAACACCCGGGTCGACGCCTGCGACGACGCCTGGGATCAGTTCTCCTCCTTCGCGGCCTATGACCGCTTCACCCGGGGCTGGCTGGCCGCGGCGCGGCGCATCCTCAAGCCCGACGGCGCGATCTGGGTGATCGGCTCCTACCACAACGTGTTCCGGCTGGGTGCGGCGCTGCAGGACCTCGATTTCTGGATCCTCAACGACATCGTGTGGCGCAAGACCAACCCGATGCCGAATTTCCGCGGCAAGCGCTTCACCAACGCGCACGAGACGCTGATCTGGGCCGGCAAGACCGAGGCCGGCAAGTACACCTTCAACTACGAGGCGCTGAAGGAGCTCAACGAGGGCCTGCAGATGCGCTCGGACTGGGTGATGCCGATCTGCTCGGGCGGCGAGCGGCTGAAGAACCGGGCGGGCGAGAAGGCCCACCCCACCCAGAAGCCCGAGGCGCTGCTGCACCGGGTGATCGTGGGCACCACAAACCCCGGCGACGTGATCCTCGACCCGTTCTTCGGCACCGGCACCACCGGCGCCGCCGCCAAGCGCCTCGGCCGGCATTTCATCGGCATCGAGCGCGAGGAAGACTACATCGAGGTGGCGCGCGAGCGCCTCGCCCGCGTGGTGCCCTACGAGGCGGAGGCGCTGAAGGTCACCGGCTCCAAGCGCGCCGAGCCGCGCATCCCCTTCGGCTCGCTGGTCGAGCGCGGGCTGCTGCGCCCGGGCGAGGAGCTCTGGTCCTTCAACGGCCGGCACAAGGCCAAGGTGCGCGCCGACGGCACGCTGATCGCCCATGACGCCCGCGGCTCGATCCACCAGGTGGGGGCAGCGCTCGAGGGCGCGCCCTCGTGCAACGGCTGGACCTACTGGCACTTCCGCCGCGACGGCCAGCCCGTGCCCATCGACATGCTGCGCCAGCAGGTGCGCTCGGAGATGCGCGAGTAGGCACGCCCTCGCGCCTTCATCCGGGCGCGACACGGCCCGGACAGCTTCGCGACGGAACTGCCCCTCGCGGAAGGGCAGTCGGTTTCCTCGCCCCTGTCCGGTCCCCTCCCGCCGGGAGGCGGGCCCGATGGCACGATCTCTCCCCGGTGTCGGTCTCAAGGCCACGGACGGCCGCGCCCGCAGACCGGCCTTCGGAGCCGGGCGCCTTACGCCTCTTCCAGCGCCGAGAGCCCGGCGAGGTAGGCCTTGCGCATCACGGTGGGGAAGGCGTTCGCCGGCAGGTGGCGGAAGCCCGGGCCGCCGGCGGGCACATCGGCCACCATCACCGCGAGGCGCAGGTGGAAATGGGTGAAGGTGTGGCGCACCTCGCCGGCCGGGTGCCAGTCTGCCTCCAGAGGCGGCGCGGGCTCCGGCGCCTCGTTCCACGCACTGCAGGGCAGGCCCAGCGTGCCGCCCAGCAGGCCCTTCTCGGGGCGGGTCTCCACCAGCACGGCGCCGTCCGCCGCCCGGGCGAGATAGGCATAGCCCAGCCGCACCGGCTTCGCCGCCTTCGCGCGCTTGCGCGGCAGCTCGGCCGCGATGCCCTCGGCCCGCGCCCGGCAGGGTTCGCGCCAGGGGCAGATGCCGCAGGCCGGGCTGCGCGGCGTGCAGATGGTCGCGCCGAGGTCCATCACCGCCTGGGCATGGTCGCCGGGCCGCCCGGCCGGGGTGAGGAGGGCTGCATGGGCGCGCAGGGTTTCCTTCGCGTCCGGCAGCGGCTCCTCCACCGCGTGCAGCCGGGCCATCACCCGCTCCACGTTGCCGTCGAGCACTGTTGCCTGCCGGTCGAAGGCGATGGCGGCCACGGCGGCGGCGGTGTAGGGGCCGATGCCGGGCAGCGCCATCAGCCCCGCCTCGGTGTCGGGGAACCGCCCGCCCGCCTCGGCCACGGCACGGGCACAGCGCAGCAGGTTGCGCGCGCGGGCGTAGTAGCCCAGGCCCGCCCATTCGGTCATCACCTCCTCGTCGGGTGCGGCGGCGAGGTCGGTCACCGTCGGCCAGGCTTCCGTGAAGCGGGCGAAATACGGGATCACGGCGGCGACGGTGGTCTGCTGCAGCATGATCTCGGAGAGCCAGACGCGGTAGGGGTCGGGCACCACGCCCTCGCGGCGCTCATGCGGGGGCACGCGCCAGGGCAGGCGGCGGGCATGCACGTCGTACCAGGCGAGCAGCTCGGCGGAGAGGTCGTTCATGCGCTGGCTTTCAAGGCTGAGCTCTCAGGGCAGGATTTTCACGGTGAATTTACGCCGCTGCGAGCCGTTTTGGGGCTTTTGATCGGCCGGGGCGCCGATATGATGCGGGCAAATCAGGGCGAGGGTCATGGCCGGGCAGCATGGGACAAAGGGCGGGAATGGCAAGGGGCAATCCGCCCCCGATGCCGCACGCCCGCGCCGCGGCCGCGGCTTCACCCCGGCGGGCGGGTTTCTCGCCGCGCGGCTGCGCGAGGTCTCGGGCAAGCGCGGCATCGCCGAGACCCGGCTACTGACCGACTGGGAGGCCGTCGCCGGCCCGGAGATCGCGGCGCTGTGCCGGCCGGTGAAGGTGACCCATGCCCGCAAGGGCGGACTCGGCGCCACGCTCATCCTGCTCACCTCCTCGGGGCGGGCACCGGAGCTGGAGATGCTCAGGCCGGTGATCCGCGAGCGGGTGAACGCCTGCTACGGCTACCATGCCATCGCCGAGATCCGCCTCACCCAGACCGCGCCCACCGGCTTTGCCGAGCCGGGCGGGTCGTTCACGCATCGCCCGGCCGGCCAGGCCGCGCCCCGCCCGCTGCCCGAGCAGGTGGTGACCCGCGTGCAGTCAGAAGTGCGCGACGTTTCCGACGATGGCCTGCGTGCCGCGCTGGAACGGCTGGGCAGGAACGTAGCAGTCCGTCAGGCGAAGACGACGGAGAAGAAAGGACCAACCAGATGACCGACACCGCCCGCCGCCGGCTCCTCGCGCTTGCCGCGCTGGCGCCCCTTGCCGGGGCCCTGCCGGCCTTCGCACAGGCACAGAGCACGGGGGACGCGGCCCCGGCCGCCCCGGGCGAGGACAAGCGCCTGATGGAAATGACCATGGGCAGCGCCGACGCCCCGGTGGAGATGATCGAGTACGCCTCGCTCACCTGCCCGCATTGCGCGCATTTCCACGAGGAGGTGCTGCCGCAGCTCAAGGCCGACTACATCGACACCGGCAAGGTGCGCCTGGTGTTCCGCGAGGTCTATTTCGACCGGTTCGGCCTCTGGGCGACGATGGTGGCGCGTTGCGGCGGGCCGCTGCGCTACTTCGGCATCGTGGGCGAGATGTACCGCACCCAGCGCGAATGGACCCAGGGCGCCGATGACGCGGCCATCGCTGCCAACCTGCGCAAGATCGGCAAGGTCTCCGGCCTCACCGACGAGGAGATGAACGCCTGCCTCGGCGACCAGGACTTCGCCAACGCCCTGGTGGAGCGCTACCGCCAGCAGGCCTCCGACGACGGGATCGACGCGACGCCGACCTTCATCATCGACGGCGAGAAGGTGTCCAACCGCTCCTACGAGGAGTTCCGCAAGATCCTCGACGACAAGCTGGGCTGAGACGGCCCCGCCCGGCGGGAGGGAACGCCCCTCTCGCCGAGGGGGCCTCGCGGCCCCCTCGGCGAGGCGGGCGTGGCGAAGGGCCCTGCGGCCCTCCGCCCCCGGCGCGCCCGAGGCCATCACGGCAGGACCGGAGCGCAACCGGGGCCGGCGGGAGGAGAGCCAGGCTGCCGCTGTCGGGCGGGCCCGCTGTTTCGGAGAGATCATCCGCGGGACGGCTCGCGGCAGGCGTCACGCCTCATCTCTTGCAGCACGACGGCGTCTTCCGGCCCCGGGGGTGAACGCCTGTCCCCCGGCGACCGGGCGCGAGCACTCGATCCGCAGGTCCATGGCTCCTGAGCCGGGCCGAAGCGCGTTTGCACGACAGGCAACTGCACGCTGGGACACTGGAGGATGCGAGCCATCTCGCCCGGGCACAGGTCGCACCCGAAGCGCAGGGTTCACCTTCCGCGGCTCGACAGGCTTCATGGCGCAGGGAAGCGGACGTCTTCGGCGGCCAGAGGCGCGCGGCCCCGGGCGCGCCGCCGTGCCCGCAACGCATGCAATGGTCAGGGCAACAGCCCGTGTCCCGCTCGCCGGGAAACACCACGTCTCCGGCATCGAAAAGCCTCAACCACCTCCGGGGGGCGAAAACCCCGGTCCGGTCACAGCGCCCGTGCCGCGCCTTCCGGCTGCGGCAGCGCCGGCCGGCACCCGCCACCGCCCGGCCGGGCACAAGAGCCGGCACTGGCCCCCCATCCCGCACGCCCGCTCTCCGCCCGCGCCGGCGAAGGCCCGCGGGGCCTTCGTCACGCCCGCCGAGCTGCGGGGGCCTCGAGGCCCCCTCGGCGAGGCGGGCGTTCCCCGGCCGGGCCCCCGCGCCTCAGATCGCCCGCAGGTAGACGTCGTATTCCACGTCCGTCACGCGCAGGTTCAGCGAGGCCATCTCCTGCTCCTTCATCAGCGCGTAGACCCGGGCGAATTCCTTCCCCAGCGCATGGGCCATGAACCCGTCCTCCTGGAAGGACAGGATCGCCCGGCCCCAGCCCAGCGGCAGGTCGGGCCCGTCGTCGGGCCCGGCCTCGCGGCGCACCGGGTGGCCGGGGTCGATGTTCTCGTCCATGCCGTCGAGGATCGCCTGCAGGATGGCGGCCAGTGCGAGGTAGGGGTTCGCGTCCGCCCCCGCCAGCCGGTGCTCGATGCGTGCAGCGGCCCCCGTGGTGGCCGGCACGCGGATGGCGGAGGAGCGGTTGTCGAGCCCCCAGGCCGCGTAGGCCGGCGCATAGGTGCCGATGCCGAAGCGCCGATAGGAATTCAGGTGCGGCGCGAAGCACAGCATCGAGGAGGCCATGTAGCGCTTCATGCCGCCCAGCGCCCCCATCATCGCCGCGTTCGGCACGCCCTCGGATGTGCCGGCGAAGATGTTCTTCCCCTCCCGGTCCAGCACCGAGATGTGGAAATGGAAGCCCGAGCCGGCCTGATCGCCGTAGGGCTTGGCCATGAAGCTCGCCTCCATGCCGTGCCTGTGCGCCACGTTGCGGATCGCGAGCTTGAGCAGCACCGACTGGTCCGCCGCCCAGAGCGCGCCCTCCGAGTGCATGAGGTTGATCTCGAACTGCCCGGGCCCGAACTCGGCCAGCGCCACGTCGGCATTCACGTCGAGCGCCTTCGCCGCGGCGATCATCTCGTCGAGGATGTCCGAGAAGGGCGTCTGCACCGAGAGCCGGTACACCTGCGGGTCGTGCAGGCGCTCGCCGGTCACCGGGCAGATCGGCGGCTGCGCGCGGTCGGTCGCGTTGCGGTGCACGTCCATGAGGTAGAATTCCAGCTCCGGCGCGATCACCGGGGTGAGGCCGCGCTCCTCGTAGCGCGCCGCCACCCGCGCCAGCACCGCCCGGGGGTCGTAGACCGTGGGGCGACCGTCGGGCTCACGCATGGTCATCAGCGCCATGGCGCGCCTGCCCCCGGTCCAGAGGCAGGGGCCGAAAGCCGCCACGTGGCCGTAGCCGTCGGGGTCGCCGCGCTCGATGGCGATGCCGGCCTTGGCCACGTCCGCCGAGAGGATGTCGAGGTTGTAGAGCGACACCGGCATGCGCACCTTGCCGAAGAGCTTGTCCCACTGGTCGGCCGGCAGGTGCTTGCCGCGCGCGACACCGTTCATGTCCGGGAACACCATCTCGATGGTCTCGATCTGCGGGTTCGCGTCGAGGACGGCCTTCACCTCCTCCTTCGTCAGGGTCTCGAGCTTCATGCCGGGCACTCCGCGTAGAGGCAGAGCATCTGCAGCGCCACCGTCGCCCCGGCAAGCGCGGTGATCTCGCCCACGTCGTAGGCGGGCGAGACCTCCACCACGTCGGCGCCGCGGATGTCGAGGCCCGCGAGACCGCGCAGCAGGGTCATCGCCTGGTGGGTGGTGAGCCCGCCCACCACCGGCGTGCCGGTGCCCGGCGCGAAGGCGGGGTCGAGGCAGTCGATGTCGAAGGTGAGGTAGCAGGGGGCGTCACCCACCCGGTTGCGGATGGCGGCGACGGTCTCGGAGAGCGGGGTTTCGTGCACCTCGGCCGCGTCGCGGATCAGGATGCCCAGCGGGTCGTCGTTTGTGGTGCGGATGCCCACCTGGATGGAGCGCGCCGGGTCGATCAGCCCCTCGTGCACCGCGTGCCAGAACATGGTGCCGTGGTCGATGCGCTTCGGCCCGTCGCCGTCCGACCAGGTGTCGGTATGGGCGTCGAAATGGATCAGCGCCAGCGGCCCGTGCTTCGCCGCATGCGCCTTCAGCGCCGGGTAGGTGGTGAAATGGTCGCCGCCGATCAGCAGCGTCTTCACCCCCTGGCCCAGCACGCCGGCGATGGCGGCCTCGATGTCGTGCGGCACCTGCTCGGGGTGGCCGTGGTCGCACCAGATGTCGCCGTAATCCACCACCGAGAGCCGCTCGAACGGGTCGAACGCCGAGGGCCAGGCCCGCGCCCAGGCAAGGTTGGTGGAGGCGGCGCGCACCGCCCGCGGCCCGAAGCGGGTTCCGGGCCGGTTGGTCACGGCGGTGTCGAAGGGCACGCCCATCACCGCGACGTCCGCTCCCTCGAGCGAGGTCGCGTATTTGCGGCGGCAGAAGGAGAGCGCGCCGGCATACATGTATTCGTCATGGGTGGTTGCCCGGGTGTCGGGCGCGGTGAAGGCGTAGTCGCGGCGAAAATCTGACATGGTATCCCCGATGTTGCGCCCTCAATTGACGGGAGCGCGGATGGCGCGTCAAGGTGGCGCGGAATCGCCGCGCCCGCGCGGCCAGACGGAAGGACCCCATGGCAGAGCCACGCCCCCCCGTTCCCGAGCCCTCCGGCCCGGCCCACGAGCGCGTGTACCGCGTGCTGCGCAACCGCATCATGTGGGGGGAGATCCCGCCCGGCCAGGCCCTCACCCTGCGCGGCGTGGCCGAGGAACTGGGCGTGTCGATGACCCCCTCGCGCGAGGCGGTGCGGCGGCTGGCGGCGGAGGGGGCGCTGTCGCTCTCCTCCTCGGGGCGGATCTCGACGCCCGAGCTCTCCAACGACCGGCTGGAGGAGCTCGCCTCCATCCGCGCGCTGCTCGAGCCCGAGCTCGCCTCCCGCGCCCTGCCCCGCGCCCACATGGCGCTGATCGACCGGCTGGACATGATCAACCACACGATCGACGAGATGATCGTGAAGGGCAACGCCACCGGCTACGTGCGCACCAACCTCGAGTTTCACCGCACGCTCTACCTGCGCGCCCAGGCCCCGGCGATGCTCGCCCTCACCGAGAGCGTCTGGCTGCAGCTCGGCCCCACCATGTGCCGGCTCTACGCCCAGCGCCAGCGCTCCGATGCGGCCGCCGCCCACGTGAAGATCCTCGCCGCCCTGCGCGCCGGAGACGACCCCGGCCTGCGCCTCGCCGTGCGCGCCGACGTCACGCGCGGCCTGCGCATGCTCGCCACCTGAGACGCCGCCGCCCCGGGGCGCCCGGCCGGGCCGCCGCCACCGCGCGGGGCGGGCCGTTCCCCGGCCTGCCGCCCCTCCCGCGGCCGGGTCTGCCGGGGGCCGCGCGGCAGCGTGGCCGGCGCCGGGAGGGGGCTCGATGCCCCCTTCCGGCGCACGCCCCCGCCGGGGTGGAGCGAAGCGCTTCGTGCCGGCGCGCACGCCTCCCGAATACCGCCTTCTCCTCCCCGCGGACAGGAGGACCATGGCGTCGGCGCACCGGGCCTGCGCCCGGCGGGAGGCCGGGGCCGCATCCTGTCCCGCTGCTCAGCCCCGGGCGGGCGCCGCAACCGCCAAGGGCCGGATTTCCCTGCATTTCCCGGGCCCTGCGGCCAGCGCCGCCGCTCCCGCCCCCGGCCGGCGCCGTGCAGGTTCTGCCTCTCCTTGGGGCGACTTCTGCCTGCGCTGCCTAACTGGTATACAAATGGACCTATCCCCGGATTGGCTTCCAGATAAATGTTGCGGCGCAATTGTGAATCGGTGTCATACTCTCGCAAACTAACAAGGCACAGCAGGGGGTGCTCTTGAAGGACTTGCCAGCAGGCGCGACGACTATTCCAGTGCTGGAGGTAGAAAATCTCAGCACCGTATTCGCAACCCAGGATGGCGCGGTCCACGCTGTAAACGGGGTGAGCTTCGATCTGCGCCCCGGAGAGCTGCTGGGCGTGGTGGGCGAGAGCGGCTCCGGCAAGAGCGTGACGATGATGTCGCTGCTCAAGCTGTTGCCCATGCCGCCGGCGCGCATCGCCTCGGGCAGCGTGAAGCTCGGCGGGCGCGACATTCTCACCGTCTCGGATGCCGAGCTGCGCGAAGTGCGCGGCGGCAAGGTGGGCTTCGTCTTCCAGGACCCGATGACCTCGCTCAACCCGGTGTTCACCGTGGGCTACCAGCTCATGGAGCCGCTGCGCGAGCACATGGGGCTGTCGAAGGCCGAGGCGCGCCGCCGGGCGGCGGAGCTGCTGGGCCTCGTCGGCATCCCCTCGCCGGAGAAGCGGCTGGAGGACTACCCCCACCAGTTTTCCGGCGGCATGCGCCAGCGGGTGATGATCGCCATTGCGCTCGCCTGCGACCCGCAGGTGCTGATCGCCGACGAGCCCACCACCGCGCTCGACGTCACCATCCAGGCCCAGATCCTCGACCTGGTGAAGGAGCTGCGCGAACGGCTGGGCATGGCCATCGTCTGGGTCACGCATGATCTCGGCGTGGTGGCCGGCATCGCCGACCGGGTGATGGTGATGTACGGTGGCCAGGTGGTGGAACAGGCCGGCGTGCACGCGCTCTTCGAGGACCCGCGCCACCCCTACACCCGCGCCCTGCTCGAGACCCTCCCGGACATGGACGGCGGCCGGTCGGCGCGCCTGCGCTCCATCCCCGGCCAGCCGCCGGTGCTGCGCGACGTGCCCACCGCCTGCCCCTTCGCGCCGCGCTGCGCCCATGCCTTCGAGCAGTGCCACCGCGCCAACCCGCCGCTCGAGCCGGTGGGCGAGGGCCATCTCGTGTCCTGCTGGTGGGACTACGCGCGCACCGGAACGGGCCCGGAGGAGAACACCCATGCTTGACGCTGCCACCGAGAGCGCGCCGCTGGTCCGCATCCAGGGGCTCTCGAAGCATTTCCCCATCCATGCCGGGCTGATCCGCCGCCAGGTGGGGGTGATCTCGGCCGTAGACCGGCTCACCTTCGACATCCGCCGCGGCGAGACGCTGGGGCTGGTGGGCGAGAGCGGCTGCGGCAAGTCCACCGCCGGGCGCACCATCCTGCGGCTCTACGAGGCCACCGAGGGCGCGATCATCTTCGACGGCACCGACATCGCCGGCCTCTCCGGCGAGCAGCTGCGCCGCATGCGCCCGCGCATGCAGATGATCTTCCAGGACCCCCAGGCCTGCCTCAACCCGCGCATGACCGTGGGCCAGATCATCGCCGAGCCGCTGGACGAGCACGGCTCCCTGTCGCGCGCCGACAAGCGCGCCCGGGTGGAGGAGCTGCTCGACGCGGTGGGCATGAACAAGGGCTTCGCCAACCGCTACCCGCACGAGTTCTCCGGCGGCCAGCGCCAGCGCATCGGCATCGCCCGCGCCCTCGCGCTCGACCCCGATTTCATCGTCTGCGACGAGCCGATCGCCGCCCTCGACGTGTCGATCCAGGCGCAGGTGGTGAACCTTCTGGAAGACCTGCAGGAGCGGCTGGGCCTCACCTATCTCTTCATCAGCCACGACCTCTCGATGGTCCGCCACATCGCGGACCGGGTGGCGGTGATGTACCTGGGCAAGATGGCCGAGCTCGCCAGCCGCGACGCGCTCTACCACGAGCCGCTGCACCCCTACACCAGGGCCCTGCTCTCCGCCGTTCCGGTGGCGGACCCGAAGATCGAGGCCACGCGCAAGCGCGTGATCCTCCAGGGTGACGTGCCGAGCCCGGCGAACCCGCCGAAGGGCTGCCGCTTCTGCACCCGCTGCCCCATCGCCGTCGACAAGTGCCAGTGGGAAGTTCCCGAGTGGCGCGAGGCGCGGCCGGGCCATTTCGTCGCCTGCCACCTCGCCGAGTGAGGGCGCGCAGCGCGCGGAAACAGCCCCACCCCCGCCAGCGCGCGGGAGCGGGGCTTTCACCGGCCGGCACCCGGAACACCGGGGCCTGCCAGACTCAACAGGGAGACTACCAGATGATCAAATCCAGGAAGCTGATGCTGGCGACAGCCGCGGCTCTCGCGCTCAGCGCCACCGGCGCTGCGGCCGAGCGCGGCGCCGACGGCCAGCTGAACATCCTCTACTGGCAGGCGGTTTCGGTGCTGAACCCGTTCCTGTCCGGCGGCACGAAGGACGTGGAGGGCTCCAGCCTCGTGCTCGAGCCGCTCGCGCGCTACGACGAAACCGGCACCATGGTGCCCTGGCTGGTCGAAGACATCCCCACGGTGGAGAACGGCGGCGTCTCCGAGGACCTCACCACCATCACCTGGAAGATCAAGGACGGCATCAAGTGGTCCGACGGCACGCCCTTCACCGCCGAGGACGTGGCCTTCACCGCCGCCTACTGCATGGACGAGAGCGGCGGCTGCCAGCAGGCGGCGAACTTCTCCGACGTGGCCTCGGTGGAGGCGGTGGACCCGCTCACGGTGAAGGTGACCTTCGCGGTGCCCAAGCCCTTCCCCTACGGCCCCTTCGTGGGCGCGCAGTCGCCCGTGCTGCAGAAGGCGCAGTTCCAGGACTGCATGGGCGCCGCGGCCCCGACCTGCACCGAGGCGAACTTCCACCCCATCGGCACCGGCCCCTTCGTGGTGCAGGATTTCAAGGCCAATGACGTGGTGGTGTTCGCGGCCAACCCCGAGTTCCGCGACCCGGAGAAGCCCGCCTTCTCCACCGTGGTGTTCAAGGGCGGCGGGGATGCCGCCTCCGCCGCGCGCTCGGTGCTGGAAACCGGCGAGTTCGACTATGCCTGGAACCTGCAGGTGGAGCCGGAGATCCTGAGCCAGATGGAAGCCGCCGGCCGCGGCGAGCTGGTCTCGGCCTTCGGCACCTCCGTGGAGCGTTTCGAGGTCAACATGACCGACCCCGACCCCGCGCTGGGCGACAAGCGCTCCACCGTGGAGGGCGGTCCGCACCCGTTCCTCACCGATCCGGCGGTCACCAAGGCGCTCTCGCTCGCCATCGACCGCGAGATCCTGGTGGAAGCCGGCTACGGCGCCGCAGGCCAGGTGACCTGCAACCTCGTGCCGGCGCCGGAGGCCTATGCCTCAACCGCCAACGACTGGTGCAAGACCCAGGACATCGAGGCGGCCAACAAGCTGCTCGACGACGCGGGCTGGGTGGCCGGCTCCGACGGCATCCGCGAGAAGGACGGCGTGCGCCTCTCGATGCTCTACCAGACCTCGACCAACTCGGTCCGGCAGGGCACCCAGGCGCTCATCAAGCAGATGTGGTCGGAGATCGGGGTGGAAACCGAGCTGCGCAACGTCGACGCCTCGGTGTTCTTCGGCGGTGACCCGGCCTCGCCCGACACGTTCCAGAAGCTCTACGCCGACGTGGAGATGTTCACCAACAACTTCGACGGCACCGACCCGCAGAGCTACCTCGCGAGCTGGCGCTGCTCCGAGATCCCCAGCCCGAAGAACAACTGGCTGGGCGGCAACAACCCGCGCTACTGCTCGGAGGAATACGACGCCCTGTTCGAGGAGCTCTCCAAGACCGCGGGCATCGAGCAGCGCGCCGTCATCGCCAAGCAGCTCAACGACATGCTGGTCGAGGCGGGCGCGATCATCCCGCTCATCCACCGCGGCGGCGTCTCGGCGCATGCCAACAGCCTCGGCGGTGTCGTGATGAACGAATGGGACAGCGAGCTGTGGAACATCGCTGACTGGCACCGGGTCGAGTAACCCGCGCCGGAACCTCGCCGGCCGGGGGCGCGCTCCCGGCCGGATTCCCGTCCTGGCACCTGCCCGAGGTCTCCCATGCTGACTTTCACCATCCGCCGGCTGCTGTTGGCGATACCCACGCTGCTGGCGATCAGCTTCATCATCTTCGCCATCCTCGACTTGTCGCCGGGCGACCCGACGTCGCAGATCCCGCTCACGGTGCCGCCGGAAGTGCGCGAGCACATCCGCACCTCGCTCGGGCTCGACGAGCCGTTCATCGTGCGCTACCTGCTGTGGCTGAAGCAGTTCTTCATCAACGAGCCGCTCAACATCCTCGAGGAATGGACCGGCTACACCTTCGGTGACGGCGACCGGCTGCGCATCTCCTCCTGGGCCACCCGCTCGCCCGTGGTCGACCTCATCGTCGAGCGCCTGCCCCAGACCCTCTGGGTGGTGGGCATGTCCTACGTGGTGGGGGCGCTCATCGCCATCCCGATCGGGGTGATCTCGGCCTACAAGCAGTATTCCTGGTTCGACCAGGTCGGCACCTTCGTGTCGATGATCGGCTTCTCGGTGCCCACCTTCTTCACCGGGCTGCTGCTGATCGTGATCTTCGCGGTCAACCTGCAATGGCTGCCCTCGATCTACGACACCACGCTCAGGGTGACCGACTGGTCGAGCTTCGTGGCCCAGATCAAGCAGATGATCATGCCCACCATGGTGCTGGCGCTCTACAACGCCAGCCAGATCAGCCGCTTCATGCGCGCCTCCATGCTCGACAACCTCAACCAGGACTACGTGCGCACCGCCCGCGCCAAGGGCATGAAGGAAAAGACCGTGGTGCTGGTGCACGTGCTGCGCAACTCGCTCATCCCGGTGGTGACGGTGATCGCGCTCGGCGTGCCGCAGGTGTTCGGCGGCGCCATCATCACCGAGCAGATCTTCAAGGTGAACGGGCTGGGGCAGCTGCTGATCATCGGCATCCAGGGCGCCGACATCCCGCTGGTGCAGACCCTCACCTTCATCTTCGCGGTGCTGATCGTGCTGTTCAACCTCGTCGCGGACATCCTCTACGGCGTGCTCGACCCGAGGATCCGCTATGACTGACGCCGCCGCGAATTCCCCCGTCACCGCCATGCCGCCGAAACAGCGCTCCATGTGGGGCGACGTGTGGCGCAGCTACCGCCGCCACCCCGGCGCCATGGCCGGCACCGCGGTGTTCCTGCTCATCCTGCTGGCGGTGGTCTTCGGGCCCTACATCCACACGGTGGACCCGGGCAAGCTCGACATCCGGGCGAAGAACATCACCATGTCCCTCGACCACCCGATGGGCACCGACAACCTCGGGCGCGACATGCTGGCCCAGGTGCTGGCGGGCGGGCGCACCTCGCTCGCGGTGGGCATCACGGCGATGCTGCTCTCGATGCTGGTCGGCGCGGCGGTGGGCATCCTCGCCGGTTACTTCCGCCGCATCGACGGCGCGCTGATGCGGGTGACCGACCTGTTCCTCGCCCTGCCGCTGCTGCCGCTGCTGCTGGTCATCACCATGCTGTTCCGCGACACGCTGCGCGCCGCCATCGGGCCGGAATCGGGCATCTTCGTGCTCATCGTCTTCATCATCGGCATCACCAGCTGGATGAACACCGCCCGCATCGTGCGCGGCGAGGTGCTGACGCTGAAGGAGCGCGAGTTCGTGCTCGCCGCCCGCTCCATCGGCACGCGCAACCACCGCATCCTCACCCGCCACATCCTGCCCAACGTGCTCTCGCCCATCATGGTCTCGGCCACGCTGGGCATCGCGAACGCGATCATCACCGAGAGCGCGCTCTCCTTCCTCGGGCTCGGCTTCCCCTCCGACTTCCCGACATGGGGGCGCCTGCTGTTCGACGGCGCGAACTTCATGACCCTCACCCCCTCGCGGGTGATCTGGCCGGGGCTCGCGATCTCGCTTACGGTGCTGTCGGTGAACTTCATGGGCGACGGGCTGCGCGACGCGCTCGACCCCCGCATCCGCGGACGCTGACCAGACCCGGGCGGCCCCCTTCCCCCGGGGGCCGCCGACTGCCAAAGGACCGACTATGGAACGACTGCTGGCCGCCATCGACGCGCGGCGCGACGCGCTGATCTCCCTCACGCAGGACCTGATCCGCATCCCCACCGTGAACCCGCCGGGGGAAAACTACCGCGACATCTGCGACTATTTCGCCCGCCGCCTCGGGCCGCGCTTCGAGATCAGCCTGCTGCACGCCGAGGGCACGCCCGGCGACAGCCCGCGCTACCCGCGCTGGAACATCCTCGCCCGCCGCGAGGGTGCGCGCCCCGGGCAATGCGTGCACTTCAACTCCCATACCGACGTGGTGGAGGCCGGCCAGGGCTGGACGCATGACCCCTTCGGCGGCGCGCTGGTGGGCGGGCGCATCTACGGCCGCGGCACCTGCGACATGAAAGGCGGGCTCGCCGCCTCGATCATCGCGGCCGAGGCCTTCATCGACACCTTCCCCGACCATGACGGCGCCATCGAGATCTCCGGCACGGTCGACGAGGAATCGGGCGGCTACGGCGGCGTGGCCTGGATGGCCGAGCGGGGGTATTTCAGCCCCGGGCGCGTGCAGCACGTCATCATCCCCGAGCCGCTGCACAAGGACCGGGTGTGCCTGGGCCACCGCGGCGTGTGGTGGGCCGAGATCGAGACGAAGGGGCGCATCGCTCATGGCTCCATGCCCTTCCTCGGCACCTGCGCGCTGCGCCACATGGGCGCCGTGATGGGCGAGATCGAGCACCGGCTGATCCCCGCGCTCTCCAACAAGACCACCGCCATGCCGGTGGTGCCGGAGGCGGCGCGGCAGTCGACCATCAACATAAACTCGGTGCACGGCGGCCAGCCGGAGCCCGAGCCCGGCTCCACCGGCCTGCCCAGCCCCTGCGTGCCCGACAGCGCGCGGATGATCATCGACCGCCGCTTCATCATGGAAGAGAGCCTCGCCGAGGTGAAGGCCGAGATCACCGACCTGCTGGAGCGCGTGGCCCATTCCCGCGAGGATTTCCGCTATTCCGTGCGCGATCTCTTCGAGGTGCTGCCCAGCATGACCGAGCCGGATTCCCCGGTCTCCACCGCGCTCACCAAGGCGATCGGCACCGTTCTGGGCCGGGCGCCGGAATACGTCGCCTCCCCCGGCACCTACGACCAGAAGCACATCGACCGCATCGGGCGGCTGAAGAATTGTGTGGCATACGGGCCCGGTTTGCTGGAACTTGCGCACCAGCCGGACGAATACGTGGAGGTGGACGACATGCTGGACTCGGCCAAGGTGATGGCCCTCGCCCTCCACGACCTGCTGAACGGGCCTGCCTGACGGCCCGGGACCTGCCGAACGGGGAGACGACACATGACCGCCATCCGACCGACCGCCCTCGCGGCCGCCGCCGCACTCGGGCTCGCCGCCGCCACGGCTGCCGCCGCGCGCGATGACGTGACCATCGGCATGCAGCTCGAGCCGCCGGGGCTCGACCCCACGGCCGGCGCCGCGGGCGCCATCGACTCGGTGACCTATGCCAACGTGTTCCAGGGCCTCACCCGGTTCGACCAGAACGGCACGGTGATCCCCGATCTCGCGGAGCGCTGGAACATCTCCTCCGACGGGCTCACCTACACGTTCCACCTGGTGAAGGGTGTCACCTTCTCCGACGGCTCGACGATGGACGCGGAGGACGTGAAGTTCAGCCTCGACCGCGCCCGGGCCGAGGATTCGGTGAACGCGCAGAAGGGCCTCTTCGCCGGCATCGCCGAGGTGAAGGTGCTCGACCCGCTCACCGTGCAGGTGATCCTGTCCGAGCCCAACGGCGGCTTCCTGTTCAACCTCGCCTGGGGCGACGCGGTGATCGTGGCGCCCGAGACAGCCGCCACCAATGCCACCGCCCCCGTGGGCACCGGCCCCTACGTGGTCTCCGACTGGGTGAAGGGCGACCGCATCGTGCTCACCGCGCGCGATGACTACTGGGGCGACCCGGTGTCGATCCGCACCGCGACCATGCGCATCATCGCCGACCCCACGGCCGCCTTCTCCGCCATGATGGCCGGTGATCTCGACGTGTTCCCCGCCTTCCCGGCGCCGGAAAACCTCGCGATGTTCGAGGGCAACCCGGAGTTCCGGGTCACCGTGGGCACCACCGAGGGCGAGACCATCCTCGCGATGAACAACGGCGCAGCCCCGCTCGACGACATCCGCGTGCGCGAGGCCGTGGCCCATGCC
This sequence comes from Oceanicella sp. SM1341, assembly GCF_003448965.1. Taxonomy (GTDB): domain Bacteria; phylum Pseudomonadota; class Alphaproteobacteria; order Rhodobacterales; family Rhodobacteraceae; genus Paroceanicella. The sequence continues at coordinate 151,085 of NZ_QRGC01000003.1, forward strand.
ATCGACCGCGAGACGGTGATCGACGGCGCGATGTACGGCTATGGCACCCCCATCGGCACGCATTTCGCCCCGCACAACCCGGCTTACGTCGACCTCACCGAGCTCTCGGCCTACGACCCGGAGAAGAGCCGCGCCCTGCTGGCCGAGGCCGGGCTCTCCGACGGCTTCACCACCACGCTGAAGCTGCCGCCCACCTCCTATGCCCGCCGCTCGGGCGAGATCATCGCCGCCGAGCTTGCCGAGGTGGGCATCACCGTGGAGATCTCCAACATCGAATGGGCGCAGTGGCTCGACGAGGTGTTCAAGCGCCGCGACTACGGCATGACCATCATCAGCCACGTCGAGCCGATGGACATCGGCATCTACGCGCGCGACGACTATTACTTCGACTACCACTCCCCGGCCATGCAGGAGCTGATGGCCGAGCTCACCCGCACCACCAACCCCGACACGCGCGGCGAGATCCTCGGCCGGGCCCAGCGCCGCATCGCCGAGGATTACGTGAACGCCTACCTGTTCCAGCTGCCGCTGCTCACCGTGTCGCGGGCCGGGCTGCAGGGCCTGTGGGAAAACGCCCCCACCCCGGCGATCGACCTCACGGGCCTCTCCTGGGCCGAATGAGCGGGAACGGGCCGCATCGGCGCGGCGGCGCGCGGGCGCCGCTGATCCCCGGCGCGCGGGGCGCAGGCCTTCGCGTGGCGGCGGGCTGAGATGGCCCGCTACCTCGCCCTGCGCCTCGCGATCCTCGCGGGGACACTCTTCGCCGCCTCGGTGGTGATCTTCCTCGCGCTCGAGGTGATCCCCGGCGACGCGGCGGCCTTCATGCTGGGGCTCAACGCCCAGCCCGACACCGTGGCCGCCCTGCGCGCCGAGCTCGGGCTCGACCAGCCGGCGCTCTGGCGCTACCTCGGCTGGATCGGCGGGGCGCTGCAGGGCGATTTCGGCCTGTCCTACACCTACAAGGTGCCCGTGGCCGAGCTGATCGGCGACCGGCTCTGGGTGTCGCTGCCGCTTACGCTCTACGCCCTCGCCCTCTCCACCGCCATCGCCCTGCCGGTGGGCATCCTCGCCGCTGCCCGGCGCGGCGGGCCGGCCGACATCACGGTGATGGGGGCGACACAGCTCGGCATCGCCGTGCCGAACTTCTGGTTCGCGATGATGCTGGTGGCGCTCTTCGCCATCTCGCTGCGCTGGTTTTCCGCCGGCGGCTTTCCCGGCTGGGCGGACCCTCTCGCGGCACTGAAGGCGCTCACCCTGCCGGCGGTGGCGCTCGCGCTGCCGCAGGCCTCGATCCTCGCACGGGTGATGCGCTCCGCCCTCATCGAGTGCCTCGGCGAGGATTACATCCGCACCGCCCGGGCCAAGGGCCTCACCCGCGGCCAGGCCCTGCGCCGCCACGCGCTGCGCAACGCGCTCATCCCGGTGCTCACCATCCTGGGCATGCAATTCTCCTTCCTCATCGCCGGGGCGATCATCATCGAGAACGTGTTCTTCCTGCCCGGGCTGGGCCGGCTGGTGTTCCAGGGCATCACCCAGCGCGACCTGATGGTGGTGAAGAACGTGGCCCTGCTGCTGGTCTTCGCCGTCACCCTCGTCACTTTCCTCGTCGACCTCGCCTATGCCGCGGCAGACCCGCGCCTGAGGACCCGCCGATGAGCGGCGCGCGTACATGCGCCCCCGGAGGCCCGGCATGAAGGCGCTGACCCTGCCGCTCGGCGCGCTGCTCGCCGGCGTCTTCGTGGTCGCGGCGCTGGTCTCGCTGGTCTGGACCCCGTGGGACGTGACCGCGCTCGCGGTGCGCGACAAGCTGCAGGGCCCGAGCCTCGCGCACTGGTTCGGCACCGACCAGCTGGGGCGCGATATCCTGTCGATGGTGATGGCGGGCGCGCGCATCTCCATCTCGGTCGCGGTGGTGGCGGTGGGGGTGGGCATGGTCTTCGGCGTGCCGCTGGGGCTGCTGGCGGCGGCGCGGCGCGGCACATGGGTGGACGAACTGGTGATGCGGTTCAACGACCTCGTCTTCGCCTTCCCCGCCCTGCTGGTGGCGATCCTGATCACCGCCGTGTTCGGGCCAGGGGCGCTGAATGCCATCCTCGCCATCGGCATCTTCAACATCCCCGTCTTCGCCCGGCTCACCCGCGGTGCGGCGCTGAGCCTGTGGCAGCGCGAGTTCCTGATGGCCGCGCGGGTGGCGGGCAAGGGGCCGCTGCGCATCTCGGCCGAGCACATCCTGCCCAACATCGCCGCGCTGCTGATCGTGCAGGGCACCATCCAGTTCTCGCTCGGCATCCTCGCCGAGGCCGGCCTCGCCTATGTCGGGCTGGGCGCCCAGCCGCCCACCCCCTCCTGGGGGCGGATGCTGGCCGATGCGCAGACGCTGATCGCGCTCGCCCCCCACGTGGCGCTGTTTCCCGGCCTTGCCATCGTGCTCACCGTGCTGGGGCTGAACCTGATGGGTGACGGGCTGCGCGACGCGCTCGACCCGAGGCTGAAGGAGCGGCGGCGATGAGCGGGCTTCTTCAGGTGAGCGGGCTCTCGGTGACCATCGGCGCCCTGCCGGTGCTGCGCGATGTCAGCTTCGACGTCGCCCCGGGCGAGATCCTCGGGCTGATCGGGGAGAGCGGCTCCGGCAAGTCGATGACCGCCCTCGCGCTGATGGACCTGCTGCCGCCGCGGGCAAGGCGCTCCGGCAGCCTGCGGCTGGAGGGCACGGAGCTCACCGCCCTCACCGAAGCCCGGATGTGCGGGCTGCGCGGCCGCGACATCGCCATGGTGTTCCAGGAGCCGATGACCGCGCTCAACCCGGTGCTCTGCATCGGCGACCAGGTGGCCGAGACCGTGCGCCTGCACACCGGCGCCAGCCGCGCCGAGGCGCGGGCCCGCGCGGCGGAGGTGCTGGAGCGTGTCGGCCTGCCTCCGGCGGAATTCCCCCTCTCGCGCTACCCGCACGAGCTCTCGGGCGGCCAGCGCCAGCGCGTGGTCATCGCCATGGCCATCGCCCTGCGCCCCAAGCTGCTGATCTGCGACGAGCCGACCACGGCGCTCGATGTCACCACCCAGGCCCGCATCGTGGCGCTGCTGCGCCGGCTGGTGGCCGAGGACGGCATGGGGATGATCTTCATCACCCATGACCTCGGTCTCGTGGCGGGACTGGCGGACCATGTCTGCATCATGCGCGGCGGCGAGATCGTGGAGCGCGGGCCCACCGCGCCGCTGTTCCGCGAGATGCGCCACCCCTATACCCGCGCGCTGGCCGAGGCCTCGGAGCACGTGCCGGCGCGCAAGCCGGCCGGGGCCGGCGCGCCGCTGCTCGAGATCCGCGATCTGGTGCGCCGCTATGCCGGCGCGCCCGGCCCGGCGGTGGACCGGGTGAGCTTCACCCTGCGGCGCGGCGAGAACCTCGGGCTGGTGGGCGAGAGCGGCTGCGGCAAGTCCACCCTCACCCGCGCGCTGCTGGGGCTGGAGGCGACACAGGGCGGCTCCATCCGCTTCGACGGCGCCGAGATCCCGGCCGGCGCCCCGGTGCCGCGCGCGGTGCGCCAGCGCATGCAGGTGGTCTTCCAGGATCCCTACGGCAGCTTCAACCCCCGCCACCGGGTGGAGCGGCTGGTGGCCGAGCCCTTCCACCTGCTCGACCGCCCGCCGAAGGGCCGCGCCCGGCGCGCGCGCGTGGCCGAGGCGCTGGAGAGCGTGGGGCTGAGCGCGGCGGATGCCTCGAAATACATCCACGAGTTTTCCGGCGGCCAGCGCCAGCGCATCGCCATCGCCCGCGCGCTGGTGATCCGGCCCGACCTGATCATCCTCGACGAGGCGGTCTCGGCGCTCGATGTCTCGATCCGCGCGCAGGTGCTCGACCTGCTGGCCGAGCTCTCCGGGCGTTTCGGGATGAGCTATCTCTTCATCTCGCACGACCTCGGGGTGGTCCGGGCCATCACCGACCGGGTGATGGTGATGCGCGCCGGCCGCATCGTCGAGGAAGGCGCCACCGAGGCGCTGTTCCGCGCCCCGGAACACCCCTACACGCGCGAGCTGCTCGCCGCGACGCCCAGCCTCGCCACCGCGCTCGCCTGACCCGCCCTGGCCCGGGGGGTCAGCCGAGGGGCGGCACCCAATCCTCGGTGGGCCGGTTCCAGAAGCGGTTGGGGTTGTCCTCGTCCTGTCCGCGGACATGCAGGGTCCGGGTCGCGGGGGTCACGAAGATCACCGGCTCCTCATAGGGATGGGCGTGGTAGAGCCCGTGCAGCACCGCCTTGAGCAGCCCCGGCCTGTCCGGCAGGAAGAAGGAGAGCTCGGTACACTCCACCGTCACCCCCTCCGCCGTGGCCGGGTTGCGCCCGCCGGGCAGCGAGCGGAAGCCCTGCACACCCGGCGCGGCGGCGAAATGCACCCGGTCATAATCGCCCCATTTCAGGTCGGTGTGGCGCAGCACCTCCGCCAGCAGCGCCTCTGCGCGCGAAACCGGCACCTGCACATGCACCCGGTGGCCGGCCTCGCTGGTGAATCGTCCGCTTGCTGTCAGATCCATCGGCCTGTCCCTTTCCGTTGTCCCGGGCGAACCTATCGCCCGGGGCGGCGGAAGGAAACATCCCGGGGTCACTCGGCCGGCATGGCCGGGGCGGTGGCGGGCGCGAGGGAACGGGCCTCGGCGGTGCGGCCGTGGGTGGCGTAGAGCATCAGCCCGGTGAAGGCGAGCCCGCCCACCAGGTTGCCCAGCACGGTGGGGATCTCGTTCCAGATCAGGTAGTCCATCACCGAGAAGTCACCGCCCATGATCAGGCCGGAGGGGAACAGGAACATGTTCACCACCGAATGCTCGAAGGCCATGGCGAAGAACAGCATGATCGGCATCCACATCGCGATCACCTTGCCGGAGACCGAGTTCGACATCATCGCGCCCACCACGCCGGTGGAGACCATCCAGTTGCACAGCACACCGCGGATGAAGATGGTGAGCATGCCGGCGGCGCCGAATTCCTTGTAGCCCACGGTGCGGGCCTCGCCGATGCCGGCGATCTTCTGGCCACGGCGTCGGGTTCCACCGAGAAGCCGTAGGTGAACACCACCGCCATCATCACCGCCACGGTGAGCGCGCCGGCGAAATTGCCCGCGAACACGATGCCCCAGTGGCGCAGGATGCGCGGCAGGGTGACGCCGGGGCGGCCGTCGATCAGCGCGAGCGGGGTGAGCATGAACACACCGGTGAGCAGGTCGTAGCCCATCAGGTAGAGCATGCAGAAGCCGACCGGGAACAGGATGGCGCCGACGATGGGCACCCCGGTCTGCACCGTGACGGTGACGGCGAAGACCGCGGCGAGGGCGAGGATCGCCCCGGCCATGTAGGCGCGGATCAGCGCGTCGCGCGGGGCCATCTGCAGCTTGGCTTCCCCGGCATCGACCATCTTTCCGACGAAATTCGCGGGCGTGACGTAGGACATGTGCGGCGTCTCCGTGTCTGGGGTGTGGGGTCATGAAAAAGGCGCCCGCCTCCGGGCCCGGGTTCAGGGGCCGTTCGGAAGGGGGACGCCGTTGTCCGTATCCTGAAAGGGGTGGCGCGGGTGCGCCGGCTGCGGTCTCGCGGGCCCGGCCGGTTGTTATCCCGGCGCTGGCGCAGACCCCGGTGGGTATACGTCGGCGCCGGGGGACCTCCCCGGTCGGACTTTCGGAAACCGATGGCGATCCGGAGCCCAAGCCCCCGACCTGCAGCCGCCGACAACGCTGTCGGCTTCGCACCCGCCGCGGCTCGGTGAACCGTTGCGGTAACGTCTTGTTAGCCGAGTCGTGCGCAGCGCGTCAAGCCTCCATGCCCCATTTTCACGCAGGATCGCCGCCGAAACAGTTTCGTGCATATTTTTTGAGCATCTGGCTCGCCCGCCCTGCCGCAAGGCGGGCGCAGCTGGCCATGAAAAAGGGCGCGCTCCGGCGGGAGCGCGCCCTTGTCTCGAGGCCGGAGCCGGCTCAGGCCGGGTCGGCGATCACGTCCTGGCGCTGCTCGCCGAGGCCCTCGATGCCGAGCTCGACCACGTCGCCCGCCTTGAGGAACTGCGGCGGCTTCATGCCCAGGCCCACGCCCGGAGGGGTGCCGGTGGAGATGATGTCACCCGGGTGCAGGGTGAAGAACTGGCTCAGGTAATGCACCAGGAAGGGCACCTTGTAGACCATGGTGGCCGAGGAGCCGTCCTGCATGGTCTTGCCGTTGACCTTGCACCACATCTTGAGGTTGTCGTAGTCGCCCGCCTCGTCCGGGGTGACCAGCCAGGGGCCGGTCTGGCCGAAGTTGTCGCAGGACTTGCCCTTGGTCCACTGGCCCTCGCGCTCGGCCTGGAAGGCGCGCTCGGAGACGTCGTTGATGGTGCAGAAACCGGCCACGTGGGACATGGCGTCGGCCTCGGAGATGTACTTGCCACCCTTGCCGATCACCACGCCTAGCTCGACCTCCCAGTCGGTCTTCTCGGAGCCGCGCGGCACGATGATCGGGTCGTTCGGCCCGCAGATCGCCGAGGTGGCCTTCATGAACAGCACCGGCTCGGAGGGCACGGTGGCGCCGGTCTCGGCGGCATGGTCGGAGTAGTTCAGCCCGATGCACATGAACTTGCCGGTGCCCGACACGCAGGGCCCGAGGCGCGGGTTGCCCTGCACGATGGGCAGGCTCTCCACGTCGATGTCCTTCAGCGCGGCGAGATTGGTCAGCACGGCGCCGGAGAGGTCGGCCACCTTGCCGGAGAGGTCACGGATGCGGCCTTCGGCGTCGAGAAGGCCGGGCTTCTCCTCGCCCTGCTCGCCATAGCGGAGGAATTTCATGGGGGGTCTCCCTTCAGATGTTCTGATCAGCCGGCGGCGGTGCGCTTACGTGCACCAGCCGCCGTCGATGACATGGACCTGGCCGGTGGTAAAGCCCGCCTCGTCGGAGGCGAGATAGGCGGCCAGCGCCGCGATCTCCTCCGGCTGCCCGAGCCGGCCCATCGGCTGGCGGGCGATGAAGGCGGCGCGCGCGGCGTCGTAATCGCCCTGGGCGCGCATGCGGTCGTCGAGCGACGGGCTCTCGACCGTGCCGGGGGCGATGGCGTTGCAGCGGATGCCGAGCTTCACGAAATCGGCGGCGACGGACTTGGTCATCCCCGCCACCGCGGCCTTGGTGGCCGAGTAGACGAAGCGGTTGGGCGGGCCGGTGACCGCGCCGGCCACCGAGGAGATGTTCACGATCGACCCCTTGCCCTTCGCCAGCATGCCCGGTAGCACCGCCTTCATCATGCGGTACTGCGAGCGCACGTTGAGCTCGAAGGAGAAGTCCCATGCCCGGTCGTCGCAGTCGAGGATGGTGCCCCCGTCAACGAAACCCGCACAGTTGAACAGCACGTCCACGGTGCCGATATCGGCCATCAGCGCGGCGATGGCGTCGGCGTCCATGACGTCGAGGCGGCGGGTGTCGATCCCGGGCGCCTCGGCGGCGAGGCTTGCGAGGGCCTCTTCGTTGATGTCGGTCGCAATGACCTTCGCGCCTTCCGCGTGGAAGCGCAGGGCGGTCGCCCTCCCTATCCCCGCCCCGGCGGCCGTGGTGAGGCAGATCTTGTCCTGAAGTCGTTTCATGGGCAGCATCCTAGCCGGGGTTTTTGCCTTTGCAATCCTCCATCTATCGAATTCCTCCGCCGGCATATTATGTATTCAGTGCCCTCTGCGAGCCCGGAGAAACCAGTTGAAAGTCATCGCCATTCTCAACCGCGACGGCGGGACGTTCCGCACGCTCGACATGCCTGCCTTCGCCGCCGCCATGCGCGAGGTCTTCGCCGAGTCCGGCCAGCAGCTCGACACCCGGATCGTCTCCGGGCCGGAGCTGATCGACGCGCTGGAGGAGGCCTCGGGCGACACGGGACACGACGTGATGCTGGCCGGCGGCGGCGACGGCACGGTCTCGGCCGCCGCGGCCATCGCCTTTCGCAACGGCAAGCCGCTGGGCGTGCTGCCGGCCGGCACGATGAACATGTTCGCACGGGTGCTGAAGGTCCCGCTCGAGCTCGACGAGGCGGTGGCCGCCCTCGCCCGCGGCCGGGTGGGCCCGGCCGACATCGGCACGGTGGACGACCGCACCTTCGTGCACCAGGTCTCGGTGGGCCTTCACCCGCGCTTCGTGCGGGTGCGCAACGAGCGGCCCTTCCAGTCGAAGTTCGGCAAGATCCGCGCCTCGGTGGGCGCGCTGGTCTATGCCATCACCGACCCGCCGCGCTTTCCCGTGCGCATCACCATCGACGGCGAGACAAGGGAGATGAACCTGCTCTCGGTCTCGATCTCCAACAACCGCTACGGCGAGAGCCCCCTGCCCTTCGCCGAGCGGGCGGACGGCGGGGTTCTGGGCGTCTACACGACGCGACCGCTGCGCCCGGGGCCGCTGATGCGCCTCACGCTCGACATGCTGTTCGGCACCTGGCGCTCGAACCGCGACCTGGAGGAGACGCTGACCGACCGGGTGACGCTGGAATTCCCCTCCCTGCCCGAGGGGGCGAACTTCGTGATCGACGGCGAGCTGGTGCCGATGTCGCCACGCGCCGAGTTCCGCATCCACCCCGGCGGGCTGCAGGTGCTCTACCCCGAGATGCCGGCCACCTGACGGGCCGGGCCCCCGCCCGGCCGGCGGGCAGGAACATCGGGAAAGGACCTCCCGGGCGGGCGCCCGAACCGGGGGGGTTGACCCGCCGCGGCCGCGGGCCGATGCTCCGCCCGCTGCCCGGCCCCCCTGTGCCGCCCGCCCCGCTGAGAGGAGATGTCTTGAGCAATTCCTACGAGACCGGCCGGCTCAACCTGCCGTTCACCGGCATCTGCACCTTCGGCAAGTATCCTTACGTGGAGGACTGGGCGGCCATCGACGCGGATGTGGCCATCCTCGGCGCGCCCTATGACGCCGGCACCCAGTGGCGCGCCGGCGCCCGGCAGGGGCCGCGCGGCATCCGCGAGGCCTCCACCCTGTTCTCCTTCGGGCACGGCGGCGCCTATGACCACGAGGACGACATCACCTATCTCGAGCAGGGAAAGGTGCGCATCGTCGACATCGGCGACGCCGACATCATCCACACCGACACGCTCGGCAGCCATGCCAACATCGCCGCCGGGGTGCGCGCCATCCTGGCCGCCGGCGCCCTGCCGGTGGTGCTGGGGGGCGACCACTCGGTGAACATCCCCTGCATCGAGGCCTTCGAGGGCGCCGAGCCCTTCCACATCGTGCAGCTCGACGCGCATCTCGACTTCGTCGACATCCGCCACGGCGTGACCCGGGGCCACGGCAACCCGATGCGCCGCGCGGCCGAGAAGCCCTGGGTGAGCGGCCTCACCCAGCTCGGCATCCGCAATGTCTCCTCCACCGCGCGGGAGGGCTACGAGGACGCCCGCGCCCGCGGCTCCGACATCCTCTCCGTGCGCCAGGTGCGCGCGCTCGGAGTGGCGGCGGTGCTGGAGCGCATTCCCGCGGGGCGGGTGTACCTGACCATCGACATCGACGGCTTCGACCCCTCCATCGCCCCGGGCACCGGCACGCCCAGCCACGGGGGCTTTACCTATTACGAGGGGCTCGAGCTGCTGGACGGCATCGCGCAGCGCTGCGATGTCGTCGGGATCGACCTCGTGGAGGTCGCGCCTGACCATGACCACGCCGGGCTGACGACTACGCTCGCCGCACAGCTCCTGATGAACACCATCGGGCGCGTGCTCCACCACCGCTGAAGGGAACTCCATGCCGCTCTCCATGAACCGCGAGGTCTTCATCACCTGTGCCGTCACCGGCTCCGGCGCCACGCAGGACCGCAGCCCCCACGTGCCGCGCAGCCCCGAGCAGATCGCCGAGAGCGCCATCGCCGCCGCCCGCGCCGGCGCCGCCATCGTGCACTGCCACGTGCGCGACCCCCAGACCGGCGCCCCCTCGCGCGATCCGGCGCTGTTTCGCAAGGTGACCGAGCTGATCCGCGCCTCCTCCACCGACGTGGTGCTGAACCTCACCGCCGGCATGGGCGGCGACATCGTCTTCGGCCCCACCGAGCGGCCGCTGCCGGTGAACGAGGCCGCCACCGACATGGCCGGCGCCTCCGAGCGCGTGCGCCACGTGGCCGAGTGCCTGCCGGAGATCTGCACGCTGGACTGCGGCACGATGAACTTCGCCGAGGCCGATTACGTGATGACCAACACGCCCGGCATGCTGCGCGCCATGGGCGCCATGATGACCGAGCTCGGCGTGAAGCCCGAGATCGAGGCCTTCGACACCGGCCACCTGTGGTTTGCCAAGCAGCTCGTCGAGGAGGGCGTGCTCACGAGCCCCGCCCTCGTGCAGCTGTGCATGGGCGTGCCCTGGGGCGCGCCGGACGACCTCAACACCTTCATGGCCATGGTCAACAACGTGCCGGCGGACTGGAACTGGTCGGCCTTCGCGCTGGGGCGCAACCAGATGCCCTATGTCGCCGCCTCGGTGCTGGCGGGCGGCAACGTGCGCGTGGGGCTGGAGGACAACCTGATGCTCGGCCGCGGCCAGCTCGCCACCAATGCCCAGCTCGTGGACCGGGCGAAGACCATCATCGAGAGCCTGGGCGCCAAGGTGATCGGGCCCGAGGCGGTGCGCGAGCGGCTGGGGCTGACCAAGCGGATGCCCGCGTGATTCCCGCCTGGCTGCGGCGGCGGAAAAACGGCCCGCCGGAGGCCGGCGCGCTCGGCCGGCTGGCGGACGCCCCGCCGCCGGGACCGCTGCCCGACGGCACGCGGGCGGTGATCATCCTCGCCTCGCAGCGCTGCGGCTCGACCCTGATCAGCGAGGACGTGGAGGCGACGGGCCGCATGGGCCTGCCCAAGGAGCACATGCTGCCGCTGATGCGCGCCGAGCCGGAGGCCGAGCTGCCGGAGCTCTTCCCCCGCGGCCTGCAGGAGGGTTGTTTCGGCATGAAGCTGATGACCGGGCAGCTCGCCGCCCTCGGCGCCTATCTCGACACGCCGGCCCGGGCCCGCGCCCTGCTGGACCAGGACGACCGCGCCCAGCTCGCGGTGGATTGCGTGAACGGGCTGCGGGTGCGCTTCGCCTCGGTCACCTGGCTGTCGATCTCGCGGCGCGACCGCTTCGCCCAGGCCTATTCGCGGCTGCGCGCCCGCGCCACCGGCATCTACCACCGGCGCGAGAGCGGGCCGCAGCGCCGCCGCCCGCCGCAGACCGTGGAGATCACCCCGCAGACCCTGCACGACGAGCTCACCCGCATCGCCGCCGACGACGCGCTCTTCGCCGAGCTCTGCGCGCGCACCGGCATCCGCCCGCTGCACACGGTCTACGAGGATTACCTCGCCGCGCCCGACCGGCATTTCGCCGCCATCGCCGCGCATGCCGGGCTGGAGCTCGCCCGCCCCGCCGCGCGGGAGCGGCGCACCGAGAAGATCGTCGCCTCGCCGGAGCTGGAGGCCGCCCGCGCGGCCTACGAGCAGCGCTACGGGGCGGGCAGCGCGGCACCCATGGCGGAGGAGAGCGGCCCGTGCCGGTGATCGCCCTCAGCCTGATGCTGTGCTTTGCCCTGCCGGTGCTGGCACGCACGAAGCGGGGGCTCGCCTTCCTCACCCTCGCCGCGCTGGTGCCGGCAGGGATCATGGCCTGGGAGGCCGCGACCACGCCCGACCCGCTCGCCGCCGCCACGAGCACCGGGCTCGCGCTCGTCTCCGCCATCATGGCGCTGGCGGGGGCGGGGGCGCGGCTGCTGAGCATGGCCGCCGCCCGGGCCGGCCGGCCGCGGCCGGGCTCACTCTGGATCGAGGCCGGGGTGTTCCTGGTCTGCGCCGGCGGGCTGGCAGCGCTCGCCGCAACCAAATTCTGAACAGGTTCCCGAGGAGGAAAGCATGACAATCCTGAGCGAGGTCGCGGTCATCGGTGCCGGTGTCATCGGCGCGGGCTGGGTGGCCCGGCTGGTGGAGAACGGCGTGAACGTGAGCCTGTTCGACCCGGACCCGGAGACGCCGCGCAAGCTGGGCGAGATCCTCGCCAACGCCGACCATGCCTACGGGCGGCTCACCCTCGCGCCGCGGCCGAAGAAGGGCCGCGTGCATTACGCGGCCTCGGTGGCCGAGGCCGTGGCCGGCAAGCCCTTCGTGGTGGAGGCGGTGCCCGAGCGCATGGACCTCAAGCGCCGCATCTATGCCGAGATCGAGGCGGCGAACGGCACGGCGACCATCGCCTCCTCCACCTCCGGCATCCTGCCCACCGACCTGCAGGCCGAGCTCGCCCACCCCGAGCGGCTGATCGTGGCGCACCCGTTCAACCCGGTCTACCTGCTGCCGCTGGTGGAGATCGTGGGCGGCGCGCGCACCGCGCCGCGGGTGATCGAGCAGGCCTGCGCCTTCTACGAGCGGCTGGGCATGAAACCGCTGCACATCAGGAAGGAGATCCCCGCCTTCATCGCCGACCGGCTGCTGGAGGCGGTGTGGCGCGAGGGGCTGTGGCTGATCAACGACGGCATCTGCACCACCGAGGAGCTCGACGACGCCATCCGCTACGGCTTCGGGCTGCGCTGGGCGCAGATGGGCCTGTTCGAGACCTACCGCATCGCCGGGGGCGAGGCGGGGATGAAGCATTTCATCGAGCAGTTCGGCCCCTGCCTCGCCTGGCCCTGGACCAAGCTCACCGACGTGCCCGAGCTAACGCCCGAGCTGGTGAACCGCATCGCGGACCAGTCCGACGCCCAGTCCGGCGCCCACACGGTGCGCGAACTGGAACGCATCCGCGACGACAACCTGGTGGCCATCCTGCAGGCGCTGAAGGCGCAGGACTGGGGCGCGGGGCGCATCCTTGCCGCGCATGAGAAGCGGCTCTTCGACCTCGGCGCCACGGGGGCGGAGACCGCGCCGGACACCAGCCGGCCGATCCGCACCTTCACCGGCCGGGTGGAGGCGGACTGGACCGACTACAACGGCCACATGAACGAGGCGCGCTACCTGCAGGTGTTCGCCGACGCGACCGATGCCTTCCTGCGGCTGATCGGGGTGGACGAGGCCTATGTCGAGGCGGGCGGCAGCTACTTCACCGTGGAGAGCCACCTGCGCCACCTCGACGAGGTGCGTGCCGGCGAGCCGGTGCGGGTGGAGACCCGGGTGCTGGAGGCAAAGGGCAAGAAGCTGCGGCTGTTCCACGAGTTCCGCCACGGCGACGGGCACCTGCTGGCCACCGGCGAGCACATGCTGCTGCACGTGAACCTCGGCACGCGCTCGGCTTCCGAGCCGGGCCGGCTGGTGGCGCAGAAGCTGGGCGAGATCGCCGGGCGCCACGCCGGACTGCCGGTGCCCGAGGGCGTGGGCCGCGCGGTGGGCCAGCCGCGCTGAACGCCCGGGAAGCGCTCCGCCCCGCCCCTGCCGCGGGGGCCCGGGCGGAGCCTTCCCCTCGGGGGGCATCGAGCCCCCGCTCGGGGAACGGCCCGCCTGCGCGGGCCGCACGCCCGGCCCGGCCGGGGCCGCAGGGCACCCGCGGGCGCGCCCTCCCCGACGCGCCGTCACACCCGTAACCCCGCCCGTTTCCCGGCAGGCGGCTGTCGCGCCACGAGCAGCCGAACATCAATCGCAGGATCGGAGATGCGGGATGCCTCAAGCGTAGGGCAGAATCGTCAGCGTCGGACAGGCGAAAGACGGGCGCCGGAAGGCCCGTGCCCGGGCTCCTGTTCAGGGCGGCTGCTGCCGGCTTGCGGGCATGGCAGGGCGCGGGGGGCCTGTTTGCGGCCGCGCCGGAAGGGGAGATGCCAGCCTCCCCGAGGGCCCGGCTCCGGCGCCGTCGGAATGGCTTGCCAGCGGTGCCCGCGCCTCGCCGTGCTTGCAGGTGCTGCACCGGGCTTGCGCGGACCGGATCCCGGGCGATCCGCCGGGGGCCGGCAGGGGAGACACAGGTCGCGCACGCCTCGCGTGCGGGGAGCGGTTTGCGCTACCCTCGTCGCGGGGGCTGCGCTAGGGATGGGGGAACGAGACCGACCGCAGGAAGACCCCGCCCGATGACCGACCTCACCCTCCGCCGCCCCGACGACTGGCACCTGCACCTGCGCGACGGCGAGATGCTGCGCGGCGTGCTGCCCGAGAGCCGCGACTTCGCCCGCGCCATCATCATGCCCAACCTGGTGCCGCCGGTGGTGACCGGCGACGATGCCGCCGCCTACCGCGAGCGCATCCTCGCAGCCCTGCCGGAGGGCCAGAGCTTCGAGCCGCTGATGACGCTCTACCTCACCGAGGCAACCTCGGCCGAGGACGTGGCGCGGGCCGCAGCCTCCGGCCTCGTGCGCGCGGTGAAGCTCTACCCCGCGGGCGCCACCACCAATTCGCACGCCGGCGTGCGCGACTTCGCCCGGGTGATGCCGGTGCTCGAGCGCATGGCCGCGATCGGCCTGCCGCTCTGCGTGCACGGCGAGGTGGTGGACCCGGCGGTGGACATCTTCGACCGCGAGGCGGTGTTCATCGAGCGCGTGCTCGCGCCCCTGCGCGCCGAGCTGCCGGAGCTGAAGGTGGTGATGGAGCATGTCACCACCTCCGACGGGGTGGACTACGTGAAGGGCTCGGGCGGGCAGATCGCCGCCACCATCACCACCCATCACCTGATCCTGAACCGCAACCACCTGCTGGTGGGCGGCATCCGACCGCACTACTACTGCCTGCCGGTGGTCAAGCGCGAGAGCCACCGGCTGGCGCTGCGCGCCGCCGCCACCTCGGGCGATGCGCGCTTCTTCCTCGGCACCGACAGCGCGCCGCACGTGGACCCGGCCAAGGAATGCGGCTGCGGCTGTGCCGGCGTGTTCTCGGCCACCAACACCCTGTCCTGCCTCGCGGAGGTCTTCGAGCAGGACGGCGCGCTGGACCGGCTGGAAGCCTTCGCCTCGCTCAACGGCCCGGCCTTCTACGGGCTGTCGCCGAACGAGGAGCGCATCACGCTGCGGCGCAGCGACAGCCCGGTGAGCTTCCCCGCGCGGATCGAGACCGGCGCCGGGCCGGTGACCGTGTTCGACCCCGGCTTCCCCCTGCACTGGCAGGTGGCGGACTGACGGCGCGGCGGCGGGGCCGCGGGGGGCACGGTTTCGTGAACAGGCCCCTTCAAAGCGTGCCCCCGATCCGCTATCCAACCGAATCAGCAACTCGGGGTAAGCCTTGGCGCATCTGATAGTTCTGGGAAATGAGAAGGGCGGGTCGGGGAAATCCACGACCTCGATGCACCTCTTCGTGGCGCTGGCGCGCTCCGGGCAGCGGGTGGGTGCCATCGACCTCGACCTGCGCCAGCGCAGCTTCTTCCGCTACCTGGAGAACCGCGCCGCCTACATGAAGCGCCGGGACATCAACCTGGTGATGCCCTACCAGATCCGGCTCGAGGCCTCCAAGCTCGACAGTGTCGCCGCCGCCAAGGCGGAGGAGGAGGAGCGCTTCGCCGAGGCGCTCAACGAGATGGACCGCACCTGCGATTTCGTCATCATCGACTGCCCGGGCGCCCATACCCGCTACTCGCAGATGGCCCATGCCGCGGCCGACACGCTCATCACCCCGATGAACGACAGCCTGGTGGACTTCGACCTGCTCGCCCGGGTGGACCCGGCGGACGGGAAGGTGCTGGGCCCGTCGATCTACTCGGAAATGGTGTGGAAGAGCCGCCAGCTGCGCGCCCGCGCCGGCCTCACCCCGGTGGACTGGGTGGTGCTGCGCAACCGCGTCTCGATGCTGGAGGCGAAGAACAAGCGCCGGGTGGGCAGCGCGATGGAGGACCTCTCGAAGCGCATCGGCTTTCGCATCGTGCCGGGCTTCTCCGAGCGCGTGGTGTTCCGCGAGCTGTTCCTCTCCGGCCTCACCCTGCTCGACCTGAAGGACACCGGCGGCGGCCAGGGCCTGTCGATGTCCAAGATCGCCGCCCGCCAGGAGGTGCGCGAGCTGATGCGCGCGCTCAACCTGCCCGGGGTGAGCCTGATCGCCTGACCCCGGCCCTGCCGGCTGTACAACGAAAAACGCCGCCCCCGAGGGGCGGCGTCTTCGTTTCAGCGTCAGGGACTGCCTCAGTCGGCGACGGGGCGGCACACCTGCTTCATCGCGCGCAGATGGGCACAGGCCTCCTCGGCCGAGAGCGGTGTCACGCCGGTGAGCCGGGCGCGGTAGAGGGTGAGCCCCTTCACCGTGGCCTGCTCGACCGAGCCCTTGGCGCCCTGCAGCGCCGGGGCGTTCTGGCCGGTGGCCTTCGCGATCACGTTCACCGCGTAGGAACGGTCCTTGAAGGCGCCGAGCTGCACGGTCCAGGCCTCGGCGGCGGAGGCGCGGGCGACCGGGGGATCGGCCCGCAGCACGGCGGCATCCGAGGTCGACATGGTGGCGATCACCTGCCGGCTGGCGCCCGGGCGCACCCGCGGGGCGGAGACGGTCCTGGGCGCATAGGCCGAGACGGCGATCATCGCCGGGTCGGGCGTGGCGGCGGCGGCCGTGGGGGCCACCGCGTCCTCGATCGCCTTCAGCGAGGCGGTGAGGATGCCGTCGGGCACGTCGCCGCGCGGCCGGGGCGCATCGGCCACCCGCACGCCGGGGTTCATGCCCTGCGCGGGCTTGACCACCGCGACCATGGCCGGTGCCTTGCGGAAACCGAGGTCGAGCAGCTCGGCCACCTTGGCATTGCGCGACCGCGAGCTGCGGCCGCCGAAGACCACCGCGATGATGCGCTCGTTGCCGCGCTCGGCGGAGGCGACGAGGTTGTAGCCCGCCGCGTTGGTGTAGCCGGTCTTGATGCCGTCGGCGCCGCGGTAGCTCGAGAGCAGCCGGCGGTTGGTGTTGTAGACGGTCTTCCCGTCCGTCACCGTCGATTTGCGGCTGAACAGGTTATAGTATTGCGGAAAATCGTAGAGAAGATGCCGCCCGAGGATCGCCATGTCGGCCGCGGAGGAGTAGTGATTCGTCTGCGTGAGGCCGTTGGCGTTGCGGAAATTGGTGTTCCGCATGCCGAAGGACGCCGCCTTCGCAGTCATCATCTTGGCGAATTCGGCCTCGGAGCCGCCCACCGCCTCGCCCAGCGCCGTCGCCGCGTCATTGGCCGATTTCACCGCCGCGGCCCGAATCAGGTCGCGGATGGTGATGCGCTCGCCGGTGCGCAGCCCGAGGTGGGAGGGCGGCTCGGAGGCGGCGTTGCGCGACACCTTCACCTTCTGATCGAGCGACAGCTGGCCTTTGCCGATGGCCTCGAACACAAGATATAGCGTCATCATCTTGGTGAGCGACGCGGGGTGGAGCCTCGTGTCGGCATTGTCGGAATAGAGCACCCGGCCGTCGCGCGCGTCGACGACGATGGCCGCGAACGGCGCCGCCAGGGTGGTTCCGGCCAGTGCAAGGAAGAGCGTCACGGCCACAAGACCGCGAGATAGGATACGTGACATCGGTGAACTCCGATGATTACTCGTTTCTGCCTCTCGGAGCGGATTTGACCGCTCTCGTTCATTTTTCATGTTTAAATCGAACGGTACCACATTGAACGTGCAATGCAATCCGGTTGCCCCCGTTCAAGGCCCCCGGAGGGCCCTCACCGGAGGTCACCCTGTCGTGATGATGTGTCCCGCGCGCGAACCGGCAAGGCGGGCGCAGGTGGTCCGCCATCCATGTTGCAGCGCAACATGAGCCGTTGACGCAGCGCAGCGAAAACCTTATCTTCACCCTACGCCACAACCAACGGCACGCGCATGCCGTCAGACTGAAACCGGAGAAGCGACAATGGCCACCGCCAAGCCTGACGTTATCAAGGATACCACTGACGCGATGAAGGAAGCCACCAGCAAGGTGGAAAGCTTCGCTGCCGACAGCCAGAAGGCCCTCACTGCGCAGATGGAGAAACTGGCGAAGGGGTACGAGACCGCGACCGCCTTCAACCAGGACACCGTCGACGCGATGATGAAGTCCTCCGAGATCGCCTCCAAGGCCATCGAGGGGCTGAATGCCGAGTTCATGAGCTATTCGAAGAAAACCTTCGAATCGGGCGTTGCCGCCGCGAAGGACTTCGCCTCTTCCAAGAGCGTTTCCGAACTGTTCGAGAAGCAGGCCGACTTTGCCAAGTCCTCGGTCGACGACTTCATGAAGCAGTCCGTGAAGATGAACGAGATGTACATGGCCGCCGCCAAATCGGCGATGGAGCCGGTCGGCGCGCGTTTCAGCGCCGCCACCGAGGTGTTCAAGGGCTTCACGGCCTGAGGGCGTCCGATCCTGCGAGTTGCACGCGAAAAGGGGGCACGCGCCCCCTTTTCACTTTCTGGCACAGCCATATATTCTCGGTTCGAGATTCGGAATGGTGAGGATCATGACCGGAAATTTGACCGACATCATGGTGCCCGACATCATGGCCCCCCATACAGTGTCGTCCGCGAAGGCGATGGCGGATGATCCGCCGCCCGGCCGCGGGACCGACACCGTCCTGGCGCCGCGCGCGAAGTCGAAGTCGCAGCGCCCGCCGCTCTACAAGGTGATGCTGCTCAACGACGACTACACGCCGATGGAATTCGTCGTGCATGTGCTCGAGCGCTTCTTCGGCATCACCAACCAGCATGCCGTCGACCTCATGCTCACGGTGCATCGGAAGGGAGTCGCCGTCGTCGGCGTGTTCTCCTTCGAGATCGCCGAGACCAAGGTCACCCAGGTGATGGACTACGCGCGGCGCAACCAGCACCCGCTCCAGTGCACCATGGAGAAGGAATAACTGCCCGCGAGGGCAGCAGGCCCGCCACATTCCTGTGCATACCGCACACGCCGCGCTGCCCCGGCCGGCGGGTTTTGTCATTTGCCCATCACATTTTTCGCGACTGCGAGGAATGAGCCTTGAACGGGGGCTGACAAAACCAAGATTTAATGATGCAATCCTATGGTGCCGGGACCGTTCGATGCTCACGGGGCATGATCGGGCAGCGCATAGCCTTCGGTAAGGGAGCATCTGATGCCGTCATTCTCGAAAACCCTCGAAGCCGCAATCCACAACGCGCTGGCACTCGCCAACAGCCGCCGGCATGAACTTGCTACTCTTGAACACCTCCTCCTCTCGCTGATCGACGATCCGGATGCCGCACGGGTGATGAAGGCCTGTGGCGTGGACCTCGACGAGCTGCGAAAGACACTCACCCGCTTCGTGGACGAGGAGCTCGATGCCCTCGTCTCCGAGCTCGACAAGTCGGAAGCGGCGCCCACCACGGGCTTCCAGCGCGTCATCCAGCGCGCCGCCATCCATGTGCAGAGCTCCGGTCGCACCGAGGTGACCGGCGCCAACGTGCTCGTCGCGATCTTCGCCGAACGCGAGAGCCATGCGGCCTATTTCCTGCAGGAGCAGGACATGACCCGCTACGATGCCGTCAACTACATTTCCCATGGCGTGGCCAAAAACCCCGGTTTCGGGGAACAGCGCCCTGTCCGCGGGACCGACGAGGAGGTAGAGGAAGTGGCAACACCCCCTGGTGAGGAAAAACGGGAGAAGGCGCTCGACAAGTACTGCGTGAACCTGAACGAGAAGTCGAAGAAGGGTGGCGTAGACCCCCTGATCGGCCGCGCGCTCGAAGTCGAGCGCTGCATTCAGGTGCTCTGCCGCCGGCGCAAGAACAACCCGCTGCTGGTGGGCGACCCCGGCGTGGGCAAGACCGCCATCGCGGAAGGCCTCGCACGCAAGATCGTCGAGGGCGACACCCCGGCCATCCTCGCCAACGCCACCATCTACTCGCTCGACATGGGCGCCCTGCTCGCCGGAACCCGCTATCGCGGCGATTTCGAGGAGCGGCTGAAAGCCGTGGTCAAGGAGCTGGAGGACCACCCGGACGCGGTGCTCTTCATCGACGAGATCCACACGGTGATCGGCGCCGGCGCCACTTCGGGCGGCGCGATGGACGCCTCCAACCTGCTCAAGCCCGCCCTGCAGAACGGCGGCCTGCGCTGCATGGGCTCGACCACCTACAAGGAGTACCGCCAGCACTTCGAGAAGGACCGCGCGCTCTCCCGCCGGTTCCAGAAGATCGACGTGAACGAGCCCTCGGTGGACGACGCGGTGAAGATCCTCAAGGGCCTCAAGCCCTATTTCGAGGAGCATCACGAGATCCGCTACACCTCCGACGCGATCAAGACCGCGGTGGACCTCTCGTCGCGCTACATCCATGACCGCAAGCTGCCCGACAAGGCGATCGACGTGATCGACGAGGCGGGGGCGGCCCAGCACCTGCTGCCCGAGAGCCGCCGGCGCAAGACCATCACCTCGAAGGAGATCGAGGACGTGGTGGCCAAGATCGCGCGTATCCCGGCCAAGACCGTCTCCAAGGACGATGCCGAGATCCTGCGTGACCTGGAGGGCTCGCTGAAGCGCGTGGTCTTCGGCCAGGACGCGGCCATCGAGGCGCTGTCCTCGGCGATCAAGCTCTCGCGGGCGGGCCTGCGCGAGCCGGAGAAGCCGATCGGCAACTACCTCTTCGCCGGCCCCACCGGCGTGGGCAAGACCGAGGTCGCCAAGCAGCTCGCGGACACGCTGGGTGTCGAGCTCATCCGCTTCGACATGTCCGAGTACATGGAGAAACACGCGGTGAGCCGGCTGATCGGCGCGCCTCCGGGCTATGTCGGCTTCGACCAGGGCGGGCTGCTCACCGATGGCGTCGACCAGCATCCGCATTGCGTGCTGCTGCTCGACGAGATCGAGAAGGCCCATCCGGACGTGTTCAACATCCTGCTGCAGGTGATGGACCACGGCAAGCTGACCGACCACAACGGCCGGCAGGTGGACTTCCGCAACGTGGTGCTGATCATGACCTCGAACGCGGGCGCCGCCGAGCAGGCCAAGACCGCCATCGGCTTCGGCCGTGACCGGCGCGAGGGCGAGGATACCGCCGCCATCGAGCGGACCTTCACGCCCGAGTTCCGCAACCGGCTCGACGCGGTGATTTCCTTCGGCCCGCTGCCGAAGACGGTCATCCTGCAGGTGGTGGAGAAGTTCGTCCTGCAGCTCGAGGCCCAGCTGCTCGACCGCTCCGTGGTCATCGAGCTCACCCGGCCCGCCGCCGAATGGCTGGCCGACAAGGGCTACGACGACCGCATGGGCGCCCGGCCGCTGGCCCGGGTGATCCAGGAGAACATCAAGAAGCCGCTGGCCGAGGAACTGCTGTTCGGCCGGCTCGCCAAGGGCGGCACGGTGAAGATCGCCGTGAAGGACGGGGCGCTGGACCTGCAGATTCTCGGCCCCGAGAACCGCAAGCTTGCCTCCGGCAAGCCGCCGCTCCTGACCGCGGACTGAGCCTCCCCCGCCACGGCGGACAGACAGGAAAGGCCGGCCCCCGGGGCCGGCCTTTCGCATTTGCAGCATGGGGCGCAAGAAAATTTCATCTCATGCCCCCTGATGTGCCCTGTTCTTTCCCCCCGCCCGCGTGCTACCACCCGGACCGGACAGAACAGGTGCAGTGCCCCCGCGGGCGCTGACGACGCCCGGGTCTCCCGGGCCGGACCCCAGATTTTGGCCCCGCAGCCCGGGGCCAGGCCAAGGAGAAGGAAGATGCCCCAGTACCGTTCACGCCGTTCGACCCACGGGCGGAACATGGCCGGTGCGCGTGGTCTCTGGCGCGCCACCGGCATGACCGACGAGGATTTCGGCAAGCCGATCATCGCGGTGGTCAACTCGTTCACCGAGTTCGTGCCCGGCCATGTGCACCTCAAGGATCTCGGCCAGCTCGTGGCCCGCGAGATCGAGAAGGCCGGCGGCGTGGCGAAGGAGTTCAACACCATCGCGGTGGATGACGGCATCGCCATGGGCCATGACGGCATGCTCTACTCGCTGCCCTCGCGCGAGATCATCGCCGACAGCGTGGAGTACATGGTCAACGCCCATTGCGCCGACGCGATGGTCTGCATCTCCAACTGCGACAAGATCACCCCCGGCATGCTGATGGCCGCGATGCGCCTCAACATCCCGGTGGTCTTCGTGTCCGGCGGGCCGATGGAGGCCGGCAAGGTCACCATCGACGAGCTGGAAATGAAGGTCGACCTGGTCGACGCCATGGTCGCCGCCGCCGACGACACGCGCTCGGACGCGGAAGTGGAGGCGATCGAGCGCTCCGCCTGCCCCACCTGCGGCTCCTGCTCGGGCATGTTCACCGCCAACTCGATGAACTGCCTGACCGAGGCGCTCGGCCTCGCGCTGCCCGGCAACGGCTCGGTGCTCGCCACCCACGCCGACCGCCAGCGCCTGTTCGAGGAGGCCGGCCGGCTGATCGTGGACATCACCCGCCGCCACTACGAGATCGACGAGGCCGGCCTGCTGCCGCGCGAGATCGCGAATTTCGCCGCCTTCGAGAACGCGATGACCCTCGACATCTCGATGGGCGGCTCGACCAACACCGTGCTCCACCTGCTCGCCGCCGCCCACGAGGGCGAGATCGACTTCACCATGGAGCACATCGACAAGCTGTCGCGCCACGTGCCGGTGCTGTGCAAGGTGGCGCCCTCGGTGGCCAACGTGCACATGGAGGACGTCCACCGCGCCGGCGGCATCATGGCGATCCTGGGCGAGCTGAACCGCGCCGGGCTGATCCACGACGATTGCGCCACCGTGCACGCCCCCAGCCTCGGCGAGGCGCTGGCGCGCTGGGACGTGACCGTGACCAACACGCCGGAGGTGCAGGACTTCTACCGCGCCGCCCCCGGCGGCGTGCGCACCAAGGTCGCCTTCTCGCAGTCCAACCGCTACAAGGAGCTCGACCTCGACCGCAAGTCCGGCACCATCCGCTCGCTCGAGAACGCCTACTCGAAGGACGGCGGCCTCGCGGTGCTCTCGGGCAATCTCGCCATCGACGGCTGCATCGTGAAGACCGCGGGCGTGGACGAGAGCATCCTGAAGTTCTCCGGCCCGGCCATCGTCTTCGAGAGCCAGGACAGCGCGGTGAGCGGCATCCTCACCGGCAAGGTGAAGGCGGGCGACGTGGTGGTGATCCGCTACGAGGGCCCGCAGGGCGGCCCGGGCATGCAGGAAATGCTCTACCCCACGAGCTACCTCAAGTCGAAGGGGCTGGGGAAGGCCTGTGCCCTGCTCACCGACGGGCGGTTCTCCGGCGGCACCTCGGGCCTGTCCATCGGCCATGTCTCGCCGGAAGCGGCGGAAGGCGGGCTGATCGGCCTGGTCGAGACCGGCGACACGATCGAGATCGACATCCCCGGCCGCAGCATCCGCCTCGCGGTGGGCGACGACGTGCTGGAGGCCCGGCGCGCCGCGATGGGCGCCCTGCCCTGGGGCCCGGAGGAGCAGCGCACCCGGCAGGTGAGCAAGGCGTTGCGCGCCTATGCCGCCTTCGCGAGCTCGGCCGCAAAGGGCGCCGTGCGCATCCTGCCCTGACGCCTTGCGCGGCCCCGCCCGGCGGGGCCGCCGCCCCCGGCTCAGAAGCCGGAGATCAGCCTCAGGAAGGGCCGCGCCCCGTGGCCCCGCGCGCCCCGCACCCGCTCGAGGTAGAGGCGAACCGATTCGCCCAGCCCGTAGAGGTGTTCGCGCATCTGTGCCTGCGCGCGGATCGACTCGCGCGCGACGAGCGCGTTCACGATGGCGCTGTGCTCGCGCACCGAGGCCTCGAACACCTCCTCCACCCCTTCCAGCCGCTGCACCACCGGCCCCACCCCGGCCGGCCCGGCCATGGGAATATTGGCGATCTGCCGCGACAGGGTGACGAGCGTGTCGTTGCCGCTTGCCTCGAGGATGGCCTCGTGGAAGGCGGTGTTGAGATCGAGAAAGGCCATCCGGCCCTCGGTAGGAATGCGCCCGCCGGTGAGCAGGCCGGCCATGGCCGCCACGTTCTCCGACAGGGCCCGGTGCACCTCGGCCGGCGGCTCCGTGCGCTCGGCGATCAGCCGGCAGGCCATGGCCTCCAGCTCGCCGCGCACCCGGATGGCGTCAATGATCTCGCCCAGCGAGAAGGCCCGCACCAGGAAGCCGCGCTGGGGCTTGTAGACCAGCAACCCCTCCTGCGCGAGCGCCGCCAGCGCCAGCCGCACCGGGGTGCGCGACACTTCCAGCCGGCTCGCGAGAGCGATTTCCTGCAGGTGGCTGCCGGGCTCGAAGGCTCCCTCCAGAAGCATCTGGCGCAATTGTTCCGTAATCTGTTCCGATTGCGTGGTCATTCCGGAGAGTGCATCCATCTGTGAAGAGGCCTTCCCTCTAGGTATGCCGCGGGCCGGCAAAGGCAATGGTCCCGCCCGACCGTCCCTCCGGGGCTCTTCACCCGCCCTTAATCCCGCCGCACCTAAGGTGTCCCCGGGAAGCATGGGTTTGTCATGGCGGGGGGCCGCCATGAGGAAGAAGGGGTGTGGGGATGGCAAATCCTTCGCAGGATATTTCGCATCTGTCCGGATATTTTTCGTGTCACTGCCCGGGCTGCGCGTCCGCGTCGGGCGGCGATGACGGCAGCGCCGTGGTGGGCTTCACCGCGGACAACGAGGGAGACGCCGGCGCGCCCGTGCGCGACGCCCAGCAGGGCACGGCGAGCTACCAGGTGGTGGGGGTGTCGGGCAACAACATCGACGGCCTGCTCTCCGGCATCAAGTGGACCGAGCCGGAGATCACCTTCTCCTTCCCCGACTCGGCGAAGGCCTATTCCGCCAGCTATTCCGGCAGCCCCCAGGCGCTCGACTTCGCGGCCTTCGGCACCGGCCAGGCCAACGTGGTGCGCGCCATCCTCGACCAGTACGCGGCGGTGAGCGGGCTGAGCTTCGTCGAGAGCACCGGCGCCGCCGCGGCCGGAGCCGACATGCGCTTCGCGCTGAGCGACGACCCCACCACCGCCTATGCCTACTACCCCTCGGCCGCCGAGGAAGGCGGGGATGTCTGGGTGCACAACGGCGTGCCGGACTGGGCGGACACCGATGTCTTCGCGGCACCCCGGCAGGGCAACTATGCCTACCACACCTTCATCCACGAGATCGGCCATGCCGTGGGCCTGAAGCACGGCCACAGCGGCGGCGCCGGGAATGCCACCACGATGCTCGCCACCTGGGACTCGATGGAATACTCGGTGATGACCTACCGCTCCTACCAGAACGACCCGCTGGTGGGCGGCTACTCGAACGAGACCTGGGGCTATGCCCAGTCGCTGATGATGTACGACATCGCGGCGCTTCAGACCATGTATGGCGCGAACTACGACACCAATGCCGGCAACACGACCTACACCTTCTCCGACACCACCGGCGAGATGATGGTAAACGGCCGCAGCGCCGGCACGCCGGGCGAAAATCGCGTGTTCCGCACCGTCTGGGACGGCGGCGGGCGCGACACCTACGACTTCTCCTCCTACCGCACCGATCTCGCGATCGACCTCACCCCCGGCCAGTACGCCGACCTTGACCGCGGCGGCACCGCCCAGCGCGCCTATCTCGGCGACGGGCACTATGCCCGCGGCCACGTGTTCAACGCGCTCGACTTCGGCGGAGACGGGCGGGCACTGATCGAGAATGCCATCGGCGGCCGCGGCGCGGACCGTATCGTGGGCAACAGCGCCGCCAACGTGCTCACCGGAATGGGCGGCAAGGATTCGCTCTTCGGCGCGGCGGGCAACGACCGGCTGATCGGCGCGGCGGACCGCGACTTCCTGCACGGCGGCACCGGCAACGACGAGCTGCACGGCGGCTCGGGCAACGACGACCTCGTCGGCTTCGACGGCGCCGACCGCATCTACGGCGGCGAGGGGCGCGACTATATCCTCGGCGGCAACGACAACGACCTCATCGTCGGCGGCACCGGGGACGACCGCATCTTCGGCGGCGAGGGCAAGGACCGCATCCGCGGCGATGACGGCAACGACTACATCGAGGGCGGCAACGAGCGCGACCTGCTGCTGGGCAGCGCGGGAGACGACAACCTCGTCGGCGGCTCGGGCGACGACCTGATCTTCGGCGGCACCGACGACGACGTGCTCGACGGCGGCAGCGGCCGCGACCTGCTCGCCGGCGACGAGGGCAACGACCGTCTCTCCGGTGGCGACGACTGGGACCGGCTCTACGGCGGCGAGGGCAACGACGTGCTCGTCGGCGGCGAGGGCCGTGACCGCCTGTTCGGCGACGACGGCAACGACCGGCTCATCGGCGGCTCGGACGGCGACGTGCTCTACGGCGGCGCCGGCGCCGACACCTTCGTGCTGGGCACCGGCGCGGCCGGCGACCTGGTGCGCGACTTCGACCCCACGGTCGACCACATCGACCTGCGCACCGACGGCGCCTCCTTCGCGGAGCTGGAGCTCATCGACCACCCCGAGGGCGTGGTGGTGCGCGGCCTGCACGGCTCGATGCGCCTCGTCGGCGTGACGGCGGACGAGCTCACCCCCGACCATTTCATCCTGCCCGAAGCCGGCTGACCCCCCGCCCGGAGCGGCCCGGACCTGACCGATGGTCTGTCACCGGGCCGCCACAGCCATGCTTGCGGTGCATGGCACCCATACGCAGACCCCCTTTATTCACCCCGGATGATCTGGTTAACCTTGTTCCGGGATATGAAACTCGCTGGGGGGCACATGAAATTCCTGCCACGTCTGCTGAGCCGCATCATCCATGCGGGCACTCTGACCCTGACCGTACCGGACGGCCGGGTCCATGAATTCCGGGGCACTGCCGCCGGACCACACGTGAAGATCCGGATCACCGACCCGTCGCTCGACTGGAAGATCTTCCTCAAGCCGGAGCTTGCCGGCGCCGAAGCCTACATGGACGGCAAGCTGATCGTGGAGGACGGCGACGCCTACTCCCTGCTCCAGCTGATCTTCCTCAACAAGGGCGACTTCGACAATTCCGCCGGGCAGCGCTTCTGGTACGCGCTCAGCGTCACCTTCCGGCGCTACCTGCAGTACAACCCGCTGGCGAAGGCCCGGCGCAACGCCGGCCACCACTACAACACCGGCAACGACTTCTACCGCATGTGGCTCGACGAGGACATGCAGTACTCCTGCGCCTACTTCCCCACCGGGCAGGAGACGCTGGAAGAGGCGCAGGTGCTCAAGAAGCGCCACATCGCGGCGAAGATGGGCCTCGCGCCCGGACAGAAGGTGCTCGACATCGGCTGCGGATGGGGCGGAATGGCGCTCTACCTGGCTGCCGTGGCCGATGTGGAGGTAACCGGAGTCACCCTCGCCGAGGAACAGCTCAAGGTCGCCCGGGCCCGCGCGAAGGCGGCCGGGCTGGAAGACCGGGTGAAGTTCGAGCTGCGCGACTACCGCGAGGTCACCGAGACCTATGACCGCGTGGTGTCGGTGGGCATGCTCGAGCATGTCGGCATCAACCACCTCGGCGAGTATTTCCGCAAGGTGAACGACGTGCTCAAGCCCGATGGCGTGGCGCTGATCCACTCCATCTCCAGCCGCACCCCGCCCTCGACCACGGGGCCGTTCCTGCGCAAGTACATCTTCCCCGGCGGCTACGCGCCCTCGGTGTCCGAATCGATGACCTGCGTCGAGCATTCCGGCCTCTGGCTGCTCGATTCGGAGATCTGGCGGGTGCATTACGCCCCGACGCTGATGCACTGGCGCCAGCGTTTCATGGCCCGGCGCGACGAGGCGGTGGCGATGTACGACGAGCGCTTCGCGCGGATGTGGGAATTCTACCTCGCCGCCTGCGAATGCGC
The DNA here is from genome assembly GCF_003448965.1 of Oceanicella sp. SM1341. Classification (GTDB taxonomy): domain Bacteria; phylum Pseudomonadota; class Alphaproteobacteria; order Rhodobacterales; family Rhodobacteraceae; genus Paroceanicella. The sequence continues at coordinate 178,662 of NZ_QRGC01000003.1, forward strand.
CTTCCGCTACGGCGACAGCCACGTCTTCCAGTTCCAGCTCGGGCGAGACCGCGCCGCGATGCCCCTGCACCGCGACTATGTCGCCGGCGCCGCGGCCAAGCTCGCTGCCCGCGAGGCGGAGGCGATCCCGCGGATCAATGCCGCCACCCGCACCGTGTTCGGCGAGGCGGCGGACATGCCCACTCCCGCGGCGATGGCGGTCTACGAGAACAGCTGACACGCACCCGGGCCGGTGACGGCCCGGGTCCCCGCGAGGAGAGAGACGCAATGACCCTGATGCCCCCGCTCGCGGCCGTGATGCTCACGGCCGGGCTCTGCGGCCTGATCGCGCTGTGGCTGATGGCTCATGTCGGCCGGATGCGCGACACGCTCTCCATCCCCATGGGCGATGGCGGCCACCCGCGGATGATCCGCGCCATGCGGGGCCAGGCGAATTTCATCGAGTTCGTGCCCCTCACCCTGGTGTTCATGGTGCTGCTGGCGCTCTCCGGCTGGGGGACGCTGGTGCTCTATGCCATCGGGGCCGCGCTGGTGGTGGGGCGGTTCCTGCACGCGCTGCATTTCACCGCCGCAGATGCGCCGCGCTGGCAGCGCAGCGGCGGGGCGGCGCTGAGCGGGCTCGCGGTGCTGGCCTGCACGGTGCTGCTGCTGGTCACCTGGGCGGGGATGGTGTTCTGAGCCGGCGCCGCGGGGCCTTGACCCTCCCCGCGTTTCCATGCCTCCTGCGGGCATGACAGCAGCGCTCGAACCTCTCTGCGCCCAGCTGCTCGACGCCGCCCGCAAGGCCGGGGCCGAAGCCGCCGACGCAATCGCCCTTTCCGGAGAAACCCTCTCCGTCGATCTTCACAAATCCGCGCTCGACCATGCCGAGCGTGCCGAGGGCATCGACATCGGCCTGCGCGTGCTCATCGGGCAGCGCCAGGCCTGCGTCTCCTCCTCCGACGTGCGGCCCGACACCATCGCCGCCCTCGCCGAGCGCGCCGTGGCCATGGCCCGCGAGGCGCCGGAAGACCCCTGGATCGGCCTCGCCACCCCCGACCAGCTGGTGACCGACTGGGACGCGGGCGCGCTCGAGCTCGACGACCATGCCCCCGCCCCCGGGCCCGAGTGGCTCGAGGAGCAGGGCCGGGTGCTGGAAGCAGCAGCTCTCGCCGTGCCCGGTGTCGCCCAGGTGCAGGGCGCCGGCGCCGGCTGGGGCCGCACCCATGTGCATCTCGCTGCAACCAACGGATTTTCGGGCGGCTACTCGCGCAGTTCCACCTCGCTGCACTGCACCGCCATCGCCGGCGAAGGCCTGGGGATGGAGCGGGACTATGCCGCCGAATCGCGCATCTTTGCCGCCGACATGCCCCGGGCCGAGGGCATCGGCCGGCTGGCGGGCGAGCGCGCGGTGGCCAACCTCGGCGCCAAGAAGCCGCCCACCGGCGCTTACCCGGTGCTGTTCGACGAGCGCATCTCCGGCAGCCTCATCGCCCATCTCACCGCCGCGGTGAACGGTGCGGCGGTGGCCCGCGGCTCGAGCTGGCTGGCCGACGCGGTGGGCACCGCCGTGCTTCCCGCCGGCATGGACCTGGTGGAGGACCCGCTGCGGCGCCGCACCTCCGGCTCGCGCCCCTTCGACGCCGAGGGCCTCGCCTCCCGCGCCCGCCACGTGGTGCGCGACGGCGTGCTCACCGGCTGGACGCTCGACCTCGCCACCGGCCGGCAGCTCGGGTTTCCCAGCACCGCCAGTGCCGCGCGCGGCGTGGGCAGCGCGCCGGGGCCCAGCACCGGAAACCTGGTGCTCACCCCCGGGCACCGCAGCCGCGACGAGCTGATCGCCGAGATGGGCACCGGCCTCATCGTCACCTCGATGATTGGCGCCTCGATCAACCCCACCACCGGCGACTACTCGCGCGGGGCCTCCGGCTTCTGGGTGGAAAACGGCGAGATCGTGCGCCCGGTGAACGAATGCACCGTGGCCGGCAACCTGCGCCGCATGCTCACCACGCTGGTGGCCGCGAACGACGGGCGGCCGCACCTCTCGCGGGTGATCCCGAGCCTGCTCGTCGAGGGGCTCACCATTGCAGGTGGATGACGACCTCGCGCTCATAACCGAGGCCGCGCTGGCGGCCGGCGAGATCGCGGCGCGGCACTTCCGCTCCGACCTCGAGACCTGGGACAAGGGCGGCGGCCAGGGCCCGGTCTCCGAGGCGGATCTCGAGATCGACGCCTTCCTAAACCAGTGGCTCCTCGCGCGCCGGCCGGACTACGGCTGGCTGAGCGAGGAGACCGAGGACGACGAGGCCCGCCTCGCCCGCCCCCGGGTGTTCATCGTCGACCCGATCGACGGCACCCGCGCCTTCATCGCCGGCCAGCCCACCTTCTCGCATTCCATCGCCATCGTCGAGGCGGGGCAGGTGATCGCCGGCGTGGTGCACCTGCCGATGAAGAACCGCACCTTCGCCGCCCGCATCGGCGGCGGCGCCACGCTCAACGGCGCGCCCATCGCCCCCTCCCCGCGCACCGAGGTGGAGGGCGCCCGGGTGCTGTGCAATTCCGCCGCCCTGGTGCCCGCGCACTGGCGCGACGGAGCGGTGCCGGCGGTGGAGCGGCACTTCCGCTCCTCGCTCGCCTACCGGCTCTGCCTCGTGGCGCAGGGCCGCTTCGACGCCATGCTCACCCTGCGCGATGCCTGGGAATGGGACGTGGCGGCGGGCGACCTGATCGCCCGCGAGGCCGGCGCGCGGGTCGAGACCGCCGGCGGCGCGGCCCCGCGCTACAACAATCCCCGGCCGCTGCTGCCGGGCATGGTGGCCGCCGGCCCAGGGCTGATGCCCGGGTTGATGGCCCGCCTTTGAAGCGAATTTTCGCGCTTCCGCCGGCCGCTCCCCCCTGGCGGATCTCGCACCGTTCACCCTTGCGTGGCACCATTCCGCCCGCATTTGACCTCCGCGCTCGCGGCGGTATTGTGCAGCGCAAATGTCAGAAAGGACGTCCCATGGTTCAGCGCCTGCATCTCGTCTTCGGGGGCGAGCTCGTCGACCCCCAGTCCACCCAGTTCGCCAATGTCGACGAAATCGACGTCGTCGGCATCTTTCCCAACTACGCCACCGCCTACAACGCCTGGAAGGCGAAGGCCCAGGCCACGGTGGACAGCGCCCAGACGCGCTATTTCATCGCCCACCTGCACCGGCTGCGTGACGAGGAAGTCTCCTCGAGCCCGACCGCGAAACTGGGCTGACCGATGCTCGCCGAAGCGCTGCGCGTGGTGAGGGGCTCCGCCCTCACCCGCAAGCTGGTTGCGGCGCTGGCGGCAGGGTACATCTCCCTGTGCCGCCGCACCTGCCGCTGGGAGATCCTCGGCAGCGAGACGCGCGACCTACTGCGCTCCGGCCGCGGCCGCTTCGTGCTGGCGATCTGGCACGGGCGGCTGCTCATGGTGCCCACCGAGATGAGCGGCGACACGAGGGTGCGCGCCATCGTCTCGCGCAACAACGACGGCGAGCTGATCACGAAGGTCGTCGGCCGCTTCGGCATCCGCACCATCCGCGGCTCCACCCGTGACCGGCGCAAGCCCGATCTCGACAAGGGCGGTCGCGAGGCGTTCCGGGCCGGGCTCCAGGCGCTGAGGGAGGAGGAGGACGTGATCGTCGCCCTCACACCCGACGGGCCGCGCGGCCCGCTCATGCGCTGCCAGCACGGGGTGGCCACGCTCTCGGTGATGTCCGGCGCCTCGGTGGTGCCCTGGACCTTCTCGGTGCGCCACGGCCGTTTCCTCGGCAGCTGGGACCGTTTCCTGCTGGTGCGCCCCTTCAGCCGCGGCGTGGTGGCCTACGGCACCCCGCTCTCCCCGCCCGCCGAGCGCACGGCCGAGGCGATCGAGACCTACCGGCTGGAGATCGAGGCGGCGATCACCGCCCTCACCCGCGCGGCGGACGCCCGGGTGGGCCGCGCCACGCCCGAGCCGGGGCCCTGGCCGAAATGACCCCGCCGCTGCTCTCGCTCTACCTCTTCCTTTCCGCGCGCGCGGGGCCGCTGGCCCGGCTCCTGCTGAAGCGCCGCGCCCGCCGCGGCAAGGAAGATCCGGCCCGGATGGGCGAGCGGCTGGGCATCGCCTCCGCGCCGCGGCCCGAGGGGCGGCTCCTGTGGTTCCATGCCGCGAGCGTGGGCGAATCCCTCTCCATCCTCGAGCTGGTCATCCGCATCCGCGCCGCCCGGCCCGACCTGCAGTTCCTCGTCACCACCGGCACGGTGACCTCGGCGGCGCTGATGGCCCGGCGCCTGCCGCCCGGCGCGGTGCACCAGTATGCCCCGGTGGACATCGTGCCCGGGCTGCGCGCCTTCCTCGCCCATTGGCGCCCCGATCTCGCGATCTGGATCGAGAGCGAGATCTGGCCCGCCGCCATCATCGAGACCAACCGTGCGCGGGTGCCGCTGCTGCTGGTCAACGCCCGGATGTCGGAGCGCTCCGCCCGGGGCTGGCGCCGCGCGCCGCGGATGATCGGCCGGCTGCTCGGCCTGTTCTCGGCCATCTACGCCCAGGACAAGGCCTCGGCGCGCAACCTCACCGCCCTCGGCGCCCGCGAGGTGAAGGTGACCGGCACGCTGAAGGAAGGCTCCGCCCCCCTGCCGCATGACGACGCGGAGCGCCAGCGCATGGCCGCGCTCTTCGACGGCCGGCCGCTCTGGGTGGCCGCCTCCACCCACGAGGGCGAGGAGGAGATCGTCGCCGAGGCGCATCGCGCCGTGCGCCGGCAGAACCCGCGCGCCATCCTCATCCTCGTGCCCCGCCACCCGCAGCGCGGGGCGGAGATCGCCGCGGCGCTGCGCGGCGCCGGCTGGCAGGTGGCGGTGCGCAGCGCCGGCGAGGCGCCGGACCATGACACGCAGATCTACCTCGCCGACACGCTGGGCGAGCTCGGCCTGTGGTACCGGCTCTCCTCGGTCTCCTTCGTCGGCGGCTCGCTGGTGGCGGTGGGCGGGCACAACCCGTTCGAGCCCGCGGCCCTCGGCTCGGCGATCATCCACGGACCGCACGTGGAGAATTTCGACGACGGTTTCGCCCGGCTGCGCGCCGTGGAGGCCGCCATCGCGGTGGAGGACGCGGCCTCGCTGGCAGATGCCGTGTGCCGCGCGCTCGCCCCGGCGGAAGCGGCGCGCATGGCCTCGGCCGCCTGGGACCTGTTCAGCGCCGGCGCCGCGGTGACCGACCGCGTGGTGGCCGAGCTGCGCCCCTACCTGCCGGCGCCGCTGCCATGAGGACGCCGGGCTTCTGGTCCGGGCCGCGCGGGCTGCTGGCCACGCTGCTGGCCCCGCTCGGCGCGCTCTATGCCGCGGCCACCGCCCGGCGCCTGCGCCGCCCCGGGCTGCGCCTGCCGGTGCCGGTGATCTGCGTGGGCAACATCAATGCCGGCGGCACCGGCAAGACCCCCACGGTGATCGCCCTCGCCGAGCGGCTCACCGCCGCCGGGCACCGGCCGCACGTGGTCTCTCGGGGGCATGGCGGGCGGCTCACCGGGCCGGTGCAGGTGGAATTCACCCTGCATTCCGCGGCCGAGGTGGGCGACGAGCCGCTGCTGATCGCCGCCTTCGCCCCCACCTGGGTGGCACGCGACCGCGCGGCCGGCGCCCGCGCCGCCGTCTCCGCCGGGGCCGACGTGATCCTGCTCGACGACGGGTTCCAGAACCCCGCGCTGGAGAAGGACCTCTCGATCGTGGTGGTGGACGCTGTGGCGGGCTTCGGCAACGGGCTGTGCATCCCCGCGGGGCCGCTGCGCGAGCCGGTGGCCACCGGCCTCGCCCGCGCCGACCTCGTGCTCGCCATCGGCGGGGCCCGGGCCTGCGACACGCTGGTCTCCGCCTGGCCCGAGCTCGACGGCACGCCCATGGTGACCGGCCGCATCCAGCCGCGCCCCACCGGCATGCCCTGGCAGGGCCAGCGCGTGGTGGCCTTCGCCGGCATCGGCCACCCGGAGAAGTTCTTCGCCACCCTGCGGGGCCTCGGGGTGGAGCTGGTCGCCACCCACGGCTTCCCCGACCACGCCCCCTACACCGCCGCCGCCCTCACCCGGCTGGAGCGCGAGGCGCGCGAGGCCGGCGCCATGCTGGTGACCACCGACAAGGACGCCGTGCGCCTGCCCGAGAGCTTCCGCGGCAAGGCGATGCCCCTGCCGGTGATGCTGGTGTTCCGCAGCCCGGAACAGATTGACGATGCGCTCAACAATCTGTTTCCGAATGGACAGTGATGGCCTTCTTCCTGCCACATTCCTGCCCGTTTCATGCCACAGTTTGAGCAAGGATGGCGCGAGGGGATGGGGACCCATTCATTCGGGTGCGGGAGAGTTGAGGGGCTCTTCCCCCGGAAAGCCTCCATCGTCGGTTCCAGCCCTGTCGCTGAGACGGCAGGACAGCCGGCACGGCCGCGAGGCGATGTGAATTTTCCGCATCGGTTCGCGGCCGCCCGCCGGCGCGGGCCGCCTCGCGAACCGGCAGGCAGCGGCGCTCAGGCCGCCGCGGTGGCCTCGGCCAGCACCAGCTCCACGATGTCCTTCATGATGCGGTTGAGCTCGAAATCCTTCGGAGTGTAGATGCGCGCCACGCCGCAGGCGCGCAGCTCGGCCGCGTCCGCCTCCGGGATGATGCCGCCCGCCACCACCGGCACGTCGTCGAGCCCGGCGCGGCGCATGCGCTCCATCACGTCGCGGATCAGCGGCAGGTGCGAGCCGGAGAGGATCGACAGCCCCACCACATGGGCCCCCTCCTCCAGCGCCGCGTTCACGATCTGCGCGGGCGTGAGGCGGATGCCCTCGTAGACCACTTCCATGCCGCAATCGCGGGCGCGCACCGCGATCTGCTCGGCGCCGTTGGAATGGCCGTCGAGCCCGGGCTTGCCCACCACGAACTTGATGCGCCGGCCCAGCCGGGCCGAGGCCTCCTCCACCATCCCGCGCAGCTCGGCCAGGCTCTCCGAGCCCGTCGCCGCCGCCTTGCCTACGCCGGTGGGGGCGCGGTATTCGCCGAAGACCTCGCGCATCGCCGCACCCCATTCCCCAGTGGTCACCCCCGCCTTCGCGGCGGCGACGGAGGGCGGCATGATGTTCTCGCCCGCCCGCGCGGCGGCCTTCAGCGCCTCCAGCGCCGCGGCCACGGCGCCCGCGTCGCGCCCCGCGCGCCAGGCCTCCAGTGCTGCCACCTGCCCGGCCTCCAGCGCGGGGTCGACCACGAGGATGCCGCCCTCGCCGGCGGTGAGCGGCGAGGGCTCGGTGCCCTCGAAGCGGTTCACCCCCACCACCGTGGTCTCGCCGCTCTCGATCCGGGCGAGGCGGGCGGAATTCGCCTCCACCAGGGCGGCCTTCATGTAGTCGATCGCCTGCACCGCGCCGCCCATTTCGTCGATCTTCGCGAGCTCGGCGCGCGCGCCTTCCTTCAGCGCCTCCACCTTCGCGTCGACCGCCGGGTTGCCGTCGAACAGGTCGCCGAACTCCAGCAGGTCGGTCTCGTAGGCGAGGATCTGCTGCATGCGCAGCGACCATTGCTGGTCCCACGGCCGCGGCAGACCCAGCGCCTCGTTCCAGGCGGGAAGCTGCACCGCCCGGGCGCGGGCCTTCTTCGACAGGGTCACCGCCAGCATCTCGAGCAGGATGCGGTAGACGTTGTTCTCCGGCTGCTGCTCGGTGAGGCCGAGCGAGTTCACCTGCACGCCGTAGCGAAAGCGGCGGGCCTTCTCGTCCTCCACGCCGTAGCGGGTGGCGCAGATCTCGTCCCACAGGTCGGTGAAGGCGCGCATCTTGCACATCTCGGTCACGAAGCGGATGCCGGCGTTCACGAAGAAGGAGATGCGCTGCACCACCTTCGGGAAATCCTCCTCCGGCACCTGGCCGCGCACCTCGTCGAGCACGGCGCAGGCGGTGGCGAGCGCGAAGGCCAGCTCCTGCTCCGGCGTCGCTCCCGCCTCCTGCAGGTGGTAGGAGCAGACGTTCATCGGGTTCCACTTCGGCACCTCGGTGTAGCAGTAGCGCGCGATGTCGCCGATCAGCCGCAGCGAGGGCTCGGGCGGGAAGACATAGGTGCCGCGCGAGAGGTATTCCTTGATGATGTCGTTCTGCACCGTGCCCTGGAGGGCGGCCAGGTCGGCGCCCTGCTCCTCGGCCACGGCGATGTAGAGCGCCAGCAGCCAGGCCGCGGTGGCGTTGATGGTCATCGAGGTGTTCATCTGCTCGAGCGGGATATCGGCGAAGAGGGCGCGCATGTCGCCGATATGGCTCACCGGCACGCCCACCTTGCCCACCTCGCCGCGCGCGAGCACATGATCGCTGTCATAGCCGGTCTGGGTGGGCAGGTCGAAGGCCACGGAGAGGCCGGTCTGCCCCTTGGCGAGGTTGGCGCGGTAGAGCGCGTTCGAGGCCGCGGCCGTGGAATGGCCGGCATAGGTGCGGAACAGCCAGGGTCTGTCAGTCGCCATCGCTCTCTCCTCCTCCCCCCTCACGAACAGCCTGTGCGTCTGGCCGATTCGGGTCCATGCTGCTCTGGCTGGCTATAGGATATTCCGCAGCGCAGCGCAAATGGTGAAGCAACAATCTGTCTTCACAGATTTATCTTTGGAACTTTCCTTGCGCAACGATCTTTCACTCGATGCGCAGATTCCGCCTTGCGTGCTCGCGCTTGAAATGTAATGACCCGATTGCACTATAATAAGACTGATTGTTGCGCAGCCATTGCCCGGCTGCCCCCAGAACGGCAGGAGGAAAGACGCATGCCCCCGATGGAAGACGCCATGCCCCGGCCCACGGGTACCGCACCGCAAAAGGATCTCTACCGCGTGGGAGAGATCCCGCCGCTCGGCCATGTGCCCGCGCAGATGCACGCCTGGGCCATCCGCCGCGAGCGCCACGGCGAGCCCGACACCGCCATGCAGCTCGAGGTGGTCGACACGCCGAAGCCCGACGCGAACGAGGTGCTGGTGTTCGTGATGGCCGCCGGGGTGAACTACAACGGCGTCTGGGCCGCGCTCGGCATTCCCATCAGCCCGTTCGACGGCCACAAGGCGCCCTATCACATCGCCGGCTCCGATGCCTCGGGCATCGTCTGGGCCGTGGGCGAGAAGGTCACCCGCTGGAAGGTGGGCGACGAGGTGGTCATCCACTGCAACCAGGACGACGGCGACGACGAGGAGTGCAACGGCGGCGACCCGATGTTCTCCCCCTCGCAGCGCATCTGGGGCTACGAGACGCCCGACGGCTCCTTCGCCCAGTTCACCTGCGTGCAGTCGCGCCAGCTCATGCGCCGGCCGGCCCACCTCACCTGGGAGGAGAGTGCGTGCTACACGCTCACGCTCGCCACCGCCTATCGCATGCTCTTCGGGCACAAGCCGCACGTGCTGCAGCCGGGTGACAACGTGCTGGTCTGGGGCGCCTCGGGGGGCCTCGGCTCCTACGCGGTGCAGCTCATCGCCACGGCGGGCGCCAACGCCATCGGCGTGATCTCGGAGGAGGACAAGCGCGACTTCGTGCTCTCCCTCGGCGCCAAGGGGGTGCTGAACCGCAAGGACTTCAAGTGCTGGGGCCAGCTCCCCACCGTGAACACGGAGGAGTACAAGACCTGGTTCGGCGAGGTGCGCAAGTTCGGCAAGGCGATCTGGGACATCACCGGCAAGGGCGTGAACGTGGACATGGTGTTCGAGCACCCGGGCGAATCCACCTTCCCGGTCTCCACCTTCGTGGTGAAACGCGGCGGCATGGTGGTGATCTGCGCCGGCACCACCGGCTTCAACCTCACCATGGACGCGCGCTACATCTGGATGCACCAGAAGCGCATCCAGGGCAGCCATTTCGCCAACCTCAAGCAGGCCTCCGCCGCCAACAACCTGATGTGCGAGCGCCGGCTCGACCCCTGCATGTCCGAGGTTTTCCCCTGGGACCAGATCCCCGACGCGCACATGAAGATGCGCCGCAACGAGCACAAGCCGGGCAACATGGCCGTGCTGGTCTCGGCCCCCGCGCCGGGCCTGCGCACCTTCGAGGACGCGGTGGAGATGAGCCTCGCCTCGGCCTGAGCGGCGCCGCGAATCACCTCTCCCCGGCCCGGCGCCCCGCCCGGCCGGGGCAGGCGCCACCACGGATCAGCCGCTTGGCGCCACCTGCCCTCGCAGTTTCGGGGGAGTTGAAGACAGCGAGTTCTTCGGCGAAAAGATCCGTGATACTTTTAAATTAATTGCCCATTAACTTTTCTTAAAGAGACTCACCCATGACACAGCACTGGATGATCGACGTACTTCTTGATCTGAGCCAATGCGCCCGCGAACACCAGTACGCGGCGCTCGGCGAGGTTCTGGACGACGCCATTCTGGTCGCCGCTGCCGAGTTCCGGCAGCGCGGGGCCGTGTCCGACACGGGTGAGGGGGATGACGCGCAAGCTGGAGACCGTGCTGGAGACGCTGAAGGGCACTCACTGCGCTGAGAGCCTGCAGAGCCTCGTGGAAGATCTCCGCGGCATCTACGATGTCGAGCATGTCGTCTACCACGCGCTGAACATCGCCGGCTCGCCCTATGCCGCGCTCACCTACACCAACGAATGGGTGGACCGCTACATCGAGGAAGACCTCGGCCGCATCGACCCGGTGATCCAGACCGCGATGCGCCGCTTCCACCCGCTGGACTGGAAACGGCTCGACTGGACCCCTCCCGGCGCCCGGACCATGCTGGGCGAGGCCATCGCCAACGGATTGGGAAACCAGGGGTATACCCTGCCGATACGCGGGCCTCGCGGCCAGTTCGCGCTGTTCACCGTGAACGCCTCCGCGGCCGACCGGAGCTGGGACAGCTTCACCGCCGAGACCGCGCAGGACCTGATGCTGATCTCGCATTTCATCCACCAGAAGGTGCTCGAGATCGAGAACGTCGAGGAAAAGGCCCCGGGGCGCGAGCTTTCCCCGCGCGAGCGCGACACGCTGCATTTCCTCGCCCTCGGCTATGGCCGCGCCCAGATCGCCGACCGGCTGGGCATTTCCGAGCACACGCTGCGGGTCTATGTCGACAGCGCGCGCTTCAAGCTCGGCGCGCTGAACGCCACCCATGCGGTGGCAGTCGCCGTCTCCTCCGGCATCATCTTCCCCTGAAGCCCGCCCCGGCGTTGCGCGCAGGCCCCGCCCGGCGCGCGTTGCGCGGGCTGCGGCTGAGCGCGCGGTCGCGCGGGATTAACCATGAAGCGCCAAGCCTTCCGCAGTCGCAACCTGCCGAGGGCCGCCCCGATGATCCGCTACGTCTGTGCTGATGAACTCGCCCGCTTCCCCCGCCTCGCCGCCACCATGTTCCGCGACCGCGCCATCCAGTTCAGCCACCGGCTGCGCTGGGAGGTCTCGGTCGACGACATCGGCGCCGAGCGAGACCAGTACGACGCGCTGAACCCGATCTACGCCATCTGGCAGCGCCCGGACGGCAGCCACGGCGGCTCCATGCGCATCCTGCCCACCACCGGGCGCACCATGGTCAACGAGCATTTCCGCCACCTCAACGGCGGGGTGGAGATCAGCACCCCGCTGGTGTGGGAATGCACCCGCTTCTGCCTCGCCCCCTCCGCCATGCGAAACCCGCGTGAGGCCGCATTGATCCCCGCCGCGCTGATGCTGGCGGGCTGCGAGCTGGGGCTGCGCTTCGGCCTCACCCACGCGGTGGGGGTGTTTGACGCCCGGATGATCCGCATCTACCGCAGCCTCGGCTGGTCGCCGGAGATCCTCGGGCGCGAGGGCACGGGCCGCTCGGCCGTGGCCGTGGGCCTCTGGCCGGTGGACGACGCGAGCCGCCGCGCCATTGCCGCCCGCTCCGGCCTGCCGGCGCGCATCGCCGCGGAATGGTTCGAGCTCTCCTTCCCCGAAACGAACATGGCCGCCATCGCCGCGGAATGATGCCCCCGGGGCTGGCCGAACCGGCCCGCCCCGGGGGCAGGGCGAACGGGTCAGGCTGACAGGGCCTGACCCTGCATTCTCGCCCTAACCGATTGAAACAGCGCAAAATACTTTTTCAGATTGTGATTCAATCCGAAACGGTTTTGCTCTAAAACTGCCCGGGCGCAACCCCCGGAGCCCCGATGCAGTTTTCCCCCGACCAGGCGGCCGCCTACGACGCCATCGCCGAGCGCCTCGCCGCAGCGGGGGTCGACCTCGCCAATGGCTCCACCACCCCGGCGCGCGAGGATGCGGCGCGCGGCGTGCTCGCGGTGCTCGGCAAGGCGGGCTCGGGCAAGACGCTGCTGCTCGCCGAGCTGGTGAAGGAGCTGCTCGCCGCCGGCGTGCAGGCCGTCTCGGCGGACTGGGAGGGCAAGCGCAAGCAGGACCGGCGCACCTTCGCCGTGCTCGCCCCCACCAACAAGGCCGCCTCGGTGCTGCGCAACCGCGGCGTGCCGGCCACCACCATTCACCGCATCCTCTACACCCCGGTCTACGACCCCGAGTACGAGCGCATCGCCGAGTGGCTGGCCGGCGAGGGCGAGCGCCCGGTGATCGAGGGGCTGACCGACGAGGCGCTCGACCGCGCGCATGCCTTCTACCAGCTCAACCCCTCCATCCCCGGGGCGCTGGCCACCGCCGGCCTGCGCGGCTCCGACTTCATCACCGGCTGGAAGCGCCGGGAAGACCCGCTCGACATCGGCCTGATCGACGAGAGCTCGATGCTCGACGACCGGCAGATGGAGGACCTGGGCGAGATCTTCTCCACCCTGCTGCTGTTCGGCGACCCGGCGCAGCTCGCGCCCGTCGGCCAGTCCGGCTCCATGGCCTTCGACACCCTGCCCGAGGGCCGGCGCCTCATCCTGTCGCGCGTGCACCGGCAGGCGGCGGACAACCCGATCCTCGACCTCGCCCATGCGCTGGCCGATGAGAACCTGCGCTTCGACCAGTTCGAGCGCATGATCGAGGACGCGGCGAAGCGCGACGACCGGGTGCGGGTGAGCCCGCGGGTGGATGCCACGCTGATGTCGCGCTCGCCGGTGCTGGTGTGGCGCAACGCGACGCGCATCCGCCTCATCAACGCCTTCCGCGGCGCCTACCAGGCCCCGGAGGACGCGCTGCTGCCCGGCGAGCCGCTGATCTGCGACGGCATCGAGCTGCCGCTCAAGCACCGCAAGAAGCGCATCGACCTCGAGGCCCGCGGCCTGATCAAGGGCGCGCAAGTGATCTACCTCGGCGCCGGGCGCAAGCCGGGCTTCTCGCGCCTGCACGTGGTGGGCGCGGAAGACCCGAGGGTGAACGCCGCCTGCATCGTGCAGATCGAGAAGCCGGGGGAGGAGGAGCCCTTCATCCCCTTCGCCGCGCGCATGGGCGCCACCTTCCTGCACGGTGCGGCGGTGACCATCCACAAGGCGCAGGGCTCGCAGTGGCGCGAGGTGCAGGTGTTCGCCCCCGATCTCTATGCCGCCGCGCAGTCCGGCCGTGCGGAGGCCGGCATCCCGCTGTGGAAGCGCCTCGCCTATGTCGCCATCACCCGCGCCGAGGAGCGGCTGCACTGGGTGACGCGCTACATGCTGGCCCGCCCGGCCGAGCCGCTCGGGATCGAGGACCTCCCCGCCCCCACGCCGCAGTTCGACCTCACGGTGCAGGAGCAGGAGGCCTGAGCAGCGCGGCGAGATGCGCCGTCACCGCCTCCGGCCGCTCGAGCGAGGCGATGTGCCCGCAACCGGGCAGGCTCTCGAAGACGGCGCCGGGCAGCGCCGCCAGCCCCGCGTGCAGCCGCGGCGGGCACACCCGGTCCTCCGCCCCCACCAGCACGCGCAGCGGCACCGGCGGCAGGCCGGCGAGCCGCGGCAGCATGTCGGCCCGCCCGTCGAGCGCACGGGACTGGGCGTGGTAGGCCGCCTCGGGCACCGCCGCCATCCGCGCCGCCATCTCGCCGCCCAGACGGGCCGCAGCACCCGCATCATGGCCGAAGAACTTCGCCACGAAGGGGGTGACGAAGGCGCCCAGCCCCTCACGCCTAACCCGCTCGCGCTGGCCTGCGCGCCACTCCCGCTCCACCGACCGGGCGGCGAAGGGGTCGGTGTCCATCACGCAGACACCGGCGAGGCGCTGCGGCGCGCGGGCCAGCACCTCCAGCGCCACCATGCCGCCGAGCGACAGGCCGGCGAGCGCGAAGCGCTCCGGCGCCTCGGCGAGCAGCCGCTCGGCCATGCCGGCGATGCTGTCGTCGCGCGTGATGTCGGCAATGGCGATGTCGCCGCCCAGTGCCGCCATCTGCGGCGCGTAGAGCCAGGCACCGCAGAGATGGCCGGGCACGAGGATCAGCCGCATGCCGCCTCCGGCCCCCCCGCGGGGCTCATCCGAACTGCTCCGCCCGGATGCGGTAGAGCATGTGCCGGCGCAGGGGCCCGGAGGCCACGGCGGGGTGGTCGAAATCCTCGCCCGCATCGCGCCGCATGCCCAGCCGCTGCATCACCCGCTCCGAGGCGCGGTTCGGCAGGGCGGTGAAGGCCACGATCTCCGCCAGCCCGCGCACCCGGAAGCCCCAGCCCAGCATGGCCCGCGCCGCCTCCGTGGCATAGCCCTGCCCCCAGGCGAAGCGGGCAAAGCGCCAGCCCACCTCCACGAAGGGCCCGAGCGGCGCGAAATCGCCCCGCGCCAGCCCCGCCATGCCGAGAAAGGCGCCGTCCTCGCGGCGGATCACCGGCATGAAGCACATGCCGTCGCGCTCCATGCGCACATGCTGGCGGGCGATGGCGGCGTCGCTCTGGTCACGGGTGAGGGGCGCGGGGAAGTGGCGCATCACCTCCGGATCGGTGTTCAGCGCGGCGAAAGGCGCGTGGTCCTCCGCCTGCCACATGCGCAGCACCAGCCGCTCGGTGCCGAGGTGGAAGCGCCCGACCGTGCTCACGCCCCGCCCCGCCGCCCCGGGCCGCGCGCCCGCTCCAGCGACAGGCGCATCTGCGCGATCTCCTCGCGCGAGCGCGAACGCTCCAGCGCGTGCATCGCCTGCTCGATATAGCCCAGATGCGCCTCCACCGCGGCGCGGGCGGCGGCGGGCTCGCGCGCGAGGATGGCGGTGAGGATGGCGCGGTGCTGGCCCAGAAGCTCGTCACGCGTGGCGCGCACCGAGAACAGAACCTGCCGGTTGTAGAACACGCCGCGGCGCAGCAGGTCGAACATCGAGCGCATCATGTGCAGCATCACCACGTTATGCGCGGCCTCCACGATGGACATGTGGAAGTCGGCGTCGAGCCCGGCTTCCTCATCCGGGTTGCGCTTGTCATGCGCGGCCTCCATGCGGGCGAAAATGGCCGAGATCACCGCATGGTCGGCCTCCGAACCGTGGCGGGCGGCACGGTCGGCGGCCAGCCCCTCGAGGTCGCGGCGGAAGGAGAGATAGTCGAACAGCGCCGCGTCATGGGTGGCGAAGAGCTCGATCAGCGGCGGCGCGAAGGCCGAGCCCAGCACCTCGGCCACGAACACGCCGGAGCCCGGGCGGGTGACCACGAGCCCCCGCTCCTCCAGCTCGGCCAGCGCGAGGCGCAGCGAGGGGCGCGAGACCGCGAGCTGCTCGGAGAGCTCGCGCTCCGCCGGAAGCCGGGCGCCGGGGCGCAGGATGCCGCGCAGGATCAGCTCCTCGATCTGGCGGCGCACCGCCTCGGACACCTTCTCCGGCACGATCTTGCGAAACGGCATGCCGTTCTCCTTCTTCCGCCCGGAAAATGGACGAGCCGCCGCCCCGCGGCAAGGCCGCAATAGTAGCAATGGCCGGGCCGCTGCGGGCGCCCGGGAAAATCCTTCAGCCGGCGGTTTCGGCCGCCCGGCATTTCGCACTACATTCAGCGCGAACCGGAGGTCCCCCATGCGCTATTTCCCGATGTTCTTCGACCTGCGCGGCCGCGGCGTGCTGCTGGCCGGCGGCGGCGAGCAGATTGCCCAGAAGGCACGGCTGCTCACCCGCACCGAAGCGCGGCTCGAGATCATGGCCGCGGAGATCGACGAGGAACTCGCGGGCCACGTCGCCTCCGGCCGCGCCAGCCACGTGGCGAAGGTCTACGACGAGGCGGCGATCGACCGCGCGGCGCTGCTCTTCGCCGCCTCAGGCTGCTGCGGGATAGACGCGATGATCGCCGCGCGCGGTCGCGCGCGCGGCGTGGTGGTGAACGTGATCGACCGCCCGGCGCTCTGCGACGTGATCACCCCCGCGCTGGTCGACCGCGACCCGCTGGTGGTGGCGATCGGCACCGAGGGCGCCGCCCCGGTGATGGCGCGCGAGGTGAAGACCCGGCTCGAGACCATGCTGGAGCCCGAGATCGGCGGGCTGGTGGCCCTCGCCGGCCGCCTGCGCGAGACCGTGGCCGAGACCGTGCCGCCGGTGGGCCGCCGGGCCTTCTGGGAATGGGTGTTCGAGGGCCCGCCGCGACGGCTCTGGCAGGAGGGCGCCGAGGCGGAGGCCGAGGCCGCCATCCGCGCCCGCGCGGCCGAGGGCGGGGCGGGCGGCTCTGCGGCGCTGGTCTCGGTGATCGCCCTGCCCGGGGAGGTCGACCTGCTGCCGCTGCGCGCCGTGCAGCGCCTGCAGTCCGCCGGCATCGTGCTGCACCCGCCGGGGCGCGGCGCGGAGGTGCTGGAGCTCGCCCGCCGCGACGCCGAGCGCGCCACCCTCGCCACCGGCGGCACGGAACGGGTGGCGGACCAGCTCCGCGCCGCCTGCGCCGAACACGCCCGCGTGGTGGTGCTGCTCACCGCCGGCGACACCGACACCCCCGCCCTGCGCGCCGCGCTGGAGGCCGAGGGCATCGCCTGCGAGCCCATCGGCGCGGGCTGAGGCCCCGGGCGCATGCTTCCGGGCGCGGCGGGCCCGCGCGGCCTCAGCCGGGTGCCCGCCTCGGCGCGGTGAGAACGGCGGCCGGCAGGGGCAGGAATTCCGGGCCCGGGCGGCGCAGTGCCCCGCCTCCGCGGCGCCTGGTGCTCGACAAGCCCGCCTCGGCGCTCGAAATGACGGTGCAGGTGCAGATCGTGGAGCTGCCGCGCGAATTTCAGGCGCGCCGCGGCCTCGCCTATCTTCGTCAGCCACGATTTGCGCGTGGTGCGCGCGCTGAGCCCAAAGGTGATGGTGATACGCCACGGCCTGCGCCGAGGGCCCCTTGCGGGCGCCTGAGCGAAGGAAAGCGGAGAGCGTGGCCGTGGGGGAGCCCCCGGCGGCCGGCCGGGCGGTGTCACCCGGTGCCTGGCGGCGTGGGCGGGGGACCGGGCCTGCCGGGGTCCGCCTCGGCGAGGCTGCGAGCGCCCCGCGCAGGGGGGCCGCTCCGGCTTTCGCCGCCGCGCGCCCAGGCGCGACGGATCGGTGGGAAATGCCCCGGGCGGGGGTGCCGCCCGGGGCGCGGGCTCACTTCGTGGCCGGGATGATGTAGACCTCGACGCGGCGGTTGCGCGCGCGGCCCGAAGGCGTGTCGTTGCTCGCGATCGGGTCGGTCTCGCCCATGCCGGCACTCTCGATGCGGGCGGCGTTCACGTTGCGGCGCACGAGGGCACTGGCCACGGCCTGGGCGCGGCGCTCGGACAGGCGCTGGTTGTAGTCGTCGGCGCCGGTGCTGTCGGTGTGGCCGATCACGTCGATGTAGCTCGACGGGTACTCGTTGAGGCTCTGGGCCAGCTCGTTGATGGCCCGGCGGCTCTCCGGCTTCAGCGCGACGCTGTCGGTGTCGAAGGTGATGCCGTCCGGCAGGCTCACGAGCAGCCGGTCGTTCTCGCGCGTGACGGTGGCGCCGGTGTCGGCCATGCTCTCGCGCAGGTCCTGCTCCTGCCTGTCGAGATAGGTGCCGACACCCGCGCCGACGAGCAGGCCGATACCCGCACCCACCAGCGCGTTGCGCCGGTCGTCGCCGCCGACCAGAAGGCCGCCCAGCGCACCGGCGGCCGAGCCGATGGCGGCGCCGCCGAGCACGTTGCGGCTGGCGCTGCCGTCTTCGGTGCAGCCGGTTGCGACCAGCATGGCCGCCACACATGTCCCCGCGAGAAGATGTTTCATTACGCTTTCCTCTTTGTCTTCTTCCGACTTTCGGACCCAGGGGTTATACGGCGCGGCCGCTCCCCTCCGTCGCTGCATGCATCTAGCCCGAACCGGGCAAAGGCAAACGACAAGTTCGTCATCGCCCCGTTCCGGACCGGGCGCACGGCGGGTGACGGTGCGTAAACCGCGCCACGCCCGCCCCGGCCCCTTCAGCCCCGCGCGCGCAGCGCGACGCGGCGGATCTTGCCCGAAACCGTCTTCGGCAGTTCCGTGACGAAGTCGATCTCGCGGGGGTACTTGTAGGGCGCGGTCTGGCGCTTGCAGAAGTCCTGCAACTCGGCCACCAGCGCCGCGTCGGGCTCATGCCCCGCCGCCAGCACCACGAAGGCGCGCACGATCTGGCCGCGCGTGGGGTCCGGCGCGGCGACAACGGCGCTCTCGGCCACGGCGGGGTGCTCGAGCAGCGCGCTCTCCACCTCGAAGGGGCTGATGCGGTAGCCGGCCGAGAGGATCAGGTCGTCGGCCCGGCCGATGAACCAGAAATATCCGTCCGCGTCGCGCCGGGCGGTGTCGCCGGTGTAGTACCAGCCGTTGCGGAAGGCGCGGCGGTCGCGGCCCTCGGGGGTGATGTAGCCGTCGAAGAGGCCCGGCGGCCAGGGGTCGGTGACACGCACGCCGATGTGGCCGATCTCGCCGGGGGGCAGCCGGGCGCCGTCATCACCGATCACGTCGATGTCGAAGCCGGGCAGCGGCCTGCCCATCGCGCCGGGGCGGATCTCCATGCCGGCGCAATTGCCGATCAGGCAGATCGCCTCGGTCTGGCCGTAGCCGTCGGCGATGAGATGGCCGGTGGCGCGCTGCCACACCCGGATCGCCTCGGGGTTCAGCGGCTCGCCGGAGCCGAGCGAGCGGCGGATCGAGCTCAGGTCGTAGCCCCCGAGATCATGCTGGGCCAGCATGCGGTAAACCGTTGGCGGGGCGCAGAAACTCGTGACGCGGAAGCGCTCGATCACGGCCAGGTGGGCGGCGGCGTCGAAGCGTTCGGGGGCATCGTAGAGCAGCACGCGCGCGCCCAGCATCAGCGGCGGGTAGAGCTTGCCCCAGGCGGCCTTGGCCCAGCCGGTGTCGGTGAGGGTCCAGTGCAGGTCGTCCTCGCGCAGGTCCATCCAGAACAGGCCGGTGGCGGCATGGGCGAGGGCATAGGAATGATCGCGCGGCACCAGCTTCGGCGCCGAGGTGGTGCCGGAGGTGAAATAGACCATCATCAGGTCGGTGGCGCGGGTGCGCACGGCGGGCGGCGTGTCCGGCGCTGCGGCGAGCAGGTCGTCGAGCGTGCGCCAGCCGTCGCGCGCGGGGCCGGCGGTGATCAGGTGGCGCAGGGAGGGGCATTCGGCGGCGATGGTCTCCACCTTGCCGCAATGCTTTCCGGTGACCACCACCGCCTCGGCGCCGGTGGCCTGCACCCTCCAGGCGATGTCGCGCGCGGTGAGCAGCGTGGTGCCGGGCACGGTCACCACCCCGGCCTTGTTCGCGCCCAGCATCACGGTGAACCAGCCCGGCACCCGCTCCATCACCACCATCACATGGGCACCGGGCGCGAGGCCGAGCTGCGCCAGCGCATGGGCGAAACGGTTGGTGAGGGAGGAGAGCTCGCCGAAGCTGATGTCGCGCACCGTCTCCATGTCCTCGGACACGGCGGTGATGGCGATCCTGCCGGGCGGATGAGCGTCCACCACGTCGCGGCCGAAATTGAAGAATTCCGGCATGTCGGGCGTGTAGGCCTCGACGGCCCGGGCATAGTCGCGGGGGATGTGGCCGAAACCGGGCAACGCGGCAGAACTCCGGAAAGGGGCGGCCGGAGAGGCCCGGCCGCCCGATTTCCTATCAGGAATGGATGGCGCCGTCACCACAGGCAAGCGCCGCCTCGCGCACCGCCTCGGAGAAGGTGGGATGCGCGTGGCAGGTGCGCGCCACGTCCTCGGCCGAGGCGCCGAACTCCATCGCAACGCAGATCTCGTGGATGAGCTCGCCCGCCGCGGGGCCGATGATATGGGCGCCCAGCAGCCGGTCGGTCTCGGCATCGGCGAGCAGCTTCACGAAACCGTCGGTCACCAGGTTGGCCTTGGCGCGGCCGTTGGCCATGAACTGGAACTTGCCGACCTTGTACTTGCGGCCCTGCTCCTTGAGCTGCTCCTCGGTGAGGCCCACGGAGGCCACCTCGGGCGCGGTGTAGATCACGCCGGGGATGACGTCGTAGTTCACGTGGCCCTTCTGGCCGGCGATGCTCTCGGCCACGGCGATGCCCTCGTCCTCGGCCTTGTGGGCGAGCATCGGGCCGGTGGTCACGTCGCCGATCACCCAGATGCCGTCGACATTGGTCTTGCCGTGGCTGCCCTTCACCTGGCCGCGCTCGGTCATCTCCACGCCGACACCGTCGAGCCCGAGGCCTTCGGTGAACGGGCGGCGGCCGGTGGCGAGCAGCACCACGTCGGTGTCGATGCTGGCCTCGCTGTCATCCTTGCGCAGCTTGTAGGTGACTTTCAGGCTGTCGCCTTTCTCCACGCCCTGCACCGCGGCGCCCATCACGAACTTGATGCCCTGCTTTTCCAGCAGCTTGCGGAACTGGCGCTGCACCTCGGCGTCCATGCCCGGGGTGATGGCGTCGAGGAACTCGACCACGGTCACGTCGGTGCCGAGGCGCTTGTAGACCGAGCCGAGCTCCAGCCCGATCACGCCGGCGCCGATCACCACCATGCTCTTCGGGATCTCCTTGAGCTCCAGCGCGCCGGTGGAGGAGACCACGCGCTCCTCGTCGACCTCGACCCCCTTGAGCGGCGAGACCTCGGAGCCGGTGGCGATGACGATGTTCTTCGCCGTGTGCTTCTCCTCGCCCACGGTGACCTCGCCCTTCGCGGTGATCTTGCCCCAGCCCTTGAGCCAGTCGATCTTGTTCTTCTTGAACAGGAACTCGACGCCCTTCACGTTGCTCTCGATCACCGCGCTCTTGTGGCCCAGCATCTTCTCCCAGTCGACGGTGACGCCGCCGGTGGAGATGCCCATGGTCTCGAAATTGTGCGCGGTCTCGTGCACCATCTCGGAGGCGTGCAGCAGCGCCTTGGAGGGGATGCAGCCCACGTTGAGGCAGGTGCCGCCGAGGGTCTCGCGGCCCTCGACACAGGCGGTCTTGAGCCCCAGCTGGGCGCAGCGGATCGCGCAGACATAGCCCCCCGGGCCGCCTCCGATGATGATCACGTCATAGCTGGCCAT
Source organism: Oceanicella sp. SM1341 (assembly GCF_003448965.1). Taxonomy (GTDB): domain Bacteria; phylum Pseudomonadota; class Alphaproteobacteria; order Rhodobacterales; family Rhodobacteraceae; genus Paroceanicella. The sequence goes on from NZ_QRGC01000003.1 coordinate 199,868, forward strand.
GGAAGTCTCCTCGAAGTTCAGCTTTGGCGGCGGGCAGGGCCCGGCCGGATTGTGTCGCGCGCCGCCTCACACGAGAGCGGCAATGAGCATCAGCACCGCGGCAGCGAAGCCGATGGCAAAGCACAGGCTGCGCCAGGGGCTCAGCCCGAAGGCGTAGCAAGGCACATAGACCACCCGGGCGGCAAGCCATACCCAGGCACATGTGGCGGTGAAGGCGGAGCCCGCGTCCGAGAGCGTGACCGAAACCGCCGCCGCCCCGTAGAGCACCAGCGCCTCGGTCATGTTGCCCAGCGCGCGGTGCAGGCGGCCGGCGATGCCGGTGAGCTGCAGCGGCTCGTCGCGCGGGCCCATTGTGGCGCGGGGGCCGAGCTGGAGGTTCGCCGGCACCGCCATCAGCCCGAACTGGACCGCGAGCAGCAGCCCGCCGAGCGCCAGGACGGTGATTTCGGTGCCAGCACTCAACGCCCGGCCTCCCCTTCTCGAGGGGCGGCGGCACGCGGCCGCCGCCCGGTCGGGCGGATCAGAGATCCATCAGCAGGCGGCGCGGGTCCTCGAGGGCTTCCTTCACCCGCACGAGGAAGGTCACGGCGCCCTTGCCGTCGACGATGCGGTGATCGTAGCTCAGCGCCAGATACATCATCGGGCGGATCTCGATCTTGCCGCCGATCACCATCGGCCGCTCCTGGATCTTGTGCATGCCGAGGATGCCCGACTGCGGGGGGTTCAGGATCGGCGAGGACATCAGCGAGCCATAGACGCCGCCGTTCGAGATGGTGAAGGTGCCGCCCTGCATCTCGGCCATCGACAGCTTGCCGTCGCGGCCGCGCTTGCCCAGCTCGGCGATCTTCTTCTCGATCTCGGCGAAGGACATCTGGTCGGCGTCACGCACCACCGGAACCACCAGGCCAGCCGGCGTGCCGACGGCCACACCGATGTGGTAGTAGTTCTTGTAGACCACGTCCTGGCCGTCGATCTCGGCGTTCACGTCCGGAACCTCGGCCAGCGCGTGGCAGCAGGCCTTCACGAAGAACGACATGAAGCCGAGCTTGGTGCCGTGCTTCTTCTCGAACAGGTCCTTGTACTCGTTGCGCAGCGCCATGATGCCGCTCATGTCCACCTCGTTGTAGGTGGTCAGCATCGCGGCGGTGTTCTGCGCGTCCTTCAGGCGGCGGGCGATGGTCTGGCGCAGGCGCGTCATGCGCACCCGCTCCTCGCGGCTCGCGTCGGAGGCAGCCACCGGCGCGCGCGGCGCCTGGGCGGGGGCCGGCGCGGCGGAGGGGGCCGAGACCGCCTTCATCACGTCTTCCTTCATCACCCGGCCGTCACGGCCCGAGCCCTGCACCTGGTCGGAGCTGAGCCCCTTCTCGGCCATGAGCTTCTTGGCGGAAGGCGCATCCTCCACGTCCTTCGCGCCGGAGGCGGCGGGCGCCGGGGCCTCGGCCGCCGGCTTCGCCGCGGGCGCGGCGCCGGAGGCGGAGAGCACGGCGAGCTTGCCGCCGGCCTGCACCGTGGCGCCTTCCTCGACCAGGATCTCGGAGAGCACGCCGGCCGACGGGCTCGGCACCTCGACCGACACCTTGTCGGTCTCCAGCTCGCAGAGCATCTCGTCCTGCGCCACGGTGTCGCCGGGCTTCTTGAACCAGCTCGCCACGGTCGCCTCGGTGACGCTCTCGCCCAGCGAGGGCACCATCACGTCGATGGCGTCGCCACCGGCGGGCGCCTCGGCGGCGGCCTCCGGCTCGGCCTTCTCGGCGGGTTTCGCCGGGGCGGCAGCAGCCTCGCCCCCCTCGGAGACGGTGGCCAGCAGCGCGTCGACACCGACGGTCTCGCCCTCGGCCGCGACGATCTCGCCCAGGGTGCCGGCCACGGGGCTCGGCACCTCGACGGTCACCTTGTCGGTCTCCAGCTCGCAGAGCATCTCGTCGACCGCGACGGCATCACCGGGTTTCTTGAACCAGGTGGCAACCGTCGCCTCCGTCACGCTCTCGCCAAGGGTCGGGACCCGTACTTCAGTGCTCATCACATACCTCTCAGAGCGTCAGCGCTTCGGTCACGAGCGCTTCCTGTTCCTGTTTGTGTTTGGTCGCAAGGCCGGTGGCCGGCGAGGCCGAAGCCCGGCGCCCGACATAGCGCGGGCGCGCATGCGTGGCGCCGATGCGGCTCAGCACCCATTCGATGTTCGGCTCGACGAAGGTCCAGGCACCCTGGTTCTTCGGCTCTTCCTGGCACCAGATCACCTCGGCCTCCTTGAAGCGCGCGAGCTCCTTGGTGAGCGAGAGCGCCGGGAACGGGTAGAACTGCTCCAGCCGCAGCAGGTAGATGTTGTCGGCGCCCGCGGCGTCGCGCGCCTCGAGCAGGTCGTAGTAGACCTTGCCCGAGCAGATCACCACGCGCTTGATCTCGTCGTCGGGCACCAGCTGCAGCTCGGAATGGCCCTTCTCCGCATCGTCCCAGAGGACGCGGTGGAAGGAGGAGCCGGTCGCGAGATCGGCCAGCGGCGAGACGCAGAGCTTGTGGCGCAGCAGCGACTTGGGCGTGACCAGCACCAGCGGCTTGCGGAAGCTGCGGTGCAGCTGCCGGCGCAGGATGTGGAAGTAGTTCGCCGGGGTCGAGCAGTTGGCCACGATCCAGTTGTCCTCGGCGGAGAGCTGCAGGAAGCGCTCCAGCCGGGCGGAGGAATGCTCCGGCCCCTGGCCCTCGTAGCCGTGCGGCAGCAGCATCACCAGGCCGGACATGCGCAGCCATTTCGACTCGCCCGAGGAGATGAACTGGTCGATCATGATCTGGGCGCCGTTGGCGAAATCGCCGAACTGGGCCTCCCAGAGCGTGAGCGCGTTCGGCTCGGCCAGCGTGTAGCCATACTCGTAGCCCAGCACCGCGTACTCGGAGAGCATCGAGTCGACGACCTCGTACTGCGCCTGGCCCTCCTTGAGATGGTTGAGCGGCAGGTAGCGCTCCTCCGTCTCCTGGTCGATGATGCCGGAGTGCCGCTGGCTGAAGGTGCCGCGGGTGGCGTCCTGGCCGGAGAGGCGCACCGGGTAGCCCTCGGTGAGCAGGGTGCCGAAGGCCAGCGCCTCGGCGGTCGCCCAGTCGATGGAGGTGCCTTCCTCGAGCATGGTGCGCTTGCCCTCGAGCAGCCGCTCCACCGTGCGGTGGGGCTGGAACTTCTCGGGCAGGGTGCACAGCCGGGTGCCGACCTCGCGCAGCGTGTCCTCGGCCACGGCCGTCTCGCCGCGCTGGTATTCGCCACCTTCGCGCGAGAGGCCCGACCAGCGGCCGTCCAGCCAGTCCGCCTTGTTGGGGCGATACTCCTTGCCGGCCTCGAACTCCTCGTTCAGCTTGGCCTGGAACGAGGCCTTCATGTCCTCGATCTCGCCCTCGGGCATCAGCCCGTCGGCCACCAGCCGGTCGGTGTAGAGCTGCAGCGTGGTCTTGTGCCGCTTGATGCTCTTGTACATCAGCGGCTGGGTGAACATCGGCTCGTCACCCTCGTTGTGGCCGAAGCGACGGTAGCAGAACATGTCGATGACCACGTCCTTGCCGAACTTCTGGCGGAACTCGGTGGCCACCTTCGCGGCATGCACCACCGCCTCGGGGTCATCGCCGTTCACGTGGAAGATCGGGGCCTCCACCATGAGCGCGATGTCCGTGGGGTACGGGGAGGAGCGCGAGTTGTGCGGGGCGGTGGTGAAGCCGATCTGGTTGTTCACCACGATGTGGATGGTGCCGCCGGTGCGGTGGCCCTTCAGGCCGGAGAGGCCGAAACACTCCGCCACCACGCCCTGGCCGGCGAAGGCCGCGTCGCCGTGCAGCAGGATGGGGAGCACCGCGCGGCGCTCGGCATCGTTGAGCTGCTGCTGCTTGGCGCGCACCTTGCCCAGCACCACCGGGTTCACCGCCTCGAGATGCGAGGGGTTGGCGGTGAGCGAGAGATGCACGGAATTGCCGTCGAACTCGCGGTCCGAGGAGGCGCCGAGGTGGTATTTCACGTCGCCCGAGCCGTCCACGTCATCGGGCTTGAACGACCCGCCCTGGAACTCGTTGAAGATGGCGCGGTAGGGTTTCATCAGCACGTTGGCGAGCACGTTGAGGCGGCCGCGGTGGGGCATGCCGACCACGACTTCCTTCACCCCCAGCGCGCCGCCGCGCTTGATGATCTGCTCCATCGCGGGGATCAGCGCCTCGCCGCCGTCGAGGCCGAAGCGCTTGGTGCCCATGTATTTCACATGGAGGAACTTCTCGTAGCCCTCGGCCTCGACCAGCTTGTTGAGGATGGCGCGGCGCCCCTCGCGGGTGAAGGCGATCTCCTTGCCGTAGCCCTCGATGCGCTCCTTCAGCCAGGAGGCCTCCTCGGGGTTGGAGATGTGCATGTACTGCAGCGCGAAGGTGCCGCAATAGGTGCGCTTCACCAGCGCGGTGATCTCGCGCAGCGAGGCGGTCTGCAGGCCGAGCACGTTGTCGAGGAAGATCGGCCGGTCCATGTCGGCCTCGGTGAAGCCGTAGGTCTTGGGGTCGAGCTCGGGATGCGCTTCCTCGGGGGTGAGCCGCAGCGGGTCGAGATCGGCCGCGAGATGGCCGCGGATGCGGTAGGCGCGGATCAGCATCAGGGCGCGCATCGAATCGATGGTCGCCTTGCGCACGTCCGTGTCGGAGAGCGAGACGCCCTTGGCCTCGGCCTTCGCCTTGATCTTCTCGCCGACCTTCGCCTCGGTCTCCGGGCCCCAGTCACCGTCCAGCGCCGAGACGAGCTCGCCGTTGGCCACCGGCGGCCAGTCGGCGCGCAGCCAGCTCGGGCCGGTCGCCTCTGCCGTCACGTCGGCGGGCGCGTCACCGAGGGCGCGGAAGAATTCCTGCCAGCTCTCGTCCACCGAGGAGGGGTCCGCGGTGTATTTCGCGTAGAGCTGCTCGATGAAATCGGCGTTCTGCCCCTGCAGGAACGAGGAGGAGTGGAAGAGCGTGTTCGGCGACTGCTCTGTCATGGCGGTCCGGGCCGGCCTCTGGCCCGCTCCCTGTGCTGCCCCGAGGCGGGGCGTTTGCGGTTTGCCCCGCGCTCGGGGCGTTGATCTTCGCCCCCGGTGGGGCGTCGGAGGTGGTGGCGCACCTTGGCGCGCCACCCGTTACCATTTAGCCAATGGCCTTCAGAACCGCCTCGCCGAGGCCCGCCGGGCTGTCGGCAACCACGATCCCGGCCGACTTCATGGCCTCGATCTTGTCTTCCGCACCGCCCTTGCCGCCGGCGATGATCGCCCCGGCATGGCCCATGCGGCGGCCCTTCGGCGCGGTGCGCCCGGCGATGAACCCGGCGACCGGCTTCTTGCGGCCCCGCTTCGCCTCGTCGGCGAGGAACTGCGCGGCCTCTTCCTCGGCGGAGCCGCCGATCTCGCCGATCATGATGATGGACTGGGTCTCATCATCGGCAAGCAGCCATTCCAGCGCATCGATGTGCTCGGTGCCCTTGATCGGGTCGCCACCGATGCCGATGCAGGTCGACTGGCCCAGGCCGGCGGCGGTGGTCTGCGCCACGGCCTCATACGTAAGCGTGCCGGAGCGCGAAACCACACCCACGCTCCCGCGCTTGTGAATATGCCCCGGCATGATGCCGATCTTGCACGCATCCGGCGTGATCACGCCCGGGCAGTTCGGGCCGATGAGGATGGAGGACGAGCCCTGCAGGGCGCGCTTCACCCGCATCATGTCCAGCACCGGGATGCCCTCGGTGATGCACACGATCAGCTCCAGGCCGGCGTCGATGGCCTCGAGGATCGAGTCGGCCGCGAACGGGGGCGGCACGTAGATCGCGGTCGCGTTGGCGCCGGTCACGTGGCGCGCCTCGGCCACGGTGTCGAACACCGGCAGGTTCAGGTGGGTCTGGCCACCCTTGCCCGGGGTCACGCCGCCGACCATCTTGGTGCCGTAGGCGATCGCCTGCTCGGAGTGGAACGTGCCCTGCGAGCCGGTGAAGCCCTGGCAGATCACCTTGGTGTTTTCGTTTACGAGTACGGCCATGAGGGCCTCCCTTCGTAGTGGCGCCACCGCGCCGTGCATGTACTGTCGCGCGGGGGTCTCCCGCGCTGGATCCTGTCAGCCGCCGTCAGTCGGCGGTAAATCCGATCGAGCTGCCCTGCCCGCCGCAGGCCTCTTCGCGCCCCGAGGAGCCGAAGGTGACCGCGATGCTGGCCTCGCCGGTCTCGACCACCGGGCCCGCGCATTCCCCCTCACCGGGGGTGCTCTCGAACCCGGCCGCGGAGACCGCCTGGCCGGCAAGCGCCTTCGCCTCGTCGAGCGACACGGCCTTGGCCTCGAAGCGGCAGCTGCCGCCCTCGGGGCTCACCATGCCGCCCACGCCGCCCTGCGCGAACTCATGCGTGGGCTGGCCCTCGTAGGTCAGCTCGGCATGTTTCCAGCCGGCGGCCTCGAACGCGTCCACCGCGCCCTGCAGGTCGTCGGCATTGGCAAGGCAGGTCTCGAAGGCCGCGCCGAGGCTGGGCCCCGGCTCGGTCGTGCTCAGATCCGCCGCGCCGGCCGCCGAGGCGCCGGTGAGCAGGAAGGTTGCGATGAGGGCGAGGCTGCGCATCGGATCAGCCCTTGACCGCCTTGACGATCTTCTGCGCGGCGTCGGCGAGGTTGTCGGCAGCGATCACGGCCAGGCCGCTCTCGTTGATGATCTTCTTGCCCAGCTCCACGTTCGTGCCCTCGAGGCGCACGACCAGCGGAACCTGCAGCCCGACTTCCTTCACCGCGGCGATCACGCCCTCGGCGATGACGTCGCAGCGCATGATGCCGCCGAAGATGTTCACGAGGATGCCCTTCACCTGGCTGTCGGAGGTGATGATCTTGAACGCCTCGGTCACCTTCTCCTTCGTGGCGCCGCCGCCGACGTCGAGGAAGTTGGCCGGCTCCGCGCCGTAGAGCTTGATGATGTCCATCGTCGCCATCGCGAGGCCGGCGCCGTTGACCATGCAGCCGATCTCGCCATCGAGCGCGATGTAGTTCAGGTCGAACTTGGAGGCGGCGAGTTCCTTGGGGTCTTCCTCGGTCTCGTCGCGCAGGCTCATGATGTCCTGGTGGCGGTACATCGCGTTGCCGTCGAAGCCCATCTTGCAGTCGAGGCACTTCACGTTGCCGTCGGTGGTCAGGATGAGCGGGTTGATCTCGAGCATCTCGAGATCCTTCTCGATGAACAGCTTGTAGAGATCGGAGACCAGCTTCACGCACTGCTTGAACGCGGCGCCCTTGAGGCCGAGCTCGAAGGCCACCTTGCGGCCGTGGAAGCCGGAGAGGCCGGAGGCCGGGTCGACCGAGAAGGTCAGGATCTTCTCGGGCGTGGACGCCGCCACTTCCTCGATGTCCATGCCGCCCTCGGTGGAGACCACGAAGGACACGCGCGAGGTCTGCCGGTCGACGAGCAGCGAGAGGTAGAACTCCTTCTCGATGTCCGAGCCGTCCTCGATGTAGACGCGGTTGACCTGCTTGCCGGCATCGCCGGTCTGGATGGTCACGAGGGTGCGGCCCAGCATCTTCTGGGCTTCCTCGGCGGCTTCCTCGACCGACTTGCAGATGCGCACGCCGCCCTTGGGGCCCGCCTCGGCTTCCTTGAAGGAACCCTTGCCGCGGCCGCCCGCGTGGATCTGCGCCTTCACGACCCAGATGGGGCCGTCAAGCTCGCCGGCCGCACTCTTGGCCTCCTCGGCCCGCAGGACGATACGCCCGTCCGACACGGGGGCCCCGTAGGCCTTCAGAAGCTGCTTTGCCTGGTATTCGTGGATGTTCATCGCACTCGCTCCGATTCATCTGCATCTGCGGGCCCGCCGGGGGCCACCGCGATTAAGGGGGAGCCTTAGCAAGATTCATTGCTTTGACAACCGCCCAACCGCTATCTCCCGCCGGTTGCGGAAAAGAAAACGGCTTTTGTGATCACATGATTTTTTCTTGTGATCACATCGATGGGGCACGGCGCCGAATCGGGCTCCGCGGCCTTGGTGGCGCGACTCATCGCCCCGTCGGGCCGGCCCGGTCGGCCTGCCCGGAAAACAGAAAGGGCCCGGCGATGCGCCGGGCCCTTTCGCTTACCATCCTCGTTCCGGCCTCACGCCAGCGTCGAGTCGATGCCCTTGCAGGCCTCCACGAGGCCCTGGACGGCGCTGACCGACTTGTCGAACATCGCCTGCTCGTCCTTGTTGAGCTTGATGTCGACGATGCGCTCGATGCCGCCGGCACCGATCACGGTCGGCACGCCGACATACATGCCCTTCAGGCCGTAGGGGCCGTCCACGTAAGCCGCGCAGGGCAGCAGGCGCTTCTGGTCCTTCAGGTAGGCCTCGGCCATCTGCACGGCGGAGGCGGCGGGGGCGTAGAAGGCCGAGCCGGTCTTCAGCAGGCCGACGATCTCGGCGCCGCCGTCACGGGTGCGCTGCACGATGGCGTCGAGCTTTTCCTGGGTGGTCCAGCCCATGGTCACCAGATCGGGCAGCGGGATGCCGCCGACGGTGGAGTAGCGGGTGAGCGGCACCATCGTGTCGCCGTGGCCGCCGAGCACGAAGGCCGACACGTCCTTCACGGACACGTCGAATTCCTCGGCCAGGAAGTAGCGGAAGCGGGCGCTGTCGAGCACGCCGGCCATGCCGACAACTTTCTCCTTCGGCAGGCCGGAGAACTCGCGCAGAGCCCAGACCATCGCGTCCAGCGGGTTGGTGATGCAGATGACGAAGGCGTTCGGGGCATATTCCTTGATGCCCTCGCCGACGGCCTTCATCACCTTGAGGTTGATGCCCAGCAGGTCATCGCGGCTCATGCCCGGCTTGCGCGGCACGCCGGCGGTGACGATGCACACGTCCGCGCCCTCGATGGCCGAATAGTCGTTCGCACCGCTCAGCGCGGCGTCGAACCCGTCAACCGGGCTCGATTCCGCGAGATCGAGCGCCTTGCCCTGCGGCACGCCCTCGGCGATGTCGAAAAGGACTACGTCACCGAGTTCCTTGAGGCCCACGAGGTGGGCGAGCGTGCCGCCGATCTGTCCGGCGCCGATCAGTGCGATCTTGGCTCTCGCCATGGCTGAGTTCTCCCAGGTGTTTGGTCAAAACGGGTGCGGAGTAGCCCGAAATCGGGATTTTCGCAAGTGCAACACACGTTCACCATTGATCCGGGGTCGCCCGGAGGCCATGAGTCGGGCCGTGCAACCCCCGGGGATGACTATGCAGTTCGACTGGCTTTTCTTCGCGATGACCATCCCGGCGGTGATCTTCGCAGGTGTCTCGAAAGGCGGGTTCGGCGCCGGCGCCGGCTTCGCCGCAACCCCCTTCCTGGCCTTGATTCTCCCGCCGCACGTGGCCGTGGGGCTGATGCTTCCGCTGCTCATGGTGATGGACGTGACCTCGCTGCGCGTCTACTGGCGCAAGTGGGACTGGCGCAACGCCCGGGCCATCATGGCGGGCGCGGTGCCGGGTGTGCTCCTCGGCATGCTGCTGTTCAACTGGGCGAACCCGGACGTGATCCGGCTGGTGATCGGCCTCACCGCGGTGGGGTTCGTGGCCTTCCAGCTCGCCCGGGCACGGGGGCTGATCAGCTCCGCGCCGCGGCCGTTCCGCCTCGCCTCCGCCGGGTTCTGGGGCATGGCGAGCGGTTTCACCAGCTTCGTGAGCCACGCGGGCGGGCCGCCTGCCGCCATCCACCTGCTGGGCCAGCAGCTCGACAAGCGCACATACCAGGCCACCACGGTGCTGATCTTCTGGTGGATCAACCTCATCAAGCTGCCGCCCTTCCTCGCGCTCGACATCATCACCAGCCGCTCGCTTCTCGCCGACCTCATCCTCGCGCCGGTGGCCATCCTCGCCACCCTGCTGGGGGCCTGGGCGCACAACCACGTGCCGGAGAAGCCCTATTTCGCCGCCGTCTACGTGTGCCTCGTGATCACGGGGGGAAAACTGATCTTCGACGGGCTCACCTGAGCCCGCCGACCGTCACTCCCGGGGAGCGCACCCGCCGAAAGTCGCGGCTCAGGTGGGCCTGCCGGTTTCGACCGCGAGCTCGGCCTGTCCGTCCCAGGCCTCGCCGGCGGCCACGAGGCAGGCCATTCCGTTGGGCATGGTGACCAGGATGGTCCAGGTGCCGCTCTCCGGGCTCGCGAAGATCTCGATCACGCCCTGGTCGCGCTGCAGGCCCATGCTCTGCCGGGTTTCGCCGTACTTCTCCGCCAAGCGCTGGATGATGGCGGTGCGGTTTCCGCAGGCCCGCTCGCCGGCCGATGCCGCCGGGCCGAGCGCGACCTGGGCCGCGAGGAGGACGCCGAGGGCGCCGAGAACATGTCCGATGCGCATTTTGCTTCACCTTTCCGGCAGCCGTGCAGGGCCGGGCCGCGGCTTTGCCGCGCGCCAGCAGGCGTGCCACTGAACTCCACAGATCCGGTCCGTCCGGCGCGACCTGCCCCGCTTGCCGGGGTCGATGCCTCCCCGCAGCCGGGCGGGAACGTGAGTCCAGTTGGCGGCAAACAAAAGAACATCGGGTAAACGCCGGGGCAGCGCGCGCTGCACCGCACCCCGACGCAACGCGAAACATTGTTCCACCCCGAGGTTCCGCGAGGAAATTATCGGTCGACACGATTCCTTCGCCTGTGCAATATGCGGCGCTGCACCACGCAGAACCGAGGGACAAGCCATGACCGCCGACCAGACCCGCCCGCGTCGTTCCGTGCTCTACATGCCGGGCTCCAGGGCCCGGGCGCTGGAGAAGGCCCGCAGCCTCGCCGCCGATTCCCTGATCCTCGACCTCGAGGACGCGGTGACGCCGGAGGAGAAGCCCGCCGCGCGCGACCTGGTCTGCGCCGCGGTGCGAGAGGGCGGCTACGGCGGCCGCGAGCTGGTGATCCGCATCAACGGGCTCGACACCGAGTGGGGCGCGGCCGATCTCGAGGCCGCCTGCGCCGCCGGGCCCGACGCCATCCTGCTGCCCAAGGTCTCCCGCCCGGAGGACATCACCGGGCTCGAGGCGAAGATGGCCGCCGCGCCCGCGCACACCCGCATCTGGGCGATGATGGAGACGCCGCTGGGCATGCTCAACGCCGCCGCCATCGCCGCCGCCTCGCCCCGGCTGGCCTGTTTCGTGATGGGCACCAACGACCTGGTGAAGGACCTGCAGGCCCGCCACACGCCCGACCGCCTGCCGGTGATGACCTCGCTCGGCCTCTGCCTGCTGGCGGCGCGGGCGCATGGGCTCGCGATCATCGACGGGGTCTACAACGCCTTCCGCGACGAGGAGGGCCTGCGCGCCTCCTGCCTGCAGGGGCTGGAGATGGGCTTCGACGGCAAGACGCTGATCCACCCCGCCCAGCTGCCCATTGCCAACGAGGTCTTCGCCCCCACGGCGGAGGACCTCGCCCAGGCCGAGGCCTATGTGAGCGCCTTCGAGGCCGCGATGGCCGAGGGCGCGGGGGTGGCCGTGGTCGACGGGCGCATCGTGGAGAACCTGCACGTGGAGAACGCCCGCCGCCTGCTCGCCCAGGCTGCGGCCATCCGGGAGCTTGAAGCGGGCGCGGCCTGAGGCCTAGGGTGCGGCAGGGAAACACGAAGGACGTACCCAGATGACACTGCTGATCATCGGCCTCATCCTGTGGTGGGGCGCGCATCTCCTCAAACGGCTGGCACCGGGGCTCAGGGCCTCGATGGGGGACAAGACGGGCAAGGGCGTGGTCGCGGTGGCGCTGCTCCTTTCGCTGGTGCTGATGGTGCTGGGCTATCGTGGCGCGGATTTCGTGAACGTCTGGTTTCCGCCGATGTGGGCCTGGCATCTCAACAACCTGCTGATGCTCATCGCCATCGCGCTGCTCGGCATGGGACATTCGAAGGGCCGGGCGCGGAGCTGGTTCCGCCACCCGATGCTGATGGCCGTGGCCACCTGGGGCGTGGCCCACCTTCTGGTCAACGGCGATCTGGCCTCCGTCGTGCTCTTCGGCGGGCTCGCGGCCTGGGCGGTGGCGGAGATGCTGGTCATCAACGCCACCTCGCCTGCCTGGGTGCGGCCCGAGCCGGGCCCCGCCAAGGGCGACATGCGCCTCGCCCTCATCACCATCATCGCCTTCGTGCTGATCGTCGCCGTCCACTGGGGCGTGTTCGGCGTGAAGCCCTTTCCGGGATAACATCATGATCGCCTACCGTTTTCTCACCGAGGACGACACCTCCGCCTTCTGCCACAAGGTCACGGAGGCGCTCTCGAAGGGCTGGGTGCTGCACGGCGCGCCGAGCTATGCCTATGACGCCGGCCGCGGCGTGATGCGCTGCGGGCAGGCTGTCACCAAGGAGGTCGACGGGGAGTACTCCCCGGAGGTGAAACTCGGCCGGCTCTGATCCGGCCGGCAGGGGGAGGACCACGGGTTTGGCGACACGAGACAAGACCAGCGCCGGGCATTTCTTCGAGGATTACCGGGTGGGCCAGCACCTCGCCCATGCCGTGCCGCGCACGGTGGGGGCGGGGGAGCGCGCGCTCTACACCGCGCTCTACCCCGGCCGCTTCGCGCTCTACTCGTCGGACGAGTTCGCCCGGGCCTGCGGCCTGCCCGCCAGCCCGCTGGAGGATCTCGCCGCCTTCCACGTGGTGTTCGGCAAGTCGGTGCCCGATGTCTCGCTGAACGCGGTGGCGAACCTCGGCTATGCCGAGGGCCGCTTCCTCGCCCCGGTCTGGCCGGGCGACACGCTCACCACCGCCTCCGAGGTGATCGGGCTGAAGCAGAATTCCAACGGCCGCTCCGGCGTGGTCTGGGTGCGCTCCACCGGCACAAACCAGCACGGCGCGCCGGTGATGAGCTACGTGCGCTGGGTGATGGTGCGAAAGCGTGACCCGGAGGCGCCGGCCCCCGAGACCGTGGTGCCCGAGCTTGCAGGCGCGGTGGCGGCGGAGGATCTCGTGCTGCCCCCGGGGCTCGACTTCACCGGCTACGATTTCGCCCTCGCCGGCGCGCCGCATGCCTGGGAGGATTACGAGATCGGCGAGCGCATCGACCATGTCGACGGCGTGACGGTGGAGGAAGCCGAGCACATGATGGCCACGCGCCTGTGGCAGAACACCGCCAGGGTGCATTTCGACGCCACCTTCCGCGAGGACGGCCGCCGGCTGATCTATGGCGGTCACGTGATATCCCTCGCCCGCGCGCTGAGCTACAACGGGCTCGGCAATGCCCAGATCATCGCCGCGATCAACGCCGGCAGCCACGCGAACCCCTGCTTTGCCGGCACCACGGTGCGGGCCTGGTCGGAGGTGCTCGACAAGGCCGAAACCCCGGCGCCCGGCGTGGGCGCGCTGCGGCTGCGGCTGGTCGCCACCAGCGGCGAGAGCGCCGGATTTCCCCTGCGCGGGGCCGACGGGCGCTACCTGCCGGAGGTGCTGCTCGACCTCGATATCTGGGCGCTGATGCCGCGGCGCGGTTGAGTCGGGGTTTGTGATCACAATCCCGGCGCGCAATTTCTTGCTGTGATCACGCTTGATATTTGCGTGATCACAAATCGGACACAAAAAGCGAAAATCCCGGGGATCGGCGATTTTCCCTTTGTAAGCGCCCCGCCGAATGGCCTAGCTTGCGGCGCATCATCCGGGCTTCGGGTCGTTCCGGCCCGCGGTCACACCGGGCCGGCCGCCGGCCCGCCCTCCTCGCGGGGCGGTGCCGGAACAGGCCGTTAAGGTTTCGGTGCAAGGAACAGGAACAAGACCCGCGCGCTGAAAGCAGCGTGCCCAAGCGGACAAGCCAGGGGAAGCACATGGCCGATGTCAACCGGGGGAACCGCCCCCTCTCGCCCTTCATGATCGGGCAGGTCTATCGCCCGCAGATCACGTCCGTCCTCTCCATCATCCACCGCATCACCGGCGTCGCCATGGCGGCATCCGGCGCGCTGATCGTCTGGTGGTTCATCGCCGCCGCGACGGGAGAGGATTACTTCGAGTTCGCCGACGGGCTGCTCACCTCCTGGATCGGCACGCTGGTCATGCTCGCCTCGCTCTGGGCGCTCTGGTATCACTTCTGCAACGGCCTGCGCCACCTGTGGTGGGACCTCGGCCGCGGCTTCGAGCTCGACCAGGTGACCCGCTCGGGCATGGTGACCCTGGTCGCCTCGGCGGTGCTCACCGTCTTCACCGTCATCGTGGTCATGTAAGGGAGCCCGCGCCATGCAGTTTCGTACCGACCGGCAGCGTGCCACCGGCCTCGGCGCCGCCAAGGAAGGCGTCGGCCACTGGTGGAACCAGCGTGTCACCGCCGTCGCCCTCGCGGTGCTCGTGCTCCTGTTCATCTGGCCGCTGGGCTCCGCCCTGGGCGAGGATTACGACGAGGTTCTGGAAACCTATCGCAATCCGTTCAACGCCATCGTCGCCATCCTCATGTTCGCCACCGCCTTCTACCACCTGAAGCTCGGCCTCCAGGTGGTGATCGAGGACTATGTGCACGGCAAGGCCATGCGCACCGCCCTGCTGCTGGCCAACACCCTGCTCTGCGCCTTCTTCGGCATCGCCGGCGTCTTCGCCGTCGTGAAGATCGCCCTCGGCGCCTGATCGGAGAACACCATGTCTTCCTACGAGTATATCGACCACACCTATGACGTCGTCGTCGTCGGTGCCGGCGGCGCCGGCCTGCGCGCGACCCTCGGCATGGCCGAACAGGGGCTGAAGACCGCCTGCATCACCAAGGTGTTCCCCACCCGCTCCCACACCGTGGCCGCCCAGGGCGGCATTGCCGCCTCGCTGGGCAACATGGGCCCGGACAGCTGGCAGTGGCACATGTACGACACCGTGAAGGGCTCCGACTGGCTGGGCGACACCGACGCGATGGAATACCTCGCGCGTGAGGCGCCGGCCGCGGTCTACGAGCTCGAGCATTACGGCGTGCCCTTCTCGCGCCGCGAGGACGGCAAGATCTACCAGCGCCCCTTTGGCGGCCACACCACCGAGTTCGGCGAGGGCCCCCCGGTGCAGCGCACCTGTGCCGCCGCCGACCGCACCGGCCACGCCATCCTGCACACGCTCTACGGCCAGTCGCTCAAGAACAACGCGATGTTCTACATCGAGTATTTCGCGATCGACCTGATCATGACCGAGGATGGCCGCTGCCAGGGCGTCGTGGCCTGGAAGCTCGATGACGGCACCATCCACCGCTTCAACGCGAAGATGGTGGTGCTCGCCACCGGCGGCTACGGCCGCGCCTTCTTCTCCGCCACCTCCGCCCACACCTGCACCGGTGACGGCGGCGGCATGGTCGCCCGCCAGGGCCTGCCCCTGCAGGACATGGAGTTCGTGCAGTTCCACCCCACCGGCATCTACGGCTCCGGCTGCCTGATCACCGAGGGTGCGCGCGGCGAGGGCGGCTACCTCACCAACTCCGAGGGCGAGCGCTTCATGGAGCGCTACGCCCCCACCTACAAGGATCTCGCCAGCCGTGACGTGGTCTCGCGCTGCATGACCATCGAGATCCGCGAGGGGCGCGGCGTGGGCCCGAACAAGGACCACATCTTCCTGCACCTCGACCACCTGCCGCCCGAGGCGCTGGCCGAGCGCCTGCCCGGCATCACCGAGAGCGCGCGCATCTTCGCCGGTGTCGACCTCACGAAGGAGCCGATCCCGGTGCTGCCCACCGTGCACTACAACATGGGCGGCATCCCCACCAACTACTGGGGCGAGGTGCTCGTGCCGACGGCCGAGAACCCCGACGCCATCCTGCCCGGCCTGATGGCCGTGGGCGAGGCCGGCTGCGCCTCGGTGCACGGGGCAAACCGCCTCGGCTCCAACTCGCTGATCGACCTCGTGGTCTTCGGCCGCGCCGCCGCCATCAAGGCCGGCGAGGTGGTGGATGCGAAAACCCGCAACGAGCCGCTCAACATGGCCTCGGTCGACAAGGCCATGGCCCGGTTCGACGGTCTGCGCAACGCGAACGGCTCCATCTCCACCGCCGACCTGCGGCTGAAGATGCAGAAGACCATGCAGGAGGACGCCGCGGTGTTCCGCTCCTCCGAGAGCCTCAAGTCCGGCTGCGTGCGCATGGGCGAGATCGCCAACGAGTTCGCCGACGTGAAGGTGACCGACCGGTCGCTGATCTGGAACTCGGACCTGATGGAGACCCTCGAGCTCGCCAACCTGCTGCCCAACGCGCTCGCCACCGTGGTCGGCGCCGAGGCCCGCAAGGAAAGCCGGGGCGCCCATGCCCACGAGGACTTCCCGAACCGCGACGACACCGAGTGGCGCAAGCACACCCTGGCCGTGATCGGCGAGGACAACAGCGTGACGCTGGACTATCGCCCCGTGCATCTCGACCCGCTGACGGTGGAGAGCGAGGGCGGCATCGAGCTCAAGAAGATCGCGCCCAAGGCCCGCGTGTACTGATGACTGCCCTTCGGCCCAGCCTGACCGGACCCGCTGCCGCGCTCTGCGCGGCGGCGGTGCTCGCGTCCTGCTCTCTCGAGACGCCTCAGGCGCGGGTCGACACGCGTGACATCGTCCTGGCCGCGGCTCAGGGCCGCTTCGGCCCGGTCACCTCGAACTTCACCCAGCTCGTGCCCTCGGACCCCGAGATCGAGGTGCTGATCTTCGCGCCCGCCCCCGGCCGGCCGGACTGGACCTTCGTGACCAGCGGCATGAGCAGCCTGCCCATGGCCGACGGCAGCCGCGCCGAGCTGGTGATTTCCGTGCCGGCCGGGCGCTATTCCGGCCCGGGCGCCGGGGCCGCCGCTCCGGACGAGCTGGAGCCCGTCGGCCTGCTCTGGCGCCTCGCGGACCTGCCGCGCGAGACCGGCGAGAGCCTGGCCCCCCCCATGGCGCTGGAGCCGGACCCCGGCCAGCCCCTGATGGACACCCTCTCCATGAGCGCCGTCATCCTGCGCCCGCTCGAGGGCCCGGCCCCGGGTGCGGAAGCGGATGCCGGCCCGATCGCCTTCTACCGGGTGATCCCGATCCACGACAGCGAGCTGGCCCTGGCCGAGCGTGCAGGCGGCTACACCCTGCTGCGCCGGCTCGACGAGGCCGGCGTGCCGCCCGTCGTGCAGCCGGGCCGCCCCGCGGTGACGCAATGACCGACCAGGCAGACCTCCCCGACCTCGCCCCGCAGCGCTCCGACCACGAGCGCGAGCGCAAGCTCAAGCTCCGCGCCTTCCGCGGCCTGCGCTGTTACATCGACATGGTCGATGGCGGCCGCGGCTACCATTGCCCGGTCTGCGGCTACGAGGGCCGCTTCTCGCCCGTGCGCCAGAAGCCCGACCTCTGGTGCCCGGCCTGCGACAGCCGCCCCCGCCACCGGCTGCTGAAACTGTGGATGAACCGCGAGCTGCAGCTGCCCGCCAGCGCCCGCGTGCTGCATTTCGCCGCCGAGCCCTGGATCGGCGACTGGTTCGCCCCGCGCGTGGCCGAATACGTCACCGCCGACATCAACGACAAGTTCGACCTGCAGCTCGACATGACCGCGATCGACCTGCCCGACGCCCGCTACGACGTGATCATCGCCAACCACGTGCTCGAGCACCTGGACGACCGCAAGGCACTGGCCGAGCTGTACCGCGTGCTGGCGCCCGGCGGCATGGTCATCCTCTCCGTGCCGCTCGTCGATGGCTGGGACGAGACATACGAAGACCCTTCGATCACCGATCCCGAGGACCGGCTGATCCATTTCACCGACCGCACCCACCTGCGCCTCTACGGCCGGGACTTCCCGGACAGGGTGGCCGCAGCGGGGTTCACGGTGCGCGCCTTCACGGCGCATGAACCGGATGTGAGCAGACACGCCCTCCAGAGGGGCGAGAAAATCTTTGTCGGGCGCAAGCCCGCGTGAAGGAGACGGACCATGGCTGAATTCTCGCTGCCGAAAAATTCGCGGGTGCTCGTGGGCAAGACATGGCCGAAGCCGGCCGATGCCAAGAACGTGCGCGCCTTCAAGATCTACCGCTGGAACCCGGACACCGGCGAGAACCCGCGGATCGACACCTACTACCTCGACATGGACGCCTGCGGGCCGATGGTTCTCGACGCGCTGATCAAGATCAAGAACGAGATCGATCCGACGCTGACCTTCCGCCGCTCCTGCCGCGAGGGCATCTGCGGCTCCTGCGCGATGAACATCGACGGCATCAACACGCTGGCCTGCATCTACGGGCTCGACGAAGTGAAGGGCGACGTGAAGATCTACCCGCTGCCGCACATGCCGGTGGTCAAGGACCTCATCCCCGACCTCACGCATTTCTACGCCCAGCACGCCTCGATCATGCCCTGGCTCGAGACCAAGACCAACCGCCCGGCCCAGGAATGGCGCCAGTCCATCGAGGATCGCAAGAAGCTCGACGGCCTGTACGAGTGCGTGATGTGCGCCTCCTGCTCCACCTCCTGCCCGAGCTACTGGTGGAACGGCGACCGCTACCTCGGCCCCGCCGCGCTGCTGCACGCCTACCGCTGGATCATCGACAGCCGTGACGAGGCCACCGGCGAGCGCCTGGACGATCTCGAGGATCCGTTCAAGCTCTACCGCTGCCACACGATCATGAACTGCGCGAAGACCTGCCCCAAGGGCCTCAACCCGGCCAAGGCGATCGCGGAGATCAAGAAGCTCATGGTCGAGCGGCGCGCCTGAGGCAGGGAATGGCGGAGCAGCCTCTCGTCTTCGTCCACGTCCCCAAGACGGCCGGAACCAGCCTGCGTGACGGTCTGGCGGAAGCGCTTCCGCCGGACGCCATGCTGTGCGACTACGGCCCCGAGAGCGCCCTCACCCACCCCGGGCTGCGCGCCAAGCCCGGCGGCGAGGCGCTGCGCGCGCTGGTGGAGGAGCTGCAGCCCCGGGTGATCTCCGGCCATTTCACCCTGGTGCGCTATGCCTGCGCGGTGCCGGTGACGCGGATGTTCACCATGCTGCGCCACCCGGAGGAGCACGCGGTCTCGCAATATCTCCACCGCCAGCGCATGGGCAGTTTCAAGGGCAGTTTCGAGGAGTTCCTTGAGCTGGAGGAATATGCCAACACCCAGGCCCGGCTGTTCGGCGACTTTCCCATCGACCTCCTCGGCTTCATCGGCCTCGCCGAGCGCTTCGAGGAATCCTGCCGGCTCTTCGAGCATCGCTACGGCATCGCGCCGCGCCGGCTGCGCCGCAACGAGGCGAAGCTTAAGCCCAGCGCCCGCCCGCAGCTCGACGCCCGCACCCGCGGCCTCATCGCCCGCACCCGCAAGCTCGACCTGCAGCTCTACAAGCGCTCGACCTGGATCTTCGAGGCCCGGCTCGCCGCCATGGCCGCCGGCAAGCCCGACGTGGTGGCCCGCATGCGCGTGCACTCCGGCACCGAGGTCGACGGCTTCGCCCTCAACCACGAGAGCGACGAGCCCGCCCAGGTGCGCGTCGTGATGGGCAAGCGCTTCCGCTCGCCGCTCTTCGCCGCCGAGAGGCCGCTGGAGCGCTGGCCGGCCTTCACCCTGCCGCGCGAGGGCCGCATCGGCTTTTCCTGCACCCTGCCCGAGCCCCCCGCCCCCGGCGAGGTGGTGCGCCTCGAATACGCCGACGGGCGCCCCATCGGCCGCTACCAGGCCCCCGCCGCCGCCCCCGCGGGCTGAGCGCTCGGGCCGCCGGCCCGGCGAGCGTCCCACGGATGCCGGGCCACGCCGCGTCCGGCGCAATCACGCTTCGGGCCGGCCCCTCGCGGGCGCAGCTGCGGGGAGACGGGCCGGGGTCCGGCGCCGGCGGGCCAACGCCCGTCGCGGTGCGGCCCCCGGTTTCTGGGAAACGGCGTCCGGCGCCCCCTCAGTCCGCCGCCTCGATCCATTCCTCGGACTGCATCTCGGCGAGGCGCGAGGCGGTGCGCTCGAACTCGAAGGCGCCCTCGCCCTCGTTGTAGAGCGCCTCGGGCTCGGCCGCGGCGGAGGCCACGATGCGGCGGCGGCCCTCGTAGAGCGCGTCGATCAGCGTGACGAAGCGCTTCGCCTCGTTGTTGTTGGCCCGCGACAGGGCAGGGATGTCGTCGATCATCAGCGTGCGCACCTTCGCGGTGATGGCGAGGTAATCCGCCGGGCCCAGCGGCTTTGCGCAGAGGTCGCGGAAGCTTGCGCGCGCTGTGCCGTTACGAAAGCGCGGCAGCACCACGTCGCGGCCCGACACCTCGATGTGCAGCGGCTCGCCCGCGCCGCCGGCCAGCATCTCCCATTGCGCGTCCATCTCGGCGGTGGCCTCCTCCCCCAGCGGCGTGTGCCACACGGTCATGCCCGCGAGGCGCGACTGGCGGTAGTCGTTCTCGCTCTCAAGGTGGTGCACCTCCAGCTTGTCCTTGATCAGCGCGATGAAGGGCACGAAGAGCTGGCGGTTGAGCCCGTTCTTGTAGAGGTCGTCCGGGTGGCGGTTGGAGGTGATCACGATCACCACGCCGCGCTCGAACAGCTTCTCGAACAGCCGCCCCACGATCATCGCGTCGGTGATGTCGGTGATCTGCAGCTCGTCGAAGCACAAGAGCGTGGCGCCGTCGGCCACCTTCTCGGCCACGTGGCCCACCGGGTCGCGCTCGCCGCGGGCGCGGGAGGCGTTGATGCCGGCGTGGATCTCCTGCATGAAGGCGTGGAAATGCACCCGGCGCTTGCGCTCCACCGGCGCGCTCTCGAAGAACAGGTCCATCAGCATGGACTTGCCCCGCCCCACGCCGCCGTAGAGGTAGAGCCCCGGCACGTTGGTTTCCTTCAGCTTGTCCCGCCCCCAGCCGAACAGGCCGATGCCCACCTTGCGCGGCTTCACCGGGTCGTAGCCGGCCAGCCGGTCATGCAGGATCTGCAGCTTCTCGGCCGCATGCCGCTGGGCGGCATCGCTGCGGATCTTTCCCTGCGCCACGAGGGCTCGGTAGCGGGTCTGGGGGCCTTCGGTCATGCGAAACTCCGTCTGCGGGCACAACCTCTTACCAACCTTCCGGGGGGAGAGAAAGCGGCCCACCATCAGGGATGCTGATGAGAGCCGTCACAGGATCTGCTTTGACCCGCCCGCGCGCCGGCGGCACAGTGCTTCACCCTGCCCCGGAGACCGTCCATGACCCCCAGCCGCGCCTCGCTCTTTACCCCCGTGCTCATCGGCGGCACGCTCATCGTGCTGGTGACCTTCGGCATCCGCGCCAGCTTCGGCGTGTTCCAGATCCCGATCGCCACCGAGTTCGGCTGGCCGCGGGCGGATTTCTCCCTCGCCATCGCCATCCAGAACCTCGCCTGGGGCATCGGCAGCCCGATCTTCGGCGCCATGGCCGAGCGGGTGGGAGACCGCAAGGCGATCCTGCTGGGTGCTGCGGTCTACATCCTCGGGCTGCTGGCCTCGACCATGGCCTCCAGCCCGCTCGCCCACCAGGGGCTGGAATTTCTCGTCGGCATGGGCATCGCCGGCACCGGGCTGGGGGTGATCCTCGCCGTGGTGGGCCGCGCGGCCTCCGACGAGCACCGCTCCATGTCGCTCGCCATCGTCACCGCGGCAGGCTCGGCCGGGCAGATCTTCGGCCCGCCCTCCGCCCAGGCGCTGCTGGGGCTGATGGACTGGCGCGGGGTGTTCGTGGTCTTCGCCCTCGGGGTGGCTGCGGTGATGCTGGCGCTGCCGATGATGAAGCTGCCCGAGCGGGCCGACCGCGCGGAACTGGCCGAGAGCATGGGCACCATCCTGCGCCGCTCCTTCCGTGACCCGTCCTACACGCTGATCTTCCTCGGCTTCTTCTCCTGCGGGTTCCAGCTCGCCTTCATCACCGCGCATTTCCCCGCCTTCGTGACCGAGATGTGCGGCCCCGTGGCCGCCGGCGGGCTGCTCGACGGCATCGGCGTCTCGTCCACCTCGGCGCTGGGGGCCTTCTCCATCGCCGTGATCGGGGCGTTCAACGTGGTGGGCACGCTGCTGGCCGGCTGGCTGGGGCGCTTCTACCCGCGCAAGTACCTGCTGGCGATCATCTACACCCTGCGCACGCTGGTGGCGGTGGCCTTCATCCTGCTGCCGATGACGCCCTTCACCGTGCTCGCCTTCTCCGCCGGCATGGGGCTGCTGTGGCTCGCCACGGTGCCGCTCACCTCCGGGCTGGTCGCGCATCTCTACGGGCTGCGCTACATGGCGACGCTCTACGGGGTGATCTTCCTCTCCCACCAGATCGGCGGGTTCCTCGGCGTCTGGCTGGGCGGCACGCTCTATGACCGCTACGGCAGCTACGATGTCGTGTGGTGGGTGGGCATCGGCGTGGGCGCCTTCTCAGCCATCGTCCACCTGCCGGTGCGCGAGAAGCCCCTCCTCGCCCCCGCCGCTGCCTGAGGCCTCACCGGCGCCCAGGTGCCGGTCGCCGCGCGCGGCGGCCAGGCGCACCTGGCGCTGGCGCTCGGCGAAGCGGGCGCGGTCGGCCTTCGAGTATTCGCCGATGCACTGCGGGCAGGACACCCCGTCCACGTAATGCTCCGAGGCGCGGTCGGCGGCCGAGAGCGGCCGGCGGCAGGCGTGGCACAGCGTGTGGCTGCCCTCCGCCAGCCCGTGGCCGACCGAGACGCGCCCGTCGAACACGAAGCATTCGCCCTGCCAGCGGCTGTCGGCCTCCGGCACGGTTTCGAGGTATTTCAGGATGCCGCCCTTGAGGTGGAACACCTCCGGCACCCCCTGGCCCAGCAGCCAGCTCGACGCCTTCTCGCAGCGGATGCCGCCGGTGCAGAACATCGCCACCCGGCGGTTGCCGATCCGCTCGCGGTTCGCCTCCCACCAGGCGGGAAAGTCGCGGAAGCTCTTCGTGCCGGGGTCGAGCGCGCCCTCGAAGCTGCCGATGGCCACCTCGTAGCCGTTGCGGGTGTCGATGGTCACCACATCCTCGGCGGCGATGAGGGCGTTCCACTCCTCCGGCGCGACATAGGTGCCCACGCGCTCCGTGGGGTCGGCCTCGGCGCCGAGGGTGACGATCTCGCGTTTCAGCCGCACCTTCATGCGCCCGAAGGGCCGCTCGGCGGCGTGGCTCTCCTTCACCTCGATGCCCGCGCAGCCCGGCAGGGCGCGGATATGGGCGAGCATCGTGTCGATGCCCTCGCGCGTGCCTGCGATGGTGCCGTTGATGCCCTCGCGCGCCAGCAGCAGCGTGCCGCAGGTGCCGGTGTGCGCGGCGCAGGCCTCCAGCCCGGGGCGCAGGGCCTCGGGCCGCTCGAAGCGGGTGAACTGGTAGAGGGCGGCGACGACATATCCGGTCATGGCGCTCCCCTAGCGCGGGCGGGCCGGAAAATCCATGCCCCACTGCGCCCGCGGGGCCCTGTGCTTGACCTCGGGGGCGGTTTCGGCTACCTGCTGCTCAATTCCGGGAGTCGTATGCGCTTCCGGTCCCGGGCGCGGCCCGGGATCGCCGTCGGTCAGCGCGTCGCGCCCACCGGCGCGCTATTGCTTTGTGCGCCAGCACAAAGCGGAAAGACTGCGCCCACCGGCGCGCTATTGCGCCAGAGGCGCATACTTAAAGGCTCGCCAAAGGCGCGGGCAACGCTGCCGGCCAAGGGCGCCACCCAACGCGCCCCCCGGCGCACCGAGATCTTCGCGGCCCTGCCGCGCCCGACACACCGCCCCGCGAGGGGCACGCGGAACCCAAACGGCAAGGAGCCGCCCATGTTCGAGAATCTGTCGAGCCGGCTTTCCGGCGTCCTCGACAAGCTCACCAAGCAGGGTGCGCTGAGCGAGGCCGACGTCTCCACCGCCCTGCGCGAGGTCCGCGTGGCGCTGCTCGAGGCCGATGTCTCGCTGCCCGTGGCGCGCAGCTTCGTGAAGGCGGTGCAGGAGAAGGCCACCGGCCAGGCGGTGACCAAGTCGGTCACGCCGGGCCAGCAGGTGGTCAAGATCGTCCATGACGAGCTCGTGCACGTGCTTGCCGGCGACAACCCCGAGCCGGGCCGCCTGCGCATCGACAGCCCGCCGGCGCCGATCATGATGGTCGGCCTCCAGGGCTCGGGCAAGACCACCACCACGGCAAAGCTCGCCAAGCGCCTCACCGAGCGCGAGGGCAAGCGGGTGCTGATGGCCTCGCTCGACACCTCGCGCCCCGCCGCGATGGAGCAGCTCGCCGTGCTCGGCCGCCAGGTCGGGGTCGACACCCTGCCCATCGTCGCCGGTCAGGACCCCGTGGCGATCGCGAAGCGCGCCAAGAGCCAGGCCGCCCTCGGCGGCTACGACGTCTACCTGCTCGACACCGCCGGCCGCCTGCACGTGAACGACGCGCTGATGGCCGAGGTCGAGGCGGTGCGCGACATCGCGAAACCGCACGAGACCATCCTCGTGGTCGACGGCCTCACCGGCCAGGACGCGGTGAACGTGGCCGAGCAGTTCGACGGCCGCATCGGCATCTCCGGCGTGGTGCTCACCCGGATGGACGGCGACGGCCGCGGCGGCGCGGCGCTCTCGATGCGCGCGGTCACCGGCAAGCCGATCAAGTTCGTCGGCCTCGGCGAGAAGATGGACGCGCTGGAGGAATTCCACCCCGAGCGCGTCGCCGGCCGCATCCTCGGCATGGGCGACATCGTCTCCCTCGTCGAGAAGGCCCGCGAGACCATCGAGGCCGAAGAGGCCGAGCGCATGATGAAGCGGTTCCAGAAGGGCCGTTTCGACATGAACGACCTTCAGGGCCAGCTCAACCAGATGCTCAAGCTCGGCGGCATGCAGGGCATCATGGGCATGATGCCGGGCATGGGCAAGCTCTCCAAGCAGATGGAGGATTCGGGCTTCGACGACCGGATCATCAAGCGCCAGATCGCCATCATCAACTCGATGACCAAGAAGGAGCGCAAGCTGCCCGACCTGATGCAGGCCAGCCGCAAGAAGCGCGTGGCCGCCGGCGCGGGCGTCGAGGTCTCCGAGGTCAACAAGCTGCTGAAGATGCACCGCCAGATGGCGGACATGATGAAGAAGATGGGCAAGATGGGGAAGAAGGGCATGATGCGCGGCGCCCTCTCCCAGATGTTCGGCAAGGGCGGGCTCGACCCCGCGGCGCTGGCCGGCCCGCAGGGCGGCCAGGCCCCCGGCGCCGGTGCCGGCGCGCCCGGCGGCCTGCCCCCGGGCTTCCCCGGCATGGGCGGCGGCGGCGGGCTGCAGCTGCCCCCCGGCCTCTCGGGCTTCGGCAAGAAGAAATGAGCGAGATGACCGCCCTCCCCTCCATCCCGGTGCTCGAGACCGAACGCCTGCGCCTGCGTGCGCCGCGGCTGTCGGATTTCGAGGCCTTCGCGGCCTTCGGTGTCTCCGAGCGCGCGCAGGGCGTGGGCGGTCCGATCTCTGAATTCGAGAGCTTCTCCAAGCTCGGTTCGATCATCGGCCACTGGGCACTGCGCGGCTTCGGCCGCTGGATGGTGGCCGACCGCGAGACCGACGCGCCCCTCGGCGTCGTCGGCCCCTATTTCCCCCATGGCTGGCCCGAGCCCGAGCTGGCCTGGACCGTCTTCGCCGAAGCCGAGGGCAAGGGCATCGCCCATGAGGCCGTGCTCGCCGCCCGCGCCTTCGCCTATGACACCCTGGGCTGGACCACCGCCGTGAGCATGATCGTGGCTCAGAACACCCGCTCGCAGGCCCTGGCCCGCCGGCTCGGCGCCACGCCCGACGGCACGTTCCGCCACCCCGAGTTCGGCGATTTCACCATCTGGCGGCACCCCGGCCCGCAGGAGGCCTCCCGATGACCGATACCATGACCGGACAGACCAATGCCGAGCGCGCGGCCGCCCTCCTGGCCCGCCACCGCGCCAGCATCGACAATCTCGATGCCATCCTCATCCACACCCTTGCCGAGCGTTTCAAGGAAACGCAGGCGGTGGGGCAACTGAAGGCGGAATATGACCTGCCGCCCTCGGACAAGACCCGCGAGGAGGCGCAGATCGCGCGTCTGCGCGCCAAGGCGGTGGAAGCCGGGCTCGACCCGGTCTTCGCCGAGAAGTTCCTCAATTTCGTGATCGCGGAGGTCATCCGCCACCACGAGCAGTTCCAGAAATAGGGGCAGGCCGCCCCTCCCCCCTCTACCAAGGAGAACAGACATGGCCATGAAGATCCGGCTCGCCCGCGGCGGCTCCAAGAAGCGCCCGCATTACTCGATCGTTGCCGCCGACAGCCGCATGCCGCGCGACGGCCGCTTCCTCGAGAAGCTCGGCACCTACAACCCGCTCCTGCCCAAGGACAGCGAGGACCGCGTGAAGCTCAACATGGAGCGCGCGCAGTACTGGATCTCCCAGGGCGCCCAGCCGACCGACCGCGTGAGCCGCTTCCTCGAGGCTGCCGGCGCCGTCGCGAAGAAGGAGCGCGCCAACCTGAAGAAGGGCGAGCCCCACAAGGCCGCCCAGCAGCGCGCCAAGGAGAAGGCCGAGAAGGCCGCCGCCGCCGCTGCCCCGGCCGAAGACGCCGCCGCCGAGTGATCGGCCCGCGCGCAAGAGCGCGCGAGTTTTCGACCCGCGCGCAACAGCGCGCGCGTATTCGGCCCGCGCGGGGGAGGCGGTGGGGGGCAATGCGCCCCGGCCGGCCTGCCCGCGCCACGCTGCCCCGGCCCCCGCGCCGGGGCCTCGCCGCCCGCCTCCCCGCGGGCGGTCCGCACCCTTGAGGGGAGAACGGTCTCATGCCGGGACCTGATCGCGACAGCATGATCTGCGTCGGCGCCATCGCCGGCGCCTTCGGCGTGCGCGGCGAGGTGCGGGTGAAGAGCTTCTGCTCCGAGCCCGAGGACATCGCCGCCTACGCCCCGCTCTCCACCGAGGACGGCGCCCACAGCTGGACGCTGAAGATCTCCCGCGCGGTGAAGGGCGGGCTCGCCTGCTGGCTCGGCGGGGTGAAAACCCGCGAGCAGGCCGAGGCCCTGCGCGGCGTGCGCCTCTTCGCCCCGCGCGACCGCCTTCCGGCCCTGCCGGACGACGAATTCTACCACGCCGACCTGATCGGCCTCGACGTGCTCGACACCGGCGGCGCCCGCCTCGGCCGGCTGCACGCCATCCACGACCATGGCGCCGGCGACATCCTCGAGATCACCGGCCCCGGCATGCGCACGCCGCTGCTCATCCCCTTCACCCGCGAGGCCGTGCCCACGGTCGACCTCACCGCCCGCCGGGTGATCGTCGACCCGCCGGTCGAAGTGCTCGGCGAGGGCCGCGGCGGCGACGACGACGAGGCCGAAGAGTGACCCCCCCGGCCGGAGACGATGCCGACACCGGCCCCGGTGACGACGCGCCGGCGCGCAGCCACGGAAGGCTCGCCATCCGCCCCTCCGTCGCCCCGCGCGAACTGATTACCCCCGCGCCGGAGGTGCAGGGCGTGTGGCGGGCGAAGGTGCTCACCCTCTACCCCGGCATGTTCCCCGGCGTGCTCGGCCAGTCGCTCACCGGCAAGGCGCTCGACCACGGGCTCTGGGCGCTCGAGCCGATCGACATCCGCATGTTCGCGCGGGATCGCCACCGCACGGTGGACGACACGCCGGCCGGCGGCGGCCCCGGCATGGTGATGCGGCCCGACGTGGTCTCCCGCGCCATCGACTTCGCCCAGCCGAAGGTGGAGCGCGCGCGCTGGCCGCTCGTCTACCTCTCGCCGCGCGGAAAGCGCTTCGACCAGGCCATGGCCCGGCGCTTCGCGGCCGCCGACGGCATCACCCTGCTCTGCGGCCGGTTCGAGGGCGTGGACGAGCGCGTGCTCGAGGCGCGGGGGGTGGAAGAGGTGTCGCTGGGCGATTTCGTGCTCACCGGCGGCGAACTTGCCGCTCAGGTCTTGATAGATGCCACGGTTCGGCTTATACCCCGCGTCCTCGGGAATGCCGAGTCGGTGGTGGAGGAATCCTTCTCCTCCGGGCTCCTGGAACACCCGCACTACACGAGGCCGCAGGACTGGGAAGGCCGCGCGATACCGGAGGTTCTCCTCTCCGGACATCACGCGAAGATCGCCGAATGGCGGAAGGCCCAGTCCGAACGCCTGACAAAGGAAAGACGTCCCGACCTCTGGCGGGCCCATCTGGCGGAAGCCGGCTCTGGGAGCCCGACAGGAGAGGCAGAGCTCTCGGACGCGGCAACCAACTCCGCTGAATACAGCGGGCATCAGAAAGGATGAGGGTCATGAACCTTCTTCAGCAGCTCGAGAAAGAGCAGATCGCCGCGCTCGGGAAAGAGATCCCCGATTTCTCCGCCGGCGACACCATCCGTGTCGGCTACAAGGTCGTCGAGGGCACCCGCTCCCGCGTGCAGAACTACGAGGGCGTCTGCATCGCGCGCAAGGGCGGCTCGGGCATCGGCGCGGCCTTCACGGTCCGCAAGATCTCCTTCGGCGAAGGTGTCGAGCGCGTTTTCCCGCTCCACTCGCCCAACATCGATTCCATCACCGTGGTGCGCCGCGGCCGCGTCCGTCGCGCCAAGCTGTACTACCTGCGTTCGCGCCGCGGCAAGTCGGCCCGTATCGTCGAGAAGACCAACTACAAGCCGCTCTCCGAGACCGGCGCCGCCGCCGAATAAGGCTGCCGCGCGCGGTAAGGACTATCGAGCCAGTCCGGAAAGGGCGGCCCCGCGGGGCCGCCCTTTCTCATTTGCACGCACATCGGCCGGACGGGCGCGGTGTCAGTTGCTGCCGCCCATGCCGGTGCTGAGCTGCTTTTCCACCGCGCTGAGGTTGAACGAGCCCGGGCTCTGGCTCGGCGGGTAGTCCTGCATGGTCATCAGGAACTGCATCGCCAGCCGCTGGATCGGCACCAGCACGAAGGCGCGCTCCAGCAGCCAGTCGTAGTAGACGTTGGCGCTGTGCTGGGCCTTCTCGAACGGGTCGCGCCGCAGGTTGAAGATCAGCGGCACGCGCAGCTCGGTGAAGGGTTCCATCCACACGCCGAAGGCCTCGCCGCGGTTCTCCAGGAACACCGCCTTCCAGGCATCGTAGCGCGCCGCCACGATCTGGCCATCGTCGTTCACGTACCAGAACTCGTGCCGGGGCGATTCCTCCGTCTCGCCGCTCAGGTAGGCCGACATGTCGTAGCCGTCGATGTAGTTGCGATAGGTGCGCCCGATGATCTCGGTGCCCTCGGCGAGCTGCTGCTTGATGTCCGGGTTGCCCCCGATGGCGGCGAAAGTGGGCAGCCAGTCCTCGTGGCTCACGATGCCGTTGAGCGTCTTGCCCTCCGGGAAATGCCCGGGCCAGCGCACGAAGGCCGGCACCCGGTAGGCGCCTTCCCAGTTCGAGTTCTTCTCCGAGCGGAAGGGGGTGTTGCCGGCATCGGGCCAGGTGTTGAAATGCGGGCCGTTGTCGGTGGAGTAGAACACGATGGTGTTGTCGGCGATGCCCAGCTCGTCGAGCTTGTCGAGCAGCTGGCCCACCATCATGTCATGCTCGACCATGCCGTCCTGATACTCGTCGCCGCTCGGGCCGGACAGGCCGATGTGCTCCTCCTTCACATGGGTGCGGAAGTGCATGCGGGTGGAGTTCCACCACACGAACCAGGGCGTGCCCTCGTTGTTCTTGCGCTCGATGAAATCGATGGCCGCGGCGAGGGTCTCCTCGTCCACCGTCTCCATGCGCTTCTTCGTGAGCGGGCCGGTGTCCTCGATCTCGCCATCGGCGGAGGAGCGCACCACGCCGCGCGGGCCGAACGTGTCGCGGAAGGTCGAGCCGTCGGCCAGCACCATGTCGCCGGGATAGTCGCGGTTCTCCGGCTCCTCCTCGGCGTTGAGATGGTAGAGATTGCCGAAGAACTCGTCGAACCCGTGGTTGGTGGGCAGATGCTCGTCGCGGTCGCCCTGGTGGTTCTTGCCGAACTGGCCGGTGTCGTAGCCGAGCGACTTCATCACCCCGGCAACGGTGACATCGGTGGTCTGCCAGCCCTGCTCGGCGCCGGGCAGGCCCACCTTGGTCATGCCGGTGCGCACCGGCACGTTGCCGCCGAGGAAGGCCGCGCGGCCGGCGGTGCAACTCTGCTGGCCGTAGTAATCGGTAAAGGACAGGCCCTCCTTGGCGAGCCTGTCGATGTTGGGCGTCTCGTAGCCCATCATGCCGCGGTTGTTGAAGCTGATGTTCCAGGTGCCGATGTCGTCGCCCCAGATCACCAGGATGTTCGGCTTGTCCGCCGGCTGGTCCTGCGCCTGCACCGCGCCCGAAACTGCCGCCCCGGCAAGTGCCAGGGCAAGGGCGAGCATTCGTCTCCCGTCCGTCAAGAACATGATCGACTCCCCTGTTTATGATGTATGCATCAACCCTGCATTGATCGCTAATTTTCTGCAATTACTTTGAGTAGATTCATGGAGGTTTCATAATTTGTCAGGAGAGGCGGTGCGGCCGGCATCCCGTTGCATGCCGCTTGCCGGAGCGCCCGGCCGTCTCCCGGCATCCGGCTCAGGCATCCGGCTCAGGCAGGCGGCGGAGGCGGGATGGGCAGCGATGGCGTTTTCGACACGGCGGCGACCCTGGCCGCGCCCCCCGCGCCTTTCACACAGCCTTGATTGTTGTAAACGACAACATTGACAGCCCCCCGCCTTCCCTGCGACAAAAATCCAGCGGCGAAAAAAACTTGGACGGGCCAGCACGCCGTGAAACGGCCCGTTCGCACAGGGAGAGAACAGATGATCACGCGACGCGGTTTCGGCGCCATGGCGGCCGGCCTCGCGCTGACGGCGGGCAGTTTCACGCCCGCCCTGGCGCAGGACACCTACACCTTCAAGCTCCACCACATGCTGTCCGAGAAGGCCCCGGCACATCAGAAGATGCTGCTGCCCTGGGCACAGCAGGTGGAGGAGAATTCCGGCGGCCGGGTGAAGATCGAGCTCTACCCCTCGATGTCACTGGGCGGAAAGCCGCCTGAGCTGATCCAGCAGGTGCGTGACGGCGTGGTCGACATCATCTGGACCGTGAACGGCTACACCCCGGGCCTGTTCCCGCGCACCGAGGTGTTCGAGCTGCCCACCGTCTACCTCAACGACCCTCGCGCCACCACGCTCGCGATGTACGACATGTTCGACGCGCTGAAGGAGGAGTACAAGGGCGTCGAGGTGATGTGGCTGCATGTCCATGCCGGCCAGGGCATCCAGATGGTCGACAAGGAGGTCCGCACCCCGGCCGATTTCAACGGGCTGAAGATGCGCATCCCCTCGCGCACCGGCGCCTGGGTGATCGAGGCGCTCGGCGCCGCCCCGCTCGCCACCCCGGTGCCCGAGCTGCCCCAGGCCCTCTCCAAGAAGGTGGTCGACGGCGCGCTCATCCCCTGGGAGATCATCCCCGCCCTGAAGCTGCAGGACCAGATCGGCTACTTCATCGAGGGCGCCAACCGCGAGCGCCTCGGCACCACCACCTTCCAGGTGTCGATGAACGCCGACCGCTGGGCCGGCCTGCCCGAGGACATCCAGAAGGCCTTCCGCGACGCCTCGGGCCGTGACTGGTGGGCCAGCGTGGGCGAGTACTGGCGCGAGAACGACGATTTCGGCATCGGGATCGCCGAGAAGGCCGGCCGCACCCATGTGATGCTCACCGAGGACGAGACCGAGGCGATGCTCGCCGTGCTCGACCCAGTGGTCGACAAGTGGATCGCCGAGGTGGAGGGCGCCGGGCTCGACGGCCAGGCGCTGGTCGAGCAGGCCCGCGAACTCATCGCCAAGAACGCGACGGAGTGAGCGCGCGGCCGGAGGCCGGTCAGCGGCAGGCGGGGCTGGAGCGCCTCGCCCGCCGCGTCATCACCGGCTGGGCGCTTCTCGGCGGCGTGTTGCTGCTGGCCGTCGTCCTTCTCAACACCGTCTCGGTTCTCGGGGCGGCCCTGATCACCCTGCCCTTTCCCGGCGATTTCGAGCTGACCGAGATGGGGGTCTGCGTTGCGGTCTTCACCTTCCTGCCCTGGTGCCAGATGAACGACGAGAACGTGACGGCGGATATCTTCACCTCCGGCCTCTCGCGCGCCTGGGTGGCGAAGCTGGTCTTCGTCTCGGCCGTGGTTGCCTTCCTGTTCACCGCGCTGATGGGCTGGCGCATGTCCGTGGGCATGCTCGACCAGCGCGACTACGGCTACACCACCACCATCCTGCAGATACCCCACTGGTATGCCTTCGTGCCGATCCTGGTCTCGCTCGCGCTGCTGGCCGTGGCCGCGGTGCTGACCATGATCGACGCCACGCGCGGCTCCACCGGCTATCATTCCGATTCGGAGCACCCGCATGGCTGACGCCCTGATGATCGGTTTCGGCGGGCTCGGGCTGCTCGTCATCCTCATCGCCCTGCGCATGCCGATCGCCTATTCGATGATCCTCGTCGGCGGCATCGGCGTGACCATCCTCAACGGGCCGGCCATCTTCATGAGCCAGCTCAAGACCCTCGCCTACGGCCAGTTCTCCATCTACGACCTCTCGGTGGTGCCGATGTTCGTGCTGATGGGCAACATCGCCACCAAGGCCGGCCTCTCGCGCGACCTGTTCCGCGCCGCCAACGCCTGGCTGGGCTGGCTGCCCGGCGGCACCGCCATCTCGGCCATCGCGGCCTGCGCGGGCTTCGGCTCGGTCTGCGGCTCCTCGCTCGCCACCGCGTCGACCATGGGCCAGGTGGCCCTGCCCGAGCTGTTCCGCTACCGCTACTCCGGCGCGCTCGCCACCGGCACGCTGGCGGCCGGCGGCGTGCTGGGCATCCTGATCCCGCCCTCGGTGGTGCTGGTGATCTACGCGGTGATCGTGGAGGCGAACATCGTCACCATGTTCATGGCGGCGCTCATCCCCGGGCTGATCGCGGTCATCCTCTTCATCCTCACCATCCTGGTCTATGTCACGCTCAACCCCGCCGCGGGCCCGAAGCGCGAGGCGATCGACCGCGCGGAGTTCATCTCCGCCTCCGTCGCCGTGCTGCCGGTGCTCTGCGTCTTCGCGCTGGTGATCGGCGGCATCTACTTCGGCTTCTTCAACCCCACGCCCGCCGCCGCCATCGGCGTGTTCCTGGTGTGGATGTACGGCATGGTGCACGGCGGCATCCGCTGGCCGCAGCTGCGCGAGGCCCTGCTGCAGACCGCCGGCTCCACCGGCATGATCTACCTCATCCTGCTCGGCGCGGAGATGCTGAAGATCTTCATGTCCCGCGGTGGCGTGCCCCAGGCGGTGGCGGAGTGGATGGCCAATTCCGGCCTCGCGCCGCTCACCGTGCTGGTGATCCTGCTCGCCGCCCTCATCCTGCTGGGCTGCCTGATGGACAGCCTGTCGATGATCCTGCTCGCCATCCCGTTCTTCTGGCCGGTGCTGGTGGAGATCAACGGCGGCGATTACGTCGATGCCGCCACCGCCGGCTTCGGCATGAGCACGGAAGACCTGAAGGTCTGGTTCGGCATCCTCGCGCTCATCGTGGTGGAACTGGGGCTGATCACGCCGCCGGTGGGCATGAACGTCTTCGTCATCTCCGCCATGGCCAAGACCGTGCCGATGCGCGAGACCTTCATCGGCGTGATGCCCTTCTTCCTCGCCGAGCTCGTCCGGGTGGTGATCCTCGTCGCCTTCCCGGCGCTCACGCTCTGGCTGCCCACCATCCTGCGCAGCTAGGCCGGGCGGCCGCGGGGCTCCGCCAGATCTCCCGCGCCGCTCCTCCGCCCCCCGGCCTGCCTCGCGCCCCGGGGGGCGGATATCTGTCGCGGGGCGGCCCGCGCTCCTATATGGCATGAGAGACCGACCTGCCGGGCCCGCCCGGCCGACGCCGCCCGCCCTGCCCCGGCGGCCGAGACGAGGAGTTGCCCATGCTGCGCCGCCTGAAATGGATCCTGATCGCCGTCGCCGTGGTGGTGGTCGGAGCCTGGTTCCACTACTACCTGCCCTCGCACGAGGTGGTGCGCATCGTGGGCACCGACACCAAGCGGGTCGACAGCTCCGGCCTGTTCGACAGCACCCGCACCACAGGCCAGGGCCCGCAGACCCGCGACGTGCGCTTCATCAACACCGTGGGCGAGAACGGCAAGGAATACGTCTTCCGCAACGAGGACACCGGCTGGTCCTTCCCGTTCTACTTCAAGTTCGATTCCGGCACCCTGCAGGCCCGCGCCCAGTCGCAGGTCACCGGGCGGGAGACGCCGCAATGGGTGGTGGTCACCTCCTACGGCTGGCGGCTGGAGATGTTCACCATGTTCCCCAACGTGATCGACATCGAGCCCTCCGAGACCGCCGACCCCACCATCATCCCCTGGTTCAACATCATCTTCTTCGTGGTGCTGGGGCTGCTGGCCTTCTGGGTCTACCGGCTGGTGCGCCGCTTCAAGCGCCGCCGCATCGACCCGCTGTTCGACGGCGACCCGGACACCTGAGCCCATGGCACCTTCCCTGCGCCGGGCCCTTCTGGCAGGCTCTTGCGGCACGTCATCCCCCGCCGGAGGCTCCGCCATGCCCGTCTCGCCCGATGCCGTTCCGCTGGAGGGCGGCTGCGCCTGCGGCGCGCTGCGCTACCGGCTCACCCGGGTGCCGATGTTCACCCATTGCTGCCATTGCCGGCAGTGCCAGCGCCTCACCGGCAGCGCCTTCGTGCTCAACACCATCATCGAGGCCGATCACATCGAGCTGCTCTCCGGCGAGGTGACCATCACCGCCGGCCCCTCCGAGGAGGGCCGTCCGCACGACATCCACCGCTGCGCCGCCTGCCTCACCCCGGTGTGGAGCGACTACGGCCGCCGCCCGAACTACCGCTTCGTGCGGGTCGGCACGCTCGACACCCCCGGCGCCGTGGCGCCGGACGCGCATATCTTCGCCCGCTCGCGCCTGCCCTGGGTGCAGCTGCCCGATCCCGCCATCGTGCACGAGATCTTCTACGAGCTGGAAGCCACCTGGCCGCCCGAGATGCTGGCCCGCCGCCGCGCCGCCCTGGGCGGCTGAGCGCCCCGCCCTCCGGGGCCGGCGGCCCGGCAGCGCCGACCGGGTGGCGGCAGGCGCCTCGCGGCCGCGCCTCAGATGCGGCCGTCGTAGGCCCGGCGGGGGATCCGCACGGCGATCACCGAGGGGCCGTCGCGCCCGAAGGCCTCGGCCAGCGCCCCGGTGAGGGCCCCGGCGTCGGACACGGTGCAGCCCGGCGTGCCCATCGCGGCGGCCACGGCGGCGTAGTCGGTGGTGCCGAAGTCCACGCCCGCGTTCGGCCGCCCGTCGGCGCGCTGCTTCATCTCGATGAGCGCGAGCGAGCCGTCGACCATCACCACCACCGGGATCGGCAGCGCGAGGTCGCGCAGGGTGGCAAGCTCGCCCAGGATCATGTCGAGCGCGCCGTCCCCGGTAACCACCAGCGCGGGGATGTCGGGGCGCGACAGCGCATGGCCCATGGCGAGCGGCAGGGCACAGCCCATGGTGCAGAAGCCGGTGGACTGCAGCAGCCGGCGCGGCGCGGCGCAGCCGAGGATCTGGCTCAGCAGGATGCGGTGGGCGCCGGTGTCCACCGCCGTCACGCATCCCTCCGGCCGGGCGGCGGCGATGGCATGGAAGGCGGCGGACGGGCCCCAGCCCTCGCCCGGGGCGAAGGCCTCGGCGAGGGCGGCGCGCGCCAGCTCCGGCTCGCCCAGCGGCCAGAGCGGCTTCGGTGCGGCCCCGAGCGTGAGGCTCGCAAGCCCCGCCGCGGGGTCGCACACCCAGGCGGCGTCGGCGCCGTGCATGTACTGCGTGTCCGGGCTGGCGGAGAAGGCGATGCAGCGGCCCGGCTGCCATGGCCGGTGCCAGCCGGCGCGCATCTCGATCGCGTCATAGCCGCAGGCGATCACGAGGTCGGCCTGCGCGAGCAGCGGCAGCACGATGGCGTCCGAGCGCGGCGACAGGCCGTGGCCGCCCAGCGCGCGGGGGTCGGCCTCGTCGATTAGCCCCTTGGCCTTGTAGGTGGTGAGCACCGGGATGCCGAAGCGCGCCGCGGTCTCGCGCAGCACCTCCGCGCCGCCGGGGCTGGCCAGCAGGCCGGAGCCGGCGACGATGACGGGCCGCTCGGCGGCGGCAAAGGCGGCGCGGGCCGCCTCCAGCACCGGGCCCTCTGCGGGCGCGGCCGGGGCATAGGGCGCGCGGCGGAAGCCGCGGTCGGGCGCATGCGCGGCGGTCGCCACCGGCACCGGCAGGTCGATGTGCACCGGGCCGGGCGCGGGGTCGGTCGCGAGCGCGATCGCCTTGTCGGCGAGCAGGTCGCAGGCGCCCTCGCGGGCCTCGAAACTGCCCTTCACCAGCGGGCGCAGCACCGCCTGCTGGTCGAGCACCTGGTGGGAGAAGCCCAGCGCCTCCGCCTCCGGGATGCGGCCGGTGAGCACGATGAGCGGCACCCGGTCCTGCTGGGCATTGGCGGTGACGTTCACGCAATTGGCCATGCCCGGCCCCACGGTGGCCACGAGCACGGCGGGCGCGCCGGTGGCGGCCCAGGCGCCCTCGGCCATGAAGCCGGCGGCATTCTCGTGGCGGGCGAGCACGAAGCGGATGCCGGCGCGCTCCAGCGCCTCCACGAGGGCGACGACCTCGCCGCCGGGCAGACCGAAGGCATGGCGCACGCCCGCCTCGGCGAGGCGGGCGGCGATGATGTCGGCAGAGGTGGTCATGCGCGGGCTCCCCGGGGGTGGTTTCGGCTGCCCCCAGTCGGGCCGGGGGCAGGCCCGGGGTCAAGCGCCGCGTTGCCGGCTCACGGAAGCTTGCGCTTGGCGCCGGTCTCGTCGGTGGCGACGAAGGTGAAATCGGCCTGGGTCATGCGCATGCTCTCGCCGGAGGGCTGGCGGGTGACCCAGACCTCGACATGGATGCGCATCGAGGTGGTGCCCTCGTGCTCGAGGTCGGAGTAGATCGACACGATGTCGCCCACGTGCACCGGCTTGTGGAAGGTCATCGCCTCCACCGCGATGGTGGCGACGCGGCCGCGCGCCCGGGTGCGGGCCACGACGGAGGCGCCGAGGTCCATCTGCGCCATCAGCCAGCCGCCGAAGATATCGCCGTTCGCGTTGGTGTCGGCGGGCATGGCGATGGTCTGGAGGGCGAGCACGCCGCGGGGCTGGGTCATCTGGGGGGTCTCCGGGACTGACGTTGGCAGGGCGCACACGTTGGCGTCCGCGCCGGGCGGGCGCAAGCCAAACCCGCCGGGAACCGGGCCGCGGCGGGGCGAATGCCCAAGCCGCGGGCGGGCGGCAGCGCCCCTGCCCGGGCCTTGCGCAGGGCGGGGAGCCTTCGCCTCGGGGGGCATCGAGCCCCCGCTCGGCAAACGGGGCGCCTGCGCCCCGGGCGCGGGGCCCGGCGCGCGTCTCCCGGCAGGACCGGCTCAGCGACCGAGCAGGCGCATCACCTCGGGCCAGGCTTCGGGGTCGGCCACGGTCTTGTCGCGGCAGAAGGGGTTGCAGAAGCCGATGACATGGCCATCGATCCGCGCCAGAGCATCCGCCGCCACGGGCTTGCCGGAAAAGGGGCAGGCGGCGTTCTCGGGCGTGCCCTCGGCCAGCGCCTCGGCGGCAAGCGGCGCGGGGCCGGGCCAGGGGCGCTCGGGCAGCCCGGTGGCATAGGCCTCCTGCACGTGGTTCTCCGCCCGGCCCATGGCGCGCCAGCGGCGGAAGGCGCCGTCGGCGAGGTGGCTCGCCACATAGGCGGCGGCCTCGGGCCCCACCGGCAGGCCATAGGTGGCGATGCGGGTGGCCACGGGGGCGTAGAACGCATCCGCCACGCTGTAGGCGCCGAAGAGCCACGGACCCTCCGTGCGGCCCGGTGCCGCCATCGCCAGCGCCCAGAGCCGCTCCAGCCGGGCGATGTCCGCGAGCACCGCCTCGGAAGGCACGAAGCCCGCGAAGCTGGTGGAGAGGTTCATCGGGCAGGCGCCGCGCAGGGCGGTGAAGCCGGAGTGCATCTCGGCCACCAGCGCGCGGGCCAGCGCGCGGGCGCCCCGGTCGGCCGGCCAGTGCCCGGCCCCGGGGAAGGCCTCGGCCAGCGTCTCGGCCATGGCGAGACTGTCCCAGACCACGCCCTCCGGCCCGGACATCGCCGGCACCTGCCGGGCCGGGGCGAAGCCTTCCAGCATCCGCCCGAAGCCCTCGGTGTAGAGCCGCGCGCTCACCACCCTCACCGGCAGGCCGAAGCGCGCGAAGAGCAGCCAGCCGCGCAGCGACCAGCTCGAATACGTCCTGTCGCCGATGGCGAGCGTGTAATCCATGAGGCACCTCCTGCGCGCATCCTGCCCGAGCCGGGCGCGCCCGGGAAATCAGCTTTCCTGCGCAGGTCCATCACGGCGCGTGATCGGGGGCGGGGCAATCAGGCGGCTTCGCGGCGCTCCGGCCCCGGGCCGGTATCCGCCGCCAGGACGCCCGCCGCGCGCGGGGCAGACCCCGGCCGCAGCTCACCGGCGGTCCGGCGGGCACGACCGGGGCCGGGGGCATGAGACGCCCCGGGCGCGGTACGGACGACGTCCGACGCGGCGCGGTCGCCACCCCGCGGGCCTGGCAAGACGGTCCGTCCCTGCCCTCCGCCGTTGCGGAGCCTGTCCAGCCGCGGCGCCGGCCACCCTGCACCGCCCTGCTCCCGCGAACGCGGGAGCCTCACGGCCGGGCGTTCACCCGCTCCACCGCCCAGGCGCTGCCCAGCCGGTCGATGCGGGTGAGCGACAGCGGGTCGATGCGGAAGGCAAAGGCCTGCTCGGGGCCGAGGCCCAGCGCCAGGGCCAGCGCGGCGCGGATCGGGCCGGCATGCGAAACCAGCACGAGGTCGGCGCCCGGGGCGGCCGCCTCCAGCGCCGCGATGGCGGCGGAGACCCGCGCCATCAGCGCGTCCCAGCTTTCGCCTCCGGGGGCGGGGGTGGGGCCGGGGCGGGTCCAGAAGGCGCGGGCGGCCTCGGGCTCGGCGCGCTCGATCTCGTCGAAGGCGCGGTTCTCCCAACGGCCGAAGTCGAGCTCGCGCAGGGCGGACGTGTCGGGCAGGCGCAGGGGAAAGGCGCCCAGGCGCTCCGCCGTCTGCCGCGCGCGGGTGAGATCGGAGCTCACCAGCACCGCGCCCTGCGGCAGGGCGGCGCGCAGCCGCACGAGCGCGGCCTCGTCGGGGAAACTTGCGGGCAGGTCGGTATGGCCCACGGCCCGTGCCGCCCCGGTGGGCCCGTGGCGCAGCCACCAGAAGCGCATCAACCGCCGCCCTTGAGCACCAGCGGCAGCCCGGCGGCCACGAAGACCGCCCGGTCGGCCAGGGCCGCCACCTGCTGGTTCAGCCGGCCCTGCGCGTCGCGAAAGGCCCGGCCCAGCGCGGTCTCGGGCACCAGCCCCATGCCGAGCTCGTTGGACACCAGAACCACCGGCCCCGGCATCGCCGCGAGCACCTCCAGCAGCGCCGCGCTCTCGGCCGCCACGTCGCCGCCGTCGAGCATCACGTTCGACAGCCAGAGCGTGAGGCAATCGACCAGCACCGCCCGGCCCGGTTCCACCTCCGCGAGAGTCGCGGCAAGAGCGCGCGGCGCCTCGATGGTCTGCCACTCCGGGCCCCGCTCCTCCCGGTGCAGGGCGATGCGCGCGGCCATCTCGCCGTCAAACGCCTGCGCGGTGGCGATATACACCCTTGGCAGGCCGGTTTCGCGCACCATCTGCTCTGCAAAGCGGGATTTCCCCGACCGCGCGCCGCCCAGAACCAGGGCCCGCCGAAAGTTTCCATTTGCGAAACACACAGTTTCTCACACCTTCCGCGCGAACTTTTCACCCTGCTTGTGCGTAGCAACCCTGAAGCACAGAGGAAAGCCCGGCGCCGCGCAGCCCGGGCTTGATGGAGCGGAGGTATCCTCATGGCCCTAGATCACGCCTTTGGCGAGCGCACCCCGGCCCCGGTGACACGGCGGGCCATGCGGGCGGAAATGCTCGATGCCGAAACCGAGCTCGAGCTGGCGCGACGCTGGCGTGACGACCAGGACGAGGCGGCCCTCCACCGGCTGGTGAACGCCTATGTCCGCCTCGCGATCTCCATGGCCGCGAAGTATCGCCGCTACGGCGGCTCGATGAACGACCTCACCCAGGAAGCCATCGTCGGCCTGATGAAGGCGGCGGCGAAGTTCGACCCCGACCGGGGCGTGCGCTTCTCCACCTACGCCGTGTGGTGGATCAAGGCCTCCATCCAGGATTACGTGATGCGCAACTGGTCGCTGGTGCGCACCGGTTCCACCTCCTCCCAGAAGGCGCTGTTCTTCAACCTCCGCCGCATCCGCGCCAAGCTGGAGCGCGAGGGCGCGCAGGACGGCGAGGCGATGCGCGAGCAGATCGCCACCACCATCGGCGTGCCGCTGCGCGACGTGGAGATGATGGAGGCCCGGCTCTCCGGCTCCGATTTCTCGCTCAACGCGCTGCAGGCCGGCGAAGAGGGCCGCGAGTGGGTCGAAACCCTCGAGGACGAGGGCCCGCAGGCCTCCGAGATCGTCGGCCGCCGCGCCGACAATGCCCGCATGCGCGGCTGGCTCTCCGAGGCGTTCAAGACCCTCACCGAGCGCGAGCGCCTCATCATCGCGGCGCGCAAGCTCGCGGACGAGCCGCGCACCCTCGACAGTCTCGGCGTCGAGCTGGGCCTCTCGAAGGAGCGCGTGCGCCAGCTCGAGGCCCAGGCCCTGCGCAAGCTGCGCAAGTGCCTCGAGGCCCGCACCGGCAACGCGGCGCAGCAGTTCGTCGTCGCGGCCTGAGGGCGCCCCCGAAATTCCGGCCCTCCCCCGGGCCGCACCGATGTTCCCCCGGGGCTGTCTCCCCCACCCTGCAGCCCCGCCCCCCGGAAAGGCGCCCTCCCCCAAGGGCGCCTTTCCTCTTTGGCATAACCCGCTATGCTCCCGTGCGCCGCCGCGGCGGCTCCTGCCGAAGCTGAAGACGGTGCCTCGATGACCCTGCCTGCCGCCCTGCCCCGCCCGCGCCTTGCCGCCGCCCTCGGGCTGGCGCTGCTCGCCGCCTGCACCCCGGTGCGCCACGCGGCCGATGTCACCTTCGTGGGCGAGGTGCATGACAACCCGGCCCATCACCGCATGCAGGCCGGTGTCTCGGCCGCGCTCGACCCCAAGGCCATCGTCTTCGAGATGATCCCCCGCGACGCCGAGGAAGACCTCTACGCCCTGCGCGAGGAGGGCGCCTCCCGCGCCGAGCTCGCCGAGGCGCTCGACTGGCCGAATTCCGGCTGGCCCACGTTCGACTATTACGCCCCGATCATCGAAGCCGCCCCCGACGCGCAGATCTACGGCGCCGAGGTCACCCGCGAGACCCTGCGCGCCGTGCTGGCCAACCCCGGCTCCGAGGGGCTGATCCTGGGCGAAAGTCCCGCCTCCTGGGGCCTCGACACCCCCCTGCCGCCCGAGGAACAGGCCCTGCGCGAGGAGGAGCTCCAGCACGCGCATTGCGACGCGCTGCCGCCCGAGGCCCTGGCCCCCATGCTGCGCGCCCAGCGCCTGCGCGACGCGGCACTGGCGGCCGCCACCGAGCGCGCGCTCGACGAGGCCGGCACCCCGGTGCTGGTGATCGCCGGCAACGGCCACGTGCGGCTCGACACCGGCGCGCCGGCCTTCCTGCGCGCCCGGCGCCCCTGGCTCACCATCGATGCCATCGGCCAGACCGAGCGCGAGGGCATGCCCGACGGGTTCGATTCCACCGAGAGCCTCTCGGAAGACACCCCCTTCACCCGGCTCTTCGTGTCCCGCGCGGTCGAGCGCCCGGACCCCTGCGCCGCGTTTCGCGAGGGCTGAACCCTTGAACGGCCCCGGCGGAGTTATTACAGTCTCGCGGCGGTAAAAATCGGCTTTCCCGCATCCGGGTGGAGAATATGATGCTTTCCGGCAAACGTGTCCTGCTCGTCATCGGCGGCGGCATCGCGGCGTACAAATCGATCGAGCTCATCCGCCTGCTGAAGAAGGC
The DNA here is from genome assembly GCF_003448965.1 of Oceanicella sp. SM1341. Lineage (GTDB taxonomy): Bacteria > Pseudomonadota > Alphaproteobacteria > Rhodobacterales > Rhodobacteraceae > Paroceanicella. The sequence goes on from NZ_QRGC01000003.1 coordinate 241,567, forward strand.
CGGCGCCTCGGTCACCTGCGTGCTCACCGGCGCGGCGGAGCATTTCGTCACCCCGCTCACCGTCTCGGCCATCGCCGGCACGAAGGTCTACCGCGATATCTTCGACCTCACCGACGAGGCGGAGATGGGCCATATCCAGCTCTCCCGCGCGGCCGATCTCGTGGTCGTCGCCCCCGCCACGGCCGACCTGATGGCGAAGATGGCCGGCGGCCATGCCGACGACCTCGCCACCACCCTGCTGATGGCGACAGACAAGCGCGTGCTCATCGCGCCCGCCATGAACGTGCGGATGTGGAATCACCCCGCCACGCAGCGCAACCTCGCCACGCTCGCGGCCGACGGCATCCTCACCGTGGGCCCGGACGACGGCGACATGGCCTGCGGCGAATACGGCCCCGGCCGCATGGCCGAGCCCGCCGCCATCCGCGACGCGGTCATCGCCGCCCTCACCGCCGGGCCGCTGGCCGGCCGGCACGTGCTGGTCACCTCCGGCCCCACGCATGAGCCGATCGACCCGGTGCGCTACATCGCCAACCGCTCCTCCGGCGCGCAGGGCACGGCGCTGGCCCGCGCCCTCGCCGCCCTCGGCGCCACCGTCACCTTCATCACCGGCCCCGCCACCACGAAGCGCCCCGAGGGCGTGCGCGTGGTGGAGGTGGAGACCGCGCGCCAGATGCTCGACGCCGTCACCGCCGCCCTGCCGGCGGATGCGGCGGTCTTCGCCGCCGCGGTGGCGGACTGGCGCATGGCCTCCGAGCGGCCCTCCAAGATGAAGAAGACCGCCGACGGCGCCCTGCCGGTGCTGGAATTCGCCGAGAACCCCGACATCCTCGCCACCGTGAGCAAGCTCACGGACGGGCGCCCGCGCCTCGTGGTGGGCTTTGCCGCCGAGACCGACGATGTCGCGGCCCACGCCACGGCCAAGCGCGCCCGCAAGGGCTGCGACTGGATCCTGGCCAATGACGTGCGGCCCGAGACCGGCATCATGGGCGGCTCCGAGAACGCCGTCACCCTCATCACCGCCGAGGGCGCCGAGACCTGGCCGCGCATGGCCAAGGACATGGTGGCCCGACGCCTCGCCCAGCGCATCGCCGAGGAGCTTGCATGACCGTCCCCGTATCCGTCCGGATCACCCGCATCGGGGAGCATGACCTGCCCCTGCCCGCCTACGAGACCGCGGGCGCGGCGGGCATGGACCTGCGCGCCTGCCTCGCCGCGCCGATGAGCCTTGCGCCCGGCGCCCGCGCGGTGGTGCCCACCGGCTTCCGCCTCGCCATCCCGCAGGGCTATGAGCTGCAGGTGCGGCCGCGCTCGGGCCTCGCGCTCAAGCACGGCATCTCCATGCCCAATTCCCCCGGCACGATCGACAGCGACTATCGCGGCGAGCTCGGCGTGCTGATGATCAACCACGGAACCGAGCCCTTCCCCGTCGCCCACGGCGACCGCATCGCCCAGGCGGTGCTGGCACCCGTGTCGCGCTGCGCCTGGGTCGAGGTCGACAGCCTCGACGACACCGCCCGCGGCGCCGGCGGCTTCGGCTCCACCGGACAGTGAGGACAGCTCCCGCCATGCTCCGCCTCTCCCGCAAGACCGCCCTCGCCCTCGAGGCCGTGCTCGACGTCGCCTTCAACGCGCGCCCGAACCCGGTGCAGTCGCGCGACATCACCGAGCGCCAGGGCATCCCGGCCCGCTACCTCGAGCAGGTGCTGCAGCAGCTGGTGCGCGAGGGCATCCTGAAGGGGGTGCGCGGGCCGAAGGGCGGGTATACGCTGGCCCGCGAACGCCGCCGGGTGAGCCTGGGCGAGATCGTCCGCGTCGTCAGCCGGATGGAGGCCGAGGACGACGACACCACCTCCTCCGCCGAGCTGGGCGAGAAGGTGATCGGCCCGATCTGGCGCGAGGCGCAGGAAACCCTGCTGGAGAAGCTCGACGCGGTGACCATGGAGGACCTGTGCCTGGAGGCGCAGCGCCAGGGCATCCGCCGGGCCGGCGACACCACGACCGATTTCACGATCTGAACGATCAGGAGGACATCATGATCACCTCGCAGCCGCGCGGCCGGATCTACGACAGCATCACCGAGACCATCGGCGGCACGCCGCTGGTGCGCCTCAAGCGCATCGGGGCCGAGACCGGCGCCGATATCCTGGTGAAGCTGGAATTCTTCAACCCGATCAGCTCCGTGAAGGACCGTATCGGCGTCTCGATGATCGCGGCGCTGGAGCGCGACGGCCACCTGAAGCCGGGCGGCACCATCATCGAGCCCACCTCGGGCAACACCGGGATCGCGCTCGCCTTCGTGGCGGCGGCGCGCGGCTACCGCCTCATCCTGTGCATGCCCGAGAGCATGTCGGTGGAGCGGCGCAAGATGCTCGCCCTGCTCGGCGCCGAGCTCGAGCTCACCGAGGCGGCCAAGGGCATGAAGGGCGCCATCGCCCGGGCCGAGGAGCTCGCCGCCGAGATCCCCGGCGCGATCATCCCCCAGCAGTTCGAGAACCCGGCCAACCCCGCGATCCACGAGGCAACCACCGCCGAGGAGATCTGGGCCGACACCGAGGGCCGGGTCGACGCCTTCATCTCCGGCGTCGGCACCGGCGGCACCATCACCGGCGTGGGCCGCGTGCTGAAGGCGCGCAACCCGGGCGTGAAGGTGATCGCGGTGGAGCCCGAGGACAGCCCGGTGCTCTCCGGCGGCCAGCCCGGGCCCCACAAGATCCAGGGCATCGGCGCGGGCTTCGTGCCCGGCATCCTCGACCGCGCGCTGATCGACGAGGTGCTCACCATCGGCAACGAGACCGCCTTCGAGACCGCCCGCAAGCTCGCCGCGCAGGAGGGCATCCCGGTGGGCATCTCCTCCGGCGCCGCGGTGGCCGCGGCCCTCGAGGTGGCCTCGCGCCCCGAGATGAAGGGCAAGCGCATCGTGGTCATCCTGCCCAGCTTCGCCGAGCGCTACCTCTCCACGGCGCTGTTCGACGGGCTGTGAGCCTGAGGGGCCGGTCCGGTGCATCCTGCCCGGGAGCCCGCGGCTCCCGGCAAGGTGCCCGTCCGGGCCGGCCGCCCCCTGCCCTGCGGAGACCGCGATGAGCTTTTCGCCCGAGGAACTTGAGCGCTACGCCCGCCACATCGTGCTGCGCGAGGTGGGGGGGCCGGGCCAGGCCCGGCTGAAGGCGGCGCGGGTGCTGGTGCTGGGCGCGGGCGGGCTGGGCTCGCCGGCGCTGCTCTACCTCGCGGCCGCCGGCGTCGGGCACATCACGCTGGTCGACGACGACACGGTCTCGCTCTCCAACCTCCAGCGCCAGGTGCTGCACGACACCGCCCATGTCGGCGCGCGCAAGATCGACAGCGCGGCGGCGCGGCTGGCGGAGGTGAACCCGCATGTCGGCTTCACCGGCCACGCCCTGCGCCTCACGCCCGAAAACGCCGCCGGCCTCATCCGCGGCCATGACCTCGTGCTCGACGGCTCCGACAGTTTCGCCACCCGCTACGCGGTGAACGCCGCCTGCGTGGCCGAGGCGGTGCCGCTCGTCGCCGCGGCGATGACGCAATGGGAGGGGCAGATCTCGCTCTTCGCGCCGCACCTGGGCGCGCCCTGCTACCGCTGCACCTTCCCCGAGGCCCCGGCCCCCGGCCTCGCCCCCTCCTGCGCCGAGGCCGGCATCATGGGCGCGCTCGCGGGCACCATGGGCGCGATGATGGCCGGCGAGGCGATCAAGCACCTCACCGGCGCGGGCGAGACCCTGCTCGGCCGCCTGCTGCTGTGGGACTCGCTCTTCGCCGAGGCGCGCGTGCTCACCATCCGCCCCGACCCCGCCTGCCCCGAGTGCCACGGCCACGGGGCGGCCGGCTGAAGCCGGAAGCGCACCGGGCCCGGCGACGAGGTACCCCGGGCCAGAGGCGACGCCTGCCTCCCGCCGAACGCCTTCGGAAAGGGGGGGCCGTCTCCCTGACCCGGAGCCCGGCTCCCTCGACGGCAGGCGCACAGGCACCAGCCCCTCGCGCCCGACCGACCGGCTCCCGGAGCGACACGGAAGCATCCGGATCAGGCGCGGCCGTCCTCCCTCGTGGCATCAGGCCCGGGCCGTCGAAATCGCACGCGCCCCGTCCCGCGGAGGGAGCGCCCCGCGGCGCGGGTCCATCGGCGCCCGGCCGGCTCCGTGTCGATGCCGGACAGCGCAGGGCGAGGCAGCGCCGGCCCGATGGCCCACCCTGTTCAGGCGCCGGCATGGCCGCAGGGGTCTCGCGGTGCTCCAGGGAAGCCCTCACGGGCGTTGGCCTCCGCCTCGGGGGCATCGAGCCCCCTTCGGCGAAGCGCCGGACTGCGTCCGGCCGGCACGTCGCCCGGCAGGGGCGGTGCGGAGAGGGGGACGTGCAGGGCGGAGGCCCGCAGGGGCCTTCGCCACGGCCGCCGAGCTGCGGGGGCGAAAGCCCCCTCGGCGAGGCGGGCGTTCCCCCCTCGCGGCGGGTCAGAGCATGGAGGGGAGCACCTGGTCGGGCGGGCGGTGGCCGTCGACGAAGGTCTTGATGTTGATGATCACCTTCTCGCCCATCTCCACCCGGCCCTCGATGGTGGCCGAGCCCATGTGCGGCAGCAGCATCACGTTGGGCAGGCCGAGCAGGCGCGGGTTCACCGCCGGCTCGCGCTCGAACACGTCGAGCCCGGCGCCGGCCAGCTCGCCCGCGCGCAGCATCCGGGTGAGGGCGTTCTCGTCGATCACCTCGCCGCGCGAGGTGTTCACCACCACCGCCGTGGGCTTCATCAGCTTCAGCCGCCGCGCGTTGAGCAGGTGGAAGGTGCCCGGCGTGTGCGGGCAGTTCACCGACAGGATGTCGATGCGCGCCAGCATCTGGTCGAGGCTCTCCCACCAGGTGGCGCCGAGGGCGTCCTCGGTCTCGGGGCGCACCCGGCGGCGGTTGTGGTAGTGGATCTCGAGGCCGAAGCCCTTCGCCCGGCGCGCCACCGCGGTGCCGATCCGCCCCATGCCGAGGATGCCGAGCTTCTTGCCCCCCACCCGGTTGCCCATCAGCGCCATGGGCGACCAGCCCGGCCAGTCGCCCTCCTGCATCTGGGCCATGCCCTCCTTCACCCGCCGCGGCACAGCGAGGATGAGCGCCATGGTCATGTCTGCGGTGTCCTCGGTGAGCACGCCGGGGGTGTTGGTGACCAGGATGTTGCGCGCCAGCGCGGTCGCCACGTCCACGTGGTCGAAGCCCGAGCCGTAGGAGGCGATCAGCCGCAGGTCCGGCCCGGCCTGGGCCAGCAGGCCCTTGTCGATCCGGTCGGTCACCGTTGGCACCAGGATGTCGGCCCGCCCCAGCGCGTCGGCCATGCGCTCGCGGGAGAACGGCTCGTCCGTCTCGTTGATCTCCACGTCGAACAGCTCGCGCATGCGCGCCTCGACCGGCTCCGGCAGGCGGCGGGTGACAATGACCTTCGGGCTGTGCGCGGGCATAGGGGCTTCCTCGGGCAATCTCGTCCGTGGGCCGGACATGTCTCTGGTTCAAAACGGGGATGCACCCCGCATGCATTAGTGCTAGTCTGCCCGCAGCGGCAGATAAACCCGAAAAATGCCGCAGCGGAACGGGCAGGCACAGATGATCTCCAGCATGCGCATCCTTGCAGCGGTGCTCCTCATCTGCGTGGCAGGCGCCACGCCGGCCGATACCGTGCCCACGACCATCGGCCCCGTCACCCACATGCCGCTGCCCCGCTTCGTGAGCCTCAAGACCGAGGCGAACGCCCGCCGCGGCCCCGGGCTCGACCACCGGGTGGACTGGATCTTCAAGCGCCGGCACATGCCGCTGCAGGTGGTCGCGGAATTCGACAACTGGCGCAAGGTGGTGGACGCCGACGGCACCGGCGGCTGGGTGCACTACACCCTGCTGCGCGGTGCGCGCACGGTGGTGGTCCGCGCGCCGGAGACGATGATGCACGAGCTTGCCTCCGACAACAGCCTGCCGGTGGCCGTGGCCCGCCAGGGCGTGATCGGCGACCTCGAGGCCTGCAAGGCGCTCTGGTGCCAGATCGAGGCCGACGGCTACGAGGGCTGGGTGCGCAAGGCCGATATCTGGGGTGTCGAGGATACCGAGATCAGCCCGGACTGAGCCCCCGGGGCCCCGAACGCGGCCCCGTACGCGTCAATGCGGCGCAGCCGGCCCGCCGCCGCAACCGCACCGCAAGGGGGCGGCGGAGCATCGAAACCGGGGAGGGGGGAGCGGCGCTCAGCCCTTGGTGCGGCGCAGGCGGATGACCACGTCGACCTTGGCGATCTCCGTGCCCTCCGGCGCATCGGGCAGCGAGGCGAAGCGCACCGCCTCGGCGGGCGCGTCGGTCAGGCTGTCCCGGTCTTCCCAGAAGTAATGCGGGTGATCGTCGACACGCGTGTCGAAGTAGGACCGCGCCCCGTGCACCATGATCTCGGTGAGCAGGCCCGCGTCCGTGAAGGCCTTGAGGGTGTTGTACACCGTGGCGAGCGACACCGGCTCGGGGCTGCATTGCGCGGCCTCGTGCAGGCTTTCGGCCGTGACATGGCGATGATTCCCGTCGCCCACCAGAAGGCTCGCAAGCATCTTGCGCTGGCGCGTCGGCCGCAGGCGGCCACGCGCGAGCCACGCGTCGACGCGCGCCTTCGCTTCACGCCCTGCTGCGCTGCTCCCGGATTTCACGGCTTGGTCTTGTCCCTTGCTAGTCATCGGGTATGCACTCTAACCCGTTCGCGTGGCGGAAATCGAGTCCCTTTTGGGCGCACCCATCGCGCTTGCACCTGTTGCGGGCACGGTGATAGGGAAACGTGAGCAACAAATGCCGCCCTGCGACGAAGGAGAAGGTATGTCACGGCCGAGCAGCTATGACTATGAAGAGCTGATGCGCTGCGCGCGCGGAGAGCTCTTCGGTCCGGGGAACGCGCAGCTCCCCGCGCCCCCCATGCTCATGATGGACCGCGTCACCAGCATCACCGAGGCAGGCGGACCCTTCGAGAAGGGCCAGGTCGTGGGCGAGCTCGAGGTCAAGCCCGACCTGTGGTTCTTCAAGTGCCACTTCCTCGGCGACCCGGTGATGCCCGGCTGCCTCGGGCTCGACGCCCTGTGGCAGATGACCGGCTTCTTCCTCGGCTGGCTGGGCATGCCCGGCCGCGGCCGCGCCCTCGGCGTGGGCGAGGTGAAGTTCTCCGGCATGGTGACGCCGGACGTGAAGCTCATCCGCTACACGGTGAACATGAAGCGCATCATCGACCGCAAACTCAAGCTCGGCATCGCCGACGGGTTGATGGAAGCAGACGGCCAGACCATCTACACCACGACCGACATGCGTGTCGGTCTGTTCAAGGATGGTGAGGCAAGCCCGGCCTGAAGAAGAGCCCGGCACGAAGGAAGGATATGCTCATGCGTCGGGTCGTCGTAACCGGTCTCGGCATCGTGTCGTCGATCGGCACCACGAAGGATGACGTCGTCACCTCGCTGCGCGAGGGGAAGTCCGGCATCAGCTTCGCCCCCGAATACGCCGAGCGCGGGTTCCGCAGCCAGGTCCACGGCAAGCCGGACATCGACGTGTCCGAACATGTCGAGAAGCGCCAGCTGCGCTTCATGGGCGATGGCGCGGCCTACAGCTACATCGCGATGAAACAGGCCATCGCCGACGCCGGCCTGGAGGACAGCGACATCTCGAACGAGCGCACCGGGCTCATCGTCGGCTCCGGCGGCCCGTCCACGCGCAACCTGTTCGAGGCGCACCAGATCGTGCTCAAGAACAACAGCCCCAAGCGCATGGGGCCGTTCATGGTCACGCGCGGCATGTCCTCCACCGTGTCGGCCTGCCTCGCCACGCCGTTCCGCATCAAGGGCATCAACTACTCGATCACCTCGGCCTGCTCCACCTCGGCGCATTGCATCGGCAACGCGGCGGAGCAGATCCAGTGGGGCAAGCAGGACGTGATGTTCGCCGGCGGCGGCGAGGAGCTGGACTGGACCCTGTCCTGCCTGTTCGACGCCATGGGCGCCATGAGCTCCAAGTACAACGACACGCCCGAGAAGGCCTCCCGCGCCTTCGACGCCGGGCGTGACGGCTTCGTCATCTCCGGCGGCGGCGGCATCGTGGTGCTCGAGGAATACGAGCACGCGAAGGCCCGCGGCGCCAAGATCTACGCCGAGCTCACCGGCTATGCCGCCACCTCCGACGGGCACGACATGGTCGCCCCCTCGGGCGAGGGCGGCGAGCGCTGCATGCGCATGGCCCTCTCCACCCTGCCGCAGGACCGCGAGGTGGGCTACATCAACGCCCACGGCACCTCCACCCCGGTGGGCGACGTGACCGAGGTGGAAGGCGTGCGCCGGGTCTTCGAAGGCCGCCGCCAGCCGCCGATCAGCTCCACCAAGTCGCTGACCGGGCATTCCCAGGGTGCCACCGGCGCCCAGGAGGTCATCTACTCCCTGCTGATGCTGGAGAATGACTTCATCGCCGCCTCCGCCAACGTCGACACCCTCGACCCGGCGCTGAAGCCGGAGGAAATCGCCACCGCACGGGTCGATGACGCGGGTCTCGACACCGTGATGAGCAACAGCTTCGGCTTCGGGGGCACCAATGCCAGCCTCCTGTTCAGCCGACTCAGGGATAAATGAACTCATGTCCGACCTGATGAAGGGCAAGCGCGGGCTTGTCATGGGTGTCGCGAACGACCACTCCATCGCCTGGGGAGTCGCGCGCACCCTGCATGCCCATGGCGCGGAACTGGCCTTCACCTACCAGGGCGAGTCCTTCGGCCGGCGCGTGCAGCCGCTGGCCGAAAGCGTGAATGCCACCCATCTCCTGCCCGCCGACGTGCAGGATTCCGCCTCGCTGGAGAGCGTGTTCGAGCGCCTGGCGGCGGACTGGGGGCAGATGGATTTCCTCATCCACGCCATCGCCTATTCGGACAAGACCGAGCTCACCGGGCGGTTCCTCAACACCACCCGCACCAACTTCCTGAACTCGCTCGACATCTCCTGCTACAGCCTGGTCGACATCACCCGCCGCGCGGCACCGCTGATGCGCCCGGGCGGCAGCGTGATCACCCTCACCTATCTCGGCGCCCAGCGCGTGATGCCCAACTACAACGTGATGGGCGTGGCCAAGGCGGCGCTGGAATGCTCGGTGCGCTACCTCGCCAATGACCTCGGGCCCGACGGCGTGCGGGTGAACGCGATCAGCCCCGGCCCGATGCGCACCCTCGCGGGCTCGGTCATCGGCGGCGCGCGCAAGGTCTACCGCGAGGTGGAGCAGAACGCGCCGCTGCGCGCCAATGCCACCCTCGAAGCCGTGGGCGGCGCCGCCCTCTACCTCGCCTCCGACCTCGGGGCCTGCACCACCGGCGAGATCGTCTTCGTCGATGGCGGCTACCACGCGATCGGCATGGCCCAGCCCGAAAACCTCTGACCATGCTCCAGGCCTGCCTCAACGGCGCCCGGGAGGCGCGCACGCACGCGGCGCTCCCCCGCAGCCCCGGAGAGCTGGCCGAGGATGCCGCCGCGGTGCGTGCCGCCGGGGCCGACGAGCTGCACATCCACGTGCGTGACGCGGAGGGCGCCGAGAGCCTCGCCCCCGCCGATGTCTCCGCCGCGCTGCGCGCCGTGCGCGCCGCGGTGCCCGGCATGCCCGTGGGGGTGAGCACCGGCGCCTGGATCCGCCCCGGCGGGGCCGCCCGGCTCGAGCATGTCCGCGCCTGGGAGCTGCTGCCGGACTACGCCTCGGTGAACCTCTCCGAGCAGGACGCCCCGGACACGATGGAGGCCCTCGCCTCGCGCGGGGTGGGCATCGAGGCCGGGCTCTCCACCCTCGCCGACACCCGCCGCTTCCTCGCCCTGCCCGGCCACCGCGCCTGCCTGCGCGTGCTGATCGAGATCGACCTGCAGGAGGCCGAGGAGGCCGAGGCCGAGGCCCTCGCCATCCTCGAGCGCCTCGCCGCCGCCGACCTGGGCCGCCCGCTGCTGCTGCACGGCACCGATTCCTGCACCTGGGCCATGGTCGGGCTCGCCGCCGCCCGCGGCCTCGATACCCGCATCGGCCTCGAGGACGTGCTGGTGATGCCCGACGGCCGCCCCGCCGCCGACAATGCCGCCCTGGTCAGCGCCGCGCGCGCCCTGCTCGGCGGAACCGGGGGGTGACGGGCGGGCAGGCGGCGGTCTATGCCCTCGCGGCGCTGGTGCTCTGGCTCACCGCCCGGGTGCTGCGCGGCGGCTGGCGGCTGCCCGCCGGGCAGGTGACGCCCAACATCACCCCCTCCTCGGCCATCGTCGGCACGCTGGCCATCGCCGCGGCGATGTATTTCTTCGGGCCGGTCGTGGGGCTGCTGCTCATCCTCTCCATCGTGGTGCACGAGTTCGGCCATGTCGCGGCCTTCCGTGTCGCCGGCCACACCGATGCGCGGCTGCGCCTCATCCCCATGCTGGGCGGTGTCGCGATCTCCGACCGCCTGCCCTCCTCGCAGGCCAAGGACGCCTACATCTCCCTCATGGGCCCGGGCATCTGCCTCGCGCTCGTGGCGCTCTGCCTCGCCGCCGAGCAGGTGCTCGACACGGCCTGGCCGCAGATGGCGCATTACGTCTATCTCTTCGGCATGCTCACCGCGGCGCTGAACGCGTTCAACCTGCTGCCGATCTGGCCGCTCGACGGCGGGCACGTGCTGCGCCGGGTGCTCTACACGCTGTCGCCGAAGCTCGCCCATAACGCCACGCTGGCGCTCAGCGGCGTCGCGGCGCTGCTGCTGGCGCTCAGCGGGCACATCTTCCTGATCTTCTTCCTCATCATCGGGCTGCAATCGGCCATGCAGATGCCGAAGGTGGAGGCGCTGCAGCGGCCGATGACCGGGCGCGAGGCCGCCTTCGCCGCCGGCGCCTGGATCGCGATGCTCGCGTCCTTCGGCCTCGCGGGTTCGCCCATCCTGCTCTACTACCTCGCCGCCTGAGCGCCGGGGGGTTGCGACGGGCTGCCGCACATGCGGCTTGCGTTGCGGCGCGCATCCGAGAAAACTGCGCGCCGGAGGACCCTGCCCAATGCCCGAGACATCGCCCGCCCCCCGCCGCATCACCACCTGCGTGTTCGACGCCTACGGCACCCTGTTCGACGTCACCGCCGCCGCGCGCGCCTGCGCGGCCGAGCCGGGGCGCGAGGCGCTCGCCGCCGTCGCCCCGCGCCTGGCGGAGACCTGGCGCCTCAAGCAGCTTCAGTACTCCTGGCTGCGCGCGGTCACCGGCGCCCATGCCGATTTCTGGCAGGTCACCGGCGAGGCCCTCGCCTACGCGATGGAGGAGGCGGGCCTGGGCGAAGACCCCGCCCTCGCCGCCCGGCTGATGGACCTCTACCGCGAACTGGACGCCTACACCGAGGTGCCCGCCATGCTCGCGGCCCTGAAATCCGCCGGCCTCGCCACCGCCATCCTGTCGAACGGCGCGCCGGAGATGCTCGCCTCCGCCGTCGCCTCCGCCGGCATCGGCCAGCACCTCGACGCGGTGCTCTCGGTCGAGGACGTGGGCGTGTTCAAGCCCGCCCGGGCGGTCTACGACCTCGTTGGCCGCCGCTTCGGCACCGCCCCGGCCGAGGTGCTCTTCGTCTCCTCCAACGGCTGGGACGCGGCGGCGGCCTCCGGCTACGGCTTCACCACGCTCTGGGTAAACCGCGCCGGCCTGCCGCAGGACCGCCTGCCCTGGGCGCCGCGCTTCACCGCGCCCGACCTCACCACCGTGCCCGACATCGCGGCCCGCGCATGAGCCGCTTCACCAGTTCCGACGGCCTCGCCCTCGCCTTCCGCGACGAGGGCACCGGCCCCGCCCTGCTCTGCCTCCCCGGCCTCACCCGCAACGGCACTGATTTCGACCCGGTGCGCACCGCCTTCGGCCACGCCTGGCGCATCATCAGCCTCGACAGCCGCGGCCGCGGCGCCTCCGACCATGACCCGCAGTTCCTCAACTACGACGTGCGGGTGGAGACGCGCGACGCGATCGAGCTCATCGACCATCTCGCCCTGCCGCAGGTGGCGGTGCTGGGCACCTCGCGCGGCGGGCTCATCGCCATGTCCATGGCCGCCATCGTGCCCGACCGGCTGAGCGGCGTGGCGCTGGTCGACGTGGGCCCCGAGCTCGCGCCCGAGGGCCTCGCCGCCATCATGCCCCATGTGGGCCGCGCCCCCGACCTCCCCTCCCTCGACGCCGCCGCTGCCCGGCTGGCGCAGGTGAACGCCGACCGCTTCCCCGGCGTCTCCCCCGCGCAATGGCGCACCTGGGCCGCCGGCGTGTTCCGCGAGACACCCGCCGGCCTCGCCCTCACCTACGACCCCCGCCTGCGCGACGCCCTGCTCGCCCAGGCCGAGGCCATGGCCGAAACCGGCCCGCCCGACCTCTGGCCGCTCTTCGATCTGCTGAAGGGCCTGCCCCTCGCCCTGCTGCGCGGCGCGAACTCCGACCTGCTCACGGCCGAAGCGGCCGACCGCATGCAGGCCCGCTTCCCCGACATGATCCGCGCCGATATCCCGGACCGCGGCCATGTCCCCTTTCTCGACGAACCCGCGAGCCGCGCCGCCCTCGGCGCCTTCCTGGCCCGCGTCACAGACAGGACAGACCCATGACCAGCATCGCGATGATCGAAGCCGCCGCCGCGCGCCTGGCGCCGGTGGTGCGCCGCACGCCGCTCCTCACCTCCGACTGGCTCGACGAGATCGCCGGCCGCCGGGTGTTCGTGAAGGCCGAATGCCTGCAGCACACCGGTTCGTTCAAGTTCCGCGGCGCCTGGTCCTGCATCTCGGCGCTCGAGCCCGAGGTGCGCGCCCGCGGCGTGCTCGCCTTCTCCTCGGGCAACCACGCGCAAGGCGTGGCCCGGGCGGCGCGGCTCTTCGGCGTGCCGGCCGTGATCATCATGCCGCGCGACGCGCCGAAGCTGAAGATCGACAACACCCGCGCCCTTGGCGCCGAGGTGGTGCTCTACGACCGCGCCACCGAGAGCCGCGAGGAGATCGGCGCCGCCCTCTCCGCCGAACGCAACCTCACCCTCGTGCGCCCCTACGACGACGCGCAGGTGATCGCCGGTCAGGGCACCACCGGGCTCGAGATCGCCGAGCAGGCCGCCGAGGCCGGCGTGGCGGCCGCCGACGTGCTGGTGTGCTGCGGTGGCGGCGGGCTCACCTCGGGCATCGCCGTGGCGCTGGCCGACCGGGCGCCGGGCCTGCGCGTGCGCCCCTGCGAGCCGGAGGGCTTCGATGACATGACCCGATCGCTCGCCGCGGGGAATCGCCTGGCGAATCCCTCGCTCACCGGTTCGGTCTGCGACGCGATCCTCACGCCGATTCCCGGCGAGATCACCTTTCCCCTCCTCTCCCGCCATTGCGGACCGGGAATCGCGGTGAGCGACGATCAGGCCCTTGCGGCAGTGGCGCTGGCGTGGTCGCGGCTGAAGCTGGTTCTGGAACCGGGGGGTGCCGTGGCACTCGCCGCTGCGTTGTTTCACGGGGAGAAATTACAGGGAGAAGCTGTAATCGCCGTGGCTTCGGGCGGAAATGTCGACGCGGCCGTGTTTCAGCGGGCTCTCGCACACGCACCAAACTGAACCAATCCAGTTTCGTACCATTGCCCGCGCAAGCTGACTCCCCGTTCAACCTCAGGTGTTTCACGCTGTTTTCACGCTGGGTTAAGTACTCTTTACCCATCCGATCAAATCTTTTCAGGCAGATATAGTCGGACCGGGAAAAGACGCTGGAGGGACCTTCGGGTCTGAGACACCTTCACGGAGCCCTGGCTCCGGTTCTCGAACCGGTCTTGCATTTTCAGAGGCTTGCACCATTTCGGTGCAAGCCTCTTGTTTTTTCAGGAAATTCCGGCGGCCCGCAGGGCCTCAGACATCCTTGCGGATGGTGAGGTTCTGCGGGTCGTAGGGGCTGTCCTCGGCCACCACGGCATCCCACAGCTCGCGGTTCATCCGCACCTGCAGCTTCGTGCCCGGCGTGGCGAGATCGGGGCGCACGTAGCCCATGCCCACCTGCTTGCCGAAGGCCACCGACCAGCCGCCCGAGGTCAGCCGCCCGATCACCTCTTCCCCGGAATAGAGCGCCTCCTTGCCCCAGGGGTCGGTGTCGGCCGGCCCGTCGATGAGCAGGGTCACGCATTTCGCGCGGATGCCGAGCTTCTCCATCGCCGCCTTGCCGCGGAACTCCTTGGAAAGGTCGACGAACCGGTCCAGCCCCGCCTCCAGCGGGCTCGCGTCGCGGCCGAGGTCGGAGCCGAAGGCGCGGTAGCTTTTCTCCTGGCGCAGCCAGTTCTGCGCCCGGGCGCCGAACAGGGTCAGCCCCACCTTGTCGCCCTGCGCCTTCAGCAGGTCATAGAGGTGGTTCTGCATCTCGATCGGGTGGTGGATCTCCCAGCCCAGCTCGCCGGTGTAGGCCACGCGGATCGCCATGCAGGGCACCATGCCGAGGTCGAGCCGGCGCATCGACAGCCAGGGGAAGCGCTTGTTGGAAAGCGCGGTCTGCGGCTCCGCATCCACCACGAGGGGCTCGAGCAACTCGCGTGAGCGCGGGCCGGCCACGGCGAACACGCCCCATTGCGTGCTCACGTCCTGCACCTCGATCCAGCCGAACGCAGCGCGCTTCTTCGCCGCCTCCTTCACGAGGTAATCCCCGTCATAGGCCTGCGCCGCGCCGGCGGAGACGATGTAATACTCGTCCGCCCCCAGCCGCACGATGGTGAACTCCGAGCGCACGGTGCCGGCATCGGTGAGCGCGTAGGTGAGGTTGATGCGCCCCTCCTTCGGCAGCTTGTTGCAGGTCAGCCAGTCGAGGAAGGCGGTGGCGCCGGGCCCCTTCACCATGTGCTTGGTAAAGGCGGTGGCGTCATAGAGCCCCACGCCCTCGCGCACGGCCCGGGCCTCCTTCACCGCGTGCTCCCACCAGCCGCCGCGGCGGAAGGAGCGGGAGGCGTGGTCGTCGAAGCCCAGCGGCGCGTAGTAGTTCGGCCGCTCCCAGCCGTTCACCTGGCCGAACTGCGCGCCCTCGGCCTTCAGCCGCTCGTAGCAGGGCGCGGTGCGCAGCGGGCGGGCCGCCTCGCGCTCCTCGTCGGGGTGGTGCAGCACGAAGACATGCTCGTAGCACTCCTCGTTCTTCTTCGTGGCATACTCGCGGTTCACCCATTTGCCGTAGCGGCGCGGGTCGAGCGACCACATGTCGATCTCCGCCTCGCCCTCGGTCATCAGCTGGGCGAGGTAATGGCCGGTGCCGCCCGCCGCGGTGATGCCGAAGGAGAAGCCCTCGGCGAACCAGAAGTTCTCCACTCCCGGGGCGGGGCCCACCAGCGGGTTCCCGTCCGGCGTGTAGCAGATCGGGCCGTTGAAATCGTCCTTCAGCCCCACCGTCTCCGAGGAGGGGATGCGGTGGATCATGCTCATGTACTCTTCCTCGATGCGCTCGAGGTCGAGGGGGAAGAGATCGGCGCGGAAACTGTCGGGCACGCCGAACTTGAAGCAGGCGGGCGCATTGCGCTCGTAGGGGCCGAGGATCCAGCCGCCGCGCTCCTCGCGCACATACCACTTGGCGTCCGCGTCGCGCAGCACCGGGTGCTCGCCGTGGGTCTTGCGGTATTCCACCAGCGCCGGGTCCGGCTCGGTCACGATGTACTGGTGCTCCACCGGCACCGCCGGCAGGTAGCAGCCGATCATCGCCGCGGTGCGCTGTGCGTGGTTGCCCGTGGCGGTCACCACGTGCTCGCAGGTGATCTCGAACAGCTCCTCCGAGGGCACGAGGTAGCCGCCCTTCTCCACCATCTTGCGGCCCTTGACCACCCACTCGCCCCCGCGGCGCTCGAAGCCGTCCACCTGCACCCGGCGGTAGATCTCCACGCCGCGCTGGCGCGCGCCCTTGGCCATGGCCTGGGTCACGTCGGCGGGGTTGATGTAGCCGTCGGTGGGGTGGAAGAGCGCGCCCTTCAGGTCCTCCGTGCGCAGCAGCGGCCAGCGCTCCTTCATCTGCGCGGGCGTGAGGAACTCGTGCGGGATGCCCACCGCCTCGGCGTTGGAGGAATAGAGCATGTACTCGTCCATGCGGGCCTGGCTCTGCGCCATGCGCAGGTTGCCCACCACGGAGAAGCCGGCATTGAGCCCGGTCTCGGCCTCCAGCGTCTTGTAGAACTTCACCGAGTAGTCGTGGATATGGCTGGTCGCATAGCTCATGTTGAACAGCGGCAGCAGGCCTGCGGCGTGCCAGGTGGAGCCGGAGGTCAGCTCGTCGCGCTCGAGCAGAACCGTCTCCCAGCCGGCCTTCGCTAGGTGATAGGCGATGGACGCGCCGACCGCGCCACCTCCCACGACAACGGCTCTCGCATGGGTCTTCATCAGGCTGTCTCCGAAATGACAGGGGGTCTGGCCCGGACCATGCCCGAACCCGCTCCCGCGCAACACGATGGCGACGACGCAACACCGCGCAAAACCGACCAGCGCCGGGCCGCCGGCCCTCCGCCGCCGGGAAGAAAACCTTAACCCCGCAGCGCCAGAGTGCCGCAATGCCATCTCTTTCGGAGGACCCGAAATGCCGTCGCCAATCTTCCTGGTCCGGAGCCTCGCCCTGGGGCTGGCCTTTCTGCTCTCCCCGCTGTCCCACGCGGCAGGCCAGGTCCACTGGGACTATTCGGGCCAGGGCGGCCCGTCCCACTGGGGCGATCTGAGCGCGGACTGGGAAGACTGCCGTGCCGGGCATCAGCAGAGCCCGATCGACATCGGCCGCGCCACCGCGGCGCTGCTGCTGAAGGTGGAGCTGCACTGGCAGGCGACCGAGTGGACGGTGATCAACAACGGCCACACCATCCAGGTGAACGGCGCCTCGGCCGGCTACGCGATGATCGACGGCGCGCGCTACGAGCTCCTGCAGTTCCACTTCCACGCCCCCTCCGAGCACACGGTGGGCGGGGCGCATTTCCCGATGGAGGTGCATTTCGTCCATGCCGACGCGGAGGGCCGCCTCGCCGTCATCGGGGTGATGCTGCAGGCCGGCGGCAACAACAGCCTGTTCCGCACCCTGATGTTCCTCGCCCCGAAGGAGGAGGGCGCCCAGAGCCCGGCCGGCCAGATCGAGCCGCTCGAACTGGTCAGCGACGTCTCGCGCGTCATCCGCTACCAGGGCTCGCTCACCACGCCGCCCTGCTCGGAAACCGTGCTCTGGACGGTGCTCAAGCAGCCCGTCTTCGTCAACCAGCGCGACATAGACGCCTTCACCGCCCTGTTCCCGATGAACGCCCGCCCGGTGCAGCCGCTGTTCCGCCGCTTCGTGCTGGAAAACTGACCGCCCCTTGGAGCGCGGCCGGGCGGGGGTTATATCTCGGAGCGACCCAGGAAACGGAGCTCCCGATGACCGCAAATCCCCTGCTCGGCCCCTTCACCGGCCCCTTCGGCCTGCCGCCCTTCGCCGAGATCGAGGATGCGCATTTCGCACCCGCCTACGACGCCGCGCTGGCCGAAACCCGCGCCGCGATCAACGCGATCGCCGACAATCCGGAGCCGCCCAGCTTCGCCAACACCATCGAGGCGATGGAGCGCTCGGACACCACGCTCGACCGGGTGGGCGGCGTGTTCTGGAACCTCGTCGGGGCCGACACGAACGACACCCGCCAGGCCCTGCAGCGCGAGCTGTCGCCGAAGCTCTCGGCCTTCTACTCCGAGACGATGATGAACGCCGCCCTCTTCGCCCGCATCGAGGCGCTGATGGCCGACACCTCCGGCCTCACGCCCGAGCAGGCGCGGGTGCTCGAGCTCTACCACACCATGTTCGTGCGCTCCGGCGCCCGGCTGGAGGGCGAGGCCCGCGCCCGCCTCACCGAGATCATGCAGCGCCTCGCCGTGCTCGGCACGCAATTCTCGCAAAACGTTCTGGCGGAAGAGAAATCCTGGGAGCTCCCCCTCGCCGCGGCCGATCTCGAGGGCCTGCCGGACTTCCTGGTCGACGCCGCCGCCGAGACCGCGCGCGAGCGTGGGCGCGAGGGCCATGTCATCACCCTGTCGCGCTCGCTCATCGTGCCCTTCCTGCAGTTCTCCCCGCGCCGCGACCTGCGCGAGACCGCCTTCCGCGCCTGGACCGCGCGGGGCGAGAACGCCAACGAGAACGACACCCGCGCCATCGTCGCCGAGATGCTGGCCCTGCGCGAGGAGCGCGCGAAGCTGCTCGGCTTCCCCAGCTTCTCCGCCTTCAAGCTCGACAGGCAGATGGCCGGCACGCCCGAGCGCGTGCGCGAGCTCCTGATGGCGGTCTGGGAGCCGGCGCGCGCCCGTGCCCTCGCCGATGCCGCCCGGCTCGAGGGGCTGATGCACGCCGATGGCGTGAACGCCCCCCTCGCCGCCTGGGACTGGCGCTACTACGCCGAGAAGCTGCGCCACGCCGAGCATGATCTCGACGAGACCGAGCTCAAGCCCTACCTGCAGCTCGACAACATCATCGCCGCCGCCTTCGACACCGCGCACCGCCTGTTCGGCATCGAGGTGCGCCCGCTCGACGTGCCGCTCTACCACCCCGATTGCCGGGCCTGGGAGGTGACGAAGGCCGGCCGCCACATGGGCGTGTTCATCGGCGATTACTTCGCCCGCGGCTCGAAGCGCTCCGGCGCCTGGTGCTCCTCCTTCCGCAACCAGAGCCGGATGGACGGCGAGGTGCGCCCCATCGTGGTCAACGTGTGCAACTTCGCCAAGGCGCCGGCCGGCCAGCCCAGCCTGCTCACCTTCGACGATGCCCGCACCCTGTTCCACGAGTTCGGCCATGCCCTGCACGCGCTGATGTCGGATGTCACCTACGCCTTCATCTCCGGCACCTCCGTGGCGCGCGACTTCGTGGAGCTGCCCTCCCAGCTCTACGAGCACTGGCTCTCCACCCCCGAAGTGCTGTCGAAATACGCCCTGCACGCGAAGACCGGCCAGCCGATGCCGAAAGCCCTGCTCGAGCGGCTGATCGCGGCGGAGAACTTCGACCAGGGCTTCGCCACGGTGGAATACGTCGCCTCCGCCCTCGTCGACCTCGACTTCCACTCCGGCCCCGCCCCGGCAGACCCGATGGCCGCCCAGGCCGAGACCCTCGCGCGCATCGGCATGCCGGAGGCGATCACCATGCGCCACGCCACGCCGCATTTCACCCATGTCTTCTCGGGCGACGGCTATTCCTCGGGCTATTACAGCTACATGTGGTCGGAGGTGATGGACGCCGACGCCTTCGAGGCCTTCCGCGAGACCGGCGACGTGTTCGACGGCGAGACGGCGGAAAAGCTCCTGCGCCACATCTACTCCGCCGGCGGCTCGGCCGAGGCGGCCGATCTCTACACCGCCTTCCGCGGCCGCCTGCCGGACGTGAGCGCCCTGCTCAAGGGCCGCGGCCTCGACACCGCCGCCTGAAGCGCGCCTGCCGGCCCCGGGCTCAGCCGTGCCCGCGGCCGGCGACGTCCTTGTGGATGATCACTTCTGCGTTAGGCACCGCGCGGACGATCGAGCGCCGCAGCGCCGCGCCGATGTCATGCGCCTGGGCGAGAGACTGCCGGCCGTCGAGCTCGATATGCACCTGGATGAACACCTTGGTTCCGGCCATCCGGGTCTTGAGGTCGTGATGGCCGTGCACGCCGGGCCAGTTCTCCACGATGCCGCGCACCCGGGTCACCAGCTCGGGGTCGGCGCCGCGGTCCATCAGCGCGTCCCAGGCGGATTTGCCGATGCGCAGCGCCCCCAGCAGCAGCATGGCCGCCGCGCCCAGCGCCACCACGGAATCGACCCGCCCCAGCCCGAAATGCTGCGAGGCGAACAGCGCCACCAGCGCGCCGATATTGGGCACGAGATCGCCCACGTAATGCAGCGAATCCGCCGAAACCACCTTGGAACCGGTGCGGGCGGCCACCCGGCGCTGGTACCAGACCAGCACAAGCGTCAGCACCACCGAGACCAGCATCACCGCGATGCCGGCGGCCTCGCTGCGCAGCGGCTCGGAGGGGCCGCGCAGCCGCTCCACCGCGCTCCAGCCGATGAACAGGCCCGAGCCGCCCACCATCAGCGCCTGCGCCAGCGCCATCAGGTCCTCCGCCGAGGTATGGCCGAAGGCATGGTCGCGGTCGGGCGGGCGCGCGGCATAGCGGATGGCCAGCAGCCCGGTGGAGGACACCAGCAGGTCGAGCGCGGAATCGGTGAGGCTGGCGGCGATCGACAGCGAGCCGGTGGCCGTGAGCGCGAGGAACTTCAGAATCACCAGCACACCAGCCACAGTCACGGAGGCGATGCCTGCGCCAAGATTCTGCCGGTGTTCTGACGCATTCATGACTTGACACTCCCAACAGAGCGGATATTCACCCTGAGAAGTCTTTGATGCGCCCGGGCACAAAGTGCCTGGTACTCGGTGTTCATGTGATGCCCCTCGCTACAGAGACGCCTCTAAATACATATCACAAGTTTGTTTGCAACCTGTGATATAGTCGAGCCAGACCAATATTATAATTGGCACCAGCAAGTTGTGTTTCGGGTGACGAATTTCGAAAATTTATCACCTTCACACCTTGTTATTCCTTGGGGGTGAAAATAAAATGTGAATAGGCCTGTGGGAAGCACACGCCTATTTCCATCTAGCGTAGAAGCGGCGCGTCGCGCCATTGACCGTTTACCAAGAAAGGACTCTCATGTCCGCTGAACAGCAAGTCGAGAAGGGGGAGCTGCTCGCCCTGACGACCGAGATCGTCTCCTCGCATGTGGCGAACAACAGCGTCGCGCAGGGTGACCTGCCGGATCTCATCCAGACCGTCTTCACCAAGCTCTCCGCCCTCGCCACCGTGAGCGAGGCGCCTGTTGAAGAGCTGGTGCCCGCCGTTCCGATCAAGAAATCCGTCACCGAGGACTACATCATCTGCCTCGAGGACGGGAAGAAGCTCAAGATGCTCAAGCGTCACCTGGCCACCGCCTACAACCTGACGCCGGAAGAATACCGCGCCAAGTGGGGCCTGAAGCCGGATTACCCGATGGTCGCCCCCTCCTATGCCGCCAAGCGCCAGGCGCTGGCCAAGGAAATCGGCCTGGGCCGCAAGCCGAAGAAATGATCCCCGCCAGGCCCGGCGTTGCGAGCCCGGGCCGGACAGGATAGACACCGGCGTGCCCTTCCCCTCTCCGGGGAAAGGTGCGCTGGTTTCGTTTTATGAGCCGGCCCCCGCGGGCCGGATCGTTTCAGGGAGGGTTCGGCGTGTCCGCTCCGAAGAAACTTTTCGTGAAGACCTACGGCTGTCAGATGAACGTCTACGACAGCGAGCGCATGGCCGCGGCCATGGGCGCGGAAGGCTACGAGAGCACGGACCGGGCGGAGGACGCCGACATGATCCTGCTCAACACCTGCCACATCCGCGAGAAGGCCGCCGAGAAGGTGTATTCCGAGCTCGGCCGCCTGCGCCCGCTCAAGACCGCCCGCCCCGACCTCAGGATCGGCGTCGCCGGCTGTGTCGCCCAGGCCGAGGGCGAGGAGATCATGCGCCGCCAGCCGCTGGTCGACCTCGTGGTCGGCCCGCAGGCCTATCACCGCCTGCCCGCGATGGCACGCAGGGTCGAGGCCGGCGAGAAGGCGCTCGACACCGATTTCCCCGAGGAAGACAAGTTCGAGCACCTGCCGCGCGGCCCGAAGGCCCGGCGCGCGCCCGCCGCCTTCCTCACCGTGCAGGAGGGCTGCGACAAGTTCTGCGCCTTCTGCGTGGTGCCCTACACCCGCGGCGCCGAGGTCTCGCGCCCGGCCGGGCGCATCCTCGCCGAGGCGCGTGACCTGGTGGAGCGCGGCGTGCGCGAGATCACCCTCCTCGGCCAGAACGTGAACGCCTATCACGGCGCGGCGGAGGGCGGCACCTGGTCGCTCGCCCGGCTGATCCGCGCGCTGGCGGAGATCGACGGGCTCGACCGCATCCGCTTCACCACCTCCCACCCCAACGACATGGACGACGACCTGATCGCCGCGCATGGCGAGGTGGAAAAGCTCATGCCCTACCTGCACCTGCCCGTGCAGGCCGGCTCCGACCGGGTGCTGAAGGCGATGAACCGCAAGCACACCGCCGAGGGCTACCTGCGCCTGATCGAGCGCATCCGCGCCGCCCGCCCCGACATCGCCATGTCGGGCGATTTCATCGTCGGCTTCCCCGGCGAAACCGAGGCGGATTTCCAGGACACGCTCGCGCTCTGCCGCGAGGTGCGCTACGCTCAGGCCTATTCCTTCCGCTACTCGGCCCGCCCGGGCACGCCCGCCGCCGGCCGCGCGCTGGTGCCCGATGCCGAGGCGGCAGACCGGCTCACCCGCCTGCAGGCCCTGCTCTCCGAGCACCAGGCCGAGTTCCAGGCCTCGATGGTGGGCCGCCGCCTGCCGGTGCTGCTGGAGAAGCCGGGGCGCGAGCCGGGCCAGCTCGTCGGCCGCTCGCCCTACCTGCAGTCGGTGTTCCTCGACGCGCCCGAGGCCCTGCGCGGCGAGATGGTGACCGCCGAGATCCTGCACGCCGGCCCGAACTCGCTCGCCGGCCGGCTGGTCTGAGCACCTCTTGAGAAACCCCCGCCGCGGCCCCATATCCGCGGCATACGCGAGGACGACCTCCCCCGCCGCCGGCGGGCACCCCCTCCGGGACGGCCCGGCTCACATGCCCGGCCGCGGAGGCGCGCCGGGCCCTGACCCCGGGAGAAGCCCCATGCGCAGCACGTCCGAGCGCATCCGCCATGCCGTCACCTTCGAGATCATCGGGCTCGCGCTCGTAACGCCGCTGGGCACGCTCGCCTTCGGCCTGCCGCTGCACGAGATCGGCCTCGTGGCGCTGGTGAGCGCCAGCATCGCCACCTTCTGGAACTACGTCTTCAACCTCGGCTTCGACCATGCGCAGCGCCGGCTCACCGGCGGGTTGCGGCGGCCGTTCTGGCTGCGTGCCGGGCACGCGGTGCTGTTCGAGATCGGGCTGCTCGCGGTGCTGATGCCCTACATCGCCTGGCAGCTCGGCGTCAGCCTGTGGCAGGCGCTGGTGATGGACCTCGGCTTCGCGGCCTTCTACCTGGTCTACGCCTTCGCCTTCAACTGGGCCTGGGACACGCTCTTCCCCCTCGCCGGTCCGCGCCGCGGCTGAAGGGGGTTCCGCAGCCGCCCGGGGGGTGGCGGCTGCGGAAATGCGGGGTCCGCCCTGCCCGGAGCGGACCCCATCTGATACCGGAACCAGGGGGGTCTGTTATTCCGGCAGCAGAACGGTGTCGACGACGTGGATCACGCCGTTCGACTGGAACACGTCAGGCGTGGTCACGATGGCCATGTTGCCCTGCTCGTCGAAGACATGGACCGTGTTGTCCGGCGCGATCTTCGCGGTCAGCGGGTCGCCCGCCACGGTGGTGAGCGTGGCCGTGCCGCCCTGGGCCATGATCGCGGCCTTCAGCTCGGCCTCCGACACCCGCCCCGGCACCACGTGATAGGTGAGGATCTTCGTGAGCATCGGCTTGTTCGCCGGCTCCAGCAGCGTGTCGACAGTGCCGGTCGGCAGCTTCTCGAAGGCGGCATTTGTGGGGGCGAACACCGTGAAGGGCCCGGGCCCGTTCAGCGTGTCCACCAGCCCGGCGGCCTTCACCGCGGCCACCAGCGTGGTGTGATCGGCCGAATTGACGGCATTTTCCACGATGGTCTTCGACGGGTACATCGGCGCGCCGCCGACCATCACGGTCTGCTCGTCCATGCCCTTCGACATCATCATGTCGTCGGAGCAGCCGGCGACGAGCACGAGCCCTCCCAGCAGCGCTGCGGCGGTGAATTTACGGGTCATGAGCCTCTCCCTTGGTCGTTGTTCTGAAGCCATTACGCAGCGAGGGGGCCGATCGGATGCACCCGGGGCAAAAGAAATTTCACCGCTCCTGCCGCCGCGGCCCGGCGCCCCCGGAGGGGGCGGCCCGCGTGATTTTCCTTGCGCCCCGGCCGGGGCTTTGACACCATCGGAGACATTGAAACACGGATCCCGACGGAGACCCTTTGGCGACACACGCCCTGACCCCCCCGACGGCGGACGAGCAGCACCAGACGCTCGTCGAGTTTCCTGACAACCGCCTGCTCATCGACCTGTGCGGAGAGTTCGATCGAAACCTCGCGCGCATCGAACAGCTGCTGGGCATCTCGATCGTGCGGCGCGGCAACGTGCTGTTGCTGCTCGGCGAGGAGGCCGAGCGAAAGCGCGGCGACCAGCTGCTGCGCGCCCTCTACGCGCGGCTCGAGCAGGGCCGCCCGGTGGAGCCGGGCGACATCGACGCGGCCATGCGCATGCCGCGCGACGAGCCGCGCGCCCGCCCCGACGGGCAGATGGAGATGTTCGCCGGCGGCGCCGTCGAGATCCGCACCCGCAAGAAGGTGGTCGAGCCGCGCACGCCCGCGCAGAAGGACTACGTGCGCCAGCTCTTCGCCAACGAGCTGGTGTTCGGCCTCGGCCCCGCGGGCACCGGCAAGACCTACCTCGCCGTGGCCGCCGCCGTGTCGATGTATCTCGAGGGCGGGATCGACCGCATCATCCTCTCCCGCCCGGCCGTGGAGGCCGGCGAGCGCCTCGGCTTCCTGCCCGGCGACATGAAGGAGAAGGTCGACCCCTACATGCAGCCGCTCTACGACGCGCTGAACGATTTCCTGCCCTCCAAGCAGGTGCAGAAGATGCTCGAGGAAAAGACCATCGAGATCGCGCCGCTGGCCTTCATGCGCGGCCGCACCCTGTCCAACGCCGCCGTGGTGCTGGACGAGGCGCAGAACGCCACCGAGATGCAGATGAAGATGTTCCTCACCCGCCTCGGCGAGGGCTCGCGCATGGCGATCACCGGCGACACCAGCCAGATCGACCTGCCGCGCGGGGTGAAATCCGGGCTCATCGAGGCCGAGCGCGTGCTCACCGGGGTGGAGGGCGTGGCCTTCACCCGCTTCCGCTCCGTCGACGTGGTGCGCCACCCGCTGGTGGCCCGCATCATCGACGCCTACGAGCGTGACAATGATCGGGCGAGGGATGGCTGACCTTGTCGAACTGGTTGTCGAGGATGACCGCTGGGTGACCTTCACCCCGCCGCTGGCGGGGATCGCCGAGCGCGCGGCCCGCGCCGCGCTCGACGCCGTCGGCCTCGCCCCCGAGGGCTACGGCATCAGCCTGCTGGCCTGCGGCGATGCGCGCATCACCGAGCTCAACGCCGAGTTCCGCGGCCGCGACAAGCCCACCAACGTGCTGTCCTGGCCGGCCTACGAGCTCGCGCCCGAGAGCGCCGGCGAGGTGCCCTGGCTGCCGCCCGAGCCCCTGCCGGGCGAGCCGGATTCCCTCGGCGACATAGCGCTTTCCTACGAGACCGCCCTGCGCGAGGCGATGGAGCAGGAAAAACGTGCGGAAGATCACATCCTGCACCTGATCCTGCATGCCACGCTCCATCTTCTGGGCTATGATCACGAGACCGAGGCAGATGCCGCGCTGATGGAGGGGATCGAGAGCGAGACCCTTGTCAGCATGGGGCTGCCCGACCCATATACGCTTCCCGACGCCGAAGAGGCGTTTCTTACCAGGCAGGAGCCATGACCGGAAACGACGCCGGAGCGCCTTCGCAGACGCCTTCGCTTGCTGAAGAAGGCGGCGAGAGACCGCAGAACGGACACGCCCCGTCCGAAGACGGTCACAGTCCCTCCCTCCTCGCGCGCATCTTCGGGCGCCGCGAGGAGATGGAGGACGAGGACGAGGACACCCCCGCCGGAGAGGCTGACACCTCCGGCTCCCGCGACATGATCGTGAACCTGCGCGAAATGCGCGACAAGCGGGTGCACGACATCGCCATTCCGCGCGCGGACATCATCGCCGTGCCCGACGACATCGCCCCGGAGGACCTCATCGAGGTGTTCCGCGAGACCGCGATGACCCGCCTTCCGGTCTACCACGAGATGCTGGACGACCCGCTGGGCTTCCTCCACCTCAAGGATCTCGCGCTGCGCTGCGGCTTCGGCGCCGGCAAGCCCGAGTTCGCCATCCGCGACCTGCTGCGCCCGATGCTCTACATCCCGGCCTCCATGCCGCTCTTCGTGCTGCTGCAGAAGATGCAGCGCGAGCGCTGCCACATGGCCCTGGTGATCGACGAATACGGCGGCGTGGACGGGCTCATCACCTTCGAGGACCTGGTCGAGCAGATCGTCGGCGAGATCGAGGACGAGCATGACGTGGAGGACCCCGTGCCCTGGCGGCTCGAGAGCCCCGGGGTCTACATCGCCCTCGGCCGCGCCGAGCTCTCCGAGTTCGAGGAGGCCATCGGCCTGGCCCTGCTCGACGAGGAAACCGGCGAGGACATCGACACGCTGGGCGGCCTCGTCTTCATGCTCTGCGGCCGGGTGCCCGAGCGCGGCGAGGTGATCACCCATCCCGCCGGCCACGAGTTCGAGGTCATCGACGCCGACGCCCGCCACATCAAGCGGCTGCGCGTGCGGCTGCGCAGCGACACGGCAGTGCCGAGGGCCGCGGAATAGCGTGACCACCCTGTCAGAGACCGCCCCGCGCCCCGCCGCCTGGCCGGCCGGGCTCGGCCGCTGGCCGCGGCTCGGCCTCGCCTTCGCCTGCGGCGTGGCGCTCACCCTCGCGCAGCCGCCGCTCTCGCTCTGGCCGCTGTGCTTCCTCGCCGTCCCGCTGCTGCTGATGCTCACCGGCTCGGTCACCCGGCCCGTGCAGGCAGGCTGGACGGCCTGGGCCGCGGGCACCGGCTTCTTCGCCACCGGCCTCTACTGGATCGCCGAGGCCTTCCTCGTCGACATCGCCCGGCACGGCTGGATGGCGCCCTTCGCCATCCTCGGCCTCGCCGGCGGGCTGGCGCTGTTCTGGGCCCTGCCGTTCTGGGTCGCGGCGCGGCTGCGCCTCGCCGGGCCCTGGCGCCTGCTCGCCATCGCCGCCCTCTGGACCCTCTCCGAATACGCCCGCTCCCACGTGCTCACCGGCTTTCCCTGGGCCCTGCCCGGCTATGCCTGGGTCGAGACCCCGCTGGCGCAGACGGCCTCGCTCTTCGGCCCGCACATGCTGGGCTTCCTCGGCCTCGCGGTGAGCGGCGCACCCCTCATCGCCCTGCGCGGCCGCGGGGCCACGCGCATCGCGGTTCCGCTCGCCGCCCTCGCCCTCCTCGCCGCCGGCTGGGCCTGGGGCAGCGCCCGGCTCGCCGCGCCGGCACCCCAGCGCGAAACCCCCTTCGTGGTGCGCATGGTCCAGCCCAACGCCCCGCAGAACGAGAAATGGCGCGGCGACCTGATCCCGGTGTTCTTCGAGCGCCTGCGCACGCTCAGCAATGCCCCCGGCCCGGTCACTCCCGGCGTGGTGATCTGGCCCGAGACCGCGGTGCCCTGGCTGCTGGCCGAAGACCCCCGCGCCCGGCTCGCCATCGCGAGCTCGGCACAGGGCGCGCCGGTGATCGTGGGCGCGCGCAAGGTCGACGAGGGCCCGCGCGGCCGGCGGATCTGGAGCAATTCGCTCTTCGCGCTCGATGCCTCCGGCGCCATCCTCGGCAGCTACGACAAGCACCACCTCGTGCCCTTCGGCGAATACGTACCGCTCAACGGGCTGCTGGCCGGGCTCGGCCTCGAGGGCTTCGTCGGCGGCAGCTTCAGCCCCGGGCCGGGCCCGGTGGTGATGTCGCTGCCCGGCGTGCCGGATTTCCTGCCGCTGATCTGCTACGAGGCGATCTTCCCGCACGAGATGCAGGCCGACCGCCGCCCCGAATGGATCGTCCAGATCACCAATGACGCCTGGTTCGGATCGAGCGCCGGCCCCTACCAGCACTTCGCCCAGGCGCGGATGCGTGCAATCGAGCAGGGCCTGCCCTTCGCCCGGGCCGCGAACACCGGAATCTCGGCGATGATCGACCCGATGGGAAGAATCGTTGCCAAACGCCCCCTCCTGGAACAGGGTTATGTCGATACCGAACTGCCGGCCCCACTCGGGCCAACGCTGTACGCGCGTGCCGGGGACCTGCCATGGGTGGCACTGGTTGTATTTCTCGGCTTGACTGGCATCGTATTATGTCGGAAATTTGAACAATAGTTATTTGCATGCACGTTGACGGCTACCGGGGGGCTGCATAGTTTTCTCCGGGTTTTGGTAAGGTTCTGTTACCAATTTTTTATATTATCTGAAATTTGCTGACCCGTGGAGCCGCGCCCCGGGCAGTCAGGAGCGAAGGTGCGTTCATTATGCTATCATCAGCCAATCTCATTGATATTCACGTGGGCAGCCGGCTGCGGTTTCGCCGCCTCATGGTGGGGATGAGCCAGGAGCGTCTCGGGGCCGAGCTGGGGGTCACGTTCCAGCAGATCCAGAAATACGAAAAGGGAACCAACAGGATCGGCGCCAGCCGCCTGTACGAGATTTCCCGCGTCCTCATGGTCCATGTCGGGTATTTCTTCGAAGGGCTCGAGGGCGACGAGAACCAGTCCGGTGACGGGGTTCCGGCCACGGCGGTGACCGATTTCGTGTCCACCTCCGAGGGCATGGCGCTCAACACCGCCTTCTCCTCGATCAAGGACAGGGCCACGCGCAAGCGCATCGTCGAGCTGGTGAAGACCCTCGCGGTCGACATCCGCGACGATTCCGGCGGGCTTCCCCGCACGGCAAACGGCGATTGACCCCACCCGCATCAACCCACTAGTACTTGAGCCCGCGCCATGCGGGGCGTCTCTGACATCTCGAGGAGGGTCGTTTTTTGGCTCGTTCTGACTATCTCTTTACCTCCGAATCGGTATCAGAAGGTCATCCGGACAAGGTGTGTGACCGGATCTCCGATGCCGTGCTCGACGCGTTCATGACCGCCGATCCCTACTCCCGCGTCGCCTGCGAGACCTTCGCGACCACAGACCGCGTCACCATCGGTGGCGAGGTCCGCGGCCCCGGCGAGGTGATCGCCCGCGTCGAGGAGATCGCCCGCGAGTGCGTGCGCGACATCGGCTACGAGCAGGACGGTTTCCACTGGGCCAACATGAAGGTGGACAGCTACCTCCACGCCCAGTCCGCCGACATCGCCCAGGGCGTCGACAGCGCCGGCAACAAGGATGAAGGCGCCGGCGACCAGGGCATCATGTTCGGCTTCGCCGTCGACGAGACGCCCGAGCTGATGCCCGCGCCCATCCACTATTCCCACGCCATCCTCCGCCGCCTGGCCGAGGTGCGCAAGGACGGCACCGAGCCCAAGCTCGGCCCCGACGCGAAATCGCAGCTCACCCTGCGCTACCGCGACGGCAAGCCGGTGGAGGTCACCTCCATCGTGCTCTCGACCCAGCACATCGACCCGTCGCTCACCTCGGCCGACGTGCAGGACATCGTCACCCCCTACATCCGCGAAGTGCTGCCCGAGGGCTGGCTCACCAACGCCACCGAGTGGCACGTGAACCCCACCGGCAAGTTCGTGATCGGCGGGCCGGACGGTGACGCGGGCCTCACCGGGCGCAAGATCATCGTCGACACCTACGGCGGGGCCGCGCCCCACGGCGGCGGCGCCTTCTCCGGCAAGGACCCCACCAAGGTCGACCGCTCGGCCGCCTATGCCGCGCGCTACCTGGCGAAGAACATCGTCGCCGCGGGGCTCGCCACCAAATGCGTGCTGCAGCTCTCCTACGCCATCGGCGTCTCGAAGCCGCTGTCGATCTACGTCGACACCTTCGGCACCGGCACCGCGGACGAGGCCGCCATCGAGAAGGCCGTCGCCAAGGCGATGAACCTCACGCCCCGCGGCATCCGCGAGCACCTGCAGCTCAACCGGCCGATCTTCGAGCGCACCGCGGCCTACGGCCATTTCGGCCGCGCCCCGGAGGCGGACGGCGGCTTCTCCTGGGAGAAGACCGACCTCGTCGACGCGCTGCACGCGGCCCTCTGACGGACAGGGCCGGCGCCCGGGCCCCCCCGGGCGCTTGCCTTCGCGCCGGGGGCCTGCCCCCGGCCACCTGCCCCGCACGACCCGAAAAGGGCGCCCGGACCCTCCCGGGCGCCCTTTTCGCGCCCGCCGCGGCCCCGCGGGGGCTGGACAGGCCCGCCCCGGGCGGCTAGGTGCGCCCCGAGAGCCGCAGCAGCCAGGAGACAGAGCCGTGACCGAACCCACCCGTGAAGACGGCGCCCCCTGGCGCAATTTCTACGGACGGCGCCACGGCAAGACCCTGCGCTCCGGCCAGAAGCAGCACATGCAGACCACCCTGCAGGAGATCGCCCCCCGCGGCGTGACCTGGGCGGAAAACCCCGCCCGGGCCGCGATCGACCCCGGCGCGCTCTTCGCTGACGGCCGGCCGCTGTGGCTGGAGATCGGCTTCGGCGGCGGCGAGCACATGCTCGCCCAGGCCGCGGCCAACCGCGACGTGGGCATCATCGGCTGCGAGCCCTACGTGAACGGCGTGGCGATGTTCCTCTCGCAGATGGCGCGCGAGGAGATCGACAACATCCGCGTGCACGCGGGTGACGCGCGCGACCTGCTCGACGTGCTGCCCGAAGCCTCGATCGACCGCGCCTTCCTGCTCTACCCCGACCCCTGGCCGAAGAAGCGCCACCACCGCCGCCGCTTCGTGAACCCCGAGTTCGTCGACCCGCTGGCCCGGGCGCT
Organism: Oceanicella sp. SM1341; assembly: GCF_003448965.1. Taxonomy (GTDB): domain Bacteria; phylum Pseudomonadota; class Alphaproteobacteria; order Rhodobacterales; family Rhodobacteraceae; genus Paroceanicella. Next base: position 272,123 of record NZ_QRGC01000003.1, read on the forward strand.
GAAACCCGGCGCGATCTTCCGCGTCGCCACCGACATCCCCGACTACGTGCGCCACACGCTCGAGCACATGTGCGCCCGCCCCGATTTCGAGTGGCTGGCCGAGCGCCCGGCCGACTGGCGCGAGCCCTGGGCCGACTGGCACCGCACCCGCTACGAGGCCAAGGCCATCCGCGAGGAGCGCACCCCGCATTACCTCACCTTCCGCCGGCTGTGAGCGCAGTCCGGCGGACGGCCTGACGGCCGGTTCCTCCCGAGCTCCGGCTGGCGCCTGCGCGCGCTGGCGCGGGCACGCGGGCGGTGGACCGGCGCCGGGCCCTCGGCTATAGATCCCACGATCACGAAGGATGGAAACGCGCATGTCCGGCCACGGCACCCCACTTCCCATGACGGCCCGGAAATCCCCGCCCCTGAAGGGGGTTGCGGAGGTTCCCGGCGACAAGTCGGTCTCGCACCGCGCGCTCATCCTCGGCGCGCTCGCGGTGGGGGAAACCCGGGTGACCGGCCTGCTCGAGGGCGAGGACGTGCTCGACACCGCGAAGGCGATGCGCGCCCTCGGCGCCGATGTCGCGCGCCAGGGCCCGGGCGAGTGGAGCGTGCACGGCGTGGGCACCGGCGGCTTCGCCGAGCCCGACAACGTGATCGACTGCGGCAATTCCGGCACCGGCGTGCGGCTGATCATGGGGGCGATGGCCACCAGCCCGATCACCGCCACCTTCACCGGCGACGCGAGCCTGCGCAAGCGCCCCATGGGCCGGGTGACCGACCCGCTGGCCCTCTTCGGCGCCGAGGCGCGCGGCCGCAAGGGCGGCCGCCTGCCCCTCACCCTCACCGGTGCGGCCGACCCCGTGCCGGTCACCTACGAGGTGCCGGTGCCCTCGGCGCAGGTGAAATCCGCCGTGCTGCTCGCCGGGCTCAACGCGCCGGGCCAGACCGTGGTGATCGAGCGCGAGGCGACGCGCGACCATACCGAGCGCATGCTGCGCGGCTTCGGCGCCGAGCTCAGCGTGGAGGAGGACGGGCCGCGCCGCGTCATCACCCTCACCGGCCAGCCGGAGCTGGTCGCCCAGACCCTCGCCGTGCCGCGCGACCCCTCCTCCGCCGCCTTCCCGGTCTGTGCTGCGCTGATCGTGCCGGGCTCGGAGGTGCTGGTGCCGGGCATCGGGCTCAACGCCACCCGGGCCGGGCTGTTCACCACCCTGCTGGAGATGGGCGCCGACATCACCTTCGAGAACCGCCGCGAGGAGGGCGGCGAGCCGGTGGCGGACCTGCGCGTGCGCCACTCCCCCCTCACCGGCGTCGAGGTGCCGCCCGAGCGCGCCGCCTCGATGATCGACGAGTTCCCGGTGCTCTCCGCCCTCGCGGCCTTCGCCGAGGGGCCCACGGTGATGCGCGGCGTGAAGGAGCTGCGGGTGAAGGAAAGCGACCGGATCGACGCCATGGCCCGCGGTCTCGAGGCCTGCGGCATCACCGTGGAGGAGGAGGAGGACATGCTCACCGTCCACGGCCGCGGCCCCGACGGCGTGCCCGGCGGCGCCACGGTGGCGAGCCACCTCGACCACCGCATCGCCATGTCCTTCCTCTGCCTCGGCCTCGGCGCGCAGAGCCCGGTGCGGGTGGACGACGCGAGCCCCATCGCCACCTCCTTCCCCGCCTTCGAGGCGCTGATCGGCGGGCTCGGCGGGGCACTCTCACGGAGCAATTCATGAGCTTCACTGTCGCGATCGACGGGCCGGCGGCCGCCGGCAAGGGCACGATTTCCCGCGCCGTGGCCGAGCATTTCGGCTTCGCCCATCTCGACACCGGGCTGCTCTACCGCGCCGTGGGCATCCGCGCGCTGGAGATCGGCCGGGGCATCATCGACCCCGCGATGGCCGAGAAGGTGGCGCGCGAGCTCACCGAGGCGCATATCGCCCGGCATGACCTGCGCTCGGCCCGCGCCGGGCAGACCGCCTCCAAGGTGGCCGCCCTGCCCGCGGTGCGCGCCGCCCTGCTCGACTTCCAGCGCCGCTTCGCCCGCCGCGAGGGCGGCGCGGTGCTCGACGGCCGCGACATCGGCACGGTGATCTGCCCGGAGGCCGAGGTGAAGCTCTTCGTCACCGCCTCCGACGCGGTGCGCGCGCAGCGCCGCTACGAGGAGTTGCAGGCCGCCGGCGCCGACACCACATTGGAGGCGGTGGCCTCCGAGCTGCGCCAACGCGACCTGCGCGACTCCGCCCGCGACGTGGCCCCGATGCTGCGCGCCGAGGATGCGGTCTTGCTAGACACCTCGGAATTGTCTATAGACGCGGCCGTCACACAGGCAGTGGCGGAGATAACGAAGAAGCTGTAACGGCTGCGGGCAGACGGGCTCCGGAGATCACCGGGCCCCGGAATACCTGCTGCCGTTCTACGTGTTTCAGACCCTGTTTCCGGCACTTCCCGGCAACGACATCGCGAAAGACCGCCGGACCCAACCGGCTGGCCCGAAAACCACATGATCGGAGATTTACTGGATGAGCGCTAACGCCTCCATGGAAGACTTCGAGGCCCTCCTCAACGAGAGCTTCGAACTGGCGACCCCTCAGGAAGGGTCCGTCGTCAAGGGCCGCGTCCTGGCTATCGAAGCCGGGCAGGCCATCATCGACATCGGCTACAAGATGGAAGGCCGTGTCGACCTCAAGGAATTCTCGAAGCCCGGCCACGAATCCGAAATCAACATCGGTGACGAGGTCGAGGTGTATCTCGACCGGGTCGAGAACGCCCGTGGCGAAGCCGTCATCAGCCGTGACAAGGCCCGCCGCGAGGAAGCCTGGGACCGTCTGGAGAAGGCCTACGAGGGCGAGGAGCGCGTCGAGGGCGCCATCTTCGGCCGCGTGAAGGGTGGCTTCACCGTCGATCTCGGCGGCGCCGTGGCCTTCCTGCCCGGCTCGCAGGTCGATGTCCGCCCCGTGCGCGACCCCGGCCCGCTGATGGGCATGCCCCAGCCGTTCCAGATCCTGAAGATGGACCGCCGCCGCGGCAACATCGTCGTGTCCCGCCGCGCCGTGCTCGAAGAGAGCCGCGCCGAGCAGCGCGCCGAGATCGTCGGCCGCCTCACCGAGGGTGACGTGGTCGAGGGCGTGGTGAAGAACATCACCGATTACGGTGCGTTCGTGGACCTCGGCGGTGTCGACGGCCTGCTGCACGTCACCGACATGGCCTGGCGCCGCGTCAACCACCCCTCCGAGATCCTCTCGATCGGCGAGACCGTGAAGGTCCAGGTCGTGAAGATCAACAAGGAGACCCAGCGCATCTCCCTCGGCATGAAGCAGCTTCAGGCCGATCCGTGGGACAATGTCGCGGTCAAGTTCCCGATCGGCTCCAAGTGGACCGGCCGGGTCACCAACATCACCGACTACGGCGCGTTCGTCGAGCTGGAAGCCGGTGTGGAGGGCCTCGTCCACGTCTCCGAGATGTCCTGGACCAAGAAGAACGTCCACCCGGGCAAGATCGTCTCCACCTCCCAGGAGGTCGAGGTCATGGTGCTCGACGTGGACAGCGCCAAGCGCCGCGTCAGCCTCGGCCTGAAGCAGTGCCAGGGCAACCCCTGGGACAACTTCGCCGAAGCCTACCCGAACGGCACCGAGGTCGAGGGCGAGATCAAGAACATCACCGAGTTCGGTCTGTTCATCGGTCTGGACGGCGACATCGACGGCATGGTCCACCTGTCGGATCTCGACTGGAACCGGTCCGGCGAGGAAGCGATGAAGGACTACCACAAGGGCGATGTCGTCCGCGCGGTGGTGCTTGACGTGGACGTCGAGAAGGAGCGCATCTCGCTGGGCATCAAGCAGCTCGGCGGCGACCCGTTCGCCGACGCGACTGCCGGCGTGAAGCGTGGCGCGATCGTCACCGTCGAGGTCACCAAGATCGAGGACGGCGGCATCGAGGTCGAGTATGACGGCATGAAGGCCTTCATCCGCCGCTCCGACCTCGCCCGCGACCGTGCCGACCAGCGCCCCGAGCGCTTCGCCGTCGGCGACAAGGTGGACGCCCGCGTGACCAACATCGACAAGGGCACCCGTCGTCTGGGCCTGTCGATCAAGGCGCGCGAGATCGCCGAGGAGAAGGAAGCCGTCGAGCAGTACGGTTCCTCCGACTCCGGCGCCTCGCTCGGCGACATCCTCGGCGCCGCGCTCAAGCAGCGCACCGGCGACGAGTGATCGCCCGCCGGCCCCGCCAGGGGCCGGCAAGCGATACCGCCGGCCGCAAGGCCGGCACCGCATCACGCCGGCCCCCGGGCTGGCACGAGACCACCGCCGGCCCCCTCGTGGGGCCGGCGTCGTTTCACGGCCGGTCACAAGCCCGTCACCGAAGGCCCCCGGCCCGGGGCGCCAGCGGCCGGGCGGACGGCCCGCGAGTACTTCGCGAGGGGATTCCGTACCGGCGGCATTTCGGAAAAGGCGGCGCATTGCGCCGCCCTTTTCATGCCCGCGCATGACATGCCGGACACCGATTCGTGACGCCGCGCAGCCCCCGGGGTGCAACACAGGGATGCAATTGGACCTTCGCTGCACCGCAAAGCCTTGAATTACCCCGGTTTCTGGGGTTTGTGGCAATTGACGGAAGTGAAGCTACGTGCCATCGTCGGCCTTCAGAAAAAAGACTGAAGGCGTCTAGCCGCCCCGGAGGAAAGTCGTCGCATGATCAAATCCGAACTGATCCAGATCATCGCGGAGGAAAATCCGCATCTCTACCAGTCGGACGTGGAGCGCATAGTCGGGACCATCTTCGAAGAGATCACCAGCGCCCTCGTCCGCGGCGAACGCGTCGAACTGCGCGGCTTCGGCGCGTTTTCCGTGAAGCATCGTGATGCCAGAATAGGGCGGAACCCGCGCACGGGCGAATCGGTTGAGGTCGAGGAAAAGCGCGTGCCATTCTTCAAGACCGGCAAGCTCCTGCGCGAAAGACTGAACGACGCCTGAGCGCCCCGCCCGCGGGCGCCCCGGCGGAAGAATGAGGAAGACCCCCTATGCGGTATGTCCGCTATGCCCTGCTCGCGATCATCCTGATCGTCGTTGTCCTGCTGGCCGTCGCGAACCGGGAGATGGTGACCCTGCGCCTGATGCCCGAGCAGCTCGCGGGGATCTACCAGCTCAGCTACGGACTGCCGCTCTTCGCCGTCATCCTCGCCACGCTGCTGCTGGGCGTCTTCCTCGGCTACGTGCTCGAATGGGGCCGCGAGATGCGCCAGCGCCGCGAGGCCTCCGAGCGCAAGCGCATCATCGCGAAGCTCGAGCGCGAGAACGCCGAGCTGCGCCGCCGCCACGCCGCGCCGAAGGACGAGGTCCTGGCGATCCTGGAATGAGCCGATGCACGTGAAGATCTGCGGGCTGCGCAGCACCGGGGCCATCGAGGCCGCGGTGCAGGCCGGCGCCTCCCATCTCGGCTTCGTCTTCTACCCGAAATCCCCGCGCCACCTGACTGACGCGGAGGCCGCCGCCCTGCTCGCTGCCGTGCCGGCCGGCGTGATGCGCGTGGCCCTCACCGTGAACGCCGATGACGCGGCCCTGGACCGCATCGCGGCACTCGGCGTGGACATGCTGCAACTGCACGGGTCCGAGAGCCCGGAGCGCGTGGCCGAGGTGCGCCGCCGCTTCGGCCTGCCGGTGATGAAGGCCGTCGGCATCGCCGGGCCGGAAGACCTCGACAGCCTCGCCGCCCAGGGCCGCGTGGCCGACCTGCTGCTGGTCGACGCCAAGCCCCCCGCCGGCGGCGCCCTGCCCGGCGGCAACGGCCTCGCCTTCGACTGGCGGCTGATCGCCGGCCGGCGCTGGCCGGTGCCCTGGATGCTGGCCGGCGGCCTCACGCCCGAGACCGTGGGCGAGGCGATCCGCCTCACCGGGGCGCGGATGGTCGATGTCTCCTCCGGCGTGGAAAGCGCGCCGGGCGTGAAGGACCCCGCCCGCATCGCCGCCTTCGTGGCCGCCGCGCGGCAGGCCTGGGGCCTCTGAGCCCCGCGCGACCTGCCCCCCGGCAAAAATCGACCGGACCCCTCGCGGGGCCCGGTCGCCCGCCCCGGAACACGGGGCGGATACACAAGCGAAAACACACCATTACACATGTTACGCAACGCGACACACGACGCAGGACATTCCGGCCCTGCATGCGCGTCGTCGCCCCGCAGCATACTGCAACCAGGGGTTACGCAGCCGCCACGAAACAACAACTCGCAATTGGTGTACACGCTCAAAAACGCCGCGGATGCATCGCGGGGCGAAAAACTTTCGCGGCTGTAGCCGCGTTGCCGCATCCGAAGCGGGGGGGCGGCGTGTCCTGCTTCACATGCACGCTCTTCGCACCCCCTGCCGGCCGCCGACGGCCTTGCCAGCCCCTGCCCCGCGATTGTATCGGTTGGGGAGTACACCTGTGCCGGCGCGGAACCTCACCCCGCCTCGGGGCACGGGCACCGGGGGAACCTACATGCTCGACCATGCCGAGGCGCTGAAGCGCTGCGCCGCCGGGGACCAGTCTGCGCTGCAGGCGCTGTTCACCGAGGAGGCCGGCCGGATGACCGGCATCGCGATGCGCGTGCTGCGCCGCCGCGACCTCGCCGAGGAGGCCGTTCAGGACGCCTTCGTGCAGATCTGGCGCAAGGCCGACACCTACATGCCCGAGCGCGGCTCGGCCCGCGGCTGGATCTACACCATCGTGCGCAACCGCGCGCTCAACATCCTGCGCGATTCCGGCCGCGAGCTGCCCACCCTGCCCGAGGACATCGACACGATGCGCGAGACCGACCCGGTCTCGGCCAGCTGGGACGGGCTCGACGAGGCCAGCCGGCTGCGCGGCTGCCTCTCCGGCCTCGACGAGGTGAAGCGGCGTTGCATCCTGATGGCCTACGTGCTGGGCTATTCGCATGGCGAGATCGCCGGGAGGCTCGACGCCCCGCTGGGCACGGTGAAGGCCTGGGTGCGCCGCGGCCTCGCCGCCCTGAGGGAGTGCCTGGGATGAGCGTGACCCCCGAAGACCTCGAGCGCGCCGACGCCTTCGCCCTCGGGCTGCTGCCCGACAGCGAGGCCGCGGCCCTCGCCGCCCGCGCGGACCGCGAGCCGGACCTGGCCGGGGCCATCGCCCGCGCCGAGGACCGTTTCGCCGAGCTCTCCGCCACCGCGCCCCGGCTGGACGTGTCCGACGACCTCTGGCCGCGCATCACCGCCGCCATCGCCGCAGCCCCGGCAGAAGCCCCGGCCGAGGCGCCCGCCGCCTCCGGCCCCCGTCCCGAAACCGGCCCCGAAGCCCGCCCCTCCGATACCCGCACTTCGTCCCGCCCGGGCCCGCGCCGCAGCCCGCGCGGCTGGCGGCGCACCGCTTTCGCGGGCATTGCCGCGAGCCTGGTGCTCGCCGCGCTGCTGGGCTGGCAGCTGGTGAAGAACACGCCGCCGGCCATGGTGGCGGTGCTGCTCGACCCCGCCGGCCAGCCGGTGGTGATGGTCGAGGCCTTCGACGACGACCGGGTGCAGGTGACCATGCTCGCCGACATCGACCTGCCGCCCGGCCGGGCGATGGAGCTCTGGACCAAGCCCGACCCCGACGGCCCGCCGGTGTCGCTCGGCCTGCTCACCCGCGCCTCGGCCACCACGCTCGTGGGCCCGCCGCTGCCCGACCCGCAGGCCGACCAGCTCTACGAGATCACCCTCGAGGAGGAGACCGGCTCGCCCACCGGCGGCCCCACCGGCGAGATCGTGGGCATCGGCACTGCGGCGCCCCCGCGCTGAAGCGCCCGCGGCGCGGGCCGCCCCCGCGCCCGCGCCTCACCGCGCGCTTCCGCCTCCCCCACCCGGAGCGCGGCCCGCGCCGGCCAGTTCCCGCCGCTGCCCCGGCCCCCGCGCCGGGGCCTCGCTGCCGCTGCCACACCCCGCGGAGCGTCCGCCCCGGCCAGGTCTGGCCACTGCCCGCCGCGCTTCCCCCGTCGACACGGCCCGCCGCCCGCGCCCTCGCTGCCCCGGCCCCGAGCCGGGGCCTCGCCGCTGTCGCCCGGCGAGGAACCGGACACCCCGCGCTGATAATCGGGCCGGAGCGTGGGCCTCCCGCCCCTCCGCTGTCCCCCGCGCCCCGCGGGCCCGGGAGCCTGCTCCGCGTTGGGCCGGGCCGGGCCGCCGGTGGCGGCCCGGCGGCAGCGCTTCGAAGGCGGCGGGGCGCGGGATGTGACCGCTTCCGCCCCACCTGTCCCGGCCGGGCATCTGGCGCCGGCACCGGACATGCTCCACCAGCCTCCCCGGCGCCCTCCGGGCCGCCCCGATGAGTCCGCGTCGCTGGCCGCCTCCCGGGCGACCGCTCCCCTGGTGCAACCCGTCCGGCGCCGGCCCCGTGCTGCCCGGCCCCGGCCCGGACAGTCGGTCCATCCGGCACCCGCCGCCGCTCCATCCGCCCTGCCGGCGGCCCCGGCCCTATCCCGCCGGTCCGGCCTGATCCCGTCGCGCCGACCTCTGCCTCGGCCCTCCCCCGGCACCGGCCCCGCGCGCCCTGCCCCGGCCCCCGAGCCGGGGCCTCGCCGCCGGTGCCACGCCGGGCGGCAGGCGGATTTCCTATCGACCCCGCCCCCCGCGAGGGGGTAAGAAGGCGCGAAAACTGCGCGAGGATGGCCCGATGACTTCCGACCTGCTCAACTCCTTCCGGACCGGCCCCGACGAGCGCGGCCGCTTCGGCGATTTCGGCGGCCGGTTCGTCTCCGAAACGCTGATGCCGCTGATCCTCGAGCTGGAGAAATGCTACGAGCACGCCAAGGGCGACCCGGGCTTCTGGGCCGAGATGGACGACCTGTGGAAGCACTATGTCGGCCGGCCCTCGCCGCTCTACTTCGCCCCCCGCCTCACCGAGGAGCTGGGCGGCGCGAAGATCTACCTCAAGCGCGACGAGCTCAACCACACCGGCGCCCACAAGATCAACAACGTGCTGGGCCAGATCCTGCTCGCCCGCCGCATGGGCAAGACCCGGATCATCGCCGAGACCGGCGCCGGCCAGCACGGCGTGGCCACCGCCACCGTCTGCGCCCGCTTCGGGCTGAAATGCGTGGTGTTCATGGGCGCCACCGACGTGGAGCGCCAGAAGCCCAACGTGTTCCGCATGCGCCTGCTCGGCGCCGAGGTGGTGCCCGTCACCTCCGGCCGCGGCACGCTGAAGGACGCGATGAACGAGGCGCTGCGTGACTGGGTGACCTACGTGGACGACACGTTCTACTGCATCGGCACGGTGGCGGGCCCGCACCCCTACCCGGCCATGGTGCGCGACTTCCAGTCGATCATCGGCAAGGAAACCCGCGAGCAGATGCTCGAGCAGGAGGGCCGCCTGCCCGACACGCTCGTGGCCTGCATCGGCGGCGGCTCCAATGCCATGGGCCTCTTCCACCCGTTCCTCGACGACAAGGGCGTACGCATCATCGGCGTCGAGGCCGGCGGCCACGGGGTGGATGACCGGATGGAGCATGCCGCCTCGCTCACCGGCGGGCGCCCCGGCGTGCTGCACGGCAACCGCACCTATCTGCTGCAGGACGAGGACGGGCAGATCCTCGAGGGGCACTCGATCTCGGCCGGGCTCGACTACCCGGGCATCGGGCCCGAGCACTCCTGGCTGCACGACATGGGCCGGGTGGAATATGTCTCGGTGACCGACAAGGAGGCGCTCGCGGCCTTCCAGCTCTCCTGCCGCACCGAGGGCATCATCCCCGCGCTGGAGCCGAGCCACGCGCTGGCGCATGTGACGAAGATCGCCCCCGAGCTGCCGAAGGACCACCTGCTGGTGATGAACATGTGCGGCCGCGGCGACAAGGACATCTTCACCGTCGCCGAGCACCTCGGCGCTGAAATGTAAGATCCGAGCATCTCGGCGCTGAAATGTAGGATCCGGGCACCTCGGTTTCGAGATGCGGGCACCGGGCATACCGGCGCGGAGACCTAACAACCGGGCACCTCGGCGCCGACATGCAAGGCCCGGGCATCCCGGCTTCGGGATGCAAGCCCCGCAGCGCGGGTGACCTCGGCGGCCGCGCAGCCACGCTCCGCCGCGATGATCGCCGGCGGCCGGGGGAGCAGTCCGCGACGCCGCGGGCCCCGGGTGTGCCGGGGCTGTCACCGGGGCGCCGGCGAGCGCTCCGGTAATCCTTTCGCAAGGAAAAATTGCCTGTTGGCAACTGGTTAACGGGCCTGCGGCGGCGCCGGGAAGTGCGTTTTCTTCCCGGGGGATGACCTCGCGGAAGGGTTAACGCCGCCTCAGAGCAGCCGCACAGACATGCCGCCATCGGCAAACACCGGGCTGCCGGTGAGGAAGCTCGCGCGGTCCGAGAGCAGGAACAGCGCCGCCTGGGCGATCTCGTCGGGCCGGGCGAGGCGCTTCAGCGGGTGCAGGCCGGCGATGAAGGCATGCGTGGCCGGGTCCTCCCCCGCCATGGCGGTGAGGGTGCCGCCCGGGAGCAGCGCGGTGACGCGGATGGCCTCGGCCGCGTGCTCGGCCGCGAGCGCCCGGGTGAGCCCCACCAGCCCCGCCTTCGCCGCCGCGTAGGCCGCCATGCCGGGCAGCCCGCCGTTGCTCACCCCCACGAAGGACGCGGTGAACACCAGCGCCCCGCCCCCCGCCGCCTGCAGCGCCGGGATCTGCGCGCGAGCGAGCAGGAAGGCGCTGGTGAGATTGGTGGCGAGCACCTCGGCCCAGGTCTCCTCCGCCATCTGCGGCAGGGGCGAGAGCGCGCCCACCAGCCCTGCGTTGTTGAACGCGCCGTGCAGGGCGCCGAACCGGGCCAGTGCGGCTTCGGTGAGGGCCGGCGCATGGGCGGGGTCGGTCACGTCGCCCGGCAGGGCGATGGCCTCGCCGCCCGCGGCGCGGATCTCCTGCGCCACCGCCTCCAGCGGCCCCGCGCGCCGGGCCGAGAGCACCAGCCGCGCGCCCTCCCGGGCGAAGAGCCGCGCCGCCGCCGCCCCGATGCCGCTGCTGGCGCCGGTGATGATGATCGTCCTGCCGTCGAGTTCCATGCCGTCCTCCGTTGCGAGCCCGGAGGAAGCCTGCGCGGCGGCGGGGGCAGCGGCCACCCGGATCCTGTGTCGGGTCGGTGGCCTGCGTCGCCGCACGCCGGTTGCGCCTCGGGGCCGCCTCACGGCGCAGTGGGGAAGGGCGGGAAGCCGGGGCGCCTTGACCGGGGTCAGCGTGCGCCCGCGTCCCCCGGCGCCGCGTCGCCGGCCCAGACGAAGCACAGCTTGTTGCCCTCGGGGTCGCGCAGGTAGGCGGCGTGGAAGTCGGGGGCGTAGCGCGGGCGCGGGCCGGGGGCGCCCTCGTCGGTGCCGCCGAGGGCGAGGCCCTCTTCCCAGGCGGCGCGCACCGCTTCCGGGCCGGGGCAGCGGAAGCCGATCTGCACGCCGTTGCCGGCACTTGCCGGCCGGCCGTCGAAGGGCGGGCGCAGGGCGAACTGCGGCCAGCGCCCCTCGCCCTGCCAGAGCGCCCCGGCGGGGTCGGAGGCATCGGCCGGCGTGCTGCGCCGCAACCCGACATGCGCCAGCACCCTGTCGTAGAACGCCACCATCCGGGGCACGTCGCGCGCGCCGATCATCACGTGGCTGAACATCAGCTTCCCTCCCGTTCATCATCGCGCAAGAATTGTCTTTCCCGCGCGCCGCGAAAGGCATATGTGCAGCCTTCCGGGGGCCATGACGACCCCCGCGCGACGCGGCCCCGGCAGTGGGCCGCCTTCAGAAGGTACGTTACGTTATGTCCAGTTTCGAGATCGGGGACCTCGTGGTCCTCACCGCAGGCTCCATGCGCATGGCCGTCGAGACCATCGAGGGTGACGAGGTCGCCACCGTGTGGTGCCACGAGGGCACCATCGGCCGCGACCGCTTCAACGCGAAGCTGCTGAAGAAATGGGAAGTCCGCGAGGAGAGCGCCGGCCGCCCGCCGCGCTCCGACCGGGGTGACCGCCCCTCCTTCCGCAAGGACGGCGACCGCGGCGACCGTGGTGGCTACCGCGGCAAGTCCGAGGGCGACGACCGCCCGCGCGGCAAGACCGGCTGGGACGGCAAGCCCCGCGAGAAGAAGTACTTCCGCAAGGACGACTGATCCCGCCTGAACACCCCTGCCGGGGGCGCCGCGCGCGGCCCCGGAACGCCCCCTATGGCTTTTTGCCTCCCGGCCTTTTAAGGGAGGGAGGCAGCAGGCAGGGGAGAACGCCATGACCCGTATCGACGACACCTTCGCACGGCTCCGCGCCGAGGGCCGCAAGGCTTTCGTGACCTACATCATGGGCGGCGACCCGGATTTCGACACCTCGCTGGAGGTGCTGCGCGGCCTGCCCGCCGCCGGGGCGGATATCGTCGAGCTCGGCCTGCCCTTCACCGACCCGATGGCCGACGGCGCCACCATCCAGCTCGCCGCCCAGCGCGCGCTCGAAGCCGGGATGACGCTGAAACGCACGCTTGAGCTGGCCCGCCGCTTCCGCGAGGGCGACAGCACCACCCCGATCGTGCTGATGGGCTATTACAACCCGATCTATTCCATGGGCGTGCCCGCCTTCCTCGAGGCGGCGAAGGCCGCCGGCATCGACGGGCTGATCGTCGTCGACCTGCCCCCCGAGGAGGACGACGAGCTCTGCCTGCCCGCCCAGGCCGCGGGGCTGAACTTCATCCGCCTCGCCACCCCGACGACAGACGACGCGCGCCTGCCGAAGGTGATCACCAACAGCTCGGGCTTCATCTACTACGTCTCGATCACCGGCATCACCGGCGCCGCCTCCGCCAACGCCGCCCGGGTGGCCCCGGAAGTGGCGCGCATCAAGGCGAAGACCGAGCTGCCGGTGGTGGTGGGCTTCGGCATCCGCAGCCCGGAGACGGCGCAGGACATCGCCGCCGTGGCCGACGGCGCGGTGGTGGGCTCGGCCATCGTCTCGCAGCTCGGCGCGGGCAAGCCCGCCGCCGAAGTGCTCGACTTCGTCCGCTCCCTCGCCGAAGGCGCCCACCGCGCCTGACTGCCCGCGGCAGGGCCTTGCTGGTGCTAAACCCGTCCGGTGGCGCCTGGCCGTGTCCGCGGCTGCCGCCTGCACCGGATCCGCCCGCGCCCGCCCTCGCTTCAAGCACCGGATCCGCCCCTGTCGCAGGCACCGGATCCGGCCGTGTCCCGAGCACCATCAAGATCATGCTACAGGCACCAGTGCCGGCCCCCGCCGGGCCGCAGGCACTTGCAGGCGTCGGATCCGGCCCGGGCCGCAGGCCCCGGCAAGGCCGTACCGCAGGCACCAGCAAGGCCGTGCCGCAGGCACTCAGGTGCCGAGGGCTGCGTCGGCTTCGGGGGTGAGGCCCTCGGGGCGGAGGAAGCGGCGGATCTCGTCGGCACGGGCGAGGGTGTCCTGGCGGCCGAGGTCGATGAGTTCGCCCACGTAGCCGGGCTCGAACAGCAGGTAGCTCGCGAGCACGAAGGGCGGGCGCCAGGCGCCAAGGGCGCGCAGCATCAGCCGCACCGGGCGGGGCAGCGCGCCGGCGTGGCGCGCCGAGATCTCCCGCACGTCGCGCGAGGGGCGGATGGTGAGGAGCTGCACCGGGCGCAGGGCGCGGGTGGCGAGCTGGGCCGGGGTCATCACCGCCAGGGTGTCGTTGATGCGCAGCAGGCGCTCCATGTCGAGGTCGAGCTGGTCGTTGAACAGCGTGTCGAGGAGCTGGCCGCCGATGAGGCCGGGCGCGGGGTATTCCGGCTCCTCCCCCTCGGGGGCTCCGGCGTCGATGCTCTCGTCGCGCCCGGCGATCACCAGCAGCCGGGTGGCGCCGAGGTGGATGGCCGAGGAGAGCGGCGCGGTCTGGCGCAGGGCGCCGTCGGCGTAGAAGGCCGGGCCAACGCGGCGGGCCGGGAAGATCAGCGGCAGGGCGGTGGAGGCCATGATGTGCTCCACCGAGAGCCGCGCCGCCACCCCCTCGCGCCGCGAGCGCGCCCAGCCGGTGAGGGGCGCGCGCGCCTCGTAGAAGGTGACGGCCTGGCCGGTCTGATAGCTCGAGGCGGTGATGCCCACGGCCTGCAGGTCGCCCCTCGCGAGGCAGCGGCGCAGGGCGTCGAAATCGATGTTCTCCTCGAGCAGGGTTTCGAGCGGCGCGGAATCGAGCAGCGAATCCGGCGGGCGCATGCCGAGGCGGCCGAGGGTCATGTGCCCGGCCCAGGCGGCCATGCGCCCGGTGACGGCGCGCATGTCGGCCCGGAACACCGAGCCGCAGTGCAGCCCGCGCCACAGGGCTTCCACCTCCCGCGCGGCGGTGCCGAAATCGGCCAGCCGGCAGGAGAGGGCCAGCGCGTTGATTGCCCCCACGGAGAGGCCGGTGATGACCGGGAAGGGGTTCGGCGCGCCGGGGCCGAGGATCTCCGCCACGGCGCTGAGCACCCCGGCCTGGTAGGCGCCGCGCGCGCCGCCGCCCGAGAGCACGAGCCCGGCCCGCTCCGGCAGGGGGGCTGCCGGGCCGCGTCCGATCCTCAACCTGCGCCTTCCGAGCTTCACGCGATCCTCCCGCAGCGGCCGGGGGCCAGAGTGCCAGCCCCGGGTGAAGGAACCTTTGACCAGTGTGGCACGCGCGGGCGCCGGCTCAAAGCGGCCGGGCGGAACGTGAACGCCCCGGCGCCGGGGTGCGGCGTCGGGGCGTGTGGTGTCGTCCGGCCGGGGGCAGGGCGCGATCAGCTGTCGTTCGCGTCGGTGCGGTTCGCATCCATGCGCTGGCTCATGCTGACGAACTCGTCCTCGTCGATCACCTTGTCGCCGTTGGCATCGAAGGTGTTGAACTGGATCTCGTCGACGGTCGGGTAGACCGCCTGCACCTCTTCCATGGAGAGGGCGCCATCGCTGTTGGCATCGACATCGCCGAAGCTCTGGTCGGCGGCGCCCGCGGCGGTCACACCGAGGGCGAGGGCGGCGGCGGTGGAGGCAATAGCGAGTTTCATCGGTTTTCCTTTCAGTCGTCTCATCTCACGCGGTGGCGGCGGGCGCCGCCGCGATCCCGGCGGGTGTTTCGTTCCCCGCTTCTCGGCAGGTCAACGGCGGGCCCCGCGCCTGCGTTGCACCGCAGCGCGATCACGCCTGTTCACGCGGGCGCGACCGCACGGGTCGGGCCGGAAACGAAGGCGCCCCGGCGCGGGGGGCCGCGCCGGGGCGTCTGGTTCCTGCCGGATTGCCGCCCGGGGAGGCGGCGCCGGATCGCCGCCCGGGGCGGCGGTGCCGGGTGCCGCCCGGGGCGGTAGTGCCGGGTGCCGCCAGGGGCGGCGGTGGGCGCGCCTCGGCCGTGGCCGCGGTGCGGCCCGGGCCGGGGCGGGCGGATCACTTGGACTGGGTCCGCGTGTCGTTCGTGCTCATTGCCTGCTTGAGGGACACGAATTCGTTCTGGTCGAGCACCTTGTCGGCGTTGCCGTCATAGGTGTTGAACTGGATCTCGTCGACGCTGGGGTAGATGACCTGCACCTCTTCCAGGGTGAGGGCGCCATCACCGTTGGCATCGGCATCCTCGAAGCTCCAGTCGGCGGCGCCGGCGGCGGTCACGCCGAGAGCGAGGGCGGCAGCAGTGGTGGCAATAGCGAATTTCATCGGTCTTCCTTTCGGTAGTCTCATTTCACGCGGGGGCTGACTGGCCTTGCCGCGATCCGTCGGCGGGGGTCTGTCCCGCTTCCTGGCGTGTCAACGGCCGGCACGGCGCTTGCGTTGCACCGCAGCACGCTCACGCCGGATCACGCGATCGCGACGCGGCAGGAGCGGGGCGGGGAGGAGCGCGGAAACGAGATCGCCCCGGCGCGGGAGGGACCGCGCCGGGGCGTCTTGTCTGTCTGCGGCACCCCCGCGAGGGAGCGGGGCGCCGGGGGCCTCAGCCCTGGCCGGGGTGCGGCCCGGGACGGGGCGGACGGATCAGGTGTCGTCCTTCGACGTGCTGTTCGCGTCCATCTCCTGGCTGAGCGAGGTGAACTCCGCCTCGTCGAGGGTCGTGTCGCCGTCAGCGTCGAAGGTGCCGAACTGCACCTCGTCGATGCTCGGATACGCGGCCTCGACCTCGGTCATGGACAGCGCGCCGTCGGAGTTGGTGTCCAGGTCCTCGAAGGACATGTCCGCGGCGGAAGCGGCGGTAACGCCAAGTGCGAGGGCGGCGGCGGTGGTGGCAATAGCGAGTTTCATCGGTCTTCCTCTCGGATTTCTTCTGAATTCACGTGGGCTTTTTCTTGCCCTTCACGCGTCGACTGCAAGGCGATGCTTGCTTGCGATATGCAAGATCTGTTCGCCTTGCTTCATGCCGGGTCAACGACTGCCACAGGACATTGTTGCGCCCCGCGCCTTCACGGACGTTCACGCATCCGTGAGGCCGGAGCCCGAGACGAGGAACACGTGCAGCGCCACCGGGCCGTGGGCGCCGAGCTGCAGCTTCTGCCCGATGTCGGCGGAGCGCGAGGGGCCGGTGACCATGTTCACCGTGCGCGGGTCGAGCCCCGAGCCGCGCAGCCCGGCCCAGACCTCCTCCAGCCCGGCCTTCACGTCATCCTCGAACACCACCACGAAATGGGTTTCGCCGAGGAAGGTGAGGGTGACCGGGTTGTCGGGCCCGGAGGCGAGCACGAGCGTGCCGGTCTCGGCCATGCCGTAGCGGGCGCGCGAGAGGGTGGCCGGCTCCTCGATGCGGCCGATGCCGGTGGAGGCGGAGATGGCGCCCCAGTCGAGCCCGGCGAAGGCGGGGTCGGCGCCGTGGCGGATCTCGGCGGGCAGGTTTCGGTTGCGCAGCTCGTGGGCGAGCGCGCGGGGCAGCTCGGGCAGCGAGGACACGCGTGAGACGGTGGCATCCACCGCCTCGAGCTTGGCCATGAACTGGGTGAGCCGGGCCTGGCCATGCGCCTGGGCGAAGGCGGGCACGGGGGCGTGCGGGCCCTCGCCGCGCAGGCGGGCGGCCACGGCGGCCTCGCGCTCGGGCTGCGGGCGCTCGGGGTCGGCAAGCGCGGTGCGCAGCCGGCCGAGGATGCGGTCGCGGGCGCTCATCGGCGCGCCTCCTTCCACTGGTCCATGAAGGTCTTGCCCTGCGGGGCGGGGAAGTCGCGCTCGCCGGTCCAGCCGCCGCCGAGCGGCAGGGAGGCGAGGCGGCCGCGCCCGCCGGCGAGCCGGCGCAGCGCCTTCATGCCCATCCGGGTGCCGAAGCGGTAGAGCGCCGGGCGCCGGGCGAAGAAGGCCCAGAGCGACAGGCCGTAGCGCGCGGCCGAGGGGGTGAGGCGCTTCTCGAACTCGCGCTCGCGCCAGTGGCGCATCATCCTGGGCAGCGGGATCTTCATCGGGCACACGCTCTCGCAGCGGCCGCAGAAGGTGGAGGCGTTGGGCAGCTGGCCGCCCTCCTCCACCCCGATGAGCGAGGGGGTGAGCACCGCGCCCATCGGCCCGGGGTAGACCCAGCCATAGGCGTGCCCGCCCACCGACTGGTAGACCGGGCAGTGGTTCATGCAGGCGCCGCAGCGGATGCAGCGCAGCATCTCCTGGAACTCGGTGCCCACCATGTTGGAGCGGCCGTTGTCGAGCAGCACCACGTGGTATTGCTCGGGCCCGTCGGGGTCTTCGCTGCGGCGCGGGCCGGAGGAGAAGGTGGTGTAGACCGACATTTCCTGCCCGGTGGCCGAGCGCGCGAGCAGGCGCAGCACGGTGGCGGCGTCGTCGAGCGTGGGGACGAGCTTTTCCAGGCTCGCCATCACGATGTGCACCTTCGGCAGCGACTGCGAGAGGTCGCCGTTGCCCTCGTTGGTGACGATCACGCTCTGGCCGGTCTCGGCGATGAGCATGTTGGCGCCGGTGATGCCCACCTCGGCCTGGAAGTACTTCTCGCGCAGGATGCGGCGGGCTTCCATCTGCAGGGTGGCGTTGTCGGAGAGGTCGCGGTCCGGCGGCAGGTGGGCGTGGGCCTTGCGGAAGGCGGCCTCGATCTCGGGCACCGTGACGTGGACGGCGGGGGCGATGATGTGGCTCGGCGCTTCGTGGCGGAGCTGGATGATGTATTCGCCGAGGTCGGTCTCCACCGGGGTGATGCCGTTTGCCGCCAGGTGGTCGTTGATCCCGCATTCCTCGGAGATCATCGTCTTGCCCTTGTTCACGGTCTTCGCGTTCACTGAGCGGCAGATCTCGAGCACGATGCGGCGGGCGTCCTCGGCGCTCTCGGCCCAGTGCACGTGGCCGCCGGCGGCGGTGACCCGGGCCTCGTATTCCTCGAGGTAGAGGTCGAGGTGGGCGAGCGTGTGGTTCTTCATCTCGCGGCCGGCGTCACGGATCTGCTCGAACTCGGAGACCTTGGCGGCGGCGGCGGCGCGCTTGTCGACGAAATGGCCGCGGGCGTTGCGCAGCGCCGTCTGCAGGTTGGCGTTGGCGAGCGCATCGCGCGAGTTGGACTTGAAGGCGGGGGTCGTCGGATGGGCGTGGCTCATCGGAGCATCCTTCGGGCTTGGGCGGGGCCGGGCGCGGGGGCCGCGGCGCAGAGGTGGGCAGCGCGGGCGCGGGGCATCAGCCCTCTTCGCCGATGGCGGGGGTGTCGGTCATGCCGGCGAGCACCTCGACCACGTGGCGGGCCTTCATCGGCCGGCCCTCGCGGCTGGCCTTGCCGGCCATGTTCATCAGGCACCCGAGATCGCCCGCGAGCAGCAGGCCGGCGCCGGTGGCCGCGGCGTTGCGGGTCTTGTCGCCCACCATGGCGTTGGAGATGTCGGGGTATTTCACGCAGAACGTGCCGCCGAAGCCGCAGCAGACCTCGGATTCCTTCATCTCCGTGAGGGTGAGCCCCTCCACCGTGCCGAGCAGGGCGCGCGGCTGGGCCTGCACGCCGAGCGAGCGCAGGCCCGAGCAGCTGTCGTGGTAGGTGGCGTGCTCCTCGAGCCGGGCGGTGACGCCCTGAAGGCCCATCACGTCGGTGAGGAAGCTGGTGATCTCGTGGGTCTTCGCCCCCAGCGCCTGCGCGCGGGCCGCCCAGGGGTCGGAGGCCTCGAACATCTGGGCGTAGTCCTTGGCGATGGTCGCGCCGCAGGAGCCGGAGGGGGCGACGACATAGTCGTAGCCCTCGAAGGCGGCGATCACCTGGCGGGCGATGGAAGCGGCGGTCCTGCGGTCGCCCGAGTTCCAGGCCGGCTGGCCGCAGCAGGTCTGCGCCTCGGGCACCTCCACCTCGCAGCCGGCCTGTTCGAGAAGCTTGATGGTCGCGAAGGCGACACTGGGCCTGAACATGTCCACGAGACACGTGACGAACAGGGCAACCTTTGGCTTGGACATGGGGGTCTCCGCTGGAGTGGTCGGTTTTTTCTACCAGTTTGAAGGAACTGCGCAAGGCTGCTGTCCCGCCCGGCCCCGCCCGCCCTGCGACCGAACGGCGCGTGCAACCGGGCCGCGCGGCCGCCCGGCCCATGCTGCAACCGGGAGCTGCGACAGGCGCCCACCCGCCCCCGAAGCGCTGCCGCCGGGCCGCCCCGGCGGCCCGGCGCGGCCCAACGCGGAGCAGTCTCCCGGGCCCGCAGGGCACGGGGGGCAGCGGAGGGGCGGGAGGCCCACGCTCCGCTCCGCCGCGGGGAGGAGCGGCCGAGCCGGAACACGGAGACCTGCTTGCCCGTCGCCCTTCCCGGCAGGGGCGGCATCGGGCGGGCCGTGGGGGGAGCACATGCCGCGGCGTGGCGACGGACCGGGAGCCCTCCCGCCCGCTCTGGTCGGGCGCCTGCGGCGCCGCTCCCGCGCCGTTGGGCCGGGCCGGGGGCTGCGCCCCCGGTGCGCCTGAGCCCGCGGTGGGTGCCCTGTCCGCTTGCCTGAGGCGCCCGCCCCGGGGCGCCTCGCCCGCGCGGGCGCATCGCGCGCCTGCCGCCTGCACCGCCTGCCTGTCTCTCGCGCGTTTGCGCGCGCTGGTCCGGCGTGTGGCGCGGGCGCGCGTATCGCGGGGCGATTCGGCTTGAAATCGGGGCCAGATCGTGTAGGAACCCCCATCCGCGGCGCTTACACCCCTGGAGGATCGCCGCACTCTTGAACAGGAGCAAGCCAAATGGCTGAGAAAATCATTCTCGAGGCTACGGCGCGTACCGGCACGGGCAAAGGGGCTGCCCGCACCGCGCGTCGCGAAGGGCTGGTCCCCGGCGTCATCTACGGCGGCGGCAAGGACCCCCAGTCCATCAACGTGAAGCACAACGTCCTTCTGAAGCAGCTGAAGGCCGGCCACTTCCTCTCGACCCTCATCAACGTGAAGGTCGACGGCCAGGACAACCGCGTGGTCTGCCGCGCCGTCCAGCGCCACGTGGTCAAGGACCTGCCCATTCACGTGGACTTCCTGCGCCTCAGCGAGAACAGCAAGATCAACCTGATGATCCCGGTCGAGTTCATCAACCACGGCGCGGCCCCCGGCCTGAAGCGCGGCGGCACCGTGACCGTCGTCCGCCCGATGGTCGAGCTCGTCGTCTCCGCCTCGAACATCCCGGACCACCTCACCGTGGACCTCTCGGGCCTCGAGATCGGCGACGTGGTGAAGGCGCATGACGTGGCGATGCCCGAGGGCGCCCGCCCTGCCATCACCGACCGCGACTTCGTGATCGCCAACATCTCCGCCCCGTCGGGCCTGCGCTCGGCCGAGGCCGAGGAGGAAGGCGAGGAGGCCGAGGCGGAATAATCCGCCCCGGACCGAAGCACACCGGAACGCGCCGCAGCCCCCTCTGCGGCGCGTTTTCGCATTGAAGCGCCGGGCCGGGCCGCGCACCCTGTCTTGCCGGAACTGCACAGCTCGCTACCTCATCGGAGGTGCGCAGCGGGGCATCTCACCGGAGGTGCGTGGGTTGAGATCGCACCGAAGGTGCGTGACGCGCACGCTGTACCGAAGGTGCGTGAACCGCGGACCGGGCCGGGACAGCCCCCGGGATGAGCGAACGGCACCCGGAAGGGCGCCGGCACGAGACCATGCCGGCCGAGCCGGGACGGGGCGCCGGGAGCGCCGGGAAGGGAGAGGACACAGGCCATGAAACTTCTCGTCGGACTGGGCAACCCCGGCGGGCAATACGCCCGCAACCGCCACAACATCGGCTTCATGGCCGTGGAGCGCATCGCGGAAGACCACGGCTTCGGCCCCTGGCGCGCGAAGTTCCAGGGCGAGGTCTCCGAGGGCCGGCTGGGCCGCGAGAAGGTGCTGCTGCTCAAGCCCGCCACCTTCATGAACCTCTCCGGCCAGGCGGTGAGCGAGGCGATGCGCTTCTACAAGCTCGAGCCTGGCGACGTGACCGTGTTCCACGACGAGCTCGACCTCGCCCCCGGCCGCCTGCGCTGCAAGACCGGCGGCGGCCATGCCGGCCACAACGGGCTGCGCTCGATGCACCAGCATATCGGCGAGGCCTACCACCGGGTGCGGCTGGGCATCGGCCACCCCGGCTCGAAGGAAAAGGTCACCGGCCACGTGCTAGGAGATTTCGCCAAGGCCGACGCGGACTGGCTCGACGACCTGCTGCGCGGCATCTCCGACGGCGCCCCCGCGCTCGCCGAGGGCGACACCGGCCGCTTCCAGAACGCCGTCGCCCTGCGCACCATTCCGCAGCGCCCCTCCGGCGAGGGCAAGCGCCCGGCCGGGGAGGATGCAGGGCACGGCTCCGGGGAGTCTTCAAAGCACTCCTCCGGGGAGTCTTCAAAGCACCCCCCCGGGGTGACGCGCTCCTCCGGCGAGTCCTTGAAGCGCCCCTCCGGCGAGTCCGTGAAGCGCTCCTCCGGCGAGTCCGTGAAGCGCCCCTCCGGGGCGACTCCCGGCAAGTCCGCCCCCTACAAGGCCAAGCACGCCGCCTCGGCCCAGCGCCGCGCGGCCGACAAGGTAGCCCAGGTGCAGGCCAAGTCGCCCGACAGCCCGCTGGCGAAACTGCTGGCCAAGTTCTCGAAGGACTGAGCGGGGGGGGCCCCGCCGCCAGTCATCCCGGCGCCGATGCGGGTGCCTGCGCGCCGGAGCGGCGTCGCTGCGCGGCGCGCGCGGCGTGGCGTGCGCCGAGGCCTCCGATCCCCCGTGGAGCAACCGCTGCAGGTGGCTCACTGCGCGCGGGGCGGGCGCGCAGGGGGAATGGCCGTCGCGAGACTGCTGACCCGGGCCGGCGCAGGCGCAGGATGGTCCCGGACCCGCCCCGGAGGTGAGCAATGACCCTGACACCCGACCCCCTCGTCGATCTCGACAAGCTGCGTGACATCGGCTGGACGCTGTGGGACCCGATCGGGCTGCTGCCAGACGTGGGCCCGGGCGCCGGCGACTGGCGCCACGAGGCGCACCAGACCTTCGCCGACGAATACGATACCTATCTCGTCGGGGCCGCATACGCGCTGCTCGACGGCAGGCCCGCCGCCGAGGTGACCGATCTCCTCGTGCGCATCGAGGCGGAGCACATGTCGCTCGGGATCGGCCCGACCACGCAGCGCCGCGCCGCGGCGGTGGTGGCCGCCCTGCGCGCCGATCCCTCGATCCGGATCCCGACGTGACCGGCCGGACCCGGCCCGCCGGGGGCTTTCGGCCCTGCCGAGGCCGCGGCATCGCCACATGGCCCCCCCCGGGATCCGCACCAAGGCCATCCGCCTGCATGGCCGGCCGCCGCGCTGCCCGACGATGCCGCGGTGCAGGGCATGCCGCGGCCCGGCGGCAGGGTCGACTTCGGCGAGACACCGGCGGCGGCGGTGATCCGCGAGGGGCTGGAGCTGTGCCCGCCCGGCGCGCCGGTGTCCTCCGGGAACCTCTGCACGCAAGAGCGCACGCAGGGCCAGGCGAGCATGGCGGTGTACGGGGTGGCGCCGCGTTAGGGAACCCTCGGGGACGCGGCGGCCTCCCCTTCCGCGAGGGCGCGGCACGATGCGCACCGTGCCCCGGCGAGCCGGACGGGACGGGCCGGCCGGCGCTCTGTCCTGCCGGGCCAAGGGCGCGGCTCATGTCCGGGCGGGGGTGAGCAGGCTGTGGCCGGGCGGCGGCTGCCCTCACAGGCCCGGGGCCGCGGCCGCCGGCCCCGCGTGACGCCCCGCCTGAGCGCGCCCCGGCGCCAGCCGGGGCGGGCGAGGCAGAAGGCGCGGCCGGAACGGCCTCCGCCGGGCCCGGGCGGGGCCGCGCGGCGGGTTCAGTCGGCGGTGCTCACGGTGTCGGCGTCGGCGCGGGGGTTCTTCGCCCGCCACTCCTCGGCGTATTCCTTCAGCACCTCGTTGAGCTCGTCGCGCACCTCGCGGTAGGCCACCTGCACGGCGTTGAACAGGGCCTGGTCGGCGCGGTTGTTGTCGCGGATGATCTCGAGGATCTCCGGGTCCACGTCGTCCGCCGCGTTCTTGCGGCCGGAGACGCGCAGCGCCGCCTTCTGCTTGGTCGGGTGCCACAGCATGGTCGAGAGCAGCCGGTAGCTCAGGGTGTAGAGCTTCTGGCTGCCGATGAAGTGGAAGCGCTCGAAGGCATATTGCGGCAGGTGCGCGGGCGCGATGCGCCGGCGGCCGGCGATGAACACCGCCATCTTGTTCGTGGCCTCCGAGGAGCGCGCGAAATCCCCCAGCGTGGGGAAGCGCTTCATGAACCCCTCGGGGTCGGCGTGCTCGGGGCTGCGCGAGTAGTGGTACTCGGAGATCACCCGCTCCACCGGGTCGCGCACGAAGGTGAAGAGATGCACGTCCGGGATCGCCTCGCGGATGCTCTCCACGTTCTCGAAGCGCAGGTGGCCGGAGGCCGAGCGGAGCTGCTCGGAGCCCAGGTCGTCGAGGAACTGCTGGGTGGCCGCGTCGCGCCGGTCCGTCAGGCTGGAGCCGCGGTCCATGTAGGCGATGTGGATGTTGCGGTAGGGCCCGCGGTGGCGCGCCAGCTCGGCCGAGAGCGAGGAGCCCGCGGTCTTGGGGATGTGCTGGAACACCCACATGCCGGAGGCGCGCATCGCCTCGATGTAGTCGCGCACGCGTCCGGGGCGGAAATCGGCGAAGGTCAGCGGGCGGCCGCCGGAATCGGAAGGCTGGCCGAGGCTCACGCGCCATCCTCCGTGCCGGCGGCGGCGGGCTTGCGACGCACCAGCACCACGCGCTCCCTGCCGTCGGCGGTCCGGCGCTTCAGCAGGCGCCCGAAACCGGGCAGGAACACCACGTCCGAGGCCTCGATCTCGGTGTCGAGCACCGAGAAGAAGCCGCGCAGGGCACGCTGCGCCTCGCGGGGCGTTACGCCGCTCTCGGCGCTGACGCGATCGGCGAGCTCCTTGAGTGTCATGGGCTGTCCTTTCAATGCGCTTTCCCGGGGGATGCCGGACCATCCCGACGGCCAGTTCCGGGCGGGAAGCACGGTTCCCCGACAGATACCGAGGGTGGCGGCGAAGTCAAGGGAGAGGGCGCCGGCGCGAGGCCATACGGGGCTTGCCTCTGCGCCCCCAGCAGGTAAGTTTGGCTCAGTTCAGCCAGCCGGGGTATCGGATGAGTTTCAACGACCTCAAGCGAGGCCATGTCGCGCAGTACATCGAGGATCACAAGACCGAAACCGGCCTGTGGTTCCTGCATCACATTCCGAAGACTGCCGGCTCGTCGCTCGCCCAGGAACTCTCGGCACGGCTGCGCCCGTACCGGAACATGGCGATCGACTACCAGCCCGACACCTCCTTCACCGGCGACATGATGAGCGCCGCGGTGACCCAGTTCATCGAGAGCGGCATGGCGCTGAAATGCCGCTCCGCCTCGGGGCACATCTTCGCGCCGCACGTGGAGCAGATCGCCGCGGCGGTGCCGGACGTGCAGTTCTTCACCTACCTGCGCCACCCGCTGTCGCGCATCGTGTCGGAATACCGCTACTGCCGCACCGAGATGCACCCGCCCTGGCGCAACTTCATCGCCCGCTACCCCACGATCGACGCCTTCGTGGACGAGCCGCTGGAAGCGAACAAGATGAGCCGCTACCTGTTCGGCACGGTGAAGATCGACCCGGAGGAGGCGAAGGAGCGGCTGTTCACCCGCTATGCCTTCGTGGGCCTGCAGGAGCGCTACCCGCTGAGCTACCTGCTGATGTCGCGGATGATGTGGGGCGGCTCGGCGCCGGAGGCCCGCTCGCGCGTGACCCCCTCGACCGAGGAGAACGAGGTGGAGATGACCGCCGACCTGCACGCGCGGATCATGGAGAACAACGCCCTCGACCTCTACCTCTACAAGGCGGTCTCCGCGGTCTATGCCGAGATCGCCACCGAGGCCTGGGAGATGGCCGCCGCCTGAGGCAGCCCCCCGCGGGGCTGAGCCCGGGGCCCCGTGCGCGCCCCCTGCGGCGGCACCGCGCCCCTCTCGCCCCCGGGATCCCCGCTGCCCCGGGCCTGACCCGGGGCCTCGCCGGCCCGGTGCGCCCCGCCTCCCGCACGGCGCCGCGACGGGGCGGGAGGCGCGAGCCCCCTGCCCCGCCGGCATGACGTTGCGTCGCCCGCGCGCCCTGCCCGCGGCACGGGCGGGCACGCGCGCCGGTCGGGACAGGCCGTGCCGGAGCCCGGAGCCCGGGGTCGATCAGGTCTGCTGGGAGATGCGGCGGGTTTCCCACCATTCGGCCGTGGCGAGCAGGCCGGATTCGATCGCCGTGGAGGGGCGCCAGCCCAGCTCGCGGAAGGCCAGCGAGATGTCGAGCACGTTGTGCGCCACGTCGATGCGCCGGTTGGGCTCGAACACCAGCTCCAGCTTGCGGCCGGAGATGCTCTCGACCATCCGCGCCACCTCGCGCAGCGAGTAGCCCAGGCCCGAGCCGATGTTGATCGCGGGCTCGGCGCCGGTGTACTCGGCCCCCGCGCAGATCGCCTCGGCGAGGTCCTTCACGAAGATGAAGTCGCGCACCACCGAGCCGTCGCCCCAGATGGTCATGCTCTCGCCCCCGAAGGCGCGGCGCATGGCCATGGCGATGAAGCCCTGGCCGTTGCCGGCGTTCTGGCCCACGCCGTAGGGGTTCGCGATGCGCAGCGAGACCGTGTGCATGCCCCGCAGGTCACGCAGCACGCGCAGGTAGTGCTCGATGGCGAGCTTGGAGACGCCATAGGCGTTGCGCGGCTGGGTGGGGGCGTTCTCGGGCAGGGCGTCGGGGCTGTCGATGCCGTAGACCGTGCCGCCGGAGGAGGCGAAGACGAAGTTGCGCACCCCGAGCTCGCAGGCGATCTCGGCGATCTTCACGGTGGCATGCACTGAGGCCATCACCTCGCCGGCCATGTCGGCGTTCGAGGTGGCGGGCAGGCTGGCGGGGGCGAGGCAGATCACCGCGTCGCAGCCCTCGAGGGCCGAGCGCACGAAGGTCTCGTCGGTCAGCGCGCCCTGGCGGAACTCGAGGCGTGAGTGGTTCGCGAGATGCGGGGACATCCTGTCGACGATGTCGACCGCGACGACGGAACTCCCGCGGGACAGGCATTCTGACACCACGTGGCGTCCGATAAACCCGGCCGCTCCGAGGACGCAGATCCTGCTCGGCTTCATCAGTGGCATGCAGACCCGCTTTCATCTGTACAGCGACAGGAGCGTAGTCCCTGCCGCCCGCATAGGCAATATATTCCCCCCGCGCGGCATGTCACCCCGGGATTTCGGTACCGCGGCCCCGGCCCGGGCCGGCCGCGCGGGCGGCGGCCGGCCGCGCCAC